>NZ_AP022316.1:0-1707579 GCF_009938265.1 Burkholderia sp. THE68
ATGGCCACCAAGCGCGCAAAGAAAACCGACGTAGTCAGCCCGAGTTCGGCGGAGTTGCGCAAGGCGGTCGAGGCCATTGCGATTCAGCCGAAGAGCGGCAAGATCACGCTGCTCACGAGAAAACTGTTCAACGTGCTGCTCGCGGTTGCCCAGCAGGCTGACGATTCCGGCGACACGTACCGCGCACTGCTATCGGATATCGTTGCGAACTCCGCGTTCGATTCGAACGATACCGCGCTGGTTAAAGAGCACTTGCGTCGGATGGTGTCGGTGCAGGTCGAGTGGAGCACTGGCACGTCGAGTCAGAAGCCCGGCCGCAAATGGGGCATTTCGACCCTGATCGCCGACGCCGAAATTCTCGAAGACCCGACGACACGCCGCGTATGGGTCGAATTTTCTTTTGCGCCCAAAATCAAGAAGAAGCTGCTGGATCCCGTGCAGTATGCGCGCCTGAGCCTGCAGTTTCAAAGTCAATTGCGCAGCAGCGCTGGCCTCGCGCTCTACGAAATCTGCGTCCGCTATCTGACCAACCCGAGCCATCTGACGATGCGCGAGACGTGGGAATGGTGGCGTCCGATCTTGTCCGGCACACCCGACACGGAAGCCGGCGACGAGGCCAAGCGCGAGTACAAGTACTTCAAGCGCGACTATCTGCGTCCGGCTATCGCCGAGGTGAACGCGGTGACGAACATTTTCGTCGAACTGGTGGAGCATCGAGAGGGGCGGCGCGTCGCGGAAATCCAGTTTCGCGTGACCGAACGCAAGCAGCCGATGCTCGCGCTCGATGAACATCCGAATGTGTTCGACAGCACGCTCGTCGACCGGATGGTGAAGATCGGCATTCCGCTCAAGGACGCACAGACCCTGTACGCAGATAGCGAAGAAAATCGTATTCGCGCCGCTTTGCAGATGACGGAGCAGCGTATGCGCAGCACATCGTTGCCGCCGGTTCGCAGCGCAGCGGCGCTGTTCAAGGATGCGCTCAAGAAAGGCTATGCGCCGCCGGTCGAGGCGTTGCCCCCGGCCGCGAGCGGCACGGCCGTCCGTACGCCGGCGACCGTCTCGGCCGCCGCCGACGATCTCAAAGCCCGTTTGCTCAGCGAATTTTCAGCTTACCGTCGCAAGGAAGCGCGCGTGCTGTACGACGAGCAAGGTGAGGAAGAACGGGAACTCGCGCGTCAGTCGTTCGAGGAAGATGTGTTGCCGGGACTGGGAACGCACATGCGCGATGACTGGCGCAAGCGCGGATTGGGTTCGAAGCTCGCCGAGACATCTTTTTTCGACTGGCTTGCTCGCAAGACCTGGGGCGAGCCCACGGACGGCGACTTGCTGGCATTTACGTTGAATCAGTCGCGCGTCGGTTGATGCCGCACGCCTGGAAGGGCCACCGAAGGACGACTTCGGCGGCCACACATCGCATTACTTTTTGGTCTCGTCAGGCTTAAGCATCAGTTCGATCTGATGCAGCAGTTCATCGCGCTTTTCGCGGGACAAGCCGCGCAGACGCAACTCGAGACGATCCTCTCCGTAAGACTTCAGATCGCCAACCGCTATGCCATCGAGTTTGATCTCGAGACGCTGCGCATAGCGCTGGCGGCTGGGTGTCTTCGGCGCTTCCTGCGCGCTTGCGCGCCCCTTGACGATATCGGCGACCTGGCGCGTGCTCAGATCGTCGGACGCGATCTTGTTGATGAGCCGCAGTGTGGCATCGCTGCCGCGCGCGGTGTGATAACGGGTTATCTGATAGGCCATGTTCGAGCCGAACCGGTCCGGGCGCGCAACCATCTCGTGCATGACGTTCTCTGGCAGCTTTGCGATCGACAGCGCCACAGCGATCGTCGATTCGTCGAGGCCCAGATGATCCGCGAGTTCGCGCTGGCTCTGAAAGTGCTGCTCGTCGAGGAAGCGCCGCCAGACCACTGCATTGTCGAATACGGTCTGTGAGTCGCGCTGAACGTTCAGGTCATAGCCCAGCTTGTAGCTCTGAATGCCGATCGGCAAATCGACTACCACCGCCTTCACCGTTTCCTTGTTCGCCTCTTTCAGCGCCCGCACGCGGCGACCGCCATCGCTGACAAAAAACGTCCCCGGATTCTCGTAGTCGGGGATGACGTGGATGGCCTGCTGCTGTCCCTGCTTCGCGAGATTGACGGCCAATTCCGCGATCGATGTCTTGAGATAGAAATGGCGTGGATTGAACGGGCTCGGCTTGATCGACTTCAATGACAGTTCGATCACTTGTCCCGCCGTATAGCGATTCGCGCGTCGCCACGCCAGGTATTCATCGGACTCCGGCCCGGTGGCGACATCGCTGGGTTCGTCGGCGACGAACGCGCTGGACCGGCCGTTCGCCGCGGCTTGTCCCACGTGCTGGATATCGACGATGCCGTCGATCGCATTGAGCCGGTCGAGTGCCGTGCGCTTCTCGCTGCTCGTCGAGTCGGGGCGGGCCTTGAAGCCCTTTGCAAACTGGGACGGTTTCATTCAGGGTCCTTTATGCGCATAAAGTCAGGGGAGCATGCCGAGGATCTCGTCGGCCACGGCGCGGATCTCCGTGGCAGCGAGGCGCGATCCCCGATCGCTCATTTGAAGTACGGTCTGTCCGAGCGCCATCGCCTGCTTGTAGCACTCGCGCGTGGGGATCTGGGTCTTGAGCAGAGGAAAGCCGAGTTCCTCGAGCGCGACCTTGAGCTCGCGCGTGAGCATGCGCTTCTCTTCGGTCTTGTTGAGGAGAAAAACGGCGCGCAGATCTTCGTTCATTACCTGCGCTTGCTGTACGAGCTTGACGAGACCGACGCTCGACCAATAATCCGCCGGCGACGACGACGTCGGAATCACGGCCACGCTTGCCGCGAGCAGGACGACGCCGGAAACCTTCTCCGTGATCGACGGCGGGCAATCGACCACGATGATGTCGTAGTCGTTGACAAACTTCTTGATCTCTCGATGGATCTGCCCTCCCGCTTCAGAGAGGTTCACGACGGGAAATGGAATCCCGCTCTCGCCATCCGATCCGGCGCTCGACCAGTGAATGAGTGTGTTCTGACCATCTGCGTCGACGACCAGCACACGCTTTTTCTTCTCGTGAAAGGCCGCACCGAGATGCATCGCAATCGTGCTTTTGCCGACGCCGCCCTTCTGCTGCGTGATCGCTATGATTTCCGCCGCCACGTTCTGCTCCGATTTTTGAAGTCCGTTGAATTCTACATTGGCGTAATCATTTTTCCAGTGTTAATCATCAACAAATGACAATCGTTGGCCATTCGGCCGAGGTTTATGCGCATAAAGTCGAGAGCATTCAGGAGACCTTGGGGGACGACAGTGCGAGGCGAACTTTATGCGCATAAAGTCCCCGCGCCCCACCCGATGCGAAACGTCGTCCGTCATCACCGCTGGAACAAAATCGCCTATCCTAGGCGCTGTCCCAACCGCCGCCCGTGCCGGAGACTTCATGACCGTTCGCAATCTGGATATCCTGTTCGCGCCGAAGTCGATCGCAATCGTGGGTGCCTCGTCGCGCGCGGGCAGCATCGGCGAGATGGTCTGGGCGCATGCATCGTGCGCAGGATTCAAAGGCCCGCTTTGGCCGGTCAACCCAAAGTACGATTCGCTGGGCGGCGAAACGGTCTTTCGCGACATCGATGCGCTGCCCGATGCGCCGAATGTCGCCGTGCTCTGCACAAAACCGCGCACATGGCCGGACCTCGTCGAGCGTCTGGGCCGGCGCGGGACGAAAGCGGTGGTGATCGTCGGCGAAGCGAAGCAACGCGGCGAGTCATCGGCGGGCACTGACACGGATCAATGGACCGCTCGCGCGCTTGCGGCGGCCCGCCCTTTTCTCGTGCGCGTCGTCGGACCCGCGAGTCTGGGCGTGGTGACGCCCGCCATCGGCGCGTGTCTCGGCGCGCCCGCGTGCAGCGTGAAGTCCGGTGGCGTCGCGTGGGTCTCCGGCTCGAATGCGTTGACGAACGGCGTGCTGGGCTGGGCGCGTGCACGCGGGCTCGGCTTTTCGCGCATCGTCGCGCTCGGCGATGAAGCCGATGTCGATTCCGGCGACATCCTCGATTTCCTTGCCAGCGATGCATCCACGCGCGCGATCCTGCTTGCCATCGAAAACCTCAAATCGGCGCGCAAGTTCATGTCCGCGGCGCGCGCCGCCGCACGGAACAAGCCGGTGCTCGTGCTTCGTACCGGTCGCGATGATCCGTTCGACCGTCTCTATGGCGCCGCCTTCCGTCGCGCCGGCCTGGTTCGCGTCGATTCGCTCGACGATCTGCTCGACGAAATCGAAACCCTCGGTATCGGCCGCGTCGCGGCAAGCGACGTGGCGACCGTCATCACGAGCGATCGCGGCGTTGCGGCGCTCGCCCGGGACGCGTTCAGCGCCGCCGGCGATGACCTCGCGCAATGGCCTGCGGCCGCACGCGATGCCATCGCGGCAGCGCTGCCGCGCGCTCACGCGGGCAATCCGCTGCTGCTCGGCGACGACGCCACGCCAGCCGATTTCGGCGCCGCGCTCGAAGCGCTCGCGGCGCATCGCGAGACCGGCACGGTATTCGTCGTGCATGCGCCGACTCACAGCGCGCCCGTCGCAAAAGTCGCGGAGATGCTGATTGCCGAGCGTCGTCACGCGTATCGTGGATTGCTGGCGTGCTTTTTCGGCTGCGCCGATGCGGCCACGCGCGACGAACTGCACGCGAACGGCATACCCGTGCATACGACGCCCCATCGGCTCGCGCGCGGCTTCGCGCGTCTCGTCGACTTTCGGCAAGGCCGCGAATTGTTGATGCAAACGCCCGATGGCCTGCCCGTCGATATCCCGGAAGACATCGATGCCGCGCAGTCCGAGATCCGCGGCGCACTCGCAAACGGCATCGCCGAACTGAACGGCGAACGTGCGGCGCGCGTGCTCGCCCGCTTCGGCATCACGGTGAAACCAGGACCGCCCGATTCACTGACGAGCGACGCCGTCGAGATTCAGGCGCGCCTGCTCAACCATCGCGTCTTTGGCCCGGTCTTCGAGTTCAGGGCCGAAGGCGCGCTCGGCCTCGCGGACGCGCTTCACGAGTTCGCGTTGCCGCCGCTCAATCCGATTCTGGCGCGCGATCTCGTCATGCGCTCGCCGCGCTCGCGCGAATTGCCCGCCGAGGCGCTCCTCAACGCGCTGACATCGCTGTCGCAGCTCGTTTGCTATATCGAAGAAATCGTCGCGCTGAAACTCACGCTGCGCGTGACGCGCGATTCGGTTGCCGTTCACGAGCCGCAACTCACGCTGGGCGCGCATCGCAAGCCGCTTGCGATCGTCCCGTATCCGCGCTGCCTCGAAGAGACGCTCGACTGGCGTGGCATGCGCGTCACTGTGCGGCCGATTCGTCCCGAGGATGAAGACGCGCACGCCGCGTTCGTCGCCGCGAATACCGCCGAAGATTTGCGCCTGCGTTTTTTCGGTGCGGTGCGCAGCTTCGATCATTCGCAGCTCGCGCGCATGACGCAGATCGATTACGACCGCGAAATGGCGCTGATCGTGACGCGGGCCAATGGCGATGGGGTGGGCGAGACGCTCGGCGTGGCGCGCGCGATCGCCGATCCCGACAACGAGACCGCCGAATTCGCCGTGGCCGCGCGCTCGGATATGAAGGGGAGAGGGTTGGGGTCGCTGCTGCTGTCGCGCATCATCGACTACGCGAAAAATCGCGGCACGCGCTGGATGATCGGCGAAGCGTTGCGCGAGAACGCCGGCATGATCGCGCTCGCGCGCAACAGCGGCTTCGAGTTGACGAAGACCGAAGACCCGGGCGTCGTCGGCTTCAGAATGCGGCTGTGCGATACGCCGTCACAGCCGCGCGCCGATCAGGCTTAGGCCGCGAGTTTCTCGAGCGCTTCGTCGACCTGAACGCGCGATAGCGAAAGCTCGTCGAGCAATGCTTCGGCGTACGTATTTCCCGTTTCCTTTTCGAGCCGCGCGATCGTCAACGCGCAACGCGACGTGTCCTTCAAGGTCGCGATGAATCCCTTCACCGATTGCCCCGACGTGAACGCCTCGAACAGCGGCACGCGAATTTCCTCGGGCAACGCGCGCGACGTCCACTGATACGGCTTGCCGTTATGCGTCAGTTGCGGCGGCAGCGTGCGCTCTTTCTTCGCGGCGGGAATCAGGCCGAAGGTGCGCGCCGCATCGCCGATCTGCTCGGCCGAAAAAAGCTCATCGGGCGTGATGTCGAATTGCGCGATATACGTTTCGATCGTCTGCATCGCGGCTGCGCGATCGTCGCGCTTCTTCTGCGCGCGCGCGACGATCTCGCGCAGCTCGTCGGCTTCGTCGGACGTGATCGTGAAATTGGCCTGCTTTTGCTGGAGTTCGGTGAAGCGGAGGAATTCGGAATCGGAAAGGAGTTTCGCCATCGGGAATGCGTCGGGTTGAACACGACGGCACGTCATTGCGGCGCGCCGTCATTTTGAGAGGGCCGCCATTCTAACGCGCGGAGCGTGCGCCGTTCAGTCGTGCACCATCGAAAGCGAATCCGCCGCGTCCCGCAGAAGCGCGGTCACGTCGTCGATCGACGGCGCCACGTACTCGTCGATCCGCCGCATATACGGGCAGGTGAGGGCGGCGATCGCCTGGCCGGACGGCCCGAGCAACGGAAACGTCACGTCCGTCACGCCGAAGGTCTGCTGGCTGTCCTTCTTCGAATAACCGACCGCGCGAACCTGCTGATAGTCGGCGTCGAGCACCGCGCGATCGAGTTCGAGTTCGCCTTTGACCTTCGTATGCTCGGCGAGCATGTGCTCGCGTTGCTCGTCGGTCTGGAACGCGAGCATCACGCGGCCCGAGCCGGTATCGATCAGGCCGACGCGCGAGCCGAGCCGCACCGAAATGCCCCACGTGCCGGGGCCGTCCACTTGCGCGATGACGAGCAGATTGCCGCGATCGTAGACCGCGAGATGCACCGATTGCTCGGCCGCGTCCGCGAAACGCTGCATCACCGGCAGCGCTTCGGCGATGAGCCGGTTCATCGGCGGATGACGATGCGCGAGCGCGTAGAGCTTCAGGCTCAGCGAATAGCGATCGCCTTCGGGCGAGCGCACGACGTACTGCCGCGCGACCAGCCGCTCCAGCATCCGATACATCTCGCTCGCGTTGCGTCCGAGCAGCTTCGTGATCTCGGCACGCGTGAGCCCCGATTTCTGCTCCGACAGCAATTCGAGGATATCGAGGCCCTTGTCGAGCGCGGGCGCGCGATAGCGGTCGGCGTCGTTGTCTTCAACGTCCATGTGCAGTCTGGGTCGGTTCATGAATCGCGCGAGTTTAAGCCTTTTGTCATCGAACGAAAAATCCGGCTAGGGAAACTACGTACCGGTTTCGCCATGCTTCGTCCTTGACTTCGAATTGTGCGTATATGAATAATACGTTCACTGATGAATCAATGCACCGGTCGTTTTCCGCAGCCCCACGTTGCAGTCACCAAGAACAGCACACATCAGGAGACAAGCAGATGAAGTTCACCCGGAAACTCGCCGTCGTCGCCGCGCTCGCGGCGGCTGGCACCATCGGCATGGCCCATGCGGCCGAAAGCGGCAAAGTCGGCCTCGGCCTGCCGCTCTTGACCTCGCCGTTCTGGCAGTCGTACAACAACTACCTGCCGAAATACGCGAAGGAGATGGGCCTCGACATCCTCGCGCCCGTCAATTCGAACGGCGATCCTGCGCAACAGATCACCGACATGAACAACCTGCTGAATCTGGGCGCGCGCGGCATTGTCGTCGGGCCACTCGATTCGGCGGCGATCAGCCGGGCGCTCGACGCGTCGTCGGCCAAGAGCGTTCCGGTCGTCGCGGTGGATGTCGCGCCGACGCAGGGCAAGGTCGCGATGGTCGTGCGCGCCGACAATCGCGCGTATGGCACCAAGTCGTGCGAGTACATCGGCGAGCACGTGAAGTCGGGCAAGGTCGTGCAGATCATGGGCGATCTGGCGTCGGTGAACGGCCGCGACCGGTCCGAGGCATTTCGCGCGTGCCTAAAGAAATATCCGTCGCTGAGCCTGCTGGAGATTCCGGCCGCCTGGAAAGGCGACGCCGCCGCGACCGCGCTCGACAGCCTCCTGACCGCGAATCCCGACGTGAAGGCGATCTACATGCAGGCGGGCGGCGTGTATCTGTCGCCGACGCTGCAGACGCTGCGCCGCAAGCAACTGCTGGTGAAGGCGGGCGATCCGAAGCACATCGTGATCGTGAGCAATGACGGCATCCCGCAGGAATACGATGCGATCCGGCGCGGCGAGATCGACGCGACTATCTCGCAGCCCGCCGATCTGTACGCGAAATACGGTCTCTTCTATATCAAGGCCGCGCTCGCCGGACAGAGCTTCAAGCCCGGTCCGACCGATCACGGCAGCACGATCGTGCAGCGCGCGCCCGGCATTCTGGAGGATCAGTTGCCCGCGCCGCTCGTGACGAAGACCAACGTCGACGACAAGTCCCTCTGGGGCAACAACATCAAATGAGCGCGCCCGTCGTTGAAGCGATCGGGCTGACCAAGCGCTACGGCTCGACCGCCGCACTCGCCGACGTCACGATGCGCGTGCTGCCCGGCGAGTCGCATGCGCTCGTCGGGCGCAACGGCGCGGGCAAATCGACTCTCGTGTCGATGATCACCGGCCTGCGCCGTCCCGACGCCGGCGAGATCCGCTTCGGCGGCGAGAGCGCGCCGCCGCTCGTCGATCGCGATGCCTGGCGCGAGCGCGTCGCGTGCGTCTATCAGCATTCGACGATCATCCGCGAGCTGTCGGTGGCCGAGAACCTGTTCATCAACCGGCAGCATCGGCGCGGCGGCGTGATCGACTGGCGCGCGATGCGCCGCGACGCCCGCGCCTTGCTCGATCACTGGAAGATCGACGTGCGCGAGGATGCGCGCGCGGGCGATCTGACGGTCGAGGCGCGGCAGCTCGTGGAAATCGCGCGGGCGCTGTCGTACGGTGCGCGCTTCATCATTCTCGACGAGCCGACTGCACAGTTGGACGGCGAGGAGATCAAGCGTCTCTTCAGGCGTATCGAAGAGTTGCAGCGCGAAGGTGTCACTTTCCTGTTCATTTCCCATCACTTGCAGGAAGTGTACGAAATCTGTCAGGCAGTGACCGTTCTGCGCGATGCCAGGCATATCGTCAGCGCGCCGGTTTCTGCGTTGCCGCGCGACAAGCTGATCGAAGCGATGACGGGCGAACAGGGCGGTCTCGCCGTCGCGGATGCGGCCGCGCGTGCGCCTCTGCCCGCCGATGCATCGATCGCGCTGTCCGTGTCCAGTCTCTGCGGCGACGACTACGCCGACGTGAGCTTCGCCGTGCGACGCGGCGAAGTCATCGGCCTGACGGGCGCGACGACGAGCGGCCGCACGAGTGTCGCGGAAGCCATCGCCGGTTTGAAGGCGCAGCGCAGCGGCGCGATCGAGGTCGATGGCCGCGCGCTTCCTCCCGGCGACGTGCCTGCCGCGCTCGCGCGTGGCGTCGGCTGCGTGCCGAAGGACCGGCATCGCGAAGGACTGGTGCTGTCGCAATCCGTCGCGGAGAACGCGTCGATGACGATCGCGCGCACGCTCGGGCGCTTCGGCATCGCGTCGCCGGCGCAGAAGAACGCGTTCGGACGCCGCATGATCGCGGCGCTCGGCATCAAGACGCAGGGGCCGGAGCACATCGTGTCGGGCCTGTCGGGCGGCAATCAGCAAAAAGTGGTGATGGCGCGCGCGCTCGCCACCGATCCGAACGTGCTCGTGCTCATCGATCCGACCGCCGGCGTCGACGTGAAGTCGAAGGAAGCGCTGCTCGGCGTCGTCGAGCGTGTGCGCGAGGAAGGCAAGGCGGTGCTCGTCGTCTCCGGCGAACTCGACGACCTGCGCACCTGCGATCGCGTGCTCGTGATGTTCCGGGGCGCCATCGCCGCCGAATTCCCTGCCGGTTGGCAGGACCATGAACTGATCGCATCCGTCGAAGGAGTGAGTCTCCATGAAGCATGATGTTTCCAGTCCCGCGATGGCCGGCGTGCCGATGCAGCGGCCGCGCCCGCGCATCGAACTCGCGCGCTTTCGCGATCTCGCACTCGTGCCCGCGCTCGCGTTGCTGCTCGCGATCGGCGCGTTCGTCAGCCCGAGCTTTCTGACGCAGGCGAATCTGATCAGCATTCTCGGCGCGTCGGCGGCGCTTGCGCTCGTCGTGCTCGCCGAATCGCTGATCGTGCTGACGGGCAAGTTCGATCTGTCGCTCGAATCGACGGTCGGCATCGCGCCCGCCGTCGGCGCGATGCTCGTGATGCCCGCGGCGTCGGCGGGCTTCGGCCTCGAATGGCCGGCGGCGGCGGGTCTCGCGGCGATCGTCGTCGTGGGCGCGGCGGTCGGTTTCATCAACGGCTTTCTGGTCGTGCGGCTGCGCCTGAACGCGTTCATCGTCACGCTGGCGATGCTGATCGTGCTGCGCGGCATGCTCGTCGGCGCGACCAAGGGCGGCACGCTGTTCGACATGCCGCCGTCGTTCTTCACGCTCGCGACCACGCTCGTGCTCGGCCTGCCGCTCTCCGTCTGGCTCGCGGCGGCGGCCTTCGCGGTCGCGGCGTTCATGCTGCGTTACCACCGGCTCGGCCGCGCGCTCTACGCGATCGGCGGCAATCCGGAAGCGGCGCGCGCGGCGGGCATTCGCGTCGAGCGCGTGACGTGGGGCGTGTTCGTGCTGGGCAGCGTGCTCGCGTCCATCGGCGGGCTGATCGTGACGGGCTATGTCGGCGCGATCAACGCGAATCAGGGCAACGGCATGATCTTCACGGTGTTCGCCGCGGCGGTGATCGGCGGGATCTCGCTCGACGGCGGCAAGGGCACGATGCTCGGCGCGCTGTCAGGCGTTTTGCTGCTGGGCGTCGTGCAAAACCTCCTGACGCTTGCGCAAGTTCCGTCGTTCTGGATTCAGGCGATCTACGGCGCGATCATCCTCGGCTCGCTGATGGTGGCGCGGCTCGCGGGTGGCGAAGCGCAAACTTGAGATATCGAACGATGCAAACCAACACCGACCCGCGCCTCATTCTGCTGAGCCCGGAAGACAACTGCCTGATCGCTGCCGCGCGCCTGCCGCAAGGCGAAACGCTGCTGATCGAAGGCGAGGCCGTCATGCTCGCGACGACCATCGAGCTTGCGCACAAAGTGGCGCGGCGCGCGCTGTCGAAGGACGACAAGGTGCTGCGCTACGGCGCGATCATCGGCCACGTCAGCGCCGATGTCGCGCGCGGCGCGCATCTGCATACGCACAATCTCGAAAGCGACTACATCCCGACGTACACGCACGATGCCGGGCACGCGTACGTACAGCACTGAAGAACAGTCATGAACACTCCCGCACTGCAAGGCTTTCTCCGCGCCGATGGCAAGAAGGGCATCCGCAATGTCGTCGCGGTGGCGTATCTCGTCGAATGCGCGCATCACGTCGCGCGCGAGATCGTCACGCACTTCCGTCCGTCGTTCGACGCGTTCGATGCCTTCGATCCGCAAGCCGAAGCGCCCGTGCATCTGATCGGCTTTCCCGGCTGCTATCCGAACAGCTACGCCGAAAAGATGCTGGAGCGCCTCTGCACGCATCCGAACGTCGGCGCGGTGCTGTTCGTCTCGCTCGGCTGCGAGAGCATGAACAAGCACTATCTCGCCGATGTCGTGCGCGCGAGCGGCCGTCCCGCCGCCGTGCTGACGATTCAGGAAAAAGGCGGCACCCGCAGCACGATCCAGAACGGTCTCGACTGGGTGCGCGAGGCGCGCGCGACGCTCGCCTCGCAACCGAAAGTGCCGATGGCGCTCGACGAACTGATCGTCGGCACGATCTGCGGCGGCTCGGACGGCACGAGCGGCATCACGGCGAATCCGGCTGTGGGCCGCGCGTTCGATGCGTTCATCGACGCGGGCGCGTCGTGCATCTTCGAGGAAACAGGCGAGCTCGTCGGCTGCGAATTCCATATGAAGCGGCGCGCGGCGCGGCCCGAACTCGGCGACGCGATCGTCGATTGCGTGCAAAAGGCCGCGCGCTATTACACGACGATGGGCCACGGCTCGTTTTCCGTCGGCAACGCGGACGGCGGGCTGACGACGCAGGAAGAGAAATCGCTCGGCGCGTATTCGAAAAGCGGCGCGTCGCCGATCGTCGGCATCATCAAGCCGGGCGATGTGCCGCCGACCGGCGGACTGTATCTGCTCGATGTCGTGCCGGACGGCGAGCCGCGCTTCGGCTTTCCCAACATCAGCGACAACGCGGAGATCGGCGAGCTGATCGCGTGCGGTTGTCACGTGATTCTCTTCACGACCGGACGCGGCTCGGTGGTCGGCTCGGCGATCTCGCCGGTCATCAAGGTCTGCGCAAATCCGTCGACGTATCGCAATCTGTCCGGCGACATGGACGTCGACGCGGGCCGCATCCTCGAAGGCCGCGCGACGCTCGACGAAGTGGGCCGTGAAATCGTCGATGTCACCGTCGCGGTGGCGGCGGGCGCGGCGTCGAAGTCGGAAGCGCTCGGGCATCAGGAATTCATTCTGACTTACAAAGCCTTCGAACCGGTCGGCCCCGCGTGTTTGCCCGCGAGCGTGGGACGCGTTACTGTGGCGGCTTGAGTTTCGCCATCTCAAATCATTCGGAGTTTGCAGATGACCGCAGAAGCGCAAGCAGCAGTTTCACGTCGACGCAAAATTGGCCGTACCGACCTGGACGTGACCGCGCTGTCGCTCGGCACCGCGCCGCTCGGCGGGCTGTATCACGAGCTCACGGAAGAGGAGGCGCGCGCGACCGTCGATGCCGCATGGCAGGCCGGCCTCCGCTTCTTCGATACCGCGCCGCACTACGGCCACACGAAGGCGGAGCATCGTCTCGGCGATGCGCTGCGGCGTTATCCGCGCGGCGAGTACGCGTTATCGACCAAAGTCGGCCGCCGCTTCGTCCCGCGCACGACGCCCGACGACGGCAGCGAGGGCTGGGCCGCGCCGCTGCCGTTCCAGGCGATCTACGACTACACCTACGACGGCATCCTGCGCTCGTTCGAGGACAGCCAGATGCGGCTCGGCATGATCGATATCGACATCGTGCTGATTCACGACATCGGCCGGGTCACGCACGGCGAGCGCAACGCGCATTACTGGAAGCAACTGACCGACGAAGGCGGTTTCCGCGCGCTCGACGAACTGAAGCAATCGCGCGGCGTGAAAGCGGTCGGGCTGGGCGTGAACGAAGGCGCGGCCGTCATGGAAGCGATGGCCGAATTCGATATCGACTGCGCGTTGCTCGCGGGCCGCTACACGCTGCTCGAACAAAACACGCTCGACGATCTATTGCCCGAATGCGAGAAGCGCGGCGTGAGCATCCTGCTCGGCGGCGCGTTCAACTCGGGCATTCTCGCGCGCGGTCTCGATGCGAGCGCGCACGGCGATCTCAAGTTCAATTACGGCGATGCGCCGAAGGACATCGTCGAGCGCGTCGGCAAGCTGGAGCGCGTGTGCCGCGAACATGGCGTCGCGCTCTCGACGGCGGCCATCCAGTTTCCTTATGCGCATGAAGTCGTGGCCACGGTGCTGATGGGCGCGCGCACGCCGGACGAAGTGCGCGCGAACGCGGCATCGTTCGCAACGCCGGTTCCGCTCGCGCTGTGGGACGCGTTGCGCGCCGAAGGTCTGCTGCACGCGAGTGCGCCGGTGCCGCGATGAATATCGATTCCCACCAGCATTATTGGAACCCCGCGCGCGGCGATTATGGCTGGCTCACGCCGGACATGAAGCCGCTGTATCGCGTATTCGGTCCCGACGATCTCGCACCGCTGCGCGACGCAGTCGGCGTTCAGAAAACGGTCGTCGTTCAGGCCGCGCCGACAGTCGACGAAACGCGCTATCTGCTCGATCTCGCGCGCCGCGACGATTCGATCGCGGGCGTCGTCGGCTGGGTGCCGCTCGATTCGCCCGATGCAGCGAAGATCATCGACGAACTCGCGCGCGAACCGAAGTTCAAGGCCGTTCGCCCGATGCTGCAAGACTTGCCCGACGATACCTGGATCGAACACGCGCCGCGCAAGGACGCGATCGAGCGCCTGATCGAACACGATCTCGCCTTCGATGCGCTGATCTTCGCGCGGCACGTGCCTTCGCTGATCCGGTTCGTCGAGCGTTATCCGGCGTTGCGCGTGGTGGTCGATCATGGCGCGAAGCCGCCGATTCGCGATGGCGTCGATGGCTGGCAACCCTGGGCCGATGGCATCGCGCAACTCGCGGCGTTACCGCAGCGACTGCTCTGCAAACTTTCTGGCCTCGCGACCGAAGCAAAAGAAAGCTGGACCGACGAAACCATGAAACCCTACGTCGCGCATCTCATCGAACATTTCGGCGCGGCGCGTCTGATGTGGGGCAGCGACTGGCCCGTGCTCGACCTGAACGGCAGTTACACTGGCTGGCACAGCACGGCCAAGAACCTCACGTCTCATCTCGAAAAAGCCGAACAGGACGCGATTTTCGGCGCCAACGCCCGCGCGTTCTATCGTCTCTGAAACGGCTGATATACCCGGCATGTCTCAAAAAACACTTCGACTGGAGCAGTAGATGGTACAAAGACTGGCAGGCAAGACGGCGCTGATCACGGCGGCGGGACAGGGCATCGGGCTCGCGACGGCCGAGCTTTTCGCGGCGCAGGGCGCACGCGTGATCGCGACGGACATCCGCACCGAATCGCTCGACGGCAAGCCCTTCGAAGTGCGCAAGCTCGATGTGCGCGACACGCAGGCGATCAACGCGCTGGCCGACAAGATCGGCGCGATCGACGTGCTGTTCAACTGCGCGGGCTTTGTGCACGCCGGCTCGATTCTGGAAGCGAGCGAAGAGGACTGGGATTTCGCCTTCGACCTGAACGCCAAGGCGATGTATCGTACGATTCGCGCTTTCCTGCCGAAGATGCTGGAAAAAGGCGGCGGTTCGATCATCAACATGTCGTCGGCGGCGTCGAGCGTGAAGGGCGTGCCGAACCGCTTCGTGTATGGTGCGTCGAAGGCGGCCGTGATCGGTCTCACGAAGGCTGTCGCCGCCGATTTCGTCACGCGCGGCGTCCGCTGCAATGCGATCTGCCCCGGCACCGTGGAGTCGCCGTCGCTGAAGGACCGCATCGCGGAGCAGGCGCAGGCGCAGGGCGCGAGCGTCGATCAGGTGCAGGCGGCGTTCGTCGCGCGCCAGCCGATGGGACGCGTCGGCCGCGCCGAAGAGATCGCGGCGCTCGCGCTCTATCTCGGCTCGGACGAATCGTCGTTTACGACGGGCCAGATTCACATCATCGATGGCGGCTGGTCGAACTGACCACGCCCTCATTCTTTTTCGGAACCAGGAGGATCAAACCAGATGAAGCTGCTTCGTTACGGCCCCAAGGGTCAGGAAAAACCGGGTCTGCTGGATGCCGAGGGCCAGATTCGCGATCTGTCGAAGGTCGTCGATGACATCGCCGGCGCGACGCTGACCGATGCGGGCCTGGCGAAACTGCGCGCAACCGACATCGCGTCGCTGCCCGTGGTCGATGGCAAGCCGCGCATCGGGCCGTGTGTCGGGCGTGTCGGCAAGTTCGTGTGCATCGGGCTGAACTACGCGGATCACGCCGCAGAGTCGAATCTGCCGGTGCCGACCGAGCCGGTCATCTTCAACAAGTGGACGAGCGCGATCAACGGCCCGGACGACGACGTGGAAATCCCGCGCAACTCGGTCAAGACCGACTGGGAAGTCGAACTCGGCGTGGTGATCGGCAAGGAAGCCAAGTACGTCGACGAAGCGAACGCGCTCGATTACGTCGCGGGCTACTGCGTGATCAACGACGTCTCCGAGCGCGAGTGGCAGCTCGAGCACGGCACGCAATGGGACAAGGGCAAGGGCTTCGACACGTTCGGCCCGATCGGTCCGTGGCTCGTCACGAAGGACGAAGTCGCCGATCCGCAGAAGCTCGATCTGTGGCTCGAAGTCGACGGCAAGCGCTATCAGAACGGCAACACGAAGACGATGGTCTTCACGGTCGCACAACTGGTCTCGTATCTGTCGAAGGTGATGAGCCTGCAGCCGGGCGATGTCATTTCGACGGGCACGCCGCCGGGCGTCGGCATGGGCGTGAAGCCGAACGCGGTGTATCTGAAGGCCGGGCAAACGATCCGCCTCGGCATTCAGGGTCTCGGCGAGCAGACGCAGAAGACCGTCGCGGCGCAGTAACGCGCACGTGCTAGCCGACAAAAAACCTCGCCGCGGCGAGGTTTTTTGCTTCATAGGACGGAGATTGAAGAGTCAGGCGTGAAAGACCGGCTCGGTGGCGACGCCCTCGCCGATGCGCGTGATCGTGCCCTGCGCGACCGCGACGAGCCGCTCGGCGCCGCCGTCAGTGACGAACACGTCGCACTGGCAGGTCGCCTGCGTCATGCCCGCATGCACCACGCGCGCGCGGGCCATTAGCGTGCCGGAGACGGCCGGGCGCAGATAGTTGATCTTGTACTCCCCGGTGACGACCTTCGGCCCGAGCCGCAGCGCGCCCGCGAAGGTCAGCGCGTTGTCCACGAGATAACTGACCACCCCGCCGTGCACGAAACCGTGTTGTTGCCTCAGCTCGTCCCTGATCGTCAGACACAGCGTGAGACTCGCTGAATCGACCTGCATCAGCTTGGTTCCGAGCAAGGCGCTGAACGGTTGCGCATTCAGCGCACCGCGCGCGATATCGACGATTTCGGCCATTCGGACACTCCTTGGGTGGGTTCGGTGCCGTCCTGCAAAGACAATAGATACCGTTCGCGCCCACTGCAAGGAAGTGACGCAAATATTGTGCAATGGAACGTTTCCGGCGGCGTCCCGCATTCGCGTAGACACGCCGCGCGGCAAACGATTCAAGCTTTCCGGCCTGGTTGCCGTAAACCCGCACTATCCCCGCGATGGGCGGGCCTATTTCGGAAAGTGTGGGTGCAAGAGATGTTCGGAAAGATCAAGGTTTCATCGGGTTTGCTCGCGGTTCTGGTGGTGTTCTGTCTCTTTCAGCTGGTCACGGAAGGACTCGGTTTCTGGTCGCTCTCGCGCACGCATGACGATGTCGGCAGCCTGTCCGACATCGCCTTGAAGCAGGTCAACGCGGTCAACAAGACCACGCAGCATCTGATGGATGCGCGCATCAACCTTTCGCGCGCCGGCACGCGCATGGTGCGCGGCGGCTCCGAGCCGACGGAGATCGTCCAGCACGCGCGCGAGCAGATCGCTTCGGCGGACAAGTCGTTCACAGCGTTCCTGAACGCGCCGAAGACCGGCGAGGAAAACGCGGCGCGCACGGCCGCGCTGCAGGCGAAGTACGCCGACTATTCGAAGGCGTTGAGCGAACTCGTGCAGTATCTCGACGCGGGCAATATCCAGGCGTTTCTCGACCAGCCGACGCAG
Source organism: Burkholderia sp. THE68 (assembly GCF_009938265.1). Classification (NCBI taxonomy): domain Bacteria; kingdom Pseudomonadati; phylum Pseudomonadota; class Betaproteobacteria; order Burkholderiales; family Burkholderiaceae; genus Burkholderia; species Burkholderia sp. THE68. Next base: position 17,423 of record NZ_AP022316.1, read on the forward strand.
GGCTTCCAGGATCGCTATCTCGCGGAGCAGCAGAACTTCGTCAATTTCGGCGATGAAGCAGGCCGCGCTTATCTTTCGTCGATCGACACGCGTTACGCGTGGTTCCGCGCGGTGGGCATCGTGATTCTCGTCGCGCTGATCGCGGGCATCGCGCTGGTGCACGTCGCGCTGCGCCGTGGCGTGATCGAGCCGCTGGAAGAAGCGGGCCGGCATTTCGAGCGCATCGCGAAGGGGCGTCTCGATGAGCGCATCGAGGATCGCGGCAGCAACGAAATCGGCCGCCTGTTCGCGGGCCTCGCAACGATGCAGGCGAGCGTCGCGAGCACCGTGAAGACCGTGCGCGAGACATCCGATTCGATCAACTTCGGCGCCGACGAAATCGCGAGCGGCAACGCCGATCTCTCCGCACGCACGGAGAATCAGGCGGCTTCGCTCGAAGAAACCGCATCGAGCATGGAAGAGCTGACCGCGACCGTGCGCCAGAACGCCGAGCACGCGCGCGAGGCGAACACGCTCGCCGGCGACGCGCTCAGCGCGACCTCGCGCGGCTCCAGCGTGGTCGACGATGTCGTCGAGAAGATGCGCGGCATCGCGTCGAGCTCGGACAAGATCGCGGAGATCATTTCGGTCATCGACGGCATCGCGTTCCAGACCAATATCCTCGCGTTGAATGCGGCCGTCGAGGCGGCGCGCGCGGGCGAGCAGGGGCGCGGCTTTGCGGTCGTGGCGGGCGAAGTGCGCGGCCTCGCGCAGCGTTCCGCGCAGTCGGCGAAGGAAATCAAGGAGCTGATCGGCGAATCGGTGGCGCAGGTGAGCGACGGCTCCGTGCTGGTCGAACGCGCGGGCGCGGCGATGCGCGAAGTGTCGGCGTCGATTTCACGCGTCACGCAGATGATGGCGGAAATCAGCGCGTCGTCGCTGGAGCAGAGCGTGGGCATCGAGCAGGTCAATCAGGCCGTCACGCAAATGGACGAGATGACGCAGCAGAACGCGGCGCTCGTCGAGCAGGCCGCGGCGGCCGCGTCGTCGCTGCATGAGCAGACGCGGCAACTGAAGGCGGCGGTTTCGGTATTCCAGCTCGCCTGATTCCGCTCAGTCCGGCAGCGCCGCGTATGACGTCGCGAGGTGGTACGGCGTCGTCGACGGCATGTCGGCGCGGGTGATGTCGCCCTTGTCCGAGCGGCATTCGACCCAACCCGTCTCATGCAGGAAACGCGCGCCAAAACGCGCGATCTGCTGGCCGGCGTCGTCGCCGCGCGTGGCCAGCGCGCGCAGATATTCGGTCTGCGCCCAGATGCGCTGCGTGCCGTCGATCACGCGGCCCGTTTCGTCGAGCGCGGCGCACACGGCGCCCGTTTCCCGGTCGACGCCGTGTTGCTGCGCGAAGTCGAACGCGCGCGCGAGTCCTTCATTGAGCCCCGCCGCTTCGAACGCGGCGTGCTTGCTCCCCAGCGCCAGAAAATACCATTCGAACTGATGGCCGGGCTCCAGCCGGTTGCCTGGCGTGCCCATCGGCAATTCGGCGATCGCGCCGCTCCGCTCGTGCACGAACGCATCCGCGACGGACTGCGCCAGCAGCGCGAGGCGCTTGTCGTAGGCGGCGTCGCCGGTTGCCTCGCGCGCGGCGAGCCACGCTTCGGCGAGATGCATCAGCGGATTCTGCAAGGGCGTTTCGAGCGTCGCGCCGAAGTCCTCGGAGAGCGCCGCGTTCAGCAGATCGCCATTGCTCGAAAAACGCGCTTCGATGAGCCGCGAGGTTTCATCGAGCAGCGCGAAGGCGTCCGCCGAGCCGCTCTTTTTCGCGTAATGCGCGCACGCGAATACGACGAACGCATGCGTGTACAGATCCTTCTGGCGCTCCAGCGGCGCGCCGCTTGCACCCACGCTGTAGAACCATCCGCCGTTTCGTCTGTCCTGAAAATAGTGCCGTAGCGATTCGAAGAGTGTCGCGGCGTGCGCGAGATCCCCGGCTTCAGAGAATACGAAGAGCTGGCGCGCGCAGGCCATCGCGCGATAGCGCTTCGGCGGCAGCGGCGCATGATCGTCCGGCGCGACGGCTTCATAGGCCAGCCCGAGCGCCGCATTGAAGCCCGGCCCGCGCCAGATGGGCAGCACGATGTTCGAGAAATGCGCGCGCAACTGCGCGGCGGAATCCGGGCTCGCCGATTGCATCGGCTGCGAAGCGTTTGATTGCTGATCCTGCATACGGAGACTCTTATGGGTCCGAGGGGCGCGCGGCCTTGCGAGGCACACGCAACAGGAAAGGATAGCAAAACCGGCCCGGCGCGCGCCGCGTCTTCGGAAGGCGCGTCGTGCTTCTTACCGAGAGGAGGCTAAAACATGTTGGGAAATATCGAAATCGTGTCGCGGCTCGTGATGGCCGCCGCGCTCGGCAGCGTGATCGGCTTCGAGCGCGAGCGGCTTTCGTGGGCGGCGGGACTGCGCACGCACATGCTCGTGTGCGTCGGCTCGGCGCTCATCATGATCGTGTCCGCGTACGGCTTCGCGGATGCGCTGAAGAACGAACATGTCGTGCTCGATCCGTCGCGGGTCGCGGCGCAGGTCGTGTCGGGCATCGGCTTTCTCGGCGCGGGCTCGATTCTGCTGCGTGGCGAAATCGTCCGCGGGCTGACCACGGCCGCGAGCCTCTGGTCGGTCGCGGCCATTGGGCTTGCGGTCGGCGGCGGGCTGTACACGGCGTCGATTGCGGCCACGGCGATCATCCTCATCATCCTGGCCGGGATCAAGCCGCTCGAACGCCGCTTCATCAGCGTGAAGCAGCGCCGCCAGCTGACGATGCTCGTCGAGCGCGGCTCGCTCAGCTTTCATGCGCTGCACGAGGCGCTCGGGCCCGGCAGCGTGCGCGTGAAGCAGTTCGTCGTGCAGCAAAGCGACGATTCGCCCGATCTGGACGAGGTGCGGGTGGAACTGTCGCGCGCATCGGCGCTGGAATATCAGGCGATCTGCGAGCGTTTGCGACAACTCGACGTCGTGCGCGAGTTTCGCGAGGACGATGCGACCTGAATTCATCGTCATGATGCTGGTTTGCGCACGCGGCCATGCGACAATGCGGCCTCTCGAAAATAATCGCCGACGCGCCGGTGTGCCTTGCATGCCGGGCCATAGAGGCCGCCGTCTTTCGAACCTATGCCAGATTCCGCAGTAAAGAGAGATCCTGATTCCGCCGTACCCTTGCGCCGTCGACGCGCAGCGCAGGCCACGTCATCCAGCGCCGATACCGAAAAGAAGCTCGCCCGCGCCGCACGCTCGGCGCAGCGTCTCGCTCAACTGAGCGACGGCGCGCGCGGCGGCGAAACGCTCGACCTGTTTGCCGACGACGCCGAACGCGCACATTTGCAGGCGCTCAACACCGATATCCGTCAGGGTACGTTCGAAGGCTTCGAATTGCCGGAGGTGTTTCTCGCGGTCGTGCAATCGAACTGCGGGACAGCGTCGCCGGGCGCAAGCGGCGAGGCCAAACGCGCGGTGCGCGAAAACGTGGCGTCAACGGCGCCCGTGCAAGGGCTGTTTCCGGAAGAACCGACGCCGCCAGTCAAAACGGGCGCACTTGCCGCTGTCGCGACGCGATCCGCGAGCATCAGCACGTCCGTCGCGCCGGATAGCGCGCCGCATTCGGTCGCCGATATCGCCTCAGCGCTGATCGCGAGCGATCGCGGCGAGCTAATCGACAGCGCGCCGCTTGCGAAGCCGCACGCACCCGAACTCGACCGCGCCCGCGCCACCGCATTCGCCGACACCATCGACGCGCTGTACGCCGTGGTCGCGGAACAGCGCACCTCCACGGCGGCCCACGCGCGTCGCATGAAGACGATGCTGACGATCATCGTCTGCGTGATGCTCGTCACGGTGGCGACCGGCATCGCGCAGACGGCCGTGCTGCTGCACATGAGCCGCGACGGCAAGGTCCAGCAGGATCGCATGGAGCAACTGATGCTCAATCAGCAGGCGACGCTCGCCTCGCTCTTCGATACCGATTCCTCGACCGTCAGCTTGCGCCGCACGCCCGGCATGTCCGATGTGCCGCGCGGCTCTGACGGCACCGCGCCCGTTCAGCCCATCAACGCCAGCAAGCGCGTTTCCGCGCCGAACCAGCACGCGCACCATCGCGCCCCTTCATCGGCGCACTGACCCTCGTTGTCACATTCCTGCGACACCCCGCCCTGCGGCGGCGTGTCGCGCTTTCGCGCGTCTTGATAGCACGAGGCCGTCGCACGGGCGTTTCCCACCCGGCCCTCTTTTTTGAGATCGCCGGGCCGGTAATTATGTAGAAAAACTACTGACTTCTTATCCGAAAAATGTTGCGTTGCACTAGAAATCGATCAGGGCAAACCCTATAATCCGTTCTAAGGGAAAACCCTCTATCGCTAACCGGAGTCAGACATGAGCTACCTCTTCGCCCTGCTGCAAAAATTTGCTTCGCTGTTCGAATCGCCGCATCTGCCGATGGACAAAGACTACTCGTATCAAGCGCGTTTCCGTGAATCGGAGCGCAAGCGCAAGGCACGCGGCACGGCTTTCGGCATCCGCCTGTAATGCGCGTCTGATGGCGGCGCGGGAAACACAACACCAGCAATACGCGACGGCACATGCCGCACGACCCGCCCGCTCATTTTTCTTGTTCTTGTAGTTTTTCTAGCATTTTTCTGCCGTTCCCAGCGTCACTTCGGACGTATCTACCTTCCGCGCTCCACGCGCGCGACGCAGTTTGCTCCCTTTCGTTCTGCTGACGCGCTGCTTCTCGCGCCGCCTGCATCGAAAAAAAGCCTTCCGACTTGTTCTGGCGCGACACGCCGAAAATCGCAAGATCGTTCTCTTCGCTGCCCGCAAACCCTTGTCCAGCAAGGCTCCGCCTCGTTCCAAAGAACGCGCTCCTTATTCCAGTGTCGTATTTCCACATGTGGTTGTCGCAAATAGTCGGCTGATGCGACTTTTTTCTGGCAACTATGTATGCAGAGCGTGGACGCGCGTCCGCGCACGCCAGGAGATATTCGATGAATTCCCCCAAGGTAGTAGTCGAGGGACTGTGCAAGGTGTTCGGCAACAGTCCCAAGCAGGCGCTCGACATGCTGGCCGGCGGCGCGACGAAGGAAGAAGTCTTCAAGCGCACCGGACAGATCGTCGGCGTCCATAACGTCTCCTTCGACGTAAAGGAAGGCGAGATTTTCGTGCTCATGGGCCTGTCCGGCTCGGGCAAATCCACGCTGATCCGGCTCATCAACCGGCTCGTCGAACCGACCGCCGGCAAGGTGCTGATCGACGGCCGCGACGTGGCCGCCGTGCCGCGCTCGGAGCTCACGTCCCTGCGCCGCAAGGACATGAGCATGGTGTTTCAGTCCTTCGCGCTCATGCCGCAGCGCACCGTTCTTTCCAACGCCGCATTCGGCCTCGAGGTCGCGGGCGTCGGCAAGAAGGAGCGCGAAAAGCGTGCGATGAGCGTGCTGGAACAGGTCGGCCTCGCGCCCTTCGCGCAGAAGCTGCCCGCGCAGCTATCGGGCGGCATGCAGCAGCGTGTGGGCCTCGCGCGCGCACTCGCGGTGAACCCTTCGCTGATGATCATGGACGAGGCGTTCTCCGCACTCGACCCGCTCAAGCGCAAGGAAATGCAGAACGTGCTGCTCGATCTGCAACGCGAGCAGCGCCGCACGATTCTCTTCGTGTCGCACGATCTGGAAGAAGCGATGCGGATCGGCACGCGCATCGCGATCATGGAAGGCGGCCGCGTCGTGCAGATCGGCACGCCGCAGGAAATCATCACCAATCCCGCCGACGACTACGTGGAAGCGTTCTTCGAAGGTATCGACACGAGCCGCTATCTGACCGCCGGCGATCTGATGCAGACCGACGAAGTGCCGCTCATGAAACACTCGCCGCAGATCGACGCATCGAGCGTCGCGGCGACGCTCAACGGCAGCGCCGACTACGCCTTCGTTCTCGACGGCGAGCGCCGCATCCGCGGCTTCGTCGGGCGCGACGCCAACGGCAATGCCGCGCCGCAGATCAGGCCCATCGAATGCATCGCGCGCAGCATGGCGCTCGATGAAGTCGTGAACCGGGTGGTCGCGAGTCCGGCGCCGCTGCCCGTCGTCGAGGCGGACGGCTCGTATTGCGGTTCGATCAACAAGAGCAATGTCCTGAAGGTCCTTACGCACCATCGAGGTTCCCATGTCTGAAATCATTCCGCTTGGCAGTTGGGTGGACCACGGCGTCCACTATCTCCTCGATCACGACGCGAAAACCTTCGACTCGATCGGCAAGGTCATCGAAACATTCGCCGCGGCGGTCGAACACGGCCTGCAGGCCATTCCGATGTGGCTCCTGATGGCGATCTTCGTCGGCATCGGCTTGTGGCGCGTCGGCTGGCGATTCGCGGCGTTCGTGCTCGCTTCGCTACTGCTGATCTACGCGACCAACTTCTGGGATCAGATGGTCATCACGCTGGGCCTCACGCTCTCGTCGACGATCATCAGCCTGATGCTCGGCATACCGCTCGGCATCTGGACCTCGAAGAGCCGCTACGTCGAGATGGGGGTGCGCCCGGTGCTCGATCTGATGCAGACGATGCCCGCCTTCGTCTACCTGATTCCGGCCGCGATGCTGTTCGGCCTGGGCCGCGTGCCGGGGATTCTGGCGACCGTCATCTTCGCGATGCCGCCGGCCGTCCGACTCACGGCGCTCGGCATCAAGCAGGTGAATCGCGAGATCGTGGAAGCGGGGCAGGCCTTCGGTTGCACGTCGTTCCAGCTGCTCTACAAGGTGCAGATTCCGAACGCGCTGCCGTCGATCATGACCGGCGTGAACCAGACGATCATGATGGCGCTGTCGATGGTGATCATCGCGTCGATGGTCGGCGCGGGCGGTCTCGGTAACGACGTGCTCGCATCGATCCAGCGTCTGGATATCGGCCTCGGCTTCGAGAGCGGCTTGTCGGTGGTGTTGCTGGCGATCATTCTCGACCGCATCACCGAGAGCTTCGGACGGATGCCCGGCATGGCGCGCGCCCCGCTGTTCGCAGGTCTCAGGAGCGTAATGAAAGTGCGCCGCACGCCTGCGACGCAACAAGGCTGAGAGGCTTGAAACATGAAGCGCGACGCGATCGTCCCAGCGGTTACGGATTCACCGTTGTCCAATCTCGCGCACTTCGGCTTTCTCACGCTGCCGAACTTCTCGATGATCGCGTTCACGAGCGCGGTCGAGGTGCTGCGCATGGCCAATTACGTCGGCCGCGCGCAGCATTATCGATGGTCGATCATCACGCCGGACGGCGAACCGGCGCGTGCGAGCAACGGCATCACCGTGAAGCCGACCGTCACGCTCGACGAGGCCGGCATGCCGGACGTGCTGATCGTGTGCGCGGGCTGGCACGTCGCCGATCATGTCGACGACAAGGTGATCGCGCTCTTGCAGCGCGCGCATGAGGCGGGCATTCCGCTCGGCGGCATCTGCACCGGACCGTATGCGCTGCTCGCGGCGAAACTGCTCGATGGCTATCGCTGCACGCTGCATTGGGAAGACATGTCGCCGGTCAACAAGCGCTTTCCGCACGTGCGTTTTGCGGACGAGCTGTTCGTGATCGATCGCGACCGCATGACGTGTACGGGCGGCACCGCGCCGCTCGACCTGATGCTCAATCTCGTCGGCATGCGGCTCGGACAGGCGCATGCGGCGCAGGTGTCGGAGCAATTCATCGTCGAGCGGATTCGCGGCTCGACGGATTACCAGCACATTCCCGTGGATGCGCGCGTCGGCTTTTCGCGCGCCGAGCTGGTCGAAGTCGTGCGGCTGATGGAGGCGAACATCGAAGAGCCGCTGTCGCTCGAAGAACTCGCGCGTCTCGTGCATCTGTCGCAGCGGCATTTGCAGCGCATGTTCAAGATGTTCCTCAATGTCTCGCCGACGCATTACTACCTGACGCTGCGCCTGCGCCGCGCGCGCGAGCTGTTGCGCAACACGGATGCATCCATTGCGCGCGTGACGAGCATCTGCGGCTTCCATTCCCCTTGTCACTTCAGCAAGGCGTATCGCGCGCAGTTCGGTCATGCGCCGAGCGTGGAGCGCCGTTTATCGGCCTGACGTCCTGCTGGTCTGCTTTCCTCGCTCCGTGCGGACTCGGCCGAGTCGCGCGCGCGGGTCTGTTCGTGCCTTCGTGCCTTAAAAAACTGGGAGAGAGATACATGAAATGCTTGTGGATCGCGTCGCTGGCCACGGCGATGCTGTCGGGTGCGTATGCCGCGAATGCGGCCGAGCCTGCCGCGTGCAAGAACGTGCGTTTCGCGGATGTCGGCTGGACGGATATCGCCGCGACCACCGGACTTGCATCGACCATTCTGCAGGGCCTCGGCTACAACCCGACGAAGACGATCGCCTCGGTGCCGATCACGTTCGCGGGCGTGAAGAGCAAGCAGATCGACGTGTTCCTCGGCTACTGGTCGCCGACGATGGACCCGATGATCGATTCGTTCAGGAAAGCGAATCAAGTGAAGATCCTGCCGACGCCGAACCTCACGGGCGCGAAGTACACGCTTGCGGTGCCCGACTATGCGTATCAGGCGGGCATCAAGAACTTCAGTGACATCGCGAAGAACTACGACAAGCTCGACGGCAAGATCTACGGCATCGAGCCGGGCAACGACGGCAACGCGCTCATCAAGAAGATGATCGACAGCAACATGTACGGGCTCGGCAAGTTCAAGCTCGTGGAGTCGAGCGAGGCGGGCATGCTCGTCGAGGTGAATCGCGCCTTTCGCGAGAAGAAGCCGATCGTGTTCCTCGGCTGGGAACCGCATCCGATGAACGTGCAGATGAAGATCGACTATCTGGCGGGCGGCGATGACGTGTTCGGGCCGAACTACGGCGAAGCGAAGGTTCTGACGGTCACGCCGACCGACTACGACACGCGCTGCCCGAATGTGGCGAGGCTCGTGTCGAATTTGCAGTTCACGACGGATATTGAGAACCACGTGATGCTGCCGATCATGAACAAGACGGATGCGAACAAGGCGGCGCGTGAATGGCTGAAAGCGAATCCGGGCGTGCTCGACAAGTGGCTCGCGGGGGTGAAGACGATTGATGGGAAGGAAGGGTTGCCGGCGGTGAAGGCGTATGTGGCGGGGGGGAACTGATCGACGGGTGCGGCTTTGGCTATCTAATCGGATTGCCAAAGCCGCGCTTGGAGTCAGGCGGCGCGACCCGGGCGCACGCGTATCATCAACTCCTATAATCCGTCCTCCCACCTCCTTCAATCATCCTCAACGCCGCCTCCCACTGCAGCGCCATAATCCCATCCGCCTCATCCCGTCGATATTGCTCCGCCGTCAACTCACAAACCTTCTGCGACGGCAAATTCAGTTCCGCATTCCCCGCCAACGCCCGAATCTGAATCTCACAGGCTCGCTCAAGAAAATACATTTCCTGAAACGCCTCGGGAATCGACTTTCCGCAAGTCAGCAATCCATGATTTTTCAAAATCATCGCGTTATGCGCGCCGAGATCATTCACGAGCCGATCCCGCTCCGCGAGATCCAGTGCGATCCCCTCGTAATCGTGATACGCGAGATGCCCGTAATACTTCAGCGCATGCTGGCTGATCGGCAAAAGCCCCTGCTTCTGCGCCGACACCGCCGCGCCCGCCGCCGTGTGCGTATGCGCGACGCACACCACATCGGGGCGCGCCATGTGAACGGCCGAATGAATCGTGAAGCCCGCCGGATTCACGCGATACCGCTCCGGATCGTCGCCCGCACGCGCTTCGACCGGCCTGCCTTCGCTGTCGATACGCACCAGATCCGACGCCCGCATCTCGTCGAACAGCACGCCATACCTGTTGATCAGAAAGTGATGGTCGGAGCCCGGCACGCGCGCGCTGATATGCGTGAAGATCATGTCGGTCCAGCGAAAGTATCCGATCACGCGATAAAGCGCCGCGAGATCGCAACGCATCGTCCATTCTTCCTGCGAATATCCGTGAGTCTGCATGCCGTTCCTCCTGGGTTTGACGAGCCGCGCAACGCTTGACGGAAAGGAAGCCGTCTAGATTGCCTGCGCGCGGCCCGGAAAAACTTCGTCGTAATCCATTGCCTGATTCGCTTCCTGCGCATCCTGTGCGCCGCCCTGCTCGCGATACATCATCGGCGGCACACCGAACTGCTTGCGGAACTCGCGGCCGAGATGCGAGGCATCGGAGAAACCGCAACTCGACGCGATATCGGCGACGGTCTTGTCCGAACTCGTCAGCAGCCATGCGGCCGTGCGCAGCCGCACCTGCTTCGCGTAAGCCTGCGGCGCCTTGCCGGTCTCGGCCTTGAAGAGGCGCTCCAGTTGCCGTGTCGACAAATCGAGCTTGTGCGCGAGTTCATCGAGCGTAAGCGAACGCCCGACGTGCTGCTCCATCAGCAGGATCGCACGTTTCACTTTCGGATGCGTCGCGGGCGCGAGGCCCGGCGGATGCGGCTGCGGCGCGTTGCCTTTCTGCATGTCGTCGACGAGCAGGATGCGCAGCGCCTTTTGCACCGTCGCCGTCTCGAAGTGACGCAGAAGAATCGCGGCGGCGACATCGATCGACGCGCGCCCGCCCGAACACGTGATCCGCCTTCTGTCGATGACGAAGAGCCGGTCCGCGACCAGCGCACGTTCATCGGCATGCGGAAAACGCTCGACGAAATCCCAGTAATGAAACCAGCTCACGCAGATGCGATGTCCTTCGAGCACGCCCGCGCGCATCAGCGAAAACACGCCCGTGCACATGCCGACGAGCGTCGCATTCGATGCGGCAGCGCGGCGGATGAACTGCAGCGTCGCCTCGCTCGTGGCGGGACCGGAATGCAGCAGGCCGCCGACTACCACGACGTAGTCGAACGGCTCGGCCTGATCGTAGGTTTCCCACGGTGTGATCTGGATGCCGCAACTCGCGCGCACCGGCGCGAGCGTCTCGCCGATCACGCTCCACGAGCAACGCACCGGGCGGCTGAAATCGCCTTCGTCGGCGGACAGGCGCAAAAGGTCGACGAAACCGGCGAACGCAGTCAGCGTGAAGTTCGGCAACAGAATGATGCCGAAGCGGATACGTGATTTCGATTGACCGTCGATGGAAGACGGCGGAAGGGACTCGGCGGCGTTCATGCGGGCGACATGCGGCTGGATGTTATCCGTCGAGCATAACACCCGGCTGCAAGCCTCGGGCGCGCGTCAGAAAGAACGCGGCCAGCGTCGCGTGACGCCGGCCGCATGAACGAGAAAAGCGGGAAAGGGGAAAGGCGTGCTTCAGCCGCCGAGCACGGCGAACGCCCATGCGAAGACGCCGCCGATCAGCGCGCCGGTCGCGCGGCCGAGTACGCTCGCGATGGTGTAATCGCCCCAGCGCTGCTCGACTTCGGCCTTCAACACGCCGAAGTAGCGCAGCACCGGATCGATCGAGCAGAGCAGCGCCAGCGCCGCCCAGACGGGCGCCTGACGCGTGAGCACGCGATCGACGGCGAGGAGATCGATAACCTGGAGCGTACCGACGACAGCCGCGCCGACGAGAAAAGCGAGGACCCAGGATTTGAAGAACTGGTCGGGTAAGGCGTGAGTTTCCATCGATGCAAGCTGGAGAAACGGGACAGGGTGGAAAGCGCACCGGAACCTGCTGGCACGGCGCAACGGAGAACCTAGGGAATATACCGAGGCACGTTCTTCCAGCACCTCGGACCAGTCTCAAAAACAGGGAAAGTGCAACGAAGATGCGCAAAAACGCGCCGCGCGCGAAACGCTCTGTTAGGCCTCGATTTGCGTGGGCGCGCGGGTATTCCCGCGAAAAAACCTCGCCCTGCGCGACGCGAACGGGACCCTGACGTCGCGATCCCATTTCGATGGCGGTTTTGTTCTATCGAGTCCTTGCAGGGTTTGGTGCAATGAGAGCCATACCGAAACCGCGCCAAAACCAGGGACTCGCCCATGAATGTCAGCGTCTTCGATCTGTTCAAGATCGGCATCGGACCCTCCAGCTCGCATACCGTCGGGCCGATGATCGCGGCGTGCCGTTTCGCGTCGCATGTCGAGGACGCCAATCTGCTCGCCTTCGTCACGCGCGTGCGCGCCGAACTGTTCGGCTCGCTCGGCGCGACCGGCAAGGGCCACGGCACCGACAAGGCCGTGCTGCTCGGCCTCGAAGGCAATCTGCCCGATCTCATCGATCCCGACATGATCGCGCCGCGCCTCGCCGAAATCCGCGCGACGAAGCGCCTCAAGCTGCTCGGCAAACACGATGTCGTGTTCGAGGAGCGCGAGCACATCGGCTTCTATCGCAAGCTGATGCCGGGCGCGCCGGGATCGAGCATCGTGCATCCGAACGGCATGCGCTTTCAGGCATTCGACGAGAACGGCCAGTTGCTCGTCGAGAAAGAGTATTACTCGGTCGGCGGCGGCTTCGTCGTGAATCGCGAGGGCGATCGCGTGAACGGCTTGCGGGCGAGCAACCCGGTGCCGCATCCGTTTCGCACCGGCGACGATCTGATGCGCGTCTGCCAGGAGACAGGGCTGTCTATCGCCGACGTCACCATGCAGAACGAATGCGCGAATCGCACCGAAGCCGAGGTGCGCGAAGGCCTGCTCGCGGTGTGGCGCGTAATGGCCGCGTGCGTCGAGCGCGGCTGCAAGGAACGCGGCGAATTGCCCGGCCCGATGCACGTGAAGCGCCGCGCCGCCGATCTGAATGCTTCGTTGCGCTCGCGCTCCGAAGAGTCGCTGCGCGATCCCTTGTCGATGCTCGACTGGGTCAATCTCTACGCGATGGCCGTCAACGAAGAAAACGCCTCGGGCGGCCGCGTCGTCACCGCGCCGACCAACGGTGCCGCCGGCGTGATTCCCGCCGTGCTGCACTACTACGTGAAGTTCATGCATGGCTCGAACGACGAAGGCATCGTGCGCTTCCTGCTGACGGCTGCGGCCATCGGCATCATCTACAAGGAAACGGCTTCGATCTCCGGCGCGGAAGTGGGCTGCCAGGGCGAAGTGGGCGTCGCGTGCTCGATGGCCGCCGCCGCGCTCGCCGCCGTGATGGGCGGCACGCCCGCGCAAGTGGAAAATGCCGCCGAGATCGGCATGGAGCACAACCTCGGCATGACGTGCGACCCCGTCGGCGGGCTGGTGCAGATTCCGTGCATCGAGCGCAACGCGATGGGCGCGATCAAGGCGCTCAACGCCGCGCGCATGGCGATGAAGGGCGACGGCAAGCACTACGTGTCGCTCGATTCGGTCATCAAGACCATGCGCGAAACCGGCGCCGATATGAAGACGAAATACAAGGAGACGTCGCGCGGTGGTCTCGCCGTCAACGTCATCGAATGCTGAACTGCCCAAACGCATAAACCCCGCACCATAGGAAACACCCATGAGCCGCTACTCGATATTCAGCCTGCTGCGCAACGGCATGTCGTATCACGAGAACTGGGAGCGCCAATGGCGCAGCCCCGAGCCGAAGCGCGAATACGACGTGGTGATCGTCGGCGGCGGCGGTCATGGTCTCGCGACCGCGTATTACCTCGCGAAGGAGCACGGCATCACGAACGTCGCGATTCTCGAGAAAGGATGGATCGGCGGCGGCAACACCGCGCGCAACACGACCATCGTGCGCTCGAACTATCTGTGGGACGAATCGGCCGCGCTGTACGAGAAGGCGATGAAGCTGTGGGAAGGTCTCTCGCAGGACCTCAACTACAACGTGATGTTCAGCCAGCGCGGCGTGATGAATCTCGCGCACACGCTGCAGGATGTGCGCGACACGGAACGCCGCGTGAACGCGAACCGCCTGAACGGCGTCGATGCCGAGTTCCTCACGCCGCAGCAGATCAAGGAAATCGAGCCGACCATCAATCTGAACAGCCGCTATCCGGTGCTGGGCGCGTCGATTCAGCGTCGCGGCGGCGTGGCGCGTCACGATGCGGTGGCGTGGGGCTTTGCGCGCGGCGCGGATCGCGCGGGCGTCGACATCATCCAGAACTGCCAGGTGGTGGGCATTCGCCGCGACGGCAATCAGGTGACGGGCGTCGATACGACCAAGGGCTTCATCAAGGCGAAAAAGGTCGCAGTCGTCGCCGCAGGCAACACGACGACGCTCGCCGACATGGCCGGCGTGCGCCTGCCGCTCGAAAGCCATCCGCTGCAGGCGCTCGTGTCCGAGCCGATCAAGCCGGTGGTGAACACGGTCGTGATGTCGAACGCGGTGCACGCGTACATCAGCCAGTCCGACAAGGGCGATCTCGTGATCGGCGCGGGCGTCGATCAGTACGCGGGCTTCGGTCAGCGCGGCAGCTTTCACATCATCGAAGGCACGCTGGAAGCGATCGTCGAAATGTTCCCCGTGTTCTCGCGCGTGCGCATGAATCGCCAGTGGGGCGGCATCGTCGATGTGTCGCCGGATGCGTGCCCGATCATCTCCAAGACCGACGTGAAGGGCCTCTACTTCAACTGCGGCTGGGGCACGGGCGGCTTCAAGGCGACGCCGGGCTCGGGCTGGGCGTACGCGCACACGATCGCGAAGGACGAGCCGCATGCACTGAACGCGCCGTTCTCGCTGGATCGCTTCTATACCGGTCATCTGATCGACGAACACGGCGCGGCTGCCGTGGCTCACTAACCGCATCGAGGAAAAGAAACATGTTGCTGATCGAATGCCCCTGGTGCGGGCCGCGCGCCGAAACCGAATTCTCCTGCGGCGGCGAAGCGGATATCGCGCGCCCGCTCGACACCGAAAAACTCACTGACCGCGAATGGGGCGACTACCTCTTCATGCGCAAGAATCCGCGCGGCGTGCATCGCGAGCAATGGAACCATGCGCAAGGCTGCCGCCGCTGGTTCAAGGTGCAGCGCGATACCGTCAGTTATGAAATCCAGGGCTACGAGACGTTCGACCGTCCGTTGGCTGTCATGTCCGACAACGGAGGCACGTCGAAATGAGCCAGAAAGACCGACTCGGCATGGGCGGGCGCATCAATCGCGCGATTCCCGTCACCTTCACGTTCAACGGCAAGACCTATCAGGGCTACGAAGGCGACACGCTCGCCTCCGCGCTGCTCGCGAACGGCGAGCACTTCGTCGCGCGTAGCTGGAAGTATCACCGGCCGCGCGGCATCATCACCGCGGGTGTCGAAGAACCGAATGCAGTCGTGCAGCTCGAAACCGGCGCCTATACCGTGCCGAACGCGCGCGCGACCGAAGTGGAGCTGTATCAGGGCCTCGTCGCGCAGAGCGTGAACGCGAAGCCGAACATCGAGAACGATCGCATGGCGGTCAATCAGAAGATCGCGCGCTTCATTCCCGCGGGCTTCTACTACAAGACCTTCATGTGGCCGCGCAAGTTCTGGCCGAAGTACGAAGAAGTCATTCGCGATGCGGCCGGTCTCGGCGAAGCGCCCAAGCATCTCGATGCCGATCGCTACGACAAGTGTTTCGCCCATTGCGACGTGCTCGTGGTCGGCGGCGGTCCTTCGGGTCTCGCGGCGGCGCATGCGGCCGGCCTGTCGGGTGCGCGTGTGATTCTCGTCGACGATCAGCGCGAACTCGGCGGTTCGCTCTTGTCGTGCCGCGCGGAAATCGATGGCAAGCCCGCGCTGCAATGGGTGCAGAAGATCGAAGCCGAACTGCGCAAGATGCCCGACGTGAAGATTCTTTCGCGCAGCACGGCGTTCGGTTATCAGGATCACAACCTCGTCACGATCACGCAGCGTTTGACGGAGCATCTGCCCGTGTCGAGGCGCGAGGGCACGCGTGAACTGATGTGGAAGGTGCGCGCCAAACGCGTGGTGCTCGCGACCGGCGCGCACGAGCGTCCGATCGTGTTCGGCAATAACGATCTGCCGGGCATCATGCTGGCGTCGGCTGTGTCGACGTATCTGCATCGCTATGCGGTGCTGCCGGGCCGCAGCGCGGTCGTATTCACGAACAACGACGACGCCTATCAATGCGCGCTCGATCTGAAGACGGCAGGCGCCGACGTGACCGTCGTCGATCCGCGTCCGTCCGAATCGAAGGGTGCGTTACCCGCGGCCGCGCGCCGCTACGGCGTGCGCGTGATGAACAACACGGTGATCACGGTGGCGCGCGGCAAGCTGCGCGTCGCGTCGGTGGAAGTGGCTTCGTACGCGAAGGGCCAGGTCGGGCAGAAGCAGACGGAACTGCAATGCGATCTGATCGCGATGTCGGGCGGCTGGAGCCCGGTGCTTCACCTGTTCGCGCAATCGGGCGGCAAGGCGCACTGGCACGACGAGAAAGCCTGTTTCGTTCCCGGCAAGGCGATGCAGCCGGAGAGCAGCGTCGGCGCATGTGCAGGCGAGTTCTCGCTGGCGCGCGGCATTCGTCACGGCGTCGATGCGGGCGCGGAAGCGGCGCGCGCGGCGGGTCATATCGTCGCGAAGCCGAATTCCGTGCAGGTCGCTGAAATCGTCGAGGCGCCGATGCTGCCGCTGTGGATCGTCGGCAACAAGGACCTGTCGACGCGCGGCCCGAAGCAGTTCGTCGATTTCCAGAACGACGTGTCCGCGGCGGACATCTATCTCGCCGCGCGTGAAGGCTTCGAATCCGTCGAGCACGTGAAGCGTTATACGGCGATGGGCTTCGGCACCGATCAGGGCAAGCTCGGCAACATCAACGGCATGGCGATTCTCGCGCAGGCGCTCGGCAAGACGATTCCCGAGACCGGCACGACGACGTTCCGCCCGAATTACACGCCTGTCACCTTCGGCACCTTCGCGGGCCGCGAGCTGGGCGAGTTCCTCGATCCGGTGCGCAAGACCGCGATCCACGAATGGCACGTCGAGAACGGCGCGATGTTCGAGGACGTCGGCAACTGGAAGCGTCCGTGGTACTACCCGAAGGCGGGTGAGGACATGCACGCGGCGGTCGCGCGCGAATCGCTGGCGGTGCGTCAGAGCGTGGGCATTCTCGATGCATCGACGCTCGGCAAGATCGACATTCAGGGTCCGGATTCGGCGAAGCTCCTGAACTGGATGTACACGAATCCGTGGAGCAAGCTCGAAGTGGGCAAGTGCCGCTACGGTCTGATGCTCGACGAAAACGGCATGATCTTCGATGACGGCGTCACCGTGCGTCTCGGCGAACAGCACTACATGATGACGACGACCACCGGCGGCGCGGCGCGCGTGCTGACGTGGCTCGAACGCTGGCTGCAGACCGAATGGCCCGACATGCGCGTGCGTCTCGCATCCGTGACGGACCATTGGGCGACGTTCGCGGTCGTCGGCCCGAACAGCCGCAAGGTGCTGCAGAAGGTGTGTCAGGACATCGACTTCGCGAACGCGGCGTTCCCGTTCATGAGCTATCGCGATGGCACGGTGGCGGGCGCATCGGCGCGTGTGATGCGTATCAGTTTCTCGGGCGAGCTCGCATATGAAGTGAACGTGCCGGCCAACGTCGGACGCGCGGTGTGGGAAGCGCTCATGGTCGCGGGCGCGGAATTCGACATCACGCCGTACGGCACGGAAACGATGCACGTGTTGCGTGCGGAGAAGGGCTACATCATCGTCGGCCAGGATACGGATGGTTCGATGACGCCGTACGACCTCGGCATGGGCGGTCTCGTCGCGAAGTCGAAGGACTTCCTCGGCAAGCGTTCGCTGACGCGTTCGGATACGGCGAAGCAGGGGCGCAAGCAGTTCGTCGGCCTGCTCACCGATGATCCTTCGTACGTGCTTCCGGAAGGCGCGCAGATCGTCGCGGGTCCGTTCCAGGGCGACACCGCGCCGATGCTCGGCCATGTCACGTCGAGCTACTACAGCCCTATTCTGAAGCGCTCGATCGCGCTGGCCGTCGTGAAGGGCGGTCTCGAGAAGATCGGCGAATCGGTCATGATTCCGCTCGCGAACGGCAAGCGAGTCAACGCAAAAATCACCAGTTCGGTGTTCTACGACAGCGAAGGAGCACGTCAGCATGTTGAATGAAATCAAGAGTTCCTCGACGGTCGTCGATCGCGCAATCAGCGGACAGGGTGTGTGGCAGGAGTCTCCGCTCGTCGGCGCCGATGCATTGATGAAAGCGCATCAGAGCGGCTCGCCGAAGGCATTTCGTCTGACGGAGCGGCCGTTTCTCGCGCTCGTGAACGTGCGCGGCGATACGCGCGATGCGGCTTTCGTGAAGTCGGTGCAGAGCGTGATCGGCTGTACGCCGCCCGAGAAGCCGAACACGATCGCGCGCGGCAACGGTTACACGATGCTGTGGCTCGGTCCCGATGAATGGCTCGTGCATTCCGATACGGCGCACGACGCCTCGCGTCCCGCGCCGCTCGAAGCGAAGTTGCGCGATGCGTTCGTCGGGCAGTTCTCTGCGGCGGTGGATATCGGCAGCGGTTATACGGTGCTCGAAATCGATGGCCCGAAGACGCGCGAAGTGCTCTCGCGCGGCTGTCCGCTCGATCTGCATCCCAAGCTGTTTGGTGAAGGGCAGTGCGCGCAGAGCCACTTTTTCAAGGCGTCGATCACGCTGGTGCCGCTCGGCGGCGATCGCTTCGAGATCATCGTGCGCCGCAGCTTCGCCGATTACTTCGTGAAGATCATGCTCGACGCCGCCGAGCCGCTCATCTCATGAAGCCTTTCGAACCGCTCGAAGCAGGTGGGCAGGGCTGGCGCGTGATCGTCGACGAGTTGATCGTGAAGACGCGCGTCGGTCTGTACGAGCATGAGCATGAAGGGCCGCAACCGGTGTGCATCGATGCGAGTCTACGGTATCGCGGCATGCCGCATGAATCGGGCGAGGGCTTGATCGATTACGAAGCGTGGTGCAATCGGGTGAGCGCGTTTCTCGAGACGAAGGGGCATACGCGTTTGCTCGAGACGCTTGCGGTCGAGGTCGCCGCGCTGTCGTTCGATGAGTGGCCTGCGCTCGATGCGCTTACGCTCGTGCTGCACAAGCCGAAGATTCGTGAAGGGACGAAGCGGCTTGGGCTCGAACTCGACTGGCGGCGCGCGGATTACGACGCGTGGCGATTGAACGCCGCCGCGCAACATGCGTCCGTGCGATGAATGCGTCGCGCGATGCAACCGCGCAGCTTTCCGAGCGTGCCTGCAAGAAGCACGACGCGGGCGCGGCGCTCGCGTTGCTCGATCGGAGCATCGCGTTGAAGCATCGGCGTATTGCGTTGATTCGATATCTGCACGCGCAGTATCTGGATGCGCCGTTGGAGGCGCGGCATCATGAGTATGTGAAGACGGTGGCGGCGCGGTTGAGCGTGGAGGCGGTGATGCGGATTGCGGCGGCGGCGCGGGTGCGGTTTGGCGCATGACGTGTGTGTTCCATCCCGATGACGTAAATCTTCTATGTCGCGGATTTATGTCGGCGTCTACTGAAAACGCTTTGTTCAGAGTGTTTTGATCGCCACGTCCACGCGGCGCATGCCGCATCGAGAGGGATGACATGTCTACCGCCACGCATCCACGCGCGAGCGCTGCGGCAAGGCTCGAACGCCTGCCGTTTTCCGGGTATCACCGCACGATCTTCATCATCATCGCGATTGCGTTCTTCTTCGATTCCGTCGATCTCGGCACGATGACCTTCGTGCTCGGCTCGATCAAGACCGAGTTCGGCCTCTCGACCGCGATGGCGGGGCTGGTGGCGAGCGCGAGCTTCTTCGGCATGGTGCTGGGCGCGGCTTTCGCGGGCCTGCTCGCGGACCGGTTCGGACGGCGGCCCGTGTTCCAGTGGAGCATGGTGCTGTGGGGACTGGCGTCGTACCTGTGCTCGACCGCGCAATCCGTCGATGCGCTGATCTTCTATCGCGTGCTGCTGGGTATCGGCATGGGCATGGAATTTCCCATCGCGCAGACCTTGCTTTCCGAATTCGTGCCAGCGGCTTCGCGCGGCAGACTGATCGCGCTGATGGACGGCTTCTGGCCGCTCGGCTTCATCGCATCGGGCGTGGTGTCGTATTTCGTGCTGCCGAAGTTCGGCTGGCGCACCGAGTTCGCGTTGCTCGCGATTCCAGCGGTGTTCGTGCTGATCGTGCGTCGCGTGGTGCCGGAGTCGCCGCGCTGGCTCGAACATCGCGGCCGATTTGCCGAAGCCGAGCGCGTGCTCGCCGACGTCGAATTGAAGGTGATGAAGGCGAAGGGTCTGAGTCGCTTGCCGGCGCCTTCGATCCTCGCCGAACCGCCTGCAAAAAAGGGCGGTGGCGCGTTTCGCGAGATCTGGAGCGCGGCTTATCGGCGGCGGACGGTGATGGTGTGGATGCTGTGGTTCTTCGCGCTGCTCGGGTTCTACGGACTGACGTCATGGCTGGGCGCGCTGATGCAGCAGGCTGGCTTCGCCGTGACGAAGTCGGTGCTGTACACGGTGCTGATCTCGCTCGGCGGCGTGCCGGGGTTCTTGTGCGCGGCGTGGCTCGTCGAGCGATGGGGACGCAAGCCGACTTGCATCGCATCGCTCATCGGCAGCGGCGTCATGGCTTATGTGTATGGGCAGACCGCGTTGCATGCGGAGACGCCGACGCTGCTCATCTGTGCCGGCCTCGCGATGCAGTTCTTTCTCTTCGCGATGTGGGCCGTGCTTTACACGTATACGCCGGAGTTGTACGGCACTGGAGCACGCGCGACGGGGTCGGGGTTCGCATCGGCGATCGGGCGAGTGGGGTCGTTGATCGGGCCTTATGTCGTGGGTGTGGTGTTGCCTGCGTTCGGACAAGGCGGCGTGTTTTCGCTCGGGGCGCTGTGTTTCGTGATCGCGGCGCTGGCGGTCTGGGTGCTCGGGATCGAGACGAAAGGGCTTGCACTGGAGACGCTGGTCTCAGAGGCAGAAGAGCAGGAAGGAAGTGGCGTGCTGGTTTCGGCCAGGGAGTGATTGTGCAGGTGGTATGAGGTAGGGCGATTTGAAGGCCGCGCTAGCGCGGCCTTTTTTTTTTCGCAGTCGGACATTAATCGCGCGCTAGAGACGGCGCAGCAATCTGGGACGCAAATGAAGTTTGACGACTTCGCGCCCTTTTCCCCTCCGCCACGAAATACGGCGTAGCAACGCGCCCCAACGCCTCCCTTCCCCGAATCCGATCCACGATCTTCTCCGCCAGCATGATCGTCGGCGCATTGAGATTGCCCGTGGTGATCTGCGGCATGATCGAAGCATCGACGACGCGCAGTCCTTCCATCCCGTGCACGCGTCCTTCTCCATCCACGACAGCCATATCGTCGTACCCCATCTTGCAGGAGCACGAAGGGTGATAAGCCGTCTCCGCCTTCGCTCTCACGAAGGCATCGAGCTCCGCGTCGCTTTTCAGGTCATCGGAAGGATGCAACTCGCGCCCGCGATACCGCGCAAGCGCAGGCTGCCGCATGATCTCGCGCGTGATGCGAATCGCATCGCGGAACTCGCGCCAGTCGAGCGGATCGGCCATGTAATTGAACAGAATGCCCGGATGCACATGCGGATCGCGCGACTTGAGCTTCACGCGCCCGCGGCTCGGTGAGCGCATCGATCCAACATGCGCCTGGAACCCATGCATCCTGATCGGGTTCGATCCGTTGTAGTTGATCGCCACCGGCAGAAAGTGGTACTGAATGTTAGGCCAAGGATCGTCATCGCGCGTGCGGATGAACCCGCCCGCTTCGAACTGATTGCTCGCGCCGACACCCGTCCCGTTCAACAGCCATTCGGCCCCGATCGCCGGCTGATTCCACCACTGCAACGCCGGATACAGGGACACAGGCTCCTTGCATTCGTACTGCATGTACATCTCGAGGTGATCCTGCAAGTTCTCACCGACACCCGGCAGATCGTGCACCACGGGAATCTCCAACGCCTTCAGCCAGTCCGCCCGCCCCACGCCCGAGCGCTGCAGCAACTGCGGCGAAGCAATCGCCCCGCTGCACACCAGCACCTCGCGCCGCACATGGGCCGTGACACGCTGCCCCCCATGCAGATACGCGACACCGATCGCCCGCTTGCCCGAGAACAGCACGCGGTCGGTCGTTGCGTGCGTCACTATCGTGAGATTGCCGCGATGCTTCGCGCGATCCAGATACCCGCGCGCCGTGCTCGCACGACGTCCGTTCGCGGTCACGGTGCGATCCATCGGACCGAAACCTTCCTGCTGGTAGCCGTTCAAGTCTTCGGTGCGCGGATAACCGGCCTGCACGCCGGCCTCGACCATCGCCGCAAAGAGCGGATTGTTGCCGGGCTTGCTCGTCGTCACATGTACGGGACCATCGCCGCCGTGATACGCATTCGGCCCGATATCGCGCGTCTCCGCCTTCCGGAAATACGGCAGACAGTCGAGATAGCTCCAGTCATCGAGACCCGGCTGCGCGGCCCAGTTATCGTAGTCGAGCGCATTGCCGCGGATATAGCACATGCCGTTGATGAGCGACGATCCGCCCAGCCCCTTGCCGCGCCCGCATTCCATGCGGCGGTTGTTCATATGCGGCTCGGGCTCGGTTTCATACGCCCAGTTATAGCGACGCCCTTGCAGCGGATAAGCCAGCGCCGCAGGCATCTGCGTGCGAAAGTCGAAGCGATAGTCCGGCCCGCCCGCTTCGAGCAGCAGCACGGTCACGTCCTCGTCTTCGGTGAGACGCGACGCGAGCACGTTGCCCGCCGATCCCGCGCCGACGATGATGTAGTCGTATTCGTTCACGCTCATCGCAAATGCTCCTTAAAACACGGGCTGATAGGGACCGAGCTCGACCTGCACGGACTTGACGCGCGTATAGGCATTCAACGTGGCGATGCCGTTCTCGCGCCCGATGCCCGATTGCTTGTAGCCGCCCAC
The DNA here is from genome assembly GCF_009938265.1 of Burkholderia sp. THE68. Lineage (NCBI taxonomy): Bacteria > Pseudomonadati > Pseudomonadota > Betaproteobacteria > Burkholderiales > Burkholderiaceae > Burkholderia > Burkholderia sp. THE68. The sequence goes on from NZ_AP022316.1 coordinate 40,179, forward strand.
CGGCATCTCCGCAGGCGATTCGCCCCACGTGTTGATCCAGCAGATACCCGCTTCGAGCCGATGAATCACGCGATGCGCGCGCGACAGATTCTCCGTCACGACGCCCGCCGCAAGACCGTAGTCCGTATCGTTGGCGCGCGCGATGACTTCGTCTTCGTCATCGAACGCGAGAATGCTCATCACCGGCCCGAAGATTTCCTCGCGCACGATGCGCATGTCGTCGCGGCAATCGGCGAACACGGTCGGCTCGACATACTGGCCGCGCGCGAATGCGCCATCGGTCATGCGCGCGCCGCCCGCGACGAGCCGCGCGCCCTCGCGCTTGCCGCTCTCGATGAAGCCGAGCACTTTCTCCAGTTGCGCCGCGCTCGCGAGCGGCCCGAAGTTGGTGCTGGGATCATCGGGCGCGCCGACGCGTATGCGCTTCACACGCTCCAGAATCAACGCTTCGAATTTGTCGATGACACCGCGCTTCACGAACACGCGCGTGCCGTTCGTGCACACCTGTCCGGAGCTGAAGAAGTTCGCGCTCATCGCGATATCGGCGGCGCGTTCGAGGTTGGCATCGTCGAATACGACGAGCGGCGACTTGCCGCCGAGTTCCATCGTGACTTCCTTGAGCGTCGATCCGCCCGCGCGCGCCATCACTTTCTTGCCCGTCTCGACGCCGCCCGTGAACGATATCTTTTCGATGCCGCCGTGTTCCGCGAGCATCGCGCCGACGCGGCCATCGCCTTGCACGACGTTGAACACGCCCGCGGGCACACCGGCTTCGATATAGATCTCCGCGAGCTTCGACGCGGTCAACGGCGTGACTTCGCTCGGCTTGAAGATCATCGCGTTGCCTGCGGCGAGCGCGGGCGCGGACTTCCAGCACGCAATCTGGATCGGATAGTTCCATGCGCCGATGCCCGCGCACACGCCGAGCGGTTCGCGCCGCGTGTACACGAACGACGATTCGCGCAGCGGAATCTGTTCGCCTTCGATGGCGGTCGCGAGCCCCGCGTAGTACTCGATGACATCCGCGCCCGTGACAATGTCGACGGCGCGCGTTTCCGCGATCGGCTTGCCCGTATCGCGCGTCTCGATGGCGGCGAGTTCGTCGTTGCGCGCGCGAAGCAGATCGACCGCGCGGCGCAGGATGCGCGAGCGCTGCATCGCGGTCATCGCGGCCCATTCGCGTTGGCCTTCGCGCGCGGAACGCACCGCGCGATCGATATCCGCCTGCGACGCCTGTTGCACGCGCGCGAGCGTTTCACCGGTGGCGGGATCGAGCGTGTCGAAGGTTTCGCCGCTCGTCGCATCGACGTATTCGCCGCCGATAAAAAGCCGTTGCTCTCCGAATGCCGACATGTCGCGCTCCTTCAAAAGATGTGGGTTCAACCGCGCGCGTCCAGCACGAGGTCGATGTAGTCGTAGGCGAGGCGCAGCGCGCCTTTGGTATCGAACGGCTCGCCGGCGAGCGCGCCGCGCAGCCACAAGCCGTCGATGAGCGCGGCGAGACCGCTCGCGGCGCGCCGCGCGGCGGGCTTCGTCAATGAGCGGGCGAAATCCGCGCACAGATTCGAATGCAGACGCCGCGTGTTCACGCGCTGCAGCCTGCGCAATTCCGGCTTGTGCATGCTCTCGGACCAGAACGCGAGCCACGTTTTCATGACCGGCCCGTTCACCTGTTCGACATCGAAATTAGCCGCGACGACCGCGCGCAGCTTCGAGCGCGGATCGGGCTTCGCGGCCTTGCGACGGCGTGACGTGCCTTGCCACAGCGAGCGCAGCACGTGACGCATGGTGGCTTCGAGCAGGCCGTCCTTGTCGCCGAAGTAATGACTGACGATTCCCGTCGACGTGCTCGCCCGCTGCGCGACGGATGCGAGCGTCGCGCCCGCGAGTCCCGACTGGTCGATGGTATGCAGCGTGGCGTCGATGAGTTGCGCGCGGCGGATCTCGCGCATTCCGAGCTTGGGCATGGTGGCGTCGATCTGAAAACTGTGCGCCGATACTAGTTTTTTTATTTTGAACGGTCAATCAATAAAAACCGGGTCGAAAGGGTTTCGGGGCGCGATGTCGGATTCAGTCAAACGCGCGTCGCATTGAGTGACAGTCGCGGCTTCGCAGCGGCGCTACCCTCGTTGCACGGGCGCGGTCATCCCTCGGGTGTACCGCGCGTGCCGTCCACGAAACAAGGAGACGATCAATGAGCAGCAATCGCGGCGTCGTTTATCTGGGGCAGGGCAAGGTCGAAGTGCAATCCATCGACTATCCGAAAATGGTCGATCCACGCGGCCGCGACATCGGCCACGGCGTCATTCTGAGAGTAGTCAGCACCAATATCTGCGGTTCGGACCAGCACATGGTGCGCGGCCGCACGACTGCGCAGGTCGGCCTCGTGCTCGGGCATGAGATCACGGGCGAGGTCATCGAAGTGGGGCGTGATGTCGAGACGCTTGCGATCGGCGATCTCGTTTCGGTGCCGTTCAACGTCGCGTGCGGACGCTGTCCGACCTGCAAGTCGCAGAACACGGGCGTATGCCTGAACGTGAATCCGTCGCGCGCGGGCGGCGCGTATGGTTATGTCGACATGGGCGGCTGGATCGGCGGCCAGGCGGAATACGTGATGGTGCCGTACGCGGACTTCAATCTGCTGAAGTTTCCCGACAAGGCGCAGGCCATGTCGAAGATTCGCGACCTCACGTGCCTCTCCGACATTCTTCCGACGGGTTATCACGGCGCCGTGATGGCGGGCGTGGGGCCGGGTTCGACGGTGTATATCGCGGGAGCGGGGCCGGTCGGGATGGCGGCGGCGGCGTCGGCGCGCTTGCTGGGCGCGGCGTGCACGATCGTCGGCGACATGAACGAGGAGCGTCTGGCGCATGCGCGCGCGATGGGCTTCGAGACGATCAACCTGTCGAAGGATGCGACGCTCGGCGAGCAGATCGAGCAGATTCTGGGCAGGCCGGAAGTGGATTGCGCCGTTGATTGCGTGGGTTTCGAGGCGCATGGGCACGGGAGTGACAGCGGTCACGAAGCGCCGGCGACGGTGCTCAATTCGCTGATGGAGATTACCAAGGCGGCGGGCGCGATCGGTATTCCGGGGCTTTACGTGACCGACGATCCGGGTGCTGTCGATGCTGCTGCCAGGAAGGGCAGTCTCAGCATTCGCTTCGGTCTTGGCTGGGCGAAGTCGCATTCGTTCCATACCGGGCAGACGCCGGTCATGAAGTACAACCGCAATCTGATGCAGGCGATTTTGTGGGATCGGTTGCCGATTGCCGATATCGTCAATGTGTCGGTGGTGTCGCTTGAGGAAGCGCCGGAAGGATATCGGCAGTTTGATGGCGGAGCGCCGAGGAAGTTTGTCATCGATCCGCATGGGTTGTTGAAGGCTGCTTGACGGTTTTTTGTTGTTGCCCCTGGCGAGGTTGGTTCGCTGGGGGCGCTTTCTTTGCGCTTTCTTTGCGCTTTCGCCGGATCCCGTGAGGGTGTTGGTTTATTAGCGTTGCCCCTGTGCGGGGCGGCAGTCACTTTCTTTGCTGCTGCAAAGAAAGTAACCAAAGAAAGCAGCTCGAGACGCCCGCGGTCACACGCAATTTGGGTATTCTTCTCCTCGCTCGTGGCCTCTGTAGCGAGTGCCCTCGTAGGCCTAACCGGGCTTGGACCGCGCACGGTCTGACAAGCTAGTCGTTTGAGCGCGCTGGTTCAGCACGAAATAGCTTCGGCACAGCGCTACGCGCTGCCGTCGGGTATGCAAGGGAAACCCGACGAGAAAAGAGAAGCGCAGAAGCACACGCAGACCCGATTGACCCAGCGGCCGCGAAGCGGGCCGGAGCCATTTCGTGCTGAACCAGTTTGCTTTGTGGTGCGATGTGTCAGACCGTGTGCGGTCCAAGCCCGGTCTGGCCTACGAGGGCACTCGCTACTGCTGTGCCAAGACCGATCGCCTGTGCCGGGGCCGGCATGAAGTACTTTGGATGGGGAAAGCTGTTTCTTTGGTTACTTTCTTTGCAGCAGCAAAGAAAGTGACTGCCGCCCCGCACAGGGGCAACGCCAACAGACCGACACGCTAACGGGATCCGGCGGAACCAGACCCAACAAACCCCTCAAGCCACCAAAACCGAAGAAACAGCAGCCAAAGAAGGAGCCTGCTTCCGTCTCTCCCGCGTCGGCGCGGTCCCAAACGCATCGCGATAGCTCTTCGAAAAGTGACAAGCCGACTGAAACCCGCAAGCCATCGTGATATGCATGATCGACATATCCGTCTGCAGCAACAACTCCCGCGCGCGCCGCAAGCGCAACGTCAGGTAGTAATGCGTCGGCGTCATCCCGAGATGCTCGCGAAATAACCGCTGCAACTGCCTCTGCGACATCCCCGCGAGCCGCGCGAGCTCCTCCCGCGACAAAGGCTCCTCGATATTGTTCTCCATCAACGAGATGACCTCGAAGAGCGATTTGTTCGCCGACCCCAGCCGCGCGACCAGCGGCATGCGCTGCTGCGCATTCACATCGCGCACATGTTCGACGATGAACTGCTCCGCGATCTGCGTAACCCGCGCCGTGCCGACGCGCGCCGCAATCAGATTGAGCATCATGTCGAGCGGCGCGACGCCCCCCGTGCACGTCACGCGATCGCGATCTATAACGAACAGCTCCTTGAGAAACCGCGTGTCGGGAAACTCCTCCTTGAGCGCCGACATGTTCTCCCAGTGGATCGCGCACGCATAACCGGCCAGCAGACCCGCACGCGCCAACGCATAGGTGCCGGTGCAAAGCGAGCCAAGCACGCTGCCCGTGCGCGCAAAACGGCGCAACGCGGAAAGATGCTCCGGCGTGGTCGAACGCTGCACGTCGATGCCGCCGACCACGAACACGATGTCGGGCTGCCCCACGCAATCCACCGGACCCGTATCGACGGAAAGGCCGTTGCTCGCCGTCACCGGTCCGCCCTCCGGACTCACGATCGACCATCGATAAAGCGGCTGCCCCGTCAGATAGTTCGCCATGCGCAGGACTTCGATCGCATTCGTGAACGCGATCATCGTGAAGTTGGGAAGCGGCATGAACGCGAAGTGGGACAGCGACGCCGTGCGATCGGAGGACATGTGAGGACTGATTCCTTGGAATCTATTGATTGGCGCCGTCATTTGCGGCGCTTTGCCACTTTCGCAATTTTGGTTTCGAGTGCAACTACCATGCCATCAGGCTAAACCCTGAGCAATGCGAGGCACCGTGCATGCTTCGCTGCGCGCGCGCACCGGGCCGGGCCATACGCCATAAGCCGCGCACTGCCATAGCGCACGATCGTTCCGATGCAGTGCAGCAGGACACACAAAAAAACGCGCTACACCGAATCGTAATTCGCCACTTGTCGAAAACAGACGCGCATGTCGGAAAAGGCAAAGAACACGTCTAAATTCATAAATTGACCGGCAGGGCGACAGACAAGAATAGACGCAACGGCAAAGGTATCGATCAGGCGCTGCAAAGCCCGTCAGACCTTTGTCTTTCCCCCACTTCCCGGCACGCGGAGCACACCCAGATGAGCACCCTCCACAACGACAGCATCATCATCGACGGACTGAATATTTCCAAGTTCGAGCGCTCCGTGTTCGAAGACATGCGAAAGGGCAATGTCACCGCCGTGAACTGCACCGTCTCGGTCTGGGAGGACTTTCAGAAGACCATCGACAACATCGCGGAAATGAAGCAGCAGATCCGCGAGTACAGCGAAATCCTCACGCTCGTGCGCACGACCGACGACATCCTGCGCGCGAAGAAGGAGAACAAGACCGGCATCATCTTCGGCTTCCAGAACTCGTATGCGTTCGAGGACAACCTCGGCTATATCGAAGTGTTCAAGGAACTCGGCGTGAACGTGGTGCAGCTCTGCTACAACACGCAGAACCTCGTCGGCACCGGTTGCTATGAGCCGGACGGCGGCCTGTCGGGTTACGGCAAGGAAGTGATTCATGAAATGAATCGCGTGGGCATCGTGGTCGATCTGTCGCACGTCGGCGCGAAGACTTCTTCCGATGCGATCGCCTGCTCGAAGAAGCCCGTCACGTACTCGCACTGCTGCCCGTCGGGGCTCAAGGATCATCCGCGCAACAAGACGGACGAGCAACTTCGCGAAATCGCCGATGCGAACGGCTTCGTCGGCGTGACGATGTTCTCGCCGTTCCTTAAGAAAGGTCCGGACGCGACCGTCGACGACTATCTCGAAGCGATCGAATACGTGATCGATGTCATCGGCGAAGACAAGGTCGGTATCGGCACCGACTTCACGCAAGGCTACAGCACCGAATTCTTCGACTGGATCACGCACGACAAGGGCCGCTATCGCCGCCTGACGAACTTCGGCAAGGTCGTGAATCCCGAAGGCATCCGCACGATCGGCGAGTTTCCGAACCTCACCGCCGCCATGGAAAAGGCGGGCTGGAGCGAATCGCGCATCAAGAAAGTGATGGGCGATAACTGGATGCGCTACTTCGGCGAAGTCTGGAACGTCTGACGATCAACGACAAATACACAGGAACCCTGCGATGCAACCGCAACTGCCTATCGATGTCGATCCGCAAACCGGCGTCTGGACCACCGACGCGCTGCCGATGCTCTACGTGCCGCGCCACTTCTTCACGAACAATCACGTCGCCGTCGAGGAAGCGCTCGGGCGCGACACGTATGCCGAGATTCTCTACAAGGCCGGCTACAAGTCCGCGTATCACTGGTGCGACAAGGAAGCCGAGAAGCACGGCATCGCCGGCATGGCCGTGTTCGAGCATTACCTGAAGCGTCTGTCGCAACGCGGCTGGGGCCTGTTCGACATCGTCGAGGCCGATCCTTCGACTTCGCATGCGCGCATTCATCTGCGTCACTCGTCGTTCGTGCTTCAGCAGCCGGGCAAGCAGGGCAAGCTCTGCTACATGTTCGCGGGCTGGTTCGCAGGCGCGATGGACTGGGTCAACGACACCGCGTCCGACAGCGCAAAGAAAGGCCCGCGCTCGAAGTCGATCGAGACGCAGTGCGCCGCCGAAGGACACGATCACTGCGTGTTCGAAGTGTCGCCGCTTGCCTGAGAGAGCGCCGGAGACAGCGCAGCAGCAAAGTAGTCGCAGATAAAACCATCCCGAGGTCGATCGCAATGCGTTACCCGAACCTTTTCAAGCCTCTCCAGCTGAACAAGCTCACGTTGCGCAACCGCATCGTCAGCACCGCGCACGCGGAGGTCTATGCCGAACCGGGCGGCCTGCCCGGCGACCGCTATATCCGTTACTACGAGGAGAAGGCGAAGGGCGGCGTCGGCCTCGCCGTGTGCGGCGGTTCGAGTCCCGTTTCGATCGACAGCCCGCAAGGCTGGTGGAAGTCGGTGAATCTCGCGACCGACAAGGTCATCGATCCGCTTTCGCGTCTCGCCGAAGCAATGCATCGTCATGGCGCGTTCATCATGATTCAGGCGACGCACATGGGCCGCCGTTCCGCATGGCACGGCGAGCACTGGCCGCATCTGATGTCGCCTTCGGGCGTGCGCGAACCGGTGCATCGTGGCAACGCGAAGATCATCGAAGTGGAAGAGATCAAGCGCATCATCCAGGACTTCGCCGCAGCCGCGAAGCGCGTGAAGGATGCGGGCATGGACGGCATCGAGATTTCCGCCGCGCATCAACATCTGATCGATCAGTTCTGGAGCCCGCGCACCAACTTCCGCACGGACGAATGGGGCGGCTCGCTCGAGAACCGTCTGCGCTTCGGTACGGAAGTGCTGAAGGCCGTGCGCGAAGCCGTGGGCGCGGATTTCTGCGTCGGCCTGCGCATGTGCGGCGATGAGTTCCATGAAGACGGCCTCTCTCACGAGAACCTGAAGGAGATCGCGCAGGCGATGTCCGAAAGCGGCCTCATCGATTACGTCGGCGTGATCGGTTCGGGCGCGGATACACACAACACGCTCGCCAACTGCATGCCGCCGATGGCGCTGCCGCCCGAGCCGTTCGTGCATCTCGCGGCGGGCATCAAGTCGGTCGTGAAGCTGCCGATCATGCATGCGCAGAGCATTCGCGACGCAGGCCAGGCCGAACGTCTGCTCGCCAACGGCATGGTCGATCTCGTCGGCATGACGCGCGCGCAGATCGCCGATCCGCACATGGTCATCAAGATCCGCGATGGCCGCGAGGATGAAATCAAGCAGTGCGTCGGCGCGAACTATTGCATCGACCGTCAGTACAACGGCCTCGATGTGCTGTGCGTGCAGAACGCAGCGACCTCGCGTGAAGAGACGATGCCGCATGTCATCGAAAAGACGCGCGGGCCGAAGCGCAAGGTCGTGGTGGTCGGCGCGGGGCCTGCGGGTCTGGAAGCGGCGCGCGTCGCGCGTTCGCGTGGCCATGACGTCGTGCTGTTCGAGAAGAACGAGTATGTCGGCGGTCAGATCATGCTCGCCGCGAAAGCGCCGCAGCGCGAACAGATGGCCGGCATCGTGCGCTGGTTCGACATGGAAACGAAGCGCCTGGGCGTCGATCGCCGTCTCGGTGTCGCGGCCGACGACAAGATGATCATGGCGGAGAAGCCGGACATCGTCGTGCTCGCGACGGGCGGCTCGTCGTTCACGAATCAGGTGCCTGCATGGGGCGTCGAGCAGGGACTCGCAGTGAGTTCATGGGACATTCTCTCGGGCAAGGTCGAGCCGGGCAAGAACGTGCTCGTGTATGACGGTGTGAGCACTCATGCGGGCGCGGGCGTCGCGGACTTCATCGCGTCGCGCGGCAGCAATGTCGAGATCGTCACGCCGGATGTGAAGGTCGCCGACGACACCGGCGGCACCACGTTCCCGATTTTCTATCGCCGGCTCTATGCGCAAGGCGTGATCCACACGCCGAACTACTGGCTCGACAAGGTGTACGAGGAAGACGGCAAGAAGATCGCCGTGATCCGCAACGAATACACGGAAGAGCAGGAAGAGCGCGCGGTGGATCAGGTCATCATCGAGAACGGCATCACGCCGAATGACGCGCTCTACTGGAAGCTCAAGCCCGAGTCGCTCAATCGCGGGCAGATCGACGTGCACACCCTCTTCGCGTCGCAACCGCAGCCGTCGCTTAGTGAAGAGCTCGGCAACGGACGCTTCCTGCTGTTCCGCGTCGGCGACTGTATCTCGATGCACAACATCCACAGCGCGATCTACGATTCGCTGCGCCTCTGCAAAGACTTCTGACGAGGGTATTGGACGATGAACCCCGTGTTTGTCATCACCGCTTTGCTGTGGCTTTCGATGGCGGGCCTCGCGTTCGCCTTGCTCAAGCGCGCGGCTTACTGGCGCGAAGGCCGCGCGACGACGGCCGGCGCGTACGGATGGGCGAATCTGCTGACCATCCCCAAGCGCTATTTCGTCGATCTGCATCATGTCGTGGCGCGCGATCCGTATATCGCGAAGACGCACGTCGCGACCGCCGGCGGCGCGATCCTCGCGATGGCGCTCGTCTTCATCAACTACGGTCTCGCGATCTACTCGGTCTGGCTCGACCGCGCGATCTTCCTCGCGGCCATCATCATGCTGGTCGGCGCGGTGTTCGTGTACCGGCGTCGCCGTCCGAAAGATGTGCCCGCGCGTCTGTCGCGCGGACCGTGGGACAGCCTGCCGCTGTTGCTCGGATCGTTCGCCGTCGGTCTCGCGCTGTTCATGCTGTTGCCCGCTTCGTGGATGTCGGGATCGCTCGCGATCATCGTCGCGTTGCTGATCGCGGCGGGCGCCTACACCATGACCTTCGGCGCGGCGCAAGGCGGCCCGATGAAGCACGCGATGGCGGGTCTCCTGCATCTCGCGTTCCATCCGCGCCAGGAGCGTTTCAGGGCGAAGACCGAGCACGAAGTGGTGCCGCCGACCGCGCTGAAAAAGCCCGTGCTCGATGCGAAGGAATACGGCGTCGGCAAGCCGGTGGAGTTTCGCTGGAACCAGTTGCTGAGCTTCGATGCCTGCGTGCAATGCGGCAAGTGCGAGGCCGCGTGCCCCGCGTTCGCATCGGGTCAGCCGCTCAATCCGAAGAAGCTGATTCAGGATCTGGTCGTCGGCATGGTCGGCGGTTCCGACTCGCAATACGCGGGCAGCCCGACACCAGGCATTCCGGTCGGCAAGCATTCGGGCGGTCCGGCGAAGCCGCTCATCTCACAGATGATCGAAGCCGACACGATCTGGTCATGCACCACCTGCCGCGCGTGCGTGCAGGAGTGCCCGATGCTGATCGAGCACGTCGATGCGATCGTCGACATGCGCCGCAATCAGACGTTGGTCGAAGGAGACGTGCCGGGCAAAGGTCCGATCACGCTCGCGAATCTGCGCGAGACGGGCAGCCAGAACGGCTACGACATCGGCGCGCGCTATGACTGGTCGGTGGATCTGCAGGTGCAGGTCGCGCAGCCTGGACGTCCCGTGGATGTGCTGCTGATCGCCGGCGAAGGCGCGTTCGACATGCGCTATCAGCGCACGCTGCGCGCCTTGGCGAAGGTGCTGAACAAGGCGGGCGTCGATTACGCGGTGCTCGGCGGCGTCGAAACCGATACCGGCGACACAGCCCGGCGTCTCGGCGACGAAGCCACGTTCCAGCAATGCGCGTCGAAGCTGATGAACACGCTGTCGCAGTATCAGTTCCGCCGCATCGTCACGGCCGATCCGCATGTGCTGCACAGCCTGCGCAATGAATATCGCGCGCTCGGCGGCTATTACGAAGTGCAGCATCACACCGCGTTCATGGCCGAGCTCGTCGCGAACGGCAAGCTGACGCCGAAGGCCGCCGCCGTGCTCGCCGACAAGAAGATCACGTATCACGATCCGTGCTATCTCGGCCGCTACAACGGCGAGACGGAAGCGCCGCGCAAGCTGCTGAAGACCATCGGCATCAAGGTCGTCGAGATGGAACGTCATGGCATGCGCGCACGCTGCTGCGGCGGCGGCGGCGGCGCGCCGCTGACCGATATCCCCGGCAAGCAGCGCATTCCCGATATCCGCATCGCCGATGCGAAGTCGGTCGGCGCGGACGTGGTCGCGGTCGGTTGCCCGCAATGCACCGCGATGCTGGAAGGCGTGGTCGGCTCGCGTCCCGAAGTGCTCGACGTGGCGGAACTCGTCGCCGCAGCGCTGGAGTAAAGGCAATGAACGACATCAAACGAATCGATCCGCGCCGGCCTTTCATCGTCACGGCGGCGGGGCTCAAGCGCATCACGCTCGGTGAAGTCGGCAATGGCGTCGTGCTGGACTTCGCGCATGGCGGTCACAGGGAAGCGGTGAAGCCGCGCCGCACGATGAAGCCCGCCACGCGCGTGCTGCTCGTCGCGGCGCATACGGATCGCGGCGCGCTCGACGATCACGCGCGCCAGGCGCTCGCCGCCGCCGCGCTGCTCGCGGATGACGCCACCGAAGTCGTGCTGATCGCGTTCGGCGAGTTCAAGGACGATGCCGCGGCGCTGGGCGTGGATCGTTATATCGAACTGCCCGCGTTCGACCGGCGCAATTACGCGCCCGACGAAGAAGTGCGCGCGCTGACGGCATGCGTCGCGGCATTCACGCCCTCGCACGTCTTCATGCCCGACAACGCAACGGGCGATGGCGATCTCGGCCGCCGCTACGCCGCGCGCGCGGACGCATCGATTGCGACGCAGGTCGTCGAGCTCGACGCCGCGCACGTCGCATCGTATGCGCAGGCGGGCCGCGCGCTCGCGTCGCGCGCCTTGCCCGATGTGATTCTGCTCGCCGCCAACGCGGTCGATGCGAAGCTGCCGTTCGTCGGCGCGGGCGAGGCGGTGAATCCGGACGGCATCGTGCCGGCATCGAAAGTGAGCGCTTACGTCGATCTCGGCATCGAGGAAATGGACGCCGCGCAGGTCGCGCTGGAAGAGGCGGATTTCATCGTGTCGGCGGGCAACGGCGTGTCCGATGTCGCCGCGTTCGAGGCGCTGGCGGGCACGCTGGGCGCGGCGATCGGCGCGAGCCGCGTCGCTGTCGACGATGGCAAGTTCACGCGCGACAAGCAGATCGGCGCGACCGGCAAGACGGTCGAGGCGAGCGTGTATATCGCGTTCGGCATTTCGGGCGCCGTGCAGCACTTGCAGGGCATCAAGGATTGCCGTCACGTGATCGCCGTGAATCTCGACGCCAGCGCGCCGATTGCCAAACGCGCGAATCTCACGATCGTCGCGGACACGCAGGAAACCATCAAGGCGCTGGCCGATGCCGCCGCCGCCGCGCGCGCCGTGCGGGCCAGCGGTGCTTCGATCGTGCAGACCGCGCACGTTGCCGAGGGAGTCGCAGCATGAAGATCGCCGTTCTGGTTTCCACCGGCCGCCATCCCGTCAGCGGCGCGGCGCGTTACAGCCGCAACGATGCGGCCGCCTTGACGATCGCAATCGGCATCGCCAGGACGCACCACGCGCAACTCGACGTGTTGCACGCGGGCGATCCGGGAAATCCCGCACTCGCGGAATATCTCGCGCTCGGCGCGCCGAAAGTCGAAGTGCTGAACACGCAAGGCGATGCGTGCGCGGCGCTTGGCGCGAGGCTCGCGGGTTACGACCTCGTGTTCACCGGCACGCGCGCCGAAGGCGCGTTCGACAGCGGCACGCTGCCCTACAAGCTCGCCGATGCGCTGAACGTGCCGCTCGTCGGCGCGGCTGTCGACGTCAGCGTGACGAAGGACGGCGTGGAAGTGCGTCAGTTCATGCCGAAAGGCTTGCGCCGCCGCGTGCGCGCGCCGCTGCCCGCGCTCGTCGCCGTGCATCCGCTCGCCAACGCCGCGCCGCGCTACGCATATGCGCGCATGCGTGAAGGCCACGTCACGCCGGTTGCGGCGAGCGCGCCTGTCGAGAAGGAAAACACCGCCTGGAGCATCGGCCCGGTCACGGCCAAGCCGAAGAAACTGGCCGCGCCCGAGAAGCGCTCGGGCCACGCGCGCATGCTCGGCGCGACGACGACCGAAAGCCGCGGCGGCAGCGTCGTAATTGAAGGGAGTTCCGTCGAAAAAGCACAAGTGATTCTGGCGTATTTGCGCGAGCATCAACTCGTCGATTACTAGGTTTCGACGCAAGCCCGGTCCCACATACGAAAGCAGCAGCCCGCGTTCAAAGGTGTTTGGCGGGGCACCAGACGTGACGCAAAACGGAGCACACGATGAAAGTTTCGGCAGACGTTCGCGCAATGATCGAACGCCGCAAAAAGGGCCATACGCTCGAGGCGCCGTTCTATACGAGCCCGGAGATCCACGCGCTCGACCTCGATGCCATCTTCCGCAAGACCTGGATTCAGGTCGCCATCGAACCGGACATTCCCGAACCGGGCGATTACACGACGGTCGAGATCGGCAACGATTCGATCCTGATCGTGCGCGACGACGACATGGAAATCCGCGCCTTCTACAACGTGTGCCGCCATCGCGGCGCGCGCCTGTGCAATCAGGAGAAGGGCTCGCTCGGCAATATCGTGTGCCCGTATCACAGCTGGACGTACAACCTCTCCGGCGACCTGATGTTCGCCGAGCACATGGGCGACCAGTTCGACCGCTGCAAGCACAGCCTGAAGAAGGTGCACGTGCAGAATCTCGCGGGCCTGATTTTCATCTGCCTCGCCGATGAACCACCCGCCGACTTTGCCGTGATGCGCGAAGCGATGGAGCCGTATCTCGCGCCGCATGGCCTCAAGGACTGCAAGATCGCGGCGAGCATCGACATCGTCGAGAAGGGCAACTGGAAGCTCACGATGGAGAACAATCGCGAGTGCTATCACTGCGTCGCGAACCATCCCGAGCTGACCATTTCGCTCTATGAATACGGCTTCGGCTATCAGCGTTCGCCTGCCAACGAGGAAGGCATGGCCGCGTTCGAGCAGACCGTCGCCGAGCGCACGAAGCAATGGGAAGCGATGTCCCTGCCGTCCGCCGAAATCGAACGTCTGTCCGATCTCGTCACGGGTTTTCGCACGCAGCGCCTGCCGCTCGACCGCGACGGCGAATCGCAGACACTCGACGCCAGGGTCGCATCGAAGAAGCTGCTCGGCGGCTTCGAGCGCGCGGACCTGGGCGGCCTCTCGTTCTGGACGCAGCCGAATTCGTGGCATCACTTCATGAGCGACCACATCGTGACGTTCTGCGTGATTCCGCTTGCGTCGGGCGAAACGCTCGTGCGAACGAAATGGCTGGTGCACAAGGATGCGCGCGAGGGTATCGATTATGACGTCGACAACCTCACCGCCGTGTGGCGCGCGACGAACGATCAGGACCGCACGCTCGTCGAGTATTCGCAGCTCGGCGTCGCGAGCAACGCGTACGAGCCGGGCCCGTATTCGCCGTTCACGGAAGGGCTCGTCGAGAAGTTCTGCGAGTGGTACATCGGGCGTCTTGCCGATCATGCGAACGCGCCCGAGCACGGCGTGGATGCATCGCACGGCGAGAAAGTCGTTTCCTTCATGCGCTAAAGCGCGTTCGAACAGCAGCGAGCAGGAGCAGAACATGATGCGCGATCAGGCTACGTTCGAGCCGACCCAAAGCCGTGTCACCCAGCCGAAATTCTGGGGGACGCTGCCCGTGCGCTGGGATTGCGATACGGACGAGACGCTCGTCTGCTGTCACGTCCGGCAGGAAACGCATGACGTCAAAAGCTTTTTCTTCAAGGCGCCCGGCGAACGCACGTTTGTCTTCGAGCCGGGGCAGTTCATCACGCTCGAACTCGATATCGACGGCGAGCAGATCAATCGTTGCTACACGATCTCGTCCGCGCCGACGCGGCCGCACACGATCTCCATCACGGTGAAGCGCGTGCCGGGCGGCAAGGTGTCGAACTGGCTGCACGACAACGTCGTGGCGGGAACGACCGTGCGCGTGCTCGGGCCGTCGGGCGAATTCACGTGCGCGCGTCATCCGGCGCGCAAGTTCCTGTTTCTATCGGCGGGCTCGGGCATCACGCCGCTCATGTCGATGAGCCGCGCGCATCACGAGCTTGTCGACGATGCGGACATCATGTTCGTGCATAGCGCGCGCACGCCGGACGACATCATCTTCGCGCGCGAACTCGATCTGATCGCGTCGAACCAGAAGAACTTCCGCACTGCATTCGTCTGCGAACGCGTGGGCGCGCGCACGAATTGGCCGGGCGTGACGGGCTTTCTGAGCCTGCCGTTGCTGAAGCTGATCGCGCCGGACTTTCTCGAACGCGAGATCTTCACGTGCGGTCCCGCGCCGTACATGAAGGCGGTGCGCGATCTGCTCGACGAAGGGGGTTTCGATCGCAAGCATTATCACGAGGAGAGCTTTTCGTTCGGCGTCGTCGAAGAGGTCGCGGCGGTGTTGACGACCGCGCACGTCGGCGATGCGCTCGCGGCGCAGACGGATTTCGTCGAAGCGCGTGAGGAAGCGGTTGGCTTCGAGCCTGCTCCCGCAGAGCCGGTCATCGAGCCGGTCGTGGAGCCCTTGATCGAAACGAAGTTCAAGGTCAACTTTGCGAAGAGCCGGCGCGATATCGAATGCGGCGGCCACGAACACGTGCTCGATGCCGCGAAGAAAGCGGGCGTGCGTTTGCCTTCATCGTGCACGCAAGGTATGTGCGGCACCTGCAAGGTGAAGCTCGTGTCCGGCGAAGTGAGCATGAAACATGCGGGGGGAATTCGTCAGCGCGAGATCGATCAGGGCATGGTGCTGTTGTGCTGCAGCAAGCCGTTGACGGATCTCGTCGTCGACAAGTGAGGTGCCCGGGCGACCCTGATCGGGGTGCGTCGTTTCTTGACAACTGAGTGTCGGAAAAGTGCGTTACGGGCCAATTCTGGCTAGTGATTCTGTTCGCTACACGGCGTGGGCCGCTAAGGGGAAACCAAATGAAACCGATGAGAAGAATGCTCGTGCTCGGGGCGATGACCGCCGCGCTGGCTGCGAGTTTTGGGGCGAACGCCGCAGACAAGCCGACCATCAAAATCGGTTATGTCGAGGGCTGGGACGATAGCGTCGCGACGTCGAACGTGGCTGCGCGCATCATCGAGAAGAAGCTGGGGTATCCGGTGCAGCTCGTGCCGGTTGCGGCGGGCGTGATGTGGCAGGGCGTTGCGCGCGGCGATCTGGATGCGACCTTGTCCGCGTGGCTGCCGGTGACGCATGGCGCGTACTGGAACAACTTCAAGGCGAAGGTCGTGAATCTCGGTCCGAACTTTCAGGATGCGAAGATCGGTTTGATCGTGCCTGAGAATGTCGACGTCAATAGTCTTTCGGATCTCGAAGCGAAGAAGGCGGAATTCGATTCGCGCATCGTCGGGATCGATGCTGGCGCGGGTGTGATGCAGAAGACCAGCGAGGCGATCAAGGCCTACAACCTCGACTACAAGCTGCTGCCGAGCTCGGGTAGCGCGATGACGGCGGAACTGGCGCGCTCGGAAGCGGCTAAGAAGCCGATCATCGTGACGGGCTGGAAGCCGCACTGGATGTTCGCGAAGTACAAGCTGAAATTCCTGGAAGATCCGAAGAAGGTGTTCGGTGAATCCGAGCACGTGGACAACGTGATCAATCCGGAACTGGAGAAGAAGGCGCCGCAGGTTGTGGCGTTTCTGAAGAAGTTTCAGTGGAAACCGGGTGAGATCGATAGCGTGATGCTTGCCACGCAGAACGGAGAGAAGCCGCAGGCGGCTGCCGATGCGTGGATCGGCGCGCATGGGGATCGGGTAGATTCCTGGGTTAAGTAAAGGGTTCTTTTGCGTTTGGGCAAACGCTAAGCGTCGTGGGGGGGTTCCCTTGCGGCGCTTTTTTTGTTTGTTGTCGCCGGATCCCGCATAAGCGTCGGTCTATTAGCACTGCCCCTGTGCGGGGCGGCAGTCACTTTCTTTGCTGCTGCAAAGAAAGTAACCAAAGAAAGCAGCCTGATACGCCCGCGGTCACACGCAATTTGGGTATCCTTCTCCTCGCTCGTGGCGTCTGTAGCGAATGCCCTCACAGGCCACCTCGGACTTGGACCGCGCACGGTCTGTCACATCGCACCACACGCGCGACTGGTTCAGCACGAAATAGCTCCAGCCCGCTTCGCGGCCGATGGGTCAATCGGGTCTGCGTGTGCTTCTGCGTTTCTACTTTCTCGTCGGTTTCCCTTGCATACCCCACGGCAGCGCGCAGCGCTGTGCCGAAGCTATTTCGTGCTGAACCAGTGCGCTTAAGCAACTAGCTAGTCAGACCGTGCGCGGTCCAAGCCCGAGGTGGCCTACGAGGGCACTCGCTACAGAGGCCACGAACAACGAGAGGAACACCCAAATTGCGTATGACCGCGGGCGTCTCGAGCTGCTTTCTTTGCCTACTTTCTTTGCAGCAGCAAAGAAAGTAGGTGCCGCCCCGCACAGGGGCAACGCTAATAGACCGACACGATCACGGGATCCGGCGACAAACCCAAGCGAAAGCAAAAACCCAAAACCTTCAACCCAAAACCACAGTCCGCTCACCATTAATAAAAACCCGCCGCTCGATAAAAGCCTTCACAGCCCGCGCCAGCGTAATGCATTCAACATCACGCCCGGTGGCAAGCAGCCTCTCAGGCCCATAAGAATGGTCGACCCGCTCGACCTCCTGCTCGATGATTGGCCCTTCATCGAGATCATCGGTAACGAAATGCGCCGTCGCGCCAATGAGCTTGACGCCCCGCGTATGCGCCTGATGATAAGGCTTCGCCCCCTTGAACCCCGGCAGGAACGAGTGATGAATATTGATCGCCCGCCCGGCGAGCGCGCGGCTCGTCTCACCCGAAAGAATCTGCATATAACGCGCAAGCACCATCAATTCAGCGCCTGAAGTCTCGAACAGATCGAGCAAACGCGCCTCCTGCTGAGGCTTGGTATCGGCGGTAATCGGCAGATGATGAAACGGCAGGCCATGCTGCGCGGCAAGATGCGCCAGGTCCGTATGATTCGACCCGATCCCGACGATATCCATCTTCAACTCGCCCATGCGCCAGCGGAACAACAGATCGGCGAGACAATGCTCCAGCTTCGATACCATGATGAGCACCTTCGGCCGCACGGCGAGATCGTGCATCGCCCATGACATCGAGAAGCGCCCGGCGATCGGCTCGAATTCGCGCTTGAGCATCGCGAGATCGAGCGCCTCTTCAGGCCGCGCGCCATGAAACACGCAGCGCACGAAGAAGCGTTCGCTCAAATCGTCGTCGAACACGGTGAATTCGTCGATATAGCCGTGATGCCGCTCCAGAAAGCCGACGATGGCGGCGACCTGCCCCGCCGCGCTCGGGCACGAGACGGTAAGCACCAGTTGATCAAAGCGGGAATCGGCGGCCATGCGTGCTCCACATTCGTAGGGTCGCAACGCCGCGAAATGCGGCGAGCGTACACGCTAGTAGAGCAAACACCGGCACGCTCCGGATAGAAGCGAAACGCCGCGCAGATAGTATGAAAGCGTCAGCCGGTGACGTCGCATTCGTCGAGCAGCCACTCGCTGAACGCCCGCACTGCGGCAACCGGCTCGCGCGCCGTGACCAGCACGTAGCCGCGCTCGGTGACGAGCGGCGCGTCGCAGAGCGCGACGAGCTGGCCCGTCGCGATCAGTTCGTCGATGAGCGGCGCCCAGCCCAGCGCAACGCCCTGGCCCATCACCGCCGCGTGCGCGACGAGCGCGTAACTGTTGAAGGTGAAGCCGCCTTGCGTCGGCGGTGCGGCGAGGCCGTGCGCCTCGAACCATGCGCTCCACGACAGCCAGCGTTCGGGGAGCGTCGGTTCGAGATGCAGCAACGGCAGCCCGGCCAGATCGGCGGGAGAGACGGGCGCGCTTCTGCCCGCGATCAGCGCGGGGCTGCATACCGGCATCACGCGCTCGGGAAAGAGCTTCACGGCGCTCCTGTTGCCCCATTCGGTCTGTGTATCGCCGAACACGATGACGACGTCCGCATGATCGCCCGATGCGCTCGGCAGGCTCTGCGACGTGATGATCTTCACGTCGACATCGGGCATCAGCGCCTTGAATTGCGGCAGGCGCGGCATCAGCCAGTAGGTGGCGAAGCCGAAGTCCGTCGAGAGCGTGAGCGTGCGCTGCGCATGACGCGAGCGGATGTCGGACGTAGCCGCGCGTATGACGTCGAGGCCGCGCCGCACGGCATCGAAGAGACGCGCGCCGTCTTCGGTGAGCGTGACGCCGCGATGCCCGCGCTCGAACAGCGCCGCGCCGAGCGATTCCTCCAGTTGCACGACGCGCTGGCTCACGGCGGGCTGCGTCGAGCCGAGTTCGCGCGCCGCGGCCGTGAAGCTCGCGAGACGCGCGGCGGATTCGAACATCAGTAGCGCCTGCATCGGTGGCAGGCGATCCGGCCGCGGCATAAGTGCTCCTTATATGCACATAACGAATTGCCATCTTCACAGCCGTTATCTGAACGGCAATAGTGAGACTGAACGCTCAAACAAAGATTCTATTCGAGGCACGCATTCATGCTTGAGACGAAACCAAATATCCTTGTGCTGATGGCCGATCAACTCACGCCCTTCGCGCTCGGCGCATACGGCAACCGCGTGACGAAGACGCCGCGCATCGATGCGCTCGCACGAGAAGGTGTCGTGTTCGAATCCGCGTATTGCGCAAGCCCGCTATGCGCGCCGTCGCGCTTTTCGCTTCTCGCAGGCAAGCTGCCTTCGAATATCGGCGCATATGACAACGCCGCCGAGTTTCCGTCCGAGACGCTCACGTTCGCGCACTATCTGCGCGCCGAAGGCTATCGCACGATTCTTTCGGGCAAGATGCATTTCTGCGGCGCGGATCAGTTGCACGGCTTCGAGGAGCGTCTCACGACCGATATCTATCCCGCCGATTTCGGCTGGACGCCCGACTGGCAGAATCCCGATGCGCGCCCGACGTGGTATCACAACATGAGCTCCGTGATCGACGCTGGCCCGTGCGTGCGAACCAATCAGCTCGACTTCGATGACGAAGTGACCTTCACGGCGCGTCAGAAGCTCTTCGATATCGCGCGCGAGCGCAACGCGGGCAGAGACGCGCGGCGGTTCATGATGGTCGCGTCCCTCACGCATCCGCACGATCCGTACGCGATTCCGCGCAAGTACTGGGACATGTATCGCGATGAGGATATCGACATGCCTTCGTATCGCGATTCGCTCGATGCATGCGATCCCCATTCCAAGCGTCTGCGTCACGTGTACGAAGCGGACCGCACGCCGCCGACCGAGCGGCAGATCCGCAACGCGCGGCGCGCCTATTACGGCGCGGTGTCCTATGTCGACGATCAGTTCGCCGCGATCCTCGAAGCGCTCGAACAGGCGGGCCTCGCCGACGATACGATCATCGTCGTCACGTCCGATCATGGCGAGATGCTCGGCGAGCGCGGCCTCTGGTACAAGATGACGTTTTTCGAAGGCGGCTGCCGCGTGCCGCTGATCGTGCATGCGCCGAAGCAGTTTCGCGCGCATCGCGTGGCGGACTCGGTCTCGCATCTCGACGTGCTGCCGACGCTCGTCGAATTCGCGCGCGGAGAAGCGCCCCAATCATGGCCCGATAGCATCGACGGTCGAAGCCTCGTGCCGCATCTTCGCGAGACCGGCGGCCATGACGAGGCGATCGGCGAATATCTCGCGGAAGGCGCGATCGCGCCCATCGTGATGATCCGGCGTGGACGTTTCAAGTTCATTTACACGCGCGTCGATCCCGATCAGCTCTATGACATCGAAGCCGATCCGTTCGAGCGCGCGAATCTCGCGAGTGACCAGCGTCATGCATCGCGCGTGGCCGAATTCCGCGCCGAAGTCGCGCGCCGCTGGAATCTCGACGCGCTGCATCAGGAGGTGCTGAAGAGCCAGCAGCGCCGTCATTTCCACTTCGCGGCGACGACGCGCGGCACGATTCAATCATGGGACTGGCAGCCGCATGTCGATGCGAGCCAGCGCTACATGCGCAATCACATCGATCTGGACGACCTCGAAGCGATGGCGCGTTTTCCCGCCGTCGAGCACTGACGACGCGATCCGCACCATCACCCCACATTCGACAGGAACGCACCATGAAAAAGGGCTTCATCCATGCGCTCGTCGCCGCCGCGCTCGGCATCGTGACGTCTCACGCGTCGTCCGCGGAGCCGCAGTCCTGCACTCAGGTGCACATGGCCGGGCCCGGCTGGACCGATATCGACGCGACCAATGCAATGAGCGGCATCGTGCTCAAGGCGCTCGGCTACCGGCAGAACGTCGCGAACCTGTCGGTGCCGATCACGTATCAGGGCATGAAGAAAGGGCAGATCGACGTCTTTCTCGGCAACTGGATGCCTGCGCAGGCGCCGCTCGTGAAGCCGTTCTTCGAGGAGAAATCGATCGACGTGGTGCGCCCGAATCTCTCCAACGCGAAGTTCACGCTTGCCGTGCCGGACTATGTGGCGGCCGCCGGCGTGCATTCGTTCGCAGACCTCGCGAAGAACGCCGACAAGTTCGATCACCGCATCTATGGCATCGAGCCGGGCGCGCCCGCGAATCAGAACATCAAGCGCATGGTCGACGACAAGTCATTCGGTCTGGGCGACTGGAAAGTGGTCGAATCGAGCGAGACCGCGATGCTTACGCAAGTGGATCGCGCGGTGCGCGAGAAGAAGTGGATCGTGTTTCTCGGCTGGGAGCCGCATGTGATGAACACGAAGTTCAAGCTCGCCTATCTCGATGGCGGCGACCGGTACTTCGGCGCGAATTATGGCGGCGCGACGGTCAACACGGTGGCGCGCAGCGGCTACGAGCAGCACTGCCCGAACGTCGCGCGCCTGTTCAGGCAGATGGCGTTCAACGTCGATCTGGAGAACGGCGTGATCACCGAGGTGCTGGAAAAGAAAACCCACGTCGACGCAGCCGCGACGGATGCGCTCAAGCGCCATCCGGAACTGCTGAAATCCTGGCTCGACGGCGTGAGCACGTCGAGCGGCGGTAACGGCCTGGAAGCCGTTCAGACCGCGCTCGGCGTGAAGTGAAGGGTTAGAGGCCGAGGCGGTCGATGACCGCGCGGGTGGCCGGAGATACGAAGTGGCGGATGGCCTCGACGTGAGACTTGTTGAGGAGTGCGTGATCGCGATAGACGCCTACCGCTTTGGCCAGGCGTTCGAGCACGATGTCATGCACGATGGATACGTCCTGGCCGAAATCCCGCGCCTGAGTGGAGACGAGCCTGTCGATCGCGCGAATCATGTCGAGCAGGCCTTCGGTATGAGGTGCATAGATGTGCAGGAACGCGGCGACGATGAGATCGATGTCGCGCGGCTCGAGGCCGGGATACCACAGACTGAGAAGGCGACCGCGGGCGGCCTGGAGACAGTCGCGCGCGACGTCATGCCGGCTGTTGGTCAGGCTCGCACGATGAGACCGGTGTTCGGTGAGCACCTCGTCGACATTCGAGAGCCGGCCGCCGGCCGCCATGATCGCGGCGAGATAGTCGAGGTCTTCGGCGCTGGCCGAGCGATCGTCGAAGCGAATATGGTGTTCCCGAATGAACGAGCGCCGGACCATCAGCGTGCCGCCGCTGATCGTGTTCAGGCCGTCGAGAAGGTGCGCCTTGATGTCCGCGTCGCCCAGCGAGCAATGCGCAATGCCCTCGGGGACATCGCCGAACACCAGGGCGTGTGATCCGGCGGCCGCCAGACGATCGCAGTCTCTGAATGCTTCGACCTGGGCGGCAAGCCTCGCAGGGACCGCGCGGTCATCGGCGTCGAGGCGAGCGATGAACTCGCCTTGCGCCGCATCGAAACCCGCGTTCGACGCGACGCTGACACCCTCGTTCCGGTCGAAGCGGATGAGGCGGATGCGCTGGTCGTCGCCGGCGGCGTGCCGGGCGGCGGACATGGTCTGATCGGTCGAGCCATCGTCCACGACGATGAGCTGCCAGTCTTCGAGCGTTTGCTGCTGAATGGAGGCAATCGCTTCGCCGATGAAGCGTTCCGCATTGAAGGCGGGAATCACGACAGAGACGAGGGGCGGTGATTTCAGGGCGTTTTCAGGCGTCATGGAGCGGTGGGCGATGCGAGACGGAGGGGTGCGGTTTTTTTACAGATTCGAAGTATGCGGAGCAGCGTCCAGCGGGCATATCGGGCATATCTGAATTCGCAGTCGCTCTATTGACGCGCAACACCCAGTTGCATGAGTCGCAACTGGACAGATTTGCGTCGCAACAGGTCGAGCCGCGACATATATGGAACCTTATTTTTATAACCTCGACACGACGAGTCGCTTCGTCGCGTAGCAGATCAGTTCCCGGCAACGTCAGCTTGTCTATGCCTTCACGCCATGCGCGCGGGCAGGGCAGCGCTTTTTCCAACGCAACATCCATCAAGACGAGCAAAGGACCAGCACATGAGAAAAGGACATGCCGCGAAGATCGCAGGGCTCGCGTTCACGGCGGGTGCGGCGAGCGTGCCTGTGGCGGCGCATGCGCAAAGCAGCGTGACGCTCTACGGCATCCTCGATGCGGGCATCACCTGGGTGAGCAACACCGGCGGCTCGCACGTGGTGAAGTTCGACGACGGCATTTCCTACGGCAACCGCATCGGCTTTCGTGGCGTCGAGGATCTGGGCGGCGGGCTGCAGGCGATCTTCGTGCTGGAGTCGGGCTTTCATCTCGGCAATGGCCAGTACGCGTTCGGCGGCGCCGAGTTCGGCCGGCAGGCATATGTGGGCCTGAAGAACCAGTGGGGCACGGTGTCGCTCGGTAATCAGCTCGACATGACCGAGGAGTTCGTCTATCTCTACAACATCTCGGCCTGGGCGAGCGGCTATGCGATTCACCAGGGCGACTTCGACCGCATGAACGGCGATCGCCTGCCGAACTCGATCAAGTTTCTGTCGAACGACTTCGGCGGCTTCACGTTCGGCGGCATGTATTCGTTCGGCAATCAGGCGGGCGACTTCCATCGCAACAGCGCGTGGAGCGTGGGCGCGCACTATGCGGCGAGCACCTTCAATGTCGGCGCGGCCTATACGCAACTGAACAACCCCAACGGCATCTATGCGTTCGATCCCTACGCGATGATCGGCGCGCGCACCTTCCTCGGCCAGCCGACCGTATCCGTCGATCCCGCGACCGGCGCGGTTACGGATCTCTACAGTGCGAACGCGTTTCCCGTCGACAAACAGGGCGCGTTTGCAGTGGGCGCGGCGTGGACCATCGGCAAGCTGATGTTGTCGGGCAACTTCACCTACACGACGATCAAGGGACTTGGGCAAACCTCGCACATGCAGGTGTATGAAGCCGGTGCGTCGTATAGCTTCATGCCCGATCTGAGCCTGTACGGCGGCTATCAGCACACGCGCTTCGAAGGCAATCACTGGAATCAGGGGTCGCTTGGTTTGCACTATCTGCTTTCGAAGCGCACGGATGTGTATGTGTCTGGCGACTATCTGCGTGCGTCGGGGCCCATCGATGCGGTGATCGGCTATAGCTTTACGCCTTCATCGTCGAATACTCAGGCCGATGTGCGTATCGGCATGCGTCATTCGTTCTAGAGCGTGGTGGGAATTGTCGTTTAGGAATGTATAGGGGATTGGCGAAATTACCTGATACGCTTCGGGGTTTTCGCCGGATCCCGTATTCGTGTCGGTTTATTGGCGTTGCCCCTGTGCGGGGCGGCAGTCACTTTCTTTGCTGCTGCAAAGAAAGTAACCAAAGAAAGCAGCTCGAGACGCCCGCGGTCACACGCAATTTGGGTGTTCTTCTCGTCGCTCGTGGCCCCTGTAGCGAGTGCCCTCGTAGGCCTAACCGGGCTTGGACCGCGCACGGTCTGACAAGCTAGTACGCCAAGGGCACTGGTTCAGCACGAAATGGCTTCGGCACAGCGCTACGCGCTGCCGTGGGGTATGCAAGGGAAACCATTGGTATGGATAACTTGGTATAGAAGCACGCGCGCACCCGATAAACCCGTCGGCCGCGAAGCGGGCCGGAGCCATTTCGTGCTGAACCAGTGTGTTATTTAGTGCGATGTGACAGACCGTGCGCGGTCCAAGCCCGATTAGGACTATGAGGGCACTCGCTACTACTGTGCCAAGACCGATCGCCTGTGCCGGGGCCGGCCTGAAGTACTTTGGATGGGGACGGCTGCTTTCTTTGGTTACTTTCTTTGCAGCAGCAAAGAAAGTGACTGCCGCCCCGCACAGGGGCAACGCCAACAGACCAACACGCCAACGGGACCCGGCGACAAACTAGGCCGCCGCGAGCCCAGCGGCAGCGACACCACGCAATGCGCTGCGATCCTGCCGCGGACTCGTGTTGAAGCGCACACGATACGTGCGCGAGAAATGCGACGGCGATTCGAACCCGCAAGCAACGCATACCGCAAGGATCGACATATCCGTCTGCTGCAGCAACTCACGCGCCCGCGTAAGCCGAAGCCCAAGATAGAAATGCGTCGGCGTGTCCTTCATCGACGCGCAGAAAAGCCGCTCCAGTTGCCGCCGCGTCACGCCGATCGATTCGGCGAGCGCATCCGGCGACAGCGGCTCTTCCATGTTCTGCTCCATCAGCTCGATCACCTGGATCAGCTTGCGGTTGTGAATGCCGTAGCGCGCCGCGATCTGCAGTCGCTGATGATCCGAGCGCTGCCTGATGCGCCCCAGCACGAACTGCTCCGACACCTGCGCCGCGAGGCTCGCGCCATGTTCGCGCGCGATCAGGTCGAGCATCAGATCGATCGACGCCGTGCCGCCCGCGCACGTGATGCGACGCGTGTCGATCTCGAAGAGTTCCTGACTCGTCTCGATGGCCGGATAACGCTCAGTGAACGCAGCGGCCGCCTCCCAATGCAGCGTCGCCCGCTTGCCCGCGAGCAGGCCGGCTTCGGCGAGGATGAAGCTGCCCGTGTCGATGCCGCCGAGCGTCGCGCCCGCGCGATCGAGACGCTTCAGCCAGTCGCCGATCGCGCGCGTGTAGTCGGAGAGCGGCTCGAAGCCCGACACGACGAACACGGTGCGCGCATCGCTCACCTGATCGAATGCGCTTTCGGCATTGAGCGTGATGCCGTTGCTCGCGGCGACCGGCCCGCCGTCGACGGACAGGATATGCCAGCGATACAGATCGCCCGCGAAGCGATTGGCGACTCGCAAAGGTTCGATCGCGGACATGAAACCGATCGACGAGAATTCGGGCAACAACAGGAAGTGGAAATGGTGGGGAGCGGACATCGGATCGATCGATAAAGACAGGTCGATTGGCAAGCCGTCCACGCTAGCAAGTGCAATAAACGCGCGCAATCCGGCGCGCCCCGTAGGGCGAGCCGGACCGGATGCGAAAGAACGTGCGTTCAGGCGCTCGACAGTTCGTTCGTGAGCGTCTGCGCAACGGCGGCGAGATGCGGTTCGACGACCAGATCGGTGTGCTTGCCATCGACCTGCATGACGCGCAAGCCGTGCTTGGCGACGCGTTGCCAGACCGGCAGCGGATCGCTGCGCGAGTTGTCGAGCAGGCTCGCGCGCACATAGACGATCGGGCCGCCGTCATACCGGCGCGGCCGGTAGGTCGTCATCGCCACGCGCATCGATTCGCGCACGCGCTGAAGCACGGGCGGCATGCCGATTGCATCGGGCGCGGGCGTGTGCGCCTGCTTGCCCATCCGCATGCGCACGCGGTCGGTGATCACGGCCGCCTTGCCGCGCATGTAGCCGAAGCGCTCGCCCGCTTCGAGCGAACGCAATTCGCGCAGACGTTCGACGATCACGGCCGCCTGATAGCGCGTCCACTGCGATAAGGGCAGGCAGCCCGTGTGAACGTAGGTATCGAGCAGGCAGAGCATCTCGATCTTTTCGCCCGCCGCGACGAGCTGCTGCGCGATCTCGAACGCGATCAGACCGCCGAACGAATAACCGACGAGCGCATACGGCCCGCTCGGCTGCACTTCGCGCATGCGCAGCACGTAGCCCCGCGCCATCTCTTCGACGCTGTGCTGCGGCGCTTCATCGCCGTCGAGGCCCAGCGCCTGCAGGCCATAGACGGGCCGCTCGTTCTGCAGCATGCCCGCGAGCGTCAGGCACTCCATCACCGAGCCGGTGATGCTGTGCACCATGAAAAGCGGCCGGCCGCTGCCCGCGCGCATCTGCACGAGCGTGGAGTTGCCGGCACGCGTGTCCGGATCGGCGGCGAGAACCGCTGCGAGTCGCGCGATGGTAGGCGCGAGGATCATCGTCGAGAGCGGCAGCGTGCGGCCGGTCGCGCGCTGCACGTCGGTGAGCATGCGCGCGGCGAGCAGCGAATGGCCGCCCAGCTCGAAGAAATTGTCGTCGCGGCCGATCGGCGAGAAGCTGAAATGCTGCTCCCACAGCGCGCACAGATACGCTTCGATCGCCTCGACCGATTCGCCCGGCGCGGGCAGTTCGCGCTTCACGCGCGTGAGCGACGGATGCTCGCGGATCTGATCGAGACACTCGGGATTCGCGAGCGACGACACGTTGCGCGCGGGCAGACCGTTGACCGCGTCGCGCGCGGCGGCTTCCGATGGCTTGTTGTTGTGCGTGACCGGCAGACCGGCGACCTGCACGATCACGTCCGGCACGAGCGCGGCCGAGCCCTGGCGCGTGAGATCGCGGCGCACATGTGCGGCAAGCGCCGCATTCAGTTGCGCGCCGGGCCGCAGCACGAGCAGCAGCACGATGCGCTGGCCCGCATCGCCCGCGTTCGCGCCGGTCTGCGGTACGACCATCGCGTGACGAATCTCGGCAATGCCGCTCAGGATGCGATAGATCTCGCCCGGGCTCACGTTGATGCCGCGCACGTTCAGCACGCCGTCGCTGCGGCCGTGCAGCCGCGCGGAACCCTGCGGCGAGAACTCGATGACATCGCCGTGCGTCCACACGCCTTCGTTCGCGGCGAAGTAGGCCTTGTGAAAGCGCGAGCCGTCATCGTCGCCGAAGAAGCCGAGCGGGCGCGACGGGAACGGATTCGTGCAGACGAGCTCGCCCGGCATGATCGTGCTCGCGCCCTGATCGAACGCCTGCACGTCGAGGCCGAGGCTCCTGCATTGCGCTTCGCCCGCATAGACGGGCAGGTTCGGGTTGCCGAGCACGAAGCAGCCGATGATGTCCGTGCCGCCCGAGATCGATTGCAACTGCAATGGCTTCACATGCTCGTAGACCCACTGGAACTGCGAGTCGTAGAGCACGGCGCCGGTGGACATCATCGCCCGCAGCGCGGACAGATCGACCTGCGTACCCGGTTCGATGCCCGCGTCCTCGCTCATCTTGAGATAGGCGGGACTCGTGCCGAACACGGTCACGTGCTCCTTCGCGATGAGACGCCAGAGCGTGTCGACGGCCGAGACCGGGCCGTCATAGGTGACGATCTCGACGCCCGATGCGAGCACCGACATCTGCCAGTTCCACATCATCCACGAGCAGCTCGTGTGGAAGAACAGCTTGTCGCCGGGGCCGAAGTCGCTGTGCAGGCGATGTTCCTTCACGTGTTCGAGCAGCGTGCCGCCCGCGCCGTGCACGATACATTTCGGCTTGCCCGTCGTGCCCGACGAAAACATGATGAAGAGCGGATGATTGAACGGGAAGCGCTTCCATGAGAAGCGCATCGCGTCGCCGCGCACGATCAGCGAGTGCAACTCGTGCTGGCGCTGCGTCACTGAACTGGGCAGATCCGTTTCGTCGAGACAGACGATGTCGGTCAGTGTCGGCAGCTGCGCGGCCACCGCGGCGACGTGCCCCGAGATCGAGCCGCCCGTGTCGAACGGACGCTGCATGGTATGCGCGAACATCATCTTCGGGTCGAGCGGCGCGAAGCGGTCGAGGATCGCCTGCACGCCGTTTTCCGGCGCGGCGGTGGACAGCGTGGCGCCGAGCGCGGTCACGGCGAGCGCGACGGTGATCGCGTCGCCGTCGTTGCGCATGATCGCGACCACGCGGTCGCCCTCTTTCAGGCCCAGCTCGGAAAGCGTCTGCGCGAGCCGCACGACGCGCTCGCGCAGCTCACCGCGCGTATAGGCGATGCGCCGGCCGTCGGCATAGCACGAGGTGAGCGCGGGCGCGTCGTCGGGAGCGATGCGTTTGCCGAGCAGATTTTCGGCGTAATTCAATTCGACGTTCGGAAAAAATCTGGCCGTTTCGCATTGATTGCCGATGCAAACCGGCTCATCCGAACCCGACCATTCGAGACCGCGCGCCGATTCGAGAAAGCATTTCCAGAATTGCCGGTATTCACGCGCCGCGTAGGCGTGCAATTGGGAATAGTCAGCGAAATGTTCGCCAGTTGCTTTCTCGAAGGCCTGTGCGAAGGCCGTCATGCGCGATGCTGAAATCTGTTCGGTGGACGGCTGAAATAGCGGTTCGCGCGCATACAGCCGCGCATTCTCTCGGATGGCGTCTTGACGGTCCATGTCCCAGGCACCTTTGATTGGACGACGTGATTTAAATAGCTATGTGCTCGACGGCGATCGCAGGAAATTGCTCCATTCCCTCTGCCGCAGGCGTCGGAGACCAGCCTAACCCCTCATGTCGAATGTACCCCGCCGGAAATCCTTCCAATGTGCGCGTAACCACAGAGGTTGTGGCGTTCCGGCACAGTTTGACCTTGCAAATGGGCGCTAAAGCATGTTTCGGATACCGAAAGGCGGCAATTACTACGCTTTCTGGCAGGTTTGTTCATCTCAATTCGCGTTTACGCTAGGGCGAAAAATCTTGGAATATAGGCTGAAAAGAGATAGTCGAAGGCGCGAACGTGCGTGCGTGAATGCGTCCGGTCGGGAGGTCGCAAGCAGTCAAGTCACGGTCGCAAGCGGGCGTTCGGGCGCCTTTATGCGGCGGTACTTTGTACCCCATGCCGGCACGCGAACCGGCGCATCGATTGAACCCTCACCGGAAGGCTCGACATGAGACAACACCTGATCTGCACGCTGCTTGCCGTTACCTGTTCCGCATTCGCCGTTGCGCCGGGCGCGCAGGCGGAAGACGCGAGTTGCCGCACGGTGCGCTTCGTCGACATCGGTTGGACCGACATCACCTCGACGACCGCGCTCGCGTCGGTCGTGTTCGAGGGGCTCGGCTATGCGCCGCGGACCACGGTGGCGTCGGTGCCGATTTCGCTTGCCGGGCTGAAGAGCAAGCAGATCGATGTCTCGCTTGGTTACTGGTGGCCGGTGCAGCAGAAGGCGGTCGAGCCGTTCCTCGAAGCGAAGAGCATCCAGAAGCTGGAACCGCCGAATCTTTCGGGCGCGAAAGCGACGCTCGCCGTGCCGAGCTATGCGTACGATGCGGGCATCAAGACTTTTGCGGACATCGCGAAGCATCGCGACGAACTGGGCGGCACGATCTACGGCATCGAGCCGGGCAGCAGCGCGAACGCCAAGATTCAGAAGATGATCGATTCGAATCAGTTCGGGTTGGGTGGGTTCAAGCTCGTGCAGTCGAGCGAGGCGGGGATGCTGGTCACGGTCGAGCGCGCGATCCGCGAGAAGAAGCCGGTGGTGTTTCTGGGCTGGGAGCCGCATCCGATGAACATTCAGATGAAGATCAACTATCTCTCGGGTGGGGATGAGGTGTTCGGGCCGAACTATGGCGAAGCGCGGGTTTACACCCTGACGAATACGGATTTTCTGGCGCGGTGTCCTAATGCGGGGAAGTTCGTTTCCAATCTGCGATTCACGACTGATCTGGAGAACCGGTTGATGCAGCCGGTGATGAACAAGGAGCGGCCTCAGGAGGCGGCGAAGGCCTATCTCAAGCAGAACCCGCAGGTGTTGGATGCCTGGCTTGCAGGCGTGAAGACGGTTGATGGGAAGGAGGGGTTGACGGCGGTCAGGCAGTATCTCGGGCTGTGAGTTTTGCTTGCGATTGGGGTTTGGGTTTGTCGCCGGATCCCGTATTCGTGTTGGTTTATTGGCACTGCCCCTGTGCGGGGCGTCTCGAGCTGCTTTCTTTGGTTACTTTCTTTGCAGCAGCAAAGAAAGTGACTGCCGCCCCGCACAGGGGCAGTGCTAATAAACCGACACGAAAACGGGATCCAGCGAAAGCAACAAAAAGCGAGCCAGAAACAAAGGAACCCTAACAGAAGGAAAAGGACCAAGACGATGAACTACGAAGTGATAGTAACGTGCGCAGTAACCGGCGCCGGCGACACGACCGGCAAGCACCCCGCCATCCCCACGACTCCAAAACAGATAGCTCAGGCAGCAATAGAAGCGGCCCGCGCGGGCGCCACCGTCGCCCATTGCCACGTACGCGATCCCAAAACGGGCAGAGGCAGCCGCGATCCCGCGTTATACAGAGAGGTAGTAGACCGCATCCGCTCCTCCGACACCGACGTGATCATCAACCTGACCGCCGGCATGGGCGGCGACCTCGAAATCGGCCCGGGCGAAGACCCGATGCGCTTCGGCGCGAACACCGATCTCGTCGGCGGCCTGACGCGTCTCGCCCACGTCGAAGAACTGCTGCCCGAAATCTGCACGCTCGACTGCGGCACGCTCAACTTCGGCGACGGCGACTACATCTACGTCTCGACGCCCGCGCAACTTCGCGCCGGCGCAAAGCGCATCCAGGAACTCGGCGTGAAGCCCGAACTGGAAATATTCGATACGGGTCATCTGTGGTTCGCCAATCAACTGCTGAAAGAAGGCCTGCTCGATAACCCGCCGCTCTTCCAGCTATGCATGGGCATCCCATGGGGCGCACCGCCCGACACCGGCACGATGAAGGCGATGGTCGACAACCTGCCGCCCGGCGCGCACTGGGCGGGCTTCGGCATCGGCCGCATGCAGATGCCGATGGTCGCGCAGGCGATGCTGCTCGGCGGCCACGTGCGCGTCGGTCTCGAAGACAACCTGTGGCTCGATCGCGGCGTGCATGCGACGAACGGCTCGCTCGTGCAACGCGCCGTCGAAATCATCGAACGGCTGGGCGCACGCGCGCTCACGCCTGCCGAAGGACGCCGAAAGCTCGGACTGCCGCCGCGCGGCGAACGTCTGCTGGAAAAACGCATCGCCGAACAATTCGCCTGAACAGACAAGGACACATCGACATGCAAGTCAAGCAATTCGCCGCGCTCGGCGCGGGTGTGATCGGCAGCGGCTGGGTGGCGCGCGCGCTCGGAGCAGGGCTCGACGTCACCGCGTGGGACCCCGCGCCCGGCGCCGAAGCGCAGTTGCGCGCGAACGTCGCCAACGCGTGGCCGGCGCTCGAGCGCGCCGGTCTGGCGAAAGGCGCGTCGCCGCAGCGGTTGCGCGTCGTATCGACGGTCGAGGAATGCGTCGCCGATGCCGACTTCATCCAGGAAAGCGCGCCCGAACGCGAGGAACTGAAGCTCGCGCTGCACGAACGCGTGAGCCGCGCGGCGAAGCCCGATGCGATCATCGCGTCGTCGACGTCGGGGTTGCTGCCGACCGAGTTCTACGCGCGTGCGGTGAATCCGCAGCGCTGCGTGGTCGGTCATCCGTTCAATCCGGTGTATCTGCTGCCGCTCGTCGAAGTGCTCGGCGGCGAAGCGACTTCCGGCGAAGCGATCGACGCGGCAATGAGCTTCTACGCATCCATCGGCATGCGGCCCTTGCGCGTGCGAAAGGAAGTGCCGGGCTTCATCGCGGACCGCCTGCTCGAAGCGCTGTGGCGCGAGGCGCTGCATCTCGTGAACGACGGCGTCGCGACGACCGGCGAAATCGACGACGCGATCCGCTACGGCGCGGGCATCCGCTGGTCGTTCATGGGCACGTTCCTGACCTACACGCTGGCCGGCGGCGAGGCGGGCATGCGACACTTCATGCAGCAGTTCGGCCCCGCGCTCGAATTGCCGTGGACGAAGCTCGTCGCGCCGACGCTGACCGACGAACTCATCGACCGCGTGGTCGACGGCACATCACGGCAGACCAACGGGCGCGGCATCAAGGAACTGGAGCGCTATCGCGACGACTGCATCGCGAGCGTGATCGAGGCGATCGCGCAGGCGAAAGCGCGTCACGGCATCGAAGATTAAAGGAACCACGATGATCTATCGCGACACGGTCAAGCCCGAATGGGTCGACTACAACGGCCATCTGCGCGATGCGTTCTACATGCTGATCTACAGCCTCGCGACCGATGCGTTCATGGACCACATCGGTCTCGACGACGCGGGCCGCCGCGCGCGGCAGCGCACGCTCTACACCCTCGAAGCGCACATCAGCTATCTGCGCGAGATCAAGGAGGGCGCGGCGGTGCGCGTGGAAACGCGGGTCGTCGCGCATGACAGGAAGCGCGTCCATCTCTATATGGAGATGTTCGAGGGCGAGACGGCCGAGCCGGTGTCCGCGTGCGAGCAGATGATGATGCACATCGATTCGAGCGGCGCGCCGAAGTCCGCATCGTTCGATGAGGACATCGCCGCGCGCATCGCCGCCGAGCCGGCCATCGCGCTGAAGGACGCGCGTTATGCGGGCCGCGTGATCGGCTTGGCCGGACGCGCTTCGTCGGCCACTGCGCCGGCCTGAGCGCGCCACGTTCTCAGCAGCAACGCGTTGGTCACCACGCTCACGCTGGAGAACGCCATCGCCGCGCCCGCGAACATCGGATCGAGCATGCCGAACGCCGCGAGCGGAATGCCAATCAGGTTGTAGACGAACGCCCAGAACAGGTTCTGCTGAATCTTGCGGTAGGTGCGCCGCGAGATATCGATCGCGTCCGCGACGAGCGCCGGATCGCCGCGCATCAGCGTGAGGCCGGCCGCTTCGATCGCCACGTCGGTGCCGCTCGCCATCGCGATGCCGATATCGGCGGCGGCGAGCGCGGGCGCGTCGTTGATGCCGTCGCCGGCCATCGCGACGATGCCCTTGCCCGACGCCTTCAGTTGCGCGACGACGCGCGCCTTGTCGGCGGGCAGCGTTTGTGCAAACACCAGATCCGACGGAATGCCCAACGCGCGCGCGACGGCCTGCGCGCTGCCCTGATTGTCGCCGGTGACGAGCGCGCTTTTCACGCCCATGCGCGCAAGGCGATCGATGGCGGCGCGTGCGGTCGGCTTGATCGTGTCGCCGAACGCGAGCAGTGCGAGCACGGCGCTATCGAGGTCGATGAGCCAGGAAATCGTATTGCCCTGCGCCTCCAGTTCGCGGGCGCGCGCCGCCAGCGACGAAGGTACGTCGGCGTTCAATTCGGCGATCCAGCGCGCGCTGCCGATCGCGATGCGCCGCGCTCCGACATCCGCCTCCACGCCGCGCCCGGCGACCGCGCGCGCCGCGCTCGCA
Source organism: Burkholderia sp. THE68 (assembly GCF_009938265.1). Classification (NCBI taxonomy): domain Bacteria; kingdom Pseudomonadati; phylum Pseudomonadota; class Betaproteobacteria; order Burkholderiales; family Burkholderiaceae; genus Burkholderia; species Burkholderia sp. THE68. The sequence continues at coordinate 74,340 of NZ_AP022316.1, forward strand.
TCGAAACGCGGCGCGTCGTGCGCAGCCGCGACCACCGCCTTCGCCAGCGGATGTTCGCTCATGCGCTGCACGGCGGCGGCGAGCCCGAGGGCTTCGGCCCGATCCTGCCCGGGCGCGGCATCGAACGCGACCAGGCTGGGTTTGCCGACGGTCAGCGTGCCGGTCTTGTCGAACGCGACGATCGTAATCGCATGCGCCTGTTCGAGCGCCTGCGCGTCCTTGATGAGAATGCCCTGGCGCGCCGCGACGCCGGTGCCGGCCATGATCGCGGTCGGCGTCGCGAGGCCGAGCGCGCACGGGCACGCGATCACGAGCACTGCGACGGCGTTGAGCAGCGCCGTTTCCGCGTTCGCGCCGTGCCACAGCCAGCCGGCCAGCGTGACGAGCGCGATCGCGAGGATCGCGGGCACGAACACTGCCGACACGCGATCCACCAGCCGCTGGATCGGCGCCTTCTCCGCCTGCGCCGATTCCACCAGCCGGATGATGCGCGCGAGCGTCGTTTCCGCGCCGATCGCCGTGGTTTCGATCGCGATCACGCCTTCGCCGTTGATCGAGCCGCCGGTCGCACGCGCGCCGGGTTCCTTCGCGACGGGCAGGCTTTCGCCCGTGATCAGCGATTCGTCGATATGCGTGCGGCCCTCGCGCACGATGCCGTCGACCGGCACGCGCTCGCCCGGCCGCACGATCGCGATATCGCCGATCCGCACATCGGCGAGCGCGACTTCGCGTTCGCGCGCCGGGTCGTCGCGATCGCGCACGCGCGCCTTGTCCGGGCGCAGCGCATTGAGCGCGCGGATCGCGTCGGTGGTCTGGCGCTTGGCGCGCGCTTCCAGCCACTTGCCGAAGCGCACCAGCGTGATGACGACCGCCGACGCCTCGAAGAACAGATGCTCCGTCATGCCGCCGTGCGCGGCCATCTGCCAGACGGACAAGCCCCACGCCGCCGACGTGCCGAGCGCGACGAGCAGATCCATGTTGCCCGCGAACGCCCGCACCGCGCGATAACCGCCGACATAGAAACGCGCACCAAAGCCGAACTGCACGACGCTCGCGAGCGCGAGTTGCAGCCACGGGTTCAGCGCGAGGCCGAACATCGGCGCGAGCAGCGGCACGGTGAGCACGGCGGACGCGAACACCGCCGCGAGCTCGCGATCGAATGCGGGCGGCGCGGCGGCGGCGGGCGGCGCTTCGGGCAGAATTGGCGCGGCGTCGTAACCGGCTTTCGCGACGGCGGCGACGAGCTGATCGTCGGAGACGGCGCCGCTCGCGTGAACGGTCGCCTTCTCGGTGGCGAGATTGACCGCGACGCTCTCGACGCCCGGCACGCGCCTGAGCACCTTCTCGACGCGCGCGACGCACGACGCGCAGGTCATGCCAGTCACGGCGAGTTCCGCGGTTCTTTGTTGATCGGTTGTGGACATGATGTAACGCTCCAGTCTGGCCGGGATCGCGAAGATCCCCTACGAGACCAGTATCGACCTTCCAGTGATTGGAAGGTCAAGGACGGAATGAACCGCGCCGTGCAATTCTGAAATGCAGCCTGCCGATGCGCCCGGCATTCGGCAAGTCACGAAGTGCTTTTGCCCGGCAACTGGTGCATGCTTCGCAACGCCGAAGCGCTTTTGTTCGCTTCGGCTTGCCTGACTTCTTGCCTATCGTCCGCGGATAAGTTAAAACCCGAATTTCGAGATAATGCTCGTGGCGCGCCGCGCGGGGCCTGGATGCGGCGATAATGCGCGCGCGAACCCATCGAAAGAAAACCGGATTCCCATTCGAATGAAGAACAACCGACGCTGGACGTTTGCGCTCAACCCCGTCATCTGGATGAGCGTGAGCCTCGCCGGAATCGCGGTCCTCGCGGGCTGCGCGAGCAAGCCGCCCGAGGCGAAACCGACCAGCACGGGCTGGGTGAAGAACCAGGTCGCCGATGCCTATACGTTCGGCTTCCCGCTCGTCGCCACCGACATCGCGCGTGAGCGGGCGAGCGGCGGCACAGGCCAGGGCCAGGCGCCGCTCAACGCCTTCCGCCACGCGAGCGCGCTGCCGCCCTCGGGCGCGGGCGGCGCGCCGAGCGTCGACACGCTCGAATCGACCGCCTGGCTCGATGTCTCCGCCGATCCCGTGATCGTGTCGCTGCCCGCCACGCCGCGCGGCCGCTATCTCGACGCCCGCGCGTTCGACGCGTGGACCAACGCGCTCTATTCCAGCGCCGACACGACGCCGTATCCGAAGATGCAACTGATCGCGTTCGTGCCTGCGGGCTGGACCGGCACGCTGCCCGCCAACGCGACGCGGGTGGAAACGCGCACGCGCTACGTGTGGCTCTCGGTGCGCGTGCGCGTGAACGGCCCGAACGACGTGCGCGAGGCACGCAAGCTGCAAACCGCGATGCACATCGACACGCTCACGCCCGCGAAGGGTTCCGTGTCCGATCCGACGCCCGCCGTCGCCAGCGCGTGGCCCGCGGGCGGCGCGAAGCAGCCCGCGGTGCCGCCGCTGCCCGCCGCACTGGCGACGATCGCGCCGGGCGCGCAGGCCGAGGCGCTCGACGCGAACGCGTTCTTCGCGCGCCTCGCCCGTTCGCTCGACGACAATCCCGCCGCCACCGACGACAGCCACGTGATGAGCCAGCTCGCCGATCTCGGCGTCAAGCCCGGCGAGCCAGTGCAGTTCAAAAAGACCGATGGGCCGCTGCTCGATGCCGGCCTCGCCGACGCGCACGAGCGGCTCGCGACCGTGCCGCCGAACGCGCTCTCGAAGAACGGCTGGATCTGGTTCGGCGACGGCGTCGGCATCTACGGCACGGATTACACGCTGCGCGCCTATCTCGCGCGCCGGCAGACCGCGACGGGCACGAAGGAAGGCGAAGTGAAGCCCGTGACGCGCGTGGACCGCGACGGCCATGCGTTGAACGGCGCCAACCAGTACACGCTGCATTTCACGGCGGACCAATTGCCGCCGGTGCGCGGCTTCTGGACGATCACGGCCTACACGAAGGACGGCGCGCTCGCCGACGCGAAGCTGCCGCGCCTGTCGATTTCCGATCGCGACCGGCTCAGGAAGAATCGCGATGGTTCCGTCGACGTGATCGTGTCGGCGAAATCGCCGGGACGCGCGCGCGACGCGAACTGGCTGCCCGCGCCCGAAGGCGAATTCCAGCTCGCGATGCGTCTTTATGCGCCGAGGCCGCAGGCGAGCGACGGCTCGTGGGCGCCGCCGCCTGTCATGCGGCAGTAAACCGGCTGCGCTGACACAATCGAACGAACCCATGAAGGCCGCGATTTTTTCGCGGCCTTCATGCGTTTGATACTCAGTTTGGGCAACGTTTGCGCACCGCGTCGTCGTATACTCGAGCTTCATCTTTCCCGGGACGGCGAAGCTCGGGCGGCGCTCATACGGGCGGCTCGTCGCCGCGCATCGAATGTCAAGCATCACCAGGTCTTCTCTTGCCTCCGCCGGTCAAACCCTGCGCTCGGTCGTGCACGCGCGGCGCACGCGGCGCATCTTCATCGGCTTGCTGATCGCGATATTCGTGATCGGCGCGCTCGGGTTCTTCGTCGCGCCGCCGGTCATTCGGCATATCGCCGAGCAGCAACTCGCGAAGCAGCTCGATCGCCCGGTCAGCATCCGGCGCATCTCGCTCAATCCCTATACGCTCGATTTCGAAGCCGATGGCGTGCGTATCGGCGAAGCGAGCGCGAATCTCGCGAAAGCGCCGGGCGCATCCGCAGATTTCATCGATGTGTCGCGGCTCGTCGTGCGTACCTCGTGGGCGTCGGTTTTCAGGCTCGCGCCGGTCGTCAACGAACTGAAGATCGATTCACCGCGCATCAGTGTCGTGCGTTTCGACGGCGAGCAATTCAATTTCTCGGATCTGATCGCGAAGTTCTCGAAGCCCGCGTCGCCGCCGTCGGACAAGCCCGCGCGGTTCTCGGTGTCGAACATCCGCATCGAGAACGGCCAGATCACCTTCGATGACAGGTTTCTGAAGGCGAAGCATGTGATCGACCGCTTCGCGCTCGGCATTCCGTTCATCGCGACATTGCCGTCCGCCACCGATATTTTCGTGACGCCGCTGTTGCAGGCGCGCATCGACGGCTCGCCGCTCGTCGTGAAGGGCCGCACGAAGCCGTTTTCGGAGTCGCGCGAATCTGAAATCGCGCTGTCGCTCGACGGCCTCGACGTGCCGCAGATCGCGTCCTACGCGCCGGCATCGGTGCCCGTCGCGGTCAGAAGCGGCAAGCTCTCGACCGATCTGAACGTGCGCTTCGCGATTTCGGGCGAGACGCCGACGATCCGCATCGACGGCACCGCCGATCTCGCCGATCTCGCCGTCACCGACAAGGCGAACGCGCCGCTCGTCGCGGCCCGCGCGCTGCACGTGAAGATCGCGAACGCCGAGCCGCTGCGCGACATCTATCACCTCGACGAAGTGACGCTGTCGAACCCGGACGTGCATCTTGCGCGCGATTCGGCCGGGCAACTGAACGTGCAGAAGCTGGCTGGCCCCGCGCCCAAGCCGGAAGAGAAGAAGCCCGCCGCGGACGAAGCGAAAAAGGAAGCGCCGCCGCTCGACCTGACGATCCGGCGTCTCGCGATCAACGACGGCACGATCGCCCTCGACGATCAGTTGCTGAAGTCGCGCGTGCAGGGCGCGCTGACGGGTCTCGCCGTGACGCTCGACGATTTCTCGACGCTCGCGAAGACGCCCGCGAAATACACGCTCAAGACCGCGTTCGACCACGGCGGCGCGCTCGATGCGTCGGGCAGCGTGTCGCTCGCCGGAAAGACGGCGGACGCGAAACTGGCGCTGAAGGCGTTCGCGTTGCCGCCGCTGCAACCCTATTTCGCGAACCTGCTGGCCGCGCGCGTGACGAGCGGCACGCTCGGCGCGAACCTGCCGGTGTCCGTCGACTGGAGCAAGCCGGATGGCGGCGTGCAGGTCGGCGCCGGCGACGTGAAGCTCGATGCGCTCGCGCTCACGCCCAATGCGGGCGGCGCGCCGATCAAACTGGCCTCGGCGGTGGCGAAGATCGGCAAGGTCGATGTCTCCGCGCGCAACGCGGCGCTCGACAGCGTGCAACTGAGCGGCCTCGCGCTTGACGCGACCCGCCGCAAGGACGGCAGCATCGATCTCGCCGCGCTCGCGGGCCCGCACGAAGCCGCGCCCGAGCAGACGGCCACGCGCAAGATCCAGAAGGCGCAGGCGGCGGGACCGGCGTGGCGCTATCAGATCGGCGAGATAGCGCTTGCGGATGCATCGGCGAATGTCGTCGATGAAACCACCGCGCGGCCCGTCAAGTTGCGCGTCGCGCCGCTCGCGGTGAACGTGAAGCAGTTCAGCGACGATTTGACGAAGCCGCTCGCCGTCGATGGCAAGCTCACGCTGAACGGCCGTGGCGCGCTCGCGCTCGGCGGCAATGTCACGGTGAGTCCGCTCAAACTCGCGCTGCACGTGAAGGGCGATCAGGTCGATGCGGCCGCGTTCGAACCGTATTTCGGCGACAAGCTCAACATCGACGTGACGAGCGCGTATCTGAACGCGATCGGCGATGTCGCGATGTCCGGCAGCGGCAAGACGCTCGCGGCGTCATACAAGGGCGATGTCTCGCTCACGGATGTACGCATGCTCGACAAGGCGACGTCCGACCGCTTCGCCGGCTGGAAGCTGCTCGGCCTCACCAACGCGAAGGTGAGCTACAGCGAACGCGGCACCGACGTCGACGCGGCGCGCGTGACCTTCGCGAGTTTCTACGGCCGCGTGCTGCTCGATGCGCAGGGCAGGCTGAACCTGAAGAGCGTGGTGGCGAGCGAGAGCGGCCCGCAATCGGTGACGCGCGACCGCGCGAAGGAAGAGGGCGCGTCCGCGCCGGCGGCGGCGAGCGCGCCCGTGACGGTGCCCGTGAAAACCGCGGCGAAGTCCGGGCCGCCGGTCAACATGCGCTTCGGCCAGCTGGTGCTGCAGGACGGCCGCGTGACCTACACCGACAACTTCATCAAGCCGAACTACACGGCGAATCTGGTCGCGATCAACGGCACGATCGGCGCGTTCGGCACGCATTCGACGACACCTGCGCCCGTCGACGTATCCGCGAAACTCGCGGCGAACGGGCCGGTGTCGATCAAGGGGCAGGTCAATCCGCTGATCGAGAAGCCCGCGCTCGATCTGACGGCGAGCGCGCACGGCGTCGAGCTGACGAACCTCACGCCGTATTCGACGAAATATGCGGGCTATCCGATTACCAAGGGCAAGCTCAATGTCGATCTGCACTACATGCTCGCCGACAACAAGCTCACTGCGAACAATCATCTGTTCATCGATCAGCTGACGTTCGGCGACCACATCGACAATCCGACGGCGACCAAGCTGCCGGTGCGGCTCGCGGTGTCGCTGCTGAAGAACTCGCGCGGCGAGATCGACGTGAACATTCCGATTTCCGGGTCGCTGGACAATCCGGAGTTTTCGATCGGCGGACTCGTGTGGCAGGCGATCGTCAATCTCGTGCAGAAGGCGGTGACCGCGCCGTTCACGCTGCTTGCGCACGCGTTCGGTGGCGGCAGCGGCGAGGATCTGAACTACATCGAGTTCGATGCGGGCTCGGCCACGCTGAACGATGCGGCGCAGAAGAAGCTCGATACGATAGCGAAGGCGCTGGTGGACAAGCCGTCGGTGCGCGTGGACGTGACGGGCCGCGTCGATCCGAAGACGGACGAGCCGGCGTTGCGCGCCGCGTGGGTCGACAGCCAGGTGAAGCGCGCGAAGGTGCGCGACATGGCGAGCAATGGCGAGAATGTGGACTGGAACGCGATCAGGATATCGGACGCCGATTACGACAAGTACCTGACGAAGGTGTACAAGTCGGCGGACTTCAAGAAGCCGACCAACTTCATCGGCATGACGAAGAGCGTGCCCGACGACGACATGAAAGCGGCGCTGACGAAGAACGCGCCGGTGGATGACGGATCGTTGCGCGATCTGGCCCAGCGTCGCGCGCAGGCGGTGCAGGAGTACTTCGACGGGAAGATCGACAGCAAGCGGATTTTTGTCGTCGCGCCGAAGATGAGCGCGGACGATATCAAGGACAAGGGAGCAGGTTCGCGCGTGGAACTCGGATTGAAGTAGAGCGCGTTGGCCAAACGGACGATCTGGATGAACAAGGAATCGAAAACTAATATCGGCGATACCGGAAATCAACACGAAAACGGGAATCAGCCGATGGGAACACCTTATGAGAAGGACGTGGTGGCGTGGGCCGAAGAACAGGCTGCGCTGTTGCGTGCAGGGAAGCTTGCGTCCATCGATATCGAGCATATCGCAGAGGAAATCGAGGACGTGGGCAAGAGTGAACAACGGGAATTTGCGAGCAGGATGGCGATTTTGCTGGCGCATTTGCTGAAGTGGCAGTTTCAGCCGGAGCGGCGAACCCATAGCTGGACGAACACCATCCTGGCTCAGCGCGCCGCCATCGAGCGACGGCTCCGGAAAACGCCGAGTCTGAAGCCCATGCTCACCGACGAGGACTGGATCGCCGATATGTGGGGCGATGCACGCGAACTGGCGGCGAATGAAACGGGTATCGGTTTCGCCGATTTCCCGGAAAGTTGTCCGTGGGCGATGTCGTCGGTGCTGGAGCAGGGATTCTTGCCCGAGTAGCACGAGACGCGCACCACCTTCAATGCGCCCCCGACGCCGCCCCGCCACCGCCTCCCTTCGCCACCTTCGTCACCCAGATCAGCGGAATGATCAGAATGAAGATCACCGCCGAGATCAGAAAGATATCGTTGAGGCCCATCATCGCGGCTTGCGAGTTGACGGTGAAGTTGAACATACCGCGCGCCTGCGCCTCGCTCACATCGAGCGTCGATCGCGACAGCCCGAGCGACTGTAAAAACGCCGGGTTATAGATATTCGCCTGCTCGGTGAGCCGCTCGTGATGCAGCGCGATGCGGTTATCCCACGCGTTGCCCGCGAGCGACGTGCCCACCGCGCCGCAAAACACCCGCGCGAAATTCGACAGCCCCGCCGCCGCCGGAATCTTCGATGGCGGCAGGCCCGACAGCACGATCGCCGTGAGCGGCACGAAGAACATCGCCATCGGGATGCCTTGCAGGAGCGTCGGCAGCACCAGATGCCACGTGTCGATCTCGATCACGTATTTCGAGCGCAGCCAGAACACGAACGCGAAGCCGACGAACGCCATCGTCGCGATGATGCGCGCGTCGCTGCGCGGCAGCACCTTGCCCATCACCGGCGCGAGGATCACGGCGAAGATGCCGAGCGGCGCGGTGACGAGCCCGGCGTCGATCGAGCGATAGTTCAGATACTGCTGCATCCATTGCGGCAGCAGCACGAGATTGCCGAAGAACACGCCGTACGCGATTGAAATCGCGACGGTGCCGCCGAAGAAATTGCGCCCGGCGAACAGCCGCAGATCGACGACCGGATTCGGGTCCGTCAACTCCCACACGACGAAGAACGCAAACGCGATGACCGCGACGATCGCCAGCACGACGATCAGCGGCGACGAGAACCAGTCGAGGTCGCGCCCCTTGTCGAGCATGATCTGCAGCGACGCGACCCACGAGACGAGCAGCAGCAGGCCGATCACGTCGATGGGCGCCTTGCGCGTCGGCGACTCGCGGTTGCGGTAGATGATCCACGTCACGCCGGCCGCGAAGATGCCCACCGGGATGTTGATGTAGAAGATCCACGACCACGAATAGCTGTCGGTTATCCAGCCGCCGAGCGCGGGACCGGCGATCGGGCCGACGGTCGCGGTCATCGCCCAGAGCGAAAGCGCCATCGACGACTTTTCTTTTGGATACGAGCCGAGCAGGATCGCCTGCGACAGCGGAATCAGCGGCCCGGCGACCGCGCCCTGCAACACGCGCGCGAACAGCAGCACCGGCAGATTCGGCGCGAGCCCGCACAGCCACGACGACAGCACGAACATCAGGATCGCGCCGACGAAAAGGTGCACTTGCCCGAGCCGCTGCGTGAGCCAGCCGGTCAGGGGAATGGACACCGCGTTCGACGCGGCGAACACGGTGATGACCCACGTACCCTCGTTGACGGACACGCCGAGATTGCCGGAGATGGTCGGAATCGCGACATTGGCGATCGACGAATCCAGCACGTTCATGAAAGTCGCGAGCGCCACCGCGAAGGTGGCAAGGACGAGCTGACCGCCCGCGAGCGGCGGGGGCGGTGCGGGCGCGGTGGACGGCGGCGGTGTGCTCATGCGGCTCGTGGTCGGTCGGGTCAACCGCAAGTGTGCCTGCGCTCAAAAAAAGCTGCTTGGCCGAACGGCAGATGCCCAACCAATCAACCGCGCCAAAGCGCGTATATACGCGTTGACACGCCTCGAATCGTGCAGATATGATCGAAGTATCAACGAGTATCAACGTATTTTTGAGGGCGTCATGCCGAAGCAGATCCTAAAACGTTGGGGCAATAGCCTTGCCGTGCGCATTCCTGCCAACATTGCCAGTGAACTTTCTTTAGAGGAGGGCCAGGAAGTGCATGTTGAAGTCGAGGATGGACACGTTACGATGCGGCCGCATCGGGCGATCCGGCGTTTTTCGCGCGAACGTCTGATTCAGCAATTTCGCGAGGGCAAGCTCGAGCGGCATGAAGAGATCGATTTCGGCGATCCCGTCGGCGATGAGTGGGGTGGGCCGGACGATCCGACGCGCGAGGGCTTCGAATGAGGGACGGAATTCCTGATGCGGGCGACGTGGTGAGATTGCACGTCGGTCCGTCGAGAGGCAATGAGCAGGACGGATATCGCGCGGTGCTCGTGATCTCCGATATCGTGATGAACGACATTACGGGCCGCTTCACGGGACTTCCGATCACGTCGAAGATTCGCGGCTGGGAAACCGAGGTGCCGATCACGAGTCTCAAGCGTCCGGGCGTCGCACTCGTAGACCAGCTTCGCAGTTGGAGCCATGTCCACAGAGAGCTTGCGTTCCGTGGCGAAACCGTGACGAAGGAGGAGCTCGACGCGGCGAAATACGCGATTCGCGCCTTTCTGCAACTTTGAGCGCGGGTGCGCGGCGGGGCCGCCGCCGCGCACCGTGCCTTATCTCACTTCGCCGAAATATCAATATTCCCCAGATACTTCTTCGCGTACTTGTCAATCGTCCCGTCCGCCCGGACCTTCTCGATTGCCGCATTGAGCTTCGTCTTCAGCGCATCGTCGCCCTTGCGCACGCCATAGGCGATGCCGCTGCCGAGGATCTTGTCGTCGCGCACCGGCGCGCCGACGAACGCGTAGCCTTCGCCATCCGGCTTCGACAGGAAACCGCTCTGTCCCGCCGGCGCGAGCACGAGCGTCCCATCGAGACGCCCGGACTTCAGATCCGCGTACACCTGGTTCTGATCCTGATACGGCACGACCTTCACGCCTTCGTTTTCCCAGTGCGCCTTCGCGAAGGTTTCCTGAATCGAGCCCTGCAACACGCCCACGCTCTTGCCCTTCAGCGACGCCGAAGTCGGTTCCAGGCCGCTGCCCTTCTTCGCGATGAGCTGGGTCGGCACGCGATACACGACCGTCGTGAAATCGATCGCCTGACGGCGTTGCTCGGTGGCATTCATCGCGGAGTTGATCGCGTCGAACTTGCGGCCCTGCAGCGCGGGGATCAGGCCGTCGAACGACGTCTCGACCCACTTGCACTGCATCTTCGCGGCGGCGCACACCGCATTGCCGACATCGATGTCGAGCCCTTGCAGCTCGCCCGTCGACGATTTCGATTCGAACGGCGGATATTGCGCTTCCAGTCCGAAGCGCAGCGTATCGGCGGCAAGCGCCGCACCGCTCGCGAAGGTGCACGCGACAAATAATGCGCTGGCGATGTGGTTCAGTTTCATCGTGTTGGTCTCCAGAAAAATCGTCAGATCGAGCAAAGGCGGCGCGCGCCTTCGATGAGCGTGTCATCGTCCTTCGCGAAGGAAAGACGGATCAGGCGGTTGTCGGTGCCGTCGGTGTAGAACGCCGACAGCGGAATCGTCGCGACGCGCGCCTCGCGAATCAGGCGCAGCACGAAATCGCTGTCGCTTTCGTTCGAGATCGCGTCGTAACGCGCCAGCATGAAGAAGCTGCCCGCGCTCGGCAACAGCTCGAAGCGCGAGCCCTTCAGCGATTCGGCCAGCAGATCGCGCTTGTGCTGGTAGAACGGCCCGAGATTCAGATAGCTCGATTCATCCGCCAGCGCCTCGGCGAACGCCATCTGCATCGGCGTGTCGGCGGAGAAGGTCATGAACTGGTGAACCTTGCGGATCTCCGACGTCAGCGCCTCGGGCGCGAGGCAGTAGCCGACCCGCCAGCCCGTCACGTGATACGACTTGCCGAACGACGACACGATCACGCTGCGCCCGGCCAGTTCCGGATAACGCGCCATGCCATGATGCAGCGCGCCGTCGAACACGACGTGTTCGTAGACTTCATCGGACAACACGATGATCTTCGTGTCGCGCGTCAACGCCGTGAGCCGCTCGATGTCGGCGGCGGTGAACGCGCTGCCGGTCGGATTGTGCGGCGTGTTGACGAGAATCATGCGCGTGCGCGGCGTGATCGCGGCGGCGACTTCGTCCCAGTCGATGCTGAAATTTTCGGCTGACAGCTTGATCGCGACGGGCGTGGCGCCCTGAAGCTGCACGATCGGCGCGTAGCTGTCGAACGACGGCTCGAAGTAGATCACTTCGTCGCCGGGATGCACGAGCGCGCTGATCGTCGCGTACAGCCCTTCGCTCGCGCTCGCGACCACGGTGATTTCCGTGCCCGGGTCGTAGGTCGCGCCGTACAGCTTGTGCGTCTTGATGGCGATCGCCTCGCGCAGCGCGAGCACGCCGGACATCGGCGAGTATTGGTTATGTCCTGCCCGCATGGCTCGCTCGACGCCTTCGATCAGCTTCGGATCGCATGCGAAGTTTGGCGCGCCTTGCGACAGATTGAGCGCATGGTGCTCGTCGGCGAGCTGGCCGATGACAGTGAAAATAGTCGTGCCGACGTTCGGCAGCTTCGACTCGGGAATGCAGGCGCTTTGCACGGCGGTGTCTCCGGAATTGCGGTTCGACGATTGCAGGCGTCGATTCAACCGCAGCAATAAAGCGCGGACAATCGAAACTTTGTCATACTAGCCATGCTTGCAGATCATGGCTATAGGCCAAAAACCCGATGAAACCGCTGCCTTCCCTCGACGTGCTCAAAACCTTCCTGGTCGTCACCCGGACGCTGAATTTCACGCGCGCGGCCGAGGCGCTGAACGTGACGCAGGGCGCGGTCAGCCGCCAGATCGCCGGGCTGGAGGCGCATCTCGGCTATGCGCTGTTCACGCGGCAGGCGCGCGGACTCGCGCTGACGCATCACGGCGCGCTGCTCGTCGCGCCCCTGCAGCAGGCGTTCGCGCATATCGACGATGCGCTCGCGAAAGGCGGCGCGCAATCGGGCATTCTGCGCGTGAAGAGTCCGACCTGTGCGATGCGCTGGGTGCTGCCGCGCGTCATCCGCCTGCAGAACGAACGGCCGGAGCTGGTGGTGGAGGTGACGGCGTCGGTGTCGCACGGCGTCGAGTTCAGTGCGGAGCAGTTCGATGCGGCGATCGTTTTCACGGGCGCGCCGTCGTTCAAGGGCGCGACCGCGCATCATCTGTTCGATGAAGTCCTGACGCCCGTCTGCGCGCCCGAATTGTGGAAGCCGAAGAAAAACGGCCCGTCGACGCCCGACGATCTCGCCGGCAAGACCTTGCTGCATCCCACCCGCGACCGCCGCGACTGGCTGCTGTGGCTCGGCGCGTACGGCTACGCGGGCCTGCCGTCGACGAAAGCGCAGCATTTCGACACGCTCGATCTGGCGATTTCCTCGGCGATGCAGGGCCTGGGCGTGACGATCGGCGATGTTGCGCTGATCGAAGAAGACCTGAGCGCGAAGCGCGTGATCGCGCCGTTCTCGCTGTGCGTGCCGAGCGGCGCGGCGTATTACCTCGTCTATCCGGAGCGGCCCGCGCCGTCGCCCGCATTGCAGCAGTTCGCGCAATGGCTGGGCGACGAAGCAGCGCGCACGCGCGCCCGGCTTCAGGCCCGCGCGCACGAGGCGCAGGCCTGACGCGCGCTCACATGCCGTGCTTGGTGACGACGGATTCCCACTGCCCGTTCTTCACCTGATACAGCGTCGACGATGCGTTCTTCAGCGCGCCGTTGCTGTCGAACGCGATCGGCCCGGTGATGCCGTCGAACGTGTTCGATTTCAGCACCGGCCGGTACACCTTCGGATCGATGGAACCGGCTTTCTGCATCGCGTTGATGGCGGCCCACGCGGCGTCGTAGCCGAACGGCGCATACGACAGAATCGCGACGCCGAAGCGCTTCTGGAACTTGTCGCTGAATGCCTTGCCGTCGGGCAGCTTGTCGAGCGGGCTGCCGTATTCCCACGCCTGCGCGCCCTCGGCGGCATCGCCCGCGAGCTTGAGGAAATCGGCGTCCATCACGCCGCCGCCGCCCACGAACTGCGCGTTCATGCCGAGCTGCTTCATCCGCTTGACGACGGCCGCCGCCTGCCGGTCGAGGCCGCCGAAGAAAATCAGGTCGGCGTTGGTCGACTTGATGCGCGTGAGCTGCGCGCTGAAGTCCACGGTCTGATTGTCGCTGTACTCGCGCGTGACGATCGTGCCGCCTTTCGCCTTCACCGCTTTTTCGAACTCGTCGGCCTCGCCCTGACCGAAGGCCGTGCGGTCGTCGATGATCGCGATGCGCTTCGCCTTGGTCGTCGTCACCGCGTAGACGCCCGCCGTGCCGGCGTTCTGCGCATCGCTCGAAATCACCGTGAAGACGTTTTCGAGACCGCGCGTGGTGATCGTCGGGTTGGTGGCGGCCGGGTCGATCATCGGGATGCCGGCGGTGTTGTAGATCGGCGAGGCGGGCAGCGTCGTGCCCGAGTTGAAGTGCCCGACGACGACCGCCACGTTGTCATCGACGAGCTTCTGCGCCGCCTGCACGCCGATGCGCGGGTCGGCCTGATCGTCTTCCGCGTGGATCTCGAACTTGGCCGTCTTGCCGCCGATCGTGATCTTTTTCGCGTTGGCTTCGTCGAGCGCGAGTTGCACGCCGTTCTGGAGATCCTTGCCGTAGCCTGCGTTCGCGCCGGTCAGCGGCGCGGCGAAACCGACTTTCACCGTGAGATCTTCGGCGGACGCTGAAAACGGTACGGCGCCGAGCGCGGCCGTGGCGCACGCCACCAGCCATGCCAAAGGTTTGGTACGAATGCGCATGCTTTCCTCTCCTTTTTTGATTTGGCTATCGAATGGAACACGAGCCGTTCTGTGTCGGCAAGACGGGCTTGCCCTCAACCGTCCAACCATCCGGCGATGAAGACAGCCGCTTCGCGCGCAGCCCGGCACAGGTGACGGACATGCGCAATGTAGGGAGCCAATTTAGACGCGTCTTGGTGTTTAGTCGCGCGTCCGATGCGGATTTCGGCATAGGCCCGATCTGCCGCTATCGCACGCCCGACGCGGCTTTGGGCATTTTGCCGCCCGAGCGCGCGCGACGATTCCCGACCATTCCGGCCGCGCGCCTATCGGGTCGATTGGAATTCTCCGGCTTGACAAAGTGCATATGCACTCATATTCTGCGGGACATGACTTCCAACTCTTCTCCACTCGACTGCAACTGTTTCGCGATCCGGCAGGCCGCGCGTTACGTGTCGCAGCTCTACGAGCGGCATCTGACCGTGGTCGGCATCACGTCGGCGCAGTTCACGATCATCGCGGCGATCGGGCGCAGGCCGGGCGTGCAGATGGCCGAACTGTCCGACGCGATGGTCATGGATCGCACCACGCTCGTGCGCGCGCTCAAGCCCTTGCAACGCGACGGCCTCGTCGAAGCGGCGCAGGAATCGGCCGCTTCGCGCGCGATCGGATTGCGGCTCACGGCGGCGGGCAAGGAAACGCTCGTGAAGGCGTCGGCGCAATGGCGCGCGGCGCAGGCGGAATTCGAAGCGAAGTTCGGCGAGAAACGCGCGAAGGCGTTGCGCCAGTCGCTGTTCGAACTGACGACCATGGATTGAGTGGAATAGATCGGGCTCGCCGTGCGCGGGCCTTTTGTATATCGAAATTAGTGTATATGCACAGTAAGGAGCACATCATGCAGATCAAAGGAAAAGTGGTACTCGTGACCGGCGCCAATCGCGGTCTCGGCAAGCAGTTCGCGAAATCGCTGCTCGAAGCGGGCGCGGCCAAGGTCTATGCCGCCGCGCGCGATCCGAAGAGCGTCGACATTCCCGGCGTCGAAGCGATTCGCCTCGATGTGACGAACGCCGCCGATATCGCCGAAGCCGCCGCGACTTACACCGACGTGCAAGTGATCGTCAACAACGCGGGCGTGACGACGCGCGGTCTGCTGGTCGATCCGGCATCGACGCAAGGCATCCGCGATCTGCTCGAAATCAACACCTTCGGCCCGATCGCGCTCACGCAGGCGTTCGCGCCCGTGCTGAAGAAGAACGGCGGCGGCGCGGTGATCAACGTGCTTTCGGTGCTGAGCTGGGTGTCGTTGCCGGCGGGCGGCGCGTATCACATCTCGAAGGCGGCGGCGTGGGCGGCCACCAATGCGCTGCGCGAGGAACTGCGCGAGCAGGGCACGCTGGTCGTGGCGGCGCATCCCGGTTACATCGATACCGACATGACCGCGCAAGTCACCGCCCCCAAATCGACGCCCGAGCACGTGGTGAACGAAGTGCTCGCCGCCGTGGCGAAGAACCAGGAAGAAGTGCTCGTCGATGACACCGGCCGCGACGTCAAGCGCTCGCTGTCGACCGACACGCCGATCTATCTCACCGGCATTCCGCGATAAAGCGAGGGCATCGACATGTTTGCGCAAGACATCGTGTTGTGTCATCCGGTGCGCACGGCAATCGGTGCGTTCAACGGTTCGCTGAAGGACACGCCCGCCGTCGATCTCGGCGCGGCGGCGATCGCGGAAACGCTGCGGCGCGCGGGCGGCGCGCTGGATCCGGCGTCGATCGATTCGGTCGTGTTCGGCAACGTGATCCAGGCCGGCAATCGCATGAATCCGGCGCGCCAGGCGTCGGTCGGCGGCGGCGTGCCGGTTTCCGTGCCCGCGCTCGCCGTCAATCGCGTGTGCGGCTCGGGCGCGCAGGCCGTGGCGACGGCCGCGACCGAGATCGCAGCGGGCGTCACGAAGCTCGCCATCGCGGGCGGCATGGAGAACATGGACCGCGCGCCGTATCTGCTCGACGGCGGGCGGCGCGGCTATCGCATGGGCAATGCCCAGATCTACGACAGCATGCTGCGCGACGGCCTCGTTGATGCATTCTCGGGCGAACATTCCGGCTGGCACACGGAAGACCTCGTGACGAAGCTGGATATCACGCGTGAAGCGCAAGACCGCTGGGCCGAGCGTTCGCAGCAGTTGTTCGCGGCCGCACAGAAGGACGGCGCGTTCGATGCGGAGATCGCCGGCATCGACGTGAAGGCGGGCCGCGAAACCGTCGCGTTCGCGCGCGACGAGCAGCCGCGTCCGGACACGACGCTCGCGACGCTTGCGAAGCTGCGCCCGGCGTTTCGTCCCGACGGCACGATCACGGCGGGCAATGCGCCGGGGCTGAACAGCGGCGCCTCCGCCATGATCGTGACGAGCCGCAGGGAAGCAGAGGCGCGCGGCATCGAACCGTTCGTGCGGCTCGCGGCGTTCGGCGTGGCGGCGGTCGAACCCGGCATGTTCGGGCTCGGACCGGTGCCCGCCGTGCAGCAGGCATTGCAGCGCGCCGGATGGACGCTCGCCGATGTGGAGCGCTTCGAGATCAACGAAGCCTTCGCGGCGGTGCCGATCGCGGTGGCGCGCACGCTCGGCGTGCCGGAAGACATCGTCAACGTGGACGGCGGCGCGATCGCGCACGGGCATCCGATCGGCGCGACCGGCGCGGTACTCACGACGCGTCTCGCTCACGCGATGCGCCGCGACGGCGTGAAGCGCGCGATCGTCACGCTGTGCATCGGCGGCGGGCAGGGAATCGCGCTCGCGCTGGAGGCAATCGCGTAGACGTTGGCGTCAGCGCTTCGCCGCCTTCTGCATATCGTCGAATCCCGCCGCGGCCTGTTGCACGTCCGGCGGGAAATCGTCCATCTCCATTACCTGCCGCACTTCGATCATCTCCGTGTCCGATCCCGGGCAGCGCTTCGCCCATTCGATCGCTTCCTCGCGCGATTTCACCTGCAGCATCCAGTAACCGCCGAGCACTTCCTTGGCCTCGGCGAACGGCCCGTCGGTCACGCGCGGCTTGCCGCCTTCGAACGTGACGCGCGCGCCCATCGACGGCGGATGCAGCCCGTCGAGCGCGAGCAGCACGCCCGCTTTCTGCAATTCCTCGTTGTATTTCATCATCGCGGCGACGGCGTCCGCGCTCGGCATCGTGCCCGGCTGCGCGCTTTCGTAGCCGCGCGGAATCATCAGCATCATGAATCGCATGTGGATCGCTCCCTGAAGTTCGTGTATTGATCGAGCGTCATCAACGCGCTCACACCCTACGACGAGCAACATGACACGAGATCGACATGCCCGCTCTTAAGCGTTTGTCCCTAGTCGATTGCTGTTGCCTTCGCAGCTCGTACGATCAAATAATGTAATCCATTACATCTCGATCGCCGCAAGCGACATTGAGCGATGTCAGATTCGGTTCGTCCGCGTGAGGAAGTATCGATTGCCGACGTCGCCGAGCGCGCGGGCGTGTCGGTCGCCACGGTATCGCGCGTGCTCAACGGGCACACGAACGTTCGCGAGGCGACGCGCGAAAAAGTCCTCGAAGCGGTCGCGGCGAGCGGCTATCGCATCAACGAACTGGCGCGCAATCTGCGCACGGCCGAAAGCCGCCTGCTCCTCACCATGGTTCCCGACTTCGGCAATCCGTTCTATGCGGCGATCGTGCGCGGCATCGACAGCGTCGCGCGCCAGAACGGCTACTTCATGCTGCTGTGCGATACCGGCGCGGACCCGTTGCGCGAGCGAAGCTATTTCGATCTCCTGCGCGGACGCCGCGCGGACGGCGCGATCTGCCTCGATCCCGCCGCCGTGCAAAAGGCGCTCGCCGAAGAAGCCTCGACGCTGCCGTGGGTCGCGTGCTGCGAGTTCGATCCGGCGGCGGGCGTGCCGTATGTCGGCATCGACAATCATCTCGCGGCGGGCGATGTCGTGCGTTACCTGACCGCCAAGGGACATCGGCGCATCGCGCTCATCAACTCGGGGCAGGGTTATCTGTATGGACGCCAGCGGCTCGCTGGCTATCGCGATGCGCTGATGGGCGCGGGCATCGAGCCGCGCGCGGAATGGCTGATCGAGCTGGACAGTCTCGACTACGACGCGGGCGAACGCGCGGCCGCGCAACTCGCCGCACTCGGCGATGCGCGACCGACCGCCGCCTTCGCCGTCTCCGATACGCTCGCCATCGGCGTGATGAACGGCTTTCGCGGCGCGGGCTTCGCCGTGCCGGACGATGTCGCCGTCGTCGGCTTCGACGATATCGCCGTTGCCGCGCACGTCGATCCGCCGCTCACGACCGTCTCGCAGCCGATGCAACTGCTCGGCGAAACCGCCGCCGAACTGCTGCTCAAACGTCTGCGCGATCCGCGCGCGGAAGTGCCGGGCGTGCTGCTGCCGCATCGGCTGATCCAGAGAAGGAGCGCGTGACGATGAGCCTCGCCGTGCGTTTCGAAGGCATCGAAAAACAGTTCGGACCGGTGCGCGTGCTGCACGGCGTCAGCTTCGATCTCGCGCCGGGCCGCATCTACGGATTGCTCGGCGAAAACGGCGCGGGCAAGTCGACCTTGATGAAGATTCTCGCGGGCTATGAGCGCGCGAACGCGGGCGAGCTTTACGTCGATGAACGCGCGCGCAGCTTCACGAGTTCGCGCGATGCCGAGCGCGCTGGAATCGTGCTGATTCACCAGGAATTGAATCTCGCGGATCATCTGAGCATCACGCAGAACATGTTCCTCGGGCATGAGCTGAAGAAAGGCTACTTTCTCGACGAACCCGCAATGCGCGAAGCCGCGCGTGCGCGCCTGACCGAAGTCGGCCTGCACAAGAATCCGGATACGAAGGTGCGCGACCTGATCGTCGCGGAGAAGCAACTGGTCGAGATCGCGAAGGCGATGTTGCGCGACGCGCGCCTGCTGATCATGGACGAGCCGACCGCGACGCTCACGCCCTCCGAGACGCAGCGTCTGTTCGGCCTGATGGCGCGCCTGAAGGATGCGGGAACGACCATCGTCTATATCTCGCACAAGCTCGACGAAGTGGAGCGCGTGACCGACGACGTGATCGTGATGCGCGACGGCCGCTTCGTCGAGCGCGCGCCGACCAGTACGCTCACGCGCCGGCAGATGGCGAATCTGATGGTCGGCCGCGAAGTCTCCGACATGTTTCCGGACAAGCCCGCATTGCGCGCCGACGCGCCGGTCGCCTTCGAGGTCGAAGGCGCATCGGTGCCCGGCTGGGCAAACGGCATCGGCTTTGCGGTGCGCGAAGGCGAGGTGTTCGGCTTCGCGGGACTCGTCGGCGCCGGTCGCACGGAGTTGTTCGAGGCGCTCGTCGGCTTGCGGACGCTCGCCGCGGGGCGCGTCGTCATCAACGGAGAGGCGGTCAAGCTGAAGAATCCGCGCGATGCGATGAAGCACGGCCTCACGTATCTGAGCGAGGATCGCAAGGGACGCGGCCTGCATGTGGACATGGCGCTGAAAGACAATCTCACGATGATGACGCTGGAGCGTTACGCGCATCCGTTCATCGATATGCACGCCGAACGGGATGCTTTGAACAAGGCGGTGAAGGACTTCGGCATCCGCACGGGAAACCCGTCGATTCGCGCGCGCATGCTATCGGGCGGCAATCAGCAGAAGCTCGCGCTCGCGAAATTCCTGAATCCCGACCCGCGCGTGATCGTGCTCGACGAACCCACGCGCGGCGTCGATGTCGGCGCGAAACGCGACATCTATTTTCTGATTCATCGCCTCGCCGCCGAAGGCCGCGCGGTGATCGTGATTTCATCCGAACTGATCGAGCTGATCGGCTTGTGTCATCGCGTCGCGGTGATGCGCGCGGGCGAACTCGTCGCGACGCTCGGCATGGATCTTTTGACCGAAGAGAGGTTGATCGCGCATGCGACCGGCACACACTGAAGACATCGAAAGCGAGAGCCGCCTCTCCACTGTCGCGCGTTTTCTGTTCGGCGTCGGGCCGCTGATCGGGCTGGTCGCGCTGTGCATCGGCGGCACGCTGCTCAATCGCGACTTCGCCACCCTCGACAACGCGATGAACGTGCTCACGCGCACGTCGTTCATCGGCATCATCGCGGTGGGGATGACCTTCGTGATCATCTCGGGCGGCATCGACCTGTCGGTCGGCTCGATGGCCGCGCTGATCGCGGGCAGCATGATCTACATGATGAACGCGCTGATGCAGGGCTTTCATGGGCACGCGGTGCCGCCGCTCCTGATCATCGCGCTGGGCGTCGTGCTCGCGCTCGTGCTCGGCGCGCTGTTCGGCTTCGCGCATGGCGTGCTGGTGACGAAGGGGCGCATCGAGCCGTTCATCGTCACGCTCGGCACGCTGGGCATGTTTCGCGCGCTGCTCACGTGGCTCGCGGACGGCGGCGCGCTCACGCTCGACAACTCGCTCGTCGATCTGTACGGGCCGGTCTACTACGCGAGTCTCTTCGGCGTGCCGGTGCCGATCTGGATCTTCCTGATCGTCGCGGCGGGCGGCGCGCTCGTGCTCAATCGCACGGTGTACGGACGCCACGTGCAGGCGATCGGATCGAGCGAGCAGGTCGCGCGCTATGCGGCGATTCGCGTGGATCGCGTGAAGATCGTCACGTACATGCTGCTCGGGCTGTGCGTGGCCGTCGCGACGATTCTGTATGTGCCGCGCCTGGGCTCCGCCACGCCGACGACCGGCCTTTTGTGGGAGCTGGAGGCGATCGCGTCCGTCGTGGTGGGCGGGACCGCGCTCAAGGGCGGTGAAGGACGCGTGATCGGCACGGTCATCGGCGCGATTCTGCTTTCGGTCATCAACAACATCCTGAACCTGACGAGCATCATCAGCGTGTATCTGAACGCGGCGGTGCAGGGCGCCGTGATCATCCTCGTAGCGTTTTTGCAGCGTGGTCGTCGTTAAAGCTCATAAATCCGGAGACATCGTCATGAAGAAAATGCTTCGCGCGCTCGGCGCGCTCACGTTCGCGGCGAGCGCGTTCGCCGCTGCTTCGTCGTCCGCGTTCGCCGACGAAAAAGTCGTGCTCGGCGTCGCCATTCCGACCGCGGATCACGGCTTCACGGGTGGCATCGTGTGGTGGGCCAACGAGGCGAAAAAGGAGCTGGAGAAGGCGCATCCTGACCTCAAGGTCATCGTGAAGACGGCGGCCACCGCGCCCGAACAGGCGAACCAGTTGCAGGATCTCGTGACCGTCAACAAGATCAATGCGCTCGTGATCTTCCCGCAGGAATCGGCATCGCTCACGCAGCCGGTCGCGCAGGTGAAAAAGAAGGGCGTGTACGTGACGGTGGTCGATCGTGGTCTCACTGACACCAGCGCGCAGGACGCCTACGTCGCCGGCGACAACACCGCGTTCGGCAAGGTGCCCGCCGAATATCTGGCGAAGGCGCTCGACGGCAAGGGCGACGTCGTCGCGCTGCGCGGCATTCCGACGACGCTCGACAACGAACGCTGGAACGCGTTCGAAGGCGTGATGAAGCAGTATCCGGGCATCAAGATTCTCGATGCGAAATACGCCAACTGGAATCGCGACGACGCCTTCAAGGTGATGCAGGATTACCTCACGCGCTTCAAGCATATCGACGCCGTGTGGGCCGCCGACGACGACATGATGGTCGGCGTGCTGAAGGCGATCGATCAGGCCAAGCGCACCGACGTGAAGATCGTGTTCGGCGGCGCGGGCTCGAAGGAAGCGGTGAAGCGCATCATGGACGGCGACAAGCGCGTGCCGGCCGATGTCTCGTACTCGCCGAAGTTCATCTACGACGCGATCAAGCTGACCGCCGAAGCGCGCCTGAAGGGCGACAAGCTGCCGCCGACGACGATCATCCCGTCGGTGCTCATCACGAAGGACAACGCCAAGCAGTTCTATTTCCCGAACTCGCCGTTCTGATGTGCGAAGGCCGGTCATTCGGCCTTCTTTCTCCTAGAGGCGCAAGATGAAAACCATCAAAGGCCCGGCGATATTTCTCGCGCAGTTCATGGGCGATCAGCCGCCGTTCGATACGCTGGATAACCTGGCGTCTTGGGCGGCTTCGCTCGGCTATGAAGGCATACAGGTTCCCGCCGATCCGCGTCTGATCGATCTGGAGAAGGCCGCATCGAGCGATGCATATTGCGACGACATCCGCCGCATTGTCGACGATGCCGGCGTGTCGATCACCGAGTTGTCCACGCATCTGCAAGGCCAGTTGATCGCCGTGCATCCCGCTTACGACACCTTGTTCGATGGCTTCGCCGCGCCGCACGTGCGCGGCGATCCCGCGGCGCGCACGCAATGGGCGATTTCGCAACTGAAGCTCGCGGCGGCGGCGTCGAAGCGTTTGGGCTTAAGCGCGCACGTGACGTTTTCGGGTGCGCTCGCGTGGCCGTATGTGTATCCGTGGCCACAGCGTCCGGCGGGTCTCGTCGAAGCCGCGTTCGATGAACTCGCCACACGATGGCGGCCGATTCTCGACGAGTTCGATCGCGCGGGCGTCGATGTGTGTTACGAGCTGCATCCCGGCGAGGATCTGCACGACGGCGTCACGTTCGAGCGTTTTCTCGCGGCGGTGGACGATCATCCGCGCGCGAACATCCTGTTCGATCCGAGTCACTTCGTGTTGCAGCAACTCGATTACCTCGCGTTCATCGATATCTATCACGCGCGCATCAAGGCGTTTCATGTGAAGGACGCGGAGTTTCGGCCGAACGGCAGACAGGGCGTGTATGGCGGCTATTCCGGCTGGGCCGATCGCGCGGGACGGTTTCGTTCGCTGGGCGATGGCCAGATCGACTTCAAGGCGATCTTCTCGAAGATGGCGCAATACGACTTTTCCGGCTGGGCCGTGCTCGAATGGGAATGCGCGTTGAAGCATCCCGAGGACGGCGCGCGCGAGGGCGCGGTGTTCATCCGGGATCACATCATCCGCGTGGCCGAGCGCGCGTTCGACGACTTCGCCGGCAGCGGCGCGAGCCGCGAGCAGATGCGCGGCGTGCTCGGTATCGGAGACAGGCGATGAATCGCGTGAGACTGGGGATGGTCGGCGGCGGCGAGGGCGCGTTCATCGGCGCGGTGCATCGGATCGCGGCACGGCTCGATGATCGTTATGAGCTTGTCGCGGGCGCGTTGTCGTCGGATGCGCGAAGGGCGGCGTCGAGCGCGGCGGCGATCGGCCTTGCGCGCAGTTACGACGATTATCGCGAGATGGCGCGCACCGAAGCGGGGCGCTCGGACGGCATCGAGGCGGTGGCCATCGTCACGCCGAATCATCTGCATGCGCCGATCGCCACCGCTTTTCTGGAAGCGGGCATCCACGTGATCTGCGACAAGCCGCTCGCCGTTTCGCTCGATGAAGGCGAGGCGCTCGCGAAGCTCGCGCGCGAGAAGGATCGCCTGTTCGCGGTGACTTATACCTACACGGGTTATCCGCTCGTGCGGCACGCGCGCGGGATGGTGCGGCGCGGCCTGCTCGGCGACATTCGCGTCGTGCAGGTCGAGTATGCGCAGGACTGGCTGTCGTTGCCGGTCGAGACGCAATCGAATCGACAGGCCCTGTGGCGCACCGATCCCGCGTTGGCAGGACCGGCGGGCTGTCTCGGCGATATCGGCACGCATGCGTATCAGCTCGCGGAGTACGTGACGGGGATGCGGCCGATGGAGTTATCGGCGGATGTGACGACGTTCGTGCCGAACCGGCGCGTGGACGATCACGTTCAGGCGATGTTCCGTTATGCGGGCGGCGCGCGCGGGATGCTGTGGGCGAGCCAGGTCGCGGCGGGCGAGGAGAACGCGCTGCGCTTGCGTGTGTATGGCACGAAGGCGGGCATCGCGTTCGATCAGCAGAAGCCGAATGAGTTGTGGTTCACGCCGATTGGGGGTGCGTCGGAGCGTCTGACGCGCGGGCGCGTGCAGAGTCCGGAAGCGCTGCACGCGACGCGTGTGCCGGCCGGGCATCCGGAAGGGTATCTGGAGGCGTTCGCGCAGGTTTATACGGATGCGGCGGCGTGTATCGCGAGCGGAACGACGCAGGGGGATGAGTGGCTTACCACGGTCGAGGATGGGGTCGCCGGGTTGAGGTTCGTGGATGCGGTGTTGAGGAGCAGCGAGGGGAATGGGGAGTGGGTGGCGCTTGCCTGATGATGCGCATGCCTCAGTCGATCACCCATTTTCCTCGAATCATCGCTTCCTCCAGCATGCCGAGGGTGAGTTGCCATCCGCCAAGCGTTTCCCGAGCCTGCTGGCTGAAGGGCGATTTGAGCAGTGTCCAGAAAAATGCTGGCTTGCTTAACTTGATGAATGGGTAATAGTGGTCCAGCTCGAATCCGCTCATGTCGACGCCGAATTTCGTTCCCCAATCGTTGAGCAGCACTGAAATCGCGGGCGGATTCAAGTCGAGGTCGTGATACAGATCGGTCTCGGGCGAGAGTTTGCGCTTGCCCAGCTTCACTTCGAGATATTCGATGAGCAGCTCCCAGGCTTTCGATTGGGCAATCATTTTCAATCTTCGGGCTTCTGAGCGGAACGGGTTGGGCGATAATAGTTCCGTATATCTAATTAATCAACGCTTGCGCAACAGCAGCAATCCCACACGCCATATCGCCAAAAAAAACGCGACTCCCGAAAGAGCCGCGTTTCTCACCTCAAAACTCAAAACCGAATCGTTTCGACCTCACGCCCAGTTCGCGTGAAAACTCCCCGCCTTATCCACCCGCTCGAACGTATGCGCGCCGAAGAAATCGCGCTGCGCCTGCACGAGATTCGCGGGCAGCCGCTCCGAGCGATACGCATCGAAATACGCGATCGCCGACGAGAACGCCGGCGCCGGAATCCCTGCCTTCACCGCCGCGACGATGACATCACGCAAGGCATCCTGATACTTCGCCGCGATATCGCTGAAATACGGATCGAGCAGCAGATTCGCGAGCTGCGAATCCTTCGCATAAGCATCCGTGATCTTCTGCAGGAAGCGCGCGCGGATGATGCAGCCGGCCCGGAAGATCTTCGCGATCTCGCCATACTGCAGATCCCACTTGTACTCTTCCGACGCCGCGCGCAACTGCGCAAACCCCTGCGCATACGAGACGATCTTGCTGAGATACAACGCGCGCCGCACCGACTCGACGAACGCCGCACGATCGCCATCGAACTTCGGCGCCGGACCGCTCAAAACCTTGCTCGCCGCCACGCGCTGATCCTTCAGCGACGACAGCACGCGCGCGAACACCGCTTCGGTGATCAGCGGCAGCGGCGCGCCGAGATCGAGCGCATTCTGGCTCGTCCACTTGCCCGTGCCCTTTTGCGCGGCGCGGTCGAGAATCACATCGACGAGATCCTTGCCGGTTTCATCGTCCTTCTTCGAGAAGATCTTCGACGTGATCTCGATCAGGTAACTGTCCAGCTCGCCCTGATTCCATTCCACATAGACCTTGCCCAGTTCTTCGTTCGACAAGCCCGCGACGCGTTTCAGCACGTCATAGCTCTCGGCGATCAGTTGCATGTCGCCATACTCGATGCCGTTGTGCACCATCTTCACGAAGTGGCCCGCGCCATCCGGACCCATGTACGCGACGCACGGCTCGCCGTCCGGCGCTTTCGCGGCGATCTCGGTGAGGATCGGCGCGACCAGTTCGTAGGCTTCCTTCTGTCCGCCCGGCATGATCGACGGGCCCTTCAGCGCGCCTTCCTCGCCGCCCGACACGCCCGTGCCGATGAAATGCAGCCCGGACTTCGCGAGATCCTGGTTGCGGCGGATGGTGTCGGTGAAATGCGTGTTGCCGCCGTCGATGAGAATGTCGCCCTTTTCCAGCAGCGGACGCAGCGACGCGATGGTGTCGTCGGTGCCCGCGCCGGCCTTCACCATCATCAGGATGCGGCGCGGCTTTTCGAGCGACTCGACGAACTCTTCGAGCGTGTAAGTGGGCACGAGCTTTTTGTCGGGATGTTCGGCAATCAGTTCGTCGGTTTTGGCGCGGCTGCGGTTGTAGACCGAAACGGCGTGACCGCGGCTCTCGATGTTCAAGGCCAGATTTCGGCCCATGACGGCGAGGCCCACCACGCCGATAGCTTGTTTGCTCATGCTTGATCTCCGGATAACCGAAGCCGACGCGGCTCGTGGCGCGCGGCTTCGGGATGAAAACGTGTCGATGGGAGCGGCGCCCGCGCGTGAGAGATCGTCTCCAGGTTCGATCGGCGGCTCGACGGGCCGTGCGGCGAACCGAACGTTGCGCGAACGCGGACCGCCCCGAATTTACCACTTTGAGGCGCATCCGGCAGGGGGCATGCCGCCCGCACGAGCGCTTTGCGCGCCGCCGTCTTAGAATGAACGCCCGCAACGAGCACGCCGCGAAGGCCCGCCGAAGATGCCGTCGTCGCGGCGCACGCGCCGCCATCATTACTCCGTCTATGTGGTCGAACTGTCCGGCTCGGTCTGGAACGAAGCGCGCTTTCGCCGCGCGAATCCGGATTACGTGACCGGCATGCCGTTCGTCTATGTGGGCATGACGGGCGTCGATCCGGACGTGCGTTTCGACAAGCACAAGGCGGGCATCCAGTCGAACCGCTTCGTCCGCGAATTCGGGCTGCGGCTTTTGCCGCAACTGTACGAGATGTACAACCCGATGCCCTACGACGGCGCGTGCGACATGGAAGTGGAACTGGCGATCGGCTTGCGGGAAGCGGGCTATGGCGTGTGGCAGGCGTGAAGCGGTGTCAATGATCAAAAGGAGCGAGACATGCGGATTCTGGTAGTGGGCGCGGGGGCCATCGGCGGATATTTCGGCGCGCGGTTGCTCGAAGCGGGCAGGGACGTGACCTTCCTCGTGCGCGAACGGCGCGCCGAGCGGTTGCGGCAGTGCGGCCTGAAAGTGAAAAGCCCCGAGGGCGATCTGGCTTTCGCCTGTCCGCCGATGGTGCTCGCGAAGGACATCGACCGTCCTTTCGATCTCGTGCTGCTGAGCTGCAAGGCCTACGACCTGCAAGGCGCGATCGATTCCTTCGCGGCCGCCGTCGGTCCCGACACCGCGATTCTGCCGCTCCTGAACGGCATGGGCCATCTCGACGCGCTCGATGCGCGCTTCAACCCGGCGAACGTGCTCGGCGGCCAATGCGTGATCGCCGCGACGCTCGATGCCGAAGGCGAAATCCTGCATCTGAACAACCTGCATTCGATGACCATTGGCGAGCGCGCGGGCGGGCGCAGCGCGCGCATCGACGCGATCGCCGCGCAACTCGGCGGCGCGGGCTTCGATCTGTCCGTGAGCGAAGACATCCTGCAGTCGATGTGGGACAAGTGGGTGTTCCTCGCCACGCTCGCGACCGGCACCTGCCTGATGCGCGCGCCCATCGGCGATATTCTCGCGGCGCCGGGCGGCGAGGCGCTGCTGTTCCGGCTCTTCGACGAATGCTGCGGCATCGCCGGCGACAACGCGCATGCGCCGGGCGAGCCGGTCGTCGCGCGCGCCCGTGCGTTCTTCTCCGAGCGCGGCTCGCTGATGACCGCGTCGATGCTGCGCGATCTGGAGAACGGCGCGCCGATCGAGGCCGATCACATCGTCGGGGATTTGCTGGCGCGGCGGCGCACGGCGATCGACGGCGTGTCGGCGCTCGCGGTGGCGTACGCGCATCTGAAAGCCTACGAGGCGCGCCGGGCGCGCTCGGCCGCGTCGCGCTGAGCGATGGATCGCGAAGAACCGCCGCGGCCCAGCGTCGCGGAGATTTTCACCGGCTTTCTCACGCTCGGGCTGACGGCCTTCGGCGGCGCGCTGCCGCTTGCGCGTCGCGAGATCGTCGAACGCCGCAAGTGGCTCGACGCCGACGCGTTCACCGATCTCCTCGGCCTTTGCCAGTTCCTTCCGGGCGGCAACGTGATCAATCTGTCGGTGGCCATCGGCATGCGCTTTCGCGGCGTGCCGGGCGCGCTCGCGGGCCTGCTCGGTCTGCTCGCCGGGCCTTCGCTCATCGTGATCGCGCTCGGCGTGATCTATCAGCGCACGCATCAGGACCCGCGCATCGCGCATCTGTTCGCGGGGCTCGCGGCGGCCGCGGCGGGCCTGCTCGTCGCGATGGCGGTGAAGATCATGTGGCCATTGCGCCGCAAGCCGGAAGCGGCCGTCGTCGCGCTCCTGATGTTCGCGGCGATCGCGTTCCTGCGCACGCCTCTCCTGCCGACGATGCTGGTCTTCACGCCGCTCTCGGTGCTGATCGCGTGGAAGCTGCGCCGATGATGGACAACCTGCTGTCGCTCGCCGCGATCTTCAGTCAGTTGTCGCTGCTCGCGTTCGGCGGCGGCAACTCGATCCTGCCGGAAATGCAGCGTCAGGTGGTGCAGGTCCACGACTGGATGTCGAGCGCCGATTTCTCCGCGCTATTCGCGCTCGCGCAGGCCGCGCCCGGCCCCAACATGATGGTCGTCACGCTGATCGGCTGGCACGTCGCGGGATGGCCGGGCGTGCTCGTCACCTCGATCGCGAAGTTCGGTCCTTCGTCGCTCGTGACAGTCGCCGCGCTGCACGCGTGGGAGCGATTCAAGGACCGGCCGTGGCGGCGCTTCATCCAGCTCGGCCTCGTGCCGATCACGGCGGGGCTCGTCGCGGCGAGCGCGCTGCTGATCGCTCAGGCATCGGACCGGACGTGGCTATTGACGGCGATCACCGTCGTCGTGGCGACGGTTTCGTACCGCACGCGGCTGCATCCGCTCTGGCTGCTCGCGGGCGGCGCGCTCATCGGGCTGACCGGTTTTGGACAATGACGCCGCTGGTTTGATTCATTGCAATCGCCGCAATAATCATTTGCGTGTATCACGCGACTTTCATTCGTCTCACTGGCTTCTCAAAAAATGACAAATTCCAGTTTGACGGATCGAATATTGATTCCGTAGATTACGCTCCTGCCATTTAGAAATATCCAAGTCAATTAATCGTTTTCCTGACTTTGTCAGGGCCACTTTATTCGGCCACGAAAGCGCGCGCAGCCCTCCGGCGACGCGCGGGAGGAATCTTTTACCCTACGGAACGATACGCGAACCGTCGCTCGAATTTCCTATTGGAACAGGGAATGTGCATCGTCGAATTAGATTCGATTAAGAGATTGCATAACAAAATATGATATATCTGACTCGAAAATGAGAAACAGCTTTCAGTCGATGTCGAATAGCTTGCCAGATTGACAGTTGGTATCTACCAAAATGCCTCACGTCGTAACAGGAGAAATCAAATGAAAATAAGAAGTTCCCCGGTGATTCCGTCGCTGATATGCCCCGGTATTCCGCTTGACGGCGTGCGGATCGGCGTCGTCGTCCGGATCGTCGACTCCGACACGTCCGCGTATATCAACTACCTGATCCAGGCCGCCGACGGAACCCAGTACGCCGCGCAGATGGACACCCGGCGGCGGCGCAACCGGGACGCCCTGATCCGCCTCGCGGTCGAATCCGGGCGCTCCGTCATGCTCGTCGGCGGCATCAACAGTTATGTGCGATCGGCGGTCGTCGGGACCGAAAGCCATGCGTTTGCGGGTAATGACGGCTTGCATTAGGCGAGCGCGTGCGAACGGCGCGCTTGAATCGCAGAAGCGCCGTTCAGCCATATCGGCTCACAGTGGGCCGTAATTCAGATATATAGGGTGATTCGTTGAGAAACATCGATAGCAATGCCAGCCTGCTGCTGGTTCGAGGTGGCGTTCCCCTCCGGGACGTGAGAGGCGGATATTTAATCCGCATTATCGATTCAAACGACCTTGAAAATGTCAATTACATACTCCGATCCGAAGACGGCGCGTCATACTGCGGTCAGTTGAATATCTCCGCTCACGACAATCGCAACAATCTCCTGATGATGGCGCTCGATTATGGTCTGCCCATTACGCTGGCCGGCGATCAACGCGGCTATATCATCGGGATGGCCATTGGGCCCAGTGATTCGCCGATCCCGTCATTGAATTCCACGTTTCTCAAACTGCAGGACACGCGCACGGGAATCGTGGTCCGGATCGTCGACAAGGACCAGGGCGCCGCCGTCCATTACGTGCTGCAAACGAACGACGGCTCGCGCTATTGCATGCACATGTGGCCGAACGGGGAAAGCTACGACAATCGAAATAATCTCTTTATGATGGCGCTGAGAACGAATATGGCCGTGACCGTCACCGGAAGCCCGCATCACGAGGTGACGGCGATTGCGATCGGATCGTGACGCCCCCCGTAGATCTCGACTTTGCGGGCGGCGGGCAGAGTTTCTGCTGAACGCCCAATAAGACGAAGGAGCAAGGACGAGCGCCATGACCATGAATATCGAATACGCGAAAAGCGCGCCCGAACGCGCGGAACTCGACGCGCTGAGCGGCCCGCTGGTCGTCGAGTTCGGCACCGACTGGTGCGGCTTCTGCCGCGCCGCGCAGCCGCTGATCGCGCAGGCGTTTCAGGGACATGGCGCCATCAGGCACCTGAAAATCGAGGACGGCAGCGGCCGGCCGCTCGGCCGCTCGTTTCGCGTGAAGCTCTGGCCGACGCTCGTCTTCATGCTGGGCGGCAAGGAGGTCGCGCGCCTGGTGCGTCCCGGCGACGTCGCCGAAATCCGCGACGCGCTCGCGCTCATCGACAAGCCGCTCGCATAATCGCACGCGACTAAGGGTTTTGCCTTGGTCAACGTCTGGCCCGTAAACTTGTATGATGACCCGACAACTTTACGATCGTCATCGATTCGCATGTTCGAAAAGATTCCGCAGCGCGCCCTGTCCGATTCGGTCGCGCAGCAACTGCAAAAGCTGATCGAGAAGGGCAGCTTCGCCAGCACCGGCAAGCTGCCGACTGAAGCCGTGCTCGCGCAGGAGTTCGGCGTGAGCCGCACGGTGATCCGAGAAGCGGTCTCGCGGCTGAAGAACGAAGGCATGGTCGAGCCGCGGCAAGGCAGCGGCGTGTTCATTGTCGAGCGCGCGGGCATCCGGCCGCTGCGGATCGACTACGCGCAGGCCGCCGAGCCGGGCGCGGTCGTGCAGATTCTCGCGCTGCGCCGGGCGATCGAGGCCGAAGTGGCGTCCGAAGCCGCGCTGCGCCGCACCGACGCCCAGCTCGCCGCCATCGACGACGCCCTCGCGCGTATCGATGCCGCGGTGCGCGAAGGAAGGGACGGCGTCGCCGAGGACGTCGCGTTTCATCGCGAAATCGCCAATGCGACCGGCAATCCGTACTTCCTGAAAACCCTCACCTTTCTGAACCAGTATCTCGAAGCCGGCACGATCGTCACGCGCGGCAACGAAGCGCTGCGCGAGGATTTCATGCGGCAGGTGCGCGAGGAACACGCGGCGATCGTCGAGGCGATCCGCGCCAGCAACGCCGCCGCCGCGCGCAACGCCGCGCAGACGCATCTCATCAACGCCGCGCGCCGCCTGTCGGAAGCGGGCATCTGCTAATTCATCGGGAAAAAACGCTATGACGAGAAACGTGGGAGTCATCGGTCTGGGCGCAATGGGCATGGGCGTCGCACGCTCGCTGTTGCGCGCGGGCTTCGCCGTTCACGCCTGCGACGTGAAAAAGGCCGCGCTCGACGCGTTCGCGGCCGAGGGCGGCATCGCGTGCGCGTCGCCCGCCGAGCTGGGCGGCAAGTGCGAGGTCGTGTTGACGGTCGTCGTCAATGCGGCGCAGACCGAGGCCGTGTTGTTCGGCGAGAGTGGCGCCGTCGACGCGATGAAACCTGGCAGCGTCGTGCTTGCGTGCGCGACGGTGTCGCCGCAATTCGCCGCCGAGCTAGGCAGACGCATCGGCGAAAAGGGCGTGCTGCTGCTCGACGCGCCCTTGTCCGGCGGCGCGGCGAAGGCCAATTCAGGCGACATGACGATGATGACCTCCGGCCCCGCCGATGCCTACGCCGCCTGCGAGGACGTGCTCGATGCGATCGCGGGCAAGGTCTATCGTCTCGGCGACGCGCACGGCGCGGGCTCGAAGGTCAAGATCATCAATCAGCTGCTCGCGGGCGTGCATATCGCGGCGGCGGCCGAAGCGATGGCGCTCGGCCTGCGCGAGGGCGTCGATCCCGACGCGCTTTACGAAGTCATCACCCACAGCGCCGGCAACTCGTGGATGTTCGAGAACCGCGTGCCGCACATTCTCACGGGCGATTACACGCCGCTGTCCGCCGTCGATATCTTCGTGAAGGACCTCGGCCTCGTGCTCGACACGGCCCGCACGTCGAAATTCCCGCTGCCGCTGTCGGCGGCGGCGCACCAGATGTTCATGATGGCGTCCACCGCCGGACACGGCGGCGAGGACGATTCCGCGGTCATCAAGATTTTTCCGGGCATCGATGTCCCGAAGGGAGCGAAGGCATGACGCAGGCACTGCTCGGCTGTATCGCCGACGATTTCACCGGCGCGACCGATCTCGCCAACATGCTCGTGCGCGGCGGCATGCGTACGGTGCAGACCATCGGCGTGCCGGCGGCGGACGCGCGCATCGAGGCGGACGCGCTCGTCGTCGCGCTGAAGTCGCGCACCATTTCCGCCGATGACGCCGTGCGCCAGTCGCTCGACGCGCTCGCATGGCTGCGCGCGCAGGGCTGCCGCCAGTTCTTCTTCAAGTATTGCTCGACCTTCGATTCGACCGACGAGGGCAACATCGGCCCGGTCGCGGATGCGCTGCTGGACGCGCTGAAGGACGATTTCACGATCGCCTGCCCCGCATTCCCCGAGAACGGCCGCACGATCTTTCGCGGCAACCTGTTCGTCGGCGACGTGCTGCTGAACGAATCGGGCATGGAGAATCATCCGCTCACGCCGATGACCGATCCGAACCTCGTGCGCGTGTTGCAGCGCCAGACGAAATCGAAAGTGGGCCTGATCCGTTACGACACGATCGCCAAAGGCGCCGACGCGATCCGCGCGCGTATCGGCGAGTTGAAGCAGGACGGCGTGCGCCTCGCGATCGCCGACGCCGTGTCCGACGCCGATCTCCACGTGCTCGGCGATGCGTGCCGCGATCTCACGCTGATCACGGGCGGCTCGGGCATCGCGCTGGGTCTGCCGCAGAACTTCCGCGCGGCGAATCTGCTCGCGCATGCGGAACACGCCGCCGATCTGCCGAAGCTCGAGGGCAAGTCGGTCGTGCTGGCGGGCAGCGCATCGAAGGCGACGAACGCGCAGGTCGCGCACTGGCGTGAATCGAAGCCGAGCTTCCGTATCGATCCGATGGCGCTTTCGCGCGGCGAGCCGGTGGTGCAGAGCGCCGTCGAATTCGCGCGCGAACACGACGAGCCGGTGCTCATCTACGCGACTTCATCGCCCGATGAAGTGAAGGCGGTGCAGAAGGAACTGGGCGTCGAAAAGGCGGGGCATCTGGTCGAGGACGCGCTCGCCTCCATCGCGCGCGCGTTGCGCGACGACGGCTACACGAGGTTCGTGGTCGCGGGCGGCGAGACGTCGGGCGCGGTCGTGCAGGCGCTCGACGTGCGTTCCTTGCGCATCGGACCGCAGATCGATCCGGGCGTGCCGGCGACGCAATCGATCGGTGCGAATGCGGGCGAAGCGCTGGGTCTCGCGCTCAAGTCCGGCAATTTCGGCGCGACCGATTTCTTCGAGAAAGCGCTGAAGGCACTGTGATGGCATCGACCGAAAATTCCATTCGCGAAGAGATCTGCCTGACCGGCAAGAGCCTCTATGAGCGTCGCTATACGGTGGGCAGCGCGGGCAACATCAGCGCGCGCCTGGAAGACGGCTGGCTGATCACTCCGACCGACGCGTGCCTTGGCCGCCTCGATCCCGCCGAGATCGCGAAGGTGGATGTGCGGGGCAATCACGTATCGGGCGGACGGCCGTCGAAGACGCTGGCGCTGCATCGCCGCATCTACGAGAACAACGCAGAGGCCCGCGGCGTCGTGCATACGCACTCGACGCATCTTGTGGCGCTGACGCTGGCGGGCGTCTGGAAACCGGATGATGTCTTGCCGCCGATCACGCCGTACTACGTGATGAAGGTGGGCCACGTGCCGCTGATCGCGTACCGGCGTCCGGGCGATGCGGCGGTGGCGGAGGAAGTGGCGGCATTGGCGTCGAAGGTGCGTGCGGTGTTGCTGGAGCGGCTTGGCCCGGTGGTCTGGGAGAAGTCGGTGTCGCACGCATCGTACGCGCTGGAGGAACTGGAAGAGACGGCGCGCCTGTATCTGTCGACGCACCCGCGCCCGGAGCCACTACCGGAAGAAGCGATCGAGGACTTGAGAGCGACGTTCAACGCCCGATGGTAGGGCTTGCGTCAGGTTTCCACGACAAATCAGGAGCAATCAAAAATGCCGAAATTCGCCGCAAACCTAACGATGATGTACACGGAACACGCGTTCCTGGACCGCTTCGCCGCAGCAGCAAAAGACGGCTTCAAGGCGGTTGAATTCCTGTTCCCTTATGACTTCGCCGCGAACGACATCAAACAGCGCCTGACCGACAACGCCCTGACGCAAGCGCTTTTCAACGCACCACCGGGAGTTTGGGCAAAGGGTGAGCGCGGCATCGCGTCATTACCCGGGCGCGAGGAAGAGTTCAAACAAAGCGTCGCAAAGGGCCTCGAATACGCCGCCGTGCTCGGCAACAGGAAGCTGCACGTGATGGCGGGCCTGATCGCCCCGGATCAGCCGAGAGAGAAACATCGCGCGGTGTATCTGAAGAACCTGGAATACGCGGCAAAGGAAGCGCAGAACGCAGGCATAGGCATCGTGATCGAGCCGATCAACACCCGCGACATTCCCGGCTTCTTCCTGAACCGCCAGGACGAAGCCCAGGCCATCTGCGATGAAATCGGCGCACCGAACCTGCAAGTGCAGTTCGACATCTACCACTGCCAGATCGTGGAAGGCGACATCGCGATGAAGCTCAAGCGCGACATGAAGCGCCCAAACGCGGGCGTCGGCCATATCCAGATCGCGGGCGTGCCGGAGCGTTACGAGCCGAGCATCGGCGAACTGAACTATCCGTATCTGTTCGAGCTGATCGATTCGCTGGGCTACGAAGGCTGGATCGGCTGCGAATATAAACCGAAGGCGGGCACGTCCGAAGGCCTCGGCTGGCTCAAACCCTATCTGTGAAAAAAGCAAGGAAGCGACCCACATGAAGATTCTCATTACCGGCGGCGCGGGTTTTCTCGGCCAGCGTCTCGCGAAGCGCCTGCTCGAACGCAACGAGCTCGACGGCAAACCCGTCACGGAACTCGTGCTGCTCGACGTCGCGCGTCCGAACGACGAACGCCTGCTCGCCGACCAGCGCGTGCGCGCCGAAACCGGCGATATCTCCGATCCGGCGGTGCTGCAACGCCACATCGATACTCAGACCGAAGCCATCTTCCACCTCGCCGCGATCGTGAGCGGCCAAGCCGAAGCGGATTTCGATCTCGGCATGAAGATCAACCTCGACGCATCGCGCGCGCTGCTCGAAGTGTGCCGCGCGGCGGGCCACAAGCCGCGCGTCGTGTTCACGAGTTCGGTCGCGGTGTACGGCGGCGCGTTACCCGATGTCGTGCAGGACGACACCGCGCTCAACCCGCAATCGTCATACGGAACGCAGAAGGCGATCGCCGAACTGCTGCTCTCCGACTACGCGCGGCGCGGTTTCGTCGATGGCCGCGTGCTGCGCCTGCCGACCATCAGCGTGCGGCCGGGCAAGCCGAACGCGGCGGCGTCGTCGTTCGCGAGCGGCATCATCCGCGAGCCGCTGAACGGCGAGCGCTCGACCTGCCCCGTCGATGGTGACACCCGCGTCTGGCTGCTGTCGCCGAAAAGCGCGGTCGAAGCGCTGATCGCAGGCTGCGAGATCGAGCGTGAGAAGCTCGGACTGCGGCCGGTCATCAACCTGCCGGGTTTGTCGGTGAGCGTGAACGAGATGGTTGCGGCACTGCGCGAAGTGGCGGGCGAGGAAGCCGTGCAGCGCATCGACTGGCAGCGCGACGAGCGCATCGAGAAGATCGTCGGCAGCTGGCCGGGCGCGTGGAACACGTCGCGCGCCGAGCAGCTCGGCCTGTCGGGCGACAGGAATTTCGCCGACGTGATCCGCGCCTATATCGCCGACGAACGCGGCTGAATCCCACTCTCTGACCCATCCACCGGGCATCGCGGGCGCGATGCCCGCGTCCCGCGCGCCGGTCATGCTGACATTTGCATTTCCGGGCTACACTTATCCCTTAAATGTGACGGACGTCGGCCCGGCGCCGCGTGCACCGCGTTGAACCACGAGCGCTTGCAGGCTCGTATCTCGCTCGCTTTCGTGCTTCTTGCGCCTTCGCTGCGCCGGTAACGCGGCGCGCGTTCCGTCGTTCCGTCCCGTGAACTCGCACCTTTCCCTCGCGGGAGATTCCCATGCTGTTGCATCAGCTAGTCGATCGATTCGGCCCGGCGATCGTTTTCATCAACGTGATGGGCTCGGCGCTCGGGCTGCCCGTGCCCGCCATGCCGACGATGATCATCGTCGGCGCGTCCGTCGCGCTGATGGCGGTGAACGGCGGCGCGTTCTGGCCGCCGCTTCTGGGCGTGCTGTGTGTCGCGGTGGCGGGCGGCGTGCTCGGCGACCTCGTCTGGTTCCAGGGCGGGCGCAGATACGGCGACAAGACGCTCAAGACCATCTGCAAGCTGTCCCTGTCGCGCGATACCTGCGTGAAGAAGACCGAGCGCTTTTTCGGCCGCTGGGGCGTGCGCGTGCTGCTCGTCGCGAAGTTCATTCCGGGGCTGTCGCTCGTCTCGGTGCCGCTCGCGGGCGCGATGGGCGTGAAGCTGCGCAGCTTCATCGCGCACGACGGCGCGGGCATCGCGCTCTGGAGCGCGGTCGGGCTGACCATCGGCGTCATATTCGCGGCGCAACTGGAAATGGTCTTCGCGATGATCTCGCAGCTCGGCCGACAGGCGGTGATGGTCCTCGCCGTGCTGCTCGCGATCTACGTCACCTACCGCTGGTGGCGCCGCCGCGCGCTGATGGCGACGCTGGAGAAGGCGCGTATCAGCGTCGACGAGCTCTACGCGATGATGAACGACCAACCGCTGCCGGTGATCTTCGATATCCGTTCGCCGGAAAAGCGCATGCTCGATCCGTTCACGATTCCCGGCTCGCTGTTCGCCGACGAGCGCGATCTCGCGAAGATCATCGAGAACTACGACAAGTCGCGCAAGGTCGTCATCTATTGCTCGTGTCCGAACGAAGTGTCGGCCGCGTGGATGGCGAAAACCATGCGCAACGCGGGTTTCCGCGACGTGGTGCCGCTCACGGGCGGACTGGACGCGTGGCGGCTCGCCGGTTTCGATGTCGCTACGCTGACCGAATTCGGCGAGCTCGTGGCGACCACGCCCGAGGAGGTCGCGGAAATGGCGGCGATGTGCCCGTGGCCGGTGAAATCGGCCGCGGCGTCATCCGCGGGCTCGGCATCCCTGCATGAAGCTGGTTTTCCACACGGAGATCGCGCATGAGTACAACGCCGTTCAACGAGCCGGGTGAAGGCGTGCCGAATGTCGTCGCGTGGAGCGCGCGCGAGCCTATTGAAACTTCGAATCCGAACGTGGTGGCGTCGCCCGCCGCCGCAGCGGCAGCCGATGACAGCGCGCCTTTCTCACCGCTCGAAACGCGCGCGCACCAGATGTTCCCGCGCCTGACGGACAACGAGATCGAGCGCATGAGCCGCTTCGGCACCGCCTCGCACTGGCGCCGGGGCGAGTGGATGTTCCGCATGGGCGAGACCGGGCGCGGCATGGTGATCGTGCTTTCGGGGCTCGTGCGCGTGACGCGGCGCAACGCGCTCGGGCAGGAGCATCTGGTCGTCGAGCACGGGCCGGGGCATTTTCTGGCGGAAGTGGCGCAACTGTCGGGCAAGCCGTGTCTCGTCGATGGCATCGCCGCCGAGGATGTGCACGGCATCGTGATTCCGCCGGAACGGCTGCGCGCGTTGCTCGTCGCGGAAGCGGAGCTGGGCGAACGCATCATGCGCGCGCTGATCCTGCGGCGCGTCGGGCTGATCGAGAAAGGCAGCGGGCCGGTGCTGCTCGGCCAGTCGGACGATGGCCGCCTCGTGTCGCTGCAGGGCTTTTTTCGCCGCAACGGTTATCCGCACACGGTGATCGACGCGTGCACCGATCCCGACGCGATCTCCTTGCTCGAACGCATTTCGGCATCGACGTCCGATTTCCCGCTCGTGATCTGCCCGGACGGCACCGTGCTGCGCGCGCCCGACGAGAATCAGGTGGCGACGCAACTCGGCTGGCTGCCCGAGTTCGATCCGGCGCATATCTACGATGTCGCTATCGTCGGCGCCGGGCCGGCGGGTCTCGCGACGGCGGTGTATGCGGCGTCGGAGGGCTTGTCGGTGGCGGTGTTCGATTGCCGCGCGCCGGGCGGGCAGGCGGGCGCGAGTTCGCGCATCGAAAACTATCTCGGCTTTCCGACCGGCATTTCCGGCCAGGCGCTCGCCGGGCGCGCGTTCGTGCAGGCGCAGAAGTTCGGCGCGCACATCGCGATACCGACGAAGATCAAGGCGCTGCATTGCGATTGCAATCCGATCCAGATCGAACTGGCGAACGGCACGCGCGTCACGACGCAGACGGTGGTGATCGCGTCGGGCGCGGCATATCGGCGGCCGGACATCGCCGGCCTGGAGCGCTACGAAGGGCACGGCACGTACTACTGGGCGTCGCCGGTCGAGGCCAAGCTGTGCAAGAACTCGGAGGTCGTGCTCGTCGGCGGCGGGAATTCGGCGGGGCAGGCGGTGGTGTATCTCGCGACGCATGCGAAGCACGTACATGTGCTGATTCGCGGCGCGGGGCTTTCGGCGAGCATGTCGCACTATCTGGTGGAGCGAATCGGCTCGCTGCCGAACGTGACGGTACGCACGCATACGCAGATCACCTCGCTCGATGGCGACGGCCGCGCGCTCACCACGGTGCACTGCCAGACGCCCGATGGGCCGCTCACGATCGAGTCGCGGCATCTGTTCCTTTTTACCGGCGCGGATCCCAATACCGACTGGTTGCGCAACTGCAATGTGAATGTCGATGGGAAGGGGTTTGTGCTGACCGGGCCGGAGGCGCATGAAGGGCGCACGGTAGGTGTGCCTGCGCTCGAGACCAGCGTGCCGGGTGTGTTCGCGATCGGCGATGTGCGGTCCAGTTCGACCAAGCGGGTTGCCGCTGCGGTGGGCGAGGGGGCGGCGGTCGTTTCGCAGATTCACGGGTTGTTGGCGAAGCGGGAGGCGTTGGTGGGGGCGTAGGGGGATTTGTTTGGGGTTGTTGTTTTCGCCGGATCCCGTATTCGCGTCGGTCTATTGGTGTTGCCCCTGTGCGGGGCGGCAGTCACTTTCTTTGCTGCTGCAAAGAAAGTAACCAAAGAAAGCAGCTCGAGCCGCCCGCGGTCACACGCAATTTGGGTGTTCTTCTCGTTGATCGTGGCCTCTGTAGCGAGTGCCCTCGTAGGTCTAACCGGGCTTGGACCGCGCACGGTCTGCCACATCGCACCACAGGACAAACTGGTTCAGCACAAAATGGCTCCGGCCCGCTACGCGGCCGATGGGTCAATCGGGTCTGCGTGTGCTTCTGCGTATCCTTTTTCTCGTCGTTTTCCCTTGCAGACCCAACGGCAGCGCGCAGCGCTGTGCCGGAACTCTTTCGTGCTGAACCAGCGTCCTTTGGGTACTAGCTTGTCAGACCGTGCGCGGTCCAAGCCCGATGTGGCCTACGAGGGCACTCGCTACTGACGCCACGAACAACGAGAGGAACACCCAAATTGCGTATGACCGCGGGCGTGTCAGGCTGCTTTCTTTGGTTACTTTCTTTGCAGCAGCAAAGAAAGTGACT
The DNA here is from genome assembly GCF_009938265.1 of Burkholderia sp. THE68. Lineage (NCBI taxonomy): Bacteria > Pseudomonadati > Pseudomonadota > Betaproteobacteria > Burkholderiales > Burkholderiaceae > Burkholderia > Burkholderia sp. THE68. The sequence continues at coordinate 114,400 of NZ_AP022316.1, forward strand.
GCCGCCCCGCACAGGGGCAACACCAATAGACCGACGCGAATTCAGGATTCCACATAAACGCAGTCTCACCACCCAAAAAAACTCATCCAGAATCGCGAGGAAACAGCAAGCTGAACTCAATCCACCCATCCGAAGTGCATTGGGCAGACGCAGTACCACCATGCAAACGCATGATCGCGTTCACGATCGAAAGTCCGAGTCCGCTCGATTCCGTAAACTCGCTACGCGCAGCATCACCGCGATAGAAGCGATCGAACAGCCTGGCCAGCTCATCCTGCTCGATACGAGCGCCACGATTACCCACAACGATACAGGCACCTCGTTCATCCGCGTGTCCGCGCAGCCGCACCACGGTCCCCGCCGTCGCATAGCGCACGGCATTCACGACCACATTGCCGATCGCTCTTCGGCACATGATTGCATTCGCGACTATTTCCCCTTCGGCGTCGATATCGAACGTGATGCGGCGTTCATCCGCGATCCCTTCGAAGTAAGCGCCGATGGTCTCCAGTTCCTCGCGAATGTCGAGCCGTTCGCGCTCGATACGCTGCGGCCCGTGATCCGCCTGCGCGAGAAAGAGAATGTTCTGCGCGATGCGCGCGAGCCGCTCCAGTTCTTCCAGATTCGATTCGAGCACGCCGCGATACTCCGCGACGCTGCGCTCGTGCGCCAGCGTGACCTGCGTCTCGCCGATCAACACGCCGATCGGCGTGCGAACCTCATGCGCGAGATCCGCCGAGAACTGCAGCAGGCGTTCATAGCCGTGCTCCAGACGATCCAGCATCGCATTGAACGACGCCGCGAGGCTCTGCAATTCGGCGGGCGCATGCGCGACATCGAGCCGCGCCGACAATCGATCCGGCGTGATTTCCGCGGCCTTGTCGGCCATCAGTCTGAGCGGCATGAGTCCGCGGCTCGTGACCCAGTACGCGAGCAGCAACGTGACCAGCACCGCGCCGATCACCGTGAGCCACACGCGCTCCAGATACGCCGACAACACGCGCGCTTCCTGCGTCATCACGTGCGCCGCGATGATTTCGACGACTTCGCCGCTGTCACCGATGCGCGCCTGCGCGCCGACCCAGCGCATACGCACGCCGTCCGCGCGCGAGCCTTCGTACAGATCGTCGAGTCCGATGGGCCGCGTCACCGGCACGACATCGAGCGGCGGCAGCGGCATACGCTCCGGATTCACGTCGATGAAAGGCGTCGCGCCCGCGCGTCGAAACAGGATGACGTCCTGCCGGTCGCCGAGCATCGTTTCGAATAGCTTCGGCCGCGCCTCGATTTCCTTGATCGTGTAGAGATCGTGCAGCAGCGAGCGAAAATGCTCCACGCGCGCGATCAGCTGATAATCCGCACGCGTGGACAGCGCGCGATTGGTCGCGTGATAGAGCGACGCGCCCACCATGCCGACCACGACGCACACGATCACCGCGAACGAAAGCGCAATACGTACCGCGAGCGAGCGCGAAGGGCGGTTCAAGGATTCTCCCCGAACGAATAGCCGATGCTGCGCACCGTATGAATCAGCTTCGGCTCGAACGGGTTATCGATCTTCGCGCGCAGACGCTTCACCGCGACATCGACCACATTGGTATCGCTGTCGAAGTTCATGTCCCACACTTCCGATGCGATTAGCGTGCGCGACAGCGCCTCGCCCTGATGCTTGCAGAACAGATGCAGCAATGCGAATTCCTTGTTTGTGAGCGCGATGTCCACGCCCTTGCGCGTCACCTTGCGGCGCAGGACATCGACATGCAGGTCCGCGATCTGAAAGGTATCCGATTCGCGCATCACGCCGCGTCTGAGCAAGGTGCGGATTCGCAGTACGAGTTCCGTGAAAGAGAACGGCTTCACTAGATAATCGTCCGCGCCGAGTTCGAGTCCGTGGATGCGGTCCGTCACGTGATCGCGCGCGGTGAGAAAAATGACAGGCAGGTCACGTTTCGCGCGCAGGGCGGACATGATCTGCCAGCCGTCGATGCCGGGCAGCATCACGTCGAGCACGATCAGCTCGTACGGATTCGCGAGCGCCTGATGCAATCCGTCCGTGCCGTTGCGCACGAGTTCGACCTGATAGCCGGACTCGATGAGCCCTTTCTTCAGGTAGTCGCCGGTCTTGCGGTCGTCTTCGATAACGAGGATGGTCATGCTGGCGCTGCGTTCGATGGATTGCCGTCATTCTAGCCAGAGCGCATGCACGGCTCGCCAAAGATGACAAAAAAGTCATCGAGAGGTCATCGATCGATCAGCGCGGCGTCGCTACCATGCGCTGCGAACAACTCGAAATACGAGGCTCGATGTGCAAGTACAACCGCTATGGCTGCGCATTACGCACTGGCTCAACGCGTTTGCCGTGCTGATCATGGTGACGAGCGGCTGGCAGATCTATAACGCCTCGCCGATCTTCAAGTCCTTGACGTTCTCACCCGCGATCACGCTCGGCGGCTGGCTCGGCGGCGCGCTGCAATGGCATTTCGCGGCAATGTGGCTGCTGGTCGCGAACTTCATCGTCTATGTCGTGATGAATCTCGTCACGGGGCGTTTGCGGCGCCGCATGTTTCCGCTATCGATCAAAGCTATTTTCGTCGACGCGCTGGCCGCATTGCGCGGCAAGCTCGGCCACGACGATCTCACGCACTACAACGCCGTACAAAAGTTCGCGTATCTCGCGGTGATCGTGGACATCGTGATCGTGATTCTCTCGGGACTCGCCGTCTGGAAATCCGTGCAGTTTCCCCTGCTTCGCACACTGATGGGCGGCTACGATAATGCCCGCGTCGTGCACTTCTTCGGCATGAGTTTTCTCGTTGTGTTTTTCGTGGTGCACGTCGTGATGGTCGCGCTCGTGCCGCGCTCGCTCGTGCTGATGATTCGAGGTCGTTAAGCCATGTCGCTCAAGCTATTCAAATCGAGGCCGGATGCCGAACTCATCATCAAGGATGCCGCGAAGGAATTAAAGGCGCCGGCGCGCCGTTTATTCGGCAAGCGCATTCTGTCGCTCGGAGGCCTCGCGATGCTGTCCGGCTGCAATATCACCGACGACAAATCCGTCAACGCGATGCTGCGCCGCATATCGTCGTTCAACGACGACATGCAGGCACTGCTGTTCGATCCGAACCAGCTCGCGCCGACCTATCCCGAATCGATGATCACGCGGCCGTTCCCTTTCAACGCGTTCTATGACATCGACGAAGTGCCCGAGGTCGATCCGTCGACGTACAAGCTGAGCGTGGGCGGGCTCGCGAAGGGCAAGCGCGTGTGGACGCTCGACGAACTGCATGCGATGCCGCAGGAAAGCCAGGTGACGCGGCATATCTGCATCGAAGGCTGGAGCGCGATCGGCAAATGGGGCGGCGTGCGCTTCGCGCATTTCCTCGCGCGCGCGGGCGCCGATACGAGCGCGAAATACGTCGCCTTCCATTGCGCCGACAACTACTCGACGAGCATCGACATGCCGACCGCGCTGCACGCGCAGACGCTGCTCACGCTCACTTACGACGGCCAGATCCTGCCGCCGAAATACGGCTTCCCGATGAAGCTGCGCATGCCGACCAAGCTCGGCTACAAGAACCCGAAACACATCGTCGCGATCACCGTGACGAACGATTATCCCGGTGGCTATTGGGAGAACCAGGGCTACAACTGGTTCGGCGGGTCCTGAAGCCTTTCATTCAACGAAGGAGATTACATGTCGATTCGAATCAAACTCGGCGTCAGCATCGTGACGCTCGCACTCGCATCCGCGGCGCTTGCTCAGACGCCCGCTGCGAAACCCGCGCGCATTCGCGGCGATATCGTGTCGCTGTCGGGCGATACGCTCACGGTACATCGGCGCAGCGGCGACACGGTGAAGATCGCCGTCAAGTCCGATACGCCCGTCACCGCGCTCAAGAACATCAAGCTGCAGGACATCAAGCCGGGCTCGTTCGTCGGCACGGCGGCAACCACCGGCACGGACGGCAAGCTCACCGCGACGGAGGTGCTGGTCTTCCCGGAAGCCGCGCGCGGTACGGGTGAGGGGCACTATGCATGGGACCTCGGCCCGCAAAGCTCGATGACCAACGCGAACGTGGATCAGGTCGTGCAGGGCACGAGCGGCCGCGATCTCAAGCTTTCGTACAAGGGCGGCGCGAATTCGGTGACGGTGCCGGAGAACGTGCCGGTCGTGACCTTCGCGCCCGCGACGCACGACGACCTGAAGCCCGGCAAGAAGGTGTTCGTGGTGGCGAGCCCGTCGGGTTCGGACTTCACGGCGCAACGAATCGTCGTCGAGAAGGATGGCGTCGTGCCGCCGATGTAAGCGCCACGCCCGCTCCGCACCATGCGCGCCCGCCGGTTTCATGACGGCGGGCGCTTTTCGTATCAGCGGATATCGAGCGTTCGGGATAACATGCCCGTTTGCGCCAGTCGATCTTGCGCAACGTAACATCAGGCCACGTCACTCGTAAGGAGACATGCATGAGCAACACGCGTTCCGACCTTCCCGCCTATCCGAACACCCGGCTTTATATCGACGGCGCGTGGCGCGATGGCTCGCGCGACACGGCCGTCATCAACCCGGCGAGCGAAGCCGAGATCGGCCGCCTGGCGCTCGCGGGAGAAGCGGAACTATCGCTCGCAGCCGATGCCGCCGCGCGCGGCTTCAAGGAATGGCGCAAGGTTTCGCCCTACGAGCGCAGCAAGCTCATGCGGCGCGCGGCACAGAATATCCGCGAGCGCGCGGAGCAGATCGCCGCCATCATGACGATGGAGCAGGGCAAGCCGTTCGGCGAGGCGCGCATCGAGACGCTGTCGGCAGCCGACATCATCGAATGGTTCGCGGAAGAAGGACGCCGCACGTATGGCCGCGTGATTCCGTCGCGCACGGATGCGGTCCGCCAGATCGTCACGCGCGAGCCGGTCGGCCCGGTCGCCGCGTTCACGCCGTGGAATTTCCCGATCAATCAGGCGGTGCGCAAGGTGTCGGCGGCGCTCGCGGCGGGCTGCTCGGTCGTGCTGAAAGGGCCCGAGGAAACGCCCGCGAGCTGCGCGGCGCTGGTGCAGGCTTATGCCGACGCCGGTCTGCCCGCCGGCGTGCTGAACCTGGTGTTCGGCGTGCCCGCCGATGTCTCCAGGTATCTGATCGCCCATCCCGCCATCCGCAAGATTTCGTTCACCGGTTCGACGCCGGTCGGCAAGCTGCTCGCGTCGCTCGCGGGCGAGCACATGAAGCGCGTGACGATGGAACTGGGCGGCCACGCGCCCGCCATCGTGTTCAAGGACGCCGACGTGCCGCGCGCCGCGAAGATGCTTGCATCGGCGAAGTTTCGCAACGCCGGCCAGGTCTGCATCTCGCCGACACGCTTTCTCGTCGAAGAAGGGGCCTATGACGAGTTCGTGGAGCACTTCGTCGCCACGGCGAGCGCGGTGAAGGTCGGCAATGGCCTCGACGACGGCGTGCAGATGGGGCCGCTCGCGAACGGCCGCCGCCTCGAAGCGATGGAACGCCTCGTCGCCGATGCGCGCGAGCATGGCGCGAAAGTGCTGACGGGCGGCGAGCGTATCGGACGCGAAGGTTATTTCTTCGCACCGACCGTGCTCACCGATGTGCCGATGAGCGCACGCATCATGACCGAAGAGCCGTTCGGCCCGATCGCGCCGATCGCATCGTTCAAGTCCTATGACGAAGTGATCGCCGAGGCCAATCGCCTGCCTTACGGGCTCGCGGCGTATGCGTACACGCGTTCGGCGGCGACATCGGCGGCGGTGTCGGATGATATCGAAAGCGGCATGCTGTCGATCAATCATCATGGTCTTGCCTTGCCGGAGACGCCGTTCGGCGGCGTGAAGGATTCGGGCTACGGCTCGGAAGGCGGCAGCGAAGCGATGGAAGCGTATCTCGTCACGAAGTTCGTGACGGAGCATCGTTGATCGGCTAGCCGGCGCTGATGTTTATCAAGCGGCCCTGCACAGGGCCGCTTTTTCCATGAATATAGTAAGCATTTCGAAGCAAAGAATGGCAATGAAAGACGGGCGAAAGCGTGGCGCAATAAGTGCCAGTTTCAAGAGTGTAACCATGTAACACGCCGAAAAAACCGTGTAGCCGAATCGCCAGCTTCGTTCTCTAGCATAGGTTCGACGATGCCTGGAGACTCGAATGCTAAGCCCTCACGAAATATCGACGCTCATGCTGATCCAGCGCGCTCCCCATCAGGTCGAGTTGTTCGGACAGAGCACCGCGCGTCTTCGACAGGAAGCGCTCGTCGAAATCCGGCGTCTGCCGACCGGCGACCCGATGCCTCTGCTCACCCCCAAAGGACAGGACATGCTGGAGCGACTCGATGCGCTCTGGAAACTTCGTTCGCGCGATACCGACGTGAGCGAGTAGGTCGAGCATGCTTGCGCTCGCAAGGGTATTCTGTGTCACGTTCTCTTAGACACGGAGCCCGCACGTGACTCAATCGAAACAACCGGCCATCGCATTGCTCGGCGCGGGCAGCATGGGATCGGCCGTGGGCCGCGCATTGACGCAAGCGGGCGCGCGCGTGCTGACATCGCTCGAAGGCCGGAGCGCCGCAAGCGCATCGCGCGCACGCGAGGCCGGCATGGAGGACGCGAGTCTCGAAAGCCTCGCGGCGTGCGAGTTCATTTTGTCGATCGTGCCGCCCGCGGTCGCGATCGAAACCGCGCAGCGCATGGTGCCCGTGCTCGAACGCGCGAGCGTACGGCCGCTTTATATCGACTGCAACGCGATCAATCCCGATACCGTCAGGAAGATCGCGCGCACGCTGGAGCCGACCGGCACGCCATTCGTCGATGGCGCGATCATCGGCCAGCCTTCCTCGCCGAAGTTCTACGTGTCCGGCCCGCACGCACGGCACGCGCAACCGCTCGCCGATGCAGGCCTCGACGTGCGCGTGCTCGATGGACCGGTCGGCGCGGCGTCCGCGCTCAAGATGTCGTATGCGGGCATCACGAAGGGGCTGACGGCGCTCGGCTCGGCGATGTCGCTCGCCGCGCTGCGCAACGGCGCGGGCGACGCATTGTTCGCCGAACTCGCGCAGAGTCAGCCCGCGCTGGCCGCGTGGCTCGCGGTCAACGTGCCGCGCATGCCGCCGAAGGCGTATCGCTGGGTCGCGGAGATGGAGGAGATCGCGCAGTTCATCGGCGAGGAGTTCGCAGAGCATCGCATCTACGAAGGCGCGGCCGGGCTGTACGCGCGGCTTGCAGAAGACAAGGACGCGACCGGCGCGCTCGAACGCTTCTTCAACGCAGCACGTTAAGCACGTCAAGCGCGCGCGGCTGCGGTTTCCGTCATCGCTTCGAAGAAGCGCGTCGCGCGCCGGTCGCCCGCATACGCCGAATTGATACGCACCCACGGACATGCTTCGCCGTTCGGGCGGTAATAGCTGCCCGGCGCGAGCGTCACGCCGAACTTCACGGCTTCGTCGACGAGCACGGCCGAATCGTCGATGCCCGGCACTTTCGCCCACACGAAGTTGCCGCCGCCCGGCTCATCGAACACGTCCCAGCCATAGCCTTCGAGCGTTTGCACCGCGCTCGATAGCGAATCGCGCACGCGCTTGCGCAGCCGCTCCAGATACTTGCGATAGGTGCCGCGCTCCAGCAGGCTTGCCGCGACGCTTTCCGCGAAACGCGTGCCGCCGAGGCTCGTCAGCACCTTCACGTCGACGAGATTCTTCACGAGTTCGCGATTCGCCGCGAGATAGCCGATCCGCAGCGACGACGACAAGGTCTTCGACAACCCGCCGACATAGATCACGCGATCGAACTGATCGAGCGATGCGAGCCTTTGGGTCGGCACGGCCTGGAAGTCGGCGTAGATATCATCCTCGACGATCGTGAAGCCGTGCTGCGTCGCGAGTTGCAGCAGCCTGAACGCGACCTGCGGCGCGATGTTCGTCGCGGTCGGATTCTGGAACACGGTATTGATGAAGAAGAGCTTCGGCTGATGCTGCTTCAACAGCGCCTCGGCGACGTCGATATCGGGTCCGTTCGCGAGCCGCGGCACGCCCACGAGCCGTACGCCCTGCAGCTTGAGCAGCCCGAACAGGTTGTAGTAGCCGGGGTCTTCGACGAACACCGTATCGCCCGGCTTCAACATGTAGCGCACGATCAGATCGAGCGCCTGACTCGCGCCGTTCGTGATCATCACGTTCGGCAGATCGGCGTTGATGCCGAGCGCGTTGATACGCATCACGACCTGCTGGCGCAGCGTGGTGTCGCCGTGAGGAATTGCGTAGTCGATCACGCTCGGCACGTCGACGCGCGAGGACTGGCGGATCGCCTGCGTGAGACCGTCCACGTCGCGCCACGCTTCGGGAATGAAGCCGCTCGACAACTTGAGCGACTCGCCGGGATAGTTGAACTGCTGGAGGATCTGGTTCGATTCTTCTTCGGCGAGGCGCGGATTGCAATTGCCGGCGTTACTCTCGCGTTCCTCGACGTGATTGGCCACGTAGAAGCCGGAACCGTGCTTCGGCTGAATCAGTCCGCGCGACGCGAGACGGTCATACGCCTCGATCACCGGGAAACGGCTGATGCGCTGCTCGGCGGCCAGCTGACGGATCGACGGCAGCTTCGCGCCCGCGAGCACGCGGCGCGAGCGGATCATCGCCTCGATCTGGTTGACGATCTGCTCGGTCAGCGGCACGCCGGTGCCGCCGTCGATGTGAAGCGGAAGTGCGTTCATGATGTCGGAAACTGTTCAGTGAATCGCGGTGAACAGTTCGATTTTCCTGTTCGCCAGTGTCGTGGCGTCATTCGAACCCATCCGAAAAGCCCCGTCAAGACTGGCCGAACGGCTAAGCGAAGTGTTTTTAAAGTGTCAGATCGATATAAACTGTTCACCCAATTTAGCTTAACAGTTCTGCTCTAACTGTTCATAAGTGTTCATTCAAACTGTTCGAAATCAGTCGAATAATAGGATCAACGGCTGCTATTGAATGCGAATGCGGCCTTCCAGTCAGACGATCCGAAGGAGCAGCATCATGCGTGAAATCCGCACATTTGAACTCGATCGGCGCGACGCGCCGACGCGCTGGGTAATCGACCGGCCTCAGATCCTGCGCGTAACGCGCGGGCAAATCTGGGTGACCATCGAAGGCGCAGCCGATGATTACTGGCTGAACGCGGGCGCATCCGTCGAGCTGAAGCCTTACACGACGATCTGGGTCAGCGGAACGGAGGACGCGAGCTGGTTCTCGCTGGCATCCGACTCGACGCGGGGCGGCGCGCGGCGCTTGGCCGAAATCGTCCGCGTGTGGCTTGGGCGCCGTCCGATGTCCGTGAAGCTCGCGACCTTCAAGGCGTAGGACAAAAAAAACCCGGCCGTAGCCGGGTCCAATGTTCCCGCGCTCTTTCGAGCGCGGTCACCTGCAAAACAAGCTTGCTTACGCCGCGAGCAGCGAGCGCAGCACGAACGGCAGAATCCCGCCGTGCTTGTAGTAGTCGACTTCGATCGGCGTATCGATACGCAGCAGCACCTGCACGCGATCTTCCTTGCCGTCCTTGCGATGGATCACGAGCGTGACTTCCTGCTGCGGCTTGAAGTCGTCGCCGAGACCTTCGACGTCGTAGGTCTCTTCGCCCGTGATGCCCAGCGTCTGAACGCTGTCCGTGCCCTTGAATTGCAGCGGCAACACGCCCATGCCGACCAGGTTCGAGCGATGAATACGCTCGAAGCTGCGCGCCACCACGGCCTTCACGCCGAGCAGTTGCGTGCCCTTCGCGGCCCAGTCGCGCGACGAACCCGTGCCGTACTCCTCGCCCGCGAAGATGACGGTCTGCGTGTCGGCGTCGATGTACTTCATCGCCGCGTCGTAGATCGACAGTTGTTCGCCGCTCGGCTGGTGGATCGTCAGGCCGCCTTCGATGCGCGTACCGTCCGCTTTCGCCGGGATCATCAGGTTCCTGATGCGCACATTGGCAAACGTGCCGCGCATCATCACGTCGTGGTTGCCGCGGCGCGAGCCGTAGCTGTTGAAGTCGGCCTTCTGCACGCCGTTCGCCTTCAGCCACACGCCCGCCGGCGACGTTTCCTTGATCGAACCCGCCGGGCTGATGTGATCGGTCGTCACGGAATCGCCGAAGATGCCGAGCGCGCGCGCGCCCTTCACCGCCGGAATCGAATCGGCCGGGGACATCGAGAAGTCGCTGCCGAAGAACGGCGGCTCGGCGATGTACGTCGACTTCGGCCAGTCATAAACCTGACCGCTTTCGCCCGCGATCTTGCTCCACAGGTCGCCGTCCTTCGTGAGCTGCGAGTAGTTCTCGCGGAACGCCTTCGCATCCAGCGCGTACTTGAGCAGCGCGTGGACTTCATCGCTCGTCGGCCAGATGTCGCCGAGATAGATGTCGCGGCCGCCCGTGCCCTTGCCGACCGGCTCGGTCATCAGGTCGCGCGTGATGTTGCCCGCGATCGCGTACGCGACGACCAGCGGCGGCGAGGCCAGGAAGTTCGCGCGGATGTTCGGGTGAATGCGTGCTTCGAAGTTACGGTTGCCCGACAGCACGGCTGCCGCGACGATGTCGTTCTTCGTGATCGCGTCGTTCAGTTCCGGCGTCAGGTCGCCCGCGTTGCCGATGCACGTCGTGCAGCCGTAAGCGGCGAGCGTGAAGCCGAGCTGGTCGAGATAAGGCAAGAGGCCCGTCTTCGTCAGATATTCGGTGACGATGCGCGATCCCGGCGCGAGCGACGTCTTGATGTGCGGCGCGACCGTCAGGCCCGCTTCGACGGCCTTCTTCGCCAGCAAGCCCGCGGCGAGCAGCACGCTCGGGTTCGACGTGTTCGTGCACGAGGTGATCGCGGCGATCAGCACGTCGCCGTTCTTCACGTCGACGCCATCGGTCGTCGTGTACTGGGTTTCGAGTTCCGCGGCCTTCTTGTTGAAGCCGTTTTCGCCGACCGGCTTCGAGAACAGGTCGACGAACGTGCTCTTCACGTTGCCGATTTCGATGCGATCCTGCGGGCGCTTCGGACCCGCGAGCGACGGTGCGACCGTGCTCAGATCCAGCGTGAGCGTCTTGGTGTAGTCGATGTCGCCGGCCTTCGGCACGCCCCACAGCTTCTGCGCCTTGAAATACTGCTCGAACGCGGCGATTTCGGCGTCGGTGCGGCCCGTGCCCTTGAAGTAGTCGATGGTCTTTTCGTCGACGGGGAAGAAGCCCATCGTCGCGCCGTACTCGGGCGCCATATTGCCGATGGTCGCGCGATCCGGCACGCCGATCGAGGCCGTGCCTTCGCCGAAGAACTCGACGAACTTGCCGACGACCTTTTCCTTGCGCAGCATTTCGGTGATGGTCAGCACGAGGTCGGTCGCCGTGCAGCCTTCGCGCAGCTTGCCCTTCAGCTCGACGCCGACCACGTCCGGCGTCAGGAAATACACCGGCTGACCGAGCATGCCCGCTTCCGCTTCGATGCCGCCCACGCCCCAGCCCACCACGCCGATGCCGTTGATCATCGTCGTGTGGCTGTCGGTGCCGACGAGCGTGTCGGGATAATAGACGCCGTCCTTCTTGTGCACGCCGCGCGCGAGGTATTCGAGATTCACCTGGTGCACGATGCCGATGCCCGGCGGCACGACCTTGAACGTGTCGAATGCCTGCATGCCCCACTTCATGAACTGGTAGCGCTCGTTGTTGCGCTGGAATTCCAGTTTCATGTTCAGGTCGAGCGCGTTCGGCTCGCGGAAGTGGTCGATCTGCACCGAGTGATCGACGACGAGGTCGACCGGCACGAGCGGCTCGATCGCCTTCGGGTCCTTGCCGGCGCGCTTGGCGACGCCGCGCATTGCTGCGATGTCGGCGAGCAGCGGCACGCCGGTGAAGTCCTGCAGCACGACGCGCGCGACCACGAACGGAATTTCATCGACACGCGCTGCGTTCGGCTTCCAGTTCACGAGTTGCTCGATGTGCTCCTCGGAGATTTTCTTGCCGTCGTAATTGCGCAGCACCGATTCGAGCACCAGACGGATCGAAACAGGCAGGCGCTCGATCTTGACCTTCAGCGCGTCGCCGAGCTGGGGCAGCGAATAGAGCTTGCCTTTGCCGGAACCGCTGTCGAATTCCGTGAGCGTATTGTGGAGATTGTGGGCCATGGTTATTTTCCTTGGACTAAGACGAGGAAATTGCTCTGGTTGCTGTCAGGCTAAATCACATACAGATCGACGTATTCATTGACCGGCATCGCTTCGAGCGTTGCCTGATCGAGCGATGCCGCGAGGATCGCTTGCTGTTGCTTCTGCGGAAAACGGCGCGCGAGGTTCGTCCTGAACTTCTCGACGAGCAGCGGTATGCCGTCCGCGCGGCGGCGCTTGTGACCGATCGGATACTCGACCGCGATTTCATCGAGTTTCGTGCCGTCGCTGAATTCGACGGTCAACGCGTTCGCGATCGAGCGCTTCTCCGGGTCGTGATAATCCTTCGTGTATTGCGGGTCTTCCACGCATTCCATCTTCGCGCGCAGCGTGTCGATGCGCGGGTCCTGCGCGATGGCGTCTTCGTAATCGGGAGCGGTGAGGCGGCCGTGAATCAGCGGCACGGCGATCATGTACTGAATGCAGTGATCGCGGTCCGCCGGGTTGTTGAGCGGCCCCTTCTTGTCGATGATGCGAATCGCCGCTTCGTGCGTGCGGATCGTGATACGCCTGATGTCATCGACGGACTTGCCGGCTTCCTTGAGCTTGCCGTGCAAAGTCATCGCGGCTTCGACCGCGGTCTGCGCGTGGAATTCGGCAGGGAACGCGATCTTGAACAGCACGTTCTCCATCACGTACGAGCCGTACGGACGCTCGAACGTGAAGGCGTTGCCCTTGAAGAGCACATCGTAAAAGCCCCACGTTTTAGCGGTCAGAACGGACGGATAGCCCATCTCGCCGGTCTTCGCGATCAGCGCGAGACGCACCGCGCGCGAGGTGGCGTCGCCCGCGGCCCACGACTTGCGCGAGCCCGTATTCGGCGCATGACGATACGTGCGCAGCGAATGGCCATCGACGAAGGCCAGGGAAACAGCGTTGATGAGCTCGTCGCGCGTGAGGCCGATCATCTGCCCGACGACCGCCGTGGAAGCCAGTTTCACGAGCAGCACATGATCGAGACCGACCTTGTTGAACGAGTTTTCGAGCGCGATGCAGCCTTGAATTTCGTGCGCCTTGATCATCGCGATCAGGACGTCTTTCATGTCGAGCGGCTGCTTGCCCGAGGCGATCGCGTTACGCGAAAGCCAGTCGGCGGTAGCCAGAATGCCGCCGAGGTTATCCGACGGATGGCCCCATTCGGCGGCGAGCCAGGTGTCGTTGAAGTCGAGCCAGCGGATCATCGCGCCGATGTTGAACGCGGCCTGAACCGGGTCGACCTGGAATTGCGTGCCGGGCACTTTCGCGCCGTTGGGGACGATCGTGCCGGGCACGATCGGTCCCATCAGCTTGGTGCAGGCGGGGTAGGAGAGGGCTTCGAGTCCGCAACCGAGCGTGTCGATCAGGCAGTTGCGCGCCGTTTCGAGCGCAAGCGCACTGTCGACACGCCAGGTCAGCACGTAGTCGACTATCTCGACGAGTACCTTGTCCGGATCAGGCCGGATGTTGGAGGTCGGTGCGGACATCGAGGGATTCCTGATGTAAATGCTGCCTGAGTTAGTTCACGTTCTTGATCAGCGCTTCAGACTGCGTGGGGGCGGCACCGCCCGCAGCCATTTCCGGCGTCACGCACTCGTCGGCCAGGCGCGACGAGTCTTTGTCCGAGAACAACATCGCTTTCGACGGGATCACGACGAGATCCATGCCCGTCGCCGAATCGTGGAAACGGTCGGCGCCGGTCGTCGTGTCCTGACGCGGCAGCTTGTAGTCCTTCTTGGCCCAGTTCACCGTGACGATGGTGTCACGCTTCATGTCGCCTTTCAGATAGAAAGTATTGCCGTCCTTGCACGACCACTTCACTGCACCTTCGGGGATCGGATCGACCTTGGCCGCCGCGGCCGCTTCGGCCTTGGGGCTGCGCTTGATCAGGCGGCGAGCCGGTGCGGGACGCTTGGCCGTGGACGTGGCCTTGGCCTTGCTCGCGTCGGTCGTCGTCGCAGCGAAGGCGTCGACGCTGACGAAGACGCTCGTCGTTGCCAGCGTGCCGGCGATTGCAGCGATCAGAAGTTTATTCATCGAAAAACCTTTCAAAAACATTGGGGTTGAAAACAGATTGCAGCGCGGCGTGGATTGTCGTTTATATCGAATCCGATCGCGCAGCCCTCTATTTTCGCTTATTTATCGGGAGGAACTTCAAATTCTCCGGTCCGGTGTAATTCGCACTGGGCCGAATGATCTTGTTGTCGATGCGTTGCTCGATGATGTGCGCGCTCCATCCCGAGGTGCGCGAGATCACGAACAGCGGCGTGAACATGGCCGTCGGCACGCCCATCATGTGATACGAGACCGCGCTGAACCAGTCGAGGTTCGGGAACATTTTCTTCGCGTCCCACATCACCGATTCGAGCCGCTCGGCGATGTCGAAGAGCTTCGTGTCGCTGGCTTCCTTCGACAGCTTCTTCGCGATTTCCTTGATGACCTTGTTGCGCGGATCGGAGATCGTGTACACCGGGTGGCCGAAGCCGATCACCACTTCCTTGTTTTCGACGCGCCGCTTGATGTCGCTTTCCGCTTCGTCGGGCGTCTGATAGCGCGACTGGATTTCGAACGCGACTTCGTTCGCGCCGCCATGCTTCGGACCGCGCAGCGCGCCGATCGCGCCGGTGATTGCCGAATACATGTCCGAACCCGTGCCCGCGATCACGCGCGCCGTGAACGTCGATGCATTGAATTCGTGCTCGGCATACAGGTTGAGCGACACATGCATCGCATCGACCCACGACTTCGAGGGCGCCACGCCATGCAGCAGATGCAGGAAGTGTCCCCCGATGGAATCGTCATCGGTTTCGACTTCGATGCGTTTGCCGTTGTGCGAATAGTGATACCAGTAGAGCAGCATCGAACCGAGCGAGGCCATCAGGCGATCGGCGATGTCCTTCGCGCCCGGCACGTTGTGATCGTCCTTCTCGGGCAGCAGCGTGCCGAGCACGGACACGCCGGTACGCATCACGTCCATCGGATGCGCGGACGCGGGAATCCATTCCAACGCGGCCTTGAGGTTCGCGGGCAGGCCGCGCAACGCCTTCAGCTTCGTCTTGTACGCTTTCAGTTCGGCAGCGTTGGGCAGCTTGCCGTGCACGAGAAGATGCGCGATCTCTTCGAATTCGGAAGTGGTCGCGACATCGAGAATGTCATAGCCGCGATAGTGCAGGTCATTGCCGGTCTTGCCGACCGTGCACAGCGCGGTATTGCCCGCGGTCACGCCGGACAGCGCGACGGATTTCTTCGGCTTGAATGCGCCGGTTGCGGGTGCGTCGGTCGATGCGGTATCGGTCATGCTCTCCAGTCTCCTTACGTACGCGCGCAATGCGGCGTTACTTGTTGTGCTTGAAGAACTCGCTCGTGCTCATGCCTCTGAAGCCGGCGCGGCGAAGAGCGGCGCGCAATCGTCGGGCATCGTCTGGCCGGTTGCGTGCGCGCGGCGCAGCACCGACCAGTAATAGCGATAACTCGCGCGGTCGTGCAGCGTGTCGCCGTGACGCGTCGGGCCCCACTGCGCGCGTTGCGCTTCGAGCAGGATCGCGGCGGCGAGCGCGATTTCCTCCGCGCGCGGCGAGAAGGCCTCGACGATCGGCCTGATCTGGTCCGGATGGATGCTCCACATGCGCGTGTAGCCGAATTCGTTGCGGGCACGCGCGGCATCGTTCGCGACGATGCTCATGTCGCGCACTTCCGTCGACACATTGTGCGACGGCACCTTGCCGTGCGCGTGACACGCAGCCGCGATCTCGAGCTTCGCGCGCCGCACGAGCGGGTGCTCGAACTGGCCGGGTGAGCGCATCGCGGTATCGGGAATCGCGCCGTTGTGCGCCGAGACGAAATCCATCAGGCCGAAACTCAGCGATTCGACACCGGGCAGCGCGGCGAGTTCGAACGCTTCCGCGAGCGCGCCGTGCGTCTCGATCAGCAGATGACAGGGAACGGGCTTCTGAATGCCGAACTCACAGCGCGAGGCTTCGATGAAAGCCACCATCTCGGCGGCATCGAAGACGCTGCGGATCTTCGGCAGCATGATGAAGGCGGGCGCCTGCTTCGCGTGGCGCAGGATGATGCGCACGTCGTCGCGCCACGCGCGATGATGAAAGTCGTGGATACGCACGCCGACGCGCCCGAAGCGGTCTTCGTCGCCACCCACGAACGATGCGACCAGCTCCGCGTGCTCGACCTCATGACCGACCTGCGCACCGTCTTCGCAATCGAGCGTGATGTCGAATACCGGGCCGAGTTGCGCCTGCAACGCCAGCGATTTCTTCATCAGCTTCTCGCTGCCGGCGTAGTGATCGCAGGGCGGGAGCACGGCGGGTTGCGGTTCGCCGTCAAACAGCACTTCGGCGGGAGTGAGAGCGCGCATTGTCGGCGTCGGGTCCGAGTTGGGGAAGTGAATTCGAACTTGGCTCATGCTTCTGATTCGGCCGCGCTCGAAAGATCCTCAGGCGGATCTTCAAGCGCGATCGGATCAGGCGCGAACACGCTCGGGCGTTCGCGCTGACGGGAAGCGCCGCTCGCGCTTCCCTTTCAAACGACGTGCTTACTTGCCGAGCAGATGCGCGACGCCGTCACGCTCTTCGAGCAGCTCGTTGAGCGTGCCGTCCATCTTCTCGCGCGAGAACGCGTCGATTTCCAGGCCTTCGACGCGCTTGTACTCGCCGTTTTCGCACGTGACGGGCACGCCGTAGATGATGTCTTCCGGAATGCCGTACGTGCCGTCCGAGGGAATGCCCATCGTGACCCACTTGCCGTTCGTGCCGAGCACCCAGTCACGCACGTGATCGATGGCCGCGTTGGCCGCCGATGCCGCCGACGACAGGCCGCGCGCTTCGATGATCGCTGCGCCGCGCTTGCCGACGGTCGGGATGAACGTGTTGCGGTTCCATTCGTCGTCGCTGATGAGCTTCGTGAGGTCCTGGCCTTCGGCGGTCGCGAAGCGGAAGTCCGGGTACATCGTCGGCGAGTGGTTGCCCCACACGGCGAGCTTTTCGATCGACGCGACCGGCTTGCCCGACTTGGCAGCCAGTTGCGACAGCGCGCGGTTGTGGTCCAGACGCAGCATGGCGGTGAAGTTCTTCTTCGGCAGATCCGGCGCCGACTTCATCGCGATGTACGCGTTCGTGTTCGCCGGGTTGCCGACGACCAGCACCTTGACGTCGCGGCTCGCGACATCGTTCAGCGCCTTGCCCTGGACCGTGAAGATCTCGGCGTTCGCCGACAGCAGGTCCTTGCGCTCCATGCCCTTCGAACGCGGACGCGCACCGACGAGCAGCGCGACGTCGGCATCCTTGAACGCGACCTTGGGATCGTCCGTGACGACCACGCCGGCGAGCAGCGGGAATGCGCAGTCTTCCAGTTCCATCACGACGCCCTTCACGGCGCCTTGCGCTTGCGGCAGATCGAGCAACTGAAGAATCACGGGCTGGTCTTTGCCGAGCAGATCGCCGTTGGCGATGCGGAACAGCAGCGAGTAGCCGATTTGACCTGCGGCGCCGGTGACGGCAACGCGCTTTGCGGACTTAGCCATTGAGAACTCTCCTGGACGATGCGTGGAACGCTAGGGAAAACGCCATTTTATGCGCGTTACGCAAAGCGTTGATGAAGACATGCCGGCCATGCCGTGCGCGAATCAGCGAAAGCGGGCGCCACCTGGCGTTGCGCGCGTTCGTTCGTGGATTCGCGCCGCGTAAATGAATGAGCGGGCGTGACTGCCATGTCATGAATCCTTCTTCGAGCGCGAGGCGTGCGGAGTTGTTCAGGAAGGACGCGGGGATTTCGCTCGAGTCTGACGGCAACGCGCCCATTCGGGACGGCGCTTGACGTTGCGAGGCATGGGGCAGGCAGCGGGGCGCGAATCGAATGGCCGATCGGCGTGAGGCGAAAGCGAAAGGGCGTGCCTGGCGGTATGGTGCGCGATGCGTGGCTGCCGCGACCCGAGATGTTCCCGAGGCCGAAAACACGCTGACCGGCGGTTCCTGCGCTCTCGCAACGACCCGCAAACCCTTGCTCGCCAAGGAGTGTAGGATTGCCGGAGGGTAAAGTCAACACTATCTTATGTCTTATATAAGACATAGGAATCTACGGGAAAACTCTGGACGCGTGGCGGCCCTTGTGTTGAAATGCGCGGCATGAATTCCAACCCGGCGAGCACGACGACCCCCAACGGCACTGCACCGGCGGCTGAGGCCGCGAGCACGCCGTCGCCGACGTTCAGCCCACTGTATCAGCAGATCAAGGCGCTCATCACGCAGGGACTCGAGTCCGGCGAGTGGAAGCCCGGCGAGATCATCCCGAGCGAGGTCGAGCTGGCCGCGCGTTACAAGGTGAGTCAGGGCACCGTTCGCAAGGCGATCGACGAGCTCGCCGCCGACAATCTTCTTGTTCGCCGCCAGGGCAAGGGCACGTTCGTTGCAACGCACAACGAAGACCGCGTGCAGTTCCGCTTCCTGCGCCTCTTGCCCGACGATGGCGACGTTCATCCTCATGTGAGCCGTCTGCTCGAATGCAGGCGGCTGCGCGCGCCCGCCGAGATCGCGCGCCAACTGGATCTTAAGCCCGCCGATCCTGTCGTTCTTATCAAGCGCTTGTTGCAGTTTGATGGCGTAACGACCGTATTCGACGAAATCTGGCTGCCCGGCGCGGTTTTTCGCGGCCTCACGGCCGAGCGTCTCGCGGAATACAAAGGCCCGCTCTACGCGATGTTCGAGACCGAGTTCGGCACGCGCATGATTCGCGCGACGGAAAAGATTCGCGCCGTCGCCGCCGACGAGACCGTCGCGCAGTTCCTCGATGTCGCGCAGGGCTTCCCGCTTTTATCGGTGGAGCGCGTGTCCTATACGTATGGCGATCGCCCGGTCGAAGTTCGGCGCGGCTGGTATGTCACGACCGGTTATTTCTATCAGAACGACTTGAGTTGAACGAATGAAGACGGGGTCGCGCGCACTGGCTGAGTTCGCGCGGAATGCGCACGTCAGGATGGCCATTTTCGCGTACTGAGCAAGAGTCTCTTCGACGGCTTTTCGCTGCAGCGCGAAATAAAAAGGCGCTAAAATCGCGGATTAGTGTATTAACAAGTTGGGGTCTAACATGGCTGAAGCCGTAAAAAAACCAAGGCCCGAGTACCGGAACATCGGAATCGGCCAACTCGCGAAGTATCGCTTGCCGCTGGCAGGGAAAGTATCCATCCTGCATCGCGTGAGCGGCTTGCTGCTCTTCGTGTGTCTGCCGTTTATCCTGTATCTGCTCGATCAGAGCCTCACGTCGGAAATCTCCTTCGACGCGTTCAAGGGCTTTCTCGCCAACCCCATCGTCAAGATCATCACGCTCGTGCTGTCGTGGGCGTATCTGCATCACTTCTGCGCGGGCATTCGCTTTTTGCTGCTCGACACCCACGTCGCGGTGAACAAGGAAGGCGGCAGGCAGACCGCGCTCATCGTGCTGATCGTTTCGCTGTTGCTCACGCTCGCGATGGCTCTCAAGATCTTCGGAGTGTTCTAAACATGGCAACGCAAAATCGAGTTGGTCCGAAGCGCCTGGTCGTCGGCGCTCACTACGGTCTGCGCGACTGGCTCGCGCAACGCGTCACCGCGGTCGTGATGGCCATCTATACCGTCATTCTGCTGTTCTGGTTCTTCGGCGCGCATAACTTCTCCTATGAAGGCTGGGCCGGCATTTTCGCGACCCAGTGGATGAAGCTTGCGACTTTCGTGGCCTTGCTTTGCCTCTTCTATCACGCGTGGGTCGGCATTCGTGACATCTGGATGGACTACGTGAAGCCCATGGGCGTGCGCCTGCTGCTGCAGGTGCTGACCATCCTGTGGCTGATCGGATGCGCCGGCTACGCCGCACAGATTCTCTGGAGAGTTTAAAGAACATGGCTGCAATCAAGACTTCCCTGCCGCGTCGTCGCTTTGACGTGGTCATCGTCGGTGCGGGCGGATCGGGCATGCGCGCATCGCTGCAGCTCGCGCGCGCGGGGCTTTCCGTCGCGGTGCTCTCGAAGGTGTTTCCGACGCGCTCGCATACGGTGGCCGCGCAAGGCGGCATCGGCGCTTCGCTTGGCAATATGAGCGAAGACAACTGGCACTATCACTTCTACGACACCATCAAGGGCTCCGACTGGCTCGGCGACCAGGATGCGATCGAGTTCATGTGCCGTGAAGCGCCCAATGCGGTTTATGAACTCGAACACATGGGCATGCCGTTCGATCGCAACGCCGATGGCACGATCTATCAGCGCCCGTTCGGCGGTCACACCGCGAACTACGGCGAGAAGCCGGTGCAGCGCGCCTGTGCTGCCGCCGACCGTACCGGCCACGCCTTGCTGCACACGCTGTATCAGCAGAACGTCGCGGCTAAAACGCACTTCTTCGTCGAATGGATGGCGCTGGATCTGATCCGCGACGCCGATGGCGACGTGCTCGGCGTCACCGCGCTCGAAATGGAAACGGGCGAGGTGTATATCCTCGAAGGCAAGACCACGCTGTTCGCCACGGGCGGCGCGGGCCGCATCTTCGCGGCATCGACGAATGCGTTCATCAATACGGGCGATGGCCTCGGCATGGCCGCACGTTCCGGCATCGCGCTGCAGGACATGGAGTTCTGGCAGTTCCACCCGACGGGCGTGGCGGGCGCGGGCGTGCTGATCACCGAAGGCGTGCGCGGCGAAGGCGGCATTCTGCGCAACTCCAACGGCGATCGTTTCATGGAACGCTATGCGCCGACGCTGAAGGACCTCGCGCCGCGCGACTTCGTTTCGCGCTCGATGGACCAGGAGATCAAGGAAGGCCGCGGCGTGGGTCCGAACAAGGATCACGTGCTGCTGGACCTGTCGCACATCGGCGCGGAGACGATCATGAAGCGTCTGCCGTCGATTCGCGAGATCGCGCTGAAGTTCGCCAACGTCGACTGCATCAAGGAGCCGATTCCGGTGGTGCCGACCATCCACTATCAGATGGGCGGTATTCCGACGAACATGCACGGTCAGGTCGTGGGCACCGCGAAGGGCTACGACGATCCGGTCAACGGTTTCTACGCAGTGGGCGAATGCTCGTGCGTTTCGGTGCACGGCGCGAACCGTCTGGGCACGAACTCGCTGCTCGATCTGGTGGTGTTCGGGCGCGCCGCGGGCAATCACATCATCAAGCACGCGAAAGAACTGAAGGAGCACAAGCCGCTGCCGGCCGATGCCGCCGACTTCGCGATGGAACGTCTCGCGGTGCTGGAGAAGTCCACCTCGGGCGAATACACGCAGGACATCGCGGGCGACATCCGCGCGTCGATGCAGGCGCACGCGGGCGTGTTCCGCACCTCGAAGCTGCTGGAAGAGGGCGTGGGCAAGATCGCGGAGCTGGCCGAGCGCGTGAAGCACGTGCATCTGAAGGACAAGTCGAAGGTGTTCAACACGGCCAAGGTCGAGGCGCTGGAGCTGGCGAACCTGATCGAAGTGGCGCGCGCGACGATGGTGTCGGCCGAAGCGCGCAAGGAAAGCCGCGGCGCGCACGCGCACAGCGACTACGAACATCGCGACGACGAGAACTGGATGCGTCACACGCTGTGGTTCAGCGAGGGCGATCGGCTGGATTACAAGCCGGTGCAGATGAAGCCGCTGACGGTCGAATCGGTGCCGCCGAAGGCGCGTACCTTCTAAGCGCACGAGGATAGAGAAATGGCAAAGAGAATTTTTGAAGTCTATCGCTACGATCCGGACAAGGACGCGGCGCCGCGCATGCAGACCTATGAGCTCGAACTCGAGCACGAGCGCATGTTGCTGGACGCGCTGGTGAAGCTGAAGTCGGTGGATGAGACGCTGTCGTTCCGTCGTTCGTGCCGCGAGGGCGTGTGCGGTTCGGACGCGATGAACATCAACGGCAAGAACGGCCTCGCGTGCCTGACGAACCTGAATGAACTGCCGCAGCGAATCGTGCTGCGTCCGCTGCCGGGTCTGCCGGTGGTGCGCGATCTGATCTGCGATTTCACGCAGTTCTTCAACCAGTATCATTCGATCAAGCCGTACCTGATCAACGATACGCCGCCGCCCGAGAAAGAACGCCTGCAGTCGCCGGTGGAGCGCGATGAACTCGATGGTCTCTACGAGTGCATCCTGTGCGCGAGCTGCTCGACGTCGTGCCCGAGCTTCTGGTGGAACCCGGACAAGTTCGTGGGACCGGCGGGCCTGCTGCAAGCCTATCGCTTCATTGCGGACAGCCGCGATCAGGCGACGGGCGAACGGCTCGACAACCTGGAAGATCCGTATCGTCTGTTCCGTTGCCATACGATCATGAATTGCGTCGACGTGTGCCCCAAGGGGCTCAATCCGACCAAGGCGATCGGCAAGATCAAGGAATTGATGGTGCGGCGGGCTGTCTGAGTGGGCAATGTGATGGTCGACAATCAAGACAACTCGCATCAGTCCGATCCCCTTCGCCGGGCGCGCCTTCGTTGGCGCGCGCGGCGCGGCCTGCTGGAAAACGATCTGATCTTCGAGCGTTTCTTCAGCCGATATGAGCATGACCTCAGTGACGCCGACGTGGCCGCGTTGACCCGTCTGCTGGAACTGAGCGACAACGAACTGATGGACTTGCTGCTGGCGCGCACGGAGCCTGAGGGCGACCTGGCGACGCCGGACGTGATCCGCTTGCTGGAAACGCTGCGCACCGTGTGATTCCAGCAGGAATTCGCGGATTTTTGCAAAATACGCCTGTTGCAATGCACACAGGCCGATCGAACAGTTTTGCCGCGCAGCTTCCGTCGTGCAAATTATCGAAAACCTGTATCCATACTTCGATTGAGGATGTGCTATGACCCCGTCAGATGTTAAAGCCACGCTATCGTTCAGCGACAACTCGCCGAGCGTCGAAATGCCGATCTACAAGGGCACGTTGGGCCCGGACGTGATCGACATCCGCAAGTTGTACGGTCAGACCGGCAAGTTCACGTATGACCCGGGCTTCATGTCGACGGCGGCGTGCAACTCCGCGATCACGTACATCGACGGCGACAAGGGCGAGCTGCTGTATCGCGGCTACCCGATCGAGCAGTTGGCCGTGAACGCCGACTTCCTCGAGACCTGCTATCTGCTCCTGAAGGGCGAACTGCCGAACGAAGCGCAGAACAAGGAATTCGTGGACACGGTCACGCGTCACACGATGGTGCACGAACAGATGCACTTCTTCTTCCGCGGCTTCCGTCGCGACGCGCATCCGATGGCCGTGCTGACGGCTGCGGTGGGCGCGCTGTCGGCGTTCTATCACGACTCGCTGAACATCAACGATCCGCGTCACCGTGAAGTGTCGGCCATTCGCATGATCGCGAAGCTGCCGACGCTGGTTGCGATGGCGTACAAGTTCAGCATCGGCCAGCCGTTCGTGTATCCGAAGAACGAACTGTCGTACAGCGCGAACTTCATGCACATGATGTTCGCCAACCCGTGCGAAGAGTACAAGGTCAACGACGTGCTCGTGCGCGCGCTCGACCGTATCCTGATTCTGCACGCGGACCACGAGCAGAATGCGTCGACCTCGACCGTGCGTCTCGCCGGTTCGTCGGGCGCGAACCCGTTCGCGTGTATCGCGGCAGGTATCGCGTGTCTGTGGGGCCCGGCGCACGGCGGCGCAAACGAAGCCGCGCTGAACATGCTGGAAGAGATCGGCTCGGTTGACAACATTCCCGAGTTCATCAAGCAGGTGAAGGACAAGAATTCGGGCGTGAAGCTGATGGGCTTCGGTCACCGCGTGTACAAGAACTACGACCCGCGCGCGAAGCTGATGCGCGAGACGTGCCACGAAGTGCTCGAAGAACTCGGCCTGCACGACGACCCGCTCTTCAAGCTCGCGATGGAACTCGAAAAGATCGCGCTGGAAGACGAATACTTTGTGTCGCGCAAGCTGTATCCGAATGTCGACTTCTACTCGGGCATCGTGCAGCGCGCGCTGGGCATCCCGACGTCGATGTTCACGTGTATCTTCGCGATGGCGCGTACGGTCGGCTGGATCGCGCAGTGGAACGAAATGATTGCGGATCCGGAGCAGAAGATTGGCCGCCCGCGTCAGTTGTTCATCGGTCAGACGGCGCGTGAAGCGAAGCCGCTGGCGAAGCGGTAAGCTGATTCACGGCTTCAGGTAGGTGTGAAGGCCCCGGCGGGTGACTGCCGGGGCTTTTTGTTTTTGTGGGCCAATCTAGACGGCAAACACTTCTTGTAGCGTGCGCAGCGCGTCTGACAGCGTCTTGCCGGCCAGGGTGCCTTCTTTCCTCACGAGCCGCATCCTGTCCACGCTGCGCATCTGATCCAGAAGGACGAGTCCTTCCTTTCGCTTGAACGAAACGGGAATACGGTAGGGTGCCGAGGCGCCTTTCGAAGTCATCGGCGCGACGATGACAGTGCGCAAGTGGTCGTGCATTTCCGGCGGAGAAACAATCACGCAGGGCCGAGTTTTCTGAATCTCGCTGCCCAAGGTCGGGTCGAGCGCCACAAGCCAGATGTCGCCGCGCGCTACCATTCGAGCTCCGAATCATCGTCGTTGGCGAACTCACCCATCACCAGCTTGTCATCCCCGCTCGCGGCAATCGACTTGCTTGCCTCAGCCCAGCCTTCGCGGACTCTGCTACGGGGTCGACGCAGCACGATAGCATCGTCTTCGACGTTCATCTCTACTTCGTTCTCCAGACCCAGTTGCGCCAGAAACGGCTTGGGTATGAGCACCCCTTGCGAGTTGCCCATCTTCCGGATGGTGGTTTTCATGAGATCGATCATGGTTGTTCGTGTAATTACAATGTTATTACCAGAAGGGAAATGGCGTCAATAGCCGTTCTGACTCGCGAGCATCGGGCGGTCAATCAACCATACGAGGCCGCTCCAGCGCAGACCAGTCAGCCGGATGGGCTGAGCGAGTCGTGCGAAGAGATGCCCTTTCGACCACCGCCCCCATCCGGGTAGTCTTTATCCGGGTACTGTCGCCACTACGCAAACCACTGTTTTTATTAGCTTTTTTCGTAGCCTAGTACTACCCGGGCGCCCCTTGACGGTGGCATAATCGACTCACAAGTGGTCAACCCATCCCCCGCAGTCACATACGAAAGCGCTCACCATGGCACAGACTCTCTACGACAAACTGTGGAACACGCACGTGATCCACACGGAAGAGGACGGCACCTCGATCCTCTACATCGATCGTCACCTGCTGCATGAAGTGACGAGCCCGCAGGCGTTCGAGGGCCTGAAGCTGGCCGAGCGCCCGGTGTGGCGCATCAGCGCGAATCTGGCGGTGTCGGACCACAACGTGCCGACCACCGACCGCTCGCACGGCATCGCCGATCCCGTCTCCAAGCTCCAGGTCGATACGCTCGATCAAAATTGCGACGCCTTCGGCATCACGCAGTTCAAGATGAACGATCTGCGCCAGGGCATCGTGCACATCATCGGGCCGGAGCAGGGCGCGACGCTGCCGGGCATGACCATCGTCTGCGGCGACTCGCACACGTCCACGCACGGCGCATTCGGCGCGCTCGCGCATGGCATCGGCACGTCGGAAGTGGAGCACGTGCTCGCCACGCAGACGCTCCTGCAGAAGAAGAGCAAGAACATGCTCGTGAAGGTCGAAGGCCCGTTGCCGCGCGGCTGCACCGCGAAGGACATCGTGCTTGCGATCATCGGCAAGATCGGCACGGCGGGCGGCACGGGTTACGCCATCGAATTCGGCGGCTCGACCATCCGCGCCCTGTCGATGGAAGGCCGCATGACCGTCTGCAACATGGCGATCGAAGCAGGCGCGCGCGCGGGCATGGTCGCCGTCGACGACACCACCATCAATTACCTCAAGGACCGTCCGTACTCGCCGCATGGCGTCGAGTGGAATCAGGCGGTCGAATACTGGCGCCAGTTCAAATCGGACCCAGATGCCCAGTTCGATCGCGTCGTCGAACTGAACGCCGCCGAGATCGTGCCGCAGGTGACGTGGGGCACATCGCCGGAAATGGTGACCTCGATCGATGGCCGCGTGCCCGATCCCGAGAAGGAAAAGGACCCGGTCAAGCGCGATGCGATGGAGCGCGCACTGACCTACATGGCGCTGCAACCGAATACGCCGATCGAATCCATCAAGCCGGACAAGATTTTCATCGGCTCGTGCACCAATGCGCGTATCGAAGACTTGCGCGCGGCCGCGTATGTCGTGAAGTCGCTGGGCAAGCGCGTCGCGTCGAACATCCGTCTCGCGATGGTCGTGCCGGGTTCGGGTCTCGTGAAGGCGCAAGCCGAGCACGAAGGCCTCGACAAGATCTTCACGAACGCCGGTTTCGAATGGCGCGAGCCGGGCTGCTCGATGTGCCTCGCGATGAACGCGGACCGGCTCGATCCGGGCGAGCGCTGCGCCTCGACGTCGAACCGCAACTTCGAAGGCCGTCAGGGCGCGGGCGGGCGCACGCACCTCGTGAGCCCCGCGATGGCCGCCGCCGCCGCGATCGAAGGCCACTTCGTCGACGTGCGCAAGCTTGCGTGATCAACCGGGATACAGAGAAAAGATCATGGAAAAATTCATTGTGCATAGCGGCCTCGTCGCGCCGCTGGATCGCGAGAACGTCGACACGGACGCGATCATCCCGAAGCAGTTCCTGAAGTCGATCAAGCGCACCGGCTTCGGTCCGAATGCGTTCGACGAATGGCGTTATCTCGATGTCGGCCAGCCCGGTCAGGACAACAGCAAGCGTCCGCTCAATCCGGACTTCGTGCTGAATCAGCCGCGCTATCAGGGCGCGTCCGTTCTGCTCACGCGCAAGAACTTCGGTTGCGGCAGCTCGCGTGAGCACGCGCCGTGGGCGCTGGATCAGTACGGCTTTCGCGCGATCATCGCGCCGAGTTTCGCGGACATCTTCTACAACAACTGCTTCAAGAACGGCCTGCTGCCGGTCGTGCTGACGGAGCAGCAAGTCGACAAGCTGTTCAACGAGACCTATGCGTTCGTCGGCTTCCAGCTGACGATCGATCTCGAAGCGCAAGTCGTGCGTACAGGCGACGGCACCGAGTACGCGTTCGAAGTGCCGGGCTTTCGCAAGTACTGTCTGCTGAACGGCTTCGACGACATCGGCCTCACGCTGCGTCACGCGGACAAGATCAGGCAATACGAAGCCGAGCGGCTCGCGAAGCAGCCGTGGCTGAATCACCGGCTCGTCGGATAAATCGATACACGCACAGAAGGAAGAGACGATGAAGATTGCAGTTCTGCCCGGCGACGGGATCGGTCCGGAAATCACCGCCGAAGCGGTCAAGGTCCTGAACGCGCTCGGCGAGAAGTTCGAGCTGGAAGAAGCGCCCGTCGGCGGCGCGGGCTACGAGGCGAAGGGCCATCCGCTGCCCGATTCGACGCTGGCGCTCGCGAAGGAAGCCGATGCGATCCTGTTCGGCGCGGTCGGCGATTGGAAGTACGACAAGCTCGAACGCGCGCTGCGTCCGGAGCAGGCGATTCTCGGCCTGCGCAAGCATCTGCAGCTTTTCGCGAACTTCCGTCCGGCGATCTGCTATCCGCAACTGACGGGCGCGTCGTCGCTGAAGCCGGAGATCGTGTCGGGTCTCGATATTCTCATCGTCCGCGAACTGAACGGCGACATCTACTTCGGCGCGCCGCGCGGCCTGCGTGAAGCGCCGGACGGCCCGTTCGAAGGCGCGAAGGAAGGCTTCGACACGATGCGCTATTCCGAGCCCGAAGTGCGCCGCATCGCGCACGTCGCGTTTCAGGCGGCGCAGAAGCGTCAAAAGAAGCTGACGAGCGTCGACAAGGCCAACGTGCTCGAAACGTCGCAACTGTGGCGCGACACGATGATCGACGTCGCAAAGGAATATCAGGACGTCGAGCTGTCGCACATGTACGTCGACAACGCCGCGATGCAACTGGTGAAAGCGCCCAAGGCGTTCGACGTCGTCGTGACCGGCAACATGTTCGGCGACATCCTGTCTGACGAGGCCGCCATGCTCACCGGTTCCATCGGCATGTTGCCGTCGGCGTCGCTCGACAAGAACAACAAGGGCTTGTACGAGCCGTCGCACGGGTCCGCGCCGGACATCGCGGGCAAGGGCGTCGCCAATCCGCTCGCGACCATCCTTTCCGCCGCGATGATGCTGCGCTATTCGCTCGGCAAGACCGAGCAGGCCGATCGCATCGAAAGCGCGGTCAAGAAGGTGCTGGAGCAGGGCTATCGCACCGGCGATATCGCCACGGCGGACGGCAAGGTCGTCGGCACGAAGGAAATGGGCGATGCGGTGCTGAAGGCGCTGTAAGCGCCGAAAAGACGATCGGCGGTTGCAAGCTAAAGCGCGGCCGATCGTCTCTTTTTACCGATGTTCGCGCACGATCCGCACGATTTTCACACGCGTGCCGCAAGCGCGTGACGAAAACATCGGGTTATCGTGTATATTCTTTGGTCATGGCGAAGAACTCTCAATTCTCTCTGGATTCCATCGGACGCGGCTCAAACGTCGTCGCGACGGAACTCGCCATCAGCACGCGCATCGACGCGGTCAAACGCGTCCTGAAAACGCGCATTACGAAAATCTCCATCAAAGCGATCACGATTCGCTGATCGTCCCTCGTGTCCGAGCGTCTTCCCCGCGCGGCCACGCCGGGTAAAGATGCGGGGAAGCGTCCACTAGGAAAGGTTAGTCATGAACGTAGGTCTCGTTGGTTGGCGCGGCATGGTCGGCAGCGTCCTGATGCAACGCATGCAGCAGGAAGGCGATTTCGACTTGATCGAACCGGTGTTCTTCAGCACCAGCAATGCGGGCGGCAACGCGCCGTCGTTCGCCAAGAACGAGACAAAGCTCAAAGACGCGACGAGCATCGACGACCTGAAAAAGTGCGACGCCATCATCACGTGCCAGGGCGGCGACTACACCAACGAGGTGTATCCGAAGCTGCGCGCGGCGGGCTGGAAGGGCTACTGGATCGACGCGGCCTCGGCGCTGCGCATGAAGGACGACGCGGTCATCATCCTCGATCCGGTGAATCTGGACGTCATCAAGGATTCGCTCGTGAAGGGCGGTCGTGACTTCATCGGCGGCAACTGCACGGTCAGCCTGATGCTGATGGCGCTCGGCGGCCTGTTCCGCGAGAACCTCGTCGAATGGACGACCGCGATGACCTATCAGGCCGCCTCGGGCGCGGGCGCGCAGAACATGCGCGAACTGCTCCAGCAGATGGGCGTGCTCTACGGTGCGGCGAAGGAAGATCTGGCGGACCCGTCGTCGGCGATTCTCGACATCGATCGCCGCGTGCTCGCCGCGATGAACGGCGAGCGCATGCCCGTCGACAACTTCGGCGTGCCGCTCGCCGGCTCGCTGATTCCGTGGATCGACAAGGATCTCGGCAACGGCATGTCGAAGGAAGAGTGGAAGGGCGGCGCGGAAACCAACAAGATTCTCGGCAAGCCGGCCATGGGCGCGCCGGGCTCGATTCCCGTCGATGGCCTCTGCGTGCGTATCGGCGCGATGCGCTGCCACTCGCAGGCGCTCACCATCAAGCTCACGAAGGACGTGCCGCTGGACGAAGTGCACGGCATCCTCGCATCGGCGAACGACTGGGTAAAGGTCGTGCCGAACGAGCGCGACGCGTCGATTCGCGATCTCTCGCCGGCAGTCGTCACGGGCACGCTGACGGTGCCGGTCGGCCGTCTGCGCAAGCTGGCGATGGGCGGCGAATATCTGTCCGCATTTACTGTTGGCGATCAACTGTTGTGGGGCGCGGCCGAACCGCTGCGCCGCATGCTGCGCATTCTGCTCGACAAGTAAAGTAAACTACGCGCCTGGAAGCGCGTGCCAGCATGAAAAGCGTCGCGTTTCTCGCGGCGCTTTTTTGTTTGCGCGTCGTTTTGTTGCAAAGCTGTGTCGGCCGAGCCGTTCTCGCCGTACGTTTCAATTTTTTGCCGGACCCGGAGCCTCAATGATCCAACGACCTCGCCGGTCTCTCCTTTCGTCATCGCGTGCGGCGCTCGCCGCGACAAGTTTCGCCGTATGCGCGATGTTCTGGGCGAATCCCGGCGATGCGCTCGCCCAGGCGAGCAGTGCGGCGGCGCCGGGCGCGACGGGGCAGACGTACGCGGTCAAGCCGGGGCAGTCGTTGAGCGATATCGCTGGCGAGCTCACCGGATCGAAGGACCGCGACGTACGCGCGCGTGCTGCGCGTGCGCTGTTCGACGCCAATCCGAGCGCGTTCGGAAATCACGATATCAACAAGCTGAAACTCGGCGCCGTGCTGAACGTGCCGGCCGATCTGGGTGGGGCGACGGCTGCGGCTTCCCCTTCCGCGCCCGCCGAGACGCCCGCTCCGGCTCCTGCGCCCGCTCCGGAAGCCGCGGCGCCGGTATCGGAGAGCGCAGCGCCAGCGGCGCCCGCATCGGCCATCGAGCCGCAGGCGAGCGCGCCTGCGGAGGTCGCCTCCGCGCCGGAGCCACAGCCCGAGGCCGCGTCTGCGACGCCGGCTCCAGCGAGTGCGCCAGCCAGCGCGGCGCCCGCATCCGCGGGTCATCAAGGCGCGACCGCCGCGACGATCGGCCTGACGCCGTTCATCGTCGCGATCGTGCTGGTGGTGATCGGTGCGCTGCTGCTCAGGATGCGCCGTCGCAAGCGGCGCGCGGCAGCGAGCGGCGACCTCGATCGCGCTCCGCGAACCTTCTCCAGCCTCGAAGAAGCGCAAGCCGATGCGGCCGCGCGCAATGAAGCGCTTCGCAAGGAGCGTGAAGCTGCGGCGGTGAGTGCGGGCGTCGGCGCTGCAGCCGCGACGGCAGCGAGCGTCGAGAGCGAATTGCCGCCGACGACCGAATCGAAGCCCGCAGAGCAACCGGCTCGCGACGAGCCCTTCGCGCCCGTCGCGCCCGCGGCTCGACACGCCGACTTCGTTCCGCCCTTGCCCGAAGCCCCCGCAGCCGACGCCGGCGCGCACGAGCCACACCTTCGCGAAATCGAGGCGCGCGAGGCGGCCCGCCTCGAGGCCGAGAAATGGGAAAGCGAGGAACGCGAGGCCGCGGCACGTCAGGCAGCCGCGCAGGAGGCCGAGGAGCGCGAGATTCGTGCGCGCGAAGCCGCCGCGCGAGAAGCGCTCGCCCATCAAATGGCTACCCGCGAAGCCGAGCAGCGCGAGGCCGAATTGCGTCAGGTGACCGAGCGCGAGGAGCAGTCGCGCGACGCCGCCGCACGCGAGATCATCGCGCGCGAAGCCGAGTTGCGGGAATTGCAGGCGCGCGCTGCGGAAGAGCAGGCTGCCGAGCAGCGTGCCGCCGAGCAGCGCGACATCGAGGAACTGGCCGCGCGCGAAGCGGAAAAATCGGGTATCGCGCCGGACGAGGAGCCGGTGCTCGCGCATCGCTTTCCGATGCCGAAGTTCCCGCAGGACGCGATTCAGGCGCTGGGTTCGCTCGAAATGGAACTGCCGCCGCGCATGGAGCTGACGATCAAGCCGCCCGCGATCACGGAGCCGGCCACGCTGGCCTCGCCGCCGGCTGAGCTTGCGCCGCCGCAGGAGGCGCATCCGCAGGCGCTGCAACAGGTGCCGTCCTTGACGCAACCGATCGAACAGGCGCCGTTCGTCCCGCAACCGGTGGCGCGGCCCGATCCGGCGCAGCCGCCGCAATCGCAGGCGCAGTCCGTCGCTTCGCAGATCGAAGCCGGCACGGCCGGTGCGGCGTCGGTGGCAGGCTTGGGCGCGACGAGATTCGGGCCGCTGAGCCTCGATTTCGATCTCGGCGCGGCGTCGAGCACCACCGAGCCGATTCCCGCCCTCACGCCGGCGCAACTCGCGACCATCGCGCGCAACAAGCTCGAATTGGCCGCTGAGTACATCGAGTTGGGCGATCTTTCGGGCGCGCGCACCTTGCTGCAGGAAGTGATCGAGTCGAACGATCCGGCGACGCGTCAGCAGGCCGCCACGCTCCTGTCGACGCTCGCGCCGCATTCCTGATGCGTATTGCACTGGGCGTTCAGTACGACGGTTCGGCGTTTTGCGGCTGGCAGTCGCAGCCGCACGGCAAGACGGTCCAGAACGAACTGGAGCGCGCGCTCGCCGAGTTCGCGCAGACGCCGCTGCAGACGGTCGTCGCCGGGCGCACGGACACGGGCGTGCATGGGCTCGGTCAGGTCGTCCATTTCGATACCGATCTCGATCGCACGGCGTTCTCGTGGGTGCGCGGCACGAACGCGTTTCTGCCGGACACGGTCGCCGTGCAATGGGCGAAGCCGATGCCCGACGATTTTCACGCGCGCTTCGCCGCCTTCGAACGGACCTATTTCTACGTTCTATACGTCAATCCGGTGCGTTCGCCGATGCTGTCGAAACGCGCGGGCTGGGTGCATACGCCACTCGATGCAGGCGCGATGCGCGATGCGGTTGCGTGTCTGATCGGCGAGCACGATTTTTCGTCGTTCCGCGCGGCCGATTGCCAGTCGAAAACGCCGGTGAAGCATCTTTATCAGATCGACGTGCGCGAGCAGGGCGATTTCATCCACTTCCGTTTTCGCGCCAACGCGTTCCTGCATCACATGGTGCGCAACCTGATGGGATGTTTCGTCGCGATCGGGCGAGGCCGTCACCCGGCTTCCTGGATGGCCGATGTCCTCGCCGCACGCGACCGCCGCGCCGCCGCGCCGACCTTCATGCCCGATGGGCTGTATCTGGCTGAGGTCGGCTATCCTGAACGCTTCGCGGTGCCGCCGCCGCACATCGCCAGCATGCCCTGGAGCGCCATCTGGGCCGAGCCGAAATGACAGAACGAGATTTGCATCGCACCCGCATCAAGTTGTGCGGATTGTCGCGCGTCGAGGACGTGCAGCACGCCGTCGCGCTCGGCGCGGATGCCGTGGGCTTCGTGTTCTATCCGCCGAGCCCGCGCTCGGTGAGCGTCGCGCAGGCAGTCGAGCTGGCGCGGCAGGTGCCGCCACTGGTATCGGCGGTCGGGCTTTTCGTGAATGCGACGCCCGAGTGGATTCGCGAAGTCACGTCGAACGTGCCGCTTTCCCTGCTGCAGTTTCACGGCGACGAAACTCCGGAGCAATGCGAGGAACTCGCGGCAGTTGCGGGTTTATCCTATTGGCGCGCAGTGCGAATTGGGGCTGATGCGTCTACAAGCCATTTGATAGAATCGTCTCTCAAGTTCAAAGCCGCAGGCGGTCTTCTGCTCGACGCTCTCGTCGAGGGCTTCGGCGGCGGTGGAAAGGTATTCGATTGGTCACTTATCCCAACAGATCTCGGGCATCGGGCCGTTTTGAGTGGTGGGTTGAACGCGCAAAACGTCAGTGACGCCATTCGGCGTGTGCGCCCGTACGCGGTCGATGTCTCGAGCGGCATCGAAGTGCCGGGCGCCAAGGGCGTGAAAGATCCCGCCCGAATGGCGGCATTCGTGCGCGCGGTGCGCGCGGCGGATGCCGGGTGATTCGAACGCGGGCCGCGCTGCCGGTCCGCGTAACCGAGAGAGTGACGCAATGTACAACTTGCCAGACGAAAGAGGCCATTTCGGCCAATATGGAGGCGTGTTCGTCTCCGAAACGCTCATCCACGCGCTCGACGAACTGCGCGTCGCGTATGAGGCGGCACAAAAAGATCCCGAATTTCTCGCCGAGTACGAGTACGAGCTCAAGCACTACGTGGGCCGTCCGTCGCCGATCTATCACGCGAAGCGCTGGAGCGAAATGCTCGGCGGCGCGCAGCTTTACCTGAAGCGCGAAGACCTGAATCACACCGGCGCGCACAAGGTGAACAACGTGATCGGTCAGGCGCTGCTCGCCCGCAAGATGGGCAAGCCGCGCGTGATCGCCGAAACGGGCGCGGGTCAGCACGGCGTGGCGACGGCGACGATCGCCGCGCGCTTCGGCATGGAATGCGTGGTCTACATGGGCGCGGAAGACGTGCGTCGTCAGGCCGCGAATGTCTATCGGATGAAGCTGCTCGGCGCGACAGTCGTGCCGGTCGAATCCGGTTCGAAGACGCTCAAGGATGCGCTCAACGAAGCCATGCGCGACTGGGTGACGAACGTCGAGAACACGTTCTACATCATCGGCACGGTGGCAGGTCCGCATCCCTATCCGATGATGGTGCGCGACTTCCAGCGCGTGATCGGCGACGAATGCCGCGTGCAGATGCCGGAAATGACCGGTCGCCAGCCGGATGCGGTGATCGCCTGCGTGGGCGGAGGATCGAACGCGATGGGCATCTTTTATCCGTATATCGACGATAAAGACGTCAAGTTGATCGGCGTCGAGGCGGCGGGCGACGGCATCGATACCGGGCGTCATGCGGCGTCGCTGATGGGCGGCAGCCCCGGCGTGCTGCACGGCAACCGCACGTATCTGCTGCAGGACGAGAACGGGCAGATCATCGAGACGCATTCGGTCTCGGCGGGTCTCGACTATCCGGGCGTCGGTCCGGAGCACGCGTGGCTGAAGGACGCGGGGCGCGCGGAATACGTCGGCATCACCGACGAAGAAGCGCTCAAGGCGTTCCATGACTGCTGCCGCATCGAGGGCATCATTCCGGCGCTGGAATCGAGCCACGCGCTCGCCTACGGCGCGAAGCTCGCGAAAACGCTGCCGCGCGACAAGGTGCTGCTCGTCAATCTGTCGGGCCGGGGCGACAAGGATATGCACACGGTCGCGGAGCGATCGGGCATCCAGTTCTGAGCGCCTGATAGATGCGTACCGTCATCGACGAGCCGTTGTCCGCAGGCGCGCTTCAGGGCGCCGGCAGCGACATCCGCAACCGCGATTTCCTGGCCGATGCCGCGAACATTCCCGACGCGTCGATCGATCTGATCGTCGCGGATCCGCCCTATGGTCTGGGCAAGGATTACGGGAACGACTCGGACATGCTGTCCGGCGACGCTTTTCTTGAGTGGACGTATCGCTGGCTGGATCTGGCGATCCCGAAACTCAAGCCGAGCGGCTCGCTGTACATCTTCTGCACCTGGCAATACTCGCCCGAACTGTTCGTGTTCCTGAAGCGTCGTCTCATGATGATCAATGAGATCGTCTGGGACCGGCGCGTGCCGAGCATGGGCGGAACGACGCGTAAATTTACGTCAGTGCACGATAACATCGGCTATTTCGCGGTATCGAAGGATTATTACTTCGATCTCGATCCGGTCCGCATCCCCTACGACGCAGAGACGAAAAAGGCGCGTTCGCGCAAGATTTTCGAAGGCAGCAAGTGGCTGGAACTCGGTTACAACCCGAAGGACGTCTGGTCGGTGTCCCGCCTGCACAGGCAA
The DNA here is from genome assembly GCF_009938265.1 of Burkholderia sp. THE68. Classification (NCBI taxonomy): domain Bacteria; kingdom Pseudomonadati; phylum Pseudomonadota; class Betaproteobacteria; order Burkholderiales; family Burkholderiaceae; genus Burkholderia; species Burkholderia sp. THE68. The sequence goes on from NZ_AP022316.1 coordinate 149,763, forward strand.
CACGCGGAGCGCGTGGATCATCCCACGCAAAAGCCGCTGGAAATCGTCGAGCGCATGGTGCTCGCGAGTTGTCCGCCGGGTGGCCGCGTGCTCGATCCGTTCATGGGCAGCGGCACGACCGGCGTCGCGTGCGCGCGTCACGGCCGGCAGTTCATCGGTTATGAGATCAACGCGGACTACTGCGCGATCGCGGAAAGCCGCGTCGCGCAAGCACGTGCCGCGCGACTCAGTCCGGATGAACCGGTTCGCGCGCGCCGCAAGACGCTTCTTGTCACCGACACCGCTCAAGCTGCCGAATAGCGCCTTTTTCGTCGCTGATCGCGTCAGATGCTGACAGAAGCATCGGCGCTAACGAACGTTCACGAGAATTCTCATGTCCCGAATCAAGCAAACTTTTGCGGCCCTGGCCGCGCAGGGAAAGAAAGGTCTGATCCCGTTCATCACGGCGGGCGACCCGAATCCGGAGCAGACGGTCGAGTTCATGCACGCGCTGGCGAAGGGCGGCGCGGATGTTATCGAGCTCGGCGTGCCGTTTTCCGATCCGATGGCCGATGGCCCCGTCATCCAGCGCTCGTCCGAGCGCGCGCTCGCGCGCGGCGTGACGCTGAAGAGCGTGCTCGCGGATGTCGCGCGCTTTCGCGAAACCGATGACAAAACACCCGTCGTGCTGATGGGCTATGCGAATCCGATCGAGCGCATGGGCGCCGATGCGTTCGCGAAAGCCGCGCAGGAAGCGGGTGTCGACGGCGTGCTGGTGGTCGATTACCCGCCCGAGGAAGCGATCGAATTCGGCGAGAAGATGCGCGCCGCCAGCATCGATCCGATCTTCCTGCTCGCTCCCACATCGACGGACGATCGCATCGCGGCGGTCGGCAAGATCGCGAGCGGCTATGTCTACTACGTATCGCTGAAGGGCGTGACCGGCGCGGCAAATCTGGACGTTTCCAGCATCGCGAGTAAAATCCCGGCCATCAAGTCGCATGTGCCCCTGCCGGTTGGCGTCGGTTTCGGCATTCGCGATGCCCAGACCGCGCGCGCCGTCGCCGATGTCGCGGACGCCGTCGTCATCGGCAGCCGCCTCGTGCAACTGCTCGAAGAGGCGAAACCGGACGCCGCAGCTGCGTCGCTGACGAGCTTCATCGCCGAAATTCGTCAGGCGCTCGACGCCGCACAGTAAAATACGCGCCGCCGCGGGCCGTCCGATTCGGACGTGCGCCGCGCGGCGACCGATCAGTCAAGGAAAAACGATGAGCTGGCTCGACAAACTGCTGCCGCCGAAGATCAAGCAAACCGATCCCAAAAGCCGCAAGGGCATTCCCGAGGGCCTGTGGGTGAAGTGCCCGTCGTGCGAGGCCGTGCTGTATCGCAACGACGTCGAGGCGAACCTGCACGTGTGCCCGAAGTGCAGCCATCACATGCGTATCGGCGCGCGCGAGCGGCTCGACCGTCTGCTCGATCCGGAAGGCCGCTATGAAATCGGCCAGGAAGTCGTGCCGGTCGACGCGCTCAAGTTCAAGGACAGCCGCAAGTATCCGGACCGCATCAAGGAAGCGATGGAGGATACCGACGAAACCGATGCGATGGTCGTCATGGGCGGCGCGATCCACACGATTCCGTGCGTCGTCGCGTGTTTCGAATTCTCGTTCATGGGCGGCTCGATGGGCTCGGTGGTCGGCGAGCGCTTCGTGCGCGGCGCGCGCAACGCGCTGGAGCAGAACGTGCCGTTCATCTGCTTCACGGCTTCCGGCGGCGCGCGCATGCAGGAAAGCCTGCTTTCGCTGATGCAGATGGCGAAAACCACCGCGCTGCTGACGAGACTCTCGGACGCCAAGCTGCCGTTCATCTCCGTGCTGACCGACCCGACGATGGGCGGCGTGTCCGCCAGCTTTGCGTTCCTCGGCGACGTCGTGATCGCCGAGCCGAAAGCGCTGATCGGCTTCGCCGGCCCGCGCGTGATCGAGCAGACCGTGCGTGAAAAGCTGCCGGAAGGCTTCCAGCGCGCCGAATTCCTGATGACGAAGGGCGCGATCGACATGATCGTGGATCGCCGCAAGATGCGCGAAGAACTGGCCCAGTTGATGGCGCTCATGACGCGGCAACCCGCCGATTCCGTCGCTTGAGTTGCTGATTTTGCAGCGCTGCGCCGCGCGAGAGCCCTACGGTTTTCGCGCGGCGTTTTGCTTTTCTCCGATCTCGAAAATGAACACTTTCCCCACTCTCGACGCCTGGCTCGCCCATCTGGAAGCGGCGCATCCGGTCGGCATCGACATGGGCCTCGCGCGCATCGGCAAGGTAAAGGACGCGCTCGGCCTGCATTTCGATTGTCCGGTCATTACCGTCGGCGGCACGAATGGCAAGGGCTCGACGTGCGCGATCATCGAAACGATTCTGCTGCGTGCGGGATATCGCGTCGGCTGCCATACGTCGCCGCATCTGCTGTCGTTCAATGAGCGTGCGCGTATCGATGGCGCCGAAGCCAGCGACGCCGAGCTGCTCGAGCATTTCGAGGCGGTGGAAAAGGCGCGCGCGAGCCTCGCCGAGCCGGTCTCTCTGACCTACTTCGAATTCACGACGCTTGCGATCCTGCATCTGTTCGCCTCGCGCGGGCTCGACGCGGTGGTTCTCGAAGTGGGGCTGGGCGGGCGTCTGGACGCGGTGAATATCGTCGATACGGACTGCGCGGTGATCACGAGCATCGATATCGACCATACGGACTATCTCGGCGATACGCGCGAGAAAATCGGTTTCGAGAAAGCGGGGATTTTCCGGTCGAACACGCCCGCCGTGTGCGGCGATCCTTCGCCGCCGCAGAGTCTCATCGACCACGCCGAGGCGGTCGGCGCGGACCTGTGGCTCGTCGGACGCGATTTCCGTTACGAAGCGCAGCCGGGCAACGAGCGCCAGCAATGGAGCTATATCGGGCGTGAGCAGCGGCGCTCGGCCCTGGCCTATCCGGCGCTGCGCGGCGCGAATCAACTGATCAATACCTCGGCGGCGCTGGCGGCGCTTGAAGCGCTGCGCGCGCGCCTGCCTGTATCGGCGCAGGACATTCGTCTAGGCCTCGCCAATGTCGAGTTGCCGGGCCGGTTTCAGGTGCTGCCGGGCAAGCCGCAGATCATTCTCGATGTAGCGCACAATCCGCACGCTGCCGCCGTTTTGTCGCAAAATCTCGGCAACATGGGCTATTTTCCGTACACGTACGCAGTGTTTGGCGCAATGCGCGACAAGGACATTGAAGGCGTCGTGAATCAGTTGAAGGGCGAGATCGATCACTGGAACGTCACCGCACTGCCGACGCCGCGCGCTGCCTCGGCGGAGCAACTGGAGCACGCATTGCGCGAGGCCGGTGTCAACGATGGCCCCGACAGCAGCGTTTTCCGGTTTGAAACGCCGGCCGCAGCTTTTCAAGATGCTTTAGGCCGTGCCTCCGAAAATGATAGAATCTTGGTCTTCGGCAGTTTCTACACGGTAGCAGGCGTCATGGCCTACCGTAAGTCGCAGCATCACTGAGCAGCATCACCCAGACGGTCGGCCGTCAGCACCAAGCGATACATGGGACTCTTCTCGTTCGGCAAGAAAGACGACTCCGGTCGCGACGCATCCTCCGATTCCTCACGCGGCTCGCGTCACACCGTCCGCACGGAACGCCGCACGCGCAGATCCGACCGTAGCGAGCGCACCGACACCGACGCGATGATGCTCGATCCCACCCTCCCCGAGAAACAGCGTGCGCGCCGCAGACTCATCGGCGCGGTCGCGCTGGTGCTGGCTGCGGTCATCGTTTTGCCGATGGTGCTGGATTCGCGCCCGAAGCCCGTCACCGACGATATTTCCATCGATATTCCCAATCGCCCGGCGCCTGCCGCGAAGCAGTCGCGCGACGCGAATGACGCGGACACGCAGGCTGGCGTCGCGCACGAAGCGCCGGCGGGCGTTTCAGGTGGTGTCGCGGCCGGCGTGACGCAACCGCAGGCCGCAGCACCGGCCGCGACGGCGCAGGCCAAGCCCGAAGCGAAGGAACAGCCGAAGCCGGAAGCGAAGGCCGAGACGAAGCCGTCGAAGCCCGCCGCGGTCGCGAGCCAGAACGCGAAACAGCAAGCCGCAGAACCCTCCGACGACGCCACCGCGAACTCCGCCGCCAACGCGGCTGCGGGCGCCGCGAACACGCCGTCGTCGCCGGCCGGCAGCCGTTTCGTGCTGCAAATCGGCCAGTTCGACGACGAAACCGCCGCGCAGAACTGGGTCAACAAGTTGAAGTCCGCGGGCGTGCCCGCATATCTCGAACATCGCAAGCAGTCGGACGGCGCGACCAAGTCGCTGCTGCGCGCGGGTCCGTTCCCGGATCGCGCGGCGGCGCAGGCGGCGCTCGTGAAGGTGCGCCAGGCCGGCCTGGGCGGCGGCACCCGGTCGACATCGAATTAAGCAGGCTCGATGTTCACCGCTTTCGACTACGCCGTGATGGCCGTGATCGGCCTGTCCGCGCTGCGCGGCATGTGGCGTGGCCTGCTGGCCGAGGCGTTCGGACTGGTCGGCTGGATCGCAGCCATTCTGATCGCAGGGCGCTTCGTCGGGTTCGTCGTGCCCTATATTCCGGCGACATGGCCGGGCGGCGCGCTCACGCAGTGGCTCGTGGCGTTCCTGCTGGTGGTCGCGGCGGTGCTGCTCGTGTCGAGCGTGCTGTCGGCGCTGTTGACGCGCATCACCGAAGTGACCGGCCTGCGCGGCGTGGATCGCTCGTTGGGCTTGCTGTTCGGCCTCGTGAGAGGCGCTATATTGGTAGTGATACTGGTCGCCCTGGCTGGCTTGACCGAACTGCCGCAAAAGGATTTTTGGCGCAATGCGCTGCTGAGGCCGATGGCCGAGCAAGGCGTGCGCGAATTGAAACCGCTGCTCCCCGATACGCTCGCCGCGTATGTGCATGTCGCTCCTCAACCGAGCGGACTGGCGCCAGACGCCGCACAATAGACGAACGGCCGGCTACACGAGGAACGCGAGACGGCTCGAAGACGCTTCGACCCGGCCACGTTACGGCCAGATTTCGAGAGAAGCGTCGATGAGATCCGGGCCACGCCTTGTCTACCCGTTTCGACTCTTTGAAGGACCATGCCATGTGCGGCATCGTAGGTGTAGTTTCCCAAAGTCCCGTCAATCAGCTGATCTATGACAGCCTGCTCCTGCTCCAGCATCGCGGACAGGATGCGGCGGGCATCGCCACGGCGAACGGCAACAACTTCCACATGCACAAGGCCAACGGCATGGTGCGCGACGTGTTCCGCACGCGCAACATGCGCAGCCTGCCGGGCAACGTGGGCATCGGCCAGGTGCGTTATCCGACCGCCGGTTCCGCGTCGAGCGAGGAAGAAGCCCAGCCGTTCTACGTGAATGCGCCGTTCGGCATCATCCTCGCGCACAACGGCAATCTCACGAACTGGATGCAGCTGAAGGACGAGATGTTCCGCATCGACCGCCGGCACATCAACACCGCATCCGATACCGAAGTGCTCCTCAACGTGTTCGCGCACGAACTGCAGCTCGCAAGCTCGGGCCTGCAACTCGACGCCACCGCGCTGTTCAAGGCGGTCGCGGGCGTGCATCGCCGCGTGAAGGGTTCGTATGCGATCGTCTCGCTGATCGCGGGCTACGGCCTCGTGGCGTTCCGCGATCCGTTCGGCATCCGTCCGCTCGTGCTCGGCAAGCTGGAAACGACGACGGGCGTCGAGTGGATGGTCGCGTCGGAATCGGTGGCGATCGAGGGCATCGGCTTCGAGTTCGTGCGCGATGTCGAGCCGGGCGAAGCCATCTTCATCGACGCGGAAGGCAACCTGCACAGCCATCAATGCGCCGAGAAGCCCGAGCTCAACCCCTGCATCTTCGAGCTCGTGTATCTCGCGCGTCCGGACTCCTGCCTCGACGGCGTGCCGGTCTATAACGCGCGTCTGCGCATGGGCGATTACCTCGCCGAGAAGATCAAGCGCGTGCTGCCCGATGTGCCGATCGACGTCGTGATGCCGATTCCCGATTCGTCGCGCCCCGCCGCGATGCAGGTGGCCGCGAAGCTCGGCGTCGAGTATCGCGAGGGCTTCTTCAAGAACCGCTACGTGGGCCGCACCTTCATCATGCCGGGTCAGGCGGTGCGCAAGAAATCGGTGCGCCAGAAGCTGAACGCGATGGGCATCGAGTTCAAGGGCAAGAACGTGCTGATCGTCGACGATTCGATCGTGCGCGGCACGACCTCGCATGAAATCGTGCAGATGGCGCGCGACGCCGGCGCGAGCAAGGTGATCTTCGCGTCCGCCGCGCCGCCGGTGAAGTTCCCGAATGTGTACGGCATCGACATGCCGACGCGCGGCGAACTCGTCGCGCATGGCCGCAGCGATGACGAAGTCGCGCGCATGATCGGCGCGGATTATCTCGTCTATCAGGACGTGGAAGACCTGAAGAACGCGATCCGCGACATCAACCCGGCGCTGAAGGAATTCGAAGCCTCGTGCTTCGACGGCAACTACATCACCGGCGACGTGACGACCGATTATCTCGATCGCATCGAAACCGCGCGTCTCGCACCGCAATCGCAGTCGGATCGCGACGCGGCGAGCGACGCGCAGGACGGCGGTATGACGCGCTCGCAGTTGCATCTGCAACTATCGGTCGAGTAAGCTTCCGGCGCTTCATGCGAGCCCGCTTCGTCTGCAAGGACCAAGCGGGTTTTTTTACGTCGCGAGCCTGAAAACAAGGGAGAAAAACATGGACGACCACCTGAACTTCGACACGCTCGCCGTGCGCGCCGGGACCTTGCGCAGCGAATACAACGAGCATAGCGAGGCGCTCTTTCTCACATCGAGCTTCTGTTTTTCGAGCGCGGCGGAAGCGGCCGAGCGCTTCAGGAACGCCGAAGAAGCCTACACATACTCGCGCTTCACCAATCCGACCGTGACGATGTTCCAGAACCGCCTCGCCGCGCTCGAAGGCGGCGAAGCGTGCATGGCGACGGCATCGGGCATGTCGGCGATATTGTCGGTCGTGATGGCGTCGATGCAGCAGGGCGATCACATCGTCAGTTCGAAGAGCCTGTTCGGCTCGACTATTGGCATGTTCACGCAGATCTTCCCGAAGTTCGGCATCACGACGACGTTCGTCGATCCGACGCAGCCCGACGAATGGCAAGCTGCCGTGACGCCTGCGACGAAGATGTTCTTTCTGGAGACGCCGTCCAATCCGCTGACCGAAATTGCGGATATCGCGGCAATCGCGAAGATCGCGAAGCAAAACGGCGCGCTCTGCGTCGTCGACAACTGCTTCTGCAGTCCGGCCTTGCAGCAGCCGCTGAAGCTCGGCGCGGACGTCGTGATGCATTCGGCCACGAAGTTTCTCGACGGTCAGGGCCGCGTGCTCGGCGGTGCGCTCGTCGGCTCGAAACGCTTCATCATGGAGACGGTGTTTCCGTTCGTGCGCAGCGCCGGTCCGACGATGTCCGCCTTCAACGCATGGGTGCTCCTGAAGGGCATGGAGACGCTCGCGCTGCGCGTCGAGAAGCAGTCGGCGAATGCATTGGAAATCGCGCGCTGGCTCGAAGCGCATCCAGCTGTGAATCGCGTGTTCTATCCGGGGCTCGAATCGCATCCGCAACATGCCATCGCGATGAAGCAGCAGAAGGCGGGCGGCGCGATCGTATCGTTCGAACTGAAGGGTGAGACGCAGGAGCAGCAGCGCGAGAACGCGTGGCGCGTGATCGACGGTACGAAGCTTTGTTCGATCACCGGCAATCTCGGCGATACGCGCACGACGATCACGCATCCCTCGACGACGACGCATGGACGCCTCGCCGCCGAAGTGCGCGAAGCGGCGGGCATACGCGAAGGGCTGATTCGTCTTGCGGTGGGTCTCGAAGATCCGGCAGACATACGCGCCGATCTGGCGTGCGGTCTGGGCTAGGCGCCGCGCGGCGACCTGAAGCCGCCACTGCGCCACTGCCCCGGCGAGATCCCGAAGCGTTTCGAAAACGCGTGAGTGAACGCGCTCTGATCCGCGAAGCCGACATCGAGCGCGATATCGGTCAGCGATGTGCGCGGATCGGCCAGCAGCGTCAGCGCCGTATCGAGCCGCAGACGATGCAGATAGCGATGCGGCGTCTCGCCGAACGCTTCGTTGAATAACTGATGAAAGCGCCGCATGCCGCAGCCGCAATGCGCGGCGAGATCGGCGATACGCAGCGGCTCCGACAGATGCAGACGCAACCACCGGTCGATGCGCGCGAAGTCGAGGCCACGCATCATGTCGATGGAGTCGTCCGTGTCGTGCATCAGCGCGCCGCACAGATGCGCGGCCGCCTGCCATGCGACGCGGTCCGACAGAGATGCATCGCCGATACGGGCATGATGGGCGACGTCCGCGACGGCCTGCGTGACGCGCGGATCGATCGCGATGGCGCGCGCCCGCGCGAAGTAGCGCTCGGGCACCGCGACGGAGGTGGCGGGCAGATCGAGCACGAGCTGGCGGTTGTCGCCGTCGGCCCAGTAATCGTGGCGCGCGCCCGCCGGAATGATCCACGCGCCGCCGCAGTCGATACGCGCGCCGTTGCCATCGACGGCCATTTCCATCGACCCGTCGAGACCGAGCACGATCTGATGAAAGTCGTGCACGTCCGACGCCGGCGCCGCTTCATAACGGCGCAGCGACACGGCCGGGCGATGCAGCGGCGCGCTCATGCCGTCGACGCTCAGACGTCCAGCAGTTCCACTTCGAACACGAGCGTGGCGTTCGGCGGAATCACGCCGCCCGCGCCGCGCGCGCCGTAACCGAGTTGCGGCGGAATCGTGAGACGGCGCACGCCGCCCACCTTCATGCCCTGCACGCCTTCGTCCCAGCCCTTGATGACCATGCCGCCGCCCAGCACGAATGCGAACGGGTCGTTGCGGTCCTTGCTCGAATCGAATTTCTGGCCATCCGTGAGCCAGCCCGTGTAGTGCACGCTGACCGTCTTGCCCGCGACGGCTTCGGCACCTTCGCCAACGGTGACATCTTCGTATTTGAGACCGGAATCGGTCGTGACTGTCGACATGGTTGCTCCCTGGTTGCCCGGCGATCCCGAACGATGGATCAGCCGGTGGTCGAAACCGACATTGTAGAACGTCGGAGGGAAGCAAGCCGATGCGCGGGCCTCAGAGATGACGTCCGCGCGGACCGAAGCGCGAGCCGATGCGCGCGCCGATTTCCGGCCGCACATGCCTGCCGATCGCCGTGCCGATCGACGCGCCGTCCTGCGCATCGCGCATCGCGCTGGCGGCGGCCCTGTCGTCGACGTGCTGCCGCGCGAGCTTGAGCGCACGCACGCGCACATACGCCATCGCGACCAGCGTCCACGGCGCGAGATAGGCGAACTCGGGCACCGAGACCATCATCATCGTCCAGGTCGCGGCGCAGCACTGGCGCAGCGCCATGCCGCGCGGATCCCAGTCGAGCTTGAACGCGGGGTAGAGCATCATCGCGCTGATGAAGACCGTGCCGACGACGCCGATGTTCACCAGCAGCGTCGAAAAGAGATCGGTCGAGCGGATATAGCCGAAGCCGACGCCGAAGAGCTGGTTGAGCGGCGCGGCATGAAACCACAGACGCATCGATTCGAGGAACAGCAGCGAGCGATCCGAGCCCGACTCGGTTTTCGCCTCGAGCTTGTCCGTGACCATCTGCTTGAACAGGTCAGCGATGTAGTCCTGCAGCACATAAGCGATGATGCACAGCACGAACAGGCCGATCAGCGCCTTGACCGGATTGATGCCGAGCTTGCGCACGCGGATGAGCGAGTACACCGCATAGCCGATGAGTACCGTCGACGACGTGGTCATCAAAAGCGACAGCCCGATGATCCAGACCGGCCAGCGCACCCGCGAAGTCGCGTTGAAGTAGACCCAGAAGGGGAAGATGGACATCGCGTACATCGACGGCTCGCCGGTGAGCGCCTTGAGACGCTGGATCGGAAAGCCCTTGACGTCGATCTGCTGGAACGAGCTGCCGTTCACCGTGCCGTCCGAGCGCACGATGCCCTTGCCGAACTGATCGCCGAAAGCGCGGTTCGAGATGAAGTCGCCCGGTTGCCCCGTCGCGATGTAGTAAGCCACTTCGAACATGCCGTAGAGCGCGAACAGCGTAATGGCCGCGAGCAGCCATTGGTCCCAGGTCGGCTTGTAGTAGTGGTACACGTAGGCCGCGTAGAGCACGACGGCCGCCACGTAGGCGGACTGCGTAAACAGGCTCTTGCGCATGACGAAGGTGAAGGGATCGGTGTCGTCGACGAGCACGACCTTGCTGAAGTCGGGATCGAAAGGCGCCATCACGTCCGCGAACTGCGACGTGAAGAACATGATCAGCCAGACGAGCAGCGCCGCGCCCACGAAGTGCAGCCAGTGCTTGCGTGCGCGGCCGCCGAACAGCAGCACGAGCGGCACGGAGAGGAAGCACATCAGATAGCCGATCGTCGTGCCTTGAATCGATGGCATGACGAGGAACGACGTCACCGGCATCGCGAAGGCCCAGATTCGGTAGTAAAGGTCGGTCAGCGCCGCTTTTTCTTTCATCGTCGAAGGTTATGTTGGATGGAGCGGGCACTGTGGCGAACCATCGGATGAAACCGCCGGTTCAACGCGACAGGAACAGGTGTGTATCGAGTCCTGACTCGCCCAGATAGAGGCAGCCGCCGATCGCGAGCAGCGCCAGCGCGACGACCAGCGCCATGCGCAAGGGCGCGCGCCTGCGCGCTGCTTTCGGCTTGCGATGAAAATCGCAATGCGGACACACGGACGAAGCCGCGGCCACCTGTCTGCGACAGCGCGGGCATTGCACGAGCCGATGCCTGAAGGAAAAACGTCCGCTCATATGCGTCCCTTTCCTCGATCCGGTTGGCGACGCGAAGCGCGCCGAAGCCCCGTGAAACAACGCTCTGATCGCAAGCGCCCAGCGCGCGACGATCACATTCCGGAAGATAGCTCGTCATGCCGCAAATCGTTTGACATCCCGATCGCGCGAGCGTTTCCCGCAACGGATGGAACGTAAAGCGCCGCGTGACGGGCACGCGGCGTGAAGCATCGGTACGATACGCGCGTCATCGCGCGCGCAACATCAGTTCACCGACTTGAACGTGCTCGTATAAGCCGCTGCATAACCGTAACTGCGGCGATTGCTCGGGCGTCGCGGAATCGCGTTGAAGACCGAACCGACCAGTCTGCCGCCCGCGCGTTGCACCTTCTTCACGGTCTCTTCGATCTCTTCCTCGCTCTGGATGCCCGAGCGCAGCACGAGCACCGTCGAGCCCGCATCGCTTGCGACAATCGCCGCATCGGTCACGACGAGGAACGGCGGCGTATCGACGATCACCAGATCGAACTGATCGCTCATGCGAGCGAGCATATTGCGAAAGCCCGGCATCATCAGCAGCTCGGACGGATTCTCCGGATAGCCGCCGCACGACATGAACGACAGGCCCGGCACGCCGACATAACGGATCGCATCGCTGAGCGCCATCTCGCCCTTCAGCACTTCCGAGAGACCGCCCGGATTCGACTGCTTGAAGAACGAAGCGATATGGCCGCGCCGCATGTCGCCGTCGATCAGCAGCACGCGCAGACCGATTTCGGCGAGCAGCACCGACAGATTCGCCGCGACGAAGCTCTTGCCAGCCGACGGAATCGGGCCCGTCAGCATCACGATGTTGTTCGGCGCGTTGGCGAGGTCGCGATACAGCTCCGTGCGTACCGCGCGCAGCGCCTCGACGGCCGGATCGTGCGGATAGCGCGTGGCGAGCACGCGGGCGTCGCGATCGGTGTCGGCGACGTGCGGCATCGCGAACGCATCATGCTCCGGCAGATGAACGTACGGCAGCGCCTTGGGTGGTCCGCCCTGCTCGGCGCCGGAATAGGTGAGCGGCGCATGCTCCGCGGGCGACACGGCGATCTCGTGATCGAGCATCGCCTGCTGCCGGCTGTACAGCACTTCGCCCAGCACCGGCACCGAGAGACGGCGCTCGACGAACATCGGATCGGTCACGCCGATCATCGCGTGGCGGCGCAGGAAGATGAAGAAGGTGCCGATGAAAAAGCCCAGACCCGTGCCCGCCAAGATGACGAGCGGCTTGTTCGGCTTCACCGGACGATACGGGCGCAACGCGTTATCGACGATATGCGCGCCGCCGCTCGTGCTTGCACGGCGCACCGACAGCTCCTGCGCCTTGTTGACCATGCCCATGTAGATGGTCTCGGCCACGCGCGCGTCACGCGTGAGCGTCGCGTTCTGGCGCTCGGACGCGGGCATGCTGTCGAAGCGCTGCTGAATCTGCTTGTTCGATGCTTCGAGCTCGGCGATCTGCTGATCGAGATTGACCACCTGCGGACTGCTCGGCTGGAAGCGCTGCAAGGCTTGCGTGCGTTGCAGCTTCAAGGTCGCGAGTTGCTGCATTGACACGATGCTGCCTTGCAGATACGCCTGCGCTTCGTTGATCGGCTGCACCGACTGCGACTTCGAACGGAACGCGCTCAAATTGCCTTCGGCCTGACGCAGATCGCGTTCGAGGCGCGGCAGTTCTCCGCGGATGAATTCGAGCGTCTTCGTGTCGTTTGCCTGACGCGCCTGCACGGCGGCCGCCAGATACGCCTGGCCGAGCGCGTTGGCGACATCGGCGGTGAGCGCGGGATCGTCTGCATTGAAGGTGATCTGCACGACGCCCGTGTCCTTCGCGGACTCGGCCACCTTCATCGTCTTCTTCATGAGCGCGATCGCGTCGAGCGTATTGAGGCGCGTCACGTCGAAATGCACGCCGGGGCGACCGATCACGCTGTCGACGAGTATCGACACGCCGTTCGCCGATGCCGGACGGCCGACCGTGCCGCGCAGGAGCGTCTCGCCGTCCGGGTCGCGCAACTCGTACTGGTTGTTTTCGAGCACGACCAGATCGAGCTTCTGGTCTTCGAGCGCGGGCGGCACGTCGAGCCGGCCGATCTGCAGCGACTCGCCGCCCCACGCGTACGAATCGAGACCGAACCATGCAGGCGCGAGATGTCCCTTCTTCGCGAACAGTTCCGCGATCGAGCCGAGCACGGGGAGCGTGTTGGGCTTGACCTTCACGTCGAAGTGAAACTGCTTGACGACAGGCTCCAGCACCGAGCGGCTCTGCATCATGGAGATCTCGGCGGGCGCGAGCTGATTCACTGTCTGCACCGCCTGCGGCATCTGCTGCTGGCTTTGCGGCGCGATGCCGAGTGCGTTCGGATCGGGTGGATCCACGCGCACGACCACGTCCGACGAATAAATGGGCTTGGCAAGAAACGCATACGCGCTCGCGAGCGCGGCGGCGATTCCGATGAACAGGAAGAGGATGCCAAGGTGGTCGCGCAGTAGCCTGAGCATGTCGCTCGCGGTGAATTCACCGTCATCCTTGCCCGGGCGCGAAGGTAAGGCGTTGACATAGGGGGTGTTCAAAGGCGCAGTCCTCAGTCGATAAATTGAGCGTTGTTTCCGGGCTGCGGAAAAAGCAGAGAGCCCGCGCGGCATGCCGCGGTACGTTACGTGTCAGTGGTCCGGCGAGAGAGCCGTTGGAACTTCCAGACTTTAAGACGCGAGAGGCTCTTGAAAAGCGGGCAAAGCGCTCGATGCCTCGCGTTCGCATGACGAAGCATGCCGGCTCATCGGAGTGCGATATATGCCTGAAGCACACACCGTGCCTCGGAGCCGCGTCCTGGATTCAGCGGATGAAACTCGCGAATCCGTCTCGAATCGCTTGCCATCAACGATACGATACGCCCGGAAAAAATAGCGTTCAAAACTATCTTCCGGGCGTGAGTTGCTCGCGTCTGTTAAGTAGCGAACGTTAAATGCCTTCCAATGTCGGGCACGCCACTTGCGCCCCCGTGTTTTCGCGCGATAATCATCGGTTCGACGCGCGTTGTTTTCGTCATACAAGTTGAGCCCATCTTCACGGCATCGGGTTCGCCTTGATGAAGTCGCGCACCGTATCGAAGCGCGATTTGCGCGTTTTACCGTCATCGTGAATCACGCCGTAGTTGCCATCGCCGCCGTAGCGTTGATCATCGTATAGCTCGTACAACGTCACATTCTGAATGTTGTAAGTTTTTGCAAGCGACACGAATCCCTTCAACGCATCCTTGCCGACGAGATAGCCCGCCGGGTCCTCATGAGTCGGCCGCACGCCATATTCCGTGATCCAGATGGGCTTGCCGTAACTGTCGCGCAACCGCTCCAGCACGTTGACCTTGTTCTGTCCCGCCGCCGTGATCGATCCCATGTTCGAGTACCAGTGCCACGCAGTGATGTCCCATTGCGGAATCGGATGGCCCTTGCTGCCGTCGGGCTGCGTACCCGCATAGAGCATGTCCGTGAAGCCGTAGTGAAGCCAGCTGAACGATGTCAGCAGGATCTTCGCGTCCGGGTTCGTCTCGCGTATGCCCTTGATCAAGCCGAGGATCGATCCGCGCGCCTTCATGAACCTCGCGTTGTCGTAATCCGACGGATGTTCGCCGCTGCGGTCCGAGCCGAGGATCGTCCAGTTGTCGTACTCGTTGCCCACCTGATAGTACGTGACGAGCCCCTTCAGCATGCGTCCCGCGATCTTGCCGAGCGCATAGCCGCGCTCGAACGTTTCCTGCTCGTTCGCGCGCTTCTCCTGCTCGAAGGGCGTCACGAGCGCGAGCACGCCGATGCATTGCTTCGCCGCCGCGCGCGCGAAATCCGCGACCATGTGCGCGCTTTCCTCGTTCGACACATCTTGCGCGTACATCGTGACACCAAGATCACGCAGTTGTGAAATCTGCAGACCATAGTCGCTCATGCGATACGCGCCACGATGTTCCAGATGTCCCGCGATGCCATAGAACACGCCGGTCGATCCCTTGCCGCAGGAAATCTTCGGCGTCGCGTGGCCCGCGGCATCCGCCTTGGGGACGGCCGAGCGACTGCTGTGGTAGGCGTCGGACGTGCCGCTGCGCGCGAAGATCAGCACCGAAGCGCACAGCAACGCGCCAAACACCAATACCGCAGCCACCAGAATTCGCATCGACGTTCGGCCTCGTGATAGTGCGCGCGGTTATTTGACCAGCGCGTCGGAGTGTCGTGCCGTCGCCTCGACGCCCGCGTTGCGCGCATCGCCCGCTTGCAGCACGACGTTCAGCGCCTGCGCATCGAATACTTCGCGCGAGAAGCGTCGCCGGAATGCGGCCGACAACGCGGCAAGCGGAAAATCGCGCGCGGCGAAGATGCGTTCGACGAAGGCATCGTGGTCGTGCGCGGGAAAGAGCAATGCATCGGGCAAATACGAATCGAGTCCCGATACGCGCGCGACGACGATCGGCCGTTCCGCGAGCACGGATTCGATCATCACGAGCGGCACGCCCTCGTACGCGGAGGGCAGCACGAGCGCATCGCTGGCGACGATATACGGCAGCACGTCTTTCTGCGGCCCGACCATTCGCACGCAAGCGGACAGTACGGGGCTCGCGTCGATCGTCTCTTGCAGACGCGCTGCGTCCGGCCCTTCGCCGACGATCAGCACGAGCGTACGTGCGAATGCATCGGCATGTCGCTCGATGGCCTGCATCAGGAAGTCCTGACGCTTCTGCTGAAAGTTCAGCCGGCCGACATGCGCGATGATCGTGGTGCCGTCGTCGGGCAGGCCGAGCGACGCGCGCGCGGCCTCTTTCGTGAGTGTCGAACGGCTGAAGCGATCGTCGACATAATTCTCGAGCACCATCGCGCGCGCGTTCGGCGCGAGCGTCTTCAGCTTGCCGCACAGATGATCGTTCAACGTGACGTACGCGTTCGGCATGCGATACAACCGGCGCTTGACGAGCCACTTGAGCTTGCCGGAGCGGCTTGCGTTCGCGGGCGCTTCGTCGACGAGCGGCAGATAGCTGACCGTCTCGATGCGTGCCCGGCGCGCCGCGAACAGCCCCGCGATGCCGGACGCGATCGTGCCCTGCGCGACCAGCACCTTGTCGAGTCGCAATGCTCGCAAGGTCGCGGCGGTCGCGCGCATCGTGCGCCACAGCGCGAGCGCATTCCCGCGTATCGATTCGGCCGTGTACGAAAGACCGATCGCTTTCACTTTCGGATGCGCGCTCGCCAGATCGCGCACGTAGCGATACAGCGGCTCGTTCCTGGTCGGCACGAGGATATGCAAGGTTTCGACCTGCGTGCTCGGCACGAGCGCAAGCATGAAGCGCTTGAGCATCTCTTCGTGACCGCCGTTTATACCCGAGTCGCAGTAGATTCCCAACCTCACCGGCTTCCTCCCTCGCTGCGCGCGTCGGCATTGCTGCTGGCACGCGCCGTCATGGCTTGTCGATGAACTGCATCAGCAGGCGTGCGCTTTCCGTCCATCGGAAGCGCTCGGCATGCGCGAGGCCCCGCCGCTTCAGGTCCGCGCTCAGTTCCGGCGAATCGAGCAGCTCGCGCAGTTTGCTCGAAATATCGTCGACCGAGTAGGGGTCGCAATAGATCGATGCATCGCCGCACGTTTCCGGCAACGCAGCCGCGCGGCCCACGAGCGTCGGGCAGCCGTTGCGCATCGCCTCCAGCGGCGGAATGCCGAACCCTTCGTAAATGGAAGGATAGAGGAAGCATGCCGCATGTTGGTAGAGCGCTCTCAGCTTTTCGTCGCTGACGTAGCCCGCCTGCTTGATGTTCGGCGCGCTCGACAGATCATGCGCCTTGCCAAAAATCGACGCATTCTTCATACCGACGATCACCAGATCGATCGACGGATCGTTCAGCTTCATGAATGCTTCGACGAGACGTTTGAAGTTCTTGGTCGGATTCATGCTGCTCACGGCGAGCACGTAGCGATTATTCGTGAGCTTCAGTTCATCGATCACGGAAGCATCCGGCGTGATGTGATCGAGATGGTCCGCGGCGAGCGGCACCACGCCGATGCGCTCCGCAGGCACGCCGACATGATGCGCGAGCCGGTCGCGCGAGAAGGTCGAGTTGGTCAGCACGCAGCTCGACGTGCGCGCGAGAATCCAGAACATCACGTGATACCAGGTGCGGAACTTCCACGAGAAGTGCGCGGGCGTATCGAACACCGCGGCATCGTGCATGTAGATGATCTGGTTCGTGCGAAAGATGGAACCCGAGTTGGACAGATTCACGATACGCGAGCGGCCGGCGAAGAGCGGCAGCACGATCTGCTCCCAGAAGACGCCCTTGCCGAAGCCGAGCTTGACGGTGTCGACGCCCTGCACGGGATCGAGGCCGCTTTGCGGCGGAACCGCGAGCCTCACATGCGAGCCTTGCGGCAACTGCCCGAGTGCGGCGACGAGTTCGCGCGCGACACGCTGCACGCCGGTGGTCTTCTGGCTCGTGAAACGGCCGTTGTAGACGAGCTTGCTGGTGGCGAAGGAAGTATCCATGGTCTAGGCGTCAGAACTGTGAATCGGAGCTGGTTTCATAGGCGATCTCGTCCTTGTCGAGCGGCGCGGGCGCGTGCGTGGAGGAGTCGAGTTCGTATATGGAGAGCCATTGACGGAAGATCGCGTCCATCGAAAAGCGCTTGCTCGCCGACGTTCTCGCCGCTGTTCCCATGCGCGCGCGCAGGACGGGGTCGTCGCGCAACATCGCCGTGTACTGCGTCATTTCTTCGACACTCGATGCGACGAAGCCCGTGACGCCATGCTGAACGACATCGCGATTGCCAACCACGTCCGTGACCACGGCGGGAATGCCCGCGACCTGCGCTTCGATCAGCGCGATAGGCATGCCTTCCCAACGGGACGTCTGCACATAGATGTCGAGACTGGCGGTAAGTTCAAGCGCACGGTCGCGCGTGACCCACCCACTGCACGACACGACGTCGTTGGGCGTCCCGGCGGGCAACTCTTCGGCATGACCGCCGATCCACAGGAACTGCGTCGAGTCGCCGTGCAACGCGGTGGCGAGGTCCACGAACGCTTCATGATTCTTTTGAAACGTGGCACGCCCGCTCATGCCGATGAGCACGTCCTGCGCGTCTTTCTCGATGCGCGGCGGAATCTCCGGCACGTTCACGCCGTTCTCGATCATGCGGGCCTGTCGCGCGTGCATTCTCGTCTCGATCTCGGAGAGCTCGCTCTTCGAGCACGCGACGATGGTGCCGCCCAGACGCGCCGCGATGCGCTCGAAGCTCAGATAGGCGAACTGCTTCGCGGCCGACACGTCGCGGCGCAGAAACGCGAGGCCATGCGGCGAATAGAAGACGCGGGCACGCGGCGCGGCGATGCGCGCGGCGGCGCGCCCCAGCACGCCGGCCTTCGAGGAGTGCAGATGGATCACCGACGGATCGCACTCCCTGAGCTTGCGAACCAGATTCCACAGTCCGGTGAGGTCGCTCTTCATGCTCACTTCGCGAACCATGTTCACATAGGTCAGCTTGACCGCCGGATGAAAAAGCCTGGAAAAATTGTTGGGCGTTTCCTGCCGGATCGAATGAAGGATCGTGACTCCGACGCCCGCGGCTGCCGCGCGGTTCGAAAGCTGGGTCAGCATGGATAGCACACCGCCACCGAAAGCTTCGGTGATATGGACGATCTCTTTCATCTTGGACTCTTCGTTGGCGTCCTGCCGAGCACCCGCGGCAATACGCAATAAGAAGTTAATGGCCTAATCGTTATCGGTGATCGACGTGACACTTTCGAGAAATGACCGATGCATGAAAGAGGTGCACGGTCGTTCACGAGGAGTACTGATCGAGCATTGAATTGCGCAATCGAAAAATTCGCACGCGATGCGACATAGCATGAGTCGTTCCCGCGCACGGACGCGAGGAACCTCATCATGCTCGAAAACTTCCCCGGAATTACCTGCTGGAAGCCTCTGACCAGGTCAATTTGGCCGTATGGCTCCCGCTAGATCGGTCTTTTTGAGGATTATTCTGCGTCGCGCGGTTGAAAATGCAGTGAAGCCCGGTAAAAACGGCTGCCCTGCAATGGTGCGCGAAGCCGACTAATCGTTCAGATTTTTTGGCGTCCCGGCGTAGGGACTGCGGCATCCGGCGTGGGCACCTTCCTCATTGAAGTGCTCAGGACACGGATTGTTTGAGGTCATTTCGTTACTGAGGCATTCTGCTGAGCAATCGCCGCTTCGCAAATCTCCAGAATTATCTGCAGGTCTTTGAGCGGAACCGCGACCGATTGCATGCGCAGGCTTTGGGCCTGCTGCACCAGCTTCTGGACGTGTTCGATCGACATTTCCTCTGATTCCATTCCACAGGCTCTCTTAATTAAACACTGGTCATACCAATACGATACCGGCTCGAAATGCATCGGTCGGTTCGCTGACTCACATACATGCATGCAACTTTGGAGTAGGGCGTGTGTCGAATGTTGCCACATCAAAATCATGCATCACGTCGTTCCCGAGCTCGCGCCTTCGGCGATTGGACGACGCTTCAGTAACGGCACGCCTTGCAGATGCAGCGTGAATGCCATCGCGGCAGCAACCAGCGTTTCGGTGATCAGCACCGTAGCCCCCGCGCCCTGTTCGCCGAACAGCGTTGCGAGCACGGCGAGCAAGCCGAAGTTCACCACCGCGGACGCCATCAGCACACGACTGAATTGTGCCTTCATGCCGAGCGGAAGCATCGTCTGAACACCGAAGAGATCGGAGAGGCCGGCCATCAACGGCACGAACGCCATCCATCGCAACACCTCTACGGTAGGCAAGAACTTCGGTCCGTACAAGAGTTTTACTGCAAGCGGCGCACCGAAGAAGATGCACACCGAGATCAGTGACACGATCACCGCTTGCACCACGAACATCTTGCGCAGGAACGCGAAGGCATCTTCTCTTGCGTGATGCATGAGAAAACTCACGCGCGGATACGCTGCGGTCTTGAGCGGTGTCAGCATATTCAGTGCCGCGCGGATGAGCTTGTCGGCCGCGGCGAAGTAGCCCGCCGCGACATTGCCCGCGATGAACGTGAGTATCACGATGTTGCTCGATGCGTAGATGTCCACGATCGCCGTGGCGATGAACACGCTCCAGCCGTCCTTCAGACGAGTGACGATGGTCTTGAACGATACGCGCACGAAGTCGAGCTCGCGCCGGGAGTACAGGTATGTGCAGATCGCGATGCCCGCCAGCAACGGCACCAGCGCATTCACGGCCATCGCAATGTACACATCGTCATGTTCGCGCACGAAGAGATACATCGCAGGAATGCTGAGCGCGCGTCCGATGAATACGAAGAGGCTCAGCATGCCGAGATCTTCGATGCCCTGGAAGTACCACGTGGGTATCAGCATCGCGCCGACCGCCTGACCATAGCCGATGAGAAGCAGCTCGCGATTCTCTTGGAGAAAGGGGATGGCCGACGTCAGTATGACCATCACGACGAATCCGGCGCATGCGAGCGAGGCTTGCGTGAGGATGGTTTCCCAGAACACGCGCGAGCGCAGTTCGCGATTGTCGCGATTGATCGAGACCTTCGGCGTGGCCGTCAGCGAGAAGCTGTAGTTGGTGAGCGAGATGAAGTAGGCAGTAAAGGCCAGGCCAAATGAAAGGCGTCCATATTCGCCCGGACCGAGGACGCGCGCGAGCCACGGCAGCGTCAGCAGCGGTGCGAGGTATGTGGATACCTGCAACGTCATCAGAATCGTGAAGTTCTTTCGAAAAGATGCCATTGAACGGTTTTTTCCCGGCTTGTGCGAAGCGTGGTGATCTTGATGACTATGCCGCAAGGTTGCGAACCGTGCCGGTTCGCCCGACGCGAGGGGCTCTTGCGTGACAGCTTCTCAGGCGAATAGTTTCGCTTGCGCGCTCTGCCGTCAATGCGGCACGCGGCCAGGAGATGTGCACGTCTGCGCCTTTGGACCGGCGTCGGGTGCGCGGAAGTTGAACGGAATACACCGCCTCCGGACCATCGATTCAAAGCCGGAAAGCATCAGTGTATTGCAAACCTTATTTAACAAAATAAAAGCATATTCATCAGTGGGTTTGCCCACGCAAATGTGCGTCTGACACGGGATCGTTCGATTGCAAACTACTTGAAGTGCTGGTATGGCGTACCGGCTTCGCAGGCCTCATTCATTCACCGCTGACGCCTGTCGGGGAACGCGATGTGCACGCGATGCCGCCGCAGGCGGACGCAACTCGAGGCCGAGCGCGCGCTTGACTAGGCGCTTGGCGAGGAACACGCGGCGATCGACAGCGATCTTCCCGTGAAAGCGCAGTTCCTTCTGGGTATCCGTGCGATGCGCGGCGAAGTCGCGATAGCGTGCCGCCGTGGCTTCGATGATTCGCATCGATTCGGCGAACGCGTGGCCATCGACGCGCGCGGCCTGAAAGCACGCATACGCGAAGACCTTGTGGAACATCGCGAGCCAGAAGGGATCGAGCGGGCCGCCGTGGCAGCGTCGCATGGTCTCTTCCGCGCAGGTTGCTAGCGACTGCACCGTGTACGGCGTCGCGCGGGTCGTGATGCTGCCTGCGCGGCGGCGATAGAAGTAGAGATCATCGGTGAGACGAAAGAGCGACTGCGCGCGCGCATAGACGAGCGGGATCGCGGCGGCATCTTCGTAGACGCGTCCGGCCGGAAACTCGATGCCGTCCCACAGTTCGCGCTTGTACACGCGCGCGACCGGAAACACCTGATACACGCGCGCGAAGTCCAGCAGCGCGTCGAGATCGCATGCGCGATGACCTTCCGTGCCCGCATCGATCAGCGTGACCTTGTCGATGACTTTGCCGCCCGAATCGATGATGCCGACATTGAATTCAATGATGTCCGCAGTGTTCGAGTCGAGCAGCGGCATGATCTTCGCGGTGAAGTCCGCTGCCCAGACGTCGTCGGAATCGAGAAAGCCTATGTATGGCGACGTCGCTTCCGCGATCGCGCGATTGCGTGCGGCGGAAACGCCACGGTTTTCCTGATGAATGACGCGGATATTGCGGCCGCGTGCGCTGCGCTGCACGTCGAGGATGCATTCGAGCGTGCGATCCGTCGAGCCATCGTCGATGATGATCAGTTCGATTTCATCGGAACGCGGTTGCGAGAGCGCTGATTCGAGAGACGCGGCGATGAAATGCTCCACGTTGTACGCGGGGATGATCACCGAGAGCAAGGTTTCAGGGTTGCCATTGTGGACGCGTGTCATTGTGCTCGTGTCACCGGTTAGAGTTGATTCGAAAGCCACCGTGGCCGAGGCGGTCATGCGTGCCGGCTGGTTCAAGCGCTTCAAGCGCTGAACGCCGGAGAGAATGCTATGGACAGGCGTGAGCGGGGAAAGTTCTGCTACGCCTGAATGCGGAATCGAATGCGTATTCTCCAGATTGAGCGCCTCAAGTCGCGGTCAAGAGAAAAATAAAATCGATGCGCGGCTTTGCGTAGGGAATTTTCATTGCTGAAGGTATTGCATTTTGCCAACTTGAGCTTGTTTGCAGCCGCCAATCCCGCTTTGAAACTCGACATGTAAAAAACGTAACGAGAGTTTATGCCTTGAATATGCGGCTATCAAAAAGCGAATTAATAGCATTCCGATATTTTCGAATCGGGCTGCTTGAGCACGATCGTGCACGCGGATTGCTAGACAGGCGCGGCGGCGCACGGAATGCACCGCTGCCGCATGCGTCGTAGGCGCTCACATATAATGATCCGCAGGGATTCATTCGAGCTGCCCATTCTTCGGGTAAATGCAACCGGCTTCGCGACTTCACCGCAACACCGTTACACGCAAGGATCCATAACCGTGACAACGTCTTTTTCCAGTACGGTCGAGCCGGAAGGCGACAACTCCTTCGGCGCGTCCGTCGCAGGAAACGACGGCGTGCTGGTGCTCGACGCCGCCCAGCGCTGCCTTTCCGCCGACGCCGTCCTGGCGCATCTCTTCGATCTCGATCCCGCCGCGCTCGTCGGCCGCGCGCTCGCCGATACCCCGTTACCCCGGCCGCTCACCGCGGCGTTCGCGTCGGCGGCCGATGCCGCGCTCGCGTGCAACGGCACGCGCCGCGCGCACGTGTCGATCGACGAGGGTGATACCACGCGCGCCTTTTCGATCATCGCGCTGCCGGGTGCGGATTGCGTGACGCTGATCGTGTCGCCGTTGGCGGGGGTATCGGACAAGGAGGACGGCACCGCCGATCGCATCGCGCATCTGCGTGCGGAGGCTGCGCTCTTCATGCGCGATCATGTGCTGTCGGTGGTGTCGCACGATCTGCGCGGTCCGTTGAACGCGATCCATAGCTGGGGCTACGTGCTCGAACGCAAGGTCGACGCCAACGATCCAGCCGCGCAGCGCGCGCTCGCGGGCATCCGCTCGGGTGTCGAACAACAGGTGAAGCTGATCGAGCAATCTGTCGATACGACGCGCGCCGAGACCAAGGCGCTGTCCGTCGCGCTCGCACCGGTCGCGGTGCGTCCGCTGCTGGAAAAGAGCGCGGCGCTGGCGCGCGCAGGCGTCGCGCGGGCGCGCGGCGTGACGATCGAGATCGACTCGCCGCTCGCGGAAGAACAGCTCGAAGGCGATGCGGAGCGTCTGTTGCAGGCGCTCTGGCTGATGCTCGCGTTCGCCGCCGAGGCGAGCGCGGCGGGCGCGACCGTGCGCGCGTCGAGCAATGTCGAAGGCAGCATGTGGCGCACCGACGTGCGTTTTACGGTATCGGCCGAGGCGCTCAGCGACGCGGCGTCGCCACACGTGCTCGAAGCCTTCGCGCGCCGGCAGGCGCTGGAACCGCGCGAAGGCGGGCGCATCGCGTGGGGGCTCGCGCTGTGCAAGCGCGTGTCCGAAGCGCATGGCGGCGCGTTCGAGCACAGCGATATCGCGGACGGCGCGGAGGTGACGTTGTCGGTGCGCCTGCCGGTCGCAGGGATGTAAATTGACTTTCGATTTCCTGTCGGCCATATACTGACGCTTTCCATTTTCGAAGAGAGTTGCTTTGGCTCAGGTTGTCGCGCTGATCGGCGCATTGTTGCTCGTCGCGTTGAATGGCTTCTTCGTCGCGGCGGAGTTCGGGCTCGTCAAACTGCGGCCCACGCGCGTCAAGGCGCTGGCGCGCACCAACGGCCTTCCTGGCCGCCTGCTCGCCAAGGTGCACGGGCAGCTCGACGCCTATCTGTCCGCATGCCAGCTTGGCATCACGCTGGCGTCCCTCGGGCTCGGCTGGATCGGCGAGCCGGCGTTCGCCACGCTCCTGCATCCGTTGTTCGCGCTGATCGGTGTCGAATCGGAGAAGCTGATCGATTCGATCTCGCTGTTCTTCGCGTTCACGGTCATTTCGTTTCTGCATATCGTCGTCGGCGAGCTGGCGCCCAAGTCGTGGGCCATTCGTCGCGCGGAGCAGGTGGGTCTGTGGCTCGCCACGCCGCTCTATGGCTTCTACTGGGTGATGTATCCGTTCATCTGGGTGCTGAACTCGAGCGCGAACTTCGTGCTGCGGCTTTTCGGCATCTCGGCCGAGCACGGCCATGACGCGCATTACTCCACCGACGAGCTCAAGCTGATCCTGCGCGGGCGTCGTCATGGCGGCGCGTCTTCGTATAACGAGGACGAGTGGAACACCATCGCGCATTCGCTCGATTTCAGCCGCATGACGGTGTCGGACCTGATGCGTCCGGCGCATGAGCTCGTCGGGCTGCGTAACGATTTGCCGATGCGTGACAACCTCGCTGTGATTTCGCGGCATCGTTTTTCGCGCTATCCGCTGTTCGCCGATGCATCGGGCGAGCGCGTGATCGGCATGATCCATCTGAAGGACCTGCTGCTGGCGGGCGATGGCAGCGGGCGCGGCTTCAACTTCAGCTTGTCGAAGGATGCAGCCGAGAAGATCGACAAGCTTTCTCGGCATGTGCGGCCCGTGCAATATGTCGCGCCGAATCTGTCGGCGCTGGAGTTGTTTCGGCGTTTTCGCAAAGGCGCGCCGCATCTGGCCATCGTTGGTCGCAAGGGGGCGAAGCCGATCGGCTTCATCACACTCGATAACCTGCTTGGCGCGCTCGTCGGGCAGATTCACGACGAGTTTCGTCAGGGTGATGCCGATTGGTCACGCATGGACGATGGCACGCTGATGGGCAAGGGGAGCTTGCCGGTTGTTTCGCTCGAGCGCGCGCTGGGGATCGATATCGATGAAGGGCGGGCGGAATCGGTGGGCGGACTCGTGATCAATGCGCTCGGCGATCTGCCCACCGAAGGGCAACGGGTGGAGTTCGATCGGTTCGATATCGTGGTCAAGAAGATGAACGGGCCGCGCATCGTACTGGTGCGGGTTTATCCAAGGGAAGAGGCGCTTGAGGAAGCGGAGTGACCTTTTGGGGTTTGGGGTTTGGGTTTTGGGTTTTGGTTTGTCGCCGGATCCCGTTTTCGTGTCGGTTTATTGGCGTTGCCCCTGTGCGGGGCGGCAGTCACTTTCTTTGCTGCTGCAAAGAAAGTAACCAAAGAAAGCAGCTATCCCCATCCAAAGTACTTCATGTCGGCCGCGGCACAGGCGATCAGTCTTGGCACAGCAGTAGCGAGTGCCCTCGTAGGCCAGACCGGGCTTGGACCGCGCACGGTCTGCCACATCGCGCCACACGCGCGACTGGTTCAGCACGAAATAGCTCCGGCCCGCTTCGCGGCCGACGGGTCAATCGGGACTGCGTGTGCTTCTGCGTATCCTTTTTCTCGTCTGTTTCCCTTGCATACCCAACGGCAGCGCGCAGCGCTGAGCCGGAACAGTTTCGTGCTGAACCAGCGCGCTCAAACGACTAGCTTGTCAGACCGTGCGCGGTCCAAGCCGGGTTAGGCCTACGAGGGCACTCGCTACAGAGGCCACGAGCGACGAGAAGAACACCCAAATTGCGTGTGACCGCGGGCGTTTCGAGCTGCTTTCTTTGGTTACTTTCTTTGCAGCAGCAAAGAAAGTGACTGCCGCCCCGCACAGGGGCAACACCAATAGACCGACGCGAACACGGGATCCGGCGAAAAACCAAAACCCTAAGGCTTCGGCACGCCTTCCTCCACCAGCAAAGCCACCGGCATCACCGCCAACGCATCGCGCAAAAACAGCCTCTCCCCTTCGGCCTTGGGCGCATTGGGCCCCAACCAATCGAACAACGCCCGCGAATGCAGCGCCTCGGGCAACGCGATCGCCGTGTCGCCCCAACGTTCAGGCTCGACAAGCGGCACATCCCGCTCAGGATCCAGCAACGATGCCGCAAGCCGCGTCGCGATCACGATCGCAAACGCACTCCCCGCATGCCGCGCATAAGCGATCACATTTCCAGCCTGCTCACCCTGAACCTCGAGCGGCACATACTCTCCTTGAGCGAACAACGACTCGCAATGCTTGCGCAAAGCCAGAGCGCGCCTCACGAGCGCCAGCTTCACACGTCCATCGCGCCAGTTCGCCAACTGCTCGGAGGGCGGTCCCTTCTCTTCCACCTCGGCGAGCCACTGCCGACGCAACGCATAATCGACAGGCCTGCGATTGTCAGGATCGACGAGACTGAAGTCCCACAACTCGGTGCCCTGATAAAGATCCGGCACACCCGGCGACGTAAGCCGCAACAGCGTCTGCTGGAAACTGTTGATCGCGCCGAGCGGCGCGATGCGCGCGACGAACGCCGACAACTCCTGCAAAAAGCCATTGCGCCGCTGCGGCGCGACGATATCGAATAGAAAGTCCTTGCACGCGTTCTCGTACGCTTCGTCAGGCGCGAACCAACTCGTACGCGACTTCGCCTCACGCAGCGCCTTCAACTGCCATTGCGCCACACGTTCCGCAAGCGCGTGAACGCCCGCTTCGTCATCGGGGGCGAGCGTCGTCGGCCAGCATCCGACGAGCGTCTGATAAAGCATCGCCTCCGCCGCCGGCCCCGGCGCCCAGTCGTGCTGATCGCCGCGTCTCAGAGGCGTGTTCAAGGTGGACCATTGCCGCAGCGTCGTGGCCCACTCGTCGGGAATCTCGCTCAACGCCGCGATGCGCGCGCGCACGTCTTCTCCGCGCTTGTGATCGTGCGTCGCAGTGCAGAGCATGGCATGCGGAAACGCGGCGAAGCGCTCCTGATTGCCTGCGTGGAACGCGTCGACGGACAGCGAAAATTCACCCGGGTCCGCGCCGACTTCATTGCGCGAAATGAGCCGCCCGTAGCGATAGCACGCCGTATCTTCGACCGCCTTCGCCGCCACCGGCGATGTCAACTGCGAAAACAGCGTCTGCGCCGCACGACGCTGCGAGCCGCTCGACGATGGCGGGTTCGGCCCCGCCTGCGCCTGACTGCGATCACGCTCGCGCGTGCGCTCCGCGGCGCGATCACGGCCGCGTTCCGGACGCTCGCCACGCTCGGGCTGCGGCACATCGTCGGGCAGCTTGCCGCCGAGCCATTGCGCGACCTGGTCGAGCACGACATGATCCGCCCGCGCGAGCACCGCGCGCGCGGCGTCGAGCGCTTGCGTGAAGAAGCGCTCGTCCTCGGGGCTGCGCACGCTGCCGATCGGATAGATGCGATACACCGGAAACTGCACGACGAGTTCCGCGACCACCCGCCTGATCGACGTGAACGTGAGATCGCGCGTCGTCTGCGCATCGCGCGCGATACGATGCAGCGCGCGCGTGACGCGATCCAGTTCCGCCGACAGATTCTCCGCGAGTATCTTGCGGCGCGCGGCGAGCGCCTCATCGGCGAAGCACGCGCTCTTGCCCGTGATCTCGGCCCACAACGCGGCAAGCGGTTGCGCGCCCGCCGGATCATGCAGCAGCGCGCCGACATCGTTCATGAAGTCGTAGCCGGTCGTGCCGTCGACCTGCCAGTCGCGCCGCAACGGCTCGCCGCGCGCAAGAATCTTCTCGACGACGAAATACGTGCGGCCATTGCCGTGCCGCAACGCCTCAGGACGTTCGATCGCCAGCTCTTCGAGCCGGGCGCGCAAGCGCTGGCAATACTCGCGCGGTTCGGCCAGACCATCGACGTGATCGACGCGCACCCCATCGATCAGCCCTTCCGTAAAGAGTCTGAAGACGAGCGCATGCGATGCCTCGAACACCTCGGGCCGCTCGACGCGCACGCCGCCGAGCGTGCTCACGTCGAAGAAGCGCCGCCAGTTCACTTCGTCGGCGGCGGTGCGCCACCATGCAAGGCGGAAATGCTGGCGCTCCAGCAGACGATGCAACCGGTCGCGGCCTGCGGGCGTATCCGGCGCGTGCGCGGCGAGGATCGCCTCGATCGCGGCCTGGCCGCCCTCGGTCTGCGCGATGGTGACGAGCGCGGTGCGTGCGTCGGCGGCGCGCGGCTGATCGACAGGCTGCGTCGTCAAACCGACGAAGCGTTGCGCAAGCTCGGGCGCTTCCTGAAACACGGCAGGGTAGTCGACCGGGCACACCGGAAACGCATTCGAGTAATACTCGATGACGAAGCGCCCTTCGTCCGCGCGGTACGCGAGCCTGATTTTGCCGGCCTGCAATTCGTCGCCATAGGACGCGCCGAGAAACGGCGCGAGCACCTTGCCGCGCAACGCGGGATCGGGCGAATGCCAGTCGACGTCGAAGAAGCGCGCGTGCGCGGCATGGCGGCCCCATTCGAGAATGTCCTGCCACCACGCGTTCTGCGATCCGCCCACGCCCATATGATTCGGCACGATATCAACGATGAGTCCCATCTCGTGCGCGCGCAGCTTCTCGACAAAGCGCCGCAGCCCATCCTCGCCGCCCAGCTCGGGATTGACCGTCGTGTAGTCGACTACGTCGTAGCCGTGCGTTGAGCCGGCGGTCGCGGTCGTGATCGGCGACACATAGGCGTGACTCACGCCGAGTTGCGCGAAGTAGTCCACGAGCGCGGCGGCGTCGTCGAACGTGAAGTCTTTATGAAGCTGAAGCCTGAGCGTGGAACGCGGTACGGTCATGGTGATTCGGGTTTCGATGTGGTTTCGTTCGGCTGCACGGAGCGCTTGCGCGCGGCATCGACGGCGAGCAGGCGGTCGGAGAAGGCATCGTCGAGAAACAGCTCGTCGACGGCGCTGGTCATGCGCCTTCGCCAGTTCGGATGCTCGTCGATCGAGCCGGGCAGGTTCGGCTGCTCCGCGAGCGCCAGCAGGTCCTCGAGCGGATACGTGACGAGCGGCGCGGGCGTCGCGGCGACGAAGGCGAGCGCTTCATCGACGGGCGCGTTGTCGATGCCGGGCGCGTCCACGTCGTCAGGTGCGATGCCGGCATCCTGAAACGCGCGCCACAGATACGCGCGATCCGCGCCGCGCTCCTCGAGCGCTGCTTCGACGGCGTCGCGGCCATCGGCGCGCGCGTTCGTCTGACCGATCTTCGAGCGCCATACGATGTCCTCGCCGCGCCACCATCCGGTGACGGTCGGCAGGTCGTGCGTCGTCGTCGTCGCGGTGACGCCGCTGTCCCATTCGCGCGCCGGCTTGAAGCCCGGGCCATCCACTTCGCGCTCGAACCACAGCACGCGTATGCCCAGCAAGCCGTGCTCCTGCAAGCGCTCCGTAAAGCCCGGCGGCACGGTGCCGAGGTCCTCGCCGACCACGATCGCGCGATGCCGCCACGATTCGAGCGCGATGAGCCGCAGCATGTCATCGAGCGGATAGCGCAGATACGCGCCGTCTTTCGCGCTTTCGCCTTCGGGCACGAGCCAGAGCCGGCGCAGGCCGAGAATATGATCGATGCGGATGCCGCCCGCGCGCGCGAACGCGCAGCGCAGCATGTCGATGAACGCCGCAAAGCCCTGCGTGCGCATCGCGCGCGGCGAGAAGGTCGTGAGGCCCCACGATTGCCCGGCCTGATTGAAGAGATCGGGCGGCGCACCGACCGACACGCCCGTGAGCATTTCCTCGCGATAAGACCATGCGTGACTGCCCGCGCTGTCGCAACCGACCGCGAGGTCCGCGACGAGACCCACGGCCATGCCCGCATCGCGCGCGGCGTACTGCGCATGCATGAGGCCCTTGGCCGCGAGCCATTGCGTGAAGAGATAAAAGTCTACTTCGCGGCGATGCGCGCTGGCGAATTCCGTCACCGCGTCGCTGCGCGGATCGCGCAACGCCTCGGGCCAGTTGCGCCAGTGGCCTTCGCCATTCTCCCCGATCTGCGCGGCCTGCAGCGCCTCGAAGCGCGCATGATCTTCGAGCGGCCGGCCGCCTTCCGCGACGAACGCGGCGAAGTCCTTCGCGAAGGGCGAATCGCGGTCTTGCGAAAAGGTGTCGAAGAGGGCGCGCAGAATCGCAAGACGCGCTTTCGATGCACGCGGCCAGTCGATCAGCGCGAGACCTTCGAGTTCGTCGAGCTCTTGGGCCACGCCCGCTTTTTCGATCGCCGCGCGAGCCGCGGGCGCGCCGAGCACGGCGGCCGGATCGATATGCGCGATGTTGAGAAAGAGCCGCGACGACGGCGAATACGGGCTGAACTTGTTCGGCTCGGCGCTGAACATCGCGTGCATCGGGCTGATGGCGACGGCGTGTCCGCCGCGCCTCGCCATCTGCGTCGCGAGCGACGCCAGCGCGGTGAAATCGCCGATGCCGCCATCGCCGTTGCGCCGCAGTCCATACACCTGCGCCGCGACGCCCCAGAGCGGCGGCACGTGTTCGGCGTCTTCGTCCACGGTGCGCCATGCATCGTCGATCGTATAGCAGCGCGCGGGCGCGACCGCGAGCGTCGTGCGATGGTCGTTGATGACGAGCGTGTGATAACCCGGCTCGGCGATCGGTGAGAGCAGCGCGGTCTCGCCCTTGGGCGACGTGAAGCGTCCGTCGATGACCTCGCCGCTTTCCAGTTCGATGCGATAGCGCGCGCCCGACTTCGCCGCCGACACCGGCAGCGCGATGCCGCGATCCACTTCGGCGGTGATGAGCGGCGGCAGCTTGCGTCCGCTGATCTCGGCATCGATGGCGGCCATACTCTGCCGGATCTGCGTGGCGTTGCCGCACGGCAGGCCGAGCTTTTCGAGCAGGATGCGCAGCGTCGTTTCCGGCACGCGCTGCATGGTCTTGTGCGCGTTCAGCCATTCGATCTCGAAGCCGGCGCGTTCCGCGAGCGCTTCGATGCTGCTCACGGGCCGCGTGTCGTGCGTTTTACTGGTGGCGGCGCTCACGAGACTTTCCCTTCGGCCGATGCCGGTTCGAAGCGGCGCGCGTCGTGCGCGATCGCGTACTCGTTCACGTCGCCGGTGAGCCAGGCGAGGAACGTGCGTCCGCTGAGTTCCCCGTCACGCGCGCGATCCTGCGCGCGCGCCGGCGTCTCGAAGATGATCTTGCCGGCGGGATTCTCCTTCAGCGCGATGCCCTCATCGCCGAGATTGAGCGCGATGGTCAGCGTCTCGCCATCGCCGAGCTTCCAGCGCGCGACGAGCGCCTTGTCGCCGAGTACCTCCGCGCCAAGCGATTTCGCGCCCTTCAGACGCGGCGTGACGAGCTTCGCGCGCACCGTAAGCGCCGAGCGATAGAAGTGCAGCCATGCGAGCCGGTCTTCTTCGTCCTGTTTGTCGGACAGCGTCGGCGAGGACATCGCGAAGGTCTGTTTATCGTTCGGATCGGGAATCTGCGCGCGGCGTTTTTCGTCGCTGAACGCGGAGAACTTTGCGAACTCCTTGCGACGGCCTTCGCGCACGGCATCGGCGAGCTGATCGTGATAGTCGGTGAAGAACAGGAAAGGCTGCTTCGACCCGTATTGCTCTTCCATGAACAGCAGCGGAACCTGCGGCGACAGCAACAGAAGACCCGTCGCGGCGTAGAGCGATTCATCGTCGGTCAGTGAGCGCAGACGGTCGCCCATCGCCCGATTGCCGATCTGATCGTGGTTCTGCAGGAACATCACGAAACGCGTGGGCGGCAGATGTGCGCTCGTTTCGCCACGCGGCTTGCCATCGTGGATCGGCGATGGATCGCCCTGATACGCGAAGCCTTCGCTCAGGATGCGCGCGAGCTTCTCGATGGGCCTGTCGCAATACGCGCCGTAGTAGCTCTCGCTTTCGCCTGTCAGAAGGACGTGCAGCGTGTTGTGCGCGTCGTCGTTCCATTGGGCGTCGAAATGCGCTTCGAGCAGATTCGCCGTGTTGTGCTCGTTCTCCAGCACCAGATGCACGTGACGGCCCGCTTCGACGGAACTGCGCACGCGGTGCGCGAACTCGCGCAGCCATTCGTCGTCGTCGATGGCGTGCACCGCATCGAGGCGCAGGCCATCGAAACGATATTCGTTGAGCCAATACAGGGCATTGTCGAAGAAGAGGTCACGCACTTGCGGACGCTCGAAGTCGATCGCCGGACCCCACGGCGTGTGCACGCCTTCGCGGAAGAAGGTCTTCGCGTACGCGTGCAGATAGTTGCCGTCCGGGCCGAAGTGGTTATAAACGACATCGAGAAACACCATCAGGCCGAGACCATGCGCGGTGTCGACGAGCTTCTTCAGGTCATCGGGGCGGCCGTAGGACGAGTCGGGCGCGTAAGGCAGCACGCCGTCGTAGCCCCAGTTGCGCGTGCCGGAGAAATCGTTGAGCGGCATCAGTTCGATGGCCGTCACGCCGAGTTGCGCGAGTTCCGGCAGACGCGCGGTGACGCCGGCATATCCGCCCATCGCGCCGACGTGCAGTTCGTAGAGCACGGTTTCTTCCCACGGCCTGCCGTGCCAGTTGGTGTGGGTCCAGCGATACGCGCGCGGATCGACGACTTCGCTCGGGCCGTGCACGTCCTGCGGCTGAAAGCGCGAAGCGGGATCGGGCACGGCGAGGTCCTGGTCTAGCCGATAGCGGTAGAGCGTGCCCGCGCCGCCATCGGCTTCGGCTTCGAACCAGCCGTCGCCGGTTGCCTGCATGTCGACCAGTTCGGGCGCGCCGCCCGCGCGCTGAATTTCCACTTGCACGGCATCGCGCGAAGGCGCCCAGAACCGAAAGCGCGTACGCGGATTTTCACGCACGGCGCCCGTCAGATGAGCGCCGAAAGGAAGGCAATACGCATGATGATGCTTGTGCGGATCGATCGGACGTTCGGACATGATTTCCTGCCTGTAGTGCTGCTGTTCGGCGAATTTCTCGCGGGCGTGTCAAGTCTTTTGCTGGCGCTTCAATACGGCGAATCGATGTCGGGCGCACGCGGCGAAGGCATCGTACCCGGATCGGGCGGCAAAGCCGTCAAAAGTCGAGGCCCCTGATGCGCGCCCGCCATCCACACCGCCTGCCAGTCGGCCTCGCCGGTCGGCTCGGCCAGCAGCACCGTGATGCTGTGCGCGGCCACCTCCAGATCGCTGCCGACGAGCGGCCGCGTCACGGAGTCGGGCTCCGCGCTATCGATGAGCACGTTCCATTCCAAGTGCGGCGCGGGCGGCGTGAATACCAGCGTTTGTGACGATCCGTTGAACATGATCAGCAGCACATCGATTTCGCCGTCGATGCCGGGGCCTGCGCGCCGCAGCGTGAGCGCGCGCCGCTCGGCGTCCTGCCATGCTTCGATCTCGAGCGCGTCGCCGCGTTCATCGAACCAGCTCACATCGTAGAGTCCCGGCAGCACTTCGCGGTCGCCGTAGAGAAACCGCGTTTCGCGCAGCACGGGGTAACTTTTGCGCAGTGCGATGACGCGCGCGACGAACTCGGTCATCTCGACACCCTGCGCACTCGCCGCCGCGTCCCAGTCGAGCCACGATATCTCGTTGTCCTGGCAGTAGGCGTTGTTATTGCCCTGTTGCGTGCGGCCGAATTCGTCGCCGGCGAGCAGCATCGGTGTGCCGAGCGAGAGCAGCGTCGTCGCGATCATCGAGCGGGCGAGACGCGCGCGGATGGCGAGAATCGCGGGGTCGTCGGTCGGGCCTTCCACGCCCCAGTTCGTGCTGCAATTTTCGTTGTGGCCGTCGTTGTTGCCTTCCTGATTCGCCTCGTTATGCTTGTGCGAATACGCGGTGACATCGGCGAGCGTGAAGCCATCATGCGACGCGACGAAATTCACCGAAGCCCACGGTTTCCTGAAGCGGCGGTTGAACAGTTCCGCGGAGCCGGTGAGGCGCGCGGCGAGATCGGGGCGCATGCCCGCATCGCCGCGCCAGAAGCGACGCACGCCGTCGCGATACTTGTCGTTCCATTCGGCGAAGCCCGGCGGATGATTGCCCACCTGATAGCCGTCCGGCCCGATGTCCCACGGCTCCGAGATGAGCTTGCGCGTGGAGAGGATCGGATCCTGGCGAACGGCATCGAAGAAGCCCGAACCTGGATCGAAGCCGTGGCCTTCGCGCCCGAGCGTGACGCCGAGATCGAAACGAAAGCCGTCGATATTGAACGCGGTGCTCCAGTAGCGCAGCGAATCCATCACCATCTGCAGCACGCGCGGATGCGACAGGTTCACGGTATTGCCGCAGCCGGTCTCGTTGATGTAATGGCGCTCGTCGCCGGGAATCAGGCGGTAATAGCTGGCGTTGTCGAGGCCGCGCCATGAGACCGTCGGTCCGAGTTCGTTGCCTTCGCAGGTGTGGTTGTAGACGACATCGAGAAACACTTCGATGCCCGCCGCGTGCAACTGGCGCACGGCGATACGCATTTCGTTGAGCCGATGTGTCGACAGATACGACGGTTCGGGCGCGAAGAACGCCGCCGTGTTGTAGCCCCAGTAGTTTCTGAGGCTGCGCTCGACGAGAAAGCGGTCGTTCAGGAATGCGTGGACCGGCAGGAACTCGACGGCGGTGATGCCGAGTTTCTGCAAGTGCTCGATGAACCACGGCGACGAGAGCGCCGCGAAGGTGCCGCGTTCGTGCTGGCGGATGTCGTGGCGCATCATCGATGTGCCGCGCACGTGCGTCTCGTAGATGATGGTTTCGCCCCAGGGCGTGTCGGGGCGCACGTCGCGGGACCAGTCGAAGGCGTCGTCGGTGACGATGCATTTGGGCATCGCGGGTGCGGAGTCGCGACGGTCCATCGACATGTCGAGCCGGTTCGAATGCACGCGATAACCGAAGAGCGCATCGGACCAGCGCCAGGGGCCGACGAGCTTTTTCGCGTAGGGGTCGAGCAGCAGTTTGTGCGGGTTGAAGCGGTGACCTTGCTGTGGCTGGTACGGGCCGTGGGCGCGGAAACCGTAGACCGTTCCCGGATGCGCGCCGGGGAGATAGCCGTGCCAGATTTCATCGGTGCACTCGGGCAGGTCGAAGCGCATCAGTTCCTTGCGGCCGGTGCTGTCGAAGAGACATACCTCGATGCGGTGAGCATTCGATGAGAACACCGCGAAGTTGACGCCCAGACCGTCCCAGTTGGCTCCGAGCGGGTACGAGGCGCCCGGGAGTAACCGTTCGGGGAGTGCATTTGCCATTTGGGCTTTCCTTTAGGTTAGGTCTTTTTGTTGCCGGATCCCGTTGTCGTGTTGGTCTATTAGCACTGCCCCTGTGCGGGGCGGCAGTCACTTTCTTTGCTGCTGCAAAGAAAGTAACCAAAGAAAGCAGCTCGACACGCCCGCGGTCACACGCAATTTGGGTATTCTTCTCCTCGCTCGTGGCACTCAGTAGCGAGTGCCCTCAAAGGCCACATCGGGCGTGGACCGCGCACGGTCTGCCGCTTCGCACCACAACGCAAACTGGTTCAGCACAAAATGGCTCCGGCCCGCTTCGCGGCCGATGGGTACCTCGGGTCTGCGTGTGCTTCTGCGTTTCTCTTTTCTCGTTGGTTTCCCTTGCATACCCCACGGCAGCGCGTAGCGCTGTGCCGAAGCTATTTCGTGCTGAACCAGCGCGCTTAAACAACTAGCTAGTCAGACCGTGCGCGGTCCACGCCCGGTTAGGCCTACGAGGGCACTCGCTACAGAGGCCACGAACAACGAGAAGAACACCCAAATTGCGTGTGACCGCGGGCGTCTCGAGCTGCTTTCTTTGCCTACTTTCTTTGCAGCAGCAAAGAAAGTAGGTGCCGCCCCGCACAGGGGCAACGCTAATACACCGACACGAAATCGGGATCCGGCGAAAAGCAAAACCGAACCTCAATCCGCCCTCAACACAATGGTCGCCAACGGCGGCAACGTCAACGCCGCCGACTGATCCCTCCCATGACCCGGATAGTCATCCGTGTGAATAACCCCGCCATTCCCGGTATTGGAGCCACCATAAATCGAAGCATCGGAGTTAAAAACCTCACTCCAACGCCCACGCCGTGGCAGCCCGATCCGATAAGCCAGCCGAGGCACCGGCGTCATATTGCACACCACAACGAGATCCCGCCCTTCGGCATCCGTACGCCGATACGCATACACGCTATTCGCATTGTCATCGCCGACGATCCACTCGAACCCGCGCGAATCGCTATCGAGCTTATGCAACGCAGGCTCGCTCGTATAAAGCAGATTCAGATCGCGCACGAGCCTCTGCAACCCGCCGTGCAGTGAATCATCGAGCAGATGCCAGTGCGGCGATTCATCGTGATTGAACTCCGCGAACTGCCCGAATTCCCCGCCCATGAACAGGAGCTTCTTGCCCGGATGCGTCCACATGAAACCGTAATAGGCGCGCAGGTTGGCGAACTTCTGCCACCGGTCCCCCGGCATCTTGTTGATGAGCGATCCCTTGCCATGCACCACTTCGTCGTGCGACAAGGGCAGAACGAAGCGCTCGGAATACGCATACACCATCCCGAACGTATAGAGATGATGGTGGTACTGCCGATAAACCGGATCCTCCTCCATGTAATGCAGCGTGTCGTGCATCCAGCCCATGTTCCACTTGAAGTCGAAACCAAGCCCGCCGCTCTCGACATCCGCCGTCACGCCCGGCCACGCCGTCGATTCCTCGGCCACGGTGATCGCGCCCGGAATCTGCCGCACTTCGTGATTCAACCGCTTGAGAAACGCAATCGATTCGAGATTCTCGCGACCGCCATAGATGTTCGGCACCCACTCGCCCGCCTTGCGCGAATAGTCGCGATACAACATCGACGCGACCGCATCGACACGCAAGCCATCGACGTGATAGCGCTTCAGCCACGCCAGCCCCGATGCGATCAGGAACGCGCTCACCTCGTTGCGCCCGAGGTTGTAGATCATCGTGTTCCAGTCCTGGTGATAGCCCTCGCGCGGGTCCGCGTGTTCGTACAGCGGCGTGCCGTCGAATTGCACGAGACCATGCGCGTCGTTCGGGAAGTGCGCCGGCACCCAGTCGATGATCACGCCCAGCCCCGCCTCGTGCGCGCGGTTCACGAACTCCGCGAACTGCTCCGGCGTGCCGAAGCGCGCGGACGGCGCGAACTGCCCGAGCGGCTGATAACCCCACGAACCGCCGAACGGATGCTCGGCGATCGGCATGAACTCCAGATGCGTGAAGCCCATGCCCTTCGCAT
The DNA here is from genome assembly GCF_009938265.1 of Burkholderia sp. THE68. Classification (NCBI taxonomy): domain Bacteria; kingdom Pseudomonadati; phylum Pseudomonadota; class Betaproteobacteria; order Burkholderiales; family Burkholderiaceae; genus Burkholderia; species Burkholderia sp. THE68. The sequence continues at coordinate 186,997 of NZ_AP022316.1, forward strand.
ACGGAATCAGACGTTCGGCAAGCTCGTGCCAGTTCATGCCGCGATTGGCTTCCTCCGGCACGCGCAGCCACGATTCGGCATGCGCCTCGTAAATCGTGATCGGCGATTGCGCCGTCTGCTTGCCGCCGCGCGTGGCCATCCATTCGGCATCGGTCCATGCGTAGTGATCGATGGCGTCCGCATCCGCGACCACCGATGCCGTCGAAGGCGGCTTCTCGCTCTGCATCGCGCAAGGATCGGCCTTCAGCGGCAGCGCGTGGCCGTCGCGTGCGACGATCTCGTACTTGTAGCGCGTGCCCGCGCCGATGCCCGGAATGAACAGCTCCCAGACGCCCGCATCGTGGCGCAGACGCATCGGGTGGCGCCGGCCATCCCACGTGTTGAAGTCGCCGACCACCGACACGCGGCGCGCATTCGGCGCCCACACCGCGAAACGCACGCCCGCGACATTGCCATGCGTGACCGGGCGCGAGCCGAGACATTCGAGCACTGCATACGGGTCCGCTTGCGATAGACGCGTCAGCCATTCATCGGGCAAAGCGGGGCCGAAGGAATAAGTATCGTGCGTTTCCTGCGGCGTGCCGTGCCAGTCGATCTGCAGACGATACGCCGTTGGCCGCTCGACGAAGCCCGCATAGAGCCCCGCATCGTGAATGCGCGCGAGCGAGCCGATGTGCTCGCCGTTGCCCGCATCCGTCACGCCCACGGACGATGCGCCCGGCAGGAACACGCGCACGACATGCCCCAGATCGGTTTGATGCAGGCCGAGCATCGAGAACGGATCGGGATGCCGGGCCTCGACGAGTGCGTCGATGTCGAGCGGATTGAGGCCGTGCGCCGGATTCCTGGTATCCGCCGGATCGCTACGAGTGTTCATGGTGGGTTCCATCCGGATTGTCCTTGGTTGCTCCGAACACGGGTCGCGTGCCCGGAGCGGGCGGCTCGCCCGTATCTCCCAGCAAACGGCTGGCGAGAGACGCGAGACCCCGCAACGGAAGGCCGATCCAGGTCGGCCGGTTCGCTGCTTCGTAGCGGATTTCGTAAGCGGCCTTCTCGATCAGGAAGAGATCGAGCAACGGTTGAAACACGTCTTCGGCCGCGATCGTTTCAGGCGACGATGCAATCGCCGCCATGTACTCACGCAAGAAGCTCTCCTCGGCGAACGCGCGCATCCGCTCGAACAGCGCGCGCTTGCGATCCGCCGTCTGCGCGGGCGCGTTTTCCGTCGTCGATTGCGCCGCGGCGCTCGCATACGACAGCGATCGCATCAGGCCCGCGACGTCGCGCAGCGGGCTCGTCTTTCTGCGGCGCTCTTCGAGCGCACGCGCGGGCTCGCCCTCGAAATCGATCAGATAGGCATCGCCCTGGGCCATCAGCACCTGGCCCAGATGGAAATCGCCGTGGATGCGGATGCACAGCGCATCGGCGCCGGGCACGATGAGTTTCTTCACTGCATCGACCAGAAGGTCGCGTCGATCGAGCAGGCTCTGCGCGAGGAAACGGTCTTGCTCGTTGAACTCGCCGATCTTCTGCGCGAGGATATCGAGCGCCGAATCGAGCAGCTTCAGCGTGCCGTCGATCCATCCTTGCGCGTCTTCGGCGCTCGCGCGCTGTGGCGCGAAGGCTTCATCGTCGGTGGGCGTGGCGAGCGCGACATGCAACTCGCCCAGCCGCTTGCCGATCACGCCCGCGATCGTGCCGTAGCCCGCGAAACCTTCGAGCTGCGCATCGCGTTCCTGCGTATGCTCCTCCGCTTCCACCGCGACGGCGAGTTCATCGACCGTGCGGCGCAGATAGTCGAGCGCGTAGTTCCACGCATCGCCCTGATTGTCGATATAGCCCTGCAGGATGATGAGCGTATGCGGCACGCCCTGCGGATCGACACGCACGACTTCGCCGTAGAGCGGGCCGGTGTTCGCATAGCCGAGCTTCGTCAGATAGCGGCTCATCTCCGCTTCGGGATGAATGCCGCCGACGATGCGCCGCACCAGCTTCAACACGACCTTGTCGCCGATCACGAGCGAGCTGTTGCTCTGTTCGGCCGCGAGCCAGCGAATCTCCGGCAGATCGGCGGGATAGTAGTTGAGTTCGTTGAGCCGCTCGGTCGGAATGAAGCGGATCTCGCTCTTTTGCACCGTCGGCACGACCGCGCGTTCCTTCAGCTTGCGCATGACGCCGTAGGTGAACTGCGGCACCGAGAACGCATCGGTGAGATGCCCGATATTGCGGTTGCGCCGCACGCGCGCCAGCGCGAGCTGCATATAGAGCGGCGAGGTGGTTTCCGTGCCCCACGCGATCGACAGCGGCAGCACATAGCGCTCGCAATGATCGCCGACATCGGCTTCGATTTCGGTGAACGCGAAGCCGGCGCCTTCGATCGTCGTCAGCGCGGCGAGACGCACGCCATGCAGCTTCTGATCCTTCGACGCGAACCAGCGGCGCTTGCTCAGGTAATTCGGGAGCACTTCCGATTCGAGCAGGCGCACGTTCTCCGGCGTCGGGCCGGTCTGTCCCGCGCGTATCACCATCGTCACGAATTCGGGCAATTGCTCCGAGGGCGCCTGCGCCCACGCTGGCCGCATGTTCCCGGGGCACAGCTGGAACCACAGGAAACCGTAAGGCGGAAAGGTCAGCAGATACGTGAGCTTGCCGATCGCCGGAAACGGCGAATCGGCGGTCATTTCCAGCGGCACCGATCCATCGAACTCCGACAGGTCGAGTTCCACCGCCTGCGGCGCGCGCGAAAGATTCGCGACGCACAGAATCGGCGGTTCGCCTTCGAGCTCGCGCAGATATGCGAGGATCTTGCGGTTCGCGGGCCGCAGGAAGCGGATCGTGCCGCGTCCGAACGCATGCTTCGAGCGGCGCACCGCCAGCATTTTGCGCGTCCAGTTCAGCAGCGAATGCGGATCGCGGCTCTGCGATTCGACATTCACCGCGTCATAGCCGTAGAGCGAGCCCATCACGGGCGGCAACACGAGCTGTTCCGGATCGGCGCGCGAGAAGCCGCCGTTGCGGTCGGACGACCACTGCATCGGCGTGCGTACGCCGTCGCGATCGCCGAGGTGGATGTTGTCGCCCATGCCGAGTTCATCGCCGTAATAGATGACAGGCGTGCCCGGCATCGACAGCAGCAGCGAATTGATCAGTTCGATGCGTCTTCTGTCGCGCTCCATGAGCGGCGCGAGACGCCGCCGGATGCCGAGGTTCAGACGCGCGCGGCGATCGCTCGCATACGTGTTCCACAGATAGTCGCGCTCGGAGTCCGTGACCATTTCGAGCGTGAGCTCGTCGTGGTTGCGCAGGAAGATCGCCCATTGATTGGTCGTGCCGAGATCGGGCGTCTGCCGCATGATGTCGGTGATCGGAAAGCGGTCCTCGCTCGCGATCGACATGTAGATGCGCGGCATCAGCGGAAAATGGAACGCCATGTGGCATTCGTCTTCGTCGCCGAAGTATTCCTTCACGTCTTCCGGCCACTGATTCGCTTCCGCGAGCAGCATGCGGTTCGGATACTCCGCGTCGATGGTCGCGCGAATCTTCTTCAAAATGTCGTGCGTTTCCGGCAGATTCTCGTTGTTGGTGCCTTCGCGCTCGACGAGGTAAGGCACCGCATCCAGCCGCAGCCCGTCGATGCCCATGTCGAGCCAGAAGCGCATCACCGAAAGCACTTCCTTGAGGACCGCGGGGTTGTCGAAGTTCAGATCCGGCTGGTGCGCGTAGAAGCGATGCCAGTAATACTGGCCCGCGACCGGATCGTGGGTCCAGTTGGACGGCTCCGTGTCGATGAAGATGATGCGCGTCTCCTCATACTTCTTGTCCGTATCGGACCACACGTAATAGTTGCGATGATTCGAGCCCGGCTTCGCATGCCGCGCGCGCTGAAACCACGGATGCTGATCCGACGTGTGATTGATGACGAGCTCGGTGATCACGCGTATGCCGCGCGCGTGCGCTTCCTGAATGAAGCGCTTGACGTCCGCGATGGTGCCGTAGTCCGGATGCACGTTGCGGTAGTCGGCGATGTCGTAGCCGTCGTCGCGGCGCGGCGACGGATAGAACGGCAGCAGCCAGATCGCATCGACGCCCAGCTCCGCGATGTAGTCGAGTTTCGCGAGCAGGCCGGGGAAATCGCCGATGCCGTCGTTGTTCGCATCGAAGAAAGACTTGATGTGAACCTGATAGATGATCGCGTCCTTGTACCAGAGCGGATCATCGCTGAGACTCGACGCCTTCTTGTTGCGCTTCACCCTTGTATCCACGTTTCGCTCCAATGTTTCGTGCGGGCTAGCTGCCGCCCTTGTTATTGGTGTGCTCTCGTTCGCCGCCGGTGATTCATCCTTCCTCGTTCGGTTGAGGCTTCGGCAAGCCCCAGGTCGGCGAAATGCGCCATATCGCGAACGGCAGCGAATGCGGATTGAGCCGCACGTGCTGACGCCGTCCACGCCATTCGAATTGTTCGCCCGTCACCTGATCTTCGACCGCGACGGCGTCCCAGTCGTGCACGCCCCAGCGTTCGAGCGTCTGCCACGGCAGGTCGATATCTGCGCCCTGCTCGTTGAACGGATCGAGATTGATCGCGACCAGCACGACGTTATCGCGCGATGCGTTCGCCTTCTCGAAGAACAGGATGTGATCGTTATGCGCGGGCAGGAAGTTCACGCCGAGATGCGTCTGCAACGCGGGATTCGCACGGCGGATGCGGTTGAGCGCGGTGATCTCGGTCACGATGTTGCCGGGCCGGTTCCAGTCCCACGCCTTCAGCTCGTACTTCTCGGAGTGCAGATATTCCTCGCTGTTGGGCAGCGCCGCGGACTCGCACAACTCGAAGCCGCTATAGACGCCCCACAGGCCCGACAGGGTCGCCGCCAGCGCCGCTCGGATCACGAAGCCCGGCCGCCCCGAGCTTTGCAGGAAGCGCGGATTGATGTCCGGCGTGTTGACGAAGAAGTTCGGGCGGAAGTAATCCTTCGCGTCGGTCTGCGTGAGATCGTGCATGTACTCGATGAAATCGCGCTTGCTTTCGCGCCACGTGAAGTACGTGTACGACTGCGAGAAGCCGAGTTTGGCGAGGCGATTCATCACGCGCGGCCGCGTGAAGGCTTCGGCGAGGAAGATCACGTCGGGATGACGCGCGCGCACGTCGCCGATGACCCATTCCCAGAACGGAAACGGCTTCGTATGCGGGTTGTCGACGCGAAAGATGCGAACGCCCGCCGCGACCCAGTGCAGGAAGACATCGCGCAGGGCGATCCATAGTTCGGGCTTCGCGTCCTGCGCATAGAAGTCCGGATTCACGATGTCCTGATACTTCTTCGGCGGATTCTCTGCATAGCGCAGCGTGCCGTCGGGACGCCACGCGAACCATGTCGGATGTTCCTTCAGCCACGGATGATCCGGCGAGCACTGCACCGCGAAGTCGAGCGCGATCTCGAGACCATGTTCATGCGCGGCTTCGAGCATGCGCTTGAAGTCGTCGAGATTGCCGAGTTCGGGATGCACGGCCGTGTGGCCGCCTTCCTTGCCGCCGATCGCATACGGGCTGCCGACATCGCCCGGCTCGGCCGTGAGCGTGTTGTTCTTGCCCTTGCGGTTGGCAATGCCGATCGGATGGATCGGCGGGAAATAGAGCACGTCGAAGCCCATTTCGCGGATGCGCGGCATCTTGCCGATCACGTCGATGAAAGTGCCGTGACGATTCACGTCGTCGCTCATCGAGCGCGGGAAGATCTCGTACCAGCTCGCGAAGCGCGCGGCGGCGCGTTCGGCGTCGACGCGATAGACCACCGGATCGCGCGACAGGAACGGCCGATGCCTTGCCGCCGCAACCGCCTTCGCGGTCGCGGGCGCGAGCACGAGTTCGAGCTTGCGCGCGTCATGGGCTTTGGTGAACTCCTTGACGATCGCGTCGAGCGGGGCGCTGTCGCTGTCGGCATCGTCGGCGGTCTTGACTTCCGCGAGAATCAGCGCGAACAGATGCTTCGCTTCCTCGACTTCGAGTTCGACGGTCTGTCCGGCCTTCAGCTTCTTCTGCATGTGATCGACGAGCGACGCGTAATCGTCGCGCCATGCCATCACGACGAATTCATGACGGCCCACGCGTTCGAGCGGAATGCGAGTCGACCACAGATCGAGGCCGGCGGGCTGCACGGCGGTCATCGGCGCTTCGTGCCAGTCGGTCTCGTCGGCGGCGCGCCATTGCACGGAGGCGGCGATCTTGTCGTGACCTTCCGCGAAGATCGCGGCCTGAATCTCCAGCGCCTCGCCGACGATGCGCTTCGCCGGAAAGCGCCCGTGATCGATGGACGGCGTGACGCTTTCGATCGACACGCGTGGCGCGGCGATCGCCTCGGTCACGGATTTCTTGTCGGCGGTTTTCGCGCCGCGCTTCACCTGCGGTTGCGCAAGCAGGATGAACGGCTCGGCTTCCGCGCGGAACAGGCGCACTTCGCCCGCCTTCAGCGTGAACGGCGCGAGGCGTTCGGCCTTCTCCATGGCATCGTCGATGAGCGCGAAGCGCGTGTAGTTGCCCGGCACCGATTCGAGCAGATGCAGCGTATCGACATGCACGGGCGCGACGAGATCGGGATTGATGATCGCGAGCACGGCGCCTTCGCTGTGACGCAGATCGCCGCCATCGGCGCGAATCAGCGCGGCGTACGGCGTGCCCGAGCCCGTCAGCGAGCGCAGTTCGCCGACGCTCGACAGCGTGCCGACATTGCGCTGCAGTTCGTTCGCGCGCCGCACGCGCGCCGTGAGATCGATGCGCTTCTCGCTCTTCGCGCGCTGGTATTCCGCGGCGACGCCGTATTGCGGCGACATCGGCAGGCCGACGCCGTATTCGAAGCCCATCGGCACCATGATGCCGGTGCCGAGCGCGGCGGCGGTGTCGAGCACGCGCGTGTAGGCGCGTTCGACGATCGCGGTGTCGCTCGTATCGGAGAGATCGCTGATGAGACGCGCGCCGAACGGATCTTCGGGGAACGTTATAGGCGAGGCGATGCGCGTGAGCGCGGCGTGCTCGTCGAAGAGCCATGCGCTTTTGAAGTCCCACCAGCGCGTGGAGGCGAACACGGCGTCGAATGCGGCATCGACGAGACCATGCAGATCATGACGCGTCGCGCCGACGGTCCACGCGAGCCAGCGCGTGTCCGGATGCTTTTCGCGCACGGCCGCGCCGAGCCTGCGCCAAACGTGCGCGGGCACCGCGTAAGGCGAATCGAAGCGAAAGCCGCCGACGCCCGCCGCGGCCAGCACGTTCAGCTCCCGCGCCCACCATTCGGTCAGATGATGCGCGGACTCGCCGTCGGCGAAGTTCGCCCAGGCGACATCGCGCTGACGCGGCGGCTTGCGCGGATCGAGCCGCGCGTCCGCGCTTTCGAACGGCTGGAACCAGTGTTTGTTCTCCTGATAGAGGCCGCCCTCGGCGCTCACGCGATCGATCACGATATCGACGAGCAGGGTGAGATCGTGCTTCTTCGCGGCGTCGGCAAGCTGGCGCAGAACCTCGGCTGCGCTCGCATCGGATTCGAAGACGGGGTGCAGCCGATGATGATCCGCCACCGCTTCGCGATGCCCGTTGCTGCCGGGCACGAACGGCGAGCCGATCAGGACATGGTCGAAGCCGAGCCCGGCCGCGTGCTCGAACTGGGCGGGCCAGTTCGCGAGCGGGCCGACGAGCAGGGGATCGATGAAGTAGATACGCGGCGCGTACGCATGATGAGCTTGATGGTTTTCCATCGTTAGTCTTTTCCAGAGTCGTCCTGCGGTGGCGGGGATGCGGGCATCGATCGCGATCACGCTCACGGGCCAAACTGGCTGAAGAGCCGTCCCGGTGTCGCGGATCGCGCGGGCTCTCAGGCGGAACTCAGATTACACCCTGGCGCCGTTCGAATCGACGCCTGCCTGGCCGCGCTCCGCGATGCACCGTGTATCGAGCGCTCTTCGCGCGCACGGTGGGCGCCACGGTCCCCAAGTGATCGTCAACGCACGGCGAGGCAGCACGTAGCGTGCCGCGCCCGGCGTGTCCGGCTCAGTGCAACTTCAGGGCACTACTATGGAACAACTGCAGCGGACATGCTCAGGCAGTGCGCGCAAGCGAATGCGCGTCGTGCGCCTGCGCGGGCATGTGCGCGGGCGCCTGCATGATGTCGGCATCGCGGCGCGGGCGCAGTGCCGTGCGGCTCGGGCGCGCGTCGCTCACGCCGACGTACAGTGCGACCATCTTCGTGACGGCTTCGTTCCATCCGAAATCGCGGGACATCGCGTTGCGCTGCAGCGCGCGCCACACTTGCGGGCGCATGTAGGCATCGAGCGCGCGGCTCGCGGCGTCGATGACATCGCCCGCGCGTCCGCCATCGAAGAGAAAGCCGGTGGGCGCGTGCGAGGCGCGCGGCGCGGACATCGCCGCGATCGGCATGTCGTGCGTGCCGTCGCGCAGCACGATCGACGGACGCAGCGCGGAGTAGGCCGCGTGATCCGCGTTTTGCGCCGCATCGACGATCGTGTCGGCGAGGCCGCCCACGCGCGATGCGACCGGCAGCGTGCCATAGCGCATCGCGTACATCTGCGTGAGGCCGCAGGGCTCGAAACGGCTGCCATGCAGCAGGATGTCCGCGCCCGCGTGCAATGCATGCGCGCGCCGCTCGTCATATCCGATATACACGCCGACCCGGTCCGGCCATTCCTGCGCGAGCTTTCGGAAGCCCGCTTCGATATACGCTTCGCCCTTGCCGATCACCGCCAGTTGCAGACGCGGATGCTTCTCCAGCAGACGCGGCAGCGCTTCGAGCACGACATCGGCCAGTTTCTGACCGGTCATGCGGCTGCCGATCGCCATCAGCGGCGCGAACGGATCGACGGGCAAGCCGAACTTGCGTTGCAGCGCGCGCTTGCAGGCGTGCTTGCCGCGCATATCGTCGAACGAATAGTTGCGTTCGATGAGCGCATCGGTAGCGGGATTCCACGCCTGTTCGTCGATGCCGTTGACGACGCCGCACAACTTGTCGGCGCAGCTTTGCAGCACGCCTTCCATCAGGTGCCCGAAACGCGGCGTGAGAATTTCGCGCGCGTAGGTTTCGGAGACGGTCGTGACGCGATCGGCATGCACGATGCCCGCTTTCATCAGACTCAGCGCGCCGTAGAACTCGATGCTCTTCGGATCGCTGAGCGCATGCACGAGCCATTTCTCGGGCACGCCGAGCGACGCACCAAGCGAGCGCGCGTAGTTGCCCTGGAATGCGAGATTGTGGATCGTGAATACGCTCTTTGCGTGCACGCCCGCATGCTTCATCAGGAGCGGCGTGAGGCCGGTATGCCAGTCGTGCGCGTGCACGATGTCGGGTTTCTTCACGCCGCGCACGCCCTCCGCGATCCTGACCGCCGCGGCCGAGAGCATCGCGAAGCGGATTGCATTGTCCGGGTAATCGCGGCCCTGCGCGTCCTGATACAGGCCGGTGCGCGCGTAGAGCGCGTCGCAGCGCAGCAGCAGCACGGGCACGCCGGTGTCGGGCATGCGCGCGCGCAACAGCGTCGCATCGCCGCCGGGCAGGCCTCTGAGCGTACCGACCTTGCTCAGGCCTTGCGCCTGGGCGATCGCATTCGGGTAAGCGGGAAGCAGGATGGTGGCGTCGACGCCGGCTTCGCGCAGTGCGGCGGCGTAGGCGCTGACCATATCGCCGAGTCCGCCGGTCTTGGCGAGCGGGACGGCTTCGGAGGCGACCAGCAGAACGTTCAAGGGCAAAGTGGGCTCCTGTGCAAGCGGAACGCGCGGATGAACGGCCGCGCATGCAAGTGCTGATCGGGATGGGATTCGGAATGGCTGGCGCATTGCAGCAATCGGTGTGCCACGCGCCGATATGTGTGCAGTGCAGCACGTTCGCGTCGGCGCCGAAACGATGGCGACGTGCGCTCCGGCCATGCGCGAAACGGCACGAACGTGCCGCGTGTAAAACTGACAGCGGCGCGCGCCGCGTTTTTACACGGCGGATGAGATGAGCTTATGGCGCGCGCGTGACAACGTCGTTTCAGCCGCCGACCATGCTCGCGGCGATGTTGATGGAGAGCCCGAGCACCGCGAGATTGAAGAAGAACGACAGCACCGCTTGCCCGAGCGCCGTGCGGCGCGCGGAGGTCGAGGCGAGCGCGACATCGGCGGTCTGCGAGGCCACGGCGATGGTGAAGGAGAAGTAGAGGAAGTCCCAGTAGTCGGGCTTCAGATGCTGGTCGGGAAACTTGAGCGCGGGGTCGTTGTCCGGCGACTGATAGTAGTGCCGCGCGTAGTGCAGCGTGAACATCGTCGGGATCAGGAACCAGGCGCCGAGCATCGTCGCGCCGGTCAGCAGGTAATGCAGCACCGCGCCGGCGCCCATGTTTTTTGCGGTCGACAACTCCACGACGATCGCGACGATGCTTGCAATCGCCGCGACGCTCACGATCATCAGCACAGTCGCGGCGTTCTCGTCCTCGCGCTCGGCGAGTTCCTGCAGGTCGCTCTGGCGCGCGGTCGCCATCTTCAGCCAGATCAGCACGAGATAGAGCCACACCGCCGTGTCCCAGCCGAGCAGTGCGCGCGCAGTCGGACGCACGTGCGCCGGAATGAGGGCGGCCACGACGCCACCGATCAGCAGGCCGATCAGGGCGCGCGGCCGGTTGCGCAGTACAGACGGGAGAATCTGCTTCATCGCGTGTCGATCCGCATGGGAGCCAGGCTTCGCTCGATGGCTGCGATTATTGCCCGTCTGCCTTTCAGCAAGGTGAGCGCTCGCAAGCGGGCGCAATAAATGCGGATTCGGATAATCTGGGCGGCAGCTTTTACGTCGATGATGAGCGCGCACGTAACGGCGATGTAACGGTTGTCGAGCCAGCTTCCAGATTGCTTGCAAAAGCGATCCAACCCTCACACGGTGTCATTGAGCAGCGCTATCATCGACGCATGAATGGTCCTACCTATCCTATCGTCTGCAGGCATTCCGCCAACGAGAGCGGCCGCGATTTCGTGGTCGGCGATCTGCATGGCTGCGTCGATGCGCTGCGCTATCTGCTGCACGAAATCGGCTTCGATGGTGCGCGGGACCGGCTGTTCTCCGTCGGTGACCTCGTCGATCGCGGCGCGGATTCGCTCGCGGCGATCGATCTCATCGACAAGCCGTGGTTTTACGCGGTGCGCGGCAATCACGAGGATTCGCTGATCTCCGTCGCGACCGGCACGATGCGGCGCCAGTCGTGGTATGCGATCGGCGGCGACTGGGCGGAATCGGTCAGCGACGAGCAGCTTGCCGTGCTCGCGGCGCGGCTCGCGAAGCTGCCACTGGTGCGTATCGTCGGCGAGGGCGCGCAGCGTTTCAATGTGCTGCACGCGGAGTTTTTCGGCTGCGACGCCGAACTCGACGTCGCCGAATTTCCTGACGACGTGCGCAACCAGATTTTGTGGGGCCGCGGCCTCGCGCTCGGTCACGCGGACCCGGGTCAGCAATATGGGCTTTCGCCCACGTACTGCGGCCACACGCCGACGCGCACGGTGAAGCAGATAGGCGCGCAGATCTTCATCGATACCGGCGCGTTCGCGTCGGAAGGGCGGCTCACGATCGTTCAGCCCGGCACCGACGAGCGCTGGTCCGTCAAGGAGCGCTGGGCCACGGCGGAAGGCGCTGGCGCGCTCGCACTGCCCTGAACCCAGGTAGTCCGGCACGCGCGTTGCTCGATGTTTCGCCATCAATCGAACGCATAGTGGCGAGGCGCAAGGTGGCACGAATCGGAAACGACATCGAGACGGGAGGCGTGCAGGGCTGCCCCGAGGATCTGCCGCCGGGCTTGCGCTACATGGACGATTCGCGGCGCGGCTATACGCGCGAATGGACCGACGGCGCATTCGCGTACTTCAACACGCAGAGCAGGCGTATCGACGATGAAGCGGAGATTCGCCGCATCAATGCGCTCGCCATTCCGCCCGCTTACACCGATGTCTGGATCTGCCCCGACGCGCGCGGCCATCTCCAGGCGACCGGGCGCGATGCGCGCGGGCGCAAGCAATATCGCTATCACCCGCAATGGCGCGAAACCCGCGACGCCACCAAGTACGAGCGCATGCTCGCGTTCTCCGGTGTGCTGCCGAAGCTGCGCTCACGCGTCGCGCGCGATCTGACGCTCGACGGCATGCCGCGCAACAAGGTGCTCGCGACCGTCGTGCGCCTGCTCGACACGACGCTGATCCGCGTCGGCAGCGAGGAGTACGCGCGCGAAAATCGCTCGTATGGGCTGACGACGTTGCGAAAGCGTCATCTGAAAGTATCGGCGGGGATGCTGAGGTTCAGGTTTCGCGGCAAGAGCGGCATCGAGCACGATGTCGCGGTGAGCGATACACGGGTCGCGCGCATCGTCAAACGCTGCATGGATCTGCCGGGTCAGGATCTTTTCCAGTATCTCGATGCGGACGGCACGCGTCATTCGGTCAGTTCATCGGACATCAACGAGTATCTGCACGAGATCACCGGCGCGGATTTCACCGCGAAGGACTATCGGACGTGGGCCGGCAGTGTGTTCGCGCTCGCGGCGCTCAGAAGGCTCAAATGGGAGACGGTGACGGAGGCGCGCAAGCATGTCGTCGGCACGATTAAGGAAGTTGCGCAATTGCTGCGCAACACGCCTGCCGTGTGCCGCAAGTGCTACGTGCATCCTGCAGTCATCGACGCATTCGAGGCGGGCGAACTGGCGGAAACGCTGCCCGCGTCGCGCCGCCACGGATTGAAGACCGATGAAGCCGCGCTCGCGATCTTCCTCGAAAAGGAAGCGAAGCGCCGCACGCGCGAGGCGGCGCGCAAGAACCGCAAGGGCGCCGCGCCGAGCGACACGCGCATCACGAAGCTGCTCACCGAATCGAGCCGCAAGGCGCGCGCCGGTGCGCTGAAGGCGAGCGGCAAGAATGCGGCGAGCCAGGCACTGGAGCAGGTCGTCCGGAAGCCGGCGAAAAAGGCCGCGCGGCCGGCGTCGAAGAAACTCGCGCGCACGCGCACGGAAACCGCGGTGGCGATCGGTTCAGGCGCGTGAAACGTTTGCCCGGTCAGCCGATCTGGTTTAGTTCGAACACATAGTCGACCGTCTCGCCGTTCCAGTTGTATTCGAGATAGGCCGCGTGACGGCAGTCGCGCAGCATCGTCGTGCGCAGGGCGGCGAGGCATTCGCCTTCCGGATCGCGCACCGACGGATACGCGATTCCCCGCGCGCCCGCCGCACGCACCGCGCGGCCGAGCGCCTTGCCCGGGCCGTAATCATCCGGCGCGAGAATGCTCGGATCCAGTCCCGCCTCAGCGATCGCATCGCCGCGCAGATCGACGACTTCGCCGTGCGCCCGCACCGTGTAGAGACGCATCTGCTGACGCAGCGGCGCTTCGTTTGTGGCTGCGAGAAAGAGACCCGAGTGATAGCGCGTCTCCGCGATCGCCGTCTGCCGCTCGCGGCCGCAGTAGAACACGCCGTAGCTGCCGTCGGAAAAGCGGCTGCCGTTCGGGTTCAGATGCGTGAACGTCGCCATGATCGGCCCGCATCCCGGCCCGAAGCAGCGTTCCTCGGGCGGCACGAGATCCAGTTCGCCGACTTCCGTGCGCAGGCGGTCGTTGGTCATCGCTTCGAGCGCGTAGAGCGCCTCGAAATCCTGCGGCGAGGCGACCCGGTCGAACAGATTCACGGCCGGAAAACGCGTCGGAATCACGCGGTACGCGGGCGTCCAGTCGAGCAGACCGTGCGGCCATCGTTCGCGCCAGTTCGATGTGTCCTTGCTGAATGCGATCCCCATCACGCCCAGCCGCCTCGCATTGCGTCGAGATACTGGCGCACGGCGACGAGATCGCTGATGTTGCCCGCCAGCAGACGATCGAGCGCCGGATGACCGCCGAAGGGCGGCGCGGCGTTGGGACGACGGATCCAGGTATCGGCGGCTTTCGGGTCGGGCAGAAGGATTTGCAGCGCCTTGTAGATGCCGAGAATCAGCGACAGGCGCTCCAGCGTATCGCGCGCGAGCCGCGCGGACTCGGGGTCATGCTTCCATTTGAAGTACGTGGAGCGCCCGGGCGAGCCGAGCAGCGTGATCTGCTCTTCGGCGGAAAGCGCCCAGTCGCGCGCAATATTGAAGAACGCGCGCAGCCCGGCGGCGGAAAGATCGCTTGAATCAAGCGCCGGACGCGGCACCGGATGGCCGGCCGACGCGGCGGCGTGTGCGGCGTTGGGCATGTCGTTGAGTCTCCAAAGGAACTTTCAACGAATATTAGTCCATATTTGGATTAATACAAGCATGCCATGAGTGTTTCTGCTTGCAGCGCCGGATCAGTCCTCGTCGTCGGATGGGCCGTAGCGGCGGCCGGGTACATGGGACTTGAGCGCATCGGCGATCTGGGAAGGCGTGCAATCGGCGGGAACCACACGGCGCTGGACGCGCGGATCGTTCTTCAGCGCCCACTCGACCATGCGATAAGCCGGGCCCCAGGGCGGTTCGACGGGCAGGGACAGACGGCATTCGCGCAGGGTGAGCGCATACTGCTTGCGCAACGTCGGTGCGAGGTTGGCGGGGCGTCGGCGCGCGGCGGTATTGGCGGGCATGGCAACATTCCTCACGGTAGTGGCTCGGCCGTCCGATGCGGACGGGGGCGATGGAGCCGGATCGTGAGTCGAGTGTGTCGGCAGAGAATTAAGGGGGACTTAATGCGCGAGGGCGCGGCCGGGAGGCGCGGCGAAATGCCGCCGCACGCCACGGACGTCGGGCTGGCGGGCCGGTCAAGAGGCGCTTCGGCATTTTCACCACGGCGCGCGCCGCCTGTTTGCCGCGGTGACCGCTTACTGTATATTCGTACAGGTTGTCCGCGACAGGGAGGTTGCCGATGAATCCACGCAACGATCCGCTCGAAGCCGCCGCGCTCGAACGGTTCATGCGCGCGACGCGCGCGGTCCACGCAGCGTTCGACGCCACGCGAGGCGAGCCCGATTCCGGTCAGGACGGGCGCTTCGTCGCACGTGCGCTTGCGCGTCTCGACGCCGCGTTGCGCGAGCTGCAAACATCCGAGCAGTCGCTCGACGCCATCCTCTCGCGCAGAGCGGGTCACTAATCGTTGGAGCGAATCACTTGAAGCGCGTATTCCTGATCGTCGTTCTTCTGATCGGCTCGTCGACGCTTTTTGCGGCCGAGCGCTACACGGAAGTCTGGAATCCTCCCGAAGCACAGAGCGTCAAGGGCAAGAGCAAAGCGCACGCGACCGCGCAGGCCTCGGCCAAAAAGAAGCGCAAGAGCGCAACCACGGTGAAGCAGGTCGCCGACAAGACCGCCATCGAACAGCCGCCGGTGACGCCGCGGCCGAAGGCATCATCGCCGAAACAGACCGAACCGGTCATCCCGCGCAAGATCGAGCCGAACGGCCAGGTGATGCGGGTCTAGAAAGACCTCACAAAGCGTAGACGACAAAAGGGGCGCCCCGACGGAGCGCCCCTTTTTCTTTGCGGCCCGACCCGGCTGGCAGCCGCAATGCGTCATAGGCGACCCATCAGCAGCAGGACGATCACCACGATCAGCACGACGCCGACGATCCCGCTCGGTCCGTAGCCCCAACTGCGGCTGTGCGGCCACGAAGGTATGGCGCCGATCAGAATCAGGATCAGGATGATCAGCAGTATGGTTCCGATCGTCATTCGACTTCTCCTTGTTCAAATAGACCGCGTGGGCGAATCGGCGCCCGGCGCGGCCTCCCAACTGTCATCGACAGTCATACGCCAGGGGATCGGCGGCTCATGCCGCCGGCAGATCCGTTGTGCGATCGACGAGAGCAATAGAGCAACGGTCATGCCAGCGCGCGTGAAAGCCCGTGGAACAAGGCGCTCGCAGTTCTGGTGAGCGCGCGCGTGAGCATACGATTGTCGAAAAGGAGAGGGGAAATGCGGTGGGGCGGGCAAAAGTTGCACGGCGTGAAGAGCCCGTCGACGGGATTCTTCGCGCCGTTCCTGAAACGCCGAAGTGCGGTCAGAACAAGCCGCGGAAGGCCCAGAACAGCAAACCCGCGAGCGCGATCGATACCGGCAGCGTGAGGATCCACGCGAGCGCGAGGCTGCGCACGGTGCGCCATTGCAGGCCCGAGCCGTTCGCGGCCATCGTGCCCGCGACGCCCGATGACAACACATGTGTCGTGCTGACCGGCAGGCCGTAGACATCGGCGGCGCCGATGGTCAGCATCGCGACGAGTTCCGCCGACGCGCCTTGTCCATACGTCAGATGCGACTTGCCGATGCGCTCGCCGACCGTCACGACGATGCGCTTCCAGCCGACCATCGTGCCGAGGCCGAGCGCCACCGCGACGGCGACTTTCACCCACGTCGGGATGAACTTGGTCGCGTGGTCGAGCTGCTTCTTGTAGTTGTCGAGTACGGCGGTGTCATCGGCGGAGAACGCGGGCGTTTTCTGCTTTTCCATGATGCGCAGCGCTTCGGACGCGATGTACATCTGGTTGCGCACGTTGCGGACGTTGTCTTGCGGCACGGCGGCGATCGTCTGGCTCGGGCGGACCTGCGTTTCGATCGAATCGACCACGCTCTTCAGCGACGCGACCGTGTCCGGCGCGAGCGTCTTCGTCTGCACGAACTTCTCGACCTGGCCGCGCGCATCGGCGGCGGGCGCCGCGCCGTTGACGTAGCGCTGCAGCACTTCCGATGCGCTGTGGCTCACCGCGACGAAGTTCTGCGTCTCGCTCGCCGTCACGGCCTTGTTCAGCGCGTAGGCGGTCGGCACCGTGCCGATCAGGATCAGCATGATGAGGCCCATGCCTTTCTGGCCATCGTTGGAGCCGTGCGCGAACGACACGCCCGTGCAGGTGAGAATCAGCAGGCAGCGAATCCAGAACGGCGGCGGCGTGTTTTTCTTCGGCTCCTTGTAGAGCGCCGGCACGCGCACGACGAGCTTCAGCACATACAGCAGGAAACCGGCGGCGACGAAGCCGACGATCGGCGAGAACAGCAGCGATTTGCCCACCGACGCCGCCTGGCTCCAGTCGACGCCCGACGTGCCGTTGGTCCCGTGCAGCATCTGGTTCATCAGGCCGACGCCGATCACCGAACCGATCAGCGTATGCGAACTCGAAGAAGGAAGACCGAGCGCCCAGGTGCCGAGATTCCAGATGATCGCCGCGATCAGCAGTGCGAACACCATCGCGAAGCCTTGCGAGCTGCCCACGCCGATGATCAGCTCGACCGGCAGCAGTTGCAGGATGCCGAACGCCACCGCGCCGCTCGACACCAGCACGCCGATGAAATTCCATGCGCCCGACCAGACGACAGCCAGGTTCGGCGTCAGCGAGTGCGTGTAAATTACGGTTGCGACGGCATTGGCCGTGTCATGAAAGCCGTTGACGAACTCGAAGCCAAGCGCGATCAGCAGCGCGATGGCAAGCATGATGTACGGAAACGCCGACGATTCGCGCACCGGCGCGAGATCGTCGAGCAGATGCATGATGCAGTACACGGCGCCCGCGAAGATCGCGAGCAGGAACACCAGCAGCGCGATTCGCTGTCCGGGCGTGCGGCCGTTCTGGGAAGGGAAGGCAATCTGGTTCATGTCGCGTCCTTGGGGCCGGCCTTGCGCGAGGTCGTGTGAGGAGTTGAAAGGCAGACGAGCAGCGTTCAGAAGCACAAATGGCCATGTTTCCCGTGCCGTGTGTCGATTTCATGACTTCGGAAAAACTGGCTTTTCGTATGACTTGATAGCGGCGCGAGACCGCTTCGGGAGGCTTCATGACGGTGTGGGTCGAAGTTGCGCTGCAATCGCATCGTTCCAGCGCAGGTTCCGTCGGCGCGCTTGCCGACGCGTTGCAGCGCATTGCCGCCTTCGCGGACGTGACGCCCGTGCGTGCGCGCTTCACGACACGGGAGATTCCGCTGAAGGCGCCGGGTTGGCGGCTGTCGATCGACACGCTGGACGGCGCGCGCACGCTGTGCGCCGTGCAGGAGGAAGGCACGCCGATTTCCGGCTTCACGCGTTATCGGACCTTCGCGCGGCCTGCGAGCGACGATCTGGCGGCATCGCTTACGGAATTCGCCCAGGCCGACGATGCGTTGCGCGAACCGCTCGACGTGCCGCTGCCGGATACCGATCTGGAGCGTGAGATCGAGCGCATCGAATGGCGTATCGACGCGGGCGGCGCGGATGTCCTCGCCACGCTCGAAGCCTCCAGCAACGGGCCGCCGATTTTGCGGCTCGCGGCGGCGTCGGTGGTCGGCGCGTTCGATGCGGTGTTCCGACTCGCGGGCGAGGTCATCGACGCAGCGTCGTTTTTCGTCGCGCCGGATGAAGCGCAGGAATCGGAGACGGCGCCCGTGCATGCGGCACGGCTCGATCTGCCGCGCACCGCGACGCGCCACGAGGCGTTCGTCGCGATCGCGGCGTCGGTGGCGCAACACTGGTTCGGCAACGCGGCTGCATCGCATGCAAGTCTCGGCGATGAGCATGTGCATCAGTTGCGCGTCGCGCAGCGGCGCCTGAAGACGCTGTTGAAACTCTTCAAAAGTTATGTCGACGACGCCTGGAATACGCGCATCGCGCCCGATCTCGAGTGGTTCGGCGAGCTGCTCGCCAATGCGCGCGACTGGGACGTCTTTACCGATCAAACGCTGCCCGCCTACGCCGAAGCAGACGACAGCGCCGAACGCTGGCAGACGCTCATAGCCGCCGCCGACATCAAGCGGCGCGTCGCGCGGGACGCGGTGCGCGACGCGCTCGCGTCGAAGCGTTACGCGCGTCTGACGCTCGCGTTCGTCGAATGGCTTGCGCGCTTCGCGTCGCAGGAAGAGGCAGAGCCGGTACGGCTGGTCAGCTATGCCGCGGAGCGCATTCGCAAGGACTACCGGCGCATCGCGCGCGCGCGCGATCTCGCATCGCTGGAAGCGCGCGAGCGGCATCGCGTGCGTATTCACGCGAAGCGGCTGCGCTATGCGCTCGAATTCTTCCGCTCGGTCACGTCGCGGCGCACGCGCAAGCAAACGGCGCAGCGGCTCGGCGAATTGCAGACAGTGCTCGGCGAAGCAAACGATGCGGCCGTCGCCGCCGACCGGCTCGCGGCCATTCCCGAGGCCAGCGACTACCAGCGCGGTTTCGCGCGGGCGTGGGGCGCGGCGTCGGCGAGAAAGGACGCGCAGGAAGGCGAGCGGCTGCTTCGCTCGATGCATCGTCCGCGTGTGAGGCCGTCGATATAATGCGGTTCGCGTTCCATCGTTTCGGCACGTCCGCAGAGGCAACAGATGACCAAAACAGCACTGCCAAAGGTGCGCGACTCGCTGAAACTCGGTGGCGCCGTGTGGCTGAGCAGCGGCACGGAGACGCTCGGCGGCGCCGCGCGCATCGGCCTTCTGGCCGCGATTCGCGATGCGGGATCGATCACGGGCGCAGCGAAGGCCGTCGGCATGAGCTACAAGGCCGCGTGGGATGCAGTCGATACCATGAACAACCTGGCCGGCGAACCGCTCGTGACGACCGCGGCGGGCGGCCGGGGCGGCGGCGGAACGACGCTGACGCCGGCGGCGCTGCGCCTCATCGACACGTACCGCGCGGTCGAACGCGAGCATCGAAGATTTCTGGAAAGAGCGGGCGCGGCCATCGAAGGCTTCGCCCATGACTGGCAACTGATCGGGAGACTAGGAATGAAAACAAGCGCACGCAATCAACTGGCCGGCAAGGTGACGAAGGTCACGCGCGGTGCGGTGAACGATGAAATCGAACTCGGTTTGCCAGGCGGCCAGACGATCGTCGCGGTCGTCACGCATGAAAGCACTCAGTCGCTGGGGCTGAAGGAAGGCAGCGACGCGTTTGCGCTCATCAAGGCGTCGTGGGTCATGCTGATGGAAGACACGAACGCGAAACTTTCGGCGCGCAATCAGTTGCGCGGCACGGTTGCCAGCGTGACGAAGGGCGCGGTGAACGCCGAAGTGACGCTTTCGCTCGACGGCGGCACCACCGTCACCGCGATCATCACGAATCAGAGCGCCGACTCGCTCGGCCTCGCGCAAGGTCAGAAGGCTGTGGCGGTGATCAAGGCATCGAGCGTGATCATCGGCGTGAACGACTGAGCGTCACGCCGCGTAGGCGCGGACCGCGTCAGGCGGCCGCGCGTTCCTTGGATGGAACTTCGGTGCGGCGCTCAGGGGCGCGATAGGTTTTCGCTTTCCAGCTCGCCCGCACGTAAGGGCGCTCGTGGCCCGACAGCCCGAGCGCGATTTCGGTGATCCAGTGCTGAGTCGGCACCGGCACGCCATGCAGGGCCACGACGACTGCCGCGAGACTCGCGGCGACGGGCGTCGGCGCAAGCTTGCCGGACTCGGCTCGCCACGCGATCCACACGAACGCCAGCGCGACCACCGCGCCGAGCGCGCAGCCCGCCACCACTTCCGACACCGAATGCGCGTCGAGCACGACGCGCGATACCCCGACCCACACGCCCAGCAGCAGGCCGATCGCGGCGCCGGCCGCGCGCATTGCGCTGCGCGCGGGCAACAGCGCGACGAAAATCGCGACGGGCATAACCGCCGTCGACATAAGCGCGTGTCCGCTGATGCCGGTGAAATCGAGATGACGCACGCCGATGCCCCAGCCGATGAACGCGATCTTGCTCAACGCGACCAGGCCGCTCGCCGCGCCGAGCAATGCGAGCCATGCAAGCGCATATTTCCAGCGATAGCCGAGTGCGAGCCATGCGGCGACGATGAGCGCCGCAGGACCCATGACGCCGACGCTGCCGAGCGCGGTGATGGAGATCCAGATGGAAGTGGGCAAATCTACGGTCATTAGTATTCTTGGATGCTTGGGAACGAATGATGCTCCTGCTGGGCGGTTAGTGTGCGCCGCCGCAGAAGAACACAAGTATAACGCTTGGGAAGATGCTGAATTATGCGACATTGCTTAAACCAAGCTGACCGTTACATCGCGTAACTTTCGTTTAATTTTGCCTTTGGTGTTGAATTTCCGTTATTTCATCTCGATATGTGAGTAGCGGGCGCGCGACATTTCCCCGTGTTTGGTGTTATTGTGCAATGCACAATCCGGGGCGATCTTTCGTCGCGCCGGTCGACTTGCATGTTTGTGGAGGACCCAGCCGAATGTCGAAAAGCCTTACCAAGCTCTGGTTGCGCGGCTTGAGACGCCTGGTCGCCGGCCAAGTGGAATCGTTTCGCGCACCGAAGCCCCGCCCGGCGGCCAAGCCCGCGCGCGCGAAGACCGTCAAGTCAAAGCTGAAGTCGGGCGCGGCCACTAAAGCGACCGCAACCGCCAAGGCGACTGGCGCGCCTCGCGCCGGTGCGCGCCCGGCCATGCGCGAGTCACGCGTGCGGCCCCGCGCATCGGCGTGGGCGCGCGGGAAATGGGCGCGCTCGTATCATTCAGCGCCGCCCACGGCCGGCCGTTTCGTGAATCACATGTCGTACGCGCTTTACCTTCCGCCGAAAGACAGTCTGGAGCCGATGCCGCTCGTCGTGATGCTGCACGGCTGCAAGCAGAACGCCGACGAGTTCGCGCAAGGTACGCGCATCAACCTGCTCGCGGACCGGTACGGCTTCGCGGTGCTCTATCCGGAGCAGTCGAAGCATGATCACGCGCATCGCTGTTGGCGCTGGTACGACGATTCGGGCGCGGGCGGCGGTGGCGAGGCGGCTTCGGTCGTGTCCCTCGTGGGCGCGATGGTCGAGCAGCACAATCTGGATCCGGAGCGCGTATATGTCGCCGGCATGTCGGCGGGTGCGGGGCTTGCGGCGCTTCTGGCCGTGCGTTATCCGTATCTGTTTGCGGCGGTCGGCCTGCATTCGGGCGTGGTCTTCGGCGAGGCGCGCTCGGCCATCGGCGCGATGGACGTGATGCGCCGCGGCAGCCGCACCGATCCCGTCACGCTGATCGACGCGGCTGTCGATGTTCGCGAGTATCCGGGCATGCCGGCGATCATCGTGCATGGCGAACTGGACTCGGTCGTCACGTCCGCGAACGCCGGACAACTGGCGAAACAGTTTCTTCGGCTGAACGGCTTCGTCGATGCGGCGGGCAATCGCCGCGCGGGCGAGTCGCGCGAGGAAACGCAGTCGGACGGCGTCGTGACGGATTACGTCAAGAACGGCAGGCGTGTGGTGAAGACAGCGATCGTGCGCGGCCTCGGCCACTCATGGGCCGGCGGCGACGATACCGTGGCATTCCACTCGTCCAAGGGTCCGGACTCGTCGGCGCTGATGTGGGAGTTTTTCAAGCACCAGCGGCGGCCCAGCGTGGCTGCGCGCGATGTGTACGTCGCCTGAGGGCGGGCAGACAGCGTTTCGAGTGTTGCAATTTAGTCTTTAGTATCAGCGTTCTAGCAAACAGGGCTGGCGTTGGATCAGGGATTACCCTATAATCGGTTTCATAGGTAGTTACCCCAGTATTCAAGCGAGGCCCACCATGTTCCTGCTCAGCCGTATTTTCCTGTTCCTGACCAAATCCGCCGACCAACGCGATCGCGAGCGCGACGACGCGTATCTCGCTGAAGCGACGGATATTTACGATCTCGAATATCGTATGAAGAAGCTGGACCAGCGCGTGACGGCGCGTCATCCGTCGTGGATGTCGAACTAAGTTTCTGCTTCAGCAGCTCGAAAAAGCCGGCCCAGTGGGTCGGCTTTTTTCGTTCCCGCTATCTCAGATGACCTTCACGCGCACGTCGACGTTGTTGCGCGTGGCGTTCGAGTAAGGACAGACCTTGTGCGCGGCATCCACCAATGCCTGCGCTTCGGCGGCATCGAGGCCCGGCAACGAAACGCGCAATTCGATGTCGAGCTTGAAACCGCCCGCATCGTTCGGGCCGACGCCCACGTCTGCCGTGACCGTCGTATCGGCCGGCACCGCGCGCTTTTGCTGGCCGCCGACGAACTTCATCGCCGACAGGAAGCAGGCCGAATAGCCCGCCGCGAAAAGCTGCTCAGGGTTCGTGCCCGGCGCGCCCGATCCGCCGAGTTCCTTCGGCGCGCTCAATTTCACGTTCAGTTGCTCGTCCGAAGACACTGCGCGGCCATCACGTCCGCCCGTGCTCGTCGCGGTTGCCTTGTACAGAATGCTCATCGTTTCTCTCCGTCGGTTTCGGTTGTCGGTTGGGTACTGCGTGAACCACGGACGAAATATATCGCGATAATAATTAGCGTGCAAATTAAAAATTACCAATCGATTCGTTGGGGATTCGCTATCGGGCTGCGGTCACGCGTCGAGGTATTCGTTGAGCGAAGCGCGCAAGCGTACGAGGTCGTCGCGCAAGCGAAGCATGGCGTCCGCATCGGAACCCGATGCGCAGTAGATTTCCGGTGGAATCGCCCGGGCGGCGCGTTTGAGATCGCGACCGACGTCAGTCAGCCGGACATGAACCTGCCGCTCGTCCTCGACTCCACGCACGCGCTCGACATATCCCTGCGCTTCGAGGCGCTTGAGCAGCGGCGTCATCGTCGCGGAATCCAGCGCAAGGCGCGCGGCGATGTCCTTCACGGTCA
Organism: Burkholderia sp. THE68; assembly: GCF_009938265.1. NCBI lineage: Bacteria > Pseudomonadati > Pseudomonadota > Betaproteobacteria > Burkholderiales > Burkholderiaceae > Burkholderia > Burkholderia sp. THE68. Next base: position 210,502 of record NZ_AP022316.1, read on the forward strand.
GATCGTCGGCTTCCCAGAGCACGAGCATCGTCAGATATTGCGGATACGTCAGCTCGAGCTTCTCCAGAAGCGGCTTGTACGCCTTCGTCATCGCGAGCGATGTCGAGTAGAGCGCGAAGCACAACTGCTGATCGAGTTCGAGCGGGAAGTCGGGCGAGGCGTCGGGCGAAGTCATGGAGGGGCGCGGCAGAAAGGCCGGGGCGGCCGATGGCGCTAGTGTACGTGCAATGCTTCGCGCACGAAGGATCGCCGCGCGCGTTCGCCGCGCGCGGCGTTTCGGTCAGGCGTTCGGTGTGCCGGGCGCGTCGGGAATGTCCGGCGAATCGGGCGATTGCACGCCGAAGCAGCCGCGATAGGTCGCGTAGAACGAGCAATACAGCGCGGTCGTCACGATGATCGATGCTGGCATCAGCACCGCGAGCGCCATTTCCTGACCCGCGCCGAGCGCCTGCATCAGCGCGGTAAGGCCGAACGACACCGCGAGCGCGATGACGATCCACAGCACGCCGTAGTAAACGAACGCACCACGGTTGCGCCAGCAAGAAACGAGGCTGAAGAACAGCGCCTTCGCGGGCGGCACGTCATGCCACGCGACGAGGATCGGCGCGAACCAGAACAGCATCGCGACAGGGAGATAGCACGCCATCGCGACGAGCACCGCGAGCGGACTGAAGCTCGCGGCGACCGTTTCCGGATCCCCGGTCGGGGCGTCGCCCATCATGAGGCTGAGCAGCGTGCCGCCGTCGACGAGCGCGGATGCCGCGAAAATCGCGGCCATCGCAACGATATACAGCGCGCCCAGCGCGAGCAGCCGGCGCGCGACGATGCCTCCGTACGAGCGGAAGCCGTCGACGAGAACCGTCGGCCAGACCGGCTTGCCCGCGATCGTGTTGCGGCACGCCGCCATGAAGCCGACCGCGACGCCCGGGATGAACAGGAGCGGCAGAATCGGGCCGACGAGCGGCACGCGCGAGATCAGCGTCATCACGAACAGATAGGCGAAGAACACCGTGAGAAACGCAAACGGGTTGCGGCGGAACAGCCAGATGCCCTGACGGAACCACACGTAGCCGGTCTTGGCGGGAACTTCGATCAGTCGCATGTCGCAGGGTTATCGGTTGAGGGGGGAAGCGGCTTTGACGCGTTCGCGCAGAATGCGTTCGAAATGGCCGGGATCGTGCGCCTTCAGCATCTGTGCTTCGCGCGGGCGGTAAAAGTCGAACAGGCGCGAGACCCAGAAACGCATCGCGCCGGCGCGCAGCATGTCGTTCCAGTGACGCTCCTCGGCGGGCGTGAACGGACGCACCGTCTGATAGGCGCGCAGCATCGCATCGACGCGCGCCGGATCGAGCGCGCCCGTCGCGAGATCGATGCACCAGTCGTTCACGGTCACGGCGACGTCGAAGAGCCATGTGTCGACGCCCGCGAAGTAGAAATCGAAGAAGCCACCCAGACGCGCGTGCTCGCGGCCGGGCGCGAACAGCACGTTATCGCGAAACAGATCGCAGTGGCACGGGCCGTCCGGCAGCGACGCGTAGTCCGCCGAGCCGAAGAACGCCGTCTGATGCGCGAGTTCGTTCTCGAACAACGCGCGTTGCTCCGGGCTCAGAAATCCGACGATCGACGGCGCCTTCTCCTGCCACCACGAAAGGCTGCGCAGATTCGGCTGATGCTGCGGGAAGTCGCGACCTGCGAGATGCATGCGCGCGAGCATCTGCCCGACTTCGATGCAGTGCGCGGGCGTGGGCGCAAGCTCGGGCGCGCCTTCGAGCTTCGTCACGATGCTCGCGGGCTTGCCGTGCAGCAGGCCGAACAGCGAGCCGTCGCGGCGCGGCATCGGATCGGGCACCGGCACGCGATGCGACGCCAGATGACGCATCAGATCGAGATAGAACGGCAGTTGCGTCGCCGTGAGATTCTCGAAGATCGTCAGGACGAACTCGCCGTGCGTCGTCGTGAGAAAGAAGTTGCTGTTCTCGATGCCCGACTGGATGCCACGAAATTCGACGACATCGCCGAGATCGTAGTCTTGCAGCCAGTCGCCGAGTTCGGCGTTGGTGACGGGAGTGAAGACAGCCATGCAGGAAAACGTCGGTCAGGTTGGACGGCCAGGAGCGGGCCTGTGAACGATGGCGCCGGGCAGGAAGCCACAGTGCCGCGACCCGCTCGGAAGGAGCGGGTCCGAAGCAATCTTACGGGATCGGCGATCAGTAACGCAGGTTGACCGAGGGCAGGCGCGTGCTTGCCTTGCCGTTGTCGCGCACTTGCGGCGATGTATCGGCGGGCGAACTCATCTGGTAGCGCGTGCCGAGATTCGAACGCACGTCGATTTCGACGGGCTTGCCTTTGTCGCGGAATTCGGTGATTTCGGTGCCATTGGTGCTCAGTTCGTGATAGCTCGGCACGCGCGGTGGCGAAATCTCGACTTTCGAGCTGACATTGGCGGGCGGACGGTTGATGGCTTTCAGGTCCGGAAGGCCCGCGGCTTCTTCCGGCGACATTTTCTGCGCCGCGGGTTGCGGTGCTGCGTTGGCGGCTGGCTGCGCCGGTTGCGCAAATGCGCCGAGGCTTGCTGCGGCGAGGACTGCCGCGGCGGCGGCGCAAAGGTGCGGCTTCATGATGGTTCTCCAGGCGATGGCCGGATTCTAACAAAACGGTTGCTGACGCAGTGGCTCACTCGGGTCGAACGCCTTATTTTGCGCTGCTTTCGCGAAATTTGACCGGGCGCGCCAAAAAGGTGTTGCACGGTGTGATCGCACGCACTCACACGAAGAGGGACTTCATGGTTCGCGCATTCTTCCGTGTTAATGTCGATTCACCACGAGGGCATTGAAGAAAGACACAAGATCATGACAAACGACCGGACTCAAAGCACACAGGGCACACCCGCCAACGACTTCCCGACCGAATCCTTCGAGGACCCGGCTGCCGCCGTCACGCGTCTTTCGGCGATCTATGAAGCGAATACCGCATTTCTGCGCGATGCCTTCGCGCGTTATCGCCGCAACGAGCAGTTCACGCACCGCGTGCGCGCGTGTTATCCGTTCGTGCGCGTGCGCTCGGAGCTCAACACGCAGATCGACTCGCGGCGTTCGTATGGCTTCGTGGCGGGCCCGGGCATCTATGAAACGACGCTCACGCGTCCCGATCTCTTCGGCGATTATTATCGCGAGCAATTGCGACTGCTTACGAAGAACCATCACGTGGGTCTCGAAGTAGGCGTGTCCGCGCAGCCCATTCCGATTCACTTTGCGTTTGCCGAGGGCATCCATCTCGAAGGCGATCTCGATCGCGACCGCCTGCTCGCGATGCGCAACATCTTCGATACGCCGGACCTCGCGCTGCTCGACGACCGCATCGTCAACGGCACGTACGAGCCGGGTCCGGGCGAGCCGCATCCGCTCGCGCTGTTCACGGCGGCGCGCGTCGATTTCTCGCTGCATCGGCTGAGGCACTACACGGCCACGTCGCCGACGCATTTTCAGAACTACGTCCTGTACACGAACTACCAGTTCTATATCGATGAATTCGTGAAGCTCGGCCGCACGATGATGTCGCGCGCCGACGACGAGGAAACGCGCGCGTATCGCAGCGAGTATTCGTCGTTCGTCGAACCGGGCGATGTCGTCACGTACAACGCGAACCTCGGCGAGCAGCCGGAGGAAGGCGCGCCGATCGCGCGCCTGCCGCAGATGCCCGCATATCACCTGAAGCGCGCGGACGGCAGCGGCATCACGATGGTGAACATCGGCGTGGGGCCGTCGAACGCGAAGACGATCACGGATCACATCGCGGTGCTGCGGCCGCATGCGTGGATCATGCTCGGGCACTGCGCGGGTCTGCGCAATACGCAGCGTCTGGGCGACTACGTGCTCGCTCACGGTTATGTGCGTGAAGATCACGTTCTCGATGACGATCTGCCGCTGTGGGTGCCCGTCCCCGCGCTCGCGGAAGTGCAGGTCGCGCTCGAGCGCGCGGTTGCGCAGGTGACGCAACTGGAAGGCGTGGAACTGAAGCGCGTGATGCGTACGGGCACGGTCGCGAGCGTCGATAACCGCAACTGGGAATTAAGGGATCATCGCGAGCCGGTGCGCCGGCTGTCGCAGAGCCGCGCGGTGGCGCTGGATATGGAAAGCGCGACGATCGCGGCCAATGGGTTCCGCTTTCGCGTGCCGTACGGGACGCTGCTATGCGTGTCGGACAAGCCGCTCCATGGCGAACTCAAGCTGCCCGGCATGGCGGATCAGTTCTATCGCGCGCAGGTGGATCAGCACTTGCAGATCGGCGTGAAGGCGATGGAGTTGCTGAGGATGAATGGTTTGTCGAAGCTGCATTCGCGGAAGTTGCGAAGCTTCGCGGAGGTGGCGTTTCAGTGATCAGCAGATCCTGAAGCGAAGCGAGCGGGTTCGAGATCCGCTCGCTTCCACAGCGTCACAGATAGAACATCCGATCCTCATCCGACTTGCCTTCCGCCGGCTGCTCGACCGAATCCTCGCGGTCTTCATAGAAGCGCAGCACGGCATCGAGCACCTGATCGGGATCGTCGATCACCTGCATCAGATCCAGATCCTTCGGGCTGATCACGCCATTGGTCAGGAGCGTGGTCTTGAACCAGTCGAGCAAGCCAGCCCAGAACTCCGAGCCGACCAGCACGATCGGCACGTGACGCGACTTCTTGGTCTGAATGAGCGTCAATACTTCGGCGAGTTCATCCAGCGTGCCGAAGCCGCCCGGCATCACCACGACCGCGTCCGAGTTCTTTACGAAGGTGACCTTGCGCGTGAAGAAGTGACGGAAGCGCAGCGAGATGTCCTGCCACTGGTTGCCCGACTGCTCGTGCGGCAGTTCGATGTTGAGGCCAACCGAAGGCGACTTGCCCGCGTGCGCACCCTTGTTCGCGGCTTCCATGATGCCCGGCCCGCCGCCCGAAATGACGGCGAAGCCCGCGTCGGAGAATTTCTGCGCGATTTCGATCGTGCGCTGATAGTACGGCGACTCGGGTTTCAGCCGCGCCGAACCATAGATGCTGATGGCAGGGCGGATCTCCGAGAGGTACTCGGTCGCCTCGATAAACTCTGCCATAATCGTGAACATCTGCCACGATGCGCGAGCCTTCTTGGCCGTCGCGCGCTCTTGATCTGCGAGCGATCGCAGACTCGGAATCACTTTTCTCTTGTTCATAATGCCTGAAGAACTAAGTCTTGAAGGTAAGACCCTGCTATTGGTCGACGGTTCTAGTTACTTGTACCGGGCCTACCATGCGATGCCGGACCTGCGTGGCCCCGACGGCGGCCCCACCGGCGCTCTGTACGGAATGATCAACATGCTGCGGCGCTTGCGGCGCGAAATCAATGCAGAGTATAGCGCGTGCGTATTTGATGCCAAAGGCAAGACTTTCCGCGACGACTGGTACGCCGACTACAAGGCCAACCGTCCTTCGATGCCAGAAGACCTCTCCAGACAGATCGAACCCATTCACGTCGCCGTGCGCGCGCTCGGCTGGCCCCTCGTGATGATCGAGGGCGTCGAGGCCGACGACGTCATCGGCACGCTCGCCGTGGAGGCCGAGAAGCGCGGCATGAAGGTGATCGTGTCGACGGGCGACAAGGATCTGGCTCAGCTCGTGACGGATCATGTCACCCTCATCAATACGATGACCAACGAAACGCTCGATCGCGCAGGCGTGCTCGCCAAGTTCGGCGTGCCGCCGGAGCGTATCGTCGACTATCTGTCGCTCATCGGCGATACCGTCGACAACGTGCCGGGCGTCGAGAAATGCGGTCCCAAAACGGCGCTCAAGTGGCTCACGCAATACGACACCCTTGATGGCATCGTAGAACATGCGAACGAGATCAAAGGTGCGGTAGGAGACAATCTGCGCAAGGCTCTCGGCTTCCTGCCGATGGCCAGAAAGCTCGTCACCGTGCACACGGAATGCGACCTCGCTTCGCAGATCGAGTCGATCGACGGCACGCTCGCGACGCGTCCCGAGTCGCGCGACGAGTTGCGCGATGTGTTCATGCGTCATGGCTTCAAGACCTGGCTGCGCGAAGTCGAAATCGCCGACGCCGTGGAAGGCCCGACGGACACGCCGCCCGCCGAAGTGACCGAGATTGTGCATCACTACGAGACGGTGCAGACGTGGGAGCAGTTCGACGCGTGGCTCGCGCGCATCAATGAGGCGGAGATCACGTCGTTCGACAGCGAGACGACCTCGCTCGACCCGATGACCGCGCAGATCGTCGGCGTGTCGATTTCGACCGAGCCGGGACACGCGGCCTACATTCCGGTCGCGCATCGCGGGCCGGACGCGCCCGAGCAATTGCCGCGCGATGATGTGCTCGCGAAGCTCAAGCCGTGGCTCGAAGATGCCTCGAAGAAAAAGGTCGGTCAGCATCTGAAGTACGACGAGCATGTGCTTGCCAATTACGGCATCGAATTGCGCGGCGTCGAGCACGACACGCTGTTGCAGTCGTATGTGCTCGAATCGCATCGCCCGCACGACATGGACAACCTCGCGTTGCGCCATCTCGGCGTGAAGACGATCAAGTACGAAGACGTCGCGGGCAAGGGCGCGTCGCAGATCGGCTTCGATGAAGTGCCGCTCGACAAGGCATCGGCCTACGCAGCGGAAGATGCCGATATCACGCTGCGTCTGCATCACGCGCTGTATCCGCAAGTGGCGCAAGAGGAAGGCTTGCTGCGCGTCTATCGCGACATCGAGTTGCCGACCTCGCGCGTGCTGCGCAAGATGGAGCGTAACGGAGTACTGATCGATCGCCAGAGACTCGATACGCAAAGCAACGAGATCGCGAAGCGTCTCATCGAACTGCAGGCGCAGGCGTATGAACTCGCGGGCGGCGAATTCAATCTCGGCTCGCCGAAACAGATCGGCCAGATCTTCTTCGAGAAGCTGCAATTGCCGGTCGTGAAGAAGACGCCGAGCGGCGCGCCTTCCACCGATGAAGAAGTGCTGCAAAAGCTCGCCGACGACTATCCGCTGCCGAAGGTGCTGCTCGAGCATCGCGGCCTGTCGAAGCTCAAATCCACCTATACGGACAAGCTGCCGCGCATGGTGAATGCCTCGACGGGGCGTGTGCATACGAACTATGCGCAGGCCGTCGCGGTGACGGGACGCCTGTCGTCGAACGAACCGAACCTGCAGAACATTCCGGTGCGTACGGGCGAAGGGCGGCGCATTCGCGAGGCGTTCATCGCGCCGCCGGGCAGCAAGATCGTATCGGCCGATTACTCGCAGATCGAGTTGCGCATCATGGCGCATATCTCTGGCGACGCATCGCTGATGCGTGCGTTCAAGGAAGGCGAGGACGTGCATCGCGCGACGGCATCGGAAGTGTTCAGCGTCACGCCGCTCGAAGTCGACAACGATCAGCGGCGCATCGCGAAGGTCATCAACTTCGGTTTGATCTACGGCATGAGTTCGTTCGGGCTCGCATCGAATCTCGGCATCACGCGCGATGCCGCGAAGCTGTATATCGACCGCTATTTCGCGCGTTATCCGGGCGTTGCGGCGTATATGGAGAACACGCGCATGAGCGCGAAGGCCAACGGCTTCGTCGAAACCGTATTCGGCCGTCGCCTGTGGCTGCCCGAGATCAACGGCGGCAGCGGGCCGCGTCGTCAGGCGGCCGAGCGCGCCGCGATCAATGCGCCGATGCAGGGCACCGCGGCGGACCTCATCAAGCTGTCGATGATCGCCGTGCAGGACTGGCTCGAAAGCTCGGGCATCGGCGCGAAGATGATCATGCAGGTTCACGATGAACTCGTGCTCGAAGTGCCGGAGGAAGCGCTGCCCGATGTCAGGAAGCGCTTACCTGAATTGATGTGCAGCGTCGCGAAGCTGAAGGTGCCGCTCGTCGCGGAAGTGGGTGTCGGCAACAATTGGGAAGAAGCGCACTGAAATACTTTGCGCAAGGCATGCGCGGCGGATGTCGCGTATGCCCGACATCTCGGTGACACGCTTGTGACTGTCATCGAAGCTCACGCACAATAAGTCAATAGAGGAAAGCAACAACGATAGTCGGTCGAATATAAAAGGACAGGGAGAGTGCCATGCATCGCTTCATCATCGTCGGCGGAGGGGCCGGCGGCCTCGAACTCGCGACGCGTCTCGGCGACCGTTTCGGCTCGACGGACGGCAAGACTCCGCCAAAAGCGCAAGTCACGCTCGTCGACCGCAATCCGACCCATATCTGGAAGCCGCTTCTGCATGAAGTCGCGGCGGGCAGCATGGACCCGTTCACGCAGGAACTCGAATACGCGGCGCAGGCGCTGTGGCACGGCTTCGAATTTCAGCAGGGCGAACTCGTCGGGCTGAATCGCGCGACGAAGCGCATTACGATCGGCGCGTTGCGCGATGAAGAAGCGGGTGAACTCCTGCCCGAGCGCGAACTGGAGTACGACACGCTCGTCATCGCCATCGGCAGTACGACGCATTTCTTCGGCGTCGAAGGCGCGCAGCAGAACTCGATCGCGCTCGATACAGTCGGTCAGGCCGAGCTCTTTCGCAAGCGCCTGATCGCGGCGTGCATGCGCGCGGAGCATTTCGCGCCGGAGCCTGTCGCGGCGGGCGTCGAGGAGGGCGAGGACGAACCGGGTGTGGATCCGCTGCCGCGTATCCAGGTGGCGATCGTCGGCGCGGGCGCCACGGGCGTCGAATTGTCGGCCGAACTGCGCAACACGGCGCAAGTGCTGTCCGCGTACGGCTTGCACAAGCTCGATCCGAAACACGATATCGGCATCGTGCTGATCGAGGCGGGGCCGCGCATTTTGCCCGCGCTACAGGAGCGCGTGTCGAGCGCGACGGCGGAGCTGCTCACCAAGCTCGGCGTGAAGCTGATGACGGGCGAGACGGTCGCGCAGGTCTCGCGCGATACCATCCACACGGCGAGCGGCAAGGCGATACGCGCGGATCTCACGGTCTGGGCGGCGGGCATCAAGGCCCCCGCGATCCTCACCAATCTCGAAGGCTTGCCGACCAACCGCCTCGGCCAGCTCGTCGTGCGCCGCACGCTGCAAACCGAAACTGACGACAACGTCTTCGCGCTCGGCGATTGCGCGGCGTGTCCGTGGCCCGGCAATGAGCGCAATGTGCCGCCGCGCGCGCAGGCCGCGCATCAGCAAGCCAGCTTTCTGTTCAAGTCGTTCGAGCGGATGTTGCAGGGCAAACCGCTTCCCGAATACACCTATCGCGACTTCGGCTCGCTGGTGTCGCTCGGGCATTACAGCGCGGTCGGCAGTCTGATGGGCGGGCTGATCGGCGGCAACATGCTGATCGAGGGGCTCTTCGCGCGCTTCATGTACATGTCGCTCTACCGGCTGCACATCGCCGCGCTGCACGGCTATGCGCGCATGGTGCTCGATACCGTCGCGCACTGGCTGCGCCGCTCCACCGCGCCGCGCGTGAAGTTGCACTGACGCGGAATAGAACGCCTGCGCGATTCGTTGAATGCTGTTTAGAATGGGCGGCGCGCTTAATGCATAACGCGCCTTCATCGTCGTGCAGCACCGTGCGTCATGATGCCTTGTCCATGTCGTGCGGATTTCAACGATTCACGCCGTCGCGCGATCGAGCACGCGCCGCGACGGCCCTGCCGCGGGAGTTTCTCCATGCTAGACCCTGAAGTCGACAGCCTCATTCCGCACGTGCCGTTCAATCGGCGCACCTTCATCAAGGCAACCTTCGGCACCGGTTTTGCGGCTGCGGTGCTGCCGGTGTCCGCGCAGACCATTCATACCGATACCGATGGGCTGGAGGCCGGCGCCATCGGCATTCGCGGCGCGGACGGTACGCTCGTGCCGGCTTATCGCGCGCAGCCGAAGGGCAAGACGCATCTGCCGGTAGTCATCGTGATTCACGAGATTTTCGGCGTGCACGAGCATATCGCCGATGTGTGCCGGCGCTTCGCGAAGCAGGGCTATCTGGCGATTGCGCCGGATCTCTATACGCGTCAGGGCGATGCCACGGCGTACAAGTCGATGCAGCAGCTCAACGAGCAGCTCGTGTCGAAAGTGCCCGATGCGCAGGTGATCTCCGACATCGATCAGACCGTCAAATGGGCGGGCGAGCACGGCGGCGATCCGAAGCGCGTCGGCATTACGGGGTTCTGCTGGGGCGGGCGCATCGCGTGGCTCTACGCCGAGCACAATCCCAATCTGAAGGCGGCGGTGGCGTGGTACGGGCGGCTCGTCGGCAACAAGACCGAGAACACGCCGAGCAATCCCATCGACCTCGCGAGCCAGCTCAAAGTGCCGGTGCTCGGGCTGTATGGTCGGCAGGATCAGAGCATTCCGCAGGACAGCATCGAGCAGATGAAGCAGGCGCTCGCGAACGACCCGCCGCCCGCGAAGAACTCGCAGTTCGTCGTCTACGACGACGCGCCGCACGCGTTCTTCGCGGATTATCGTCCGAGTTATCGCAAGGCCGACGCCGAGGACGGCTGGAAGCGCGCGCTCGCGTGGTTCCGCGAGCACGGCGTCAAATAACGCGCTTCAGGGCGTCGGGCCGGTCGCGACGGGCCGTCCCGGATCGGCGCTCCATTCGCTCCACGAGCCCGGATAAAGCGCCGCGCCGTGCAGGCCGGCGATTTCCATCGCGAGCGCGTTATGGCAGGCCGTCACGCCCGAGCCGCATTGCAGGACGATGCGGTCCGCCGGCACCGTGCCGACCAGCGAGCCGAACGCCTCGCGCAACTCGTGAGCGGTCTTGAAGCGGCCTTCGGGCGTCAGGTTGTTCTTGAAGAAGTGATTGAGCGCGCCGGGAATATGCCCGCCGACGGGATCGATCGTCTCGTTCTCGCCGCGATAGCGGTCGGCGGCGCGGGCATCGATCAGCAGATGATCGCGCGTGCCGATGCTGCGCTCGATCGCCTGGGCGTCGATCGTCACCTGAAGCGGCGCGCCGGCCTTGAACGTGCCTTGCGTCTTCGGCGGCACGGCCGTGTCGAGCGGCTTGCCCGCGGCTTCCCATGCCTGCAGGCCGCCGTCGAGCAGCGCGACGGAATCGTGCCCGAGCCAGCGCAGCAGCCACCAGACGCGCGCCGCGTACATGCCGCCGTGGGCGTCGTAGGCGGCCACTTGCTGGCCTTCCTTCAGGCCGAAGCTCGCCAGCTTCGCGACGAGCGCGGCGCGCTCGGGCAACGGATGACGCCCGTTCGTGCCGGTCTTGACGCCGGACAGATCGCGATCCAGATGGAGATAGTGCGCGCCGGGAATGTGCCCTTGCGCGTAAGCGGCTTCGCCCGATTCGGGCGCGGCGAGATCGAAGCGGCAATCGAAGACGAGCACGCTGCCGGGCGCGGCGGCGAGCCGTTCGGCGAGATTGGTCGCCGAGATGAGCGTGGTGTAGTGAGTGTGCGGCATGACGGCTCCTGAATCGGCGCGTGTGATGCGGGGATGAGCCAATAGTCTAAAAGAAAAAACGGGCTCGAAAGCCCGTCTTTTCCCGATCACTCGACTGCCGTCAGATAGACCCGAGTCGATGCCGCAGGAACTCGTGGAAATGCTGCATGCCGGATTCCATCGGGCTCTGGTACGGCCCGACCTGATTCTCGCCGCGCGCCATCAGCGCGCGCCGGCCGGCGTCCATGCGCTCTGCGATTTCGTCGTCCTCGCGCGCGGTTTCCATGTACGCGGCGCGCTCCGCCTCGATGAACTCACGCTCGAAGAGCGCGATTTCCTCGGGGTAATAGAACTCGACGATGTTCGTTGTTTTCTGCGTGCCCTGCGGAATGAGCCACGACACGACCAGCACGTGCGGATACCACTCGATCATCAGACCGGGGTAATACACCATCCAGATCGCGCCGAATTCGGGCGGCGTGCCGTTGCGGAAACGCAGGACTTCGTCGTGCCACTTGCGGTACGTCGGGCTGCCCGGTTTCTCCAGATTCTTGTGGACGCCGACGGTCTGCACGCTGTACCAGTCGCCGAATTCCCACTCGAGGTTGTCGCACGACACGAAGCTGCCGAGGCCCGGATGGAACGGCGCGACGTGATAGTCCTCCAGATAGACCTCGATGAAGGTCTTCCAGTTGTAGTTGCACTCGTGAACCTCGACGTGATCGAACATGAAGCCCGAAAAGTCGAAATGTTTCGCGGTACCCAGCTTCGCGAGATCGGCCGCGACGTTGCGGCCCTCCGACTCGAAGAGCAGGCCTTGCCAGTTCTGCAGCGGCGTCTTGCCGAGGTTCAGGCAGGGCTTGTCCGCGAAATGCGGCGCGCCGAGCAGTTGACCGTCGAGATTGTAGGTCCAGCGGTGCAGCGGGCAGACGATGTTGTCCGCGCTGCCGCGGCCATTGAGCATGATCGCCTGGCGATGGCGGCACACGTTCGACAGCAGTTCGATATTGTTCTGCTGATTACGAACGAGCACACGCCCTTCGCCCTCGCCCGGAAGCGCGAAATAGTTTCCCGCTTCGGGCACCATGAGTTCGTGCCCGATGTAGCGAGGACCCTGCTTGAAAAGTGTGTCGAGTTCGCGCGCAAGAAGCGCTTCGTCAAAGTAAGCCGTGACTGGCAGCTGACTGTGAATGGCGTTCAGCTGCAATGCATTGCTCAGATTGGACATTCCCACTCCCGATGAAAACGTGAAAGCAGTGAACAACCCAACCATCGAAGATTCGATTTAGGGAGCCCGCGATTATACCGAAATCCCCCTCCTTGGGGTGCTTAAGGTCTTGATTTGGGTATAAATTGTCGCGAGAGTTCCTCGCAATCGCAGCAAGAGCGCGTGCCTGTGGCGCATCGTGCAAGGATCGGGAGAAAATGCCGCAATCCGAACGCCAGCGTTCGATGCGGACGGGATGCGGGTCGAAAATTTGGCTTTTGCCGTAGAATGTGCGACTTGGTTCCAAAAATTCAATTGCACATCCACGATTCATGGCGAAGACCGCTGTCCAGGAAACAGGCGACAAAACCGGCGCCGACGCACAGAGCGCGGACGCCGCGCAGCTTCCGGAAAACTACGAGGCAGCGCTGGCAGAACTCGAATCGCTCGTCGCGCGCATGGAAGAGGGCGCGCTGAGTCTCGAGGAATCGCTCGCGGCGTATCGCCGCGGCGCGGCGCTTGTGGGCTTTTGCCAACAGCAGCTCGAGAAAGTCGAGCAGCAGGTACGCGTGCTCGACGGCGAGACGCTCAAGCCGCTGCCCGCCGAGGTACAGCGCGCCACCCAGGGTGCCGGAGCGACAAACGACAACGGGGACGACGACCTATGACCTTCGAACAATGGATGCGCGCGACGCTCGATCGCGTCGAGACGGCACTCGAACACTATCTTCCGGGCACGGACGTCGCGCCCGCGCGCCTGCACGAAGCGATGCGCTATGCCGTGCTGGGCGGCGGCAAGCGCGTGCGGCCGCTCCTGGTCCACGCGGCGGGCGAGCTGACCGGCGCGAGCACGCACGCGGTGGAAGCGGCGAGCGCCGCGCTCGAGATGATTCACGTCTATTCGCTGGTGCATGATGACATGCCCGCCATGGACGACGACGCACTGCGCCGGGGTAAGCCCACGGTACACATCCAATATGACGAAGCGACGGCACTGCTGGTCGGCGACGCGCTGCAATCGCAGGCGTTCGTCGCATTGACGGCCGCGGGCAATGGTCTGAACGATGCTCAGCAAGCCGCGCTCGTGCGCGAACTGGCGCTCGCGAGCGGCTCGCTCGGCATGGCGGGCGGTCAGGCGATCGACCTCGAAAGCGTCGGGCGCAAGCTGACGCGCCCCGAGCTCGAGACGATGCATCGCAAGAAAACGGGTGCGCTGTTGCGCGCGTCGGTGCGTATGGGCGCGCTCGCGGGCGCGCTTCCGGACGCGGAAGCGCTCGCGTCGCTGGACGATTACGCCGCCGCCGTCGGCCTCGCTTTCCAGGTCGTCGACGATATCCTGGACGTCACCGCCGACTCCGCCACGCTCGGCAAGACCGCCGGCAAGGACGCGCAGCACGACAAACCCACTTACGTGTCGATCATCGGGCTCGATGCATCGCGCGAACTCGCCGCGCAACTCGGTCGCGACGCGCATGCCGCGGTCCAGCCGTTCGGCGCACGCGGCCAGCGTCTGGCCGAACTCGCCGATCTGGTCGTGAACCGGGTGAATTGATTGTTGAACGCGTGACGAACCCCACGGCGAGAAGAGACATAATCGCGCCGAACGAATCACGCCAGTTTTCCTAAAATGGGACGACGATGTACGACTTGCTGAAAACCATCGACGATCCGGCCGATTTGCGGGCCCTCGATCGCCGCCAACTGCAACCGCTGGCCGACGAGCTGCGGGCCTACGTGCTCGACAGCGTGTCCCAGACGGGCGGCCATCTGTCGTCCAATCTGGGCACGGTCGAGCTGACGATCGCGTTGCACTATGTGTTCGATACGCCTAATGACCGCATCGTATGGGATGTCGGCCATCAGACGTATCCGCACAAGATCCTGACGGGCCGTCGCGATCAGATGCCGGGCCTGCGTCAACTGGGCGGCATTTCCGGCTTCCCGCGACGCTCCGAGTCCGAATTCGACACCTTCGGCACCGCGCACTCCAGCACGTCGATTTCGGCGGCGCTCGGCATGGCGATCGCCAACAAGCTGCAGGGCGACAACCGCTTCTCGATCGCCGTGATCGGCGACGGCGCGATGACCGCCGGCATGGCTTTCGAGGCGATGAACAACGCAGGCGTCGCCGACGACGTCCCGCTGCTCGTCATCCTCAACGACAACGACATGTCGATCTCGCCGCCGGTCGGCGCGTTGAATCGCCATCTCGCGCGCCTGATGTCGGGCCGCTTCTACGCCGCCGCGCGCGCGGGCGTGGAACGCGTGCTGCGTCACGCGCCGCCGGTGCTCGACCTCGCCCGCAAGCTCGAAGAGCACGCGAAGGGCATGATCGTGCCGGCCACGCTGTTCGAGGAATTCGGCTTCAACTACATCGGGCCGATCGACGGTCACGATCTCGATTCGCTGATCCCGACGCTGCAAAACATCAAGGAACTGCGCGGCCCGCAATTCCTGCACGTCGTCACGAAGAAAGGCCAGGGCTACAAGCTCGCCGAAGCCGATCCGGTGCTTTATCACGGTCCGGGCAAATTCAATCCGGCTGAAGGCATCAAGCCGTCGACGGCGCCTTCGAAGAAGACCTATACGCAAGTGTTCGGCGAGTGGCTGTGCGACGCCGCAGCGCAGGATTCGCGCGTGGTCGGCATCACGCCGGCGATGCGCGAAGGCTCCGGCATGGTCGAGTTCGAGAAGCGCTTCCCGGATCGTTATTTCGATGTCGGCATCGCCGAGCAGCATGCGGTCACGTTCGCGGGCGGTCTCGCGGCGGACGGCATGAAGCCCGTCGTCGCGATCTATTCGACCTTCCTGCAACGCGGCTACGACCAGCTGATCCACGACGTCGCGCTGCAGAATCTGCCGGTCGTGTTCGCGATCGATCGCGCGGGTCTCGTCGGCGCGGATGGCGCGACGCACGCTGGCAACTACGATCTCGCCTTCCTGCGCTGCATTCCGAACATGACCGTGATGGCCGCATCGGATGAGAACGAGTGCCGCCAGATGCTCTACACGGCCTTGCAGCAGCCGAACCCGACGGCAGTGCGCTATCCGCGCGGCGCGGGCACCGGCGTCGCGACGGTCAAGCAGATGACCGCGATTCCCCTCGGCCGGGGCGAGATTCGCCGCGAGTCGTCGCAGAAGCTCGGCTCGGGCAAGCGCATCGCGATCTGCGCGTTCGGCACGATGGTCGCGCCGTCGCTCGCAGCGGCGGAAGAACTCGATCTGACCGTCGCCAACATGCGCTTCGTGAAGCCGGTCGACGCCGACCTGCTGCGCGAACTCGCCGCGACGCACGACGCCATCGTGACAATCGAGGAAGGCGCGATCATGGGCGGCGCGGGTTCCGCGTGCGTCGAAGCGCTGCTCGCCAGCTCGATCATCAAACCCGTGCTGCAACTCGGCCTGCCGGACGTTTTCATCGACCACGGCGATCCGGCCAAGCTGCTGTCGAGCGTCGGACTAGACGCGGCCGGCATCGCGCGCTCGATTCGCGAACGCTTTCTCGATGCAATCGAAAGCGCCAACGCAGGCAAGCTGACCAAGCGCGTCGCCTGACGCGTCGCTGAAGACGGCGCGCTCGGGGCGCGCCGCGTATCAACGCTTTGGCACACGGCGCGGGCATCGTCCCGCGCCGTGTGCGCTTGAACGTTTCGAACCGCTCGCGTCTTGCGCGACGCGCGGCGCATAAGGACAAAACAAAATGAATCAGATGAATCCCGCCTTCGTGATGCCCGACGTCCAGAGCACCCCCGACACACGTCAGATCGCGATTCAGCGCGTCGGCGTAAAGGGCGTGCGCTACCCGCTGACGGTATTGACGGAAGACGGGCTTAAACCGACCGTCGGCGTATGGAATCTCGACGTTCATCTGCCTGCCGAGCAAAAGGGCACGCATATGTCGCGTTTCGTCGCTTTGCTGGAAGAAAACCGCCTGCCGCTCGATCAGCACGCGCTGCGCGGATTGCTCGCGCTGATGCTGGCGAAGCTCGAAGCGCATTCCGGCCGTATCGAAGTGACGTTGCCGTACTTCGTGATGAAGACCGCGCCGGTCTCGGGCGTGAAGAGCCTGCTGGACTACGAAGTGACGTTCATCGCGGAGCGGCGCGACGGCGACACGCGCATGTCGATCAAGGTGCTCGTGCCCGTGACGAGTCTGTGCCCGTGTTCGAAGCAGATTTCGCAGTATGGCGCGCACAACCAGCGCTCGCACGTCACCATCACGGCGGAGCTGAGCGAGGATATCGCGATCGAGGATCTGATTCGAATCGCGGAGGAAGAGGCGTCGTGCGAACTGTGGGGCTTGCTCAAGCGCCCGGACGAGAAGTTCGTGACCGAGCGCGCGTATGAGAATCCCAAGTTCGTCGAAGACCTCGTGCGCGATATCGCGACGCGCCTGAACGCGGATGCGCGCATCGTCGCGTATGTGCTCGAAGCGGAGAACTTCGAGTCGATCCACAATCACAGCGCCTACGCGGTGATCGAGCGGGACAAGCGCCGCGACGCCTGAGCTCGCCTCAGGCGAGCGCCGTTTCCGATGGAACGTGCGCTTGCCGCACCGATGCCATCACGAGCGAAGCCAGCCGCTCGACCGGCGGCGACGCGCTTGCCGATGCGCGATGCAGCGCCAGCGGAATCGATGGCAGAGCGGGCAATCCGCCTTCGCCGGCGTCGAGCGCGCGAACCGTCGACGGCAATCCGTAGCTCGTACGCACGGTGACGCCCAAGCCCGCTGCTGCTGCTGCCCACAGCCCTGACAAGCTCGGGCTCGTGAATGCGACCCGCCACTTGATGCCCGCGCGATCCAGCGCGGCCGCCGCAGCGCTGTGAAAGAGGCAAGGCCGGTCGAACGCGATGAGCGGCAGGGGTTCGTCGGCGTCGAAGTGCCACGGAACCGTCGATGACGCGATCCAGCGCATCGGCGGCGCGGCGATCGGTTCCGCGATCATCGCGGCGTTGCTGTCGTCGGTGACGCCGTTCGCGCCCCACACGAGCGCGAGATCGAGTTGCCCGGAATCGATGCGCTCCAGCAATTCGGTATTGCGCGCGACCCGCGCTTCGATCCGCACTTTCGGATGCGCCCGCGCAAACCGGCCGAGCACATCCGGCAATACCACTTCGCCGAAATCTTCCTGCAAGCCGAGCCGGATCCATCCTTCCAGATCGACGCCGCGAATCGCCACGGCGGCTTCGTCGTTCAGTTCGACCAGGCGCCGCGCGTAACCGAGCATCACCTCGCCGGCGTCGGTGAGCGCCAGCCCGCGTCCGGCCTTGCGAAACAGCGGCGCGCCCGCCTGCTCCTCCAGCTTGCGTAGCTGCGCGCTCACTGCCGATGTGGAACGTCCGACGCGGTCTGCTGCCTTCGCGAAGCTGCCCAAGTCCATTCCGGCGACGAAGCTGCGCAGCACCGCGAGATCGAAGGTCGTCTGGCTCATTTACTATCGTCCTGATTTTCTGAATGATCGATTGAAAACTTTGCGATTTTCAGGACGATGCTAAGCCTGCACACTGGTCGCAGTCAAATCCGATATGGACCGCGTGATGGCCACTCCTCTCGTACTGAAATCGAAAAATGCGCCCGTGCTCGGCGGCGGGCATCGCTGGAAGGTGCTCGGCGTCGGTGTGGCGGCCAACGCGAGCTTTTCGGCAGCGGCGGCCGGCATTCCGACCACCGCCGTGTGGATGCGCAGCGGCTATCACCTGAGCAATGGCGAACTGGGCCTCGCGCTCGGCGCGCTCGGTCTGGGCGTCGCGCTTTCCGAGTTGCCGTGGGGCGTGCTGACGGATCGCTGGGGCGATCTTCCCGTGCTGCTGACCGGTTTGCTGTCGACGGCCGCGGTGCTCGTCGCGATGAGCCTGTACGCGGTGCCGTCATCGGCGACGCTCGGCTGGCTCGTCTTCGCGATGTGCGCGCTGGGGCTCCTCGGCGGCAGCGTCAACGGATCGAGCGGGCGCGCGGTGATGGCGTGGTTTGCCGAGGGCGAGCGCGGCCTCGCGATGAGCATCCGGCAGACGGCGGTGCCGCTCGGTGGCGGGATCGGCGCGGCATTGCTGCCGTGGCTGGCTTCGTCGCATGGCTTCGCGGCGGTCTACGGCGCGCTGGCGGCGATGTGCGCGGTGTCCGGCGCGTTCGCCTGGCGCTGGCTGCATGAGCCGCCGGACGCGGTCCATCGCGCGGCGCCGAGCAAAGGCGCTGCGCCGTTGAAGAACGCGCTCGTCTGGCGCGTGGTGCTTGGCATCGGCATCCTGTGCGTGCCGCAGTTCGCGGTGCTGACCTTCGCGACCGTGTTCCTGCACGATGCCGGCCATTTCGGCGTGACGGCGATCAGCGCGACGATGGGCGCGGTCCAGCTCGGCGCGATGGCCATGCGCGTGTGGAGCGGCCGTCACACGGACCGGCGCGGCAATCGGCGCGCGTACTTGCGCGGGTCGGTAGTCGTGGCGTCGATGTCGTTCGTCGTGCTGGCCGCGGCGATCGCGAGCGGCGCGGCGCGTGCGCCCTTGCTGCTCTCGACGATGCTCGTGTTCGCCGGCATCTGCGTGTCCGCGTGGCACGGCGTCGCGTACACGGAACTGGCGACGCTGGCCGGCACCGCACGCGCCGGCACCGCGCTCGGCATGGCGAACACGGCGGTGTACGCGGGGTTTTTCGTGACGCCGCTCGTCATTCCGCAGGTGCTCGCGATCAGTTCATGGCCTGTCGTATGGCTGGCGGCGGGCGTGTGCGCGTCGTTGGCGTGGCTGTTGTTTCCGAAGCCCGCGCGACCTTAAACTGTGCGTCCGAGAAATCGACCCTGCGGAGCGCACCTTGATCCTGATCGGCCAATACGATTCCCCGTTCGTGCGGCGCGTCGCCATCGCGCTGAAGCTGTACGACATCGCGTATGAGCATCGCCCGTGGTCGGTGTTCGGCGATGCCGACAAGATCGCGCCCTTCAATCCGCTGATCCGCGTGCCGACGCTTGTGCTCGATTCCGGCGACGTGCTCATCGAGAGCACGATGATCCTCGATTACCTCGATGAACAGGCCGGCGACGCGCGCGCGATGATCGCGCCGGACGGCCCGCAGCGGCGTGAAGCACTGAAGGTCTGCGCGCTCGCGACGGGTCTCGCCGACAAGGCCGTCGCGCTCGTCTATGAACGGGTGCTGCACAAGGAAAGATCGCAGAAGTGGCTCGATCGCTGCACGGGGCAGGTCGAGCGCGTGTTGAACGCGCTGGAAGCGGACCGCGCCGCGCGTGCGACGCCTTACTGGTTCGGCGATGCGATCGGGCATGCCGACATCACCGTGGCCTGCGCGCTGCGCTTCGCGCGCGAGGCGCATCCGGAGCTCTTCAGTTCGACGCGCTGGCCGACGCTCATCGGCCATAGCGACCGATGCGAGACGCTGCCCGTGTTCCGGGCGATCGTGCAGCCGTTCAATCCGCCGAAGTAGACAGCTTCAGGCGCGCGCGAGCGAGGTGAGATCCCAGCGCGGCTTCACGGTGAACGCGTAGTCGCGCACGGCCTGCTCCGGCCAGCGCGAAAGCCTCAGCGCACCGGCGAGCGCGATCATCGCGCCGTTGTCGGTGCACAGCGAGAGATCGGGGTAATGCACGTCGAAGCGGCGCTTCTTCGCCGCCGCCGACAGCGCTTCGCGCAACTGCCGGTTCGCGCCGACGCCGCCCGCCACGACCAGCCGCTTCAATCCCGTCTTCTTCAGCGCGGCGAGCGACTTGGCCACGAGCACATCCACGGCGGCATCGACGAAACCGCGCGCGAGATCGGCCTTCGCCTGCTCGCATACGTTGTTGCCGAGCTTGCGGCTCTGCGTGAGCACGGCGGTTTTCAGGCCGCTGAAACTGAAATCGAGATCGCCGGAATGAAGCATCGGACGGGGCAGCGTCACCGCGCCGGGCGTGCCGAACTCCGCGAGCCGCGAAACTTCCGGCCCGCCCGGATAGCCGAGGCCGAGCAGCTTCGCGGTTTTGTCGAAGGCTTCGCCGGCGGCGTCGTCGAGGGTTTCGCCGAGCGTCTCGTACACGCCGATGTCGGTTACGCGCATCAGTTGCGTGTGGCCGCCCGACACGAGCAGCGCGACGAACGGAAACGGCGGCGGCGCATCGACGAGCAGCGGCGACAGCAGATGCCCTTCCAGATGATGGATGCCGACGGTCGGTTTATCCCATGCCATCGCGAGCGCATTGGCGATGCTCGCGCCGACCAGCAGCGCGCCCGCGAGTCCCGGTCCCTGCGTGAACGCGATGGCGTCGATGTCGCCACGCTGCGCGCCCGATTGCTCGAGCACTTCCTCCAGCAGCGGCAGCGCGCGCCGGATGTGATCGCGCGAAGCCAGTTCCGGCACGACGCCGCCGTAATCGCGATGCATCGCGATCTGCGAGTGAAGGGCGTGCGAAAGCAGGCCGCGCCCGGTGTCGTAGAGGGCGAGGCCGGTTTCGTCGCAGGAGCTTTCGATGCCGAGAACGAGCATGGATTCAATGCCTTGGAGGAACAGAAAAGTATAGCAGCGGGCGTCAACGCGCGTGCCGAAGGTAAAATGCGCGCCATGGAATCCTTCGATATCGCCGTCATCGGCGCGGGCGCGGCCGGCATGATGTGCGCGGCCGTGGCCGCTCAATCCGGGCGCCGCGTCGTGCTCATCGACCACGCCGAACGTCTCGCCGAGAAAATCCGCATCTCCGGCGGCGGACGCTGCAACTTCACCAACGTCAATGCACAGCCGGCCAATTTTCTGTCGGCGAATCCGCATTTTTGCCGCTCCGCGCTCGCGCGCTACACGCCGCGCGATTTTCTCGCGCTGCTCAAGCAGTACCGCGTCAAATGGCACGAGAAGCATAAGGGCCAGCTCTTTTGCGACGACTCCAGCGACACCATCATCGATGTGCTGAAAAGCGAGTGCGATGCAGGCGGCGTCGCGTGGCGGCGTCCGGTCGCCGTGCACGAGATCCGGCACGACGGCGCGCGTTTCGCGCTCGATACGACCGCGGGCGCGATCGGCGCGGCGGCGCTCGTGATCGCGACCGGCGGCCTGTCGATTCCGAAAATCGGCGCGACGGATTTCGGCTATCGCGTCGCCAAGCAGTTCGGCCACACGCTCGTCGAGACGCGTCCGGCGCTCGTGCCGCTCACGTTCACGTCGGCTGACTGGGCGCCGTTCGCCGCGCTCTCGGGACTCTCGTTGCCGGTTCGCATCAGCGCGGGAAAGGGCAAGACACGCGGCGAGTTCGACGAGGACTTGCTGCTCACGCATCGCGGCGTGTCGGGGCCCGGCGTGCTGCAGATTTCGAGCTACTGGAATACGTCGGAGCCGATTCACGTCGATCTGCTTCCCGATGTCGACGCCACCCAGATGCTGATCGAGGCGAAAGCGGGCTCGAAAAAGCACATCGGCAATTTTCTGGGCGAGCATGTGCCGGCGCGTCTCGCGCATGTGTGGCTCGAGGCGCAGCGCGTGTCCGTCGATGCGCGGCTCGCCGATCTGCCCGACCGCACCCTGAAGGCGCTCGGCGCGTCGCTGTCGGACTGGACGCTCACGCCGAGCGGCACCGAAGGCTATCGCAAGGCCGAAGTCACGCGCGGCGGCGTCGACACGCGCGAGCTTTCGTCGGCGACGATGATGAGCGAACGCATGCCCGGGCTCTATTTCATCGGCGAGGCGGTGGATGTCACCGGCTGGCTCGGCGGCTACAACTTCCAGTGGGCGTGGGCGTCGGGCGTGGCGGCTGGAAAGGCCGCCGCCGAGCTCGCGCGAGACGCGGCGAGCGCCGCCTGAGCGCGCCTGGCCGGGGGTTTTGGCGAGTCTCGAAACGCGAACCCGTTTGCTATACTCAGACGGTCATCGGAGGAGGGTCCTCTCCGCTCTGGCAGGCGCTGGAACGACCCGCGAAAAGTCCCGCTTGAGGAAGCGTTCCCAAGCGGGTTTTTGCTTTCGCGGGATAGCCCAGGCGCCGGTCGGAATCCATATTTTCGCAATTGCAACGGGTGAAAGATGAGCCTCAAAGACCAGATCAACGACGACATGAAGACGGCCATGCGCGCGAAGGAAACCGAGCGCCTCGGCACGATTCGCCTGCTGCTCGCGGGAATCAAGCAGCGCGAAGTCGACGATCGCGTCACGCTCGACGACGCGGGCATCACCGCCGTCATCGACAAGATGATCAAGCAGCGCAAGGATTCGATCAGCCAGTTCGAAGCCGCGGGCCGCACCGATCTCGCCGACAAGGAAAAAGCGGAACTGGTGGTGCTCGCGGCGTACATGCCCGAACAGCTCTCCGCCGAAGCGATCGCCGCCGAGGTCCAGGCCGCCGTCGCCGCGACAGGCGCCGCCGGTCCGCAGGACATGGGCAAGGTGATGGGCGTGCTCAAGCCGAAACTTGCCGGCAAGGCCGACATGACCGCGGTTTCGGCGCAGGTGAAGGCCGCACTCGCCAAGTAACCGCCGCGGCTTATTCGATCGGTGATTCCGCACGCATTCCTGCAGGATTTGCTCAACCGCGTCGACATCGTCGACGTGGTGGGCCGCTACGTCCAGTTGAAGAAGGGCGGCGCGAACTTCATGGGGCTCTGCCCGTTCCACAACGAGAAGAGCCCGTCGTTCACCGTCAGCCCGACCAAACAGTTCTATCACTGCTTCGGCTGCGGCGCGCACGGCACCGCGATCGGCTTCCTGATGGAGCACACGGGTCTGACCTTCCCCGAGGCCGTGAAGGACCTCGCGCAAGGCGCGGGGCTGACGGTGCCGCAGGAGCCATCGAATGGCTTCCGTGGCGGCAGCGGCGGCGGCGAAAGCGCGCCGAGCAAGGCGGTCAGCGTCGCGTTGACCGAAGTCATGCAGACCGCCTGCGATTTCTATCGCAAGCAACTGCGCGGCGCGCCGAACGCCATCGCTTATTTGAAGAAGCGCGGTCTGACGGGCGAGGTCGCGGCGCGTTTCGGCCTCGGCTATGCGCCGGACGGCTGGCAGAACCTCGAAACCGCGTTTCCCGATTATCGGAATGATAACCTGGTGGAATCGGGGCTCGTGATCGTCAGCGAGAAGACCGATTCGCAAGGACAGGCACGGCGCTACGACCGCTTTCGCGAGCGCGTGATGTTTCCCATCCGCAACGTGAAAGGCAACGTGATCGGCTTCGGCGGGCGCGTGCTCGACGGCGGCGAGCCCAAATATCTGAACTCGCCGGAGACGCCGCTGTTCAGCAAGGGCAGCGAGCTGTACGGGCTGTTCGAGGCGCGTCTGGCGATTCGCGAACTGGGCTACGTGCTGGTCGTCGAAGGCTATATGGATGTCGTCGCGCTCGCGCAGCTCGGGTTTGCGAACGCCGTGGCGACGCTCGGCACGGCCTGCACGCCGATTCACGTGCAAAAGCTGTTTCGTCAGACGGATACCGTGGTGTTCAGTTTCGACGGTGATTCGGCCGGCCGGCGCGCTGCGCGCCGCGCGCTGGAGGCGGCGCTGCCGCACGCGGCGGACAATCGGACGATCAAGTTTCTGTTCCTGCCGAAAGAGCACGATCCGGACAGCTACGTCCGCGAGTTCGGCACCGACGGATTCGGCGAGCAGATCGATCGCGCGATGCCGATGTCGCAATTCCTGCTGAATGAGGTACTGAACGACAAGGAACTGGAGCAGCCCGAAGGCCGCGCGAAAGCACTTTTCGACGCGAAGCCGCTGCTGCAGGCACTGCCCGCGAACGCGCTGCGGGTGCAGATCCTGCATATGCTCGCGGACCGGCTCGACACGCCGTTCACGGAGATCGCCGCGCTGTGCGACATCGATTCGCGCGCCGCGGCGGTCGCCCGCGCGAACGTGCCGAAGAGCGAACGCCGTCGCGTGACGGGTCAGGAGCAACGCGCCTTGCGCAACCTGGTGATGTATCCGGGCATCGCGGTGGCGCTCGATCAGGACAGCGAGCGCACCCTCGTCACCATGACCGAGCACGGCGAAATTTTCAGCGAGGTGATCGGTCACGCGCGCGAACTCGGCGGCGAGGCGGAATTCCAGATGCTCTCGGACGTCTTGAGAAATGCAGCAAATGCGCCCACGTACGAAGATATCTTCCAGGAAATTCTCGCCTATGATGAAAACGTTCGCGATTTACTGATGCGCGATCCGTCGGACGAGGACGCGGCGCAGCGCGTCGAGGAACAGAAGCGCCTGCTCGCCGAGGAGTTGCAGGCGACGGTGGTGAAGCTACGGCACGACAGCTATCGCGCGCGGCTGGATCAACTGGCGCGGCAGTCGAGTCTCTCGGCGGAAGAGGTCGCGGAGTTCTCGGATCTGTCGACGAAAGTCGCTCAGATCAAGGCTGGACGGGGCGCGAGCCGGGATGCCGGAAAATGAGAATGCTATAATCGAAAGTTCAAAAAGGATTGCTTTTTGTCAACTGTTGAGGCGTTTTCGGGTAGAGGAAGAGGGGCGGGATAGAAGCAGGAAGGCGCGGGCTGAGTCGGCGTTTCGAGATGCGGTGCGGTGTGCTCATACGTGGTGCGCGCCGCATAAATCACACGAAACGGGCCGGTAAGCACGCCGACGAACAGACGGGCATAAGGGAAGCGGCTGCTATTGAGGGTAGGGCGAGAAGACGATTCACACTCGTTCGATCCGCGATGGCGCCCCGGGCAGGGCACGCAGGACGAAGCAGCGTGCGCAGATTGGGTATTCACGGTTCCATCGGCTGTTGTCCAGCAGCCGCGAGTCGAGACTAAAGCCGGTATGGCGAACTCCATGACGAAAAAGCTGAACGATGTATCCGTCGAAGACGACGCAATGCAAAACGCAGAGTCTGGCGCCGCTCCCGCGGCGAAGGTCGAGAAGGCCAGGGCTCGCGATCGCCGCGCGAAGGAAAAGGCACTGCTGAAGGACGCGTTCTCGTCGAGCGCGCCCGGCACCGTCGAGGAACTCGAGGAGCGGCGCGGCAAGCTGCGCGCGCTCATCAAGCTCGGCAAGGAGCGCGGCTTCCTCACGTACGGCGAGATCAACGATCATCTGCCCGACAACTTCACGGAAACCGAGGCGATCGAAGGCATCATCAGCACGTTCAATGACATGGGCGTGGCGGTGTATGAGCAAGCGCCCGACGCCGAAACGCTGCTGCTGAACGACAACGCGCCGAATGCCTCCTCCGACGACGAAGTCGAGGAAGAAGCCGAAGTCGCGCTCTCCACGGTCGATTCCGAATTCGGCCGCACGACCGACCCGGTGCGTATGTACATGCGCGAGATGGGCACGGTCGAACTGCTGACGCGCGAAGGCGAAATCGAGATCGCCAAGCGGATCGAAGACGGCCTCAAGCACATGGTCATGGCGATCTCCGCTTGCCCGACCACCATCGCGGACATCCTGGCGATGGCCGAGCGCGTCCAGAACGAGGAAGTGCGCGTCGATGAACTCGTCGATGGCCTGCTCGATCCGAATGCGCAGGACACGGACGGTTTCTCCGAGCAGGAAGCGGAGGCGATCGAATCCGAGGAGGAGGAAACCGAGGAAGAGAGCGACGAGGAAGAGGAAGAAGAGGACGACGGCAGCGCGCAGGCCAGCGCCAACGCCGCGCAGCTGGAAGCTCTGAAAGCCCAGTCGCTCGAGAAGTTCGCGCTGATCAGCGAATGGTTCGACAAGATGCGCCGCGCCTACGAGAAGGAAGGCTACAAGTCGAAGGCGTATCTGAAGGCGCAGGAAGCCATCCAGACCGAGCTGATGAACATCCGCTTCACGGCGCGCACCGTCGAGCGTCTGTGCGACACGTTGCGTGCGCAAGTGGACGAGGTGCGGCAGGTCGAGCGGCAGATTCTGCATACCGTGGTCGACAAGTGCGGCATGCCGCGCGCGGAGTTCATCACGCGCTTCCCCGGCAACGAGACCGATCTCGAATGGTCCGACAAGGTCGTGGCGGAAGGGCACGAGTACAGCGCGGTGCTGGAGCGCAATATTCCGGCGATCCGCGAACAGCAGCAGCGTCTGCTCGATCTGCAGGCGCGCGTCGTGCTGCCGTTGAAGGACCTGAAGGAAACCAACCGTCAGATGGCCGCGGGCGAACTGAAGGCGCGTCAGGCGAAGCGCGAAATGACGGAGGCGAACCTGCGTCTCGTGATTTCGATCGCGAAGAAGTACACGAACCGTGGGCTGCAGTTCCTCGATCTGATCCAGGAAGGCAATATCGGCCTGATGAAGGCGGTGGACAAGTTCGAATATCGGCGCGGTTACAAGTTCTCGACTTACGCGACGTGGTGGATCCGTCAGGCCATCACGCGTTCGATTGCGGACCAGGCGCGCACGATCCGCATTCCGGTTCACATGATCGAGACGATCAACAAGATGAACCGCATCTCGCGTCAGATTCTGCAGGAGACCGGTCTCGAGCCGGACCCGGCGACGCTGGCCGAGAAGATGGAAATGCCGGAAGACAAGATTCGCAAGATCATGAAGATCGCGAAGGAGCCGATCTCCATGGAAACGCCGATCGGCGACGACGACGATTCGCACCTCGGCGATTTCATCGAGGACACGAATACCGTCGCTCCGTCCGATGCGGCGCTGCACGCGTCGATGCGCGATGTCGTGAAGGATGTGCTCGACTCGCTGACGCCGCGCGAAGCGAAGGTGCTGCGCATGCGCTTCGGGATCGAGATGAGCACGGATCACACGCTCGAGGAAGTCGGCAAGCAGTTCGATGTCACGCGTGAGCGGATTCGCCAGATCGAAGCGAAGGCGCTGCGCAAGCTGCGGCATCCGAGTCGGTCGGACAAGTTGAAGTCATTCCTGGAAGGGAACTGACAGGGACTTGTTTTGAGAGGCGTTGTGAGGCAAACTCGCTACCCTCCGAAAGCCGCGCTGCGCAATGTTCGGAAGTAACAGAAAGCGCCGATAATGGCGCTTTCTTTTTGCCCTTTGCGTGCAAAAGGGCCGGAAGCTTAACTGGTATAAGCTGTCGACTCATAATCGACCGATAGTGGGTTCGAGCCCCACCCGGCCCACCATTCTTTCTTCGTTGAATCAAACGATCAGCAGAAGCGCGGTTTCTGTCCTTGATAAGACCATCAGGGACCGTTCAAGGATGTCAGTGGGTCATGACACCGCCTCGGGCGTCCGAAGCCTGTGTTATCGCCACGTTACTCTGTATTCCTTCTTACTTCCATCCCGAACATCGGGCGAATTTCACGCATCGGAATCGTTCGCAAAAAGCGCGAGATAGTCGGCCGGGTTGACCGGTTGGCCGCCCACGCGCACTTCGAAGTGCAGGTGCGGACCGGTCGAGCGCCCGGTCGAGCCAACCTCGGCGATCGCTTCGCGCGGCTGTACACGCTGTCCGACGCGAACCTCGATCTTGGAGGCATGGGCGTAGCGCGTTATAAAGCCATTACCGTGATCGATCTCGACCGTATTGCCATAGCCGGGCATCGGCCCAGCGTGGATCACGCGGCCACCGGCGGCCGCGAGGATCGGCGTGCCCGTCGGGGCGACCAGATCCACGCCCGGATGGAAACTCGGATGGTGCGTGAACGGGTCGAGGCGGTTTCCAAACGGGGAACCGGTGCGTCCGAGCATGAGCGGACGGCGCCCCGGGAACGCCCGCAGTGCCGCCTCGTGCTCGGCTACGCCCTGTTCGAGCGTGGCGAGCGTCGCCGCGAGGCAGTCGAGTTCGCCGCGGGCGACTTGCGGATCTGGATGCGCGCCGGCCGCTTGGCAAGGTCGCGGCGGCAGTTCCGGGCCGCCCTCGGCATCGCTATAAGCCCCGCGCGCTGACGTCCCTGCGACTGCCTTCGTGGCGGTCGCGAGCGACGATCGCGCGCGCAGGCGCTGGTCAAACGCGCTGAGGGCGTCCAGTTGCGCGGCGAGCTGCTCGGCGCGCGCATCCAGCGAGGCATTCGCGGCCTGCAGGCGCGCGAACTCGGCTGCCGCGTAAGGGGAGGGAGATGCGACGGACGACGGGGCGAAGGAAGACCTCGCAGGCTCGTGGCGGACGCGCAGCGGCGCGGCGCTGTAGTGCCCCAGCGCAAGGCCGGCAGCCAACGAGAGCGCGACCGCCGCGCAGGCGGTGCCAACGATGGCACGCAGCGCGCCGCGCCGCATCACGATATACAGATCGCTCTTCGAGCGCGAGACGACTGTCGCCACCCTTACTCCCCTGTAACTAATTGCCAATTGTGAGATGGTAGGAGCGCGTCAGATCTCCGCATATCGGACGAATCAGAGAAATTTGGGATAAGGGCGTAAGGCCGGGCCGCAACTGCACAGCGGTCGACAGTCCAGACGCGATCGCACGGCGTTTCAAGCTGATGCCGGACGCGACGCTGGCTGCGGTTTAGTCGGCGGAGCGGCCTTCATGCTGTGAACTGTGAGACTGGGGCTTGATGGCAGCGAGATGCGGAATGTCGCTGTCTGGCGCGTGAAAGAACACCCGCTGTTCGAGCGATTGTGTGGAATGAAACGCGTTGGGATTTTCGTGACGCAGCCGTGCGACGACGGCATCGATGGCGGCAATTCGGCCGCCGGCGCCCTTATGCGGCACGGTTGATTCCATCAGGGACTTGCGTTGAGCGGGTGTCAGAAACACGATACTTCCTTCCCGTTGTTCGGGACATGGGCTCAGAGAATTTTTACGAAACGATCAGCGCCAACGCCATCGCGGTACGCGAGTCGCGATCGAGCTGAAAATTCTGAGCAACATGGCATCGAGGTCCCATCAGACAAGTCTTAAACGTCTGCCACTTTGTATCGCAGTGCTCCCGTTTATCCGCAGGTGCATCTGCCTGTTGTCATGTCATAGTCCCGCTTCGGGCACCGACAAGAGGCGCTCGCCGCCGACTGCCAGCGGATGGTCAGTGAACAGCCGCAATCGAGTGAAGACGCATATCGGCATGGTCAACGTGTACTGCGCCGATACGCGAGAACGGGCTGATCGCGTAGCGGCACGACCTGCGTCCAGTCGACCGCCTACGCACACATCGATTAGTGAAACAGTGAAGTGAGCAGACGGACCAGCGTTTCGATCATCGTCGTCGGAACGGCTTCTTGCAGGGGATTGCGCGGCAGAGCAGCCTGGCGGGACAGCGCTGCGACATCGATCAGAAAGAAGGGGCTCATGACTGTTTCACCTCGGTTGCGTTTCGGACAGGATTAATTTTGAGATGAACCGGGTTGCGTCTCCATCGGACGTGTCTCAAAAATATCGGTCCCGCGACCTGGTTAGAGACCCACTACTTTGGACCAACTGAGCATTCGCCGCGAAGTAGCGCCCATTCCTCGCATGACTGGCCATCGGGAAAGCGGCACATGCCGAGCTGGCCGTTGCTGGTATCGACGATTTGCAGCGTTCCACCTTGGCGAGCGCAATTCACGGATGCCGGATTTGCAAGGCCGATCCGCGCGTCGGCCTGCGAAGCAGGTTGATTCGCGGATGCATTTGCGCTCGGCGGATGCGGTTGCGCGCATGCCGCCAACAAAGAAAGACACGAGATCAAGACAGGAACGGGCTTGAGCATGGATCAGTATTTTCCGGTTAGAAATTCAGTCATCCCTGGCTATGTCGACGGCGCTTGTTGAGAGCGTTATGTCACAGTTGCCAGGTAGCTTTGATTTGCTGCCGCGGAGACAGCCGTTCTGGGCCGATTCGCTTTCTGATTTTTCTGCGGTCAAGCTTCCGTCATTTCCTGCGCCGCCACAAGGAGCAAGGTAAGCTAAAAGTATCGACCAAATACTGATTCGGAGTGCAGATAAAGCTTTCAAGGTTTTCCTTTGACTATTGATTTTGATTCATGTCGCGCCGAGCGCGCCCGCAAGCTTGATGCAAGGGCGCCCCGCACTTTGTCAAAAATCGTGCGTCAAATAGGACCAGGAAAGTCGGAGATCGCTCGCGCACATTGGCCGAAGCGCGCCACGTCGCGAAAAACCTCAAACCTTTCTAACAAACTCCGTCTTAAGACTCATAGCACCAAACCCTTCGATCTTGCAGTCGATGTCATGATCGGCATCGACGAGGCGAATGTTCTTGACTTTGGTGCCCATCTTGACCACTCCACCACCGCCCTTGAGTTTGAGATCCTTTATGACAGTCACAGTGTCGCCATCATGAAGAACGTTCCCGGCGGAATCGCGATAAACCTTTGCGGTGGGCTCCGACGCAGCGCTTATCTGCGTGGACCATTCGTGCGCGCATTCGGGGCAGATGTACATGCCAGCGTCTTCATATGTGAATTCCGAGTGGCATTGCGGACAGGGAGGTAGTGCGTTCATACGTATTGCTTGATGCCTCGCGGCGATATGGAAGGCGGGAAGTATAGCGCCACCCGACGCCGAAACGACGCGACAGACGGTCCGACCCATCGCTATATTCCCCCATACATCCCGCCCTATGCAAATGATAAAAATGTTTTGCTTTCATGAATGGAATTTCTGCTCCAACATAAACTAGTTCTTAAAAGCACATGGAGTGAGACATGGAAAGCACAGCGGACTTGAAGCGCTACGAATTGCTGATCAACGGCGAATTCGTCCCGCCGAGTGGCGGCGAGTACTCGACCAACCTGGACCCGGCGACCGAAAACCCCATCGCGCGCGTGGCGCAAGGCACATCGGCCGATGTCGATCGCGCTGTGCAGGCGGCGCGCGCCGCGCTCAAGCCCTGGAACGCGATCCGCGCCGCCGAGCGCGGCCGCATCCTGATGAAGCTCGCTGACCTGCTTCGCGAAAATCAGGAAGAACTGGCGGCACTCGAAAGTCTCGACGCAGGCAAGCCGATCGCCGGCGTGCAGCGCCAGGACGTGCCCGCCGCCATCGATACGCTCGCCTACTACGCCGGCTGGTGCGACAAGATCAACGGACAGGTCGTGCCCGCGCGCCCCGATGCGCTCACCTACACCGTGCGCGAGCCCGTCGGGGTGGTCGCGGCGATCGTCCCGTGGAATTTTCCGCTGATGATCGGCATGTGGAAAATCGCGCCCGCGCTCGCATGCGGCTGCACGTTGATCGTGAAGCCGGCAGAAATCACACCGCTCTCCGCACTGATGGTCGGACGGCTCGCGCTGGAAGCGGGCGTGCCGCCTGGCGTGCTCAACATCGTGACGGGCAAGGGCTCGGTCGTCGGGGATTCGCTCGTCGCGCATCCGGGTGTCGACAAGGTGACGTTCACCGGTTCGCCGTCCGTCGGGCGTGGCATCCTGCAAGGCGCGGCGGGCAATTTCAAGCGCGTCACGCTGGAACTCGGCGGCAAGTCCGCCAACGTGATTTTCGCGGACGGGAATATCGATAGCGCCGTGCGCGCCGCCGCGTCGGGCATCTTCTTCAACGCCGGACAAGTCTGCTCGGCGGGCTCGCGCATTCTTGCCCAACGCGCTGTCTACGACGAAGTCGTCGAGCGCCTCGCCCAGCGCGCGCAGACGATCAAGCTCGGCGATCCGTCCAAACGCGAAACCAATATGGGCCCGCTCATTTCGGCCAAGCAGATGAAGAGCGTGCTGGACTATGTGGATATCGGCAAGGAAGAGGGCGCATCGCTCGTCGCGGGCGGCAAGCGCGTGGGCGAGCGCGGCTATTTCGTCGAGCCTACCGTGTTCGCCAACGTCGAGCACGAGATGCGAATTTCGCAGGAAGAGATCTTCGGGCCGGTCGCGAGCGTCATTCCCTTCGATGACGAAGCCGACGCGCTGCGCATCGCCAACGGCACCGCCTATAGTCTCGCTGCAGGCGTGTGGAGCGCGGATATCGGCCGCGTGCATCGGATGGCCGCCGAACTGAAGGCAGGCACGGTCTGGGTCAATACATACGGCTTCACGGATGTGCGCCTGCCCTGGGGCGGCGGCGGCGATTCGGGCTTCGGCCGCGAACATGGCGATGTCGCCATCGAAAACTTCACCGAGCCGAAAGCCGTCTGGATCGCGCTGACGCCCTGATGCCGCAGGTTATGCAGCCGCCGCGGGCATCCGCGGCGCATCACCTTCGGCGACCGAACGCAAAACGGCGGTCCGAAAAATCCGGACCGCCCGCATCGATATCAGTGAACTGTCAGACGCGCGCCGTTTCCTGGTTGCGTGCTCGCCAAAGCCGCGCCCTTTGCGTGCTGTCTTCATATTGCACGGTGTTCTGCCGGCACGCTTCGATAGTCGAATTCTTGCGCTCGACAATTGCCTGGCAGAGAAACTCCGCGCTGTACGCCTTCAGCAGATGCGGACAGTGCGATTCGACGAACTGCGCGATCTTGCCGTAATCGCTGTCCGCCGACGCGAGCGAGCGATACGTATGTGCATCCCAACGGAACATCAGGTCGAGTTCTTCGAAAGCGGTGTTGAACGCGCAGACTTGCGCCTGGACTTCGCGGTCATCGTGGTGCGTTGAGTGGATCATGATCGTCTCCTGTATGGCCGTGGGGCATGAATGGAGAATAGGGAACACGATCCATATACGATAGTTAAACCTTTTTTGTTTATATATTCAGTAAGCGTTATGTGTTGGGTTTACCCGTCTTCGCGACGATCTGCGTAATCGCTTCGATCTGCGCAGCGCCTTCTTCGATCAAAAATTGCTTGAAGGCGAGCGCCACCGGCGGCAGACGCTTGTTGTTCCGATGCACGACGAACCAGTTGAGCATCACGGGAAAACCCTCGATATCGAGCACCGCCAGCTTCCCGACCTGCAATTCCATGCTGATCGTGTGCGCGGACAGAAAACTCACGCCCATGCCCGCGATCACGGCCTGCTTGATCGTTTCGGTGCTGGTGATCTCCATCGCGACATTCAGGTTCGAAAGCCGGCCGGCAAAGCCTTCTTCCATCGAATTCCAGGTATCCGAACCGCGCTCCCGGACGATGAACGGTTCATCGGCGAGCGCTTCGAGCGGGACGTTCCTGCGGCCGACCAGCGGATGATCCGGCGGCGCGACGATCACATACGGATGCGGCGCGAACGACACGTTGACCGTATCCATGTCGCGCGGCGGGCGCACCATCACGGCGAGATCGGTCAGGTTATCGGAAAGCTGATGCAGCAATTCTTCGCGGTTGTGCACTGCGAGATTGAGCCTGACATCGGTATTGCGGCGAGTGAAAGCCGCCAGTAATCGGGGGAAAAAATAGTCGCCCGCGCTGATCACCGCGACGTTGAGCGTGCCGCCCGAAATTCCCTTGAGCCGCGCCATCGCGTCGTCGGCCTCGCGGAACTGCTCCAGAATCGACCGGCTGTAATGAAGCATTTCATTCCCGGCTGGCGTCAGGTAGATTTTTTTCCCTAATTGCTCAAACAGCGGCAACCCGGCATGCTCCTCCAGCTGCTTGACCTGCGTCGATACTGCGGGCTGCGTGAGGTACAGCTCCTCAGCCGCACGGGAAAAACTGAGTCGTCGGGCGACGGTTTCGAAGATCTTCAATTGACGCAGGGTGGCGTTGCGCAGCACGGCAATCCTTCATCCATTAACGATACCTAATTTATACAATAATTTTTTCTTACTTTCCTTAATCGTTTTTCTCCTCCACGATGCTTTCACGCCTTGGATCGTTGTAAGGCGGACAGTCGTGGTTAGCACGAACGGCCATGCTGAACCCCGAGCGTTGGCCTTCATGCTGCACAGCGTCAAAAAGCATCACTCCGCAACACACGAAGCCCGAAAAGGGCCACATCAATTATCCGAACTTTATTGGGAATCGCTTGAAATGATTTGTCGATCGCCTGACGCGGATGCCTGCCAGATGTGCGAATCGATCGCCCAATTCACCAAGCGCACGACGCGCAGCATACGGGACAGACGGCCTCACGCCCACGCCGCCTGGACCGAGCATTTCCCCTGACCGACCGCTCGCCGCCGACGCAATGCGCCGGCTTCTCGCAGCACATCAAGCGCCACACGAGCGCTGAGACAGATAACGGAGACAGACATGGCAAGCGCAGACACGATTGTGTCCGGGCAATCGCACGGGCGTCATCACAACAGATGGTTTCAACTAACGATCGGCATCATATGCATGGGGCTGGTCGCCAATCTTCAGTACGCGTGGACACTCTTCGTCGTACCCATGGATGCGAAGCATCACTGGGGGCAAGCGGCGATTCAAACCGCCTTCACCATCTTCATCGTCACTGAAACCTGGCTCGTGCCAGTCGAAGGCTGGCTCGTCGATAAATTCGGGCCGCGACCCGTCGTCATCGGCGGATCGATCTGCGCGGCGCTCGGCTGGATCATCGACGCGAACGCGACCAGTCTCATCCATCTGTATATCGGCGCGGTGGTCGCGGGCATCGGCGCGGGATGCGTGTACGGCACCTGCGTCGGCACGGCGCTCAAGTGGTTCCCGGACAAGCGCGGTCTCGCGGCGGGTCTGACCGCGGCGGGCTTCGGCGCGGGCGCGGCCGTCACGGTGATTCCGATCTCCAACATGATCCAGAGCTCGGGCTACGAGCAGGCCTTCATGTTCTTCGGCATCTTTCAGGGCGTGTGCATCTTCCTGCTCGCGCTGATGCTGGTGCGTCCGAATCCGCCCAAGGGCATCGTGCCGGCGAAACGCGTCGTGTCGACGAAAATCGACTACACGACCGGACAGATGGTGCGTACGCCGCTCTTCTGGGTGCTGTATCTGATGTTCGTGTTCGTCGCGGCGGGCGGCGTGATCGCCACGGCGCAGTTCGGGCCGATCGCGAAGGAATACGGCTTCGCGAAGATGCCGGTGAACCTGCTCGGCGTCACGCTGCCGCTGCTCGCGATGACGCTTTCCATCGATAACCTCTGCAACGGCTTCACGCGTCCGCTGTGCGGCTTCATCTCCGACAAGATCGGCCGCGAGAACACGATGTTCTTCATTTTCCTTGGCGAAGGCGTCGCGCTGCTCGGGTTGATGGAGTTCGGGCACAACCCGTATCTGTTCATGCTGTTCGCGGCGATGACGTTCCTGTGCTGGGGCGAAATCTTCTCGATCTTCCCCGCGACCTGCGCCGATACCTTCGGCAGCAAATACGCCGCCGCCAACGCGGGCACGCTGTACACGGCGAAAGGCACGGCGTCGATGCTGGTGCCGCTCGCCTCGGTGCTCGCGTCGATCGGCTCGTGGAACGCGGTGTTCATCGCTACCGCGATCACGTCGATCGCGGCGGGCCTGTGCGCCAAGTTCGTGCTCGCGCCGATGCGCCGCCGCTGGATCGAGAACACGGTCACCGAGACGTCGTCGGAATCGCCGGTCAATGCGTCGTTCCAGACGGGCTGGGACGCATCGAAGACGGTTCAGTAAGGCGCCCGGGGCATGGCGCGCGAACAGCTTCCGTCACTCAGCGTCTCGCTGCATCAACTGAGGCTGTTCGTCACGCTCGCGCGGCATCGCAGCTTCACGCGCGCGGGCGACGAATTCGGCATCACGCAATCGGCGGTCAGCCGCAGCATCCGCGAACTCGAAGACGAAATCGCGCTGCGGCTTTTCGATCGCACCACGCGGCAGGTCGCGCTCACGGATACCGGCCGCCGCCTGCTCGCGCGCATCGCGCCGCTCGTCGAGGAACTGGAAGCGACGCTCAGACCGCGCCCGCAGGAAGGCGGTGAGCCGGGCGTGGTGAATCTCGCGAGCAGTTGCGGTCTGACGGCGAGCGTCTTGCCCGCGCTGCTCGGTTCATGTCGCGAGCGCCTGCCGGACATTACGGTCGTCGTGATGGATCGTCCGCAGAACGCGGTCTTGCAGCTCGTGCGCTCGGGCGAGGCGGAAATGGGCGTGGTCATCGCGCCGGACAGTCTCGACGAACTCGCCGCCGAGCCGCTTTTCGCCGATGGCTTTGCCGCCGTCGTCGGCGCGTCGCACCGGCTGAGCGTGGCCGGGCGCATCGACTGGCAGCAACTGCGCGGAACGCCGATTCTCCTTCTTGATGACGACACCGGCAGCCTCGCCGCCATCGAAGCGGCGCTCGCGCTGCACGGGGTGACCGGCGCGGTGCGTCAGAAACTCACGCAGGCGACGGCGGTTGCGCGCATGGCCGAAGCCGGTCTGGGCATCGGCGTTCTGCCGATGCACGCGCGCGCCGCATGCGACAGCGTGCAGTCGCGCTTCATCCCGCTCGTTCCGGACGCCTCGCGCACCATCATGCTCGTGCGGCGGAAGAACCGCGCATTGCGGGCCAGCGCCGCGAATGTCTGGTCACACTTCATCGCATCCTCGTCGCATACTCTCATCACGGGCCAGGCCGTCGAGGCCTGACCGACGCGTTTTCTTCCCACATCGCACACCCGCGGCACGCTTGGCGCATGCGGGTTTTCGCTCGTCCGCATATGTACGATTCGCCTTGTCGTCGCTCGATACGGAATGTAGTATCTTGTATATCAGAAGGCTAAAAAGCTACAAACCCTCAGGAGACGAACCATGAAAATCTGCGTGTACGGCGCCGGCGCGATCGGCGGCTATATGGGTGCGCAACTGGCGCGCGCGGGTGCGGACGTCAGTTTCGTCGCGCGCGGACCGCATCTGGCGGCCATGCAGGCGAACGGCGTCAAGCTCCGGATCGACGGTGAAGAGCACGTCGTCAAGGTGCGCTGCACGAACAACCCCGCCGAACTGGGCCCGCAGGATTTCGTGATCATCGCGTTGAAGGCGCATTCGATACCGGCGGTCGTCGACCTGATTCCGCCGCTGCTCGGCCCGGAAACGGCGATCGTCACGGCCGTCAATGGACTGCCTTACTGGTATTTCTACAAGCACGGCGGCGAGCTGGAAGGCACGAAACTGCAGAGCGTCGATCCGGGCGGCCGGCAATGGGACGTGTTCGGACCGCAGCGGGCCATCGGTTGCGTGCTGCTGCCGGCGGCGGAGATCGCGGAGCCGGGCGTCATCGAGCATCACTACGGCAAGAAGTTTCCGATCGGCGAACCGAGCGGGGAGATCACGCCGCGGTTGCAGGCGCTGCACGACATGATGGCCAAGGCGGACATGGAAGCGCCGATGCGCGACAACATCCGCGACGAGATCTGGCTGAAGCTCTGGGGCAACCTGTGCTTCAACCCGATCAGCGCGCTGACCGGCGCGACGCTCGACGTTCTGACGAGCGATCCCGGCACGCGCGCGCTCTCGAAGGCGATGATGCTGGAGGCGAAGGCCGTCGGCGACAGGATCGGCGTGAACTTCCGTGTCGACGTGGAGCGGCGCATCAACGGCGCGGGCGCGGTCGGCGCACACAAGACGTCGATGCTGATGGACTGCGAAGCCGGCCGGCCGATGGAAATCGATCCTTTGATGACCGTCGTGCAGGAAATCGGCCGCCTGGTGCACGTCGAGACGCCGATGCTCGATGCGGTTCTTGCATTGATCAAGCTGCGCGAGGGAGTGAATCAGGGCACGGCGAAGGCATTGCCGCTCCCGCAATCCCAAAAAGCCGCCTAAACTGCAGACGAAGGCGCCAGCGTTGTTTCTGATATACAAGATGCAAAATACGTTGCGTTCTGCTGCGACGCAGCATATACTGAGGGCTCTTGAGTGATTTGACTGGAGCCTGAAATGAGCATCGCCCTGTTGGTGGTTGTCGGATTCGCGCTGGTTGCCGTTGGTGCGGGTGTTACGTTTATGATTGCGTCGTCGGTGCCGCAGAGCATGCTGCAGCGCGCACAGAATCACGGTCGCTTCGCCGGACTCGCGGCGGAAGATCAGAACGGCGGTTCGGGCAAGCGTGTCGACGCTCGCCGTCCGCACTTGGGAAATCAAGCCATCAATGCCATCTGATACTCAATCGGTAGACAGGCCGGACGTTCGGTCCACGGGACTCACCCTTTCGCTGGAACCGATCAATGCCACGGTTTCGCTGCGCGACCAGGCGTACGCGAAACTGCGGCAGGCGATCGCAGACGCGGACATCTACCGTTCGCGCGAAGAAATCCGTCTCGACGAAAAAGAGCTGACCGAAGCGCTCGGCGTCTCGCGCACGCCTATCCGCGAGGCCATGACGCTGCTCGAGCAGGAAGGCTTTCTGCGCACGGTGCCACGGCGCGGCGTCTATATCCTGCGCAAGACCAAGCGCGAGATCGTCGAGATGATTCATATGTGGGCGGCGCTGGAGAGCATGGCGGCGCGCCTCGCGACGCAGCGCGCGACAGACGCGGAAATCGCGCAGTTGCGGCACATGTTCGACAACTTCCGCGACTCGACCCCGGCCGAGCATATCGACGAGTATTCGGAAGCGAACATCTCGTTCCATTCCGCGATCGTGCGGCTGGCGAAGTCGGAAATCATCTTCGACACGATCAAGAACATCTTCGTGCACGTGCGCGCGATCCGTAAGATGACGATCTCGCAGAGCGACCGGGCATCGCGCTCGATCGTCGATCACATGCGTATCATCGAGGCGCTGGAGAAGCGTGACACGGAGCTGGTCGAGCGGCTCGTGAAGCAGCACTCGCTCGATCTGGCGGCGTTCGTCGAGGCGAATTGCGACTTTCTGGATTGATGCCGGATTGAAGCGCCAGCATTGAAAAAGGCCGCGTGGCATTTGC
This sequence comes from Burkholderia sp. THE68, assembly GCF_009938265.1. Taxonomy (NCBI): domain Bacteria; kingdom Pseudomonadati; phylum Pseudomonadota; class Betaproteobacteria; order Burkholderiales; family Burkholderiaceae; genus Burkholderia; species Burkholderia sp. THE68. Next base: position 249,499 of record NZ_AP022316.1, read on the forward strand.
CGGGCGGCCTTTTTTGCGTTCTGAGTTACAGAACCGGGATTGCCAACGCTTGCTCGATCGTCATGGCAAGCAACAGCGCGGCGACTGAAGTGTAGAAGAGACGAATCACGGCGACTCCGTCGAACGAGGTTGAGATCAACCTGCGATTCTACTTCAGTCGCGTAATGAAAATGTAAAGAATGATGCGGCACGTTGAATCGTGCCGCATTTGTGACGATTACCGTATTGCGTGCAGCATCGTTTCGCCGAGCGTGGCGGGCGAATCCGCGACGTGAATGCCCGCGGACTTCATCGCGTCGATCTTCGCGCTTGCCGTGCCCGAGCCGCCCGAGATGATCGCGCCCGCGTGACCCATGCGGCGTCCCGGCGGCGCGGTGGTCCCGGCGATGAAACCCACGACCGGCTTCTTCGTCTTTGCCTCCTTCAGGAACTGCGCGGCCTCTTCCTCCGCCGAACCGCCGATCTCGCCGATCATGATGATGCCTTCGGTCGCGTCGTCTTCCAGAAAGAGCGAGAGACAGTCGATGAAGTTCGTCCCGTTCACCGGATCGCCGCCAATGCCGATGCACGTCGTCTGGCCGAGTCCGGCCGCGGTCGTCTGCGCGACGGCTTCATAGGTGAGCGTGCCCGAGCGCGACACCACGCCGATCTTCCCCGGCTGATGGATATGCCCCGGCATGATGCCGATCTTGCATTGTCCCGGCGTGATGACGCCTGGACAGTTCGGCCCGACGAGCCGGCTGTTCGAGCCGCTCAGGGCGCGCTTCACGCGCAGCATGTCGAGCACCGGAATGCCTTCCGTGATGCAGACGATGAACGGCACTTGCGCATCGATGGCTTCGAGAATCGCGTCGGCGGCGAAGGGCGGCGGCACGTAGATCACGGACGCATCGGCGCCGGTTCTGTCGACCGCATCGGCGACGGTGTCGAACACGGGCAGATCCAGATGCGTCGTGCCGCCCTTGCCGGGCGTCACGCCGCCGACCATGCGCGTGCCGTACGCGATTGCCTGTTCCGAATGAAACGTGCCCTGCGCGCCAGTGAAGCCCTGGCAAATCACTTTCGTATCCTTGTTGATCAAGACGCTCATGTCGGGCTTCCTCTCAATGATGGACGGCGCTGACGATCTTGTCGGCGGCGTCGGCGAGATTTTCGGCGGCAATGATGGTGAGGCCGGAGGTGCGCAGAATCTCGCGGCCCGCATCGACGTTCGTTCCGGCGAGGCGCACGACGAGCGGCACGCTCAGATCGATTTCGCGCGCGGCCGCGACCACACCTTGCGCGATCACATCGCAACGCATGATGCCGCCGAAGATATTGACGAGAATCCCTTGCACCTTCGGATCGCGCAGGATCAGCTTGAAAGCGGTCGCGACGCGCTCCTGCGTCGCCCCGCCGCCGACGTCGAGAAAGTTCGCGGGCTCGCCGCCGTAGAGCTTGATGATGTCCATCGTGGCCATCGCGAGACCGGCGCCGTTCACCATGCAGCCGATGTTGCCGTCGAGCTTCACGTAGTTGAGTCCGTGCTTCGCCGCTTCAATTTCGGCGGGATCTTCCTCGTCCTCGTCGCGCAGCTTTTCGATATCCGGATGGCGATAGAGCGCGTTGTCGTCGAAATTGAGCTTGGCGTCGAGCGCCATGACGTCGCCGGAGCCGGTCACGACGAGCGGATTCACTTCGACGATGGACGCATCCAGATCGACGAAGGCCTGATACAGCGCGCTGATGAATTTCGACGCGGCGCTGACTTGCTTGCCAACGAGGCCGAGCCCGAACGCGATCTGTCGCGTGTGAAAGGGCTGTAGCCCGGTGGCGGGATCGATCGCGACCTTGAGAATCTTTTCCGGCGTGCGATGCGCGACTTCCTCGATTTCCATGCCGCCTTCGGTCGACGCCATGATCGTGATGCGCGACGTGGCGCGATCAACGAGCATGCCGAGATAAAGCTCGCGCGCGATGTCGCAGCCTTCCTCGATATAGAGCCGCTTCACTTCCTTGCCCGACGCGCCGGTCTGCTTGGTCACGAGCACCGACGAGAGCATTTTCTGCGCGTTCTCGCGCACGTCGTCCACCGATTTCACGACCCGCACGCCGCCCTTGCCGTCCGGATCGTTGGCGAAGCGGCCGGCGCCGCGGCCGCCCGCGTGAATCTGCGATTTCACGACCCAGACCGGACCGCCGATCGCGCGCGCCGCATCGGCGGCTTCCTGCGCGGAAAAGGCGACGCGGCCCTCTGGTACCGCGACGCCGTACTTTCGCAGCAGCGCCTTCGCCTGATATTCGTGGATGTTCATTGCGTCTCCTATGTCCTCTGATGGGAATGCGCGCGACACAAAAAAACGCGTAGATGGCGCGCTGAAATACTGTATATCACATTTCACGGCGTGCAAAAAACTTCGATGCACGCGCGTGCGATCGTTAGGTGGGCACTTAATTAGAGACGGAAGGGGCCAGGATTTGACGCGACGCAGCGTAACAGAGGCTGAAATCGTTTAGCAGCGGGCGTTTCAGGCGATCGTGCGGTGCGTCACAGGGTTTTCGACGAGCGGGACACTGTTGACTAATTTTGTGTCTGGAATATTGTATATCACGTGAAGCGACACGATCGCCTGGCGCGATCGCGCATACGATGTACAAATAAATGTGAACCTATAAACGTTGAATGTAAGACTTGGGAGACAAAACCATGACGCTGAAGACTTCTGGCAAGGCGCTGGACGGCGTGCGTATCCTGGATTTCACGCACGTTCAGTCCGGCCCGACCTGCACGCAACTGCTCGCATGGTTCGGCGCGGACGTCATCAAGGTGGAGCGCGCGGGCTCGGGCGACATCACGCGCGAACAGCTGCGTGACATTCCCGACGCCGACAGCCTCTACTTCACGATGCTGAACCACAACAAGCGCTCCATCACCATCGACACGAAGAATCCCGAGGGCAAGAAGGTGCTCGAGACGCTCGTGAAGAAGTGCGACGTGCTCGTCGAGAACTTTGCGCCGGGTGCGCTCGATCGCATGGGCTTCACGTGGGAGCGCATCCAGGAGTTGAATCCGCGCATGATCGTCGCATCCGTGAAGGGCTTCGGGCCGGGGCCGTACGAGGATTGCAAGGTCTACGAAAACGTCGCGCAATGTGCGGGCGGCGCAGCCTCCACGACCGGTTTCGACGACGGCCCGCCGGTCGTCTCCGGCGCGCAGATCGGCGATTCGGGCACGGGCCTGCATCTGGCGCTCGGCATCGTCACGGCGCTCTATCAGCGCAACACGAGCGGGCGCGGCCAGAAAGTGCTCGCCGCGATGCAGGACGGCGTGCTCAACCTCTGCCGCGTGAAGCTGCGCGACCAGCAGCGGCTCGAACGCACCGGCGTGATGAAGGAATACCCGCAATACCCGAACGGCTCGTTCAGCGAAGCGGTGCCGCGCGCGGGCAACGCATCGGGCGGCGGTCAGCCGGGCTGGATTCTCAAGTGCAAAGGCTGGGAAACCGATCCGAACGCGTACATCTACTTCATCACGCAGGCGCCGGTGTGGGGCGAAATCTGCAAAGTGATCGGCAAGGAGGAATGGATCGATCATCCGGACTACAAGACGCCGAATGCGCGTCTGCCGCATCTGAAGGACATCTTCGCCGAGATCGAGCGCTGGACGATGTCGAAGACCAAGTTCCAGGCAATGGAAATTCTCAACAAGCACGACATTCCGTGCGGCCCGATTCTCTCGATGAAGGAAATCGCCGAGGAGCCGTCGCTGCGCAAGACCGGCACCGTGGTCGAAGTGGATCATCCGGTGCGCGGCAAATACCTCACGGTCGGCAACCCGATCAAGCTGTCCGACAGCCCGACCGAAGTCGAGCGCTCGCCGCTGCTCGGCGAGCATACCGACGAAGTCATGGCCGAACTTGGCTACACGCCCGAACAGGTCGCCACGCTGAGAAGCCTCGGCGCTATCTGAAAGCTGTCCGAAACGCGCACACGTCCGCCGCCTCGAAAGGGGGCGGCGTGGACCATCACGTCCAAAAGCGGACGCGCCCTAAATGGAGACACGCCAGCATGAACAGCACGGTTGCCCAGGAACGTAGTACAAGCGGGCGCGCGGTGCGGGCCTGATCTGAGTTTCAGGAGGAGGGGACGAGAGCGCGGGCCATGTACGCCCGCGCTCCTTTAAACAGGGAGCAACACTTGACACACTGGATTCGCTTTCGCAATGGCGCCGGCAGCATCGGCTTCGGCACGCTCGATCAACACTCGGGCCGCGTCGTGCAGCACGACGGCGCGATGTTCGACAACCCGCGTCCGACCGACATCTCCTACGCCGCCGACGATCTCACCTTGCTCGCGCCGTGCCAGCCGAGCAAGGTCATCGCGCTATGGAACAACTACTACGCGCTGTCGCAGAAGCTCGACAAGGCGCCGCCGCAGCATCCGCTTTTCCTGATCAAGCCGCCGATGTCGGTGATCGGCCCGCACGAGTCGATCCGCCGGCCGAAGAGCTATCAAGGCAAGATCGCGTATGAGGGCGAGTTGGGCATCGTGATCGGCAAGACGGTGAGCGGGGCGTCGGTGGAAGAGGCCGAAGCGGCGATCTTCGGCTATACCTGCGTGAACGACGTCACCGCGATCGAACTGCTGCAGGAAGATCCCAACTTCGCGCAATGGTGCCGCTCGAAGGGCTTCGATACCTTCACCTGCCTCGGGCCTTCCATCGCGACCGCGTTCGACTGGCGCACATCGAACGTCGTGACGACGCTCGAAGGCGTCGAGCGTCAGAACTATCCACTCGACGACATGATCTTCTCGCCCGCCGAACAGGTGAGCATGCTGTCACAGGACATGACGCTCGTGCCCGGCGACGTGATCGCGTGCGGCACCTCGATCGGCGTCGGCTCGATCAAGGACGGCGCGCGCGTGGATGTGTCGATCGCGGGCATCGGCACGCTGTCGAACGTCCTGGCCGCCTGAAGGAGCGACACATGTCCGATGCTCTGGCCGGCGCGCTCTGCGTGCTCGCGGCGCTGTCGGCGGGCGCTTCGATGCGCGCGGACGCGGCGCGTTCGCGCGGGTTGTGGGCCGCCGGCGCGGTGCTTATCGTGGCGTGCGGCGCGGGCGGCGCGTCGGGTGCGATGGCTTTGTCGCTTGCAGTCGTCGCGGGATGCGTCGGCTTTCGCTTCGGCCGGGGCGCGGCGAACACGTCGACGCAGGCGCTGTTCGCAACGATCGCGTTCGCCGCGTGGGTGTTGCCGAGCGCGAATAGCGCGTACGCGGTGCTCGCGGGCGGCGCCGTTGGCGCGCTGGTCCATCTCGCTGGTGCGTGGGCGCGTCGTCGCGAAAGCGTCAACCTTCAGCCACTGCATCTCGTGTGCGCCGGCGCGTGCGCGGCGCTCGCCTATGTGCTCGGCGCGCAGTCGGGGGCGCTGTCCGTGGTGTCGGTCATCGCGATGGTCGCGCTCATCGGCGCGCACTTGTCGCTCGCAATGAGCGGCCGCGCCGGCGTGCCCGTCGCGAGTCTGCTGAGCGGCCTGGCGTCATGCGGCCTCGCGGCCACGGCGGCGTTCAATTGCACGCATGGGGCGCTTGCGGTGGCGGCCGTCGCGCTCGCCATCGGCTGCGCGCGGACCGCGGCTGTTTTGGGCGTCGCGCGCGAGACGCCATGAAAACGACAAGGCCGGCGCGGTTTCCCGGGCCGGCCTTGCGTCGATTCGTCATACGTGCGGCGAGCCGCGCATCGACCTCAACGATCGCGATTCCACAACGCGCCGAGCACGAACCCGACCGCCGCCGCGATCAGCACGCCCTGAATAGGCTGGCTCGCGACCGCCAGGCGCACGTTGTCGACAGTCTGCCCGTAGCTCTGCTGAAAGGTGCCATACGCCTGCCGTACCTTGCCTTCGGCTTGCGTGGCTTCATCGCCCGTCAGTGCGCCGACCGCATCCTGCACCTTGCCGACGACCTTTTGCGCCGCGCCTTCCACTTGATCCTGCACCATGGTGCCTCCCTTTCGGTTGAGCGGTTTCTCGTAAGTCCGGTTTCGCCGGAACGCACCAGTACAGCACGTCGCGTGCCCAGCGCGTGCTACGCCGGTCCGATCAGGCCTTTGACCGTCTCGATCAGATCGTCGATCGACAGCGGCTTGCGGCGAAACTGCGCGTGCGGATGCTCGAGCGCGGGTGCATTGGCGGCAGCGCTCATGAGGATCACGGGCACGTTCGCGAGCCCATCGCTGGCGGCCAGATTGCGGATCAGCTCGACGCCGTCCATGTGCGGCATCATCCAGTCGGTGATGACGAGCGCGGGCGGGTTCGCGCGCACGAAGTCGAGCGCGCTGCGTCCGTTGGACGCGGTCGAAACCTCGTAGCCCTCCATTTCGAGCACGAGCCGCCAGGTGGTCAGAATGTCGAATTCATCGTCGACGACGAGGATTTTTTTCATGCGCGCGCGCCGGGATCCGACACAGAGAGCGCGGGCGCCGGCGACGGGTGTCCGGACAACAATCCCGTCGGGCCGATGAAACCTTCACTGAGATGCAGGCCGCGCGAATCGATCGTGAGGCGGCGGATGGCCGAATCGTGCGGACCTTCGCGCTGCTTGACCACCGACACCATGCGATACAGCGCGGAGTTCGCCTCCACATAGCGCATCAGCACGATGTTCTCCGTCATCGCGGACGCGCGCAGCGTCGCGGGCAACGTCGAATCGCCGCAGAGCGGCAGTTCCTCGGTCAGGAGCGTGGTCACGCCCGCGTCGCGCAGCCGGTGCGTGAGCGCGTTGAGAAAGAGCCCGACGCGCTCGGTGCGGTTCGCGGACTGAAGCAGTCCGTCGATGCCGTCGACCACGAGCCGCGACGCCTGCGCACTTTTGACCGCGTTCACCAGTTCGACGGCGAGTTCGTCGATCGCCAGTTCGACGGCCGGATGCCAGTGGATCGTGAGCCTTCCGTCCTGCACGGCCGGCGTGAGATCGATGCCGACCGACTGCGCCTTCGCGAGCAGCCGCTCGGGCGATTCATAGAGGCCGAAATAGACGCAGCGCTCGCCGCGATCCGCGCCCGCCTGCAGAAACTTGAGCGACAGCAGCGTTTTGCCGATCCCCGATGGCCCGACGAGCGTGGTCGTCGAGCCGCGCACGACACCGCCGCCGAGCATCTGGTCGAAATCGGGGAACGCGAAGGCGAGCTTGCTCTTGAAATCGGGCGGCGGGCTCTGATCGTTGGCAGGCGATGCCTCGATGCGCGGAAACGTCACGAGGCCGGCTTCCGTGATCTTGAAGAAGTGCTTGCCGAGCAGATGATCGCGGGCGCGCAGCTTGTGGACTTCGATCTCGCGGGCGCGCCGCATGCCCGTGTTGTAGCGGTTCAGTTCGATGAGCCCGTCGACGAGCGTGTGTTCCGGATGCGGTTCGTTGCCGGACAGCGGCGCGAGGATCAGCGTCGTGCAGCGCGCCGCGCTCACGAAGGCCGAAAGCTCGTGGATGAACTGCGAGAGTTCGAGTTCCGTCGAGCTGAATTCGCGCGCGCTGCGAAAGCCGTCGATGACCATGAAGCGCGGCCGGCTCGACTTGATGGTCGACGCGATCAGCGCAAGAAAGCCGGACAAGCCGTCGCGCATCAATTCGTGATAGCCGGAGACGAAGAGCATCCGGTCGGAAATGGCATCGGCGTTGTAGAACGAAAGTCCTCGCAGATGGGAAAGCAGCTTGGTGTGCGATTCGGCGATCAGCGTGATGTACAGCACCATGTCGCCCTGCGCCACGCGGTGAAAGCCGATCTGCGACGAGAGAATCGTCTTGCCCGCGCCCGCCATCCCTTCGATCAGATACAGGCCGCCTTCGACCAGGCCGCCGCCCAGAATCTCGTCCAGGCCCGTGACGCCGGTCGTGACGTTGCCGTCGTTGGCCGCGGGCTGCCTGGGTTGACCGGTCGAGTGGTTATCGTCTTGATTCATGGCATTTTCGTTTTTACTTGTGCGTTCGGGCATTTTTGCGAACGCGCATTATGGCTGACTCTTGGCAAGCTGTGGCGGCCCGCCGTGCCAGTCGGCTCCGCCGCAGAGCCTTCGCGCGCGTCCTTGCATGAGAATGGCGACCCTCGTCGCACGTTAGCGAACGTATGGTCGACGCATTTTTCACGCCCGGTCGTCGTGCCGAATGAGAGTGGCTGCTCGCAAACAGGAAATCTTTGAGAACACTCTCATGGGCAAGCGGCGCGAGTGCTGTTGAAATAACGATTCATGCTGTACACGGATGCCGTGTGTTCTTCCGGCCGTTCCATCCCGGCGCTCGCGCGCCCTCTTTGCCTTCTCCTAGTCATGCAACGTTCGCACTCGATGCCGGGCGCTCTCGCGCTCGCCGCCAGCTTTTACGTCTTTTTTGCCACGGCTGCCGCGCCGGTTCATGCGCTCGAGCGTTTGCCCGACGCGCGCATTCTGTCGGCCGCTCCATTCGAATTCCGCGCCGACCGCGACATTTTCTCGCGCATGCCCGCCGAGCACGGCGACTCGCGCATCCTCAAGCCGATCGACCCGATGCGCAGCGCGAGTGAATTGCCGTTGCAAGACCGTTCGAAGCGCAAGCCCATGATTTGAATCCACGCGCTTTATTGCGCGTGAATAAGCGGTTTCGATCATCTGAAACCGGCGACTTTATAGCGCCATAATCTTTTCCGAGCGACGTGCTGCGCCGTCACGGAAGAATCGTAATGAAGCGTCTGGGCAATTGCGGAAATCGTGCTGATTGCAGCGAACGCACTCGCTCCGTTCATACGGGCCTGCGCCACGGGCGTGGATTCGTCGCCGAGTATGCCGGACACGGCAGCCGCGAAGAATAGCGATGTCGCGGAATTCGAAACGCTGGTTGCCGCGGGGGAAATCACCGAATTGCGCACGACGTCCAATGGCAGTTACGGTGCGAGTCTTTCGTAGGACACCGAGCATATGACTTATTACGTCGCGCGGTTTCAGCAACGCAATATTCGGCGCGTATTCAACACACGTAATGACGTACGCGCTGAAGCGGCCTATGCCGATTTCGCAAAGAAGTCGATGACCCTCGCCGATGCGGAAATTAGTCGCATCAAGCTGGAAGCGGAAAGGCATATGCCGACAGGCAAATTGCCGGTCAACAGGAACGCGCCAACCGGCTGCAAGCGGACCTTGAGATTGCTCGCGCGCAGCAAAGCCAGGTGACGACCTATCAACTGGAGCAGCAGAACACGATTCGCGAATTGCGCACGGAACAGGCCGCAGCACAGGTACGACTTCGCGCGTTGCAAATCCGCGTGCAGGCGCTGCAAAAACAGTCTGACGGCGATCTCCCCGCGCCGAAGAAATAGGGCGGACAAATACGCCGGGAGAACGCGTCACCACGGGACCGGCTTTCAATATCAGTAAGGTTCAAACGTCGGATGCGCGTTGAACGCGAGGCCTGTCAGAAGAGCGCGAGCTGCTCGCGCCCCGGTCCGCCTTCCAGCGTGAGCAAATGGCGCTTGCGCTCGACGCCGCCCGCGTAACCGGTCAGTTCTCCATCGACGCCGATCACGCGATGACACGGCACGATGATCGCGACGGGATTGCGCCCGTTCGCGCCGCCGACCGCACGCGACGCGCCCGCGGGCAAACCCAGCCGACGCGCGAGATCGCCGTAGGTCCATGCGTCGCCGAAAGGGATCCGCCGCAGCGCATCCCAGACCTGGCGCTGAAACGTCGTGCCGCCGAGCTGCAGCGCGATCGAAAATTCCTGGCGCGCGCCGGCGAAGTATTCGCCGATCTGCTCTTGCGCCTGCGCGATCACACGCGCGCGGGGCGACGTGTCGGACAGCATCGGTTCCGGCAGGCCGACAGGAAAATGCTTCTGTCCGACGAAGAAGAGCCCCGTCAGACAGTCATTCTCGGCGCGATACAGAATGTGTCCGAGCGGACTCGGTCCCACATGGCATTCGATCACTTCGCTTCTCCGCGCGGCTCTGTTACGACCGCCGCTTCAGATGAACGGGTTGTCGGCGGTGCCGGACGGTGCGTTCGGTTCATCGGGCAGCTTCGCGGGCAGTGACGCATCGCTCTGCAGGGCTTCGACGATCGCGCCAAGCGCCTTGTGCAGCGCAAGCGCGTTCGCGAGCCCGGCCTTGTCGCGGGCAATCGTCAGATCGCCGCTGATCGTCAGACGCTTCACGCCGTTTTCGATGCTGATCGCGTCGCCCGCGATATTCAGCACATCAGTATCGTTCGCAAATGGCTTAAACACCTCGTAATCCTCCAGGTCGCTTGTCCTTCAGTCCGTCCGGGATGCCGGGAAACGCGAGACCGCTCATCGTTTCCAGCTCGCGCACGGTTTTCATCGTGTACGTGTTCGTCGGGGTGTTTTCGACCACCACCGCGAACGCGATATCACGCTGCGGCAAATAGACTACCTTGTACAACTGCGTCGGCACGAATACGCGCGATTCGCCAATTGTCTGCAACTGCCGCCCGGAGAAGAGTGGCCCGGTGACGACATACGCTTCGCCCGACTCTTCCGTCAGCCGGCGCACGGACTGTTCGATACGCGACCAGATGCGCCGATTGTTCGACGGATCCTGCGGCACGATGTTCGCGAGCGAGAACGATTCGGCCATGCCTTTCTTGCTCGCACGATCGCCAGCGGGGCTCATGTGGCCGCGGTCATAGCCGCTCTTCTTGTAATCGGAAAGCTGCGCGCTCTCGCCGGGCGGCAGACGTTTCTCGACGAAGAAGCGATTCGTGCGCGTGTTGTCCTTCGCGTCCTCGACGCTGCGCGCCGTCAGATGTTCCGCCGACCAGAGCGGCCCTTTGGTGAGCCCGGAGTGAAGCAGCGCGAAATCGCTGTAGCAGACTTCCTGCGTCGCCGCGCGCATCTTCGAATTGACGACGACGGGCGCGCGGCCGTTCGGGCTGAACTGCGGACAGTCGCTCGCGGACGCGCTGATGCACACGAAACCGAGGAGCGCGGCGGCGAAAGCCTTGATGCGAAATGACATGCTGTGGAAAGTCCTCGAGACGATCGGGGCGCAAAGTATAAGCGCTGAGGGCGGCGCGCGGGGCGGGCGCGCGGACACGCGTGAATTTCAGGCGCGCTAGAATGCGTCGGCCGACGTCATCTCGAAATATCACATGAACTCAGTGCGCAGCAAGCCGTCCGTCGTTCGATCCCTTGTGTTGTCGTTCGCGATGTTTTTCGCCTGTCACGCGCATGCCGAGGATGCCCCGCAACTGGCCAGCGACGGCCCCGCCTATGGTCCCGAATTGCAGGGGTTCGAGTATCCGTATCCGGTCGCGCGCTTCGCGCTCACGTCGCAGCGTCAGGTGGTGCGAATGGCTTATATGGATGTGCATCCGCCGCATCCGAACGGGCGCACCGCGGTGCTGATGCACGGCAAGAACTTCTGTTCGGCGACCTGGAAGCAGACCATCGAGACATTGACCGATGCGGGCTACCGCGTGATCGCGCCGGATCAGATCGGCTTTTGCATGTCGACCAAGCCCGCGCGCTATCAGTACAGTTTCCAGCAGCTCGCGCGCAACACGCATGCATTGCTCGCCGCGCTCGGCGTATCGCGCGCGACGCTCATCGCGCATTCGACGGGCGGCATGCTCGCCGTGCGCTATGCGCTGATGTACCCGCGCGAGACGGAGCAACTCGTGCTCGTCAATCCGATCGGTCTGGAGGACTGGAAGGCGAAGGGCGTGCCGTCGATATCGATCGACGACTGGTACGCACGCGAACTCAAAACGAGCGCCGACGGCATTCGCCGCTATGAAACGAATACGTATTACGCGGGCCAGTGGCGCGCGGACTACGAACCGTGGGTGCAGATGCTCGCGGGCATGTATCGCGGGCCGGGCAAGGACATCGTCGCGTGGAACTCGGCGCTGCTGTACGACATGATTTATACGCAGCCGGTCGTCTACGAGTTCGATCAACTGAAGACGCCGACGCTGCTGCTCATCGGCGACAAGGACAACACCGCGATCGGCAAGGACTTCGCGCCGCCAGAGATTCGTCCGATGCTCGGGCGCTATCCCGATCTCGCGAGACTCGCTAAGGAGCGTATCGAAGGCGCGAAGCTCGTCGAGTTTCCGGAACTCGGGCACGCGCCGCAGATGCAGGACCCGGCGGCATTTCACAAAGCGCTGCTCGATGGCCTCGCCGCCCTGAAACCGAACGCGCAGTGAATCAGCGCGCGTCGGACGCGCACGCCGCGCGTTCGATCGCCGGCACCTGCACCGCCAGCGTGATGCCGCGAGCGATCATGAAAAGGGTCAACGCTAGCCACAAGCCGTGATTGCCGAGCGATCCCGCAAGCGCCCATGCGGCAAGCAGGAACACCGCCAGCGAGACGGCCATCGCTTTCATCAGTTCGTGCGTGCGCGTCGCGCCGATGAACACGCCATCGAGCAAAAAGCCCGCGACGGACGCCAGCGGCAGAATCGCGGCCCACGGCAGATAGCGCGCCGCGGTCGCGTGCACGACGGGCTGATCCGTCAGCCCGCCGATGATCCATTCGCCGCCGATCCAGTAGACGATCGAAAAGCCGGCCGCGCCGATCGCCGACCAGAGCATCGTGATCTTCACGGCCTGACGGAATGCGTGACGGTCGCGCGCGCCGGCCGCCGCGCCCACGAGCGCCTCGGCGGCGTGCGCGAAGCCGTCGAGCCCGAACGCCATGAAGGTCTGAAAGTTCAGCAGCACGGCGTTCGCGGCGAGCACCGCATCGCCCTCGCGCGCGCCGAGATGCGCGAACCAGCCATACGAGCCGAGCAGACAGATCGTGCGGATGAAGATGTCGCGGTTGATCGCGACGAGCCGCCTGAGCGCGCGCGCATCGAGCAGCGAACGCGGCGCGAGCGGCCCGAGTCCGCGCGGTCGCTGATGCCACAGGATCGCGAGGCCGAGCACGAAGCCGCAGAAGTCCGCGAACGCGGTCGCCGCGCCAATCCCGGCGATACCCCAGCCGAAGCGATACACAAAAAGCAGCACCGCGACAATGTTCACCAGATTGATGACGATCTGCGTGACGAGCGCGAGCCGCACGCGCTGGCAGCCGAGCAAAAACCCAAGCACGACGTAATTGCCGAGCGCGAACGGGGCAGCCCAGATACGCGCATGACAGTACGCGCTCGCGGTGTCCTGCACGGCGGCGCTGCCGCCCAGCGCGAGCAGCGCATAGCGGATGATCGGCACTTGCAGCGCCAGCACGGCCGCGCCGATCGCGAGCGCGAGCAGCAACGCGCGCAGCAGGCTCGCGCGCAAGGCTTCGTCGTCATGCGCGCCGAACGCCTGCGCGACGAGGCCCGTCGTGCCCATGCGCAGGAAGCCGAAGCCCCAGAACACGAAGCTGAACACCAGTCCGCCGAGCGCGACGCCGCCGAGATACTGCGGTCCGTCGAGATGCCCGGCGACGGCCGTGTCGACGGCGCCGAGAATCGGCTGCGTGAGGTTCGCGAGGACAATCGGAAAGGCGAGGGTCAGCACGCGCTTGTGCCAGTGCACGGGCAGCACGGTGGCGTCGTTTTGTGGGGGCGTCGGCAAAGTGTTCGGGCTGATGGTTCGTGACAAGGGCGTCATTGTCCACGCAACTTCAGGCGAACGTCGATAATGCGCTTCATGAAAACATTCGCGCTCTACGTCGTCACGGCTGTCGCCGAGATCGCCGGCTGTTATTTTCCCTATCGATGGCTCAGGGAGGGCGGCTCGCCGTGGCTCGTCGTGCCGGGCGCGCTGTCGCTCGCGCTGTTCGCGTGGCTGCTGACGCTGCACGATACGGCAGCGGGGCGTATCTATGCGGCGTATGGCGGCGTGTATATCGGCGTGGCGATCGCGTGGCTATGGGCCGTCGACCGCATCAGGCCGACGGCGTGGGATCTCGCGGGCGCGGCGATCTCGCTCATCGGCATGAGCGTGATCGCGTTTCAGCCGCGCGTGTGAGACCTGTCAGGCTTCCAGCGCCAGCAACGCGAAGGTCGCGAGCCAGTGCTCGCCCATGTAATCGCCCGCGACATGCGCGATGCCCGACGCCAGATGTTCGTGCGCGGCGGCTTCGAGCACGGCGATGCGCGCATCGCCCGCCGGCAGCGCCCGCGCGATCGAGCGCTGGCACCACGCGCGGCTCAGGTTCAGGCCGTCGAGGTGCGCGAGCTTGCCGTCGCTGCGGTCAGTGACGGTGGCGGGCGTGAAGAGCGTCGCCGGCTCGCGCGCGGCGATGCGCGGCAGAAACCGGTCGAACCAGCCGACGAAGCGCTCGCCCGGCAGCACATGGCGCATCAGCACGGCTTCCATCAGCGATGGCGACAGGAACTCGTCGCCCGCGGGCTCCCACGCCTGGCAGCCTTCGTCCTTCTCGAACCAGCGCAACGCGGTGTCGCTCAGCAGGCGCTCGAACGCCGCATTCCGCACGACGCGCGCGTAGCCGGTCGTCAGCGTCAGCGCGAACGCCATGTTGAAGTGCGTGCCGACCCTCAGCGGATAGGTCGATTTCGGCAGGAATTCCTCGAAGCGCGCGACGAACGCGTCGGCGAGCGGCTGGAGCGTGCGGGCCCAGCGCGCGCCGTCGTCGGATTGCATCGAGTGCAACTGACCCGCGAGCGCGAGCAGCCATGCCCAGCCGTACGGGCGTTCGAAGCCGCGCGCGGCGGGGCGCTGCAGGTAGGCGACTTCGGCCGCGACGCTGGCACCGGTGAAATGCGCGTCGATCACGGCGCGAATGCGCGGCGCTTCCGGCAAATCGGGAAAGCGGTCGACGAGCCGCGCGATGAGCCAGTAACCGTGCACGCACGAATGCCAGTCGAAGCTGCCGTAGAAGATCGGATGCAGCGCGCGCGGGCTTTGGACATCGGCCTCGCCCGACATGACGTGATCGAGCTTGTTCGGATATTCGCGCGTCAGGTGGCCAAGCGCGACTTGCGCGAACTTCGACGCTAGCCCGGCGTCGAGCGTGATCGATTGTTGCGGATTCATGCAGTCCTCGTCGATACGAATCGTGATCCCGAGACTTTATCGATAAATAGTCGTCAAAATCTTTATTAAGGGTAATTACTTACGCAGTGCGGACGGACTCATCGACGGAGCGCGTCCACAACCCGCCGCGAGCACGGCGAACGCTTTTGCGACAAGCCTGAGCGCGCGTCCGTGCGTATCGGCGCAGGCGGCGCGGGTGCGCGCCAAGGTGCTTTTCACGAGTACAGCAGTGCGTCTTTCGCGCGCCACGATCGCGCGCTTTCGCTCAAACCCTCGTATAAACTTGCGCCCGAACGCCGCCAAGAGCGCCCGAGCCGGGGTCACGAGCCCCGGCACATGCCATCCAGCCAGTGACCAAGAGCTCAGAAACAAAATGACCGACATTCCCGCTTATACCCCCGAGGACACCCGGCGCCGCGTTTTCGCGATCGTCGGCGCCTCGTCGGGCAATCTCGTCGAGTGGTTCGATTTCTATATCTACTCGTTCCTCGCACTGTATTTCTCGGCGGCGTTCTTCCCGGGCGGCGACCCGACGGTTCAGTTGCTGAACACCGCCGGCGTGTTCGCGGCGGGCTTCCTGATGCGCCCGATCGGCGGCTGGCTGTTCGGCCGCATCGCCGACAAGCACGGCCGCCGCAACGCGATGATGATCTCCGTGCTGATGATGTGCGGCGGCTCGCTCGTCATCACCTTCCTGCCGACCTACGCGACGATCGGCGCGTGGGCGCCGTTCCTGCTGCTGATCGCGCGCCTGTTCCAGGGCTTGTCGGTGGGCGGGGAGTACGGCACCAGCGCCACCTACATGAGTGAAGTGGCGCTGCGCGGCCGGCGCGGCTTTTTCGCGTCGTTCCAGTACGTGACGCTGATCGGCGGCCAGCTCGCCGCGCTGCTCGTGCTCGTGGTCCTGCAACTGTTCCTGTCGACGGAAGAGCTGAAGGCGTGGGGCTGGCGCATTCCGTTTTTCATCGGCGCGTGCGCGGCGCTGGTTTCGCTGTATCTGCGACGCTCGCTCGAGGAAACGTCGACCGCCGCAACGCGCGATCGCAAGGAAGCGGGCACGCTCGCCGGCCTGATGCAGCACAAGGGCGCGTTCATGACCGTCGTGGGCTTCACGGCGGGCGGCTCGCTGATTTTCTACACCTTCACGACCTACATGCAGAAGTATCTGGTCAACACGGCGGGCATGCACGCGAAGACCGCCAGCAACGTGATGACCGCCGCGCTGTTCGTCTACATGCTGCTGCAGCCGCTGTTCGGCGCGCTGTCGGACCGCATCGGCCGCCGTGCCTCGATGCTGTGGTTCGGCGCGCTCGCCACCATCTGCACGGTGCCGCTGCTGCACGCGCTCTCCAGCGTGACGAGCCCGGTCATGGCGTTCGTGCTGGTGGTGATCGCGCTCGCGATCGTGAGCTTCTATACGTCGATCAGCGGTCTCATCAAGGCGGAAATGTTTCCGCCGGAAGTTCGCGCGCTGGGCGTCGGCCTGTCGTATGCGGTCGCCAACGCGGTATTCGGCGGCTCGGCGGAATTCGTCGCGCTGAAGCTGAAGTCGCTCGGCAGCGAGTCGACGTTTTTCTGGTACGTGACGGCGATGTGCGCGATCTCGCTCATCGTTTCATGGCGGATGCTCGATCCCAGCAAGGAAGGGTATCTGCGCAACGAGCCGTAACCCGGCTGGCCGCGCGCGCAACGTGCTGACGCAAGCGTTCTGTCGCGCGCGCGCCATCGGCGCACACGCTGTTGTCCGCCAGGCTTGCCGACGACGTTAGTATGGTGTTTTATGCGGTATGTGGACGGCGCACCGGTCGAGGTGCGCAGCGATATTCGGGAACCGGATATGCACGCGCGCGGATCTCGCGCGCGCAACGCCGGCGCGCACCTTCGGGCGCGCCGGTCTGCCTGGAGCCTGTTCATGGAAGATTTCGATGAAACGCTGTTCGTTGTCTGGCGAGCCAACCTGAATGTTCTGGTCGGTTCGCCGGGAGGCGCCGGACGCCTCGCACGCATGATGAATTTCTCGCCGACGTTCATGAAGCTGATCGTCGCGGGCCAACGCGATTTCAATGAGGAGTTCGTGCGCGGCATCGAACTCGTGACCGGACTGCCGCCGCACTGGATGGACGAACGCCGCGCCGCGAGCGAGGTTCCGCGCGACGTACAGCGCGCCATCGACGAAGAAACGCCGATGGCGGTGTTTCGCGGCACGGCGCATCCCGCGCCGAAGCGCTCGGTGCTGCGCGGCCCGGAGCCGCTGTTGTCCCAGACCGAAGCGACGCGCCGCGTCGCCGATCTTGCCCAGCAGCAGGCCGAGGTCAACCGCCGCGATCTGCTCTTTCGCAAGAATCGCGAACTGCTTTCACAGGATTTGCGCCGCCTGGAGCGCCAGCTCGGCCTGCTGCAGGTCGACGCGATGCAGCCGAAGGTCGACGAGCTGATCGCCTCGGATCGCATGAGCGAGGCGGCGAAGGCCGACCTGACCGGGCGTCTCGAACAGATCGACAAGCACGTGAAACTTTTACATCAGCATGTCGAGAAGCTGGTGATGCTGCTGTCGAGCCCGGACGAGCCCGAGGCGGGCGAATAACTACTTCTTCTTGCCGTCCTTCGGGAGATCCGGCTCCGGATGCACCGCGATCGGATCGCTCGCGGGAAAGGTTTCTTCCAGCGCTTCGTCGAGCAAGTCCTCTTCGCTGTCCGGTTTCGGCTGCTCCTGTTTCGAACGTTCATCCCGGCTGGCTTTCGTCATGGCGCGCTCCGTGATGCGAAGTCATGGTCGATTCAATATAGCAGCCTCGATGCGCCCGCGCAGTCAGCCCTCCCGGCGGTAATCCGCGGGGCGCACGCCCGTCCACTTCCGGAACGCGCGCCGGAACGCGCTCGGTTCGGCGAAGCCGAGCGCATCGGCGATCTGCGGGATCGTCTGCTGTGTGTGGGCGAGGCGCGCGATCGCGAGATCGCGTCTGAGCGCGTCCTTGATCGTCTGATAGGTCAGCCCTTCCTGCTTCAGCCGCCGCCTCAGCGTCGCTTCCGCCATGTTCAGCGCCGCCGCGATGCTCTCGGCCTCGGGCCAGTCGGTCGGCGCGGTCTGCCGCAGACGCGTCCGGATACGCGCCGCCAGCGAGTCCGGATTGCGATATTTCACGATGAAATTTGCCGGCGCATCCCGCAGAAAGCGCTTGAGCGTCGCGGGCGTCTGCACGACCGGCAGCGCCGCGCAGTCCGCCGACAAGTCGACGAACGAGCGGGGCGCGTCGAAACGCAGGTCGTCGCAGAACATCAGCCGGTATTCGTCGCGGGCAGCGGGCTCGGCGCAGCGCAGATGCGCGGCGAGCACCGGAATGCGCCGCCCGACCAGCCAGCACAGCAGCCCGTACACGAGGATGAAACCCGTCGCGTAGGCGAACATGGACTTCTCCGCGCCCTTGTCGTCGAGCCAGACGCGCACGCGCTTTTCGTCGATGTCGGGCTCGAAGCTCAGTTCGTCGAGCACGAGCCGCATGAAGCCCGCGATGCGTGCGAGTGCCTGCGCGCCGTCGCGCGAGGACAGCGCCGCGTGGCACAGCAGCACGAAGCTGCCGCGCCGCATCGGGTGGGCGTCCTGGCCAAAGAATTCGTCGTCGAGGGCATCGGCGGTGGCGTTCCACAGCTTGCCGTACTGCACGGGCGACACGCGCGCGCGCGGCGAATCGAGCGTCGCCGGCGCGATGCCCGCCGCGGCCAGCAAGGTCTCGCGCGCGACCCCGCGCGCCTCGGCGCAACGCAACGCCGCTTCGACGAGACTGACGGAAATCGAGTCGCGCTCGATCTTCTTTTTCGGACTTGGGGTTGTCACTAGGTGGCCAAAGCGCTCAGTTAGCGTGATCGTTTTGGGCATAGGCTAACGTCCGGCGATTGCCTAGACTCGTGCTCAGCCGGCCCCTTCGCCCCTCATCGACCGGGCGAGCGGCGGCCAGAAAGTTTACACGATCGATGCCGCGAGGCTCGCCGCCCAGCCCCAATCACCGAAATCGAAACATGATCGACGCATTCCTCACCGAAGAGCAGCGCATGATCCGCGACGCGGCTCGCCAGTTCGCAACCGAAGTGCTCGCGCCGAACGCCGGTCAGTGGGACAAGGATGGCGCGATCCCCGACGCCGTCGTGCGGCAACTGGGCGAACTCGGCCTGCTCGGCATGATCGTGCCGGCCGAACTCGGCGGCACGTTCAGCGACTACACCGCCTACGCGCTCGCGATGGAAGAGATCGCCGCCGGCTGCGCCTCGTGCGCGACGCTGATGAGCGTGCACAACTCCGTCGGCTGCGGTCCGATTCTCGCCTACGGCACGGATGCGCAGAAAGCCGAATGGCTGCCGAAGCTCGCGAGCGGCGAGATCATCGGCGCGTTCTGCCTGACCGAGCCGCAGGCGGGCTCGGAGGCGAACAACCTGCGCGTGCGCGCCGTCGAAAAGAACGGCCAGTGGGTTCTCTCCGGCAGCAAGCAGTTCGTGACGAACGGCAAGCGCGCGGGCGTGGCGATCGTGTTCGCCGTCACCGATCCCGATCTCGGCAAGCGCGGCATTTCGGCCTTCATCGTGCCGACGGATACGCCCGGCTTCAATGTCGGCGCGCCGGAGCACAAGCTCGGCATCCGCGCCTCCGATACCTGCCCGATCACCTTCGACGAGTGCGCGATTCCCGCCGCGAATCTGCTCGGCAAGCGCGGCGAGGGTCTGAAGATCGCGTTGTCGAATCTGGAAGGCGGGCGCATCGGCATCGCAGCGCAGGCGCTCGGCATCGCGCGCGCGGCCTTCGATGCGGCACGCGCGTATGCGAAAGAGCGCGTGCAGTTCGGCAAGCCGATCCACGAGCATCAGTCGGTCGCGAACATGCTCGCCGACATGCAGACGCAGATCAATGCCGCGCGTCTGCTGATTCATCACGCGGCGCGCATGCGTACGGAAGGCATCGCGTGTTTGTCGGAGGCGTCGCAGGCGAAGCTGTATGCGTCGGAGATGGCCGAGCGCGTCTGTTCCGATGCGATCCAGATTCACGGCGGCTACGGTTACTTGCAGGATTATCCGGTGGAGCGTCACTATCGCGATGCGCGCATCACGCAGATCTATGAAGGCACGAGCGAAGTGCAGCGCATGGTGATCGCACGCAACGTTTGACAGCGCTAAAAGAATACACGGAGACGCAATGAACGACGCCAGCAGCTTCATCGAAGCGCGAGACTTTCTGTTTGCGCATCGCACGGATTACGACACCGCGTATCGCGAGTTCAAGTGGCCGTCGCTCGACCGCTTCAACTGGGCGCTCGATTATTTCGATCCGATGGCGCGCGGCAACGATGCGCCCGCGCTGCATATCGTCAACGAAGGCGGCAGCGAGACGCGCCTGTCGTTCGCGCAGATGAGCGAGCGCTCGGCGCGCGTCGCGAATCATTTGCGCGGTTTGAATGTGAAGCGCGGCGAGCGCATCCTCCTGATGCTGCCGAACCGCGTCGAGCTATGGGAAACGATGCTGGCCGCGATGAAGCTCGGCGCGATCGTCCTGCCCGCGACGACGCAACTCGCGAGCGCCGACCTGCGCGATCGCATCGCGCTTGGCGGTGTGCAGCACGTGATCGTCGATGCGGCGGAGACACGGAAGTTCGATGGCATCGACGTGCCGGGATTGCGCATCGCCGTGGGCGGCGCGCAAGGCGACTGGCTCGCGTATGAAGCCGCCTACGATGCATCGCCCGAGTTCGTTTCGGATGCCGAAACGAATGCGAACGATCCGTATCTGCTCTACTTCACGTCGGGGACGACGTCGAAGCCGAAGCTCGTCGCGCACACGCATCAGAGCTATCCGGTCGGCCATCTGTCGACGATGTACTGGATCGGCCTGCAACCCGGCGACGTGCACTGGAACATCAGCTCGCCCGGCTGGGCGAAACACGCGTGGAGCTGTTTCTTCGCGCCGTGGAACGCGCAGGCATGCGTGTTCATCTACAACTTCAGCCGTTTCGATGCCGCCCGCGCGCTCGATGTGCTCGTGAAGCACGACGTCACGACGCTCTGCGCGCCGCCGACCGTGTGGCGCATGCTCGTGCAGGAGCCGCTCGCATCGTACAAGGTGAAGCTGCGCGAGATCGTCGGCGCGGGCGAGCCGCTCAATCCCGAAGTCGTCGAGCGCGTGCAGGCCGCGTGGGGCGTGCCGATCCGCGATGGCTATGGCCAGACCGAAACCACCGCGCAGATTGCCAACACGCCGGGCCAGCGGCTCGTGCCCGGCTCGATGGGCCGTCCGCTGCCGGGTTATCGCGTGGCGCTGCTCGATCCCGACGGCAATCCGGCGGAGGAGGGCGAGATCGCGCTCGCGCTCGATCCGCCGCCGCTCGGCCTGATGACCGGTTACGCCGACAATCCGAAGGCCACCGAGAACGCGATGCGCGGCGGCTTCTATCGCACGTCGGATGTGGCGGCGCGGGGCGCGGATGGCTATTTCGTCTACGTCGGCCGCGCGGACGACGTGTTCAAGTCGTCGGATTACCGGCTGAGCCCGTTCGAGCTGGAGAGCGTGCTGATCGAGCACGAAGCGATCGCGGAAGCAGCCGTGGTGCCGAGCCCCGATTCGCTGCGTCTTTCGGTGCCGAAGGCGTTCGTCACGCTGCGCCACGGCTATTCGATCGGTCCTGAACTCGCGAAGAGTGTGTTCGCGTTCTCGCGCGAGCGGCTAGCGCCGTACAAGCGCATTCGCCGCCTCGAATTCGCGGAGTTGCCGAAGACGATTTCGGGCAAGATCCGCCGCGTCGATCTGCGCCGACAGGAAATCGCGCGCACGCAGAACGGCGCGCGCGGCGAGTTCGAGTTCTGGGAAGAGGATTTCCCGGAGCTGCGGCAGACCGGCAAGGCCGACTGAACAGGAATCCCCACGATGATCGAAGTCATGCACGACGGTGCGGCCGTCGCGATTCGTCTCGCCCGCACGCCGGCCAATGCGACAGCCGCGCCTGAAGTCGGCGTCGAGATCGTCAACCGGGTGGCGATCGTCACGCTCGACCGTCCGCACGCGTTGAACGCGCTGTCGCACGACATGATCGCGCTCCTCACGGAGATTTTCGCCCGCTGTGCCGGGGACGATTCGATCGTCGCGGTCGTGCTGCGCGGCGCGGGCGACAAGGCGTTTTGCGCGGGCGGCGACGTGCGCAAGCTCTATCACGCCGCGCGCAATGATCCGCATCACGAAACGCCGTGGCTGAAATTCTTCATCGACGAATATCGGCTCGATTACACCGTGCATCGCTTTGCGAAGCCGGTGATCGCGCTGATGGACGGCATCGTGATGGGCGGCGGCATGGGGCTCGCGCAAGGCGCGGCGCTGCGCATCGCGACCGAGCGCACGCGCATGGCGATGCCGGAAACGCGCATCGGGCTGTTGCCCGACGTCGGCGCGACGCACTTCCTGCGCGTGTTGCCGCGCGATCTCGCGCTTTACGTCGGACTGACGGGCGCGCGGCTTTCGGGCGCCGATGCGAAACGCGTCGGGCTCGCGGACGAGTGCGTGCCGTCGACATGGCTGCGCGGCTTCGTCGAGCGTCTCGAAGCGCTGCGCTGGGATGATGCGCAAGACGCAATGACACAACTGAAGCGCGTGTTCGTGCCGGGCGCGAATATCGAACGCCACGCGCCGCTCGACGATATCCGCGCGCAGATCAGGCGTCATTTCTCCGCGTGCGCGACGGGCGGCGCGGAGCGCATCGCGGCCTCGCTCGCGACGGACGATTCGGAGTGGGCGCGCGCGACGCTCGCCACCCTCGCCAGCCACTCGCCGACGATGCTCGAAGTGACCTGTCACGCGTTGCTGCGCGGCCGTCAGATGACGCTGGCGGACTGCTTTCGCATGGAACTGGGCATCGTGTACCGCGCTATCGACGACGGCGATTTCGTCGAAGGCGTGCGCGCGCTCATCATCGACAAGGACGAGCGCCCGCGTTTCGCGCCGTCGACGCTTTCGCAAGTGCGCGCCGAGCGCGTGCAGCACTTTCTCTCGTCGCCGTGGCGCAGGGAAATGCATCCGCTCGCGGAGCTGGGCGCCTGAATCTCCTGACGGAATTCGCAAGCAAATGTTTCTGCGGCGAACCGTCGAAATGGCCGATGGTCGAAAGGGCTCACTGATCATCGGACAATTCAAGAGGAGGAACCCATCATGCCGAACCGCACGTCACGGCGCGCGCTTCTGTCGGCCGGCATCGCATTCGCGCTGATCGCGCCGGCCGCATCGTATGCACAGATCAATCTTCAGCAATTCGGCTTCGGCAGCGGCAAGTCCGACGTGGCGGCTGGCGCAAACGGCGCGGCGCAGCCTTCGGCCATGAATTCGCTCGTGCAGAGCTATCTCGGCGCGAATCAGCAGGTGCTGTCGGGACAATCGAACCTCGCTTCGGCGATGGGCATGTCGGGCGTCGCGAGTCAGGCGCAATCGGCGGCGGGGCTGTTGTCGGGCGCGTCGGGCGGCAGCGGCGTGCCGAGCACGAGCGTGCTGTCGCAACTCGGAGGCACGCAGCAAAGCGTGTCGCAATCGCTGTTGCAGGCATTGTCGAGCGGCTCCGCGACGCCGCCGACTGCCGCGAGCAAGCAGACCTTCAGCGATGGCCTCGCGTCGCTGGGCCAGGGCGTGAAGCAGTACGCCGGCCTGCAATCGAATCTCGGCTCGGTGGCGAATTCGATGAACATGTCCTCGCTCCTGCAGGCCGGCTCGAATCCGGCGACGGCGCAGGCGGCGACTTATATCGCGCAATCGGCGCCGGGACAGTTGCAGTCGCTCGTGCAGACGCTCACGCAAGCGGTGCAGTATGCGAACGCCAACGGCATCTCGGTGCCGTCCATCGCGACATCGGCGTTGAGCGGCGTGAAGTGATGTGACGCGCAAAGAAAAAGCGGCGAGGCTCACATGAGCCTCGCCGCTTTTTTGTAGAAGCGATTCCGTCCGCTATCCGGTCGCATGCCGCATCGCAAGACGCCTGAGCACGGGCAGCGCGTGCGGCCGGCGCTCGGGCGTCAAGGGCGGAAGGTACGAGATATCGGAGACATCCGCCAGTTGCTGCGTGAGCGGGTCCGGATCGAGCACTTCGAGCGCGGGCGGCTCGACCGGCTCGGCATTGACGTGCTCCGGTTCGTCGACGCTGATGCCGAGCGCATGGCGCACATCCACGCCGCGAATGTGCACCGCGTAGCCGGCTTCATGCAGCAGGCGCTCGCGCGACTTCCAGAATTCGACCGCCGAGGGCGTCATGGGATGGTGCGAGACGTATTCGACCACGATCTCATAGCCGCGGACTTTCGGGTAATTCAAGAGCAATTTACCCGAACGGATATAACGGATGTAGCGGTCGATTTTCTTCGTGAGCAAATCCTGATGTTCTCTTTCATCGCGCCAGTCGAGCTCGTCGAAGAGCCCGACATATACGCGCCTGAAGAGAATGTTCACTCCGATGTAATCGATGGCGCCCACGTCGCGCAGAGACATGGTCAATCCCCTACGCCCTCAATCGGGCAAATAACAAAGGATTGCATTGTAACGGATAGCTACCTTCGAATTTCTTTGAAACACCGCATTTACTCGGAGAAAATCTCATTTTCGTAAGAGTCTTAATTCTTGATTTAGGCCTAATCTGATTGTTTCAATCAAATGCGACAAAGCATGAATATATTTATCAGTTAAGTCCGCGGCCGCGATGCATCCGCGAGAGCCTGTGTGGGCGCGGCTTTCGCAGATTCGTCGTTGGTCATCGCTTCGACTTGCGGCAACGGCGGCTGTTCGTTGATCCAGGCATTCAAAATCGTCGACGTCACCGCGAGAATCACGGGGCCGATGAACAATCCGACTATTCCGAACGCGAACATGCCGCCGAGTACGCCGGAAAGAATCAGCAACATCGAGAGATTCACGCCGCGTTTGATGAGAATGGGCCGCAGGAAGTTGTCGAGCATCGCGATCATGATCGACCACACGAGCAGCAGCGACCCGGTGATATGCGCGCCGTGCCAGAAC
Source organism: Burkholderia sp. THE68 (assembly GCF_009938265.1). NCBI lineage: Bacteria > Pseudomonadati > Pseudomonadota > Betaproteobacteria > Burkholderiales > Burkholderiaceae > Burkholderia > Burkholderia sp. THE68. The sequence goes on from NZ_AP022316.1 coordinate 274,472, forward strand.
AGCCATGCGACGCCGCCGAGCAGCGGCAGCAGCGGGCCGATCTGCGCGAGGCACAGCATCAGCATGATGGCCGTGATGATGCCCGCCGCCGGCACGCCCGCGAGCGCGAGCCCGATGCCGCCCAAGGCCGACTGCGTCACCGCCGTCACGACGATCCCGAGCGCCACCGCGCGGATTGCGAGGCCGGCGAGCTTGACGGCTTCCGCGCCACGCTGCGCGGCGATGCGCGTCGCGAAGCGCACGACGAAGCGTCCCGCCGCTTCGCCGTTCATGTACAGAATGCCGGAGATGATGATGGTGATGACCATGTGCATCACGAACACGCCTACGACCGCGGCATGCGCGAGCATCCAGCGCGCGGCGATCGTCACGTAAGGTTCGAGCTTGGCGAGCATGCCGCCAGGGCCCGCATCCGAGAGCGTCTGCCATTCCGTCGACATGCGCTGCCCGACGAGCGGGATATCGTGTATCCAGCCCGGCGGCGGCGGCAACGCGTAGCTCGGCAGGCTCTTGACGGCGGCCATGATCTCGCCGCCATGCAGGGCGAGCGTCGAGATCGCCTGATACAGCGGCAGCACGATCACGATCAGCAGCAGGAGCAGCATCACAGTCGTCGCGATCCAGCGGCGGTTGCCGCAGCGGCGCTGCACCGCGCGCATCAGCGGCCAGGTCGCGACGACGATCGTCGTCGCCCAGATGAGGCCCGGCAGGAACGGGCGCAGGATGTAGAGGCTGCCGACCGTGAGCGCGGTCAGGATCGTGATGATCAGCAGGATGCGCGCGATATCCACCGGCTGGCGGGGATTCGGTGTCGGCTGCCCGTTGGATGGGATTGGCATGGTGCGTCCGATGAAAGTGAATATCGATGCGGCGCGAAAGGAAAACGTCAAGACATGGCGCGCAACGGAAGATGAACAAGCGATAAGCGAAAGCCGGCGATACGGCAAGCTGCTACCGGCATGACGGGCGCAATCATAACGGCACTCCAATCCATACTACTAAAAATCGTCGCGTGCCTGCCCCTGACATACCCTTCATCGCAGCCTTTCGATGTTTCTGGAAATGCGTTTTTAAATTGCCTATGCTTTTTTGCGGGCGTAGAAGAGAGCAGGCATGTTCCGCCGCGCACCACGAGGCCGACACAAGAACGATTTGGGAGACTGACATGGCCGGTTTTTCCCGTACTTCGCTTGTCCCGCTCATTGTTGCCATCGGTGCTTTCGGGATCGTGACATCGCCCGGAATCGAAGCCGCCGAAGAAATCCAGAACGCCAATACGACGCAAGCATCGCCGGTCCCGAGTTCACTGCGACCCATCTCGCAGCAGCAACTCGACGGCGCCGCGGGCGACAGCGCGTCATGGCTGCATTCGAACGGATCGTATGCCGAAACGCGCTATGCGCCCGCGACGCAGATCAACACATCGAATGTGGCGAAGCTCAAGCCCGCGTTCATCTTCCAGACGGCGGTGATGGAGTCGATGGAAACCGCGCCGATCGTCTCGAACGGCGTGATGTTTCTCACCACGTCGTACAACCACGTCTATGCGATCGACGCGGTGACGGGCAAGGAGTTCTGGCATTACAAGCACAAGATGGGTCCGGTCACGACCTTCTGCTGCGGCCCGAACAATCGCGGCGTAGCGATCTCGGGCGACCGGCTCTTCATGGGCACGCTCGACGCGAAGCTCGTCGCGCTAGACGCGAAGACCGGCAACGTGCTGTGGTCGACGCAGATTGCCGATCCCGAAGAAGGCTATTCGGAGACGATGGCGCCTGTGGTCGTCGACGACAAGGTGCTGATCGGCACGAACGGCGGCGAGTACGGCATACGCGGCTTCGTGAAGGCGTTCGATGCGAATTCCGGCCAGCTGCTGTGGACCTTCTACACGATCCCCGACACGGGCAGTGAAGGCGTGTGGGCCGAGAACGACGCCGTCGGCCGCAACATGAAACGCGATATCGCCGCCGAAAAGAAGACGCTCGCGGACAAGGGCACGGACTTCAACAAGACGCTCGGCGGCGGCGTGTGGATGGCGCCCGCGGTCGATCGCAAAACGCGCACGGTGTATTTCGTGGTCGGCAATCCGTCGCCGGACCTCTATGGCGCGATTCGTCCCGGCGACAATCTCTATACGGATTCGCTCGTCGCCATCGAGCTCGATACCGGCAAGTACAAGTGGCATTCCCAGTACATCGCGCACGACGTGTGGGATCTCGACGCGGTGAGCCCGCCGGTTCTCATCGACGTGAAGGACAAGAACGGACAGATGATCCCGGGCATCATCCACGGCGGCAAGACCGGTTTCGTCTATGTGCATGACCGGCGTGACGGCAAGATCATCCGCATCTCCGACGCGATGATTCCGCAGGAAGGCGTCTGGACCCTGCCGACAGCGACCGGCGCGCGCATGCTGCCGGGCGCGAACGGCGGCGTCGAATGGTCGCCGATGGCCTTCAGCCCGAAGACGCGCATGGCCTACGCCGCGAACCTGCATCAGCCGATGACGTATCAGGTCGAGGAAGCGGCGTATCCCGGCGGCAAGCTGTGGCTCGGCGGCGCGTTCAAGACGATTCCGTCCGAGCAGCAATGGGGCAGGCTCGTCGCGGTCAACGTCGATACCGGCAAGATCGCGTGGGGCTTCAAGACGGACCAGCCGCTGATCGGCGGCGTGCTCGCCACCGCGGGCGGGCTCGTGTTCAACGGCGAAGGCAACGGGCTGTTCCGCGCCTTCGACGCCGCGACCGGCCGCAAGCTCTGGGAGTTCCAGTGTGGCGCGGGCGTCAATGCGCCGGCGGTGTCGTACATGGTGAACGGCAAGCAGTACATCGCGGTCGCGGCGGGCGGCAATACGCAGCTCGACTTCAAGCGCGGCAACAGCCTGCTCGTGTTCGCGCTGCCCTGATGACGGTGCGCTCGAAACGCCTGCGCGTCTGGCTCGTGTACGTGCTGTGGATCGTCGCGTGCGCGCTGTTGTCGCTGCCGTCCTTCGCGCGCGCCGATTCGCAGGCGGTTGCGGCGAAGGCGGCGATCTGCACGAGTTGCCACGGCCTGGGCGGCAGCTCGACGACGGGCGATTATCCATCGCTTGCGGGACAGACATCGCGCTATCTCTATCTGCAATTGCGCGATTTCAAGGCGGGCCGCCGCAGCGATCCGCGCATGTCGCCGATGGCCGAGAACCTCACGCCCGCCGACATGCACGACCTCGCCGATTACTTCGCCGCGCAGAAGCTCATCGCCACCGACTTCAAGGCCGATCCGGTGAAAGTCGAAGCGGGCAGGAAGAAGTCCGAAGAGATTCTCTGCACGATGTGCCATCTCGGCGGCTTCAAGGGGCAAAACGAAATTCCGCGCGTGGCCGGTCAGCAGTATCCGTACATCGTCAAGCAGTTGCAGGACTTCCGCGACAGGAAGCGCACCAACGACGCGGGCAACATGACGAGCGTGTCGAAGAATCTGACCGACGCGGACATCGAAAATCTCGCGAACTACATCGCGAATCTGCAATGAGCGTCAAACGACTCCGCTGCGTGCTGCTGGCATTGGCGCTTTCGACGACCGCGCACGCGCAGACCGATGCGTACGCCCTCAACGAACGCCTGCTGTCCGCCGTGCGCGAGAGTGATCAGGCGGCCGTCACGCGTCTGCTCGATGACGGCGCGGCGATCGATTCGCGCAACCGCATCGGCGACACGCCGCTCATCAGCGCGTGCAAGAAGGGCTTGGCGCCGATGGCGCGCATGTTGATCGAGCGCGGCGCGAAGGTGAGTCAGGCGGACGTGCAGGGCATCACGCCGCTGATGGCCGCGGCCTTCACCGGCAACGACGAAATCGCCGCGCTGCTGCTCGCGCATCATGCCGATGCCGCCGCGACGGATCGCGTCGGCAAGACCGCAATCGAGTATGCGGCTGGGCGCGGGCATACGGCTGTCGTGCAGCGCCTGCTCGATGCGGGCGTCGATGTGAACGCGGCCTATCGCAATCACCTCACGGTGTTGATGTGGGCGGCGGGCTATGATCAGGAAGAGACCGCGTCGATGCTGCTTGCGCGTGGTGCGCAACGTGATCTGCGCGATGATCGCGGGATGACCGCGAAGGATATCGCGGAGCAGACCGGATCGATGCATGTTGCGGCGTTGTTGGCGAAAGGGTGAGAGTGGGGGAGCTTTGGTTGTTGTCGCCGGATCCCGTTAGCGTGTTGGTTTATTGGCGTTGCCCCTGTGCGGGGCGGCAGTCACTTTCTTTGCTGCTGCAAAGAAAGTAACCAAAGAAAGCAGCTTGAGCCGCCCGCGGTCACACGCAATTTGGGTATTCTTCTCCTCGCCCGTGGCCTCTGTAGCGAGTGCCCTCGTAGGCCTGACCGGGCTTGGACCGCGCACGGTCTGCCACATCGGGCCGCGTGCGTGGCTGGTTCAGCACCAAATGGCTCCAGCCTGCTTCGCGGCCGATGGGTCAATCGGGTCTGCGTGTGCTTCTGCGTTTCCCTTTTTTTCGTCGGTTTCCCTTGCATACCCGACGGCAGCGCGTAGCGCTGTGCCGGAACTCTTTCGTGCTGAACCAGCGCGCTTAAACAACTAGCTAGTCAGACCGTGCGCGGTCCAAGCCCGATTAGGCCTGTGAGGGCACTCGCTACAGAGGCCACGAACAACGAGAAGAACACCCAAATTGCGTGTGACCGCGGGCGTGTCAGGCTGCTTTCTTTGGTTACTTTCTTTGCAGCAGCAAAGAAAGTGACTGCCGCCCCGCACAGGGGCAACGCCAATAAACCGACGCGAATACGGGATCCGGCGAAAACCCCAACTCGAGTCTCAGCCGATCAAAATTCGTTGTCCCAATCGCCGACTGCCAGAATCGGGAAACAGCATCGCGCCGACGCGCTCCGGCTCGATCCCGAAGGTCTCTCCCGCCGCACTCGCGATGACTGCATCGAGCCCGATCGTCGGCTTGAGGTCGCGCGCCTGATAGAGCGATGCATTCGCGAGTCCCGGCCAATCCGCGATCACGCGCCCGCCCGCCACCGCGCCGCCGACGATCATCGCCGCCGACGCCGTGCCGTGATCCGTGCCGCCCGTGCCATTCGCCGCCGCAGTGCGGCCGAACTCCGTCGCAACGACCACCGTCGTGTTCGCCCAATGTTCGCCGAGTCCATTGCGCAAAGCCGCGAGCATCGTATCGAGCGCCTTCAGTTGCGCGGCGAGGCGCGGGTTCTGCGCGCTGTGCGTGTCCCAGCCGCCGGTTTCGATCATCGCGATGCGCGGGCCGTCCGGCTTGCTCAGAAAGCCCGCCGCGAGCTTGCCGAGGCTCGCCGGGTCCTGACGCGCGCCCGCATCGGCGGCGAGGCCGCGCGCCTGCATTGCGGCATCCCAGAGCGGATGGAGCTGCGCATCGCCCGCATAGAGTTGCGAAACACGCGTGATGAGGTCGTCCGGCGCCTGCGGCAGCGACGACGGCGCGTACGACGTCACGTCCGCGCGGCCACGCAAGGCGAGCGGCACGGTCGGCGCGAACGCGACGGCATCGGCGCGCGGCGTGGGCAGCATCGAAAGAAGGCGGTTCATCCAGCCGTCCTTCAGCCGATACGGCGCGTTGCCGCCGGTTTCGAGCACGTTCTGGCCGTCGAAGTGCGAGCGCTCGCGATACGGCGACGCGACCGCGTGCACGAACAGCGCCTGCCTGTCGCGATACATCTGCGCGACCTGCGCAAGCGCCGGATGCAGCGCGAACATGCCGTCGAGCTTCGTCGCGCCCGATGCGTCGATCGCGAGCGGCCCGCGCAACGTCGCGTAAGCCGGATCGCCGTAAGGCACGACGATGTTCAGCCCGTCGGCCGCGCCGCGCTGGATCACGAACACGAAGCGCCGTTCGGTGTCGGCGGAAGCGAACACGAACTGCGGCGCGACGAGCATCGCGCCGGCGCTCGCGCCCGCGCACCAGAGGAATTGGCGACGCGTCAGCATGGATTCATCTCCTCAGAAAGTCTGGCGACACGAGCAGCAGCGCGAGCGCGGTCGGCGCGCTTTCGGCGCGTGACACGGCATTGGCGGTCGCATCGGACAGCGAACCGGGAAGCAGTTGCGGACCGAGCGTTCGGGCGTCGAGCCGGTCACCCGCGCGCGCCGCGAAGCGCTGCGCAAGCTCGACGCGGCGCACGAGCGCATCGGGCGCGGCCCAGCTCGCGGCGATATCGTCGTAACCGGCGGGCGAGCCGGGACGCCAGACCTGCTGGCCTAGTTGTGTGAGCAGCGGCGCGGCGCGCACGCCTTGCAGATCGGTGCGGCCGAGTCCGCGCAGCGATGAGACGGTCCAGTCCCACGGCGTCTTGAACTTGGCGGACGCGGGCTGCCACGCCTGCGGCGCGTCGATCAGCGCGCGATAGACCGAAGGCAGATCGCCGCCCGTATCGCTGAAGACGTTCGCGAGCTGATCGACGAGCGCGGGCGGCGGCGTATCGGCGATGAAATGGCGCGCGAGCTTCTCCGCGATGTGATGCGCGGTCGCGCGCGCGTTCGCCAGATCGTGCAGCACGGCAAGCGGCTGCGCTTCGTCAACCTGCGCGTATTGCGTGCTCATCACGGTACGCACGCCCGGCTCGTGCAGACGCGGACGGAACACGAACTGTCCGGGCGGCGTCGGATCGTTGCGATTGTTCGCGGCTGCCGTCATCGCGCCGAGGCTCCAGCCGGTGAGCGCGCGGGCGAACTCGGTCACGTCGGCCTGGGTGTAGCCGCTGCGCACACCGAGCGTATGCAACTCCATGATCTCGCGCGCGAGGTTTTCGTTGAGCCCGCGCTGGTTGTCGGGATTGCGCATCGCGGCGCGCGCGGCGGCGGGACTGTCGGGTCCGACCGAGCGCGCCTGATCCAGAAAGATCTGCATCGCCGGATGCCGCTCGGCCGCGACGAGCATGTCCTCGAAACGCCCGAGCACATGCGGGCGGATCGCTTCGTTCTCGAACGATCCGGCGAGCATCGCGACGGGCGGCTTTTCGATCGACACGGCGAAATGGTTCGCCCAGAAATGCACCAGCCGTTCGATGAAAGGCGTGTTCGTCGTGAGCGCGCTCGTCATGCGCGCATCGACGGCATCGCGGTAGGCGTCGCGAATCTGTTCGCTGTACTGCTTGCGCACGGCAGGCTTGTCGGCGTCGCTCGCGTCGCGCAGCGCGCGCTGGCGCTCGGCGAAACGCGCGGCGAGCGCGGCGCTCGATGGCTGGCTGCTCAGCGCGGACGGCATCGGTTGGTACGCGCTCTTGGGTGGATCGGCCTGTTCGATGAGCCAGCCGCGCGGATCGGCGGGCAGCGGCTCGCCCGGACGCGCGCCGAGCCCGAAGCGGTTCACCGCGATGGCGGCAGGCGAGAGTGACGGCGCGATGGCCATGACGTGCTCCGAAGTGCTCGATGCCGGTTAAACGCTGGTGCGCGGAAAATCCGTCGCGCGATTCATTGCTTGGGCCGCGCGTCGGGTGGAAGGGCGCGCAGCGGACCGTAACGTTCCATCGCCGCGACGAGCTTCAGCCGTTCGTCGGGCGTGAGCGTCGACGCGAAGTCCGCGACCGTGCCTTCGATACGCGCGCGCAACGCGGCATCGGCCTGGCGCGTGCGGGCGAGGGCATCGTCGAGCGCACGACGATCGAAGTCGCGCGCCGCGAGGCTTTGCGCGAGATCGATACGCCCGTCGCGCGCATCGCGGATCAGCGGCAGGCTCGCGCGGCGCGTCTCGCGCAACGCGTCGCGCAACTGGCGCTGGCGCTCGGCGGAGAGATCGGCGGCGGCGAAGCGGATGCCGCGCGGCTGCGCGGCCTCGGTGCGCTGCTGCGCGAACCATCGATACGCGCCGCCCGCGATCGATCCGATCAGAAACACATTCAGCACGAGCGACACCGCCGCGAGCGTCTTCAGCGTGCGTGGTCTCATTGATCGCTCCAGTCGGAAGGGGCGCCGCCGAAGGCCGTGCCCGAATAGGATTGCTCGAACCAGCCGCCATGCGCGCTGTCGCCCGGCGCAGGTGCGGGCACGAGCAGCGAAACCAGCAGCGCGCCCGCCGCGACGCCCGCCGCGCCCGCGCCGACGAACCCCACGCCCGAGAACCAGATGCGCGGACGCCGCCAGAAGGCGCGCGCGGGTTGCGCCGGCGCCGACGCGACGATGCGCCGCGCGAGCGCCGGGCTCGGCGCGGCGACGGCGTGTGCATCGAGCATGCCGTCGAGCGCGTGCGCTTCGGCGAGCGCGGCGAGCGTCTGCGCGTCGCCCGCATGCACGAGCGCGAGCGCCGCGTCGCGTTCGCCCGCAGGCCAGCGTTCCGGCGACGCGCCGTAGGCCTCCGTGAGTTGTCGGAATCGTTCGGGTGTCATCGATGTTCCTTCGGGGCGTCGTCGCCGGTGTTCGCGAGATCCGCAAGCGCGGTCCTGAGGTTGCGCCGCGCGCGGGCGAGCAGGCTTTCGAGCGCCTCGACGCTCACGCCCATCGCCGCCGCCGCTTCCGCGTTCGACAGTTCCTGGTAGTACTGCAGCACGAGCGCTTCGCGCTGACGCGCGGGCAGCGTGGCGAGCGCCCGTCGAATGTGCGCGCTCGCGTGCGCCGTATCGAGACGTTCGTCGGGCAAGGGCGCGAGATCGGCTTGCTCCGGCCAGTCATCGGACACGCTCGTCTCCCGATGACGCCGCAGACGGTCATAGCAGAGATTGAGCGTCACGCGATGCAGCCACGTATCGAAGCGCGCGGACCCGGACCGCCACTTCGGGGCGATCTTCCAGATGCGCAGGAACGCTTCCTGAGCCACGTCGTCGGCCTCGTCACGGTCGCCGAGCATGCGCGCCGCGAGCGCGACGATGCGCGGGAGCTTGCGCGCGACCATCTCGCGGACGGCTCCCGCTTCCCGATTGCCGACGCGGGCAATGAGCGCGGTATCCGGATCTTCTTCTTCGTTCAATGTGGTGTCGGGTCTCGTTGCGCATGTCGGACTGCTCGCGGGCGAGGCGAATCGACGCCTTCGCCCGCATCCTCAGTAAACGACGACCGGCCCGCGATAGTAGACAGGCCGCGCCGGATACACGACGCAGCCAGTCAGCGTCGCGGCGACCAGCGCGGCCGCAAGCAATGCCTTCAGCATGATGAGCCACCTCGATTCGATCGTGTCACGCCCAGTGCCCTTCGACCCAGCGCCAGTTCGGCCCGTGCTGCACCCAATGTCCCGGAATCCAGCGATAACCCGCGCGCACCGGCCGCCAGTGTCCCGGCGCCCAGACGTAGCCGCCATGCGCCCAGCGCCAGTGGCCCGGATCCCATGCGTAACCGGCGCGCGGCGGCGGAGGCGCTTCGACGCGGGCCGGCGGTGGCGCGGACGGCGCGATGATGATGGCCTGCGCGTGCGCGGGCTCGCTGTGCAGGGCAGCGAATGAAACCGCGATGACCGGCGCGAGCATCGCGGCCGCAAGCGCCGCACGCAGCGGCGAAGGTGTTTTTCTCATGAAGTGTCCCGTCGTTTCAGGTTGCGACGAGACATTGAACGCAGTGGCGCGGCGATTTCCGTCGCGCTTGCGGCGGCGAATTTGTAACCGGTTTTTACGCGAACGCGTCCAGTCCGTCGACGAGACGTTTCGCGAGGCGCGGCTGACGCAGTTGCTCGGTCCACCATTGCAGCGCGCGGCCTTCGTGATCTCCACGCCAGGCGACATACAGAACGTTCGGCTCGCGCGGATCGGCGGTTTCCTTTTCGACGAGCTCGCCGCGCGCGAGCAGCGTTGCCACGCGATGCCGCGGCACCCAGCCTGTGCCCAGTCCGTGCCGCTGCGCGAGGATTTTCGCGCGCATCGTCGGCACGGCGAACGCGGCCTGGCCGCCGAGCAAGCCGTACGCGCGTCCCGCCGATCGCGACGAATCCGCGACGACGACCGCCCGATGCGCCGCGATCTGCTCGCGCCTGAGCGGCCCGTCCACTTGCGCGAGCGGATGCCGCGAAGACACCGCGAACACCCACTGCATCACGCCGAGTTCGAACCAGCGCAGGCCGGGAATCGCGGGCGGCTCGTTGGTCGCGCCGACGATCAGATCGGCGCGGCCGTCGCGCAACGCTTCCCAGGTGCCGCTCAGGACTTCGTGCGTGATGCGCAGCGCGACGCCGGAGTCGAGCGCATCGAAGGCCTGCACGACCGGCAGCAGTGTCTCGAATTCGAGGATTTCATCGCAGACGATCCACAGCCGGTCTTCCCAGCCGCTCGCGATCTGTTTGACGCGCTGCGCGAGCCGCGACACGTCGAGCATCAGGCGCGACGCTTCGTCGGCGAGCAGATGACCGGCGGGCGTCAACTGCAGACGATAGCGGCGCCGGTCGAACAGCAACGCGTCGAAGCGCGTTTCAAGCTGGCGCGCGGCATGCGAGACCGTCGACGGCGCCCTGCCGAGCCGCGCCGCGGCGCGCGACAGGCTGCCGGTTTCGCGGATCGCGTCGAGCAGCGAGAGTTCGTCCTCTGACAACATGTTCGACTCCATCGAACGAGTTCATCGTCCGGATCGTACGGCAAAACCGGCGCGGCGGTCCAATATGAGCTTCATCGAACCAACCAACCTTCGATGGAGCTGAACGATGAAAGCCTTCCTTCACACGATGCGCCGTGCCGCCGGCGTGCTGCTGGCCGCCGCCGCCCTGCAACCGCTCGCGCATGCCGGGAACGCGCCGCGCGCGCCGCAACCGTCCGCCGCCGCGAGCGCGATCCAGTCGCGTACGATCGACGCGAACGGCGTCGAACTGCACTATCTGCAAGCCGGGCAGGGCGATGCGACGCCCGTCGTGCTCCTGCACGGCTACACGGAAACGAGCCGCATGTGGCAGCCGCTGATGACGCGTCTCGCGAGCGAGCGCGTGGTGATCGCGCCCGATCTGCCGGGCGCCGGCGGCTCGGCGATGCCCGCTTCCGGCTACGACAAGAAGACGCTCGCGCAAGACATCCACGCTATGGTGCAGGCGCTCGGATTTCGCAAGGTGAAGCTCGTCGGACATGACATCGGGCTGATGGTCGCGTATGCGTACGCGGCGCAGTATCCCGACGAAGTGGAAAGCATCGTGCTGATGGACGCGTTTTTGCCCGGCGTTGGCGACTGGCAGAAAGTCTGGCTGCTGCGCGACAAATGGCACTTCAACTTCTACGGCGACACGCCGGAAAAGCTCGTGCGGGGCCGCGAACGCACCTTCTTCGAGCATTTCTGGAACGACTTCGCCGCCGATCCCGCGCATTCTGTGAGCGAAGCCGATCGCCGTTATTATTCGGCGCAATATGCGCGCAACGGCCGCATGCGCGCGGGCTTCGAATACTTCCACGCGTTCCCGCAAGACGCGGAGGACTTCGCCGCCTTCGCGAAAACGCCGCTCGCCATGCCGATGCTCGTCCTTACCGGCGAGCGCGCGTCGGGCACGTTCCTGATCGATCAGGCGAAGCTCGTCGCGACGAACGTGCAGGGCGTGGTCGTGCCGGGCGCGGGCCACTGGCTGATGGAAGAAGCGCCGGATGCGACGATGGCGCAACTCGTGCGCTTCATCGACGCGCCTTCATCCAACTGATATCTATCGATGCCGTCGCACGCGTCGTGCGACGGCAAATAGGGAGCATCGAAATGGGCCTTCTCGTCGACGGGCGATGGCAGGACAAGTGGTACGACACGTCGTCCACGGGCGGACGCTTCGTGCGAAAGGACGCCGCGTTCCGCAACTGGGTGACGGCTGATGGCGATACCGGCTTCAAGGCCGAGGCGGGGCGTTACCACCTTTATGTGAGTCTCGCGTGCCCGTGGGCGCATCGCACGCTCATCATGCGCGCGCTGAAGGGGCTGGAAGGGATGATCGACGTTTCGGTCGTAAACTGGCTGATGCTGGAAAACGGCTGGACCTTCGACCACGCGCCGGGCGTCGTGCCCGACCCGATCAACGCTGCGCGCTTTCTGCATCAGGTCTACACCGCCGCCGATCCGCACTATTCCGGGCGCGTGACCGTGCCGATTCTCTGGGACAAGGCGCGCGGGACGATCGTCAACAACGAGTCGTCGGAGATCATTCGGATGCTGAATTCGGCGTTCGACGGTATCGGCGCGAAACCGGGCGATTATTATTCGCACGAGTTGCGCGGCGAGATCGACGCGCTCAACGCGCGCATCTACGACACGGTCAACAACGGCGTCTACAAGGCGGGCTTCGCGACGACGCAGGCCGCCTACGAAGAAGCGGTGATGCCGCTGTTCGAGACGCTCGACTTCCTCGAAGAACGTCTGGGCACGCGCCGCTATCTGACGGGCGAGCGCTTCACCGAAGCGGACATCCGCCTCTTCACGACGCTCGTGCGTTTCGATGCGGTGTATGTCGGCCACTTCAAGTGCAACCTGCGGCGCATCGCGGATTATCCGCATCTTTCGGCGTACGTGCGCGAGATCTACCGGATGCCGGGCGTCGCCGCGACGGTGAACTTCGAGCATATCAAGCGGCATTACTACGAGAGCCATCGGACGATCAATCCGACGGGCATCGTGCCCGCCGGACCGGTGCTCGGGTTCGACGCGGCTTAGTCGTAGCGGTACACGCCGCGCTTCGTCTTGCGGCCGAGGCGTCCCGCCGAGACGAGCTCGCGCAGCAGCGGGCACGCGCGGTATTTCGAATCGCCGAAGTCCTTGAGGAACACGTCCATCACCGAGAGGCACACGTCGAGGCCGATCAGGTCGGCGAGCGCGAGCGGGCCGATCGGATGATTCGCGCCGAGCCTCATGCCCGCGTCGATTTCCTCCGCGCTCGCGACGCCCTCGTAGAGCACGTAGAACGCTTCGTTGATCATCGGCACGAGAATGCGGTTGACGACGAAGCCCGGCGAGTTGCGCACGCCGATCGGCGATTTGTCGAGCTTCTCGGTGAGTTCGCGCACGGCGGACGCGGTTTCGTCGCTCGTCTGCACGCCGCGAATCACTTCGACGAGTTGCAGCAGCGGCACCGGATTGAAGAAGTGCATGCCGATGAAGCGCTCGGGCGTGGCGAGCGTCGCGGCTAGCGCGGTGATCGAGATCGACGACGTGTTCGACGCGATGATCGCATCGGCGCGCGCGGCGCCTTCGATCTGCTTCAGGATGCGATTCTTCAGCTCGACGTTCTCCGTCGCGGCTTCGATCACGATGTCGGCTTCGGAAAGGCGCGCGTAATCGGTCGAGGTCTCGATGCGCTTCAACGCCGCATCGCGCGCCGGCGCCTCCAGCTTGTCCTTCGATACGAGCCGCTCCAGGCTGCCCGTGAGCGCGGCGACGCCCTTGGCGAGCGCGGCGTCGGTGACGTCGATCAGCACCACTTTGAAGCCCGCGACGGCCGCGACCTGCGCGATGCCGTTGCCCATGGTTCCCGCGCCGACGATGCCGACGGTCTGAATGGTCATGTCCTGCTCCTCCTTGATCTGCGCCGGCGCGAGCGGCCGGCAAAACGGAAATGGTCGAAAGCGCGCACGGCGCGTCCAGGGACGATTCTAACCAGCGACGCGGGCCGCGACGTTACCCGAAAGCCGTCAAATCTCGCGGCGCAATGCCGTTTGCATGACAGAAGGCAGCGTAACGGTCCCAGCCGCTTCGCCAGTTTTCGGCGGCGAGCACCTGGCCTTCGTCGTTCACGAAGAGCAGTTCGCCCTGGATGATGTTGAGCGTGACGATATCCGCGCTGCGCGAAACCGCCGGCAGCGCTTCGGGCGTGTGGCTCGATCCGGCCGTTTCGTATACGACGCTTCCCGGCTCCGCGATCCAGTCGTGCTCGCGATACTTCCAGCGTCCCTCGACCGTATAGACGATCACCGTTCCCGTATGGCGATGCCGCGGCATCTGCCCTTTGGCAGGCGCCTTCATGAGCGCGATGACCTCGCCGCGGATCGGGTCGAGCTTGAAATACTTGACGAGCACGCGCGCGCTGTACGGCGTGAACGGCACCCACGGCAGGTCCGCGTCGTTGAGGCAAGTGGTCTGGATCTGTTCGAACAGCATGGTGTCGGCTCCTGGCATTCAGCAGTGCATTGTAGGCAGTGCGGAGCCCGGCGAACATCGGCCGAACGGACGACCCCTTCGTCCGAGCCGGATCGTCCGGTATCTGCTATCGTCCCGCCATGCCAACCATCATCACCGTATCCAATCTGTCCAAGACCTACGGGTCGGGCTTCCGCGCGCTCAAGGACGTGAACCTGGAGATCCGGCGCGGCGAGATTTTCGCGCTGCTCGGCCCGAACGGGGCGGGCAAGACGACGCTCATCAGCACCGTGTGCGGCATCGTGAATCCGAGCGCGGGCAAGGTCACCGTCGCCGGGCACGATATCCTCACGGATTATCGCGCCGCGCGCGCGATGATCGGCCTCGTGCCGCAAGAACTCACCACCGACGCCTTCGAAACCGTCTGGGCGACCGTGTCGTTCAGCCGCGGCCTGTTCGGCCGGCCGAAGAATCCGGCGCATATCGAGAAGGTGCTGAAGTCGCTCTCGCTCTGGAGCAAGAAGGACAACAAGATCATGACGCTTTCGGGCGGCATGAAGCGGCGCGTCCTGATTGCGAAGGCGCTCGCGCACGAACCCGAAATCCTCTTTCTCGACGAGCCTACCGCGGGCGTCGATGTCGAACTGCGCCGCGACATGTGGGGCCTCGTGCGCGAGCTGCAGAGCAACGGCGTGACCATCATCCTGACGACGCATTACATCGAGGAAGCGGAGGAGATGGCGGACCGCATCGGCGTCATCAATCGCGGGGAGATCGTGCTCGTCGAGGAGAAGCGCGAACTGATGCGCAAGCTCGGGCAGAAGAAGCTCACGCTGCAACTCGAACATCCGCTCGCGGAAATCCCCGGCGCGCTTCAGCCCTACGGCCTCACGCGTTCAGCGGACGGCGCCGAGCTCACGTACACGTATGACGCGCATGACGAGCCGGGCCGCATCATCGCGCTGCTGCGCCACGTCGACGAAGCCGGCGTGCGTTTCAAGGATCTGCAAACGACGCAAAGCTCGCTCGAAGACATTTTCGTGAGCCTCGTCAGGGAAACCAAATGAATCTATACGCCGTTCGCGCGATCTACCGTTTCGAGATGGCGCGCGCCGGACGCACGCTGATGCAGAGCATCGTGTCGCCGGTCATTTCCACCTCGCTTTACTTCGTCGTCTTCGGCGCGGCCATCGGCTCGCGCATTCCGGAAGTCGATGGCATCAGCTATGGCGCGTTCATCGTGCCGGGCCTCGTGATGTTGTCGCTGCTGACGCAGAGCATCGCCAACGCGTCTTTCGGCATCTATTTTCCGAAGTTCACCGGGACGATCTACGAGCTGTTGTCCGCGCCGGTGTCGTACTTCGAGCTCGTCCTGAGCTACGTGGGCGCGGCGGCGACCAAATCCGTGATCCTCGGCCTGATCATTCTTCTGACCGCACGATTATTCGTGCCGCTCAGAATCGACCATCCGGTCTGGATGATCGTGTTTCTGCTGCTCACGTCGGTGACGTTCAGCCTGCTCGGGTTCATCATCGGCGTATGGGCGGACGGCTTCGAGAAGCTGCAGATCATTCCGCTCCTGATCGTCACGCCGCTCACCTTTCTCGGCGGCAGCTTCTATTCGATCAACATCCTGCCGCCGTTCTGGAAGACCGTCGCGCTGTTCAATCCGGTCGTCTATCTGATCAGCGGCTTTCGCTGGAGCTTTTACGGACTCGCCGATGTTCAGGTCGGCGTGAGTTTCGGCATGACGCTGGTCTTTCTTGCGGTGTTCATCGCGATCGTCGCGTGGATCTTCAAGACGGGATACCGGCTTAAAACCTAGCACGGCGCGGCACGAGGGCGTTCATCGGATGAAAATCATGAGACGCACGAAGCGGAGTTTTCTCGGTGTGATGGCGGCCGCGTTCGCGGGCGGTGGCGCGCGTTCCGCGCCCGCCAGATCCTACGAGATCGATCACAGCAGCGCCGACTGGCGTCGACGTCTGTCCGCCGAGCAATTCCGCGTGCTCAGGCGCGGCGGCACCGAGCCGCCGTTCGCGAGTCCGCTGCTCAAGGAGCACCGTGACGGCATGTATGGATGCGCCGGGTGCGGGCTCGCGCTATTCTCATCGTCGGCGAAGTTCGACAGCGGCACTGGCTGGCCGAGCTTCTGGAAACCGCTCGACGGCGCCGTCGCGATGCACGCCGACGCGACCGGCCACATGCGCAACGAGGTGCATTGCCGGCGCTGCGGCGGGCATCTCGGCCATGTCTTCGACGACGGGCCGAAGCCCACGGGCCTGCGCTACTGCATGAACGGCGCGGCGCTCGAATTTCTTCACGATGAAGCCTGACATCGCGCATCCATCCACTTTTCTCACGACTTTCTCATGAACGCACCCGAACTCAAGCTCGATCGCGCGAAGACGGCGCTCGTGCTGATCGATCTGCAGGCGGGCATCGCCGCCTTGCCCGTGCAACCTCACGACGCCGCGAGCGTGCTCGCCAACGCGCGCGCGCTCGCCGATCGCTTCCGTGCGCTCGGCGCGCCCGTAGTGCTCGTCAAGGTGGCGTTCCCGAACAGCCCCGGCGGACTGCGCCCGATCACCGACGCGGGGCAGGCGCAGGAAGCGCCGGAGCCCTCGGGCTGGAGTGAGCTGTGCGCGGAACTGGACGTGCAGGCGTCGGATATCGTCGTCACCAAGCGGCAATGGGGCGCGTTCTACAACACCGACCTCGACTCGCACTTGCGCCGCCGCGGCATCGATACGATCGTGCTGGGCGGCATCGCGACGGCCATCGGCGTGGATTCGACCGCGCGCGGGGCGCACGAGCGCGGTTATCAGCAAATCTTCGTCGAGGACGCGATGAGCGATCTGCACGCCGACACGCACGAATCGGCTTGCCGAAGCATCTTTCCGCGCATCGGGCGCATCCGTTCGACGGAGCAGGTGCTGGCGGCGCTGGCATAGCGGCGCGCGTCGCCTATCCTGTACCGTACGTCCGATATCGACGGACGCGAGAGGTGCGGTGATGGCGGCAATTCCGAAAGTAGCGATCGCGTGCCAGGGCGGCGGCAGCCATGCGGCGTTCGCCGCGGGCGTGCTAGAACGGCTGCTCAGCGACGAGTGCTTCAACCGCTTCGAACTCGTGGCGCTGTCCGGAACCTCGGGCGGCGCGATGTGCAGCGCGCTCGCGTGGGCGGGCCTGCTGCTCGACGGCCCCGCCGACGCCCGGCGACGCCTCGCCGGTTTCTGGAAGGATCTGGAGGCGCGCGACGGCCCGGATATCTTCGCCAATGCGCTCGGGACGTGGTACGCGCGGCTTCCTGTCAACGCCGAAATCAGCCCGTATCTGTATCCGCCGGTCGCCGAGGAGCGCCTGCGCGAACTGCTCGACAAGCATCTGCCGTTCGCGTCGCTGCCGACGGAGCCGGCGCGGCGCGCGCGGCCCACGCTGCTCGTCGGCGCGACCGACGTGCAAACCGGCGACCGCGTGATCTTCCCCGGAGACACGCTCGATCAGGACCGGCTGGTTGCATCGGCCGCGGTGCCGCCGCTGTATCGCGCGGTCGCGGCCGACGGCCGCATGTGCTGGGACGGCCTCTTCAGCAGCAATCCGCCGGTGCGCGAATTCACCGATTTCGCCATCGACATGCGGCCCGACGAAATCTGGGTCGTGCAGATCAATCCGCAATATCGACGCGAGTTGCCTGAATCGATGAACGAGATCATCGACCGGCGCAACGAACTGTCCGGCAATCTTGCGCTCGGGCAGGAGCTTTACTTCACGACGCGCGTGAACGAGCTGCTGAAGGCCGACGAATCGCTCGCCAAGCGCTACAAACCGATCAAGGTGCGCGTCGTGCAGATGCATCTCGATGCGAAGGATTATCCGGGGCCACTCGATTACGCATCTAAGCTGGATCGCAATCCGGCGCTGATCCACGCGCTGATCCGCAAGGGGCGCGAGCGCGCGGAATGGTTCTTCGACGCGCGGTCCGACTGGCCGAGGGAAGGCACGGCCCCGCACAAGAGCGTCTATGCGACGACGCCGGCGGCGGTATCGGCGAAAGCGTAAGGAAAGATTCGCAGTCCGAGATAGTCGAGCGAATGTTTTATCGTTTAGGAAAAATCTGGTGGTGCCGGCTCAGGCGATCCCCTATTTTTGAGTGACTCGCTGGCGGGACCCCGCCTGCCAGTCCGAGAGCGTCCGTTCATCCCCGTGTCCGGACGCCGCGCTTATCCCCGAGCGCTGGACGCGCGGTGCCTCCGCGCCGCGCGTCCCTTTTTCCATGCTGTCACGGCGTCGTCATGCCGGCGTCGAAGCCACCAGCCGAACCCGCGTGATCTCGGACGGCGCGCCCAGCCGTTTCGGCGGTCCCCAGTAGCCGGTGCCCCGGCTCGTATAGACCCACAGCCCGCCGACCTTCTCCAGCCCTGCGACGAACGGCTGCTGCAGGCGCACAAAGAAATTCCACGGCAGGAACTGGCCGCCGTGCGTGTGTCCCGAGAGTTGCAACGTGAAGCCCGCCTCGGCTGCCGCCGTGGCGCTGCGGGGCTGGTGGGCGAGCAGCACGCGCACGGTGGCGTCGTCGGGCGCGCCGCTGATCGCCTTGGCGGGATCGCTGCGATGCGCGGGATCGAAACTGCCCGCGCTGAAATCCGTGACGCCCGCAATCACGGCTCGCGCGCCGTCGTGATCCAGCACGACATGCTGATTGAGCAGCACGGTCAGGCCGAGACGGCGGAATTCGGCGATCCACTTGTCCGCGCCCGAGTAATACTCGTGATTGCCGGTGACGAGAAACGCGCCATGCCGCGCGGTGAGGCCCGCGAGCGGGCGCGTGTGGTCGGCGAGATTCGGCACGGTGCCGTCGACGACATCGCCCGTCACCGCGATCAGATCCGGTTCGAGCCCGTTCACCGCCGCGACGATGCGTTCCACATAGTGGCGTTTGATCGTCGGTCCGACGTGGATGTCGCTGATCTGCACGATCGTGAAGCCGACGAGCGCGGCCGGCAGATCGGCGATGGGCACATCCACGCTCACGACCGGCGCGCGCCGCCGCGCGTTGTAGAAGCCGATCGCGGAGAGCAGCACGGCGAAGAGCGGCACGGCGAGCGCGCTATACGCGACGAGCGCCGGCGAGCCTACGGGTACGCCGCGCAGCCAGTCGACGAGATGCACGAAGAACAGCATCACATCGCGCGCAAAGGTCAACAGCAGCAGCGACGAGAAAAACCCGAGCGCGGTCAGCCCGAGCCAGGCGAGGCGGTCCGCCAGCGACTGCGGTTCGATCTGGCGTGCCGCCATGCCGAGCGGAATGACGATGACCGATGCCGCGAGCAGAACGGCAGCCAGCACTTTGAGCGGCAGGCCGACCGGCGCGTCCGGAATGAGCCGCACGCCGACATAGAGATGAAACAGAACGCCGATGCCGATGAAGCGGAGGAAGAAAGCCGAGCGTCGCATAGCGCCCCTGGAAGGATCGAAGAAGCGGCGAGAAGAGGGAGCGGTGTGCGCCCGGGCCGGATATGGCGCTGATTTTACCGGTTAGACGCCGGGCGCGCTTTCGACCGTTTCAGGCAGGAGGCCAAGTCGTAACATATCGTGTGATGAGTTGGAATCGCGGGGAGGCGCGCGGTATAACTATCCCGGCCTCGCCCACGATCGCGAGGTCTTGCGAATGAAATAATCTGTACAACAAATTTAGTTCGAGGAATGATGCAATGAACCTGAAACTCTCTGCGATTTCGATTCTCTGCGCATCGGCAATCGTTGCGTCGATGGGCTCCGCCATGGCCCAGAACGCGCCGCTCGCGAAGTCGGCTCAGGAGATCGTCGGCCAGGCCGAGCCGATTCACGTCCAGGCGACCATCGTGGGCATCGACGCCGCCAACCGGACGCTGACCGTGCGTGGCCCGCGCGGCGACGCGCTGGTGCTCGTGAATAAGGAAGTCACCAACTTCGACAAGCTGCACATCGGCGATCGCGTCGACGTGCTCTACAAGAATGCGTTGCTGGTGAGTGCAGAGAAGATGAAGAGCAACGGCACACGCGCGCGTACGGACACGACGACCTATCAGCCGACGTCGGGTGCGAACGGCACGACGGGCTTCGACGCGACGCGTCAGGTCGAAGTCATCGCGACGGTCGAGAGCGTCAACAACAAGAAGCACACGATCGCGTTGCGCGGCCCGTGGCGTACCGAGACGTTTGATCTGACGCCGGATATCGCAGCGGAGAAGCTGAAGAAGGGCGACACGATCCACGCGGTTTTCGTCTCGGCGACGGCAGTGCAAGTGACCCCGGCAAGCGCTGCGAACTGAGTCGGCGAGACCTCGAAGAAAAGCCTCGGCACGCGCGTGCCGAGGCTTTTTGACTTTCACATGCCTGATCGCGCGATCAGACGGCCATGCAGAGATACTTGATGACGACGTAGTCGTCGATGCCGTAGTGCGAGCCTTCGCGGCCGAGGCCCGACTGCTTCACGCCGCCGAACGGCGCGACTTCGTTGGAGATCAGCCCGGTGTTGATGCCGACCATGCCGTACTCCAGCGCTTCGGCCACGCGCCAGATGCGGCCGATGTCGCGGCTATAGAAGTACGCGGCGAGGCCGAACTCGGTGTCGTTGGCGAGGCGCACGACTTCGTCATCGGACGAGAATTTGAAGATCGGCGCGAGCGGACCGAAGGTTTCTTCCTTCGCCACTTTCATGGCGGGCGTGACGTCGGCAAGCACGGTCGGCTCGAAGAAGCCGTGACCGAGCGCGTGACGCTTGCCGCCGGCGACGAGCGTCGCGCCTTTCGCGAGCGCATCCTCGATGTGCGATTCGACCTTCTTCACGGCCGCTTCGTTGATGAGCGGCCCGAGCGCCACGCCGCTTTCCGTGCCGTGTCCGACCTTCATCTTGCCGACCGCTGCGGCGAGCTTTTGCGCGAACGCATCGTAGACGCGCTCGTGCACGTAGAAGCGGTTCGTGCAGACGCAGGTTTGTCCGCTGTTGCGATACTTCGATGCGATCGCGCCTTCGACCGCCGCGTCGAGATCGGCGTCGTCGAATACGATGAACGGTGCGTTGCCGCCGAGTTCGAGCGATACCTTCTTGACGGTCGGTGCGCTCTGCGCCATCAGCAGACGGCCCACGGCGGTCGAGCCGGTGAACGACAGCTTGCGCACGATCGGGTTGCCCGTCATCTCTGCGCCGATGGCTTTCGGATCGCCCGTGACGATCGACAGCACGCCTTTCGGCACGCCAGCGCGTTCGGCGAGGACCGCCATCGCGAGTGCGGAGAACGGCGTCGCTTCAGCGGGCTTCACGACGATCGGGCAACCGGCGGCGAGCGCCGGTCCGACCTTGCGCGTGATCATCGCGGCGGGGAAGTTCCACGGCGTGATCGCGGCGCACACGCCGATCGGCTCCTTCGTGACGACGATGCGCTTGTCGGCGGCGGGGGAGGCGAGGGTATCTCCGGCGACGCGCTTGCCTTCTTCCGCGAACCATTCGATGAACGAGGCGGCGTAGGCGATCTCGCCTTTTGCCTCGGCGAGCGGCTTGCCTTGTTCGGTCGTGAGGATGAGCGCCAGATCGTCGGCGTTGGCCGTCATCAGGTCGAACCAGCGGCGCAGGATGATCGCGCGGTCTTTGGCGGTCTTGTTGCGCCATGCTGGCCAGGCGGCGTTTGCGGCGTCGATGGCGCGGCGGGTTTCGGTTGCGCCCATCTTCGGCACGGTGCCGAGGGTTTCGCCGGTTGCGGGGTTCACGACGGGGAAGGTCGCCTTGTCGTCGGCGTGTTGCCATTCACCGTCGATGTAGGCTTCGTGACGCAGGAGCGTCGGGTCCTTCAGTTGGTTCTTTATGCTCATGTTTGCTCGTGTCCTTTGGGTTGTGTCGGTAAGAAAAAATCAGACCGCAACCCCAACGGTTTCCGTCAGCACATCTTCCAGAATGCCGACGGCTTCCTCGAAAACCTGCTCCTGAATGGTGAGCGGAAACAGAAACCGCACGACGTTCGAATAGACACCGCACACGAGCAGCAACAACCCACGCTCCAGCGCACGCGTCTGCACGAGTTTGGCGAAGGCCGCATCCGCATCATGCGAACCGGGCTTGCAGAACTCCACAGCAATCATCGCGCCGGGCCCGCGCACATCGGCGATCTGCGGCACCTCGCCCTTGAGCGCTTCGAGCTTTGCCTTGAGCTTGTCGCCGAACACCGTCGCGCGCTCGCAGAGCTTTTCATCGTCGATGATATCGAGCACCGCATGCGCTGCCGCCACCGCGAGCGGATTGCCCGCATACGTCCCGCCGAGACCGCCCGGCGCGGCTGCGTCCATTATCTCCGCGCGCCCGACGACGCCCGACAGCGGCATGCCGCCCGCGAGCGACTTGGCGATCGTCATGAGATCGGGCACGACGTCGTAATGCTCCATGGCAAAGAGCTTGCCGGTGCGCGCGAAGCCGGTCTGCACTTCATCGGCGATGAGCAGGATGCCGTGCGTGTCGCAGATCTTGCGCAGTCCGCGCACGAACTCGACAGGCGCCGGATTGAAGCCGCCTTCGCCCTGAACCGGCTCGAAGATGATCGCCGCGACGCGCGTCGCCTCGATATCCGCCTTGAACAGATGTTCGATCGCGCGCAGCGAATCGTCCACCGACACGCCATGCAGCGCATTCGGGAACGGCGCGTGATAGACGTCCGACGGGAACGGCCCGAAGCCGATCTTGTACGGCGCGACCTTGCCGGTGAGCGCCATGCCCATCAGCGTGCGGCCGTGGAATCCGCCCGTGAACGCGATCACGCCCGGACGGCCCGTCGCCACGCGCGCGATCTTCACCGCGTTCTCGACGGCTTCCGCGCCGGTCGTGAAAAACGCGGCCTTCTTCGCATGCGAGCCCGGCGCGCGGGCGCTGATCTTCTCGGCAAGCGACACATACGACTCGTACGGCACGATCTGATACGCGGTGTGCGTGAAGCAGTCGAGTTGCGCGCGGATCGCCTCGACGATCTTCGGATGACGATGCCCCGTGTTGCACACCGCGATGCCCGCCGCGAAGTCGATGAAGCGGCGGCCCTCGACGTCCCACAGTTCCGCGTTTTCGGCGCGCGCCGCGTAGAAGTCGCACATCACGCCGACGCCGCGCGGGGTCGCGGCATTCTTGCGGGCGTGCAGATCGGCGTTCTTGAGGGGGATGCTCACAGGAATCTCCTTCGCGCGAGAGCGCATGTCGATGGTGGCCATGTCGGCCGACTGAATTTAAAGATGACTATAGTAAGATTTGGCCCTCAGGTTCAGAGCCATTTCAATAAATCTATAGGAGCCAATTCGATGACCACGCGCGCAAGCGTGCTTTCCGACTGGCTCGCGCAACGCATCGACCGCGCGAACGGCCAGCCGATCTACCGTCAGTTGCATCGGCTGTTGCAGCAGGCGATCCTCACGCGCGAGCTTGCGGCGGGCGCGAAAGTGCCGTCGTCGCGGCTGCTGGCGGCGGAACTCGGCGTCGGGCGGAACACGGTGACGCAGGTGTACGAGCAACTCGCGCTCGAAGGCTACGTGTCGTCGGCGACGGGGCGCGGCACCTTCGTCGCGGACAGCACGCCCGACGACATCCTGTTCGACGACGCGCCGCTCGCTGCCGCTACGCAACCGGACACGCAATCGACGCTTTCGGTGCGCGGCGCGCGGCTGATTTCCGGTGCGGGCGTCTCGAAGCGCCAAGGCGGCGCGTTTATGCCGGGCGTGCCGGATGTGTCGCGTTTTCCGTCGCGCGTGTGGAACCGCCTGCACGCGAAATACTGGCGCAGGCCGCTGCCCGATCTGCTCACTTACGCGCCCGGCGGCGGCCACGCGGGCTTGCGCGACGCGCTCGCGCACTATTTGCGCACGTCGCGTTCGGTGCGTTGCATGCCGGAACAGATCATCGTGACGACGGGCATCCATCAGTCGATCGATCTCGCCGCGCGCCTGCTCGCGGATGCCGGCGACACGATCTGGACCGAAGACCCGTGCTACTGGGGCGTGCGCAGCGTGCTGCAGGTGTCGGGACTCGATCTCAAGGCGATTCCTGCCGACGCCGAAGGCATCGCGCCGACGCCCGCCGATCTCGCATCGCCGCCGAAGCTGATGCTGGTCACGCCGTCGCATCAATATCCGCTCGGCATGGTGATGAGTCTCGCGCGCCGCCGCATGCTGCTCGAATATGCGCGTCAGCATCGCTGCTGGATCGTTGAAGATGATTACGACAGCGAGTTCCGCTATGGCAGCCGGCCGCTTGCGTCGCTGCAGGGCATGGATACGGCGGGGCAGGTGATTTACGTCGGGAGTTTCGGCAAGACGCTGTTTCCGGGGCTGCGCATCGGATATATCGTCGTGCCGGAGGCGCTCGCGGCGAGTTTCGCCACGGCGAGCGCTGAGTTGTATCGCGAAGGGCAACTGTTGCAGCAGGCGGTGCTCGCGGAGTTCATCGAGCAGGGGCATTTCACGTCGCATATCCGGCGCATGCGGGCGCTTTATGGTCAGCGCCGCGACACGTTGCTGGCGACTATTGCGGCGCGTTATGGCGACACGCTCGCGATCGCCGGGGGGGATGCGGGGTTGCATCTTGTGCTCAAGTTGCCCAAGGGCGTGGACGATCGCGCGCTCGCTGCCGCTGCGCTGGCGCAGGACATCGTCGTGCGGCCGCTGTCGGGGTATTACGCGCATCGGCCGGATGCGGATTCGGGCTTGCTGATCGGCTATGCGTGTGTGCCGGATGAGGAGATTGGGTTGGCGTTTGGGAAGCTTGCGGGGGTGATTGATGGGTTTTTAGGGTGAAGCGGTCGAAAGTGCGCGATTGGCTTTGGTTTAGCTAGAAAAATGGTTCTCCACGGATTTCCAGAGAAGGGCGTTTATCGACCCATTTCAGCCGCAGGAGCCAGCGAAAATTAGCGTCGGATAGCGGCCGGCCACAGGACCTCATTGAGCGCTAGCGGCGTACCCACTCACGGGACGGCTTGTCGTTGTTGGTCATAGCTTCCGGCAACGATTCTCTTGCCGTGTCGATCTATGGAATTGGCTTCTGACAAGTACCAGTCGTGCTGTTTATATATTCCAAAGCCGCACGGTTCTTCGGGATTTCGGGGAAGGTGTGGAAAAGGAGACGCACAAGTTCCTCCTTACTGGCCGCTACAGCTTTGAACCGATCGGCAAAGTGGTCGGTCAATTCTAACAATGCATGCTTTTTCGCGAAGCTTCTTGCGATCTCAACTGCAGGCGAGTCAGGCAGGACATGACGCAAGAATGTCCAGTGAAGACAGACCGCGAGGCGCCGCTCGCCCTCAGGCACATCGGGAAGCGCCAAACAGACATCGTGCATCACTGTCTCCCAATGTTTGCGGCGATCAGGATGAAATTGAAGTTCCTCAGGAACGATCACTACGTGCTCGATGGCATTATCAAGAGCGCCCAGGGCATCCGAAAAACCTTTGTCCCACTCTTCGCTATCGGCTAAAGCAAGCTTTGGAACTCCGTCAACATGAAACCGCCGCACATGCAGCACTTCATGTCGAACCGCCCCATCGGGAAAGTATCCATTGGTCGGTGCAAAGAGTTGAATGCTTTGGGCATTGATGACGACTGCGAGTTTGCCCAGACCAGTAGTTCCGCCGTCATTCTGCGTCGGGTCGAGAATTACTTTGATTTCCGCACCCGCACCTTCCTCCACTTCAAGGACGAGCTGTTGGACTGGCTTACTAAGACGGGCAAGATACTCGGATTGCATATGCAGACGATGAGCGATATCTGACAGGCAGACACTACATGAAGGCTACCCGAAACCGGTCATGTGCGAATGTCCGTTCCTAGCCGACTACGGCCTAACCACAAGCGGTCCTCCCCGAAATTCTCCAGAGAACCCAAAAAAATCCCACACAGAACTGGAAACCTCCGCCCATCTGGAGGATCATGTGCGCCGTTTTCCACGTATCCGCATCATCTCCGCAAGGGCCTCCCCATGACGACTCCGTCCAACGCACACTTCACCGTCATCGCCGACCTCTCCGACGACGCCCCGTCGCTGCGCGCGATCCGCCACGACATCCACCGTCATCCGGAACTGTCCTACGAAGAGACACGCACCGCCGCGCTCGTCGCCGAGCGGCTGGAAGAGTGGGGCTGGCAGGTCACGCGCGGGGTCGGCGGCACGGGCGTCGTCGGCACCTTGAAAGCGGGCGATGGCGCGAAGAGCATCGGCCTGCGCGCCGACATGGACGCGCTGCCGATCATCGAGCAGACCGGCAAGCCCTACGCGAGCGAGACGCACGGCAAGATGCACGCATGCGGCCACGACGGTCACACGACGATGCTGCTCGGCGCCGCGCGCCATCTCGCGCGCACGCGGCGTTTCAACGGCACGGTGCATCTGTACTTTCAGCCGGCGGAAGAGCACGGCGTACCGAGCGGCGCGCAGCAGATGATCGCGGAAGGCCTGTTCGAACGCTTTCATTGCGATGCCGTGTTCGGCGTGCATAACCATCCCGGCGCGCAGCCGGGCACATTCCTGTTCCGCAAGGGGCCGTTCATGGCGGCGGGCGATCAGGTGTCGATCGTGATCGAAGGCGTCGGCGGGCACGCGGCGCGTCCGCATCTCTCGGTCGATCCGGTCGTCGTGACGGCGAGCATCGTGATGGCGCTGCAGACGATCGTCGCGCGCAATGTCGATCCGGCGCAGCCGGCGGTCGTCACGGTCGGCTCGATGCACGCGGGCACGGTCAATAACGTCATCCCGAACCGCGCGACGCTGGAACTGTCGGTGCGTTCGTTCGACCCGCAGGTGCGCGAGCTGCTCAAGCGCCGCATCAAGGAACTGGTCGAAGCGCAGGCCGCGAGCTACGGCGCGACGGCGACGGTGAAGTATCTGGAAGGCTATCCGGTGGTCGTCAATTCGGACGCGGAGACGGAATTCGCGATTCGGGTGGCGCGCGAGCTGGTCGGCGAGCAGAACGTCGTCGCGCACGCGGATTTGCTGATGGGCAGCGAGGATTTCGCGTTCATGCTGCAGGCGCGGCCGGGCTCGTTCCTGCGTCTCGGCAACGGTGCGGGCGAGGACGGCTGCATGGTCCACAACCCGCATTACGATTTCAACGACAAAAATCTGCCGATCGGCGCGGCGTACTGGGCGAGGCTCGTCGAACGATTCCTCGCCTGATCGAAAGCCTTACGCCGGCAGCCTGAAACTCCCGATCGCCTCGCGCAGCACATCCACCTGATCCTTCAGCGAATGCGCAGCGGCGGCCGCCTCTTCGACGAGCGCGGCGTTCTGCTGCGTCACCTGATCCATCTCGACAACGGCGCGGTTCACCTGCTCGATGCCCGCGCTCTGCTCGCGCGACGCGTGGCTGATCTCGTCGAGAATCTCGTTCACGCGGCGCACCGACTGCACGATCTCGGTCATGGTCGAGCCCGCGTTCGTCACGAGCGACGCGCCTTGCTGCACCGTCTGCGTCGAGGTCTCGATGAGCGCCTTGATCTCCTTCGCCGCCGTCGCCGAGCGCTGCGCGAGGCTGCGCACTTCGGCCGCCACGACCGCGAAGCCGCGTCCCTGTTCGCCCGCGCGCGCCGCTTCGACGGCCGCATTGAGCGCGAGGATGTTGGTCTGGAACGCGATGCCGTCGATCACGCCGATGATGTCGCCGATCTGCTGCGAACTCGCGGTGATGCGCGTCATCGTGTCGATCACGTCGTCGACGACGCCGCTTCCGCGCGTCGCCACGTCCGCCGCCTGCTCGGCGAGCCGCGCGGCCTGCGTGGCGCTGTCGGCATTGTTCTTCACGTTGGCGGTCATCTGATCCATGCTCGACGCGGTCTGCACGAGCGCGGCGGCCTGCTCCTCGGTGCGCTGCGACAGATCGGTATTGCCCGCCGCGATTTCCGACGCGCCCACGTTGATGTTCTCGGTGCCGTTGCGCACGCGCGAAACGGTCTCGACGAGCCCGCGCTGCATCACGCTGAGCGCGTGCAGGAGGCTGGTCGTGTCGTTCGGATGGACGTCGACGGCGCTCGTCAGGTCGCCGCGCGCGATGCGATGCGCCGCGCCGACCGCAAGCTCCAGTTCGCCGCCGAGATTGCGCCTGATGCTGCGCAGAACGACGAGCATCGCCGCCGTCGCGATGCCGCCGAGCAGCGCCGTGATCGCGAGCCAGCGCAACGCGCTCGCGTAGAACGCGCTCTGCACGTCGTCCATGTACATGCCCGTGACGAGATACCAGTCCCACTGCCCGAAGCGCTGCGAGTAGGAGAGCTTCGAAACCGGCTTGTCGCTGCCCGGCTTCGGCCACAGATAGCTGATGTAGCCGCCGCCCGGCTGATCGCCCGCCTTGACGATATCGACGAACAGGCGATTGCCCGCCGGATCGGTATAGGCCGACAGATCCTTCCCGTTCATGGCCGGCTTGATCGGGTGCATCACCATCGTCGGATGCGAATCGTTGATGGAGAGATAGCCGTCCGTGCCGTAACGGATCGCGCCGACCACTTCGAGCGCGCGTTTCTTCGCTTCTTCTTCAGTCAGCGTCTTGTTGGCCGCGAGGGCCGCGTAGTGCGCGGTGATGGCGTGCGCCTCGTTGACGAGGGTCTTCAGCTGCTCCTTGCGGTCGTCGATCATCGACGTGCGGTTTTGCCAGGCCCCGATGATCCCGATCGCGATCAAGCCGATCCACAGCACGGCGATCATCGAGCCGAGCTTTCTGTTCAACGTCATTCTGTTCATGTTGCGCCCGTCGCCTCTTTGCGTTGTCAGTTGCGACGGCGCATGCCGCCGCATGCCCGCTTTACGGCAGGCGCTGCGGCGGAATGTAGGGCGGGGATTACCCGTAGCTTTCAGAGACGACGGATCGGGTCCTTGTCGGGCGGCGCGTCGGGGTGCTGCGGCTCGTCCGGGCGATGGCCCGGCGAAGGCGGCGTGAGCGGATCGGCTTCCGGATCGCGGTTCGGGTCCGCGATGGGATCCGGAACGGGACTGGTCTGCATGTCGAATTTCATGGTGTCCCCCTGATGGGTGGATCGATGCTACGCGGATTCGTGCGCCGCCGGCATGTGCAGCGTGAACGGCTGGCCCGGATGCGCGTCGCCGGTGGTCGAGAGCGCGGCGCGGGCGCGCGCGACGATCGCGTCGCTGCCGGTGTCGCGCGGATGCTCGGCGAGCACGATATGCGGCGTGCCGAGCGCGCGGGCCGCGGCGACCGGCGAGGATGCGGCGGCATCGTCGGACAGGAGCAGGCGCGCGTTCGCGATCAGGCGCGGCAAAATCGCCGGCGCGACGGCGCCCGCGAGAAAGAGCGCGGCCGTCTGCATCGCGCCGAGCACGCCGGCGGTGCGCTCGGGTTCGGGCGCGTCGCCGACGATGGCGATCTGCCAGCCGTCGGCGGCGAGCTGATCGGCGACATCGGCGTAACGCTCGGCGGGCCAGGCGGGCGCCGCGTGGTGGCTGCCCGGATGAATCAGCACCAGACGCTCGCGCTCGATGCCGTGGAATGCGGCAAGTTCGGTGTAATCGGCATCGGACGGCGTGGCAGCTTCCGCGGATGGCGGCGGGGCGCACGGCTCGTCGGGAACGAGCGCGGTCGCGAGGTCGTCGCGCAACGTGGAAAGGGGAGTGGCTCGCATCCTGGCTCCTGCAAGTGACGTGGCCTGGTTTCGATGGTCCGCGCATTCGCGGAGGCTCGGGCGCTTGGCAAGCACCCGCCATGCCCGGAACGGTTGCGGCGCGTCACGCCGGACGGCGCGCGTGCCGCAGGGACAGAGTGCATCCCGGACCGTGACAGTTTGAGCGCCCGATGCGGCATCTGTCACGTATTGAAGGAGCCACGGCGGCCCTCGTCAAGCCGTGTGGTTTGAAGCGCCGATGAAAAAAGCCGCCGCCTCGCGATGGCGAGGCGGCGGCTCGATGTGCGGCTCGTGCGCGGCCGGCGGCGCTCAGGTTTCACCGTTGCCGTCGTCGGCGGGCAGCGTCTTCGGCGTGAACGCTTCGGCGCGGCGGCGGATGTCGTCGACTTCGCCGGTCACGAAGGTGCGGCTGTCGGCAGCGAGCGCCTGCTGGTAGGACATGCCTTCCGGCACGCGATGCAGCAGCGCGCGCAGCTCGCCTTGCGTCGTCTGCTCGACCGGCTCGAAATTGTAGAGGCCGAGTTCGAGTTCGGCGCGCTCGTGAAGGATGAACAGGCACGACGCGAACACCGCAACGGCGAGCACTTCCTGCAAGCCGAAGCGAAATTCGTGCGGCACCGGCGAAAACGGCAGCCACGCGATGACCGCCGCGCCCGCCAGCGCCAACGCGATCGTGGCGTTGAGCAGGATTTGCAGACGCGCGACGATGCGCTCGCGTTCGGTCTTCAGCTGCCCCGCCGATTTCGGCACGAGCGCAACGAGGGATTGTTGACGGCGGAGTTCTTCGAGCGGGAGAGCGGCCATGGAGGTGTGGTCGGGACCTTCGGTGAGCGCCAAAGCGGCGCGACACCGGTATAACGCGCGGCTTACAGGAACGTTGACGGCGCTTTCGTCTTGTTGCGACTCGTTTCGTCCTGTTGCATTTAGCGCGCGCGATTCTGGACGGGCGTGCGGATGGTCGCGGTGCCGTCCGCGATCTGCTGCGCGAAAACCAGCGCCTCGACGATCGTTCCGAAGACTTCCGCGCGTACGTGGTCGTCGGCGAGACGCAACAGATACGACGGGTGATAAGTCGGCACGATGATGTGTCCCTTGTGCTCGATGGTCTTGCCGAGATACTCGGACAGCGCCGTGCGATGCCCCGTGAGCGCCTTCAGCGCCGTCGCTCCGAGCGCGACGACGACTTTCGGCGCGACGCGTTTCAATTCTTCGTCGAGCCAGTAGCGGCAGGCTTCGCGCTCGCGCTGCGCGGGTGCGAGATGTGCGCGTTCCTCGCCGTGCGCTTCCCACTTGAAGTGCTTCACCGCGTTGGTCAGATACAGCGATGCGCGCGCGATCTGCGCTTCGGCGAGCGCATCGTCGAGCAGCTTGCCCGCCGGGCCGACGAACGGCTGGCCCGCGCGGTCTTCCTGATCGCCCGGCTGCTCGCCGACGAGCATCACGCGCGCATCGGCGGGACCGACGCCCGGCACGGCCTGCGTCGCGTTGCGCCAGAGCGCGCAGCGCCGGCACGCGTCGAGCGACGGCGGTTCGGTGAGCAGCGTGCCCTTGATCGGCTCCAGATCCGTGTTGATGGCCACTTCCATCTCGGGCGGCACGTTGCGCGGGTGGCGCTCGCGCCGCGAATAGGGATCGGCGCGGGAAATGAGCGCAGGGTCGGTGCGCGCGTTCTCCGGGCTTTTCCAGTAGCGCACCGGCATGTGCGACGCCATTTCGGCGGCGTTCGCCTGCGCCGGCGCGAACGTGCTCTCGTAATACGCGAGCCAGAGCGCCTCGATGGCGTCGCCGCTCACCGCTTCGCCGCTCATTGCGGTATCGCCGAAGTCCATTGGCTTTTCCTCCGGCTCGCTCGTGCGATCCACGCGCAGCAGCGCGCCGTCCCAGAAGGCGGCGCCGTGCGGCGTGGCGATCATCCACGTGGCGCTGCCCATGCGCGTGGCGAAGTGCAGCGCGGCGTGCTCCAGCAGGTCGTGCACCGGCTCGAACCAGCTGATGAACTCGGGCGGCCCGAGCGACGAATCGCGATGCCTGAAACGCAGCACCTTGCGCATTTCGCGCTCCTCGGCCTCCACCGTTTCGATCATCTGGCGCAGCCGATGCCCGTCCGCGTCATCCGGCGACGCGATCGCGCGGTCGCCCTGCGTCCAGCGCCACAGCGCCTTGTACAGAAACGGCCAGCGGTCCGGCGCGCGATAGCACGCCGCCGTTCCCAGCATGGCGAGAAATTCGCGCGCGACCCTGACCGGCTTCTTCGCGTTCGGGTCCACCGAACCGGGCGCAGGCGGATCGATGCAGCCGAACACCGTCGCCGAGGCATCCGACTCGCGCCACAGCACGTCCTCCGGCCGCACGCCCTCTGTCAGGAGATTGCGCGCTTCGGTACGCCAGGCTGCAAACGATGGATCGATGGTGACGCTTTTCATCGGCGAGCGGAATCAGAAAAGTACTGTATATCCATACAGTAATTCTATCGATATCCGCTGCTTTGCGGCAACTTTTTGGGCGGCGTTTCGGTTGATGAAACATGGGAACGGCCATTGCTGAAAACGATCCATCGCCGCTATCGATTGCTTGTCGATGGTGGCCGACCCATCGGAAACCGGAGCCGACATGCTTGCGATCGTTATTCCTGCTCACAACGAAGCCGCGCATATCGGCGCGTGCGTGGCGGCCGCGCGGCGCGCCGCGGATCATCATCAACTGCTCGGCGAGGCGGCGCGCGTGATCGTCGTGGCCGACACCTGCACCGACCAGACCGGCGACATCGCGCGGGCGCTCGGCGCGGACGTCGCGTGCATCGAGGCGCGCAATGTCGGCGTCGCGCGGGCGCATGGCGCCCAGCGGGCGCTGGCGCTGGGCGCGCGCTGGCTCGCGTTCACCGATGCCGATACGACCGTCGCGGAAGACTGGCTCGTGCGCCAGCTCGACTGCTGCGCGGACGCAGTGTGCGGCGTGATCGGCGTGCACGACTGGTCGCCGCATATCGGCGCGGTGCGGGAGCACTTCGGACGCACCTATACCGACGCGGACGGGCATCGGCATATTCATGGCGCGAATCTGGGCGTGGCGGCGAAGGCGTATTTGCAGGCGGGCGGTTTTCCTCCGCTGGAGTCGAGCGAGGATGTGGCGCTCGTCGAGGCGCTTGTCGCGATCGGCGCGCGGATCGAGTGGAGCGCGTCGCCGCGCGTGGTGACGAGTGCGCGGACGGATTTTCGGGCCAGAAAGGGATTCGGTGCGACGTTGCTTGATGTCAGCAGGCGTTATCTGCCGATTGGCGGCGGCGTCGATTCGGCCGATAACGTGGCGATTGCTGCTTGAAGCGGGTCAATCGCCGAGCGCTTCTTGAATGCCGATGTCGCTCTTTCCGCGCATTACCGTGCCGGTCAGAAACGCGGTGAGCACGCTGACGAGCAGCGTGACGGCAACCGCGATGGCGACGCCGTCGTGACCGTGTTCGGCGAGTTCATAAACGAGCCCGAAGCCGATCAATACGAGAAAGCCAGCGATGAACTGCGCGCGGATATCCTTGCGGATCGACCCGCGCAGGCTCAGGGCTTCGATTTTCCGCGCGTGCTCGCTGTTCATCTGAAACTCGTCGACGATCAGCCGCCCGGCGCCCGGCACGATGCGGTCGTATTGCGCGAGATGGTCGGGCGGCGGCATTGGTCCGCGGAACGAGTGCGCCTGCACCGCCACTGTGACCGACGCCCTTTCAGGCGCGATCGCAGGCTCTGCTACTTCGCCTCGAACGGGTTCGGCAATGTACCGGATCGTGCGCTCCTCAACGGCGTCGCTCATTCTGACCATACCCTTCGATCGTGCCGTTCAGTTCCGACATGGTTCTCGCCCACGCGCGGTCCACCATTTCGGCGGCGGACCTGCGCGGATAAGCCGACCGGTAATCCGTTGGCGGATTGATCGCAAACGTGCGCGCCAGCGCATCCGCAACGCGCCGCATTTCGCTCCAGAATGTCATGTGATGCTCCCGTGAAAAGTTTGTCCGCCGCGCGACCGGGCCGATCGCGTGGAATTGATCCTACCATTTACTTAATGACCCGAATCAATCGGCCGAATGGCCAGGGCGCTTTTCAGACAATCACACAGAGAGCGAGCGTACGCCCTTCAACCCCGCGCCAGATCGCTCGGCAGATCGACATCCCGCAACACGTTCGCATCATCGACTTCGACGACGAGCGGCGCA
Organism: Burkholderia sp. THE68; assembly: GCF_009938265.1. NCBI lineage: Bacteria > Pseudomonadati > Pseudomonadota > Betaproteobacteria > Burkholderiales > Burkholderiaceae > Burkholderia > Burkholderia sp. THE68. Next base: position 308,273 of record NZ_AP022316.1, read on the forward strand.
TGCGTCGAAAAGATCCCTCGTGCGCCCGCATCGCCATCGAGCGCGGCAAGCGCCTCGCGATGCGCGAGGCCGAACCCCGCCGGATGCCCACGCTGACCGCGATAGAACGGCGCCACCAGCCCGGCGCCCTGATCGAGCGGCCGCGCGACGGCTTCGATCGTCGCGGGCTCGATCCAGGGCATGTCGCCCAACGCGACGAGCCAGCCATCGGCCTCGGACGTCGCCCGCACGGCGGCGGCGAGCGTCGCGCCCATGCCGCGCTCGGCGTCGATGCTGAAGATGACGTTGCAGCCCGCTTCGTTGAGCACATCGGCGAGCTTTTCGGCGCCCGGACGCACGACCGCGACGACTTCGGCGACGACCGCGAGCAGCCTGCGCGCCGACTGAAACACGACGGGCGTGCCGTCGGGCAGGGTGGCGAGCAGCTTGTTGTGGCGTCCGGACGGATCGAAGCGAGTGCCCAGACCCGCCGCCAGCAGAATGCCGGTCGCGTTCGACGAATAGCTCATCGCGGCTGCTCGCTTGGGGATTGAATCAGGAATTGTGCGGCGCATCGAAGCGCGCCGCAAGCATAAAAAAGCACGCGACGGCCCCGGCGGCCGCCACGTGCGTCGTTTCACGACACGTTACGTCACGATCGGCGGCAATAGCTTGTCGAGCGTGATCGGCAGGTCGCGCACGCGCACGCCCGTCGCGTGATACACCGCGTTGCCGAGCGCGCCCGCCACGCCCGTGATGCCGATCTCGCCGATTCCCCGCGCGCCGTGCGGATTGATATGCGGATCGGGCCGGCCGACGAACGAGATATCCAGCATGCCGATATCCGCGTTCACCGGCACGTGATACTCCGCGAGATTCGCGTTGGTGTAGCGCCCGTAGCGCACATCGAGTTCGCTCTTTTCGAACAGCGCCGAGCCGACGCCCCACACGATGCCGCCCATCAACTGGCTGTGCGCGGTCTTCTCGTTGAACAGCGTGCCGACGTCGTACACCCCGACGATGCGCGGCACGCGAACGATCCCGAGGTCCGCATCGACATGCACTTCCGCGAACACCGCGCCGAACGAGTGGAACGCGTACTGCTTTTTCTCGTCGCCGGGACGCGTCGTGGCGACCGCTTCGATCGCGCGGCCGCCGTTGCGCGCGATCACCGCGGCGGCCGGATCGCGTCTGTCGGGATTCGACAGGCTCACGACCCAGCCGTTGGACACCGTCACGTCCTCGCGCGCGAGACCGGTGACGGGCGATCCGCGATCCGCGAGCGCCATCGCGATGAGCTGGTCGCGCGCCTGCATCGACGCCGCCCGCACCGCCGGCGACACGCTCGCGGCCGATTGCGAGCCGCCCGACACCGGGGCCTTCGGCAGCGACGAATCGCCGAGCGCGAAGCGCACGTAATCGAGCGGAAAGCCGAGCGCGTCGGCGGCGATCTGCGTCATGATCGTGTAGGTGCCCGTGCCGAGATCCTGCGTGCCGGAGGCGACCATCGCGGTGCCGTCGGGGAGGATGCGCGCGAGCGCCGACGCCTCGCTGCGGTTCGCCGGATACGTCGCCGTGCCCACGCCCCAGCCGATCAGCGTGTTGCCCTCGCGCATCGACTTCGGCGCCGCGCTGCGGCGCGACCAGCCGAATTTCTCCGCACCCTGCTGGTAACACTCGAGCAGCGATTTCTCCGACCACGGCTTCTTTTCCTGCGGCTCCATGTTCGCGTGATTGCGGACGCGAAACGCGAGCGGATCCATCTTCAACTGATACGCCATTTCGTCCATCGCCGTTTCGAGCGCGAACGAGCCGCTCGTCTCGCCGGGCGCGCGCATGAAAGTCGGCGTGCCGATATCGAGCTTCACGAGTTTGTGCGATGTCGACTGATTCGGCACCGCGTAGAGCATGCGCGTGACGATCGCGGAACTCTCGGTCCAGTCCTCGAAGGTCGAGGTCGTCGAGATCACGTCGTGACGCATGCCGGTCATGATGCCGTCGTCGCGCGCGCTCACCTGGATGCGCTGCTCCGTGTACGGACGGTTGCCGATCATGCCGAACATCTGCGGGCGTTCGAGCACGAGCTTGACGGGCCGGCCGGTCTGCTTCGCCGCCATCGCCGCGAGCACGACGTGCGACCACGCCGAGCCCTTGCAGCCGAAGCCGCCGCCGACGAACGGGCAAATCACGCGCACGTTGTCATCCGGAATGCCGAAGAACTTCGCCACCGCGCTGCGCGCGCCGGACACGCCTTGCGTCGCGTCGTAGAGCGTGAGGTTGGGGCCGTCCCAGCGGGCGAGCGTCGCGTGCGGCTCCATCGGATTGTGATGCTCGTAGGGCGTCGTGTAGACCGCGTCGAGGCGCGTCGGGCCCTGACGCAAGCCGGCGTCGACATCGCCGCGCCTGGTCGTGATCGCGCGGCCCATCATCTTTTCCGGCTGATAGGCCTGCGCCTTCGCGCGTTCGAAATCCGCGGTGGGCATCGCGGCTTCGTAGCGCACGTCGACGTAACGCGCCGCGCCCTGCGCATGTTCCAGCGAATCCGCAACGACCACCGCGACCGGCTCGTTGCTGTAGCGCACCTCGCTGGTCTGCAAAAGCGTGAGCTTGCGCACGGCGGGCGGCTGCGCATCGGGGACGCCGTTGTTGGGCAGGCGCATCGCGTTCTGATACGTCATCACGAGCAGCACGCCGGGCAGCGCCTGCGCGCGGCTCGTGTCGATCGACGCGATGCGGCCTTTCGCGACCGTGCTCGTCACGATGACCGCGTGCGCAAGCTTGGCGTCGGTGTTGTCGGCCGAATAGCGCGCCTGGCCCGTGACCTTCAGCACGCCATCGGTGCGATCGAGCGGTTTTCCGATGAAAGTCATGCGACACCTCCGGCCTGTTGAACCGCCCGCACGATGGCGCGCTGCGCGAGCGCGACCTTGAAGGCGTTGTCACGCTGCGGCTGTGCGCCCTGCACGGCGAGCGCGGCGGCGGTTTGCAGCGTCGGCCTGTCGAGCGGTTTGCCGATGAGCGCGCGTTCCGTCGCGTTCGCGCGCCACGGCTTGTGCGCGACGCCGCCGAGCGCGATGCGCGCGTTAGTAACGGTGTTGCCATCCATCTGCAAGGCCGCCGCGACCGATACGAGCGCGAATGCATAGCTCGCCCGGTCACGCACCTTCAGATATTTCGAATGCCCGGCGAAAAGCGGCGGCGGCAGATCGACCGATGTAATCAGTTCGCCCGCCTGCAAGGTCGTATCGAGATCCGGCCGGTCGCCCGGCAGCCGATGAAACTCCGCGAACGCGATCGTCCGTTCGCCGTTCGGGCCGGTCACGCGCACGACGGCATCGAGCGCCGCGAGCGCGACACTCATGTCGGAGGGATTCGTCGCGATGCATTGACGGCTCGCGCCGAGAATCGCGTGCATGCGGTTGTGGCCGTCGATCGCCGCGCAGCCGCTGCCTGGCGCGCGCTTGTTGCATTGAGGAAAGCCGGTATCGTAGAAATAGGCGCAGCGCGTGCGCTGCATCAGATTGCCGCCGACGGTCGCCATGTTGCGCAATTGCGCCGATGCGCCCGCGAGCAGCGCCTGCGACAGCAGCGGATAACGCTCGCGCACCCACGCGTGATTTGCCGCGTCGCTGTTGCGCACGAGCGCGCCGAGGCGCAGGCCGCCGTCGGGCAGGGCGGTGATGCCGTTGAGCGCATCGATGTGCGTGATGTCGACGAGTTTCATCGGCCGCATCACGCCGCCTTTCATGAGATCGAGCAGGTTCGTGCCGCCGCCGATGAACATCGCGCCCGGCTGGCTCGCCGCGGCGAGCGCGGCGTTGATGTCGGCGGCGCGCTGATAGGAGATCGAGTCCATGTGCGTCTCCTTCAGGCGTTGCCCGACGCGACGGCTTTCACCGCCGCGACGATGTTCGGATACGCGCCGCAGCGGCAGATGTTGCCGCTCATGCGCTCGCGGATTTCATCGTCGGACAGTTGCGCCGGGCGAAAGCGCACGTCGGCGGTGACCGCGCTGGCATCGCCGGCGCGGTATTCGTCGATGAGCGCCGTAGCCGAGCACAACTGCCCAGGCGTACAGTAGCCGCACTGAAAGGCGTCCTTCTCGATGAACGCGCGCTGGATCGGCGCGAGCGTGTCGCCGTCGGGGGCGAGGCCTTCGACGGTCGTGACGGCTTCGCCGTCGTGCATCACGGCAAGCGTGAGACACGAGTTGATGCGCCGGCCCGACACGATTACCGTGCACGCGCCGCACTGGCCGCGGTCGCAGCCTTTCTTCGTGCCGGTGAGGTTTGCGTATTCGCGCAGGGCGTCGAGCAGCGTCGTGCGCGCTTCCACCTGCAACTCGTACGGGTGGCCGTTGATGGTGAGCTTTACGGGCATCATCGGCGCGGCGGCGGGCGGCGGCGCGATTGCTGGCGTCGCGGCTTGCTGTTGCGCATGCGCGAGCGGCGCGGCGCTGACGGCGGCGGCCGCTGCGGCCGATTGCAGGAAACGTCGGCGCGACGGCTTTTGCGCCGTGTCGCTGGCGTCGTGGGGATGAGTATCGGCTGGGGACATGGCGATCGGTTGCTCCTCGCTCGTTCGGAAGGGCGCCGCGCTGGCTCGAATCTTCATGGGCTTCCGCTCGCGACCGACTGCGACGTCGGTGCTCGAGCGCCGATGCTCGGGTCCTGTGCGGTGTGTGGGATGCGCGGGCGCGCGCGTACGGCGATCTGCAAGCCGATCGAACGTTCGACCCCGCGACGGCGAGCAATCAGCAAGTCCGATGCCATGCGCGCGATCGGCAGGCGTTGCGGTGCTTCGCCCGAAACGGCGCGAGACGGTCGCGCGTAAATGCTGCATGCACAGGTAAATCCTGCGCTTTCATGTCACAGGGAACATGGCGAAATTGCCATATTCCCGCGACGCTCAACGTCCCGGGTACATCGCCGGTGGATTGCGCGCCGAATTTGCGGGACCGTAGGGATCGGGATTGCCGAAGCGCGGGATCGTGCCGTCGATGCGCGCGCGGGCGAGATCGGCGCGCACTTCGGCGCGCGTGCGCGGCGCATTCGACGTCATCGCCATTTGCGCGGGCATCGGCTGCTGCATCGTCGGCTGGGGCGCGCCGCCCGCGTTCATTTGTGCCGCTGCGTTCGCGCTCAGAACGCAAGCCGCGCACGCCGCCAGCCAGATTGTCGTTTTCATGCTCGCTCTCCCGTAGTCATCTATCGACGTATACGCGTTCGAATGGAAAACGGATGAAGCGTCGTGTTTAGTCCGCAACTAACTGTCTTTAATCGCGACGACCGCACATTCATTTGACGAGCGCGAGCACGTCCCTGAACCGCGGATGCCTGAAACTGCCGAGCCAGCCAAAGATCGCCGTCTCCACGGTCGTGAGCCGCGCGCCGTCTTGTTGCGCCCGTTCGAGCGCGACGGCGCGATCATCCGCGCGGCGCGACGCGACCGCGTCCGCGACATACTCCACGCGATAGCCGAGCCGCAGCAGCCCGAGCACGGTCAACAGCACGCACACATGTGCTTCTGCGCCAGCCACCCACAGCGTGGCGGGCGCGGGCGGCAGTGCATCGACGAAGGCGGGCGCGAGCGTCGCATCGAAGGTGTGCTTCTCGATGACCTTCGCCGACCGAAGATCATCCAGCAACGCCTCCACGGTCCCACCGAGCCCTTGCGGATTCTGCTCCGTGACGACCACCGGCACGTCGAGCAGATTCGCCGCGCGCAGCAACGTGCCGACGCGCGCAGCCAGGCGCTCGCCGCCGTCGAGATGCGGCAGCAGCCGCGCCTGCATGTCGACGATGACGAGCATCGCTTAAGCCTCGCTCTCCATGATCCGGTCGATCAGACGCGCGTTCTCGCCTGCCGAGCCGATGCCCGCGTGCTTGGCCATCGGCACGAAGAAATGCGTCGCGATCGGCAGTTTCGAGCGCTCGAGCCAGTTGGTCAGATGCGCGCCGAGCCGCCTGGCCGGGGTTTTCAGCTCCTCGCGCAGCACGCCGGGCAGTTTTTCGAAGTGACGCATGTCCGTCTGATACGGCTCGGGCGCGACGCACAGCGCGTTGGGCCGGCCATCGACATCGAGCGGCAGACGCTCCAGCGCCTGATGCAGCAGCGCGACGCCCAGACCTTCGCCGCGCCACGGCTTGCGCACTTCCCACAGGCTGATATAGATCACGCGATGCGCGTTGAAGACTTCGCACAGCCGCTCGGGCCCGAGCGCCTCGGTGGCCGCCAGCGCGAGCGAGAGCATCTCGCCCGAGTACGTGTCGAGCGTATAGACGAGATCGGCGCTGCTCGTGAGCGGCGGGACCTTGACGAGTTGCAGCCGCACCGCCGCCGCGACGATGTCGCTGCCCGCCTCGTGAAACACGGCGAACGCGGTGCCGAGACGTTCGTCATCGACCTGCGGATATTCGTGGCGGTAGGTCATCGTGAACAGAAACGGCCCGATCTTCTCGCGATAGGCGAGCGGCCGGTCGACGTCGTACACATCGACGCCGTCGAGGCCGTAGGGATCGTAATCGCGCTTCTCACGCCGCGCGCCGTTCTGCACGGCGGCAGCGAGCGCCGCGAGCGGACGGCGCGATTCGGGCACGAGATCCTCTGGCAAACCTTCCCACGTGAGACGCAGGAATTCTCGGCCGCCGCGATAGTGCGTTTCGAAGAGCGAGAGCACCGGCTCGCTCGCGGCTGGATCGAGGATGCGCTGGGCGCATTCGTAGGCGCGGTCGAGGAGCTGATCGGCTTCGGCGGGATCGGGGGCGAGGTGCGGCTCGCTGCCCTGAGGAACTGCGGGCAAGCCTCTTGCGAGACGTTCCTTGTGCGCGAGTTCGAGCCACTCGTCGGCAGCGCGCTCGGCGATGAAACCCGCCGCGATGCGATACCCCGTCAGCACGATCGACTGGCCGGTGCGTCCGAGCGGGAACACGTATTCGTCGTTCATGGCGTCGTCGACGGTGACGCCGCGAAAGGTTTCGCGTGGCGCGCTCACGTTCGCCGCCGCATCGAAGCGATCGTGCGACAGCACGTGGGCGAGCAGGTCGGACGCGGCGGGACCGAACTCCGATCCGGCGCCGGGGAGCAGCTTCAGGAGGGACAAGGTACTCGTGGTGCTGGTGGTGCCGGCCGTGCTCGATGTGCTCATGAGTGCCATCTCCGATCGTGAAGGGCTATCGTAACAAACCGCCGTATTTACGGGAGAGATCGATGAACGTTCAAACGAAAGATGAACTGGCGACGACAGTGCATGAAGGAGGATGCGCCTGCGGCGCGTTCCGCTTTCGCGCGACGGGCAAGCCGAAGCGCGTCGGCATGTGTCATTGCATGACATGCCGGCAAGTGCATGGCTCCGCCTTTGGAGCTTATGCGATGTACGCGCGCGGCGACGTGATGATGAGCGGCAGCCTCTCGACCTGGCGCAGCTCCGACGACGGGCGGCGGCACTTCTGCCCCGTGTGCGGATCGGTCGCGTACATGGAGTTCACGACACGCGATGAAGTCGATCTGCCGCTCGGCGGCTTCGACGAAACCGGTCTCTTCGAGCCGGACTACGAACTCTGGGTCAAACATCGTGAGCCGTGGCTGCCGCACGACGTGCGCCCGTCGTACGAGGAAGAGCGCCCGCACGAGGCCGCGCCATCGAAAAGCGCCTGAAGACCGGGACAGCTTTTGTCTCGCCGGAACTGCATCCTCGCGTCAACGGTCCGAGCAATTGCATTCGCGCCCGGAAAATAAGACGATAAGCGCGTGCGCTACTGCGAGACGAGCGCGCGCCGGATGCGCGAGAGCGGCAGGATCGAGAACCTTTGAACTTCACGGCCAGCGAGGAGCATCGATACCATGACGAAGCAACCGGTCAGCGGCAGCGACAAGATTCACCCCGAGGGCGCGCAATGCATCGGCGACTGCGATCCCGCCGAACAGATCGAAGTGATCGTGATGCTGCGGCGCAAGGACGAAGCCGGCTTCAAACAGCTGATGGCGCGCGTCGACGCGGGTGACGCGCCCGGGCAAGCCGTCTCTCGCGAGGACTTCGACAAGCGCTACACCGCATCCGACGAAGACGTCGCGAAGGTCAAGGCCTTCGCCGCACAGTACGGACTGACGGTCGTGCGCGCCGAAACCGAGACGCGCAGTGTCGTGCTGAAAGGCACCATCGAACAATTCCAGAAAGCTTTCGACGTCAGGCTCGAGCGCTTTCAACATCACAACATCGGCGAATATCGTGGGCGCACCGGGCCGGTCAGCGTGCCCGACGACATGCACGACGCCGTCACCGCCGTGCTCGGCCTCGACAGCAAGCCGCAGGCGCGTCCGCATTTTCGTTTTCGTCCGCCTTTCAAGCCGGCGCGCGGCATGACGCCCGCGTCGTTCACGCCGGTCGATCTCGCGCGCCTCTACGATTTCCCCGATGGCGACGGCGCCGGCCAATGCATCGCGATCATCGAGCTGGGCGGCGGCTATCGCGACAGTGATCTGTCCGCGTATTTCTCGAAGCTCGGCGTGAAGGCGCCGCAAGTCGTGGCGGTGGGCGTCGACAACGCGAAGAACGCGCCGACGGGCAATCCGAACGGGCCGGACGGCGAGGTGACGCTCGACATCGAGATCGCGGGCGCCATTGCGCCGGGCGCGCGCATCGCCGTGTACTTCGCGCCGAACAGCGACGCCGGTTTCGTCGATGCCGTCAATCGCGCGCTGCACGATTCCACCAATAAGCCTTCCGTGATATCCATCAGCTGGGGCGGCCCCGAGTCGAACTGGTCATCGCAGTCGATGAGCGCTTTCAACGACGTGCTGCAAAGCGCGGCCGCGCTCGGCGTGACGGTCTGCGCCGCATCGGGCGACAGCGGCTCGTCAGATGGCGTCGGCGACGGCGCGGACCATGTCGACTTCCCCGCGTCGAGTCCGTATGTGCTCGGCTGCGGCGGCACGAGCCTGGCGGCATCGGCGCAGGGCATCGCGAAGGAAGTCGTGTGGAACGACGGCGATCAGGGCGGCTCGGGCGGCGGCGGCGTGTCCGGCACGTTTGCGCTGCCGGTCTGGCAGAAGGGCTTGTCGGTCACGCGCAACGGCAGGACCGCGGCGCTCGCCAAGCGCGGCGTGCCGGATGTGGCGGGCGACGCATCGCCGCAAACCGGTTACGAAGTGCTGATCGACGGCGAGGATACGGTGGTCGGCGGCACGAGCGCGGTCGCGCCGCTGTGGGCCGCGCTGATCGCCCGTATCAACGCGATCAACGCGTCGCCGGCGGGCTTCGTCAATCCGAAGCTTTATACGGCGAAGGCGTCGTTTCGCGACATCACCGAGGGCAACAACGGCAGCTTCTCGGCGGCGGCCGGCTGGGATGCGTGCACCGGCATGGGCAGCCCGGACGGCGCGAAGATCGCGGCCGCGCTCAAGCCCGCGAAGAGTTGAAGCGATGCAGCAAGACGTAAAACAGTGAACAACAACCACGACGACGATTCTGGAGCGATGACGATGAACTCCGATCCACTGGCAGCGAGCGGCAAACCCGAGAACGCGGACGAGACGGCGATGGCGGCCGCCGCGAAGAAAGCGCCGAAGAAGACCACGACGGCGAAGAAGGATCAGCCGTACTTCGATCCGGTCGCCTACGGCAACGGCCCCGACGACTCAGTCGCCGCGAACGAGGCCGACGAGAACGCGGCCATCACGCATCACAGCGTGACGATCGGCGGCGCGAAGATCGCCTATACGGCGACCGTCGGCCATCTCGTGACGGTCGATCCGAGCAGTTCGAAGCCGGACGCGAAGATGTTCTACGTCGCGTTCACGAAGGACGGCGCGAAGGAGGAAGCGCGCCCGCTCACGTTCTTCTACAACGGCGGGCCGGGATCGTCGTCGGTGTTCGTGTTGCTCGGCTCGTTCGCGCCGCGCCGCATCAAGACCGCAATGCCGAGCTTCACGCCGCCCGCGCCGTATCAGATGGAGGACAACCCGGACAGCCTGCTCGACCGCAGCGATCTGATCTTCATCAATCCGGTCGGCACGGGCTATTCCGCCGCGATCGCGCCGAACAAGAACCGGGATTTCTGGGGCGTCGATCAGGACGCGGGCTCGATCGCGCAGTTCATCAAGCGTTATCTGACGAAGAACAACCGCTGGAATTCGCCGAAGTTCCTGTTCGGCGAATCGTACGGCACGGCGCGCAGTTGCGTGCTCGCATACAAGCTGCATGAGGACGGCATCGATCTGAATGGCGTCACGTTGCAGTCCTCCATTCTCGATTACGCGCAGGCGGGCAATCCGGTCGGTGCATTGCCGACTGCGGCTGCGGACGCGTGGTATCACAAGAAGCTCGGCGTGCATCCGACGCCAACCAATCTATTGACCTTCGCGGAGGAAGTGGCGGAATTTTCGCGCACGGACTATCTGAACGCACTGCGCAAGTTTCCCCAGACGGACGACGAAGTTGTCGAGAAGCTGTCCGACTACACGGGCATCGATCGCGCGACGCTGCTCGCGTGGAGCCTCGACATCGCGGCTTACGACAGCCGTGGCAATTCGCTCTTTCTCACGACCTTGCTGAAGTCGAAGGGCGAATCGCTCGGTTCCTACGACGGCCGCGTCACGGCGATTTCGACGGGCATCGCGGGCAAGATCGATCCGAATTCGGGCGGCAACGATCCGACCATGACGGCGGTGAGCGGCGTCTACACGACGATGTGGAACAGCTATCTCAACGAGCAGTTGAAGTTCACGTCGACGTCATCGTTTACCGATCTGAACGATCAGGCGTTTCTCAACTGGGATTTCAAGCACACGGACCCGACGGGCGCGCAGAAGGGCGTCGATTCGAAGGGCAACATCATCCTTTATACGGCGGGCGATCTTGCTGCCGTGATGGCGTTGAATGTCGATCTGAGAGTGCTTTCCGCGAACGGGATGTATGACTTCGTGACGCCGTTCTATCAGACGATCATCGATTTGCAGCAGATGCCGCTGATCGACAAGACCGTGCGGCAGAATCTGTCGGCGACGTTTTATCCGTCGGGGCATATGGTTTATCTCGACGGCGGCTCGAGGACGCAGCTCAAGGCCGATCTTGCCAGGATGTATGACGATGCCACGGCGAATCATGCGGCAATGGGGCGGATTATTGCGCTGCAGAAGGTTACTGCGGACAAGTTGGGGGCGTTGTCGCCGGTGAATGGGGCTTAGGGTTTATCTTGCTTGTGCCTGGGCGGCGGCAACCCCAGGCGCAAGCAAATTCCCTCCGGGTACATCGATTGCGGCAATGACCGCAAAGTCAACCCCACCCGGAGCCTCACAATGCCAACGAAGAAGCAACCGTCGCCGAGCGGCGTCGCCCGCACCCCCTCGCAGAGCAACACGAACAAGAAAGTCGAAGCCCTCGAAGCCTACCGCACCGACTCGACAAACCAGGCGCTGACGACCAACCACGGCGTCAAGATCGCGGATAACCAGAACACCCTGCGCGCCGGCGAACGCGGCCCCTCGCTGCTCGAAGACTTCATCATGCGTGAAAAAATCACGCACTTCGACCACGAGCGCATTCCGGAACGCATCGTCCACGCGCGCGGTTCAGCCGCCCACGGCGTCTTCCAGGTCTACGAATCGCAGGCAGAACTGACCAAGGCCGCGTTCCTGCAGGACCCGTCGAAGGAAACGCCTGTTTACGTGCGCTTTTCGACCGTGCAAGGCTCGCGAGGCTCTGCCGATACGGTCCGCGACGTGCGCGGCTTCGCCGTCAAGTTCTACACGGATGAAGGCAACTTCGATCTCGTCGGCAACAACATGCCCGTGTTCTTCATTCAGGATGCGATCAAGTTCCCCGACTTCGTCCACGCCGTCAAACCGGAACCGCACAACGAAATGCCGCAAGGCGGCTCCGCGCACGACACCTTCTGGGATTTCGTCTCGCTCGTGCCCGAATCCGCGCACATGGTGCTATGGGCGATGTCCGACCGGGCCATCCCGAAGAGCCTGCGCACGATGGAAGGCTTCGGCATCCATACCTTCCGCTTCATCAACGCGCAGGGTAAAGGCCGCTTCGTGAAGTTCCACTGGCGCCCGACGATCGGCTCCGCATCCCTGCTCTGGGACGAAGCGCAGAAGCTCGCGGGCAAGGACGCGGATTTCCATCGACGTGACCTGTGGGAGGCGATCGACAACGGCGACTATCCCGAGTGGGAACTCGGCGTGCAGATTGTCGAGGAAGAAGACGAACACAAGTTCGACTTCGATCTGCTCGACCCCACCAAGATCATCCCCGAGGAACTGGTGCCGCTGAAGATGATCGGCAAGCTCACGCTGAATCGCAATCCCGATAACTTCTTCGCCGAAACCGAGCAGGTCGCGTTCTGTCCGGGACATATCGTGCCGGGCATCGACTTCACGAACGATCCATTGCTGCAAGGCCGTCTGTTCTCCTACACCGATACGCAGATCAGCCGTCTCGGCGGCCCGAATTTCCACGAGATTCCGATCAACCGTCCGCTCGCGCCGATGCACAACGGCCAGCGCGACGCGATGCATCGCCAGACGATCGACAAAGGGCAGGCGTCCTACGAGCCAAATTCCATCGACGGCGGCTGGCCGAAGGAAACCGCGCCGGCTGCGGCGGGCGGCGGCTTCGAAAGTTACACGCAGCGCGTCGACGGCGCGAAGATCCGCGTGCGCAGCCCGTCCTTCGCCGATCACTACTCGCAGGCGACGCTCTTCTGGAACAGCATGACCGAGCCGGAGCAGGATCACATCGTCGGCGCGTACTCGTTCGAGCTTTCCAAGGTCGAGCGCAAGAACATTCGCGAGCGAGAGCTCGGCATCCTTGCCAATATCGATGAAACGCTCGCCGCGCGCGTCGCTGCCAATCTCGGGCTGACCGCGCCGAAGAAAAGCGCAAGCGCCGAGGAACTCGGCAAATCGTCGGTGACGGAGTCGCCGGCCTTGTCGCTCGTCGCGAAGACGAAGCCTTCGATCAAGACGCGCAAGGTCGCGATCCTCGCCGCACCGGGCGCCGATGCCGCCAGCATCAAGGCCGTGCAGGACGCGCTCAAGGCCGAGGGCGCGCACGCAAAGGTCATTTCGCCGACGCTCGGCTCGCCCGCGCCCGGCATCGAGGCCGACGCGACCATTCTCGCCATGCCCTCGATCATGTTCGACGGCGTGATCGTCGCGGGCGGCAAGGAGAGCGCGAAGGCGCTTTCCGAGTCCGGCGACGCGCGCCACTTCGTGCTCGAATCCTTCAAGCATCTGAAGGCGATCGGAGCGATCGGCGACGGCGAGGACGTGCTCGCGGCCGCGCATCTGCCGGGCGGCGAGGAGGGCGTCGCGGTAGGCAGCGACGCCAAGGCGGTGCTGAAAAGCTTCATCGAGGCGATGAGCCAGCATCGCGTCTGGTCGCGCGCGCACAAGGCGGAGTCGGTGCCGGCCTGATCCGCGTAATCGGCGTTTCGTGCCTCGCAACGATGCACGCGACCATGCCGCCACCGGCGATGTACGCACCCCCGTCTTTCTTGAGACACTAGTCGTACCGCTCACTCCGGGGGTGCGGCTTTGTTCGATCATGCAAGACATCGTGGCGGCGGCGCGCTTGCCGCACGCGTGCAATGGCGCGCGTGCATGGACATCGTCGTCATCGTTCTGATCTGGGCGCTGTGTGCGGCGGCAGTTGGCGCGAAGGAGCGCATCGTCGTCGGCGCCACGCCGGGCGTCGCGCCGCCGCTAGACATGGCTTACCCGCGTGACACCGTGCCGCGCGGTATCTCGGTCGATTACGTGGATGCCGTCGCCGGCGCGCTGGACCTCGACACGCAATGGCGTATCTATCCGAACCGCGCCGCGCTGATGGCGGCGCTCGCGCGCGGCGATATCGACATGGCGACCGGCGCGACCGGTGCGGACAGCGAGGACAGGCAAGACGGCAACGGCGCGCTCATATACAGCCGCCAGTATCTGCCGAGCAAACAGATCTACATCGAGCCGCTTGTGAAGCGTCCATCGACGCATCGGCTCGCGTACGTCGACGCGCAGACTTCGCCGGCGCGCCTGCGGTCGGCGTATCCGTCGATGCTGCCGGTCGTGTATCCGGACCTGCTCGCTGCGCTGCTCGCCGTATCGCTCGGCGACGCCGACGCGTTCATCGGCGACATGACGACTTCCGCCTTCGCGATCACCCATTACTACCTGCCGAATCTGACCATCACGGACCTTGCGGCCTTCGATGAAGACGGCTTCCGCTTCGCCTTCGCGGCGGAACGTCCCGGCGCGGATGCGCTGCGGCAGCGGGTCGACCGCGCGCTCGCGGCGCTGCCGCCGGCCTTCGTTCTCGTCGCGCGCGCACGCTGGAATCCGGGCGCCAACGCCGTCACGCTGGAACGGCCGGTCGAACTCACGGCGCAAGAGCTTGCGTGGGTACGTACGCATCCCGTGGTGCATTATTCGATGCTCGCACAAGCCGCGCCGCTGACTTTCCGCGATTCGCGCGGCCAGCCGGCGGGCATCGCGGTCGATATCCTCGATGCGGTCGCGCGCGTGACCGGCCTGCGCTTCGAGGCCCGCGTGCGCGACACGCCCGAGCAACTCGCGGCCGACATGCGCAGCGGCGCTTCCGCGATCCTGCCGTACGGCGTGGGCGAAACCTCTGCGTTGCCCGGCGGCGTGCTCTCCGCGCCGACCGGCGACGGCATCTTCGTGATCGTGACGTCGGCCAATCAGCCGCCGCTGCGCGACGCCGACGCGCTCGCGGGCAAGCGCGTCGCGCTACCGCCCTCTTCGTTGCTGGAGAAGCTTTTGCAACGGAGCGCGTCGGGTGTGCGGATCGTCCATACGCGACCGCTCGACGGTCAGTTCCGGGCCGTGGCAAGAGGCGAAGCCGATGCGACCATCGCCGATCTGGCCCTCGCCAACTACGCGGTGGGCAATGCTTATCGCGGCTCGCTCGTGTTGAGCGGCGTGCTTTCGACGCGACCGGTTCCGCACGGCCTGACCGTCACGGCGAACGAGCCGCTGCTGCTCGGCATCCTCAATCGCGCGATCGAGAGTCTTCCGCCGCCCGAGCTGGAGACGATCCGCGCGCGTTGGAAGCTCTCCGAGCATCCCGAGATGCTGTGGGAACGTCATCGTCCGCAAGTCGCGCTCGGCGCGCTGTTTGGCGCGGCGCTCGTGCTCGTGCTGGCGGGCTGGGCGCTGACGATGCGCGTGCAGGTCACGCGCCGGATCGCCGCCGAAAGGGCGATGCGCGCCGCGAAGGAAGAGGCGGAAACGGCAAACCGCGCAAAATCCACCTTCCTCGCGACGATGAGCCACGAAATCCGCACGCCGATGAACGCCGTGCTCGGTCTGCTCGAAATGGAATTGCGCGCGCCGGGCGAGCGCGTCGCGACCGAGCGCGCGCTGTCGATCGCGCATCGCGCCGCGCGCGATCTGCTCGGCATGATCGACGATCTGCTGGATGTCGCGAAGATCGAAGCCGAGCGTCTCGTGCTCGCGCCCGCGCCGCTCGAAATCGAAGCGTGGGTCGCGGGCGTCGCGGCGATCTACGAACCGGCCGCGCGCGCGAAGGGACTCGCGCTCATCGTGAAGCGCCGCTTCGGCGATGGCCCGACCTGGCTCCTCGCCGATGGCCAGCGCCTGCGCCAGATCGTCGGCAATCTGCTTTCGAACGCGATCAAATTCACCGATGTCGGCGCGGTCACACTCGAATACCAGGTCGCGCCGCCTCAGGACGGCAAGCGCGCGGTGACGCTCACGGTGTGCGATACGGGCATCGGCATCTCGCCCGAGAAGCAGGCGATGCTGTTCACGCCGTTCGTGCAGGCCCACGATGGCCGCGCGCGCAATGTCGGGGGCACGGGGCTCGGCCTCACCATCAGCAAGCGGCTCACCACGATGATGGGCGGCACCATCGAGTTGTCGAGCGAGCCGGAGCGCGGCACGCGTTTTACCGTGCGCATCGATTTTCCGGAGACGGAGGCGCTGGCGTCGGCGGACGATGCGCCGTCCGCGCCGGCGGGCGCGCTCGCCGGGTCGCTCGCGGGGCTGCGCGTGCTCGTCGTCGATGATCATCCCGCCAATCGCATCGTGCTCGACGGGCAGATCAGGCTGCTCGGCGGCAGCGCGCAAATGGCCGTCGACGGCAAGAGCGCACTTGCGCGCTGGCGCGCCGCGCCGCGCGCATTCGACGTGATTCTCACCGACTGCTCGATGCCCGAGATGAGCGGCGAGGAACTGGCGCGCACGATCCGGGAAGACGAGGCGAAAGACGCATCGAGTCCACGCGCCGTGCCGATCGTCGGCCTGACGGCGAACGCGCAACCCGACGCCGCGATGCGCGCGGTCGCGTCGGGCATGAACGCGTGTCTCGTGAAGCCGCTCGGTCTGGACGGTCTGCGCGCCGCCTTGCTCGAAGCGACGCGCGACGGCCGCGTGTCGAGCGCATCGACGGCGCCTGCGCAGGCGTTTGCGCGCGCGCCCGCGCGTGCAGCCGATCCGGACGCGCCGGTGTTCGACCGCGCCTTGCTGGCCGGTTTCGGCGATCAGGCCGGCACGCTCGTCGACACGCTGAAGGCCGCCAACACGCAGGATCTGGCCGACGCGCGCGCTGCCTTCGACGCGTGCGATCACGCGCGCCTGCGCGATATCGCGCATCGCATGAAGGGCGCGGCGGCGGTGATCGGCGCGACGCCGTTCATGCGCGCGTGCGTCACCTTGCAGCACGACTGCGAGCTTGCCGTCGACGAAGACCGCAACGGCGAGGACGACGCCCGCATCACGGCCTCGTTCGCGGCATTCGTCGCGGCGGCGGAAGCGCTCGATGCCGCGCTCGCCGGCCCGCTCGCGTGCGTTTCGCCCGCATCCGATGCGTCGTCATGACGCGTGTCAGGCTTCGCTAGCAGGGCTTTGCGTACATCCCGCGTTTCGTGTGTTTTAATTGAACCTCCGATCATCTCAAAAACATGCGGCGATCCGCGGCCGCAATGGATGGCACTCAGAGGCATGACTCGAAGGGATACCGGGTTCGACGAGAAACCGAAGCCAGGCGCGGGCCGCCCCGGCCGGATCGCGCGCGCGATGCTGGCGTATTGCTGTGCGACGCTCGCGTTCGTGCCGGGGACGCCGCCGTATGCGCAGCGCGCCGAATGGCTCGATTCGCGGGTCACGCAGACGACCATCGTCGATACCATCTGCGTGCCGGGCTATGTCGATCGCGTGCTGCCGTCGTTCGAGATCCAGATGCGCCAGAAGGAGCGGCTGCTCAAGCAGCGCAGCATCGATGCATCGTTCGCATCGGAATATGCGCTCGATCACCGCATGCCGGTGTTGCTCGGCGGCTCGCCCAACTCGCCCGCGAATCTCGATCTGCGCCGCTGGGAAGGGCGCGCGGGCCAGCGCCGCAAGGAACGGCTCGCGGTCTATCTGAAGCGCTGCGTCTGCACCGGCGACATCACGCTGAAGGACGCGCAATCCGCGATGGCGGGCGACTGGTCCAACCGGTATCCGAATCTGTCCAGCATGTCGTGCAGCGGCTTCTGACGATTGCCTGAACCCATCCGTCCGATTTAGAACATCTATTGAAAAAGACGGAATGTCGCAGCACCTGCGCGGTCTACGGGATTAGTATGGAGCTATCTCGAAATTAGCCGGAGCCGCCATGATGTTCGCCTATGTGTCCCTTTTCGTCGTCGGCACGGTTGCGGCGCGCCTGATCCTGAAGCAGCGTGCGCAGCCTGTGCGTGCGCGCGCAAGAAGGTGACGGCGATGAACCTGCTCATCTGGAACTTTCCCCAACGCTGCGCCGCGCGCGACGTGCGGCGTTTTCTGGAACACGAGCTAGGCCAGTATGCGAGCGATATCGCGGTGTACGGCGCGGGCACCGCTGACGCGTACGCCACCGCGAAGCTTGCGATCGATGTGCCTTACATCGGCGAGGCGATCGCGCAGAAGCTGTGCCATCAGCGCTTTCTCGACGAACCCTTGCGCGCCCGGGCCTCGGCTTCCGGCGACGCGTCCATCCGTCTGCATTGACGTTTTCCGCGTGCGCGCGCCGTGTTGCGCGGCCGTCCGGAACGAACTTTGCTGATCCTCCCCTGACGAACGTCATGTAGCGGCGAAGCCGGTGCCACGTGCCACCGGCTTTTTTGTCGATGCGCGCCTGATTCAAGGTGCGCGTCGGGCCGTTCGAACCGGGCGATCCGGTGGATCGTCCGCTGACACCAGGCAAAAGCGGATCAATCGAATCGATGCATCAGGCAGGAAAGAACAGAACCAACAAGACGCCGTCTGGCGCAAGGTTTCTCGTGGGCGCGGCGGCGGGCGCGCTGTTTTCGATCACGGCGGCCGCGTACGCCCAGCAGGCGGCGACTGTCGCGCAGGGCCACGTGACGGCGATGCCCGTCGCGCCCGAACGCGCGTTGCCCGCGATGCCGGTGCCGATGCCCGCGCAGCCGACGTCGGAAGCATCGACGGCTTCTGCGGCATCGGCGGCGAGCGCGGCAAGTGCGGCAAGTGCGGCAAGTGCGGCGTCGGAGGCGAGCGCGGCATCGGAGACGGAGGCGCCCGAAGTGCCCTTGCCGCCGGAGCCGCCCGAGCCCAATCTCGCGCAGCGCACCGGCATGTCGCCGGCGGGCGCGTATGCGATGCGTCAGACCTTCGCGCAGGAGGTCGACCGGCGGCTTGCCGTTTCCGCCACGGATCAGCAGGCCTACGGCCGTCTGCTGCAACAGACGCTCGATGAAGACGGTCACGGCGATCTCGCCAATGAGTTCGTCGTATTGGTCGATCGCAATGCGAACGCGCAGGCCATCTTCGTGTACTTCCGCGCAAAGCCGGGCGATGCGTGGTCGATGATCGGCGCGTCGCCGGTATCGACGGGCCGTCCCGGCACCTACGACCACTTCGTGACGCCGCTCGGCGTGTTCCAGCACGTGCCCGGCAACATGGACTTCCGCGCGGAAGGCACCTTGAACGAGTTCAAGATCCGTGGCTACGGCGCGCGCGACATGCGTATCTACGATTTCGGCTGGGCCGATGGCGAGCGTGGCTGGGGCAAGGGCGGCAAATCGCCGATGCGCTTCCAGATGCACGCCACCGATCCCGAGAAGCTGGAGCCCTTGCTCGGCATGCGGCATTCGAAGGGCTGCGTACGGATCCCGTCGACGCTCAACGCGTTCTTCGATCACCACGGCATCATCGACGCGCAATACGAGGCGCGCGCAGCCGACGGCGAGTCGATGTGGATTCTGAAGGCCACGCGCAAGACGACGCCGTGGGCGGGGCACTATCTCGTCGTCGTCGATACGGGCAGGAAAACGCGGCCCGCGTGGTCGCCCGGCCCGGGCAAGGCGGTGCGCGCGCATATTCCGGCCGGCGCCGATTCAGTCGATTGACCCTTGCCCGCCGACGCGCTATTTCGAACGCGCGAGCAGCACGCCCGCGAGCGCCACGCCGAAGCCCGCGAGTTGCACCGCGTCGAGCGTCTCGCCGAACGCGAGATAGCTTTCGAGTGCGGCGAGCGGCGGCGCGAGAAAGAGCAGGGCGGTGGCGCGCGATGCGTCGCCTCGCCTGACCATCCACACGAGCAGCGTCGTCGCGACGCCCGAGAGCATCACGATGCCCCATGCGAGCGAGAGCCATGTCGTCGTCGACGCAATGAAGCGGTGCTCGCCGAGCGCGAGTACGAGCACGAGTGCGACGATCGCGGCGCCTGCGTTCTGCAACGCGCTGGCGCTGCGGATATCGGCGCGGGCGAGCGAGGTCTTCTGATACAGCGTGCCCGCGGTGATGGCGAACACCGCGAGCACGGCGATCGTCACGACGATCCATTGCGGCGCGTGTCCAGCCGATGCCGATCCGGCGTGCGCGCCGCTCGCCGCGATTTTCGGCGCGAGCACGAGCGCGACGCCGACGAGGCCGAGCACGAGGCCACCCCACGCGCGTGGCGAGAGCCGCTCGCCGAAGAGCCGCGCGGCGACAGCGGCGGTCAGAAGCGGCTGGAGCGCGCCGAGCAGCGCCATGATGCCCGCGCCGAGGCCCTGCGCGACGGCCCAGTAACCCGCGCCGAGATAGACGCCTTGCAGCAGCGCGCCGGCGAACAGATGGCGGGCTATGTCGCGGCCTTTCGGCCAGGGCGCGCGCGTGATTGCGGCGATCGCGAGAAACAGCAGTGTCGTGCCGGCGAAGCGCGCGAGCAGATACAGATTCGGGTCGACGTAAGGCGTGATCGCCCGCGCGACGATGAAGCCCGTCGACCAGAGAAATACGAATACGGGCGCGGCGAGAATCGAAACCATGTGAGGCGTGCGGCAAGTCGGAATGCCGCAGTATCGGGCCTATGGTTCTCGTTCGTCTTGTCTAACCGTGCACTCAATCTATCGTGAAGGTGTCGAGTGGCTGATTGGCGCGTGCGTCGGTCTCGAAGCGGCGCGATAGTTGCGCGTGCAGGCGCCTCGCTTCATCCAGCGTGAGATCGATCCAGTAAGGGTCGCCGGCGGCGTCGTTCAAGCGCTCAGGTGGGAACTGGATTTCGATTACCACGCCTTTCTTGTACATCGTCATGCCTCGTGCAAAGCGCTCCAGTCTAGCGGACCGGTTATCGTGGATTGCCTACGCTGCGGAAAGAATGTGTTGCTTCGGATGGGGTGATGGTGCCTGCTGACAATAGTCCCAATTCACATCGATGTCACAGACCTCTGCAATTCTTAAGGGCTAAAGGTCGCCTCCGACCATCCACCCCGACGAAGAGACATCCCAAAAATGACCCGCACTTCCCGCCTCGCGCGCAACATCCTGCCGGCGTTCACCGCCGCATTCACGATGCTTGCCGCGATGCCCGCCCACGCCGCCGACGCCGTGGTCCTGTACACTGCCGACGGCCTCGAGAACCTCTACAAGGACGTGCTCCCCGCCTTCGAAAAGAAGGAAGGCGTGAAGGTCAATATCGTCACGGCGGGCAGCGGCGAAGTGGTCAATCGCGCGACCATCGAAAAGGATTCGCCCAAAGCCGACGTGCTCGTCACGCTGCCGCCGTTCATCCAGCAAGCGCAGCAAGGCAACCTGCTGCAACCCTATCAGAGCGTGAACTACAAGAACGTGCCCGCGATCGCGAAAGCGCAGGACGGCGCATGGGCCACGTTCGTGAACAACTATTTCTCGTTCGCGATCAACCCCGAAGTCACGAAGAACGCGCCGAAGACATTCGCCGATCTGCTGCATCCGAACTACTCGGGCAAGATCGCGTATTCGAATCCGGCGACGGCGGGCGACGGCATGGCCGTCATCATCCTGACCTCCGCCTTGATGGGCGAGGACAAGGCCTTCGATTACCTCAAGACGCTCGAGCAAAGCGCGAAGTTCCACACCAAAGGCACGGGCTACCTCGACGTGCTGCTCTCGCGCAACGAGATCGCCTTCGCCAACGGCGACCTTCAAATGGACCTCGACGACGCCGCGAACGGCGGCCTCTCGATCAAGCCGCTGTTCCTCTCGCACAAGACCGGCGAAGCGCCGACCACGTTCCAGCTTCCGTACGCGATCGGCCTCATCAAGGGCGGACCGAATCAGGCTGCCGGCAAGAAGCTGATCGACTATCTGATGTCGTCGGATGTGCAGTCCAAAGTGCCTGACATCTACGGCATTCCGGGCCGCACCGACGTGCCGCTCGCGGGCAAGAATGGCGAAGCCGTCAAACAGGCGATCTCGGGCGTGAAGCTGATTCCGGTCGACTGGAACGAAGTCATGCAGAAGAAGGCCGGCTGGACCGAGCGCTGGAAGACCGAAGTGATCGGCAACTCGGGCAAGCAGACGGAAGTCGCCAAGCCGAAGTCGTAACGTGAGCGCCGTTCCCAAAGAAGCATTCGGCGCAGAGCAGTCGCCGGGCGTGCACATCGATCGCCTGACGGTGCGCTTCGGTCAGCGCACCGTGCTCGACGATCTCACGCTGCGCATCGATCGCGGCGAGTTCCTCACTGTGCTCGGCCGCAGCGGTTGCGGCAAGACCACGCTGCTGCGCTTCATCGCGGGCTTCGTCCAGGCCGATGCGCTCGCCGGCACGCTGTCGATCGCGGGCCGCGATCTCACGCACATGCCGCCGCATCGACGCAATCTCGGCTTGCTGTTTCAGAGCTATGCGCTCTTTCCGCATCTGTCGGTGTTCGACAACGTCGCGTTCGGACTGCGCGCGCGCAAGCTGAGTACGGGCGAAATCACCCGCCGCGTCGCGGATGCGCTCAAGCTCGTGCAGCTTTCCGACGCCGGTCACGTCATGCCCGCGCAACTGTCCGGCGGCATGCAGCAACGCGTCGCGCTGGCGCGCGCGCTCGTCATCGAACCGGATGTGTTGCTGCTCGACGAACCGCTCTCCGCGCTCGATGCCAATCTGCGCGCCTCCGTTCGCAGCGAGCTGAAGGCGCTGCATGAGCGCCTGCCGAATCTGACGATCGTGTGCGTGACGCACGATCAGGACGATGCGCTCGTGCTCTCCGATCGCACGCTTCTGATGCGCGATGGCCGCATCGCGCAGCTCGGCGCGCCGCGCGAGTTGTACGACGCACCCAACGATGCGTTCGTCGCGCGCTATCTCGGTGCGGCGAATCTGTTGCCGCCGCGCGTGGTGTATCCCGTCGGCGATGCGCGGCACGACGAGCGCGAACGTCTTGCGTGCATTCGTCCCGAGCGCTTCACGATCGTGCCGCTGGGCGATGGCCCATTGCATGGCACGATCGCATCGGTCGATTGGTATGGCGCGGCGCTGTCGATTTCCGTCGCGCTCGATGCATTGCCCGGCGAGCCCGTGCTCGTGACGACGCAGCGTGGCCATTCACGCATGCCGGAGAAGGGCGCGCGCGTTTCACTTCGCTTCGAGGCTGACGATGTCGTCCTTGTTCGTTCCTGACAGCGTCGCGCGCGACGAAGGCCGCATCAGCGACGCCGATCTCTCTGCGCAATTTGCCGCTCATGCCGCACAGGCGCAGCGGCGTCATCGCAAAGGCCAGTGGCATCTGCTGTTCATTCTCGTGTTCGTGCTCGGGCCGCTCGTCGTCTATCCGCTCGCGCGGCTCATCATGCTGAGCGTGACCGGCTCCGACGGCTTCACGCTGCACGCATACAGCGCGTTCTTCGGCAATCCCGAAACGCGCGGCATGATCGGCACGACGTTCGGCATTCTTGTCGCGAGCGCGAGCATCGCGTCGCTGCTGGGCGTAGCGCTCGCGTCGATGCTGTTCTTCAGGCCGTTCGCGGGCGCGCGTCTGCTGACGCGCTTTCTGGAATTGTTCGTTGCGTTTCCGTCGTTCCTCGTGGCGTTCACGCTGATCTTTCTTTACGGCTCGCAAGGATCGGTGAGCATCGGCTTGCAGCGGCTCTTTTCGCCCGACGCGCCGCCGCTCGATTTTCTCTTCGGCATCGGCGGCGTGATTCTCGCGGAAGTGGTGTTCTATGCGCCGTTCGTCGTGCGCCCGACGCTCGCATCGTACGCGACCCTCGACATGCGTCTGGTCGAAGCGGCAAAAAGCCTCGGCGCCGATGGCTGGATGGTCGCGATGAAGATCGTGTTGCCGCTCGCGTGGCCGGGCATCGCGGCGGGAACGATCCTTTGCTTCCTGCTGACGCTGAACGAGTTCGGCATTCTGCTCGTGCTCGGCAGCGCGCATCTGATCACGCTGCCGATCGCCATCTACAGCGCCGCGACCGTCGATCTGGATCTGCCCACTGCGGCGGCCGGCTCGGTCGTGATGCTGCTGATGTCGCTGTCGTTGTACGCGTTGTATCGGCGCGTCGACCGGCGTGCGGGAGGCCGCTGACATGCAGCTTTCAATTTCCTCGCGGTTCACGCCCGGCGCGTTGCTGCGCATCGCGTTCACGGGCTTCGTCGCGTTGCTGTGCTTCTGGCTCTTCGTGCTGCCGGTAATCGTCGTCGCGCTGTCGAGCGTCGCGTCGCACTGGTCGGGAACGATGCTGCCCGATGGTTTCAGCACGCGCTGGTTCGCGCGCCTCGGTTCGAGCGATCTCGACGCCGTCATGACGAGTCTCGAAGTCGGCATGGGCGTCGCGGTGCTCGGCACCGCGTTGGGCCTCTGGCTCGCACTCGCGCTGGAAGGGCGCGACCGGCGTGGCCTCGGCGCGCTCGTCGACGCCGTCGCGATGATGGGCAGCGGCGTGCCGAGCGTGGTGCTCGGTCTCGCGGTGCTGATCGCGTATCACAAGCGTCCGCTGGATCTGTCCGGCTCGGCCGCGATCGTCGTGCTCGTGCAGCTCGCGCTCGTGCTGCCGTTCTGCTATCGCTGCGCGGCCGCCGCGTTGCGCCCGGAACTGATGACCTTGCGCGAGGCCGCCGCGAGTCTCGGCGCGCCGCCGCGCATGGTGCTCGCGCGCGTGGTATTGCCGCAACTCGTGCCGGCAATCCGCGCGAGTCTCGCGCTCGGTTTCGCGCTGTCGCTCGGCGAACTGGGCGCGACGCTGACCGTCTATCCGCCGGGCTTCGCGACCGTGCCGATCGTCGTCGTGGGGCAGGTCAATCGCGGTTACTATCTGCCCGCATCGGCGCTGTCGCTGATCCTGCTGGCGGTCTCGCTCGCCGCGCTACTGATGATCGCCGCGCGTGCTCCGCGCAGCGGAATCGCACGCTGAACATCGGGAATCCGAACTAAAATTCCGGGCCGGAATTGGGCCCGGAATGCGGCCGCGAGCAATTCCCGGGCCGCGTTCGCGTTTTGGCCATGTCATACCAAAAAAAATAAAACTGGCGTAACCTGCACTTTCAGGCACGGCCGCACCCGCATGACCGGAGGAATTTTCCCTCGGGAACAATCAGGGCAGGGCGCCATTTTGGGGCGTCCGAGTGAACTCCCGTCGCGCTTTCGCGGTCGTTGCATATGTTGCAAACACCGGAGGTTCCGATGACATCCGTCGACCTGGAATTCGACCAGCTCAACAGCACCGTCGATGCGCTCAGGCGCTCCATCTCGAACCGCCTGATGTACGGCGTCGGCAAGGACGCCGTCACGGCGCAGCCGCGCGACTGGCTGCACGCCGCTGAACTGGCGGTGCGCGATCGCCTCGTCGCACGCTGGATGCGCACCACGCGGCTGCAATACGAACAGGACGTGAAGCGCGTCTACTACCTGTCGATGGAGTTTCTCATCGGCAGAACCTTCAGCAACGCGCTACTCGCGCTCGGCATCTATGACGAGGTGCGCGACGCGCTGGCCGGCCTCGGCGTCGATCTCGCGGCGCTGGAGGAACTGGAGCCGGACGCCGCGCTCGGCAATGGCGGCCTCGGGCGGCTTGCCGCCTGCTTCCTCGATTCGATGGCGACCGTCGGCGTGCCGGGCTTCGGCTACGGCATCCGTTACGAATACGGCATGTTCCGCCAGACGGTGGTCGACGGCAATCAGGTCGAAATGCCCGATTACTGGCTGCGCGCGGGCAATCCGTGGGAGTTCCCGCGTCCCGAGGTCGTGTACACCGTGCATTTCGGCGGCCGCACCGTGCAGCACGAGGACCGCACCGACTGGATCGACACCGAGCACGTCAACGCGATGGCCTACGACACGGTCATCCCCGGCTTCGCCACGACGGCGACCAACACGCTGCGCCTGTGGTCCGCGCGCGCGACCGACGAGTTCGATCTCTCCGCATTCAATCAGGGCGACTATCGCCGCGCGGTGGAGGCGAAGAACACCTCGGAACATGTCTCGCGTCTGCTCTATCCCGACGATTCGACGCAGGCTGGCCGCGAGTTGCGTCTGCGTCAGGAGTACTTCTTCGTCTCCGCGACGATGCAGGATCTGATCCGCCGCTATCAGCGCACGCATACGCATTTCGGGCGGCTCGCGGAGAAGGTCGCGGTGCATCTGAACGATACGCACCCCGTGCTCGCGATTCCGGAGCTGATGCGTCTCCTGGTCGACAAGCATCGCGTGCCGTGGGACAAGGCGTGGAAGCTCATCCAGCAGATGTTCTCGTACACGAACCACACGCTGATGCCCGAGGCACTCGAAACGTGGGACGTCGAGATGCTCGCGCGACTGCTGCCGCGGCACCTCGAGATCATCTTCGAGATCAACGCGCAATTCCTGAAGCAGGTGACCGAGAAGTTCGGCCGCGACGTCGAGCTGATCCGCCGCATCTCGCTCGTCGACGAATACGGTCAGCGGCGCGTGCGGATGGCGCATCTCGCGATCGTCGCGAGCCACAAGGTGAATGGCGTATCGAAGCTGCATTCGCAACTGATGGTGCAGAACATCTTCTCCGATTTCGCGCGCATGTATCCGGAGCGCTTCACCAACGTGACCAACGGCATTACGCCGCGCCGCTGGCTCGCGCAGGCGAGTCCGTCGCTTTCGTCGCTGATCGACAAGCGCCTCGGGCCGCGCTGGCGCACCGATCTCTTCGAACTCGGCCGCCTGCGCGAATGGCGCGACGATCCGGAGTTCTGCAAGGCTTTCCACGAAGCGAAGTTCGCCAACAAGCTCAGGCTCGTCGAGCGCGCCAAGCGCGACGCCAATGCGATCATCAATCCGGAAGCGCTGTTCGATCTGCAGGTCAAGCGCATCCACGAGTACAAGCGGCAGTTGCTCAACATCCTGTACGTGATCGTGCGCTACAACCGCATCCGCGAGAATCCGGAGCAGGACTGGACGCCGCGCGTGGTGATGTTCGCGGGCAAGGCGGCATCGGCGTACAAGATGGCGAAGAACATCATCAAGCTCATCAACGATGTCGCGAAGCGGATCAACGCGGACCCGCTCGTCGGCGACCGGTTGAAGGTCGGCTTCATTCCGAACTACGGCGTCTCGGTGGCCGAACTCATCATTCCGGCGGCGGACCTGTCGGAACAGATTTCGATGGCCGGCACCGAGGCATCGGGCACCGGCAACATGAAGCTCGCGCTGAACGGCGCGCTGACCATCGGCACGCTGGATGGCGCGAACATCGAAATCTGCGATGCCGTGGGGCGCGAGAACATCTTCATCTTCGGCAATACGACCGACGAGATCGAATCGCTGCGGGCGGCGGGGTATCGGCCGCGGCAGATCTACGAAGAGAACCCGGAGCTGAAGCTCGCGCTCGATCAGATTCGCCTCGGGCATTTCTCGCCGGAAGAGCCGCATCGCTTCTACGACATCTTCCACACGCTGGTGGACTGGGGCGATCACTACATGGTGCTCGCCGACTTCGACAGCTTCGACAAGACGCAGACCGAAGTCGATCTCAAGTTCCGCGACAAGGACGCGTGGACCAAGAGCGCGATCGAGAACGTCGCGGGCATGGGCATCTTCTCGTCGGATCGCACGATCGCGGAATATGCGCGCGACATCTGGCATGTCGAGCCGTTGCAGGTGACCTGAAGCGCGCGCGTTTCGGCGTCAGCGCCGCGTGATGCGAATCACGCGGCCTAGCGTCGCGTTGGGAAACCATCGCGTGATCTTGCCGATGACCACGTTCGCGTCCACGCCGTCCGTTTCGACATAGAGGGTCGTACAGTCGTGACGACGGCTCGTCGCGACGACGTGCGCGCGCACGTTCGCACCGAAAGCGTGCGTGAGCAATTCACGCGCGGGTGCGGAGTTCAGTCCGGGAACGGTCAGATCGAAGGCGAGGCAGTGACGCGTTTCGCGGCGGCGCGGCGAGCCGCCGTTGGATGCCTGGGGAAGAAAGGGCAGGTCGGAAGTGCGATACATCGATGACAGCCGCCCGATGGCGGCTCGAAGTGGCAACGCGTTCACTCTAGCGCCGCGCGCCTAAAGGCGGCGATAAAGTCGCGCGCGACGATATTAACGCCGTATCAAAATCACGCCTGCGGTTTGGTGGCTGCGCTGGCCGCGTGTTTCGCGACCGCATCGCCGACGAGCGCGGCCACTTTGTCCGCAAATTCCTGATCTTTCGTGATGAGCACTTCGCGCTCGCCATCGGGCGTCGCGACCATCAATTGATAGATCACGTCCTGCGTGATCCAGGTCAGGTAGCCCACCACGATGGTCATCACGCCGAGCACGAGCGCCGCGCCCGAGCCGGTGATAATGCCCGCGCCGAACGCGACGAGCCCGATCAGCGCGATGATGACTGGCATCGGCTTCTGGCGCGGAATCATCACGACGCGCGCGGTGCGCAGATCACGCAGCGGAATCATCTGCCCCGATGCCGACAGGCCGGCGCGCGAGAGCGTGACGCCGCGTTCGTTGAAAGGAGTATCCATAGGGTTTTGCAGTTCTTGTTACGGCCGGTGAAACCGGGGAGCGTACCAGACCGCGCGCGCCGGGGGCAGTTGCACGGCATTCATGTGCTTTGCATTCCGGGCGCTCCCGCGCCGCGATATGCCGTCTCTCACGGGAAAACCATGACGAGATTCGCTTTGATCTTCTTTCGTTTCGAAACTAGACTCTTCCGTAACGAAAGATCGCGCGGAAGCGAACCTGATGCTGAACAACAAGAGTTCATTGAAGCGACGCCTTCAAATCGTCGAACTTGTTCGCAAGCGCGGGGAAGTTTCCGTCGATGAACTCAGTCAGGTTTTCGATGTTTCGAGCGTGACCATCCGTAGCGACCTGACTTATCTGGAGCAGCAGCGCTACCTTCTGCGTTCGTTCGGAAAGGCCCGCTATCTCGCACAGAAGTCCGGAGACGACATTCTCGTGCCGGCGTCGGACGCCGCCATGCGCAAGGCCTCCGAGACGGCTCTGGCCCGTTTTGCGGCCGAACAGGTGATGGATAGCGAAGCGGTCATGTTGGGCGCGGGAGAGATCGTTCACAAGATGATTCCCTTCCTTGCAGACCGGGCGAACCTTTCATTGCTGGTTCAGGACGTTTCGGTTGCCCAGACGGTTCAGCGGTTTCTGCACTGCGAGGTGTTGCTGACCGGCGGCCAACTGGAGCACGGCTCGACTGTGATGACCGGCCCTGACGCGGAAGCCGCTGTGAGCCGGCGCCCGATTGATCTGTGCGTGCTGCAAGCATCCGGTGTCGACCGCGATGGCAAACTTTTGACGGCGGATTCCGCCCTGGCGCGCGTGGCGCAGGCAGCGCGGCGGGCCGCGAGGCGAACGATCGTCGTTGCGTTTCAGCCGGTACTCGACGAACGTAGCGGCGTGGCGTTCGCGAGCGCGCAAGAGATCGACACGTTGCTCATCGACGATGGAATCGATCCGCCCACGATGGAGACGGTGATGCGCAAGGGCCTTCAGCTGCAAAGGCGCGACACAGGCATTCTGGAGTTTCGCGCTTCCTGACAGGACGATTGCGCTAAGCACGTCCTGTATTGCATTTCGTGTATCGTAATCCTAACGAAAACCGCCATGGCTAAAACCGAAGCGAAACCGGACCATCGTCCCGGCTGCATTCTCACGATGGGCGAGATTCTCGTCGAGATTCTCGCCACGGAAATCGGGCAGTCGTTTCGGCAGGCAGGGACACTGATTGGGCCGTTCGCGAGCGGCGCACCGGCAATTTTTATCGATCAGGTCGCGAAGTGCGGCAGCCCGTGCGCGATCATCGGATGCGTGGGCGATGACGACTTCGGCGCGCTCAATGTCGAGCGCCTGCGCGAGGACGGCGTGGATGTCTCCGGCATATCCGTCATCAAGGCTGCCACCACCGGCAGCGCGTTCGTCACGTATCGCAAGGATGGCGACAGGGACTTCATCTACAACATCACCAACAGCGCCTCGGGACATCTTTCTGTCAGCGAGATTCGCGAACACTTGCTGAAGGATTGCAGGCATTTTCATGTGATGGGGTCCTCGCTCTTCTCGTTTCGCATCATCGAGGCGATGAAGAGCGTCATCGAAACGGTGAAGGCGAACGGTGGCACGGTCAGCTTCGATCCGAACATCCGCAAGGAGATGTTGCGCATTCCGGAAATGCGTGAGGCGCTCGACTTCATTCTCGACTACACCGACGTTTTCCTGCCGAGCGGGCACGAAGTGATGTTGCTCGCGAGCGCGAACACCGAAAAGGCAGCGATCGATGAATTGCTGGGCAGAGGAGTGCGCGAGGTCGTGGTGAAACGCGGCAAAGACGGATGCAGCTTCTACGATGGAAAAGACGAGTGGCATGTGCAAGCCTTGCCGGTGACTGAAGTCGACCCGACGGGCGCCGGGGACTGCTTCGGCGGCACATACATCGCCTGTCGTGCACAAGGGCTTGCTGTCGGGCGGGCGCTGGAATATGCCGGCGCTGCAGGTGCGCGCGCTGTCACGTATCGCGGTCCGATGGAAGGAACTGCAACCCTCGCGGAACTGGATGCGTTCATCAAGGAGAGATCCGAGGTGAGCCATGACTGAAATCGTCACACGGCTCACAGGCGACGCACGATTTGGGTCGCGACTGAAGGGAATCTACTCGGTCTGCTCGGCACACCCATGGGTGATCGAAGCAAGCATGAGGCAGGCGCTCGATGACGGCACGCCATTGCTGCTCGAATCCACCTCGAACCAGGTGGACCAGTATGGCGGCTACACCGGCATGCGGCCAGCGGACTTCGTGCGGTTCGTTCACGAAATCGCCAACAGGGTGGGTTTCCGCCGAGAAGCCCTGCTTCTCGGCGGCGACCATCTCGGCCCGAACGCCTGGCGAAATCTTCCAGCCGATGAAGCGATGGAACACGCTGAGGCACTGATCGAAGCCTACGCCGCGGCAGGATTCAAAAAGATTCACCTCGACACGAGCATGAGCTGCGCCGATGACCCGTCGCGTCTTTCCGACGAAGTGGTCGCCGGGCGTGCGGCCCGATTGTGCGCGGCCGCGGAGCAAGCAGCCGAACGCGCAGGGCTGCGCGAACGCCCGGTCTACATAGTCGGTACGGAAGTCCCGGTGCCCGGCGGGGCATCGGAAGCGCTTGCCGCGGTCGAGGTGACGAACCCGCGCGCGGCGCTCGATACCGTCGCGGTGCATCGTGCGGCATGGCAGGCCCGTGGCCTGGATACGGCGTGGGAGCGCGTCGTCGGTCTCGTGGTCCAGCCGGGTGTGGAGTTCGATCACACGAAGGTGGTGGACTATGACGCGTCATCCGCCGGCGAGCTGTCGCATATCCTCGATGACTTGCCCGGCATGGTCTTCGAAGCGCATTCCACGGACTATCAGAAGCCTGAGGCTCTTTCGGCGCTGGTGCGTGACGGCTTCGCCATTCTGAAAGTCGGGCCAGGCGCGACGTTCGCATTGCGAGAAGCGCTCTACGCACTTGCGGACATCGAAGACGAACTGGTCGCAGCGGATGCACGCTCCAATCTGAGAGCAGTGGTCGAGCGCGTGATGCAGGAGAAACCCAGAAATTGGGAGAAGTACTATCACGGCAGCGAACAGGAAAAGCGGCTCTTGCGCACTTTCAGCTACAGCGACCGAATTCGCTACTACTGGACCGATGCGGAAGTTGCGGACGCAACGCAAAAGCTGGTGTCCAATCTTGAACGCGTCGACATACGCGAAAACCTCATCAGTCGATATCTTCCGAACCAGTACTGGCAACTCCGCTGCGGATTGATCGATGGTTCGCCGATGAGCCTGATCTTCAGCAAGGTCCGGGAGGTCATCGGCATGTATGCGGCCGCCTGCAGAACGTAAGCATCGCATTCGATGAACGGCGTCATGGTAATCCCACTTTTTGGCGTCCTTCATACCTGTGCAGGGAAAACCCGCTTTGTTGGGCTTTCGACTCGTCACTAGAATTTTTCACGGTAAAAGAGGCTTGCCCTCCCCATGGCGAGCTCAGAGGCTTACTTGGAGGCGACATGAGCAAAGTGACCGTGGACAAAAGTGAGCAGCCGAGGCCCCGCAAGGGTTTCGCGACTCAGCTCATGCACTCGCGTGAGACCGGCATCGTTGGTGCGCTGGTCATCATGGTGGTGCTGCTATCGATTTTCGCGCCGGACTTCGCCAGTAAAGGCAATCTGCTCAATGACGCGCGCAATCTGTCATTCATCGGCATCGTCGTGCTGGGTCAGGCTGCGGTAATGATTACTGGCGGGATCGACCTTTCGGTCGGCAGCGTGTGGGGGCTTGCGGCGGTGGCGTCCGCCGCGATGATGCAAGCGGGCATGGGTGTGGTTCCGGCGTGCGCGCTCACGCTGCTCATTTGCGCCGCCGTTGGCTTCTTCAATGGCTTCTGCGTGACCAAGCTGCGCATGCTGCCGTTCGTTCCGACGCTCGCCACCATGAGCATCGCACGTGCGCTCGCGCTCATCATCACGCGCGGCAAGGCAATCGACGGCTTCCGCCCCGACGGTGACGCGTTCTTCGCACTCGGCGGCGGCGACTTCCTCGACTTGCCGGTTCCCTTCATCATCTTCGTGGTGCTGGCAATCATCGCGGCGATCGTGCTCAAGAGAACGGTCTACGGCCGCCAGCTCTATGCGGTCGGCGGTAACGAACGCGCCGCGATGCTCACTGGCCTGAACGTGGACCGGCTGAAGATGAGCGTCTACATCATGTCCTCTGTCCTCGCGGGTGTCGCGGGCATCATCGAAGTGAGCTACCTTTCGTCCGCGATTTCCAATCAGGGGCTGGGTAAAGAGCTGAGCGTCATCGCGGCGGCGGTGATCGGCGGCACGGCCCTGTCCGGCGGCGAAGGCACCGTGATCGGCGTGTTCGTCGGCACGGTGATTCTCGAAGTGCTGCGCAATGGTCTCGTCTTGCTGGGAACGGACGCTTATTGGCAAGGGGTGTTCGTCGGTTCTGTCATCGTGCTTGCCGTCTTTATCGATCAACTCAGAAAAGGCGTCTGGCGACGTCGATGAGCGCTGTAGCCATAACAATCCTTGGAGAAGACCATGACACGCACCATGATCAGTGCAGTAGCCGCCGCCGTCCTGTTCGGGCTCGGCATCACGCAAGCGCACGCAGCCGACAAGAAGGTTTTCGCCGTCGTGCCGAAGGCGCTCGGCGTCGCTTTCTACGCCGACGCGGAGAAAGGCTGCAAGGAGGAGGCCGCGAAACTCGGCGCGGAGTGCCTGTTCACGGGCCCCGCGCAACTCGATGACGCCGAGCAAGGCCGGATCGTCAGAGACCTGATTACCAAGAAGGTTGCGGGTATCGCGATTGCGCCGAATAACGCCGACTCCATCAGTAACGTCATCAGCGCGGCCGTGGCGAAGAACATCCCGATCGTCACATTCGATTCCGATGCGCCGAAGTCCAAGCGGGCCGCGTTCATCGGCACGAACAACGAGGCGGGCGGAGTGGCCGCCGGCGAAGCATTCGCGAAGGCGCTTCCGAAGGGCGGCACTTACGCGATCCTGACCGGCGGCCTGTCCGCCGCAAATCTGAATGAGCGCATCAAGGGCTTCAAGTCCAAGCTCGACGGCAACTTCAAGGAGGTTTCGGGTTCGCCCTTCGCATGCAACGACGACTCCAGCACGGCGGTGCAGTTGATTCAGGACATTCTCGCGAAGAACCCCAAGCTCGACGGTATCTTCTTCGCAGGCGGCTGGCCGATGTTCGCGCCTGAGGCCTACATTCGCGCCGTCAAGAACAAGGCAGCCGATATCAAGGCGGGCAAGTTCGTGATCGTCTCGTTCGACACGTTGCCATCGCAGGTCAAGCTGCTCAAGGAAGGTTACGCGACCACGCTGATCGGCCAGCGGCCGCTGGCGATGGGCATCGAGTCGGTGAAACAGCTCGATGAGCTTTCAAAGGGCGGAAAGATTCCGCCGGTCACGGATACCGGTGTCGATATCGTGAATTCGTCCAACGTGGACAAGTTCGTCGGCGGCAAGTAATCCGTCCGTGCGGGACCGGGATGTTCCCGGTCCCATGCTTTCCTTGTGAAGAGTGCCGCCATGACCGTTCTATTGAGCGTTGAGCAGATCACCAAGACCTATCCGGGTGTCAAGGCGCTGCAAGAGGTCTCCTTCAGCGTCGAGGCAGGGACCGTGCACGCCATCATGGGCGAGAACGGAGCCGGGAAGTCGACGTTGATGCAGGTCATCGCCGGGGCCCATTCGCCGACTTCGGGCCGGCTCATCTTCGACGGACAGGAAGTCGAGTTCACCAATACGCGCGACGCAGCGAAGAAAGGTATTTCCATCGTCTTCCAGGAGCTGATGCTGGCTTCGAACATGACGATTGCCGAGAACATATTCCTCGGCACCGAGCCGCGCATGGCCCGCGTGCTGGTCGACCGCGGCACGTTGCTGGACAAGGCGCGGGCTGCCATGAAGCGGCTGGGCATCTCGCTCGACCCCGATACGCGTCTGGGCGATTTGACCATCGCACAGCAACAGCTCATCGAAATCTGCAAGGCGCTGATTCATGAGCCGCGCCTGCTCATTCTGGACGAGCCGACATCGAGCCTGTCCGAAGCCGACTCTCTGACGCTCTTCAAGGTGGTTCACGAGTTGCGGGACCGCGGCGTGACCATTCTGTACATCTCGCACCGGATGCGTGAGGTGTTCGACAACTGTGACGCCGTAACCGTCCTGCGGGACGGCAAGCACGTGCGAACCGCGCGGCTTGCCGATACGTCGCCGGATGAAGTGGTCCGCCTCATGGTTGGCCGCGATCTCGCGGAGGTGAAGCGCGTACGGCCAGAGCACGCCGGCAAGCCTGTCGTGCTATCGGTGCAAGGCCTGGGCGATGACCATCGCTATCGCGACGTCTCGTTCTCGCTTCGCCAGGGCGAAATCGTCGGGCTCGCGGGTCTGATCGGAGCGGGCCGCTCGGAAGTGGCGATGGGGATCTTCGGGGCTCCGCCGCCGAAGCACGGGACCGTCTCCGTCGAAGGCAAGCCCGTGAAGATTGCCAGACCGCGCGATGCGATGAGGCTCGGCATTGCGCTCGCGCCCGAAGACCGCAAGGACCAGGGGCTGGTCTTGGGCATGTCGGTCGGCAGCAATCTTTCTCTCGCTGCCCTCGGACTCGGACGCCTGTCGAAAGGACCTGTCGTGCGGCCCATGCAGGAGACACGCCTGATCGACACCTACGTCGGGCGGTTCAAGATCAAAACGCCGACAGTCGAACAGTTGGTGCGGCTCTTGAGCGGCGGCAATCAGCAAAAGGTCGTGCTGGCGAAATGGCTGGCGTCGAAACCGCGCGTGCTCATCGTGGATGAGCCGACACGAGGCGTCGACGTCACGACGAAAGCAGAAATCTACGCGCTGATGCGAGAACTCGCGCACGACGGACTGGCGATTCTCGTCATCTCGAGCGACCTGCCTGAGATTCTTACCATCTCGGACCGTATTCTGGTCATGCGAGCGGGGCAACTGGTCGGCGAGGTTGGCTTCGACGAAGCATCGGAGGAGCGAATCATGTCGCTGGCCGCGCTCGAACATGCCGACCCGGCTCATCCGGAAGTCAAGCCGACTGGATTCGTTTCCTGAACTAACTTCGTGATGGTCTCGTAAAGGAACTTCACCGTGAATAAAGTTGGCATGTTCTACACCTACTGGTCGACTGAATGGATGGTCGACTTTCCGGCGACGGCGAAGCGCATCGCGGGACTCGGCTTCGACATGATGGAAATCTCGCTAGGCGAGTTCCACAATCTTCCGGATGCAAAGAAGCGCGAGCTGAAAACGGTCGCCGACGATCTGGGCCTCACGGTGATGTGCTGCATCGGGCTGAAATCCGAGTATGACTTCGCGTCGCCGGAACAGAGCGTGCGCGACGCCGGCACCGAGTACGTGAAGCGTCTGCTCGATGATTGCCACATGCTCGGCGCACCGGTGTTCGCCGGCCTCACGTTCTGCGCATGGCCGCAGTCGCCGCCGCTCGACATGAAGGACAAGCGTCCGTATGTCGACCGCGCGATCGACAGCGTGCGCCGCGTCATCAAGGTGGCCGAGGGCTACGGCATCATCTATGCGCTGGAAGTGGTGAACCGCTTCGAGCAATGGCTATGCAACGACGCCAAGGAAGCGCTTGCGTTCGCCGATGCGGTGGACAGCCCGGCTTGCAAGGTGCAACTCGACACGTTTCACATGAACATCGAGGAGAGTTCCTTCCGCGATGCGATCCTCGCGTGCAAGGGTAAGCTCGGGCACTTCCATCTCGGTGAAGCGAACCGCCTGCCGCCTGGAGAGGGCCGTCTGCCGTGGGACGAAATCTTCGGCGCGCTGAAGGAAATCGACTACGGCGGGACCATCGTCATGGAGCCCTTCATGCGCAAGGGCGGCTCCGTGAGCCGGGCCGTGGGCGTCTGGCGCGATATGTCGAATGGCGCGACGGACGAGCAGATGGACGAGCGCGCTCGCCGCTCCCTGCAGTTCGTTCGCGGCAAACTGGCTTGAGTGCGCGAGCTAAAAGGCGCCGCGTCGCGTCTCCTCGGTCGCCTTGAAGTTCCGGTTGCTGTTCTCCGGATTCCGGTTCACCAGCGGTCTCGCGTAAAGCGGATGGCGCAGGCTGCGCACCTCATGCTCCAGTTCGAAGCATGGCGCATCGCCTGCAAGATCGATCAGCCGCCGGAACCGATATTGATGAGCCTCCTCGCCATAAGTCAGTCCGTGCGCGGCGAGTCGCGCGTAGGGCCCGGAAAAATCGGCGACGTAAATCTGGATGTGATGCCCGTCGTAGTCCGGGCTGGCGGAGGGCGTTTCGGCATAGATGAGCTGCTGATGTCTGCCGATGCCGATGACCGCCTGTCGGGCGTCGTGTTCTTCGCGGATTTCGACGGACGCATTGAACATTTCCTTGTAGAACGCGGAAATCGCGGCGGCGCATCCGGCCGGGACGTCGAGCCGCACGTAAGCCATACCGAGTTTGATGCCTGACCACGGGGCGCGCGCTTCGGACGCGTCCGGATCGAGACAATCGTAACGGTTGCCCCACGGGCAGGTGACCTCGACGCGATCCTCGCGCTCGGCCCATCCGAAGCCGGTCTGCGCGAGCACGGGCTGAACTTCCCGCAGCCGTTTCAGGAGCGATTCGCGCTGGCCCACGATCAGCCCGACCTGTCCGCGCAGGCGCTGCGCATTGCCGTGCGGCAGATGGATCTGCGACCGGCCTATGTTGATCCACATGTTGCTCACGCCGGTCATCAGATAAGGATCGCGCGTCAGTCCGAGCGCGCTGACATAGAACGCGGTGGCCAGACGCTGATCCGGTATCGTGAGGTTGACGTGTTCGAGCAGCACGAGATTGCCGATATCCTCGTGTGCGCAATCGAAGCGATGCATCTCATGGCCCTCCAGAGTTTTCGATGACAGCGGGCCCGACATAGTGCGCTCGCGGCCGCAGCAAGGTTCCTTCCGTGCTCTGTTCGATCGAATGAGCCATCCAGCCGACACTCCGCGCGATGGAGAACAGCGCAAACGCCGCGCCCTCCGGAAGCTCGCAATGCTCGACCAGCGCGGCGAGCGCCATGTCGATGGCGGGCAGCTTGCCCGTCGATCGTTCGACGCAGTCGATCAGTTCGCGGGCCGCGTCGGGCGCATCGAAGGCGGACAGGAGATCGGCCGCGCGCGGATCGCCCTGCGGATAGAGCTCGTGCCCGAAGCCGGGCAACGCATCGCCAGCCGAGATCCGTCTCTGCACCGCGGCTGCGGTACCCGAGCGCTTCGCATCATCCATGAATTCGCGCACGCGCACGATCGCGTTGCCATGCATCGGGCCGGAGAAGGCGGCGAGTCCCGCGATCATGCTCGCCCCGAGCGACGCCCCCGTCGATGCGGCCACGCGCGCCGCGAATGACGAACTCGTGAGTTCCTGATCGGCCAGCAGAACCAGCACGCGGCGCAGCAGATCCGCATGATGCGGGACGCCCCATGCATCCGCGATCCGCAGATGCAACGAATCCTCATCCAAACGCAGTTCGACGAAATTGCTGGCGAGGCGGCCGACGAGTGCGGCGGCCCGCGCCACGCGTTCCGCGCCATCGCATGCGGATTCCATCCGATCGCTCGCCGCTGAATGAGCCAACGCGGCATAGACACGCGCGCTGACCGGTCCATCGAATGGTATCGGCTCGAAGGAAGGAAAGCGCGGCGGTTCGTCCATGTTCCATAGCAACTGCGCGATCTGTTCCAGCGTCGCCGATGCAGCCAGTCGCACCGCGTCCTGGCCGCGATAGTAAAGCCGCCCGCGCACGATCGTGGAGATGCTCGTATCGATGATCGGCTCGCCCCAGGCCATCGTGCTGGCCGCGATGTTCTTGCGCGCTCGTCCGAGGCTGCGTTTCTTCACGAGCGCCGCGATATCCGCCGCGCGATACAGATTGCGGTTCGCGTGCTGCGGGTCGCCCTGGACTTCGATCTGACCGCGGCTGACATAGGCGTAGAGCGTCTGCTTGCGCACGTTCAGGGCTTCGCAGGCCTCTTCCTGAGTCATCCAGTGCTTCACGTTGATCGAATCAATCAAGATTGACGGTCGTCCACGGCGTCGGTGTAATGCGAGACATAAATCAGCCCCGACTCGTTCAGGGGCATGAAACAGGAGATATCAGTGGCTACAGAGCGAACGACCCAGTATATAGCGAGCACGACAGCCCGCACGACGCGCACGCGTTATTCGATCCTCGCGATGATCCTGCTGCTGGCCACGGTGGCCTACGCGGATCGCGCCATCCTGTCGATCGCGGGTCCCGGCATATCGAAGCAGTTCGGCCTGAATCACGTGCAATTGGGCTATGTGCTGTCGGCCTTCAGCTGGGCGTATGTCGTCGGGCAGATACCGGGCGGTTTGCTGCTTGACCGCCTCGGCACCAAGACCATGTACGGCGCGACGCTGGTCCTGTGGTCCATCGCGACGATGCTCGTTGGCTTCATCGGCAACGTCACTTCGGATCTCTCGGTTGCGCTCGGGCTCTTGTTCGCGCTGCGCTTCGCGCTCGGGCTGATCGAAGCGCCGAGCTTTCCCGCCAACGGCCGCGTCGCGGTCATGTGGTTTCCCAAGGAAGAACGCGGCCTTGCCACGTCGTTGTTCGCATCGGCATCGTATTTCGCCGTGGCGATCTTTTCGCCGTTCGCGGGATGGCTCACGTCGCGCTTCGGCTGGCCCGCTCCGTTCATCGCGCTGGGCGTGATCGGCATCGCGGCGGCGGGCGTGTGGGCCGTCGTCATGTACGAGCCGCGTAATCATCCGCGCGTGTCGAGCAGCGAACTCGATCACATCATCGCAGGTGGCGCGATGGTCGATATCGACTCGAAGCACGAGCTCAAGTCGCGCCCCCCGGTCTCGTCCGGCGTGATGCGCGTGCTGCTCGCCAATCGCATGCTCTGGTGCGCGTATATCGGGCAGTATTGCACTATCGCGCTGAGCTATTTCTTCATCACCTGGTTTCCGATCTACCTCGTTCAGGCACGCGGCATGAACGTGATGCAGGCCGGTTTCGCGACGATGGTGCCGGCCGTGGCGGGCTTCCTCGGCGGCATTGTGGGCGGCACGATCTCCGACTGGCTCATTCGTCGCGGATGGAGCGTGTCGTGGGCCCGCAAGACGCCGTATATCGTCGGCATGACGATGGGTTGCAGCCTCGTTCTTTCCGCCGTCACCGAAAGCAATATCGCGATCGTTCTGCTGATGACGCTGGCCTTCTTCGGCAAGGGCGCGGCCGCCGGCGCGGGGACGTGGGCCGTCGTCAGCGACACGGCTCCGCGCGAGGCAGTCGGGCTGGCCGGCGCGATCTTCAATTGCATCGGGAACATTGGCGGCATCGTGACGCCGATCGCCTTCGGCTATATCGTGCAGGCGACGGGCGGCTACACTGTCGGACTCTACTTCGTCGCCGCGCATTGCCTGGTGGCGGCCATCGTCTATCTGTTCTTCATGGGCAAGATCGAGCGCGTCACGATGAGTTGATCGCAGTTCCACGCTTCGCTCTGTGTCTTTGCATAACGTCATCACCGAATCCGAACCATGACCAAGCCGATCATCCTCAATGCGGCAGAATTGCCCGAATGGACGCACGCAGAACTCAGAGCGCTATTTACCGTGCTCGATCTTCCGCGCGATCCTTCATCCATCGGCGCATTTCTGAACGAACACGGCAGCAAGGTTCGCGGCATCGCGCTGCGTAAAACGAAGATCGATACGGCATTCCTCGATGCGCTGCCCGCGCTGGAGATCATCTCGAGCTACAGCGCGGGACTGGATAACGTGGACATTCAGGCGACGCGCGCGCGCGGCATCCGCATCGAGAATACCTCGCACATTCTGGCCGAAGACGTGGCGAATGCGGCGGTCGGGCTGGCGCTCGCGGTCACGCGCGACTTCGTCAATGCGGACGCCTACGTTCGCTCGGGACAATGGCCCGTGCAAGGGCATTACCGGCTGGGCCGGTCCATCTCGCGCATGAAGGTCGGCATCGTGGGGCTGGGTACCATCGGCTCGGCCATCGCGCAGCGGTTGCGGGCGTTCGGTTCGAAGCTCGCGTACTTCGGTCCCAGCCGCAAGGCCGTCGATATGCCGTACTACGACGACGTCGTGCGGCTCGCGCGAGACAGCGACATGCTGATCCTTACGTGCCCGCTTTCGCCCGCGACCCATCATCTGATCGACGCGAAGGTCATCGATGCGCTCGGGCCCGACGGATTCCTCGTGAACATCGCGCGCGGTCCGGTCGTCGATGAACGTGCGCTCATCGCGGCGCTTGCAGCGGACAAGCTGGCGGGCGCCGCGCTCGACGTGTTCGAGCACGAACCCGACGTTCCCGAAGCGCTCATCCGTGATCGCAGGCTGGTGCTTACACCGCATATCGGTTCCGGAACGGAAGAGACGCGTCGCGCCATGGCGGAAAATGTCGTCGATGCGTTGGCGAAGCACTTCGATATCAATGGGCCGCGCGACGGGGCGGTCGTCGACGCTGAACTGGAACGCGCCGGCTGAGGTTTTTCAGGTCACATGCGCTGCGATTTGCATATCGGAAGTTTCCGATATATACTTCGCCTCAAGACGATTCGGAAGGCCACGCTTTCCGTTCGTCAGACGCATGAGCAACGAAATGGACATCGACGCAATTCACAAGGCCCTCGCCAACCCCCTTCGCCGTGAGATTCTCGAATGGCTGAAGGAGCCGGAACGACATTTTCCGAATCAGGAACTGCCGTTGCTGCATGGCGTCTGCGCGGGCCAGATCGATGGACGCTGCGGCATGTCGCAGTCGACCGTTTCCGCGCATCTCGCGACCTTGCACAAAGCCGGACTCGTCACCACGAAGCGCGTCGGACAATGGGTGTTCTTCAAGCGCGACGAAGCGGTCATTCAGGCGTTCCGCGATTCGATGAACATGCTTTGAGCGTCTGACTTTCCTTTCGGTGATGGGCTGCTTTCAATTTCATTAGGACACCAATTCATGTCGACACTCTTCGATCCGCTCAAGGTTGGCGCACTCACGCTCAAGAACCGCATCATCATGGCGCCGCTCACGCGTCAGCGCGCAGGCGTCGAACGCGTGCCCAATGCGCTGATGGCGCAGTACTACGCGGACCGCGCATCGGCCGGTCTCATTCTGAGCGAGGCGACCTCGGTCACGCCGCAAGGCGTCGGCTATGCGGACACGCCGGGCATCTGGTCCGACGAGCAAGTGGAAGGCTGGAAGCGCGTGACGAAGGCCGTGCACGAAGCCGGCGGCAAGATCTTCCTGCAGTTGTGGCACGTGGGCCGTATTTCGGATCCGCTGTTTCTGAACGGCGAACTGCCGGTGGCGCCAAGCGCGATCGCGGCGGGCGGGCATGTGAGCCTCGTGCGCCCGCAGCGTCCGTTCGTGACGCCGCGCGCGCTCGAACTCGACGAAATCGCCGGCGTGGTCGCGGCGTTCCGCAAGGGTGCGGAGAATGCGAAGCGCGCGGGCTTCGACGGTGTGGAAGTACACGGCGCGAACGGCTATCTGCTCGACCAGTTCCTGCAGGACAGCACCAATAAGCGTACCGATGCCTACGGCGGCCCGATCGAGAACCGTGCGCGT
Organism: Burkholderia sp. THE68; assembly: GCF_009938265.1. Taxonomy (NCBI): domain Bacteria; kingdom Pseudomonadati; phylum Pseudomonadota; class Betaproteobacteria; order Burkholderiales; family Burkholderiaceae; genus Burkholderia; species Burkholderia sp. THE68. The sequence continues at coordinate 350,064 of NZ_AP022316.1, forward strand.
CTGCTGCTCGAAATCGTCGACCAGTGTATCGACGTGTGGGGCGCGGATCGCGTCGGCGTGCATCTCGCGCCGCGCGCCGATTCGCACACGATGGGCGACAGCGATCGCGCCTCGACCTTCGGCTATGTGGCGCGCGAGCTCGGCCGTCGCAAGATCGCGTTCATCGCGGCGCGCGAGCATGAAGCCGCGGACAGCCTCGGGCCGCAACTGAAGAAGGCATTCGGTGGCGTGTATATCGTGAACGAAGGCTTTTCGAAGGCGAGCGCCGAAGCCATCATCGCGCGCGGCGATGCGGATGCGGTCGCGTGGGGCAAGCCGTTCATCGCGAATGCGGATCTCGTGCGCCGCTTCGAACTCGATGCCGGTCTCAATGACTGGGATACGTCGACGTTCTACGCGCCCGGCGCGCAGGGCTACACGGATTATCCGCTGCTCGAAACGGCGGAGTGACGTACTTCGAGGTTTGCGCTTCGAAACAAAAACAGCGGCCGAGGCCGCTGTTTCTGTTTATGGCGATACGTGAAGTTCGGAAACCGAAGCTCAGAACTTGTGGCGGATGCCCACGCGGAACGCGAGCTGGTTGTTGTCGCCCAGTCCCGACGTGCCGAAGTAGCTCGACGAGGAAGAACCGATCGATGCCTGATTCTCGATGCCGTTGTTCGAGCCCGACGCCTTCTGATAGACCGCGAGCGCGTACACGTCGGTGCGCTTGCTCAACGCGTAGTCGAAGCTCGCGTCGATCTGGTGCCAGTGGCCCTTGAAGTTGTCGTACATGTCCATGTACGTATAGCCGAGGCCAGCCGTGATCGCGGACGTGAATGCGTACTTGCCGCCGATGTCGAACGCGTTCAGACGCGAGCTCGAACCGACGATCGGCTCGAAGCGCGTGTTGGTCCACAGGCCGAAAACCGTCGCCGCGCCGAACGCGTAGTTCGCACCGATGCCGAAGGTGCGCAGGTCCTTCGCGTTGTTGGTCGTGCCGGTCGTGTTGATGTTGGCGATCGTCGAGCTGAAGGCCGGCGTCGCAGCCGTCGGATAGCGGATGTCCGTGTAAGCGGCGCCGATGCCGAACGGGCCCGCCTTGTAGTTCAGGCCGAAGCTGTAGGCGCGCGACGAACCCGGGGTCGTCGTGGTGCCGACCGTCGTGTTGGGCGAGCCCGCGAACGCGCCGGCCGTGTTCGAGAAGCCGTACATCGCACCGAACGTGAAGCCGTAGAAATTCGCGCTCGAGAACTTCACCGCGTTGTTGATACGGCTCGACGTCAACTGGTCGAAGTCGTTCATGTGGTACGCGTAGTTACCCGCGACGGTCTGGCCGCCGATCGAATAATTCGAGCCGAGGTAGTCGGTGCTGAAGCTGTACTGACGACCGAAGGTCAGCGAGCCGACGTCGTTCTTCGAGAGACCGACGAATGCCTGACGGCCGAATTCCGCGCCGCCCTGACCGAGCGCGCCGGTGCCGCTGTTGAAGCCGTTTTCCAACGTGAAGATTGCCTTCAGGCCGCCGCCGAGATCCTCGGCGCCTTTCAGGCCCCAGCGGCTGCCTTGCGCAACGCCGTCGTCGTATTTCACGAGGGAGTCGCCGGCGCGCGTCGGGCTGGTGGAGCTGTTGTTCACGTAGCTTATGCCGGCGTCGATGATGCCGTACAGCGTGACGCTGCTTTGCGCATGAGCGGAGGTGGCTGCGAGGGCGGCAAAGGCGGCGAGCGCGGCGGTCGCCAAGAGATTCTTCTTCAAAACATGCTCCGTGAGTTGGTTCGCGGTGTGGTTGTTGACGGTGTCTGCAGTGCGTCGCGCTCTGACGGCGCGTGGCGTCGACGGGCGCAAATGTAGCGATGGCTGAAGAAAGAAATGTGACAGTGCTTTCAAACGCCTTGCCGTGTGTCGCGCGTACAACACCGCCGCACGGGCACGGTATGCTTGCGGTTCGATGACACGCGAGCGAAATCATGGACGAGCAAGGAATCCGCGAACTGGAAGCGCGCCTGAAGCAGGCGATGGTGGCGTCGGATGTCGACGCGCTCGATGCGCTATTGGCCGACGACCTCAGCTTCGTCGACGCGACCGGCAAAGTGTGGTCGAAGGCCGACGATCTGAACGGGCATCGTTACGGCATGCAGCGCATCGAGAAGCTGGACGTGGAGGAGCAGAGCGTGCGCGTGTACGGCAGCTTCGCCGTCACGGTGACGCGTGTGGCGCTGTCCGGAACGTTCGCGGGCGCGCCGTTCGCGGGCAGCTTGCGCTACACGCGAACGTGGGGCGAGGTCGGCGGGACATGGCGCGTCGTGGCCGCGCAATGCGGCCTCGCGCCGTTCTAGAAAATCGCTATCAGGCCGACAGCAGCGAGCCGGTCCGATAAGCCTTCGCACCCGCGATACGCGCCACCTCCAGCCCGGCCGTCGCGAAGCGTGTGATGTGCCGCGCGTACATCACGCCGGAGGTCGTGCATTTGAGCGTCGTGACGGTGTCGGTGAGCGGATCGACGATATCGGCGATGGCTTCGCCCGCTTCGATGAACGCGCCGACCTGCGCACGGAACACGAGCACGCCGGACGCGGGCGCGACGATCGGTTCGGCGCCCGCGAGCGGCGTCGCGGGGTACGCGAGCGGCGGCTGCTCCGGCATAGGCGCATCGATCACGCCGCGATGGATCATGTAGTTGACGATCGCCTGCGCGTCTTGCTCCGCGAGTTCATACGACACGTCGTGCTGGCTGCGCAGTTCGACCGTCACCGAGATGCCGCCGTTCGGCAGCGGGAAGCGCTCGCCGTATCGCTGACGCAAGTCCGACCAGCAGAAGCTGTGAATTTCGTCGAACGGATTGCCGACCGAATTCAGCGCGAGCAGCGACGCCTTTGCGTCGAGATAGCGCGCGAGCGGCTCCACTTCCGCCCAGATTTCCGGGTTCGTGTAGAGATGCAGCGCGGCGTCGAGATCGCAGTGCAGGTCGAGCACGACATCGGCGTCGAAGGACAGCTTCTGCAACGCGAGGCGTTGCGATTCGAGTTCGGTGTGCGGGGTCTGTTCGTCGAGCGCTTCTTTCATCGCGGCGCGCACGGCGAGCTTGTTCGCGTCGGCGTCTTTGCCGAGGCGCGCCTCGATGCGCGGCGCGATCAGCGCGGCGAGATCGTAGAAATTGCGGTTGAAATTGTGGCCGCTGTTGGTTTCGAAACGGCCCATCAGCGTGCCGTGCAGATGCTGCGAGAGGCCGATCGGATTCGGCACCGGCACGATCACCACTTCGCCGCGCAGTTTGCCGGCGGCTTCGAGTTCCGCGAGCTGACGGCGCAGACGCCACGCGACGAGCATGCCGGGCAGCTCGTCCGCGTGCAGCGAGGATTGGATATAGATTTTCTGGCCGCCGCCGGGGCCGTAGTGAAAGCTCGTGATGTTGCGGGAAGTGCCGAGCGTCGGCGAGATCAGGGGATGGATTCTGGTTTGCATGTTGGTCGCGCGCGCGATGCGCGTGTCTTGCCTCTGGGAATTGCCGGGCGCCGCGGTGTCTCCGTCCGTCAGCGTCCTACCGGACGTTCGATCTTAGCCGAAATCCGCGCGCCGGGCGCCCAAAAGCAAAACGGGCTCCGCGCCCTTGAGCGCGGAGCCCGTCCGTCAGCCGGTCAGGGCCGGGTGTTCGGCTCAGCCGCCGTACACGTCGAAGTCGAAGTACTTCTTCTCGATCTTCTTGTAGGTGCCGTCCTTGATGATGTCGGCGATCGCCTTGTCGATCTTCGCCTTCAGGTCGGTGTCTTCCTTGCGCAGACCGATGCCAGCGCCGTTGCCGAGCGTCTTCGGATCGTCGATGTTCTTGCCCGCGAAGTCGTAGCCAGCGCCGCGCGGCGTCTTCAGGAAGCCGATTTCAGCCTGCACGGCATCCTGCAGGGCGGCGTCGAGGCGGCCCGAGGTCAGATCGGCATAGACCTGATCCTGGTTCTGGTACGGCGTGACCGTCACGCCCTTCGGCGCCCAGTAGGTCTTCGCGTAGGTTTCCTGGATCGTGCCCTGTTCGACGCCGACGTTCTTGCCCTTCAGGCTGTCAGCCGTCGGCAGGATGTTGCTGCCTTTCTTGGCGACGAGACGCGTCGGCGTGTTGAACAGCTTGCTCGAGAAGGCGATCTGCTCGGCGCGTTGCGGGGTCATCGACATCGACGAGAGCACGCCGTCGAACTTCTTCGCCTTGAGCGCGGGGATCATGCCGTCGAAATCGTTCTCCACCCACACGCATTTCGCCTTCAGGCGCGAGCAGATCTCATTGCCGAGATCGATGTCGAAACCGACCAGCTTGCCGTCGGAACCTTTCGATTCGAACGGCGGATAGCTTGCGTCGACACCGAAGCGGATCGTCGAATAGTCCTTCGCCTGAGCAGCCGTGACGGCGGTGAGCGACGTGGCGGCCAGAAGGGACATCGTCAGTGCCGCGAGCAGTTTCTTCACTGTTTTAACTCCAGAAGGTGGTCAGTTCAGCCCGGAAGGTCTCGTGTCCGGGCGTCCGGCGCGTCGTTGAGCCGGCGCATGTCATTCGGCGGATCGTGTCCGCGCAGAATCGGCAGAAGGTTACCAAGCCAAAATAGTTCGGGAGCTAGTAAAAGCCCCGATAGCAAGGGCTTTAGAGCTTTTCCTCTCTTCGCGTGACCGTTCAGCGCTTTCTCAACGGATGATCCTTCAGGAACCACGACAGCCCGAACGCGATGAGCGCCACGCACGCGGCAACGAGATAGACCGTGTGCATCGAGCCCGCGAACGCATGCAGATAGTCGTCGTGCAAGGCGGGCGGCAGATGCGCGACCGCCTGCGGCCCGAGCGATTGCGGCAACTCTGTGCCCGCCGGCACGAGCTTTTCGAGTCGCGAGTGCAGGCTATTTGAAAAGATCGCGCCGAACGCCGCCACGCCGACCGAGCCGCCGATCGAACGGAACAGCGTCGCGCTCGACGTGGCCACGCCCATCAGCCGGAATTCGACGACGTTCTGCACCGCGAGCACGAGCACCTGCATCACCATGCCGAGCCCGAGGCCTAGCAGCGCCATGTAGATGTTCATGATGGAGAGCGGCGTGTCGAGGCTGAGCGTCGAGAGCAGCAGCATCGCGATGCTGACGCACGCGGTGCCCGCGATCGGGAAGAAGCGATACTTGCCGATCTTGCTGATGACGCGCCCGCTCACGATCGACGAAAGCAGCACGCCGCCCATCATCGGCGTGATCTGCAGTCCGGCCTGCGAGGGCGTCGAACCTTTCACGACCTGCAGGTAGAGCGGCAGGAACGTGACCGCGCCAAACAGCGCGCAGCCGACGATGAAGCCGATCAGACCCGCGAGCACGAAAGTGCGCTCCTTAAAGAGCGAGAGCGGCATGATCGGCTCGGCGGCGATGCGTTCCTCGTAGACGAAGCCGCCGAGGCACACGAGTCCGAGCAGCAGCGTGCCCCAGAGTTGCGGCGAGCTCCACGGCAGCAGCGTGCCGCCCTCGCTCGTGAACAGGATGATGCAGGTGAGCGCCGCCGCGAGAAAGCCCGCGCCCATATAGTCCACGCGATGATTCACATGCGCGGTATGCGGCTTGAAGACGAGCTGGATCACCGCGAGCGCGATCACGCCGAGCGGCAGGTTGATGTAGAAGATCCAGCGCCACGACAGATGCTCGACGATAAAGCCGCCGAGCAGCGGACCGACGACCGTGGCCAGCCCGTACACGCCGCCGAAGAGACCCTGGAAGCGGCCACGATCGGCGGGCGGGATGACATCGGCGATGGCGGCCATCGTGATGACCATGAGTCCGCCGCCGCCCAGACCCTGGAGGGCGCGCAACGCGATCAGCTGCGTCATGTTCTGCGCGATGCCGCAGAGTATCGAGCCGGCGAGAAAGATCAGGATCGACGCCTGAAGCACGACCTTGCGGCCGAACTGGTCGCCGAACTTGCCGTAGAGCGGCACGACGATCGTCGAGCTGAGCAGGTAGGACGTGACGACCCACGAGAGATTTTCGAGCCCGCCGAGATCGCCGACGATGGTCGGCAGCGCGGTGGACACGATGGTCTGATCGAGCGCGCCGAGCAGCATCACGAGCAGAAGCGCCGTGAACAGCAGCCGGATGGGCGGTTTCGCTGCGATGCCGGTTTCGTCGGGCGCTTGCTCGCCCGCGACGGCGGTTTGATGCAAAGATGTCATGTTGAGTGCTGGAGCGGTACGAATCCACAACCGGGCGAACGGCCCGTTTCATCACGTGGATTGTAATTAATTAACGTGAAAGTTAATATAGTCGAGTGGACGAAGCTAGTCAAATTCTTATATGGCAAACGACGTGATGGACACGGGCGCGGGCGCGTCGGGGAGCGCAGCGGCGGGAAAGCGGCCCGGCCGCCGGCCTGGGCGGCCGAGCGGGGCGCACGGCGAACAGGCGCGCACGCAATTGCTGGATATCGCGCTCGAACTGTTTGCGCGGCAGGGCATCGGCGAAACGACGCTCGGCGCGATCGCGCGCGAGGCAGGCGTCACGCCGGCGATGGTCCACTATTACTTCAAGACGCGCGATCAGTTGCTCGACATGCTGATCGACGAGCGCTTCGTGCCGTTGCGCGCGGAACTCGCGCGCGTGTTCAACGATCCCGATTCCGAACCGGTGGAAACGCTGCGCGCTTTCGTGGAAACGCTCGTCGCGACGGTCGAACGGTATCCGTGGTTCGCGGCGTTATGGGTCCGCGAAATGATCAGCGAAGGCGGCTTGCTGCGCCAGCGCATGGCCGAGCGCTTCGGCGACGCGCACAAGGAGCGCGCGATCGAGCGCATCGCCGGCTGGCAGAAGGAAGGCAAGCTGAATCCGGCACTGGAGCCGTCGCTCGTATTCGCGTCGCTGTTCGGCCTGGCCGTGTTTCCGCTCGCGACGTCGCGCTGGCGCGGGGAGGGCGAGCACACGGTCGGCTCGGAGCAGCTCGCGCGGCACGTCGTTGCGTTGCTGATGAACGGGATTCAGCCGTATTGAGGGCGCGCCTCCGGCACACTTACGCAGCTTTCAGCTCAATATGCGGATGCAGCCCGACGCGTACCGCGAGCGCCAGCAACATATCGAGGCTGAATTTGTCCCATTTTCCGCGAGTCAGATCGGAAATGCGCGGCTGACTGAGCCCGAGCGATTGCGCGGCCTGTGCCTGCGTCCAGCCTCGCGCGACAATGACTTCCCGCAACGAGGCCATGAGGTCGGCGCGCAATTTGAGCAGTGTCGCTTCTTCTTCCGAGAAACCGAGATCGGAGAAGACGTTGCCGCTCGATTCGATGATGGATTCGCTCATGCTTCAACCTCCGATCTGGCGATAGCGGCGTGCCGCGAGCTCGATGTCTTCCCGGGGCGTTTTCTGTGCTTTCTTCTGAAACGCGTGCAGCACATAGACTGCGTCTTCGAATTTCGCGACATAGAGTACGCGCCATTCGCCTTCGACATGAATGCGGATCTCATAGGCTCCCATGCCGACTGTCGGCATGGGCTTGAAATCGTCCGGCATGAAGCCGCGTTGGATCGCGTCTAGCTGAAAACCAGTTTCACGACGCGCCTCAGCGGGAAAGTTGCGCAGGTCATCCAGAGCGGAGCCGATGAAGCGGAGAAATTTCATGCCAACCGAATATACAAGTATATGTATATTTTCAGCTTTGACAATGATCAATCTGTCGCACATTCGGCGACACGGTGCGCAGATGCTGCGAGTCAGCGTTCCGTATGCCAAAATCCGCAAAACGTACCTAATCGGCCGCCAATATTCGAATATGTCCGATACGCTCAACACAGTCGAAGCAGATCATGCGATGCGCAACTGGACGTACCGGTCGACGGGGAAGATTCCGGTCGGTTCCGACCTGCACAAGCGGATGTTCTGCGAGATGCTGCTGACGACGCACAACCCGTACAAGCCCGCCGTCATCGACTGGCCGAAGCTCGATCCGGCCGCGTTGAAGCGCGTGACCTCGCTGCCGATCTGGGACATCGCCGTGCAGACGGAAGGGCGCGCGTCGATTCGCGTGGCGACCTACGCGGGCACCGTCGACGATGCGCAATTGCGCGAAGCGCTGCGCATGAACGGCGGCGAAGAAGCGCGTCACAAGCTGGTGCTGTCGAAGCTGGTGGAAGCGTACGGGATCGCGCTTGCGCCCGAGCCGCCGTACCCCGCGCCCGCCGATCCGCTGCGCGCATGGATGCTCACGGGCTACAGCGAGTGCATCGACAGTTTCTTTGCGTTCGGTCTTTTCGAGGCGGCGCGGCAGTCCGGATACTTTCCTGAAGCGCTCGTCGAAACCTTCGAGCCAGTGATTCAGGAAGAAGCGCGCCATATTCTTTTCTTCGCGAACTGGGTCGCGTGGTATCGGCGCAACCTGCCGTGGTATCGCAAGCCGTGGTTTCTGGCGAAGACCGCGAGCGTGTGGTTCTCGCTGATCCGCGATCGCATCTCGCTGGCGCGCGGCTTCGACAAGAGCGGCGCCGCGCAGGACGCCAATTTCCCCGCGAACGTCAGCGACTCGGTGGCGGGCGAGGTATCGGTTCGCTCGTTGATCGAACTGTGTCTCGCCGAAAACGACCGCCGCATGGGCGGCTACGATGCGCGCCTCTTGCGTCCGGTGACCGTGCCGAAACTCGCGCGCCTCGCGCTGCGCTTCATCAGGAAATAAGCCGCACTCACTCCGCCGGTTTCGACGCCGCGTCGAACCGGCGTGACGCTTCCTCGACGTCCTGCCGGAACTGCGCAAGCGCCGCCAGTTGCGCGTTCGGCGGTTGCAGCGCCGTCCACAGCACTTCCACAAGTTCATTCGCCGTCGTCTCGATCTGAGTCTGACTCAGGCGGCGTTTCGCGAGTGTCGCGTCCCACAGCACGTGTTCCATCGGACCGAAGACGAGCGAGCGCAAAAGGCGCAGCGGCACATCGTTGCGCACGTGTCCGAGCGCCTGGCCGCGCGCTAGCACCTCCATCAGCGGAGCGGTATAGCGGCGCTGCAACTCCGTCAACGTATCCGACAGATCGTGCTGCTTCGTGCGCCCCTCCGACAGCACCAGCGCGCAAAGCCCGGTGCCGTTCATCAGCATCAGCCGCATGTGCGTCCGGACGATGAACGCGAACTGCTGCCGCACCGAGCCGTCACGCGGAAGGCCGGTTTCGAACGCATTGATGATTTCGTCATACCAGTCCGCGATCACGCGCGCGCACAACTCGCGCTTGCCGCTGAAATAGCTGAATACGGTCGCTTCCGAAATGCCCGCGCGCTGCGCGATCTCGGCGCTCGTCGCGGCGTCGTAGCCCTTTTCGGCGAAGACGTCGCGGCCCGCCTGCAGGATGTCTTTCACGCGCTGCTGCGATTTGACCCCGGCGGGCGCGCGGCGGCCGGTGGCGGTGGTTTGCGTCGACATGGGCAAGGGCGTTGCGATGAGCGTTTGAACTAAATGTGAGCGTAGCTCAAAAATATATTGACGGCTAGGCGATTTGAGCGTGAAATTGCCCCATCCCATGGTTTGTTGCCCTGTGTGAGTGAAACTCAAATTTCAGGGCGCACCGAAAACATCGCATTTGGAGGAGACGACCCCATGAGCACCGTACCCGGCCTGAATTTCGCGTTGGGCGAAGACATCGACATGCTGCGCGACTCGCTCGCCAATTTCGCAGCGAAGGAAATCGCGCCGCGCGCGGGCGAAATCGACCACTCCGACCAGTTCCCGATGGACCTCTGGAAGAAGTTCGGCGACCTCGGCGTGCTCGGCATGACGGTCTCCGAGGAATACGGCGGCGCGAACATGGGCTACACCGCGCACATGGTCGCGATGGAAGAGATCTCGCGCGCGTCGGCGTCGGTGGGTCTGTCGTATGGCGCGCATTCGAATCTGTGCGTGAACCAGATTCATCGCAACGGCACGGAAGCGCAAAAGCAGAAGTATCTGCCGAAGCTGGTGTCGGGCGAGCACATCGGCGCGCTCGCGATGAGCGAGCCGAACGCGGGTTCCGACGTCGTCAGCATGAAGCTGCGCGCCGAGGAAAAGGGCGATCACTACGTGCTCAACGGCACGAAGATGTGGATCACCAACGGCCCGGACTGCGACACGCTCGTCGTGTACGCGAAGACGGACATCGAAGCCGGCCCGCGCGGCATCACGGCGTTCATCGTCGAGAAGGGCATGAAGGGCTTTTCCGTCGCGCAGAAGCTCGACAAGCTCGGCATGCGCGGCTCGCATACCGGCGAACTCGTGTTCGAGAACGTCGAAGTGCCGAAGGAGAATATCCTCGGTCAACTGAACGGCGGCACGAAGGTACTGATGAGCGGCCTCGACTACGAGCGCGCGGTGCTCGCGGGCGGCCCGACCGGCATCATGCTCGCGTGCATGGACGCGGTCGTGCCGTATATCCACGACCGCAAGCAGTTCGGCCAGGCGATCGGCGAGTTCCAGCTGATTCAGGGCAAGGTCGCCGACATGTACTCGACGCTGCAAGCCTGCCGCGCGTATCTCTACGCGGTCGGCCGCCAGCTCGACACGCTCGGCTCGGGCCACGTGCGTCAGGTGCGCAAGGACTGCGCGGGCGTCATTCTCTACACCGCCGAAAAGGCGACGTGGATGGCGGGCGAAGCGATTCAGATTCTCGGCGGCAATGGCTACATCAACGAGTATCCGGTCGGCCGTCTGTGGCGCGACGCGAAGCTCTATGAGATCGGCGCGGGCACGAGCGAGATCCGCCGCATGCTGATCGGTCGCGAACTGTTTGCCGAGACGGCTTGAGGGCGCGCGACATGGCGATCATCGAATCGAAACTGAATCCGCGCGGCGAGGAATTCCGCACCAACGTGCAAGCGCTCGACGCGCTCGTCGCGGACCTCAAAGAGAAAATCGCGAAGATCGCGGAGGGCGGCGGACAGGCCGCGCGCGATCGGCACGTGTCGCGCAACAAGCTGTTGCCGCGTGATCGCATCGCGCAACTGCTCGATCCGGGCACGCCGTTTCTCGAACTCTCGCAACTCGCCGCGTACGGCATGTACAACGACGACGCGCCGGGCGCGGGCATCATCACGGGTATCGGGCGCATCGCGGGGCAGGAGTGCGTGGTCGTGTGCAACGACGCGACAGTCAAGGGCGGCACGTACTATCCCGTCACCGTGAAGAAGCATTTGCGCGCGCAGGAAATCGCCGAGCAGAACCGCCTGCCGTGCGTGTATCTCGTCGATTCGGGCGGCGCGAACCTGCCGAATCAGGACGACGTGTTTCCCGACCGCGATCACTTCGGCCGCATCTTCTACAACCAGGCGAATCTTTCGGCGCAGGGCATCGCGCAGATCGCGGTGGTGATGGGCTCGTGCACCGCGGGCGGCGCATACGTGCCCGCGATGAGCGATGAATCGATCATCGTGAAGAATCAAGGCACGATCTTTCTGGGCGGCCCGCCGCTGGTCAAGGCGGCGACGGGCGAAGAAGTCAGCGCCGAAGATCTCGGCGGCGGCGACGTGCATACGCGTCTGTCCGGCGTCGTCGATCATCTCGCGCAAAACGATGCGCACGCGCTCGGCATTGCGCGCAGCATCGTCGGCAATCTGAATCGCGTGAAGACGCCGACGCTCGCATTGAAAGAGCCGCTGCCGCCGCGCTACGACCCGCAGAGCGTCTACGGCGTGATTCCGGTCGATACGCGCAAGCCCTTCGACGTGCGCGAAGTGATCGCGCGCATCGTCGACGATTCCGCTTTCGACGAGTTCAAGGCGCGCTACGGCACCACGCTCGTCTGCGGCTTCGCGCATATCTGGGGGCATCCGGTCGGCATCGTCGCGAACAACGGCATTCTGTTCAGCGAGTCGGCGCTGAAGGGCGCGCATTTCATCGAACTGTGCGCGCAACGCAAGATTCCGCTGGTGTTCCTGCAGAACATCACGGGCTTCATGGTCGGCCGCAAGTACGAAAACGAAGGCATCGCGCGCAATGGCGCGAAGATGGTGACGGCCGTTGCGACCGCGAAGGTGCCGAAGTTCACGGTGATCATCGGCGGCTCGTTCGGCGCGGGCAATTACGGCATGTGCGGCCGCGCGTATTCGCCGCGCTTCCTGTGGATGTGGCCGAACGCGCGCATCTCGGTGATGGGCGGCGAGCAGGCGGCATCCGTGCTCGCGACGGTGCGGCGCGACGGCATCGAGAAGAAGGGCGGCACGTGGTCGAAGGAAGAAGAGGAAGCGTTCAAGGCGCCGATTCGCGACCAGTACGAGGCGCAAGGGCATCCGTACTACGCGAGCGCGCGTCTGTGGGATGACGGCGTGATCGACCCGGCGCAGACACGCGACGTGCTCGGTCTCGGTCTTGCCGCGACATTGAACGCACCCATCGAAGACACGCGCTTCGGCGTGTTCCGCATGTGACCCACGGACGTAATGCCATGTTCAACAAAATACTTATAGCGAATCGCGGCGAGATCGCGTGCCGCGTCGCGGCGACGGCGAAGCGCCTGAATGTCGGCAGCGTCGCCGTGTATTCCGATGCCGATGCGAAAGCCAAGCACGTCGATGTCTGCGACGAGGCGGTGCATGTCGGCGGCTCGGCTGCATCGGAGAGTTATCTGCGCATCGAGCGCATCGTCGACGCGGCGAAGAAGACCGGCGCGCAGGCGATTCATCCGGGTTACGGATTTCTGTCGGAGAACGAAGCATTTGCGAATGCGTGCGAGAAGGCAGGCCTGGTTTTCATCGGCCCGCCGGTCGAGGCGATCAGCGCGATGGGCTCCAAGGCGGCCGCAAAAGCGTTGATGCAGTCCGCGTCCGTGCCGCTCGTGCCGGGTTATCACGGCGACGATCAGGACCCTGCGCTGCTGCATCGCGAGGCGGACCGCATCGGCTATCCGGTGCTGCTGAAAGCGAGCGCGGGCGGCGGCGGCAAGGGCATGCGCGTCGTCGAGAAAAGCGAGGATTTCGCGGCGGCGCTCGCGTCGTGCAAGCGCGAGGCGGCGTCGAGTTTCGGCAACGATCGCGTGCTCATCGAGAAGTATCTGCTGCGCCCGCGTCACGTCGAAGTGCAGGTATTCGCCGACAAACACGGCAACGCGGTCTATCTGTTCGATCGCGACTGCTCGGTGCAGCGTCGCCATCAGAAGGTGCTCGAAGAAGCGCCCGCGCCCGGTCTTCACGATGAAACCCGCCGCGCGATGGGTGAAGCGGCGGTGGCCGCCGCGCGCGCGGTGAATTACGTCGGCGCGGGCACGGTCGAATTCATCATGACGCAGGACGGCCAGTTCTACTTCATGGAGATGAACACGCGCCTGCAGGTCGAGCATCCGGTGACGGAGATGGTCACGGGACTCGATCTCGTCGAATGGCAATTGCGCGTGGCGGCGGGCGAACCGTTGCCGCTGAAGCAGGACGAGCTGAAGGTCAACGGCCACGCGATCGAAGCGCGCATCTATGCGGAGAATCCGTCGCGCGGCTTCCTGCCATCGACGGGCACGCTCAAGCACGTACGCATGCCGGAGGCGGTGGAGTTTTCGATCGACGGCGATGTGCGCGTCGACAGCGGCGTGCGTCAGGGCGACGCGATCACGCCGTTCTACGATCCGATGATCGCGAAGCTGATCGTGCACGGCAACGATCGCCGCGATGCGCTGGCGCGCATGGCGCGGGCGCTGGCGGAATGCGAGATCGTGGGGCTGTCCACCAACGTGGAGTTCCTGCAACGGATCGTGAAGAGCGAGCCGTTCAGCGCGGGCGATCTCGACACCGGCCTGATCGAGCGTCATCACGACGCGCTGTTTGCGCCGACCCACGTGTCGCGCAACAAGGGGCTTGCGCTTGCGTGCGCGGCGTTGCTCACGCGCGAGGGCGGGGAAGCGCATGGCCATTCGCCGTGGGATGCTTTGTCGCACTGGCGCATGGCGGGCGGCTATAGCCAGGATTTGAACTGGCGTGCGCTCGATACGGACGAAACGCTGAAGGTCGTGTTCACGAAGAACGGCGAAAAGCGTCTCACGCTGAACGACAAGAGCGCGCGCTTCGACTGGTCGCACAGCGGTGCGACGTCATTCACGGTCCAGCTCGACGATGCGCTGATCAAAGGCCATGTCTTCACCGATGGCGACGTCTTCCACGTCTTCCACGAAGGCGCGGCGTTCCAGTTCGAGTGGCAGAACCTTATGGCCCACGCGGGCGATGCCGAGCACGAAGGCCGTCTCACCGCGCCGATGCCCGGCAAGGTGATCGCGGTGCTCGTGGAGACGGGCGCGTCGGTGGAGAAGGGCGCGCCGCTGATGGTGATGGAAGCGATGAAGATGGAGCACACGATCGTGGCGCCTTCTTCGGGCAAGATCGGCGAGATTCTGTTCGAAGTCGGCGATCAGGTCGCCGACGGCTCGCAGTTGCTCGTGCTGGAAGTTGAACAGGCGGCTAACGCTTGATCTTCGCGGGCCCGCCGAGCAGCGTTTCTTCGCTCTCGGCGCGCACCAGAATCTCCACGCGCCGGTTCGATGCGCGCCCCGCGCGCGTGTCGTTGCCGGCGATTGGCCGCAGGTAAGCCATGCCTTTGGTCGTGATGCGCTCGGCGGGCACGCCGCGCGCGATCAGCGCCTGCGCGACCGCCTCGGCGCGCGCCGACGACAATGCGCGGTTATAGGCGAGCGAGCCTTCGTTGTCGGTGTGGCCTTCGATCAGGATGGGCCGCATGCTGCGCTTCAACACCTGCGCCGCGCGATCGAGCAGCGGCGAATGACCCGCGCGGATAGTCGACGCATCGGTATCGAAAAGCGGCGACTCGGGCAGCCGCATCTCCACGCCACCCTTGACCGGCAGCATCGTGATGCCGTAGTGCGCGTTCAGTTGATCTTCCTTCGCGCGGTTGAGTCCCGTCGAACACCCCGCGAGCAGCGCGAGCGACAGACACGCCACGCTCGTCGCCCGTAAGCCTGTGGCCTTCATTGCCAAATCCCTGCGTTGATACCGATGCTCGATTATAGGGAGCGCGAAACGTATCGTTGTAAAGAACGTTGCCTGACTGGGCGGATCGAGTGGAATGGTTCGTGCGTGATTACAATGCAGACGAACTCTTCGATCACAAGGAACTCATGCCGATTCAACCGCCCGACCATACGTCACCGGACCCCGCCGAGCGCACGCGCAGGATGCAGCGCACGGCATCCGCGGCGCTCTATGCGGTGCTCGTGCTGGTCGCGCTCTACACGGCGCGCACGTTCATCCCGGCTGTCGTATGGGCGAGCGTGATCGCGATCGCGCTATGGCCCGCGTTTGGCTGGCTCGAACGGCGGCCGCTATTCAGACGGCATCACAATGTGCTCGCGGTCGTGCTGACGGCGGCGATCGGCCTGCTCTTCGTGGTGCCGTTCTTCATCGTCGCGGCGCAGACGGTGACCGAAGCGCACGACATGCTCCACTGGTTCCACGAAAGCCTGCGCACCGGGATTCCGATGCCCGCGTTCATCGAGCATCTGCCGATGGGCTCGCAACAGGTCGCGCGCTGGTGGCAGGAGAATCTCGCGACGCCGCTCGAAGCGTCGCCCGCGGTGAAGAACCTGCACAGCTCGACGGTCGTCGCGATGACGCGTCACTTCGGCGGGCGCGTGGTACATGGCGTCGTCATCTTCGGCTTCATGCTGATGACGCTCTTCTTCGTGTTCCTGGCGGGTTCCCGGCTCGGCGAACAACTGCTCGCGGGCTCGCGGCGCGCGTTCGGCGCAGACGGCGCGGCGATCGTGCGGCGCATGGCGGAATCGGTGCGCAGCACGGTGGTAGGGCTCGTCGTGGTCGGGCTGGGCGAGGGCGCGCTGCTCGGCATCGCCTATGCGGTGACAGGCGTGCCGCACGCCACCCTGCTTGGCATGCTGACTGCCGTCGCGGCGATGCTGCCGTTCTGCGCGCCGATCGTGTTTCTCGGTTCGGCGCTGTGGCTGCTCGCACAGGGCTCGATGATCGCGGCCGTGTGCGTCGCCGTGTTCGGGATGATCGTGGTGTTCGTCGCCGAGCACTTCGTGCGGCCGGTGCTGATCGGCGGCTCGGCGCGGCTGCCGTTTCTGCTCGTGCTGTTCGGGATTCTCGGTGGCGCGGAGACGTTCGGGCTGATCGGGCTGTTCATCGGCCCGGCGCTGATGACGATTCTCGTCGTGCTGTGGACCGATTATGTCGTCGAACGGCGTTAGCGCGATTCAGCCGCGTTCCTGCACGCATACCCACGGCGACGTGACGACCGCCCACAATTCCGGATCGCGCGCGGCGAGATCGGCGGCGGTTTCGGCCTGCATGCGCTCGACGAGTCCCGCCGAGAGCCACTGCGCGACCTGTTGCGTGTCATCGTTGGCGACGGCTTCCGCGACGCTCACGAGATCGAGGTCGCGCTTCACCCAGATGAGCTTGCCTTGCGCGAAAAAGCGCTCCAGTTCGGACCAGCCGATCTGGGCCGTTTCACCGAGGAGCTTGACGTAGAGGGGGCTTGGCGTGAAAGCGTCGGACATGAGAAAAGCGGAATAAATGACGAAAGGCGTCCGACACTATAGCGCAGTGCCGGACGCCTTTCGTTTCAAACGACTGCAGCGAGAAGCTTTACAGGTCGAAGAACACCGTCTCGTTCGGTCCGCGCAGATGGATGTCGAAGCGATAGATCGTGCCCGACGAACCCGGCTTGGCCGATGCACCCGCCTCGCGCTTCGCGATCAGCGTATGACGGCGCTCGGCCGGCACGCTTTGCAGCACGGCGTCCTTCGCGTTGGCTTCCGTTTCGTCCTCGAAGTAGATGCGCGTGTAGCTGTGCAGCAGCATGCCGCGCATCAGCACGATGACGTCGAGGTGCGGCGCGGAGTCGTCGGCGGTTGCGCCCGGCTTCACCGTATCGACGATGAAGCGAAGTTTCGGGTCCGTGCCGGTGCCCACGCGGGCGAAGCCGCGAAAGCCCGATTCGCGCGCTTCCTGCACGCTTTGCACGTAGCGGCCGTTCGCATCGGCCTGGGCGACTTCGATCAGCGCGTCGTTGACGGGCTTGCCTTCGGCGTCAAACACGTTGCCGACGACGGCGATATGCTCGCCCGGCACTTCACGATCCGCCGCCGATGCGGTGAACAGGCTCTTCAGATCGAAGTTGTATTGCTCGGGAACCAGGCCGTAAGCGAAGTACGGTCCGACGGTTTGCGAAGGGGTCTGTTTCAGCGTGGTCATGTTCTGTTACTCCGTCGGCGTTTGATCCGGGCCGCGCAGCACGATGTCGAATTCGTAGCCGAGCGCGTAGTTTTCCTGCGTCGTGTCGATCGAGAAGGCCGAAACCAGGCGCTTTCGCGCGTGCTCGGGAATGCCCTGATAGATCGGATCGAGATCGAGCAGCGGATCGCCCGGGAAGTACATCTGCGTGACGAGGCGCGAGCCGAAATATTCGCCGAAGAGCGAGAAGTGGATGTGCTGCGGACGCCACGCGTTCGGGTGATTGCCCCACGGGTACGCACCCGGCTTGATCGTCATGAAGCGATAGCGGCCTTCGTCGTCGGTCAGGCAGCGGCCCGCGCCGAGGAAGTTCGGGTCGAGCGGCGCGTCGTGCTGATCCGCCTTGTGGACGTAGCGGCCCGCGGCGTTCGCCTGCCACACTTCCACCAGCGTGTTGCGCACCGGGCGGCCGCCTTCGTCGAGCACCCGGCCCGTCACGATGATGCGCTCGCCGAGCGGCTCGCCGTTCTTCGCGGCATTGCGGGTGAGGTCGGCGTCGAGCACGCCCAGATCGTCAGCACCGTAGACCGGCACGCGGCGGTTGCGCAGATTTTCCTTCAGCGGAATGAGCGGCAAGCCCGGGCTGCGCAGAATCGACGACTTGTAGCCCGGCGACAGATACGCGGGATGGGATTCCCAGTCGCGCGGCGTGAGGATGGGGGAGGTCATGTCGACTGTCTCCTGTAATTCTGGAAGTTGAATAGGATGTTTCTGACGGCTACTTTATATAACGCCGCAAGTTATGGAAAATGATGTTTTGTGCCATCTTGCATAACGGAACGTCATGGATAACGACTTCACCAACACCCGCGTCAAGTTCCGGCATCTGCAGTGTTTTCTGGCCGTCACCCAGCTCGGCAGCGTGCAGCGCGCAGCCGATAGCCTGTCGATCACGCAGCCTGCGGTGTCGAAAACAATCGGCGAACTCGAATCCATTCTAGGCGTGCGTTTGTTCGAGCGAGGGCGGCGCGGCGCGGTGCCCACGCGCGAGGGGCGGCTTTTTGCGCCGCATGCGAGCGCGTGCGTCGCGTCCTTGCGCGAAGGCGTGGACATGCTGCTGCGCGAGCGCGGCGACATGCCGGGTTCCGTGGCGATCGGCATTTTGCCGACGGTCGCGCCGGTGCTGCTTTCGCCCGCGCTGACATCGTTCCGGCAGCAATGGCCGGCGGTGTCGCTGTCGGTGTGGACGGATTCGAACGCGCTGCTGCTGGAGAAGCTCAAGGCCGGCGATGTCGATCTCGTGGTCGGGCGGCTGTCGGAACCGGATGCGATGCACGGGCTGTCGTTCGAGCAGATCTATCGCGAGCCGCTCGCCGTGGTCGTGCGCCGTGAGCACCCGCTCACGCTGGAGACGCCGCTCACGCCGGCGCTGCTCGCCCGCTTCGTGATCGTAGTGCCGCCGTTCGGCACGCTGATCCGTCAATCGGCTGAAAGCGTGCTGACGGCGTTCGGCGCGCATGCGCTGACGGCGCTCGTCGAAACCTTGTCGGTGTCGCTCGGGCGCTCGCTCGCGATGAACAACGACGCCGTGTGGTTCGTGCCCGCCGGCGCGGTCGAGCAGGACATCGCGCTCGGGCTGCTCGCCGCGCTGCCGATGCCGTTCGCCGGCACCGATGAGCCCATCGGCCTGATCCGCCGCAACGACGCGGCGCGCACGCCGGTGGAGGAAACGCTCGTCGATGCCTTGCGCGAAGCCGGGCGTTCCCGCGCCGGGAGCAAATGACCGGTGCGCGCGAGCGGCGCGCAAGTTGCTGAAGCAGCATTTACCGCGCAGATTTGGCGCGAAAGAAATACTATGACGAAATGCGGCGTTGCCCGAAAGTGTTGCAACAAACGCGCGCTGCGGCAGTCACATACGACGTTGTTCGCCGCCCTCGGCGCAGACTTCCCGCAGCACGCACCGCACTCACCGACCATGTTCGCAAGATGAAGACCGTATTGCTCGTCGACGACGACCCCGCCACCATCGAAGCCTGGACCCTCTGCATGCAGGGCGAGGATTGCAATGTCCTGTGCGCCTTCGACGGCAACGGCGCGTTATCGATACTCGGCGAACAGCGGGTGGACATCGTCGTGTCCGACTGGATGATGCCCGGGCTGGGCGGCGCGCTGCTGTGCCAGACGATGAAGAACGACACGGCGCTCGCGCACATCCCTTTCCTGATGATTTCGGGGCACCCGAATCCGCCGGCTTTCGTCAGCTACGACGGCTATTTGCGCAAGCCCGTCGATATGGAGACGCTGATTTCGGCGGTGAACCGGTTGTGCGCCGCGAAGAAGCGGCCGCTGTATTAAGCGGCGCTTACCGCAACTCCGCCAGCGCCTCATCCATCTGCGCCTGCGCGAGCCGGTTCAGTTCCTGCGGAATGACGCAATCGAGCGGCAGACACGGCGTGACGATCACGCGGATATGCCCGCCGCGATCCGGCCAGCCCTTCGCGGGCCAGACCTTGCCTGCATCGTGCACGACCGGCACCACTGGTACCTTGGTCGCGCACGCGAGGCGCACGCCGCCCGACGCGAGCTTGAGCGGCGCATCGTGCGCGACGCGCGTGCCTTCCGGAAAGATCACCACCGAGTCGCCTTTCTTGAGCCGGATCGCGGACTCGCGGGTCACGGCGGTGTGCGCCTGACGGATCGAGCCGCGATCGAGGCTCACCATGTCGAGGCCGCGCAGCACCCAGCCGAAAAACGGAATATTCATGAGCTCGTGCTTGAACACGAAGCTGATGCGGCGCGGAAAGAGCGCCATGAACGCGAGCGTCTCCCACGTCGATTCGTGCCGCGACAGGATGATGCACGGCCCGTTGGGCAGATGCTCCAGCCCTTCGATCGAGCACGTCACGCCGGTGATCACCCGCATCATCGTGACCATCGCGCGGCACCAGAGCTTCGCGAGCGCGTAGCGCCCGTCGCGGCCGACGAACGGAAAGAGCGGCAGGATCAGGATCGACCAGACGGTGCCGCTGCCGAGCAGATAGGTTGCAAAGAGCCACTTGACGAGGGTGCGACGCATCGTGATTCGCTGGATGACAGAAGGGTGACGACAGGCGGGAATCCGCAAGCATAGCGTATCGGGCAAAACGCGCTGGAATGGCGCGGCGCGGCGCGCCTCGTGCGGCGGCGTCGAAGCGATGCAACAATGGACCCCGACGAAACACATTCAGCAAGGATCAAGCGCATGGACAACCAGCCGCCGGTGCAATTCGACGAAGGCATGCTCGACGTGGGCGACGGTCATTCGATCTACTGGCGCGCGCAGGGGCCGCGCGACGCGCCTGTCATGCTCGTCGTGCACGGCGGCCCCGGCGGCGCGATGAACGTGAAGTGGGCCGAGGTGCTGGAACAAGGCAAGTGGCGCGTCGTGTTCTTCGATCAGCGCGGCTGCGGCAAGTCGACACCGTTCGGCAAGCTCGAGCACAACGGCATCGCCGCGCTCGTCGGCGACATGGAGAAGCTGCGCGTGGCGCTGGACATCGGGCAATGGGCGATTTTCGGCGGTTCGTGGGGCACGACGCTCGGTCTCGCGTACGGCGTCGCGCATCCGGAGCGTTGCACGGGCTTTTTGCTGCGCGGCGTCTTTCTCGCGCGGCGTGAGGACATCGACTGGTTCCTGTGGGACGTGCGCCGCGTGTTTCCCGAGGCGCATCGCGCGTTTCTCGATGCGATCGAAGCGGCCTGCGGCAAGCGCCCGGCGAACGCGCAGGAGATTCTGCACCTGACCGAGGCGCCGCTCGCGCGCTTCGATGAAGCGGGCACGCGGCTCGCGCGGGCCTGGACGCAATACGAGACGACGCTATCCGTCGTCAACAAGCTGCCGAAGGAACCTGCCGAAGAGGAGAAGCGCCCGAGCGCGGAATCCAACGCGGCCGCCATCTCGATGGCGCTGCTCGAACGCCACTACATGGCCAACGAGTTGCCGCCGCCGCCGCTCTTGCCGCTCGTCGCGCGCATCGCGCACCTGCCTTGCCGGATCGTGCACGGACGCTTCGACATGGTGTGTCCCGCCGATCAGGCGCTTGAACTCGCGGCGCGCTGGCCCGGCGCGCAACTGACTGTCGCGGATGCGTCGGGGCACTGGACTTTCGAGCCGGGCAATCTCGCCGCGTTGCGCTCGGGCGCGGCGGCGCTCGGCGAGGCGATCGCGCAGGCGAGCGCCGCCGCCTGACGCTCAGAAGATCGCGGGCGCCGCTTCGATCAGCCTGCGCCAGTCGAGATCCGCGCCGATCACGACGGGCTTGCCGGCGCGCTGCGTCGCGATCGTGAGCGTCACGCACAGCGACGTGCCCGTCACCGAAAGATACGGCGCGCTCGTGATCACCTGCTGCGGCTTGGCGTGTGCATCGACGAAATACGGGCGGTTGTCCCAGCGCCCGGTCGACGGATCGGCGATCGGCGCGAAACGCGCGCTCGGCGCTTTCGCCGCGGCGCCCGCGAGGCCGGGCATGAACTCGCGGCCGCCCTCGTCGAGAAAAAAGCAACTGAGCGTGCACTGCAACGCGAGCAATTCGGCGCAGGCGGATCCGGTCGTCGCGCCCGAGGCGAAGCGCCGCGCCGCGTGCGTGAGCCCCGCGCGATACGGCAGCAGCAGCAGGTCGCCCGCGAGCCGCTCGGTGCGGCGCATCCGCGCGAGCGCGTCGAACACGCTTTCGAACAGCGGGGTGGCGACGCCGCGCTCCGCGAGCCGCGCCGACGGCATGCCGAACAGATAGCCCTGCACGAAGTCGACATTCGAGCGCGCGGCCAGCATCAGGTCTTCGCTGGTTTCGATGCCTTCCGCGACCACGAACATGCCCGACTCGTGCAGCAGGTCGACGAGCTTCGGCATCAGCGCGTCGCGCATGTGCGCGCCGCTGGCGCGCACGAGACTGCGATCGAGCTTGACGATGTCGGGCTTCAGCGTGAGCAGCCGGTCGATGTTGGAGTGCCCCGCGCCGAAATCGTCCACCGCGACGAGAAAGCCCTGCGCGCGAAACGCATGCGTCGCGCGCGAAATTTCGTCGACGTCCGTGCCGCCGGATTCGAGCACTTCAATCACGAGCCGCTCGGGCGCGAGGCCCGCTTCGCGCGTCGCCGAGGCGAGCCGCGCGGCATAGCCGGGATCGGTGAAGGTGGCGGGATTGATGTTGAGGAAGAGCCAGTGCGCCTCGGGCAGCGCGGCTGCGGCATTGCGCAGATGCGTGAGATGGCTCATGCGGTCGAGCTCGGTCAGCGTGCCCGCGACGATCGCCCGCCCGAACAGATCGAACGGGTCGACGAGCGCGCCGCTGCCCGCGTCGCCGCGCAACAGCGCCTCGTAGCCCACTTCGCGCTGATGCGGCAGGCTGTAGATCGGTTGCAGATGCGTGCGCAGCGTGATGCCGTCGACGATCTCCGTGCGTCCGGTCAGCACGTTCAGGCGACAGTGGCCGGCGCCGGCCGTGCGGCACCCGGAGACGGCGTACGGAACGCGAGCGCCGGCGGACGAACGCACGAAGGAGTACACAGGTCGATGAACGGCACGGCGATCACGCGTTTCGGTGGGGATGAGCGCAATATCGGCCGGTCGTACACAAACTTGAGCGCCGGATGCGTGCGTGCGGCAGCGTCGCCGAAGCCGCCCGCGGTTTGCCGCCAGCGCCCGCGCGACCTATCTTTGTTGGTGCGATGCTACGATCCGCCTGCAACTTAAGCCGGGCCTCGCTCGTCGAAAGTCGCAACGAACAACTTGAGAGAGATCAATGGCGCAACAGAAAACCAATCCCAAACTCGAGCAGGCCCTGACGCGCGGCGACCTTGCGATCCGCCAGGCCAACTCGGGCCGCGCCACGGCGGTGCTGCGCGCGCTCGGCAAGATGATCGTCGAGGCATCGGCGACCATCGGCGTCGAGGCGCACGTCGTCATTCACGATGGCGACAAGATCTACGATCCCGCCGACGGCGTCTGGCCGCAGCAATTGCTCGTCTCGCTGGACGGCCCGGTGGAAGACAACGATCCGGACGAAATCCGCACGATCACCTTGCTCGCCGATACACCGGCGACGATTTTCCGCTGCGAATGGCAGCGCGCCGACGGCAATATCGGGCGGCAGGAAGGTCGGCCCCTGGCGATGGTCGCGTTCATTACCGACGTCGACATCCCGTGGCTCGACGAAGACGACTGATTTTCTAATCCGCTTTAGCGGAATTCATACAGTCGACACGATTATGTCGTGATAGGGCGGGCGTTCCTTTCGGAGGAACGCCCGCTTTTTGTTGGTCTCTCCGGCTCGCCAAAAATCCCAAACCCCGCGTGTTGCCCGTTTCGCAGATTGTGCGAAACAAAAGTGTAAGCAAACGTTACCGCGCCCCTTTTTTCTCGTGTTTTCCAGCGTTTACGCGATGCTCCGCGACAGTTCTGCGAACGCTATTCTCCTAATTGCCTCTCCCGTCAACTGGTGGTTGCTCGCCCTCGTTTCTTCTCTCCCTGCTCAGGCTCGCATATTCGTGTACGGCATATGCATATATGGTTTGCGGCGGTTATCCGGCGGTTGGTTCGTCGATTAGAAGCTTTCTTCCATTTTTTTAGCCTGAAAGTTGCTCGGAAACAGTGGCAAGCGCGCACCCCGTGTTTTGACTTCGTGAGAGGCTCATTTCGCCCGCGTAAAGGAACCAACCAAATAAACGTTCTTAACGCGCGGCACTTTTCCAATCGCCAAGAAAAAATGGGGTTTACAAAATGGAACGTCTGAACCTTGCCAACAGCACCGCCGCTAACCAAACCGAATCGGCGGTTCGCCCAACGCTCACGGTCGTACCCGCACTTCAGAAATCGGAGCGGATGCCGTTTACTATCCGTATCGTCCGCGACGACGCGGGGCTGCAGAAAGCCGTGAGCATCAGACGTTCGGCTTATGGGCGCCATCTGCCCGAATTCGCCGAAACGATGAAAATCGAAACTTCCGATCGCGATCGCGGCACGGCCGTGTTGCTGGCGGAATCGAAGCTCGACGGCGCGCCGCTCGGCACCATGCGTATTCAGACCAATGCGTATGGCCCGCTCGCGGTGGAGCAGTCAGTGCGTCTGCCCGATCAACTGGGCACGAGCCGCCTCGCGGAAGCGACGCGCCTCGGGGTTGCGGGCGGCATGGTCGGACGGGTGGTGAAAGTGGCGCTGTGCAAGGCGCTCTGGATGTTCTGCGAACTGCACGGGATCGACTATATGGTGATCACGGCGCGTACGCCGCTGGATCGGGAGTATGAGGCGATGCTCTTCAAGGATGTGTTCGGCGTGAACGAGTTCCTGCCGATGTCGCACGTTGGCGGCCTGCCGCATCGCGTGCTGGCGAAGGATGTCGCGGCGGCGCGCCAGCGCTGGGAAGAAGCACGTCACCCGCTCTTCAATTACATGGTCAACACGCACCATCCCGATATCGATTTGCATTCTGTAGATTTATCTTTTGACTGGGAACCGGTACGATGCCCGGAGGCTCCTTTGATGGCCTACGGAAGGTAAAAAAGCACGAACGTATCCAGGAAGGTAATAGCGATAAACCGGATCGCCGAGCGGTCCGGTTGGCCAAAGGCGGCGGCGCGCGGCGATCTTCGGGCTCCGCCGCTGTCTGCGCCGGCGTATGTCGCGCTGGGCGCAAACGGGGGTTTTTCCAGGTATGGCGTCGGTTATTCCAGCTTCCTTATCGAGATTCAGACGCACGGGCTCGTGGATCGACGACGCGCTGTATGCGGTCGCCGTATACGCCGTGCCGTTCCTGATTTTGCTCGGTACGATCGCGACGCTTTATTTTTTGCCGCGCCAATATGAAACGCGCGGCGCGATTCCTCTTTCATTGCGCGTCGTCGCCGATAAAGGCGAAATAATGACGCCCGCCGATGCGCTCGAAGCGCTGAAAGGCGCCGCGCCTGTTTCGCGCTACAGCACCCGTCTCTCCGAAAAACCCATCTGGTTCACTCTGACGACGCCGAGCATGAGTCCCGACTCGTCGACGGTCGTCGAATTGCCGTCGCGTCATGCGCAAACGCTTGCCTGCTGGAATGCGGACACGCTCGCGCCGCTCGGCCGCGCGGATCGCGAAGGCGTGAGCGGCGAAATGCGCACGGTGAAGGCGGGTTTCTCGATTCAGGTCGGGCGTATCAAGCAGTCCACCACCGTACTTTGCCGTGGCACTTTCTCAGGTCCCGCGCAGATCAACGCCTATGCGTGGGAATGGCAGGGCCTGCGCAACTCGGCGCTCGACTTTCAGGAAAGCTCGGGCCTCATCGCCGGCGGTCTGCTGACGCTCGCAGTGTTCGTTTTCGTCACGGCGCTCATCAA
This sequence comes from Burkholderia sp. THE68, assembly GCF_009938265.1. Classification (NCBI taxonomy): domain Bacteria; kingdom Pseudomonadati; phylum Pseudomonadota; class Betaproteobacteria; order Burkholderiales; family Burkholderiaceae; genus Burkholderia; species Burkholderia sp. THE68. The sequence continues at coordinate 375,527 of NZ_AP022316.1, forward strand.
TCACGAGTGGACCTACGTGATTTTTGCGGTGTGGCTCGTCGGCAATCTGCGGCTGTGCGCGAACGCGATGGGCTGGGACATGCAATGGCTCGGCCGCTTACTGCCGTCGGATTTCATGCAGCCGTTGCGGCAGGTCACGTTCGCCGCCTATTACTTGTTGACCGCCGCGCTGTTTCAGCAATTGTTCCGGCGCGAGTTGCGCGTGGTTGGCTATCGCTGGCTGCTGCGCGTCATTCAGTATGTGGGCATCGTGCTGCTCGCGGCGGCGCTCGCGCTGCCGTACGCGCTCTTCATCCCGACGCTCTGGATCATCGCGGGATTCGGTATCTGCGTGCTGCTGTTCTTCCTCGCGCGGCTCGTGTGGATGGCGCGCTCGCGTACCGTGCTGTGGTACGTGGCGTCGCTCGCGGTCGTGCTGTTCGCGACCTTCTCCGAAGTGCTCGGCGCGGCCTTCGGCCTGAAGGTGCTGGTCGGCGGCGTCAATACCGTGATGGCCGCGCTGTCGTCGAGCATGATGGCGGCTTTCGCGATCGCCGAGCAGATGCGCGCCGAACGCGATTTCCGCCGCCAGGCGCAGATGGAATTGCGCAACACTTACGAAGTCACTCCGATCGGCCTCTTCACGCTCGACGCCGACGGCCACTTCGTGCGCGCCAATCCCGCACTGCGCGCGATGCTCGATCTGCAAAAGGCCGACTACAAGCTGCGGCACTGGAACGACTACTTCGAGGCGGGCGCGTGGGGCGCGTTGCAGGCGCTGGCGTCGAAGGGCAGCGACGGCGAGCTGGAAATGGGCGGCTCGCCGGAGCGCGGCACGAGCGAGCGCCGTTATCTGCTGAAGGCGATCCGCTCGAACGGCTGGATCGAAGGTTCGCTGCAGGATACGACCGAACGGTCGAAGGCCGTCGAGCGCCTGCGCTTTCTCGCGGAGCACGATCCGCTCACCGGCTCGCTGAATCGGCGCGGTATCGAAAAGGCAATTTCCGCGCAGAGCGAAGAAACGCTGCCGTGGGCGCTGGCGTACGTCGATCTCGACCGCTTCAAGCTCGTCAACGATCTCTTCGGCCACCGCAGCGGCGACGAAGTGCTGCGTCAGGTCGCGGCGCGCACGCGGGCGCACTTCGCGCGCAATTATCCGGTCGGGCGCATCGGCGGCGACGAGTTCGTCTGCGTGATGAACGATACGTCGATCGAAGACGCCATCGCGCAATGCCGCGAACTCATCTCCATTCTCTCCGACGCGCCGTATCAGGTCGGCAATCGCGCGTTCCAGGTGAAGGCGTCGATCGGTCTGGTCGAATGCTCGCAGGGCGTGCGCGTGCAGGACGCGCTGTCGCACGCGGACCGCGCGTGTCGCGAGGCGAAGAAAGTCGCGCATACGCATCTCGTCACTTATCGCAAGGGCGCGGCCGCTTTCGAGGAGCGCGCGGAAGAACTGAAGCTCGTCGAGACGCTCGGGCGCAACCGCCTGCCGCCGGGACTCTTTCTCGTGATGCAGCCGATCATGTCGCTGTCCGCGCCGACCGAATCGCTCAACTTCGAAGTGCTGCTGCGCATGCGCGCGCCGGATGGCGCGACGCTGCCCGCGGGCAAGGTGATCGTCGCGGCGGAGGAGTCGGGCAACATCGCGGCGATCGACCGCTGGGTCATCTCGACGCTGCTCGAATGGATCGAGACGCATCAGCATCAGCTCGCCAACACGCAGTTCATCTGCGTGAATCTCTCCGGCGGATCGCTCAACGACGAGCAGTTCATGGAGGACATCTTCGCGCTGTTCGCGCGCTATCAGTCAATCGTGCAGTATCTGTGTCTGGAGATCACCGAAAGCGTCGCGCTGCACGATCTCGAGAACACGCAGCGTTTCATCGCGCGCGTGCACGACATGGGCGGCAAGATCGCGCTCGACGACTTCGGCGCGGGCTACACGTCGTTCAAGTATCTGAAGGCGCTGTCCGCCGACGCCCTCAAGATCGACGGCGAATTCGTGCGCTCGATGTGCGCGCATCCGGCTGATATCGCGATCGTCGAGGCGATCGTCGCGCTCGCCCGCAATCTCGGCATGCGCAGCGTGGCGGAATGGGTCGAGGATGTCGATACCTTGCGCGCGTTGCAGGAAATCGGCGTCGACTACGTGCAGGGTTTTCTTGTCGCGCGGCCGCAGGAAAGTTCGGCGATTCTCGCGGCGAGTTCGGCCGCGAGTTTCCTGAAAGATCCGGAAGTGATCAGTTTCGTCGAGTGCCTGTCCGAACCGGCGCAGGCGACCGTCTTCGACTATGACTGGCACGCGCGCGCCTCGGGGACGCACTGAGCACGGCGCTCGTCAGACCATCTTCATCTCGTTCAATACCTTTGTCGCCGCGATGGGAATGCGCGTGTCCTCCCATTGCGCGAGCCATTGAATCTCCTTGAGTGTGAAATAGCCGGGTTGATTGCGCAGCGCGAACTGCAGCGAATCGACGATGTGATCGCGGATGATCTGCGGCGCGCTTTCGTCGTTGACGATCGCGTGGAGGGCTTCGAGCGTGCTCATTGTTGGAACAGAAGAGTTGATCTCCGTCGAACATAACCGACTAAAAATCGCGAAAAAAATTGACGGCGGCGCACGGACGGCGAATGAAAGCCGCTTGATAAAATCGGCGCGGAAGTCTTTACTAAATAAAAACGCTGGATTTAATCGAACGGGGACCAATACATGAACGATATCCGCCGCGCGCGCCTGCGCCGCGAGGCTGCGGCCGATGTCTGAGCGGCCCGCGCGCAAAGCCTCGATGCATTCCGTCGGCTCGAACCAGTTGGGCATGCGCCAGTTCAACGAGCGCATCGTCCTGCAGGCGATCCGGCTTCACGGCGCGTTGCCCAAGGCGGACGTCGCGCGCCTGACGCGTCTGTCGATGCAGACGGTCTCGCTGATCATCGACCATCTGATCGAAGACGGCCTGCTCGCGAAGGAGCCGCGCTCACGCGTGCGCGGCCGCATCGGCCAGCCATCGGTGCCGATCTCGCTGCGCGCGGACGGCGCGTTTTCCATCGGCGTGAAAGTGGGGCGGCGCAGTCTCGACGTGCTGTCGATGGATTTCGCCGGCAGCGTGCGTGCGCGCGAAACGCTGGAATATCCGTATCCCGATCCGCATACGCTCTTTCCCGCGCTGGAAGAGCGCCTCGCGCGCGTGATCGGCGCGCTCGGCGATGACGCGCGCAAGATCGCGGGGATCGGTGTCGCGGCGCCGCTGTGGCTCGGCGGCTGGCGCGATTTCTTCGACACGCCGCCCGACGTGCTCGCGGCGTGGGACGACATCGACATCCGCGCGCGCATTCAGTCGATGACGCCGCTGCGCGTCGAGTTCGCCAAGGACACGACGGCCGCGTGCGCCGCCGAACTCGTCATGGGCCAGGGGCGCGGGCTGCGCAATTTCCTGTATGTCTTCATCGGCACGTTCATCGGCGGCGGACTCGTGATCGACGGCCGGCTGCACGCCGGGCCGGGCGGCAACGCGGGCGCGATCGGTTCGTTGCCGCTGATCTCCGGCGGCAAGCGGCAGCGCACGGGGCAATTGCTCAACACGGCGTCGGTCTACGTGCTGGAGAAGGCGTTCGCGGCTGCGGGCGCGCCGGCCGCCGCCGCGCATGACGAGCGCGCGTTGTCGCCCGAGTTGCGCGGGCTGGCGGAAGCGTGGATGCGCGAGACGTGTCCCGCGATCGCCACGGGCATCGCATCGTCGGCTGCGCTGCTCGATCTGGAAGCCGTGGTGATCGATGGAGAAATCGACCGCGCCTTGCTGCACGACGTGATCCGTCGCACCGATGACGCGCTCGCCGCATTCGACTGGCAGGGCATGACGCGGCCACGGCTCGTCGAAGGGCAGATCGGTCCCGACGCACGCGCGATGGGCGGCGCGATCCTGCCGCTCTACGCGCACTTCGCGCCGAAACATGAACTCTTTCTGAAGCCACTGGAAACCTGAACGCGGCGTCGCGCACTCAGTCCAGCGACAGCCGCGCGGCGAACGCGAGCAACGCGGCGGAAAAGGTCCAGCGTTGCACGGTCTGCGCTTTCGGATGACGACGCAGCCAGCCGGAAATTCTCACCGCGCCCGCCGCGAGCGTCAGGTCGAACGCGACGCCGACCGCGATCAGCACCACGCCCAGTTCCAGCACCTGCGACCAGACCGGGCCGGATTCCGGCCGGACGAACTGCGGCAGCAGCACGGAGCAGAAAAGCAACGCCTTCGGATTGAGGATGCTGCTCAGAATGCCTTTCGCATACGCCGAACGCAGCGTCGGGGCGGAATCTTGAGCGGGCGCGGCGTTGAGCCCGAACGCGGGCGAGCGGAAAATCTGAATCGCGACATACGACAAATACAGTCCGCCCGCGATACGCACGCCATCGTAGAGCCACGGCGCGCTGCGCAGGAGCGCGGCGACGCCGAGCGCCGAGAGCGTCACGTGCGTCGCGCGAGCCGTGGCGAGACCCGCCGCCACGGCGAGACCGTGCCGGAAACCCCGCGTGCCGCTGGTCTGAAGCATGAGCGCCATGTCCGGTCCGGGCAGCGCGTAGACGACCGCCAGCGCACCGACGAAAACCCAGAGCAAGTGTGCCGAAACCATGATGAAACTCCTCTTTTGAAGGCTTCATCGTGCCATTACGCGCGGGGTGTTTTCTGGCCTTTTACATCGATAATTCGGAGTATGGCGCGGCTTTCCACTACAATTTTTGGTGCTAAAAGAGGAAGGCACCATGAGTGAACTTGACCGTATCGACCGCGCGATGCTCGTCGCGCTTCAGCAGGATGGCCGCATGCCCGTCGCGAAGCTCGCCGAGCGCGTCGGGCTGAGCGAGACGCCGTGCGCGCGCAGGCTCAAGCGTCTGGAAAGCGACGGTTATATCGACGGCTATCGCGCGGTGCTGTCGCGCAAGGCGCTGGAACTGGGCGTCGTCGCATTTGCGCAGGTGCGCTTCAGCGTCCACGACCGCGCGTTGTCGGACCGTTTCGAGCGCGAGATTCAGGGCATCGCCCGGATCGTCTCGTGTCACAACATTTCGGGGACGGCGGACTATCTGCTGCAAATCGTCGCGCGCGATCTCGACGAATACGGCGTCTTCATGCGCGACGTCCTGCGCACCTTGCCCGGCGTGACCGCCGTCGAATCGATGCTGTCGCTGCGCGAACTGAAGCGCGACGGCGGCTTGCCGGTACCGTGACGATTGTCTATACAAGGATTGCGTTGGTACGGCGCGATGAGCCTCGGGATTCCCCTAATACAATCGAAGTTGTATATACAAGAACATGAGTCCAATTCGGCGCGGGTTGCTATCCGTGCTCGTCGACTCTCATTTCTTGATGCGCAGGAGCAATCCGTGACTTCATCTTCCCGTTTTCGCGACACCGAGATCCGCGCACCGCGCGGCACGCAACTCAACGCCAAAAGCTGGCTGACAGAGGCGCCGCTGCGCATGCTGATGAACAATCTCGACCCGGACGTGGCCGAGAATCCCAACGAACTCGTCGTGTATGGCGGCATCGGGCGGGCAGCGCGCGACTGGGCGTGCTACGACAAGATCGTCGAAACGCTCAAGCGCCTCGAAGCCGACGAGACGCTGCTCGTGCAGTCGGGCAAGCCGGTCGGCGTCTTCAAGACGCACGAAAACGCGCCGCGCGTGCTGATCGCGAATTCGAATCTCGTGCCGCACTGGGCTAACTGGGAGCACTTCAACGAACTCGACGCGAAAGGTCTCGCGATGTACGGGCAAATGACCGCCGGTAGCTGGATTTATATCGGCAGTCAGGGCATCGTGCAGGGCACGTACGAGACTTTCGTCGAAGCCGGACGCCAGCATTACGGCGGCGATCTGAAAGGGCGCTGGGTGCTGACCGCCGGGCTCGGCGGCATGGGCGGCGCGCAGCCACTCGCGGCGACGCTCGCGGGCGCGTGCTCGCTGAACATCGAATGCCAGCAGAGCCGCATCGATTTCCGTCTGAAGACGCGTTACGTCGACGAACAGGCGACCGATCTCGACGACGCCCTCGCGCGCATTCAGCGCCATACGTCGGAGGGACGCGCGGTTTCCGTCGCGCTGTGCGCCAACGCCGCGGACGTGCTGCCCGAACTCGTGCGACGCGGCGTGCGCCCGGACATGGTCACCGATCAGACCAGCGCGCACGATCCGCTCAACGGCTATCTGCCGAAAGGCTGGACCTGGGCGCAGTACCGCGACCGCGCGCAGAGCGATGCTGCCGGGACCGTCAAAGCCGCGAAGCAATCGATGGCCGAGCACGTGCGCGCGATGCTCGCGTTCCGCGAACAGGGCGTGCCGACCTTCGACTACGGCAACAATATCCGCCAGATGGCCAAGGAAGAGGGCGTCGAAAACGCGTTCGACTTTCCGGGCTTCGTGCCGGCCTACATCCGGCCGCTCTTTTGCCGCGGCGTCGGGCCGTTCCGCTGGGCCGCGCTGTCGGGCAATCCGGAGGACATCTACAAGACCGACGCGAAAGTGAAGGAACTCATCGCCGACGATGCGCATCTGCATCGCTGGCTCGACATGGCGCGCGAGCGCATCAGCTTCCAGGGGCTGCCGGCGCGCATCTGCTGGGTCGGGCTCGGCCAGCGCGCGAAGCTCGGCCTCGCGTTCAACGAGATGGTGCGCAACGGCGAGCTGTCGGCGCCGGTTGTGATCGGCCGCGATCATCTCGATTCCGGCTCGGTCGCGAGCCCGAACCGCGAGACCGAAGCGATGCGCGACGGCTCCGATGCCGTGTCCGACTGGCCGCTGCTCAATGCGCTGCTGAACACGGCGAGCGGCGCGACGTGGGTGTCGATTCACCACGGCGGCGGCGTCGGCATGGGCTTCTCGCAGCATTCGGGCGTCGTCATCGTGTGCGATGGCAGCGTGGAAGCCGATGCGCGTATTGCGCGCGTGCTGCACAACGATCCGGCGACGGGCGTCATGCGCCACGCGGACGCGGGCTACGACATCGCCGTTCAGTGTGCGCGCGAGCAGGCCCTCGACCTGCCGATGATCGAAGGCGCGCAAGGCAAGCGATGAAAAAGCGCTGGCAACACTGCCATGCCGCGACGATGTCCGGCGGCAAGTATTCGGTCATCGAAGACGCCGTGATCCTGACCGACGGCGCGCGCATCGAATGGATCGGGCCGCGCGCGGCGGCGCCGGAGACCGGCGATTGCGAGCGTGTCGACCTCGGCGGCGCGTGGGTGACGCCGGGCCTGATCGATTGCCATACGCATCTCGTGTTCGGCGGCGATCGCAGCGGCGAGTTCGAAGAGCGGCTGCAGGGCGTGAGCTATGCGGAGATCGCGGCGCGCGGCGGCGGCATCGCGAGCACGGTGCGCGCGACGCGCGAAGCCAGCGAGGACGCCTTGTTCGACACCGCGAAGGCGCGCGCGCTCGGTCTGCTGCGCGAGGGCGTGACCGCGCTCGAAGTGAAGTCCGGCTACGGGCTCGATCTCGCCAACGAACGCAAGATGCTCGCGGTGGCGCGCCGTCTCGGCGAAGCGCTGCCGCTCACCGTGCGCGCGACCTGCCTCGCCGCGCACGCGTTGCCGCCCGAGTACGCGAATCGCGCGGATGACTACATCGCCTACGTCTGCGACGAGATGCTGCCGGCGCTCGTCGCGGATGGTCTCGTCGATGCCGTCGATGCGTTCTGCGAGCACATCGCGTTCTCGACGCAACAGGTCGAACGTGTGTTCCGATGCGCACGCGATCTGGGCGTGCCCGTGAAACTGCATGCCGAGCAACTGTCGTCCTTGCATGGGTCGACGCTTGCGGCGCGCTATCGCGCGTTGTCGGCGGATCATCTCGAATACATGACCGAGGACGACGCCGTTGCGATGGCGCAAGCCGGCACCGTCGCGGTGCTGTTGCCGGGCGCGTTTTACATGCTGCGGGAAACGCAGTTGCCGCCGATCGACGCGCTGCGCCGGCATCACGTGCCGATCGCGCTCGCGAGCGATCTGAACCCGGGCACATCGCCGGCGCTTTCGCTTCGCATGATGCTCAACATGGGCTGCACGCTGTTTCGGATGACGCCGGAAGAAGCGCTCGCCGGCGTCACGATTCATGCGGCGAAGGCGCTGGGTCTGCAATCCACGCACGGATCGCTCGAAGCAGGAAAGGCGGCGGATTTCGTCGCGTGGAGAATCGGCAGGCCTGCCGAGCTTTCGTACTGGCTTGGCGGCGCGTTGCCGAATCGCGTCGTGCGCGGCGGCGTGGAGATCGATTTCGCGCGCATCGCCTGATGAAAAAAGCCTCGTCCAGGGCGGACGAGGCGTCTGGCTGAGCCCGAGCGGGACATGCTCGGGCGCGGCGTTCTAGCTGCGCTTGCGGATCATGCCCCAGACGACGAGCAGGATGATCGCGCCGATCACCGAGGCGATCCACCCGGCCGGTTGCCCCGGTTGATACCAGCCGAGCGCGCGGCCGACGTAACCGGCGATCAGCGAGCCGGCGATGCCGAGCACGATGGTCATGATCCAGCCCATGTTGTCGTCGCCAGGCTTGACGGCCCGGGCGATGAGACCAACGACGAGTCCGACGATCAAAGTACCGATGAATGCAAGCATGCGGTTGCTCCTTATCAGAGTTTTACGGCTTCTCGACTGCGTTGCAGATAGATTCCGGACGGTCCCGGTATATCCAAAGTAGCACGGCGCACAGCGTTTGGGTATGACACTGGCCGTTCGGCCAATCCGACGAGCACGAACGGTGCCGCGAGCACGCGCAAGGTAAAATTCGTCACATTGCCTCATTGCCTGCATTGCTACGATATGACCGATTCCGACATTCCCTCCACCGACGACGCCATCCATGAAGACCGCCTCTGGCGCGACGACGGCTGGACCGCCCGCGTGATCAAGAACGAGGACGACGACGGCTGGGCCGTCGAGATGATTCAGGCGGGCGAGGCCGAGCCCGCGCTCGTCGGCCCGTGGACGATGGGCCGCGACAAAAAAAACCCGAAACCGCTCGATGCGAACGCGTTCCGCACCCTGGTCAAGACGGCGTCGGAAGTGTTGCGCCGTCATGAGCAGCAGCGTCACGCGATGCTGCACAAGAATGTGACCATCGACGTGCAAGGCGAGGACATGACCGTTACGCTGGAGATCGTTCCGGATGACGACGATCCGTACGCCAACCTCAAGGCTTTCGACGCATACGGCACCCAGCTCGCGCACGTGCGCGTTTCGCCTGCGTTCAAGCTCACCAAGGCGAGCGCGGAGCGCTGGGCCGGGAACGATTTCGCCAAGCCGAGCGCGGGCGGCTGAGCTGCGCTGAAAGCGCGTGTGCAAATGAAAACGCCGTCGCGTTTGGGCGCGACGGCGTGGTAACGAATAGCGAGAACTGGACTGGCGTCAGCCTTTCTTGACGACGAACGCAATTCGTCGATTCGCGAAACGACCGCTCGCGGTTTCGTTGTCGGCGACCGGATTGGCGTCGCCGTAACCTGATGCGCTGAGCGACTGCGGCGGCACGCCGTTGCGCACCAGGAATCCGCGGACTGCCTGAGCACGTTCTTTCGACACTTCCAGTTTCGCCGCGGCCGTGCCTTGCGCATCCGAATAGCCGGCGACTTCCAGCTTCACCATGGAACCCTTGGCCGCGCAGCTCTTGAGCAATTGCGCCGTCTCGCCGAGCGTGGCGTACGCACTTTCCGGCACCTGCGCGCTCGAGCGCGCGAAATTGACGACCTGAAGGTCGAGCACGCGGGTGAGTTTTTTGCCAGAGCAGGGCGTGTCCGTGGCGAGCAGGCTCTTCATCGCGCTGCGAAAGGATTGCGTTGCGCTGGCGACAGCGCCGTCCACGTCGAACGCAGCAACCTGGAACATGCCGCCGAGCGTGGTTTTGAGGCGATCGGTCCAGCCGAGCTTTGCATTGGCCGCTGTGCCGCTCAGTTCCACTTTCGAGCCGCTGATCTTGGCTTCCGCGCCAGGCACGGCCATGAGTGGAAAGAAGTCGGTCAGGCGCGAGAGCCAGGGGGCCGGCCGCGTTTGCGGAACGACGGAAATGTCCGCGCTGAAGGCTTTGCCGAAGCGTGCTGTCATGGCGTCGAGCAGATGCTTCTTCTCCGCTTCTGTGCCGACTGTCGCCTCGACGGCCGGAACGCCCGTTGTGTTGACGTTGAACAGCAACTGCGCATCTTTCCAAGAGGCGGTCTCGATCGTCGGTGCCGGAGTGGTCTCCGCAGGCGCCGCCGTTGCGGTCGGCGTATCGACGGTGGCGGACGCGACGACCGGCGCAATGTCCGCAGCCTGCGTGCTCAGCGGTGCGGGTGATGAAGCCGGCGTCGACACGTTCGTGACTGGTTGGGTGGCCGGCGCGGCGCTCAGATCGACGCTATCGCTGTGCGTGAAGCCGCGGTAGTAGACCAACGCGAGAATCACCGCCAGCACGGCGAAGAGCAGCCAGATCCACTTGTTCGAACGTGTCGGCGCGGGTTTGCGTACCGGTGCGCGCATCGGCGGCGTTGTCGGTGCGGGAGGCGTGGGCGCGGAAACGGGCGCGCTTTGCGCGGCCACTTTCACGATGGGCTCGGGCGGCGCGACCGCCACGGCGACATCGGCATCCATGCGCGCTTCCAGGCTCGACGCGACGGTATCGAGCCGCGGCGTGATGCAACTGGTGAAGCCTTCGGTATTGCCGACGCCGATGGCCGCCGCGACCGCGTTCGACATCGATCCGTTGATCTCGCCGACCTGGTCGCGCAATAGCTTGGGCACTTGCGGCAAGCCCCATTGTGCGAGCAGGAAGTGCCGCTTCATGATGCCGAAGAGCACGGCGGCGACGATGCCCGCGAGCGAAGACGTGGCTTGCGTGGGGACGCCGGTTTCGGCCGAAACGGCGTCGCTCAGCGCATCGACGCGGTGACCCGTTGCGAGCGCGGCGAGCGAATGGCCGTTGACTTCGAGCTGCTTGAGTCCGCCGGTCGTCGCGATCAGCTTCGTGAACTGGTCGACGATATACGCGTTGGTCTCCGGCTGCATGATGACGGAATACACCGACTGCGATCCGGGCACGAGCGTCGCCCGGTCCATCAGCGACGCGACGAGTCCCGGCGCGATGCGGGCCGCCAGTTGCCGGACGATTTGCCCCGGGATGCCGAACTGTTGCGACAACTGTTCCGCGATGTTTTCCGAGATCGCGGCATTGACCGCCTGAACCAGATTGATGCTCATCGACTGACTTTCCTTTCTACATGAACGCTTAACGCGAGCGCAATTGTGTAGCGGATTCTACTTGCACAGTTATCCTAAAAATATATCTGCAAAATTCTTTACGAAAACGGTGCGTCGATGCGACTGGCGTTGCGTTTTCAGCGCGCGCGAAGACTCACATCCGAGAAGAATTTGCGAATACGCTTACCCGCCATGGCGAGCCATGAGGGTTCTGCGGGCGCGGGATCGTTGCCGTTCACGGAGAGCGCGACGAGCGACAGCATGGAGCGAGGAGGGATGAGCGTGCGGTACGATGCGTCGAGCGGCGACGTCCACGCACAGGTGCGGCAATCGTGCATCGTGCACGTATTGCAGGGAGGTTGATTGCGGTTCATGGCGGACCCCTTTACGAGTATCCGCACATCATCGACGATGCGCTATCGTAAGGCGATCAGACGGTTCCGATTGAACTCTTGAATTCTCGATCTCGAAAATAGGACAGACTAGCTGGCGGCCATCCATCGTTCACTGAAAGGAGACAGCAATGCATTACCTGTTGATTTACGACCTCTGTGCGGACTATCTGGAGCGCCGCGCGCAATTTCGCGACGCGCATCTGGCCCTCGCGTGGGCGGCAGTGGAGCGCGGCGACATCGTGCTTGCGGGCGCGCTCGACGCCCCCGCCGATCGCGCGATGCTGTTGTTTCACAGCGAGTCGCCCGCCGCCGCGGAAGACTTCGCGAAGCATGACCCGTATGTGACGAACGGGCTGGTGGAACGCTGGGAAGTGCGCAAGTGGAACACGGTCGTGGGCGCGAGTGCGGCCACGCCCGTGCGATAGCGAAGCAGAAAGCGAAACGATCACGCGTCGGCGGTTTCTTCCTCGGGACGGTCCCGGCGCGAGGGACCGCGACGCTGCGCCGAGCGATACAGACTCGTCAGCGTGTCGTCGAGCTGCTGCGAACGCTCGAACAGCGCCGCGAGCCAGTCGACGAACACCGACACGCGCGGCGTCGCCTGACGGCTTTTCAGAAACGCCACCGAGACTTTGAGCGGCGGCGAGTTCCATTGCGGCAGCACTTCGCGCAGTTGTCCCGAGCGCAGATAAGACTGCGCCGCGATGCGCAGCGGCTGAATCAGCCCGAGCCCTTCGACGCCGCATGCGAGATACGCGTGTTCATCGGCGACCTGCACGAAGCCGCGCATCTTCATCGTGACGGGCTCGCCATCGACATCGAAATCGAAATCGGCGGGGCGGCCGCTTTTCTCCGAAATGCAATTGACCGCGACATGCTGCGCGAGTTCGTCGAGCGTTTGCGGTATGCCGTGCTTGTCCAGATATGCGGGACTCGCGCACGTCACCTGTTCGAGCATGCCGAGGCGGCGCGCGATCAGGCCCGAATCGGGCAGTTCGCCGAGCTGCACGCTGCAATCGACGCCTTCGCCGACCAGATCGACATTGCGATTGCCGATGCCGATCGACAGCTCGATCTGCGGATAGCGCGCATGAAACTCCGGCAGCGCGGGCACGACGATCGATGTCGCGACGGTGTCGGGCATTTCGACGCGCAGCCGTCCGCGCAGGCGCTCCTCGCCCGCGCCGAAACCGGATTCGAGTTCGTCGATGTCGGCGAGGATCTGCGCGCAACGCTCGTAGTACGCGGCGCCATCGACGGTGAGATTCAGGCGCCGCGTCGTGCGTGCGAGCAATTGCACGCCGACTAGCGCTTCGAGTTGTTGCACGGTCGTCGAAACACTCGCGCGCGGCATGCCAAGCGACTCGGCCGCACGCGTGAAGCTGTTCGTATCGACGACACGCGTGAAGACACGCATGGCATGGACGCGATCGATCACGTTGTGTTTTCCCATTATGACGATTGAGTGGCGATGCGCGGAAAAAAGCGATTCCACCGCGGCTATGAAGCTGCGGAAAAAAGGCGCATCGGCGATGGTTAGATCGTACGGACGGGAAGCGTCAACGTGAATACACAAAAGTGGAGGATTCTTGCCTGATTCTTTTTGACGGAAAGAATCACAGCGTGGGCATTTCGCCGCGCAGGCGGCCCACGAAACCGTTCATGTCCGCGCCCGAAGGCGCCTGATACAGCCTCAGGCCCATCTCGGGAAGGATCGACAGCAGATGATCGAAGACATCGCCCTGAATGCGCTCGTATTGCGTCCACGCGGTCGTCGCGGTGAAGCAGTACACCTCCACCGGAATGCCCTGCGACTCAGGTTCCATCATGCGCACCATGATCGCCATGTCTTGGCGAATCTCCGGATGACGCTGGAGATACGCGAGCCCATACGCGCGAAACGTGCCGATATTCGTGAGTCGCCGCCGGTTCGCGGGCTCGTTGGCCAGTTCGCCGAGATTGCGGTTGGCCTGCTCGACTTCCGTCTGCTTCTGCTCCAGATAATCGTGCAGCAGCCGAAAGCGCTTCAGGCGCGCGGTTTCCTCGTCGGAAAGAAAGCGCACGCATTGTGCGTCGATGCGCAAGGTGCGCTTGATGCGCCGCCCGCCCGATTCGAACATGTGCCGGTAATTGCGGTAGCTCTCGGAAAAGAGCTTGTAGGTGGGCACCGTGGTCACGGTGTTGTCCCAGTTCTGCACCTTGACCGTGTGCAGCGCGATGTCCTTCACGAAGCCATCGGCGGCGGCTTGCGGCATTTCGATCCAGTCGCCGATGCGCAGCATGTCGTTCGAGGTGAGTTGCGTGCTGGCTACCAGCGACAGCAAGGTGTCCTTGAACACGAGCAGCAGCACGGCGGACAGCGCGCCGAGACCGGACAGCATCCAGAGCGGCGAACGGTCGATGAGAATCGACAGCACGAGCACGCCGCACACGAGCGCGAGCCCCAGCTTGCCGATCTGGATATAGCCTTTGATGGAGCGCGTCTGCGCTTCCTTGCTTTCCGCGTAGACGTCCTGCCACGCGGACAGCGCGCTGCCCGCGGCGAAAAATATGCAGACCCACGCGCCGCCGTGCGCGATGCGGCCGATGACCGTGGCCCAGTGGCCGATGCGCGGCACTTCGTCGATGCCGAGCGCAACGGTCGCGAACGGCACCGCATACCAGAGCCGGTGATACGCCCGATGCTTGATGAACGCGCGATCCCACTTCTGATGCCCGGCCAGCACGAGCAGCCGATGCGCGACATACAGCACGATGCGCGCGACCACCCATTGCACGAAGATCGCGATCAGCGCGAGCGCGACGAGGCCCGCGATCAGTTGTAACCACGGATGAGCGGCGAGTTGTTGCGGCAGCGGATCGGGAAGGAAGTCGAAATTCATAGGGACTGGGGAGCACTCAGGACGCGCGTTTGTATCGCGATGCGTCACGTATTGTGCATGATCGTGCCGCTCCGGTGCATCGGACGAGGCTCACTTGCGCGTCTTATCGAAAACCCGAGTTCGATGAAAATGAATTTTTTTTGAGCGGCTTTTCGAGTAAATATACTTTCATCGCGTGTCATCGCAACGAGAGCGCAGCGCATTCCATGTCCCGTTCCCTATCGGTTCGTGCGCCGGCGAGCGCAGACGATCTGATCGCCGCGCGCATCGCCGCGGCCATGCCGACGCTCACGCCCATCCATCGGCGCATGGGTGCATTCGTGCTGGCGAACCTGTTTCGCTCGGCGACCATGCGTATCGACGAACTGGCGGGCGCGGTGGGCGCGTCGGTGGCGACGGCGAACCGTTTTGCGCGCGCGCTCGGCTTCTCCGGCTATCCGTCGTTTCGCGAGGCGCTCGTGCGCGGTTTCGAGGCGACCATCGCGCCGGTCGAGCGCTTGCGCACCGCGCTCGAATCGCCGGCGAGCGGCGCGGAGGTGTTCGATGCATCGCTCGCACAGGCGGCGGCGAATCTGCGTCTTGCTCAAACCTCCGTCGATGGCGCGAAGGCCGAGGCAATCGTCGATACGATTCTCGCCGCGCCGCGCGTCTTCACGATCGGTTACGGCGCGAGCGCCTTTCTGGCCGGCCTGCTGGAGCACGGGCTCACGCCGTATTGCGCGAACGTGCAGTCGCTCGCGTTGATGGGCGGACCGTCGCACGCCGCGCGGCGGCTCTTCACGGCGGCGCGCGGCGATGTGCTGATCGCGATCGCGTTCCCGCGTTATGTCGACGACACCATCACGCTCGCGCAGCTCGCGCGCGATCACGGCCTGCGTGTCGTCGCGCTCACGGACAGCGCCGCGTCGCCGCTCGCGCAGGTCGCGGATCTCGTGCTCGCGATCCGCGCCGAACGCCGGCTCGCGGCGAATTGCGACACGGCTGTGCTGGCCGTCATCGAAGCGCTGTGCGATGCGGTCGCGCACCGGGCCAAGCGCTCGGTCGAGGCGGCATCGGGATTGACCGAATTCGTCTTGCCCTGGCTCGTCGCGCCTTCTTTGCCGAAAGAAGCGCACGCGGTTCAGGCAACCCGCCGCACCACTGCGAAACGACACACTCATACGGAATCGCGCAAGTCATGAACGCCACACCAGTCATCGCCATTCACGGCGGCGCGGGCACGATCGTGCGCCACGCGATGAACGCCGAAGCCGAAGCGCGCTATCACGCGGCGCTGACGGACATCCTGAGCGCGGCGCAACGCGTGCTCGCCGATGGCGGCAGCGCGCTCGATGCCGTCACCGAAGCCGTGCGCCTGCTCGAAGACTGTCCGCTCTTCAACGCGGGCCACGGCGCGGTGTTCACGGCGGCGGGCACGCATGAACTGGACGCTTCGGTGATGGACGGCGCGACGCTCGACGCCGGCGCGATCAGTTGCGTGACGCGCGTGAAGAATCCCGTGCTCGCGGCGCGTCGCGTGCTCGACGTGAGCGATCACGTCATGTTCACCGGGCCGGGCGCGGAAGCGTTCGCGGCCGCGCAAGGTCTCGAATTCGTCGATCCGTCGTACTTCTACACGGAGGCACGCCATCAGCAATGGCTCAACGCGCGCGGCACCTCGGGCACGATGCTCGATCACGACGCGATGACGAAGTTCGCCTTCTCGAATGATCCGCGCGATCCCATCGATCCCATCGATCCCGACAAGAAGTTTGGCACGGTCGGCGCGGTCGCGCTCGATGCCAACGGCCATCTCGCGGCAGCGACGTCGACGGGCGGCATCACCAACAAGCAGGCGGGCCGCGTCGGCGATGCGCCGCTGATCGGCGCGGGCTGCTACGCGAACGACGCGACCTGCGCGGTTTCGACCACCGGTACGGGCGAGATGTTCATCCGCATGCTCGCGGCGTACGACGTGTCGGCGCAAATGGAATATCGCGGGGTATCGCTGGAAGACGCATCGAACGATGTCGTGATGACCAAGCTGCCACGCATCGAAGGGCGCGGCGGTCTCGTCGCTGTCGATGCGAAGGGCAACGTCGTGCTGCCATTCAACACGGAAGGCATGTACCGCGGCTTCGCGCGCGTGGGCGAAGCGCCCGTCACGGCGATCTATCGATGATGAGCGCGACGCTGCCCGATGCCCGTGTGATCGACGTGCGCGATCTGTCGGTCGCGTTTCGCTCGCTCGCGCGCACGGTCGAAGCCGTGCGCAGCATTTCGTTCACCGTGGATCGCGGCGAGACGCTCGCGATCGTCGGCGAATCGGGCTCGGGCAAGTCGGTCACGTCGCTTGCGCTGATGCGGCTCGTCGAGCATGGCGGTGGCCGGATCGTGTCGGGCAGCATCGCGTTTCGCCGCCGCAACGGGCAAGTGCTCGATCTCGCGAAGGCGTCGTCGGCAACGATGCGGGGCGTGCGCGGCGCGGACATCGCGATGATCTTCCAGGAGCCGATGACCTCGCTCAATCCGGTCTTCACGGTCGGCGATCAGATCGCGGAAGCGATTGCGCTGCATCAGAACAAGAGCGCGTCGGAGGCGCGCGCCGAAGCGCTGCGTCTGCTCGATCTCGTACGCATTCCCGAAGCGCGCCGCGTGTTCGCGCGTTATCCGCATCAGCTGTCGGGCGGCATGCGTCAGCGCGTGATGATCGCGATGGCGCTGTCGTGCAAGCCCGCGCTCCTGATCGCCGACGAGCCGACCACCGCGCTCGATGTCACGATCCAGGCGCAGATCCTGCAACTCGTGCGCGGCCTGCAGAACGAAATGAACATGGGCGTGATCTTCATCACGCACGACATGGGCGTGGTCGCGGAAGTGGCCGATCGCGTGCTCGTGATGTATCGCGGCGAGAAAGTGGAAGAGGCGCAATCGGACGCGCTGTTTCACGCGCCGAAGCATCCGTACACGAAGGCGCTGCTCGCCGCCGTGCCGACGCTCGGCGCGATGCGCGGCACCGATCGTCCCGCGAAATTCCCGATCCTCGAAGTGGAACGGGTCGACCTTGCGCCCGACGATGCGAGCGCGTTGCGTCCATCCGAGGCGGTCGAAAAGGAACAGCAGCCTGCCGTCGACGAAACCATCAGGCCGATTCTGCGCGTGCGCGACCTCGTCACGCGCTTTCCGGTGAAAAGCGGCTTGTTCGGCCGCACGACGGCGGCGGTGCATGCGGTCGAGCGCGTGAGCTTCGATCTGCGTCCGGGCGAGACGCTCGCGCTCGTCGGCGAATCGGGCTGCGGCAAATCGACGACGGGGCGCTCGCTGCTGCGGCTCGTCGAAAGCCAGAGCGGCTCCATCGAATTCGATGGACGCGACATCAGCAAACTCGAAGGTCACGAGCTGCAGACCCTGCGGCGCAATATCCAGTTCATCTTTCAGGACCCGTTCGCGTCGCTCAATCCGCGTCTGACGGTCGGCTTCTCGGTGATGGAGCCGCTGCTCGTGCATGGCGTCGCGAGCGGCAAGCAAGCGCAGGCGCGGGTCGACTGGCTGCTCGAAAAAGTCGGCTTGCCGCCCGAAGCGGCGCAGCGTTATCCGCATGAATTCTCGGGCGGACAACGACAGCGCATCGCGATTGCAAGGGCGCTCGCGTTGAACCCGAAGGTCGTCATCGCCGATGAATCCGTCTCCGCGCTCGATGTCTCCGTGCGCGCGCAGATCGTCAATCTGATGCTCGATCTGCAGCGCGAACTCGGCGTCGCGTATCTGTTCATCTCGCACGACATGGCGGTCGTGGAGCGCGTGAGTCATCGCGTGGCGGTGATGTATCTCGGGCAGATCGTCGAGATCGGGCCACGCGCGGCCGTGTTCGAAGCGCCGCGTCATCCGTACACGCGCAAGCTGATGAGCGCGGTGCCGGTCGCCGACCCGTCGCGCCGGCACGCGCAGCGCATGCTCGCCGCCGACGAGATTCCAAGCCCGATCCGCAAGCTCGGCGATGAGCCCATCGTCGCGAAACTCGTAGCCGTAGGACCAGACCATTACGTCGCCGAGCATCACGTTGGTGGCGCGTACTGATAACACCATAACGTCATAAGGAGTCCAACGAATGCCGTCCTTCAAACTGCGCTCGATACTCGCTGCAAGCGCATTCGCCGCGCTGACCTCACTCGCGCCGGTGGCGGCGCATGCGCAAGGTACCGCCGTGATGGCCGTCGCCTCGACCTTCACGACGATGGACCCGTACGACGCCAACGACACGCTCTCGCAAGCGGTGGCGAAGTCGTTCTATCAGGGTCTGTTCGGCTTCGACAAGGACATGAAGATCCAGAACGTGCTCGCGACGAACTACGAGGCGAGCCCCGACGCGAAGGTCTACACGATCCATCTGCGCAAGGATGTGAAGTTCCACGACGGCACCGACTTCAACGCCGACGCCGTGAAGGCCGTGTTCGACCGCGTGACCAATCCGGACAACAAGCTCAAGCGCTACAACCTCTTCAACAAGATCGAGAAGACCGAGGTGGTCGATCCGTACACGGTGAAGATCACGCTGAAGATTCCGTTCTCGGCGTTCATCAACGTGCTCGCGCATCCGTCGGCGGTGATGATTTCGCCGGCCGCGCTGCAGAAGTACGGCAAGGACATCGCGTTTCATCCGGTCGGCACGGGGCCGTTCGAATTCGTCGAATGGAAGCAGACCGACGACCTGAAGGTGAAGAAGTTCGCCGGCTACTGGAAGAAGGGTTTGCCGAAGATCGACATGATCGACTGGAAACCCGTGGTCGATAACAACACCCGTTCCGCGCTCATGCAGACAGGCGAGGCGGACTTCGCGTTCTCGGTGCCGTTCGAGCAGGCCGCGACGCTCAAGGCGAACCCGAAGGTCGATCTGATCGCGGCGCCATCGATCATTCAGCGCTACGTCAGCATGAACGTGCTGCAAAAACCCTTCGACAATCCGAAGGTGCGCGAGGCGATGAACTATGCGATCAACAAGGAAGCGCTCGTGAAGGTGGCGTTCGCGGGCTATGCCGTGCCGGCCGAAGGCGTGGTGCCGCCGGGCGTCGAATACGCGACCAAGCTCGGACCGTGGAAATACGATCCCGCGAAGGCGCGCGAACTGTTGAAGGAAGCAGGCTATCCGAACGGCTTCGAAACCGTGCTGTGGTCGGGCTATAACCATACGACCGCGCAGAAGATCATTCAGTTCGTGCAGCAGCAACTGGCGCAGGTGGGCGTAAAGGCATCGGTCGAAGCGCTCGAAGCGGGGCAGCGCGTGCAGCGCATCGAGAGCGCGCCCGATCCGAAGACGGCGCCGGTGCGGATGCTCTATATCGGCTGGTCGTCGTCGACGGGCGAAGCGGACTGGGCGCTCTCGCCGCTGCTCGGCGGCACGTCGTTCCCGCCGAAACTCTTCAACACCGCGTACTACAAGAACGATCAGGTCGATGACGATCTCTCCAAGGCGCTCGCCACCACGGATCGCGGCGAGAAAGCGAAGCTCTATGCCGACGCACAGAAGCGCATCTGGGCCGACGCGCCGTGGATCTTCCTCGTCACGGAGAAGGTCGTGTACGCGCGCAGCAAGCGTCTGTCGGGCGCGTACGTGATGCCCGACGGCTCGTTCAGCTTCGAAGAGATCGCCATCAAGTAATCGCTTTCGGCCGGGCGCGATCGCCCGGCCGCATCTGACCGGAAACGATGCTCAACTTCATCGCCAAACGACTGTTAGGCCTGCTGCCGACGCTCTTCATCGTCGCGGTGCTCGTGTTCTTCTTCGTGCACATGCTGCCGGGCGATCCGGCGCGGCTCGCCGCGGGCGCGGAGGCCGACGAAGCGACCGTCGCGCTCGTGCGTGCCGACCTCGGTCTGGACAAGCCGCTGCCGCAGCAACTGGTGGGCTTCTTCGGCAAGATCGTGCATTTCGACTTCGGCATGTCGACGCGCAGCAAGCGGCCCGTGGCGACGGAAATCGCCGAGCGCTTCATGCCCACGTTGTGGCTCACGCTCGCGAGCATGGTGTGGGCGGTGATCTTCGGCATGGGCATCGGCATCGTGTCGGCGGTATGGCGCAATCGCTGGCCGGACCGTCTGGGCATGACGCTCGCGGTGTCGGGCATTTCGTTTCCGGCGTTCGCGCTCGGCATGCTGCTGATGGAAATCTTCTCGGTGAAGCTCGGCTGGCTGCCGATCGTCGACGACGGCACATGGAAGGGCTACGTGCTGCCGTCGATCACGCTGGGCGCGGCGGTCGCGGCGGTGATGGCGCGCTTCACGCGTGCGTCGTTCGTCGAAGTGCTCGGCGAGGACTTCGTGCGAACCGCGCGCGCGAAAGGCGTGCACGAACCGATGGTCATCTTGAAGCACTGCCTGCGCAACGCGATGATTCCCGTCGTCACCATGATGGGCCTGCAGTTCGGCTTTCTGCTCGGCGGCTCGATCGTCGTGGAGAAGGTGTTCAACTGGCCGGGCCTCGGGCGTCTTCTGGTCGACGCCGTCGAGATGCGCGACTATCCGGTGATTCAGGCGGAAGTGCTGCTGTTTTCGCTGGAATTCATCGTGATCAACCTGATCGTAGACGTGCTGTACGCGATCATCAACCCGACCATCCGTTTCAAGTGAGGACCGCATGAGCGTGGCAGCCGAAAGCGCGGTGCAGGCGCCGCAAGAGATCCGCACGCCGTGGACGGAGTTCTGGCGCAAGTTCAGGCAGCAGCCGGTCGCGCTCGCCGCGGCGGTGTTCGTGATCCTGCTGATCGTGATCGCGATCATCGCGCCGTTTATCGCGCCTTATGACCCGGAGAATTACTTCGATTACGACGCGCTCAACGCGGGTCCATCGGCTGCGCACTGGTTCGGCGTCGATGCGCTGGGGCGCGACATTCTGAGCCGCATACTCGTCGGCAGCCGCATCTCGTTGACGGCGGGGCTGGTGTCGGTTGTGCTCGGCGCGGTGATCGGCACGTTCTTCGGCCTGCTCGCGGGCTATTACGAAGGCTGGTGGGACCGCATCGTGATGCGGATTGCGGACGTGCTGTTCGCGTTTCCCGGCATTCTGCTCGCGATCGGCGTCGTCGCGATTCTCGGCAACGGCATGGTGAACGTCGTGTGCGCGGTCGCGATCTTCAGCATTCCCGCGTTCGCGCGGCTGGTGCGCGGCAATACGCTCGCGTTGAAGCATCTCACGTATATCGAGGCGGCGCGAAGCATCGGCGCATCGGACTGGACGATACTCGCGCGGCATATCCTGCCGGGCACGATCTCGTCGGTGGTCGTGTACTTCACGATGCGTATCGGCACGTCGATCATCACGGCCGCGAGCCTCTCGTTTCTCGGTCTGGGCGCGCAGCCACCCACGCCGGAGTGGGGCGCGATGCTCAACGAAGCGCGCGCCGACATGGCGATGGCGCCGCACGTCGCCATCTTCCCGAGCCTCGCGATCTTCTTCACCGTGCTCGCGTTCAACCTGCTCGGCGACGGCCTGCGTGACGCGCTCGATCCCAAGCTCGACCGGCCATGATGCATATCGGCCTGCTCGAAGCGGGGCCGCGCGGCACGATCGCCGATGTCGCGGGCGTGACCGTCGGGCACTGCACGCTTGCGCAGGGCGCGGTGCAAACGGGTGTCACCGTGGTCCGCCCGCACGCCGGCGATGTGTATCGCGACAAGGCGCCGGCCGCGGCGTGCGTCATCAACGGCTTCGGCAAGAGCGTCGGGCTCGTGCAGCTCGAAGAACTCGGCGTGATCGAGACGCCCATTGCGTTGACCAATACGTTCGGCGTTGGGACCATCGCGAATGCGCAGATTCGCGCGGCGATCGCTGCGAATCCGCGCATCGGACGCGAAGATCCGAGCGTGAATCCGCTCGTGTTCGAATGCAACGATGGCTACCTCAACAACATGCAGGCGCTCGCGATCGATGAAGCGCATTACCGGAGCGCGCTCGATGCCTGTAGCGAAGACTTCGCGCGCGGCGCAGTGGGCGCGGGACGCGGCATGTCGTGCTTCGAGCTGAAGGGCGGCATCGGCTCGGCGTCGCGCATCGTGCAAATCAATGGGCGCGGATACACCACAGGCGCGCTCGTGCTGGCGAACTTCGGCTGTCTGCCGCAGCTCACGATCGCGGGCGAGGCGGTCGGTCGCGCGCTGGCGTCGGCGCGCACCTCGAAGGTCGAGCCCGAGCAAGGCTCGATCATCGTCCTCATCGCAACCGATGCGCCGCTCGATGCGCGTCAGTTGCGCCGTCTCGCGATGCGCGCCGCCGCCGGACTCGCGCGCACAGGGTCGGTCTACGGCCACGGCAGCGGCGACATCGCGCTGGCGTTCACGACCGCTTACACCGTATCGCACGACGAGGACTTCATCCCGATACCGCCGCTCATCAGCGACGCGCGGCTCGACCCGCTGTTCCAGGCCGCCGCCGACAGCGTCGAACAGGCGATCCTCGATGCGCTCTTCAGCGCCGAATCGGTCGCCGGACGCGATGGTCATCGGCGTATTTCGCTCAACGACGCATTGAAAACACGATCATGAAAGTGCTGATCTCGGTGGATATCGAAGGCATCGCGGGCGTGTTCCATCCGGAGCAGACGCGCGCGGGCAATCCTGAATACGAGCAGGCGCGCCGCTGGATGACGCGCGAAGCGAACGCAGCGGCGCAGGGCGCATTCGACGGCGGCGCGTCGCAAGTGTGGATCAACGATTCGCACGGCGGTTTTCGCAATCTGATGCCCGATCTGCTCGATCAACGCGCGCGCCTCGTGCTCGGCAAGCCGCGCACGCTCGGCATGATGGCGGGGCTGGAAGCGGCGCCGGACCTGGTGTTCATGATCGGCTATCACGCGCGCGCGCAAAGCCGCGGCATTCTCGCGCACACCATCAACAGCGCGGCCTTTGCGCGCGTCTCGCTGGATGGCGAGGAGGTCGGCGAGGCCGGGCTCTATGGACGGCTCGCCGAGGAGCACGGCGCGCACGTCGCGTTTCTGACCGGCGACGACGTGTTCGGCGCCGAGACACTGCCCGCCTTTCCCGGCGCGCGCTTTCTGTGCGTGAAGACCGCGCACGGCTATTCGAGCGGCGTGACCGAAACGCCTGCGGCGGCCTGCGACGCGATCCGGCTCGCCGCGCGCGAAACTATCGAGGCGGCTTCTGCGGGGCATCGCCGGCGCGTCGCGCGGTCCGGTCATCGCTGCGAACTCCGCACCCAGACCACGGCGTTAGCCGATCTGTTCTGCCAATGGCCGACGCTCGAACGCATCGATGCCGTGACGCTCGCCTTCGACGCCCCTTCGATCGAATCTGTCGTGCGAATACTCAATTGCCTTTCGGCAATGTCCTTCATGATACGTTGAGTGTTTGAACCAGGCGCTTTGAGTATCGTTAGAATGGAGCCACTTGCAGGACCGGCTCCGGTCTTGACGTGTTTTTGCAGACGACGCTCATGCACACCGTGAAGCTCGAACACAACGATGACGAAGTGCTCGACCCCGCCGATCCGCAACTCGTCGTGCGCGGCTCGCTTTTCATCGACGGGCACGACGCCGGCTGCTGGGAGCAACGGCGCGACGGGACGTGGGCGGCGCATGTGCGGCACAAGGAAGGCTGGATCGTCGAGGCGAGCCGCGGCGCGCTGATCGACCGGCTCGCCCGCGAGGCATAACGCAGTTAATTTCGAATCACTCAAACATTTTCATGTATCTGTCGATCATCGCCGTGGGACTCGGTGGCGGACTGGGATCGCTGCTCAGATGGGTTCTCGGGCTACGCCTGAATGCGATTTTTCCGAATTTGCCGCTCGGCACGTTCGCGGCCAACGTCATCGCGGGCTACATCATCGGCGTGGCGGTCGCCTTCTTCGCTCGCTTTCCCGATATCTCGGTGGAGTGGCGGCTTTTCATCATCACCGGTTTGATGGGCGGGCTTTCCACGTTCTCGACCTTTTCGGCCGAAGTGGTCGCGCATCTTCAGCAAGGGCGGCTCGGCTGGGCGCTCGCGGAGATCGCGATTCACGTTTGCGCATCGCTTCTGATGACGGCGCTCGGTATCGCGACGGTGGTGGTGGCTTCCTGAACGAACCGGCGGCAGCGCACGTCCATCATCCATTTCCCGCGATTTGAACGTTTGCGCGCGCCTGGCCGTTCCCCAAACACTCTTTTTTCCGCGTTTTCAACGCTGGACCCTCGCTGCCATTGCAGCGGTTTTTTTGTTTTTCTTTTGACAGCAACGAAGGTGATGAAATGTCAGGGCTGCCGCTCATCGATGTCAGACCGTATCGTGCAAGCGATCTCGACGGTGTGATCGATCTGTTCCAACGCGCCGTTCGCGAAACGGCGTCGGCCGATTACAACCAGGCGCAGATCGAAGCCTGGGCGCAAACCGACCGCGACGAATGGGAACTCGCCCGCCTGAGCCGTCCGACGTGGGTCGGACTCGTCGACGGTGAACTCGCGGGTTTCGCCGATCTCGAAAAAAACGGACTCATCGACATGATGTTCGTCGATCCGCTGCATCAGCGTAAAAGCGTGGCGACGTCGCTGCTCGCGCGTATCGAAGCCGAAGCCGACGAAGCCGGCCTGACCACGCTGCACACTTATTCGAGCGTCACCGGACGGCCTTTCTTCGAATATTGCGGCTTCGATATGCTGCTCGCGCGGGCGGTCATCGTGCGGGAACAGCGCTTCGTCCAGTTCGTGATGGAAAAGGTGCTGTAAATCGCCAAATCTGTATAGACAAGTGTTAGAGAAATTCGCCGGGCGATCCTAGTGATATCCCGGATATCCCCTTGTTTCGTCCTTCTAGCCCGTTTAGACTTGAGTCTAACTTGTATAGACAGGACGAACCATGATCACGCTCACGCCCGGAAAACTGACCCTGCCGCAACTGCGCCGCATCGCGCGAGGCTCGGATTCGCTCGAACTCGATCCGGCGAGCTTCGGCGCGATCGACGCGAGTGCGCGCGCCGTCGCCGCGATCGCCGCGAAAGGCGATCCGGCTTACGGCATCAACACGGGTTTCGGGCGGCTCGCCAACACGCACATTCCGGCCGACCAACTCGAACTGCTGCAAAAGAATCTCGTGCTGTCGCACGCGGTGGGCGTCGGCGAGCCGATGTCGCGTCCGGCCGTGCGTCTCCTGATGGCGCTCAAGCTGTCGAGCCTCGGGCGCGGCCACTCGGGCATCCGTCGCGAAGTCATCGACGCGCTCATCACGCTCTTCAACGCCGACGTGCTGCCGATCATCCCGGTCAAGGGCTCGGTCGGCGCCTCGGGCGATCTCGCGCCGCTCGCGCATATGTCGACGGTGCTGCTCGGCATCGGCGAAGTGATGATTCGCGGCGAACGCGCGAGCGCGCTCGACGGTCTCGCGGTCGCGGGCCTCAAGCCGCTCATGCTGCAGGCGAAGGAAGGCCTCGCGTTGCTGAACGGCACGCAGGCGTCTGCGGCGCTCGCACTGTACAACCTCTTCGCGATCGAAGACCTGTTTCGCACCGGGCTCGTCGCTGGCGCGCTGTCGGTCGATGCGGCGGCGGGCTCGGTCGTGCCGTTCGATGCGCGCATCCATGAACTGCGCGGACATCGCGGACAGATCGACGCCGCAGCGGCGTACCGCACGCTGCTGAAGGGCTCGGGCATCAATCTGTCGCACGCGGATTGCGAGAAGGTGCAGGACCCGTACAGCCTGCGTTGCCAGCCGCAGGTGATGGGCGCGTGTCTCGACCAGATGCGCCACGCCGCCGAAGTTCTGCTGATCGAATCGAACGCCGTCTCCGACAACCCGCTGATCTTCCCCGACACCGGCGAAGTGCTGTCCGGCGGCAATTTCCACGCGGAGCCGGTTGCGTTCGCCGCCGACAACCTCGCGCTCGCCGCTGCCGAAATCGGCGCGCTGGCGGAACGCCGCATCGCGCTCCTGATCGACGCGACGCTCTCCGGCCTGCCGCCTTTCCTGGTGCGCGACGGCGGCGTCAACTCGGGCTTCATGATCGCGCACGTCACGGCGGCCGCGCTCGCATCCGAAAACAAGACGCTCGCGCATCCGGCGTCGGTGGATTCGCTTCCCACGTCGGCGAATCAGGAAGACCATGTGTCGATGGCGACCTTCGCCGCGCGCAAGCTCGGCGACATCGCGAGCAACACGGCGAACATCCTTGCGATCGAACTGCTCGCGGCGGCGCAGGGCGTCGATCTGCGCGCGCCGCATCAGACCAGCGCTCCGCTCTCCGAAGTCATGAAAACGCTGCGCGCGCAAGTGGCGCATTACGACCTCGATCACTACTTCGCGCCGGATATCGCCGCGATCGCGACACTCGTGCAGGACGGCGCGATCGCGCGGCACAGCCCGTTCTCGTTCGCGTCGGAACAGCCTGCATGAACACGCCCGCGTATCAGGAGATCAAGGATTACATTCTCCAGCGCATTCACATCGGCGAGTGGAAGGAGGGCGATCAGGTGCCCTCCGAGAACGAGCTCGCGCGCGAGTTCAAGGTCGCGCGCATGACCGTGAACCGCGCGCTGCGCGAGCTGACCTCGGAACAGGTTCTCACGCGCGTGCAGGGCGCGGGCACCTTCGTCGCACAGCCGAAATATGCGTCGACGCTCGTCGAGATTCGCAGCATTTCCGATGAAATCGTCGCGCGCGGTCATGCGTATCGCGCGCAGGTGCTGCATCTGGGCGCATCGATCGTCGATGAAGCGCTCGCCGCCGAAATGCATCTCGCGCTCGGCAGCCCGGTGTTTCATTCGCGCGTGCTGCACTTCGAGAACGACGAACCCGTGCAGATGGAAGAGCGCTATGTGAATCCCGCACTCGCACCCGAATACGCGCGCCAGGATTTCACGACGATCACGCCAAATCAGTATCTGATGGCCGCCGCGCCGCTGCAACGCGTGGAGTACCGGATCGAGGCGTCGGTGCCGTCGGCGGAGATTCGCGCCGCGCTCGCGATGGCGGAGCACGAGCCGTGTCTGCTGCTGCATCGGCGCACGTGGTCGCGCGATGCGGTCGCATCGGTCGCGAATCTCTGGCATCCGGGCGACCGCTATCAATTCACCGGGCACTTCTGAACATGACGATCATTCGCGCCGCTTCGCTCACGCCCGCGCCGTGGAAGAACGGCGGCGGCGTCACGCGCGAGATCGCGGCGGGGCCGCAAGGCGCGTCGTTCGATGCCTTCGCGTGGCGTCTGTCGCTCGCCGACGTGGCGTCCGACGGCGCGTTCTCGACCTTCGCGGGCGTCGATCGCGTGCTCGTACTGCTCGATGGCGCGGGCATGCGTCTGACCGAAGCCGATGGCCGCGCGCACACGCTCGACACATCGCTTGCGAGCGCGCGCTTCGCCGGCGAAACGCCGATCCACGCGACGCTCATCGACGGCCCGACGCGCGATTTCAACGTGATGGTGCGGCGCGACCGCGCCCGCGCGACGGTCGATGTCCACCACGCTTCCTGCGCGCTCACGCCCGCTCACGAGCTGACGTTCATCCACTGCGCGCGCGGCAGGATCGATGTCAAAGCCGACGACGACGCACGCCATACGCTCGAAGCAGGCGACACGCTGTGTCTCGACCGTGCGACCGCGCTGGACTGCGAGGTGAAAAAGGGCGCATCGTGGCTGCACGTCGGTATCGACAGGGTGTAAAGACGGCGAACAGCCGCGCATCGACATAAGAAGGAGACAGGATGAACGCATTCTTCGCGGACCACGCGCGCCTCGCCGAAGGCTGGCGGCGCGACGTGCTGCTCGAATGGGACGACGGCGGCACGCTCGTGCGCGTCGCGCCGGACAGCGCGCCGCCGGCGGGCGTCGAACGTGCGAAAGGGCCGGTCGTGCCCGGCATGCCGAATCTCCACTCGCACGCCTTCCAGCGTGCGATGGCAGGCCTCACCGAATATCGCGCGAGCGTCGCCGATACGTTCTGGAGCTGGCGCGATCTCATGTACCGCTTCGCCGCGAGAATCGGTCCCGAATCGCTCGCGGATATCGCGCACTGGCTCTACATCGAGATGCTGAAGGCGGGCTATACGTCGGTGTGCGAGTTCCATTACGTGCATCACGCACCCGATGGCGCGCCCTACGCGAACCGCGCCGAACTCGCCGAGCGCGTCGTCGATGCAGCCGAGCGCGCGGGCATCGGCATCACGATGTTGCCGGTGCTGTACGAATACAGCGGCTTCAACAAGAGCGCGCCGCGCGAGGATCAGCGGCGCTTTCTGAACACGCCCGACACGCTGCTTGCATTGATCGACGCGCTCGCCCGCGCGCGGCCCGAAAACGGCGCGCGCCGATACGGTGTCGCGCCGCATTCGCTGCGGGCCGTCGGAGGCGAATCGCTCGCGGCGGTCCTCGAAGAGCTCGATGCGCGCTTCGATCATGCGCCGGTGCATATCCACGTGGCGGAACAGGTCGCCGAAGTGGAGGCGTGCGTGGCCGCGACGGGGCATCGTCCGGTCGAATGGCTTCTCGAACGCTTCAACGTCGACGAGCGCTGGTGCCTCGTGCACGCGACGCACGTCGATGCACACGAATGCGCGCGGCTCGCGGCGAGCGGCGCGGTCGCGGGACTGTGTCTCACGACCGAAGCGAATCTCGGCGACGGCGTGTTTCCGTCGCGCGATTATCTCGATGCGGGCGGGCGCATCGGCATTGGCTCGGATAGTCATGTCGGTGTCGACTGGCGCTCGGAACTGCGTTTGCTCGAATACGGCCAGCGGCTGTGCCGTCGCCAGCGCAACGTGCTGGCATCGCCGACGCAGAGCCGTCCCGCCGACCGTCTTTTCGACGCCGCGCTCGATGGCGGCGCGCACGCGACCGGGCGGCCTGTCGGCGCGCTCGCGCAGGGAAAACGCGCCGACTGGCTCGTGCTCGACGACGCGCATCCGGGCATCGGCGGCCATGCGCGCGACACCTGGCTGTCGAGCGCGGTGTTCTGCGAGCATGGCGAGACGCCGATCCGCGATGTCTTCGTGTCGGGCCGCAAGGTGATCGATGCGCGCCGCCACGCGCAGGAAGACGAGGCGCTCACGCGCTATCGCGCCGCGTTGCGCGACTTGCTGGGTTGAACCCTAAGGTCATCTCATGAACGAATCTTCGATTTTCACGCTGGAACACGGCAGCGCGCCGCTGCTGATTTCGATTCCGCACCGGGGCACGCAGATTCCTTGCGCGCTCGCCGCCGAGATGACGCCGATTGCGCAGCGCGTCGAGGATTGCGACTGGCATCTCGAACGGCTTTATGCATTCGCGCGCGATCTGGGCGCATCGATCCTGACGCCGGCGTATTCGCGCTATGTGATCGATTTGAACCGCCCGCCCGACGACGCCAACCTCTATCCCGGCCGCGACACCACGGGACTGTGTCCGGTCGATACCTTCGACAAGGCGCCGCTCTACAAGCCGGGCCGCGAGCCGTCGCGCGAACAGATCGATGCGCGCCGCGCGATGTACTGGCAGCCGTATCACGATGCGCTCGCTCGCGAACTCGACGCCTTGCGCCAGGCGCATGGCCGCGTGCTGTTGTGGGAAGCGCATTCGATCCGCTCGGTGGTGCCGCGCTTCTTCGACGGACGCCTGCCCGATTTCAACTTCGGCACGGCGGACGGCGCGTCGGCGGCGCCGGGGCTGGCCGAGCATCTCGCAGGGATCGTCGAGCGCGACGGCCGTTATTCGACGGTGGCCAACGGGCGCTTCAAGGGCGGCTACATCACGCGGCGGTATGGCCGGCCCGGAGAGGGCGTTCACGCGCTTCAACTCGAACTGACGCAAGTCAGCTATATGGAAGAATCGGCGCCGTTCGCTTACGACGAAGCGCGCGCGAGTCGGGTTCAGCCGCTGTTGCGCGAGCTGGTAACGGCCGCGCTTGCCTATATGACGACCGCGGCGGCTGGCGCGTGAATGGCGAATTGCTGGCGAAGCTGTAATGACGGTATGCGCTGGAAACGATTGAGCACATCTGCCGATAAAAGTGTATATCCATTAAAAACAACAACTTAGACCGCGCTTTTGCGTCCGGATCGGCGGATCGCGCGAATCACGCCGCGAAACGCATTGTTGCGGTCCGGACAATTATGTTTCGTTAAAATTGGGGTTTCCCCTAAGGTCGATGCCTCCTACACTGTTTTCAAGCGAAACGAAATCAGAAACTACTTAAAAAGCTTCCGATTCGGTTTCGATTTCAAAACAAGACTATTGGAGGTTCATCATGATCAAGGCTTTCGTTCCCGCACTCGTCATCGCCAGCGCTCTGGCCGCTCCGACTTTCGCATTCGCACAGGACAACGCGCCGCTGACCCGCGCTCAAGTCCGCGCCGAACTGGTTCAACTGGAAAAGGCCGGCTACAACCCGTCGGAAGATCGCGTGAACTACCCGCAGAATCTTCAGGCCGCGCAAGCGCGTGTGAACGCTGAAAACGGCGTTTCGGCTTACGGTCCTTCGACGGCCGGCACGTCGCAATCGGGTGCGGCGGCTCCGGTGGCGCGCGCTAACGTGTCGATGTCGGATCGCAACTCGGTCTACTTCGGTCATTGATCGGAGCGCCACTTGGCGCTCAACCAGGCAGTAGCAGCAGGCAGTAGCGGTAGATGTGCAGCAAAGCGTTGGCAGTAGCAATACCTTGCGAGAAATGCAGTTGCAGTACCGCAGTGAAGTTGTAGAGCAGTAACGCAGTAAGCAGCAAGTCGAACGCCGGCCGCTATCGAGCGACCGGCGTTTTTCATTGCGCGTCGTGTTTTTCTTCGACGCGCGGAGACACCGCCCCGCACGCGCGAATCACGAGGCGCACGACTTCCTCCGTCTGTTCATCGAAGGCTTTGCGCGTGAGCGCGCGCTTGCCCTTGAGCGCACGAATCTGCGCGTCGAAGTCGGCATAGTGCTGCGTGATCGCCCAGATCATGAACATGAACGTGTCCGGCTCGACCGGCGCGAGCAAGCCGCGCGCGATCCAGCTTTCGATCACCGTCACACGCGTATCGAGCCACGGCTTCACGCGCTCGTTGAGGATGTCCTGCATGTGATGCGCGCCGTGGATGATCTCGCTCGCCCACACTTTAGAGCCGAGCGGTCGTCTCCTCGACAACTCCATCTTCGCGCGCACATAGCCGCCGATCGCGTCGACGGGATCGTCGCTGCATTCGAAAGTGTCCGCCGCGCGATGCCAGTCCTCGAACAGGTCTTCCAGCACGCGACGATAGAGCGCGAGCTTCGTCGGAAAGTAGTAGTGCAGGTTGGCCTTCGGCAAGCCGGCGCGTTCGGCGATCATCGCCGTGCTTGCGCCTTCCAGCCCTTTCTCCGCGAAAACTTCTTCGGCGCAGGCCAGAAGCTGCGCTTCGTTGCTCTCGCGAATCTGCGCCTTGCGCCGTCGCAAGGGTGGCGCAGTGTCCGCGTTTTCCCGGACGTGGCCCGCCGTGTCGTCGTGTCTCATCGTCGAATTCTTGTCCCGTGTGTGCCGCA
This sequence comes from Burkholderia sp. THE68, assembly GCF_009938265.1. NCBI lineage: Bacteria > Pseudomonadati > Pseudomonadota > Betaproteobacteria > Burkholderiales > Burkholderiaceae > Burkholderia > Burkholderia sp. THE68. The sequence goes on from NZ_AP022316.1 coordinate 407,423, forward strand.
TCGTGCCTGAATCGCGCCGTTCGTGCACGCCGCGCTGCATCGCGACGAAATCTTCGTCGGAACCAGTACCAGCCGATGCTGCATTGCAATGGCACGCTTATCGCTTAAACGGTTTCGTGTTTGCCCGCGCACGAAAGACGTTGATTTGCTTATTTTAATCGGCTACAACCTGTCCAACTGGACAGGATTTGAAGAGCGCTCGAAGCAGTGGAAAAAGCGTCGCCGGCAACATTCATCGCATAACAGAAACCGTGCACCGGGCGCGTGCGGCATTGCACCGCGAACGCCCGGCATGCACGAAACGAAGTCACTCACATACGAAGTCAGATCGTAAGGAGCGAGGCGAATGAACGCTGTAACGGATGCAATCAGAGAGGCTGGTCTCGATACGTCCATCAGGGTCAACGGTCAACGTCTATGGGACAGCCTGATGACGATGGCCAAAATCGGCGCGACACCGAAAGGCGGCGTCTGCCGTCTCGCGCTGACCGATCTCGACAAGGAGGGGCGCGACCTCATCGTTAGTTGGGCGAAGGAAGCGGGCTGCACGGTGAGCGTCGATCAGATGGGCAACGTGTTCATGCGCCGCGCGGGGCGCAACCTCGAAGCACTGCCCGTGATGACCGGCTCACACGCCGATTCCCAACCGACCGGCGGACGCTTCGACGGCATCTACGGCGTGCTCGGCGGGCTCGAAGTGATCCGCACGCTCAACGATCGCGGCATCGAAACCGAACATCCGATCGAAGTCGTCATCTGGACCAACGAAGAAGGTTCGCGCTTCGCCCCGGCGATGGTCGCATCGGGCGTGTTCGCGGGCGTGTTCTCGCTCGACTACGGCCTCTCGCGCAAGGATGTCGATGGCAAGACGATCGGCGAGGAACTGAAGCGCATCGGCTATGCGGGCGATCTGCCGTGCGGCGGCCGCAAGCTGCATGCGGCGTTCGAACTGCATATCGAGCAAGGGCCGATTCTCGAAGCCGAGGACAAGACGATCGGCGTCGTGACCGATGCGCAAGGCCAGCGCTGGTACGAGATCACGCTGACGGGCCAGGAAGCGCACGCAGGCCCCACGCCGATGCCGCGCCGCAAGGACGCGCTGCTCGGCGCGTCGCGCGTGGTGGATCTCGTGAACCGCATCGGCCTCGACCATGCGCCGCTCGCGTGTGCGACGGTCGGCATGATGCAGGTGCATCCGAACTCGCGCAACGTGATTCCCGGCCGCGTGTTCTTCACCGTCGATTTCCGTCATCCCGACGATGCCGTGCTCGCGCGCATGGACGCCGCGCTGCGTGAAGGCGTCGAGCGCATCGCGGGCGCGATCGGCCTGTCGACCGAACTCGAACAGATCTTCTACTACGAGCCCGTGAAGTTCGATGCCGCTTGCGTGGCTTCCGTGCGCGCGGCGGCGCAGCGCTTCGGCTATTCGCATCGCGACATGGTGTCGGGCGCGGGCCACGACGCGTGCTATCTCTCGCAGGTCGCGCCGACGTCGATGGTGTTCGTGCCTTGCGTCGACGGCATCAGCCATAACGAAATCGAAGACGCGTCGCAGGAGTGGATCGAGGCGGGCGCGAACGTGCTGCTGCACGCGATGCTGGAGCGCGCGTCGGAACCGGCTTCGTAGGCAGCGCTTTTCTCTTTTACGTTCAGCACCGTCCGCGTCACGACACGCGGACGGCGGGTAGTCGTACGTCTTCACAAGGAACGCGCATGACCCTGAAACAGACCGGCGATATCGCGAGCCATCGCCTCACGCACGAGCAGCTCGCATGCGAATTCGCGGACGTCGCGCCGCTGCTCGACGCCACTGCCGCGGCAGCCGCCGCGAGCCGCTGCCACTACTGCTACGACGCGCCATGCGTGCAGGCGTGCCCGACGAGCATCGACATTCCTGGCTTCATCCGCAAGATCGGCAACGGCAACCTGAAGGGCGCGGCCGTCGATATTCTGTCGGCGAATCCGCTCGGCGGCATGTGCGCGCGCGTGTGCCCGACCGAGATTCTTTGCGAAGGTAGTTGCGTGCGCAATCATCCTGGCGACGAACCGGTGAAGATCGGCGCGCTGCAACGTCATGCGACCGACTGGGCGATGGAGAAGGGCGTCGCGTTGTTCAAGCGCGCGCCGGAGACCGGACGACGCATCGCGATCGTCGGCGCGGGACCGGCGGGGCTCGCGTGCGCGTACCGGCTTGCATTGGCCGGACATCACGCGGTGATTTTCGATGCACGGGAAAAACCCGGCGGCCTCAACGAATACGGCATCGCCGCGTACAAGACGGTCGAGGACTATGCGCAGCGCGAGATCGAATGGCTATATTCGATCGGCGGTATCGAGATCAAAGCGGGGCAGTCCCTCGGCCGCGACTTCACGCTCGACGAGTTGCGCAAGCAGTACGACGCGGTGTTCATCGCGTTCGGTCTCGCGGGCGTGCGTGAGCTCGCGCTCGAAGGCGCATCGCTCGATGGCGTGATGGACGCGGTCGATTTCATCGAACAAGTGCGTCAGGCCGATGACCTCGCGAGCGTGGCGGTCGGACGGCGCGTGGTCGTGATCGGCGGTGGCAATACCGCGGTCGATGCGTGCGTACAGAGCCGGAAGCTCGGCGCGACCAACGTGACGATGGCGTACCGGCGCGGCGTCGAGAACATGAGCGCGACGTGGGCCGAGCGCGAGTTCGCGCAGACCAACGGCGTGAGCATCGTCACGCACGCGAAGCCCGTGCGATTGATCGGCGATAACGGTGTCGTGACCGGCGTCGAGTTCGAGCGTGACGCGCAACGCTTCGTGATCGAAGCGGACATGGTGCTGAAGGCGATCGGTCAGACGCTCGTGCCGATCGGCGTCGATCGGGCGCTTCTGACGCTCGACGAAGGGCGCATCGTGACCGATGAAAACCGTCAGACGACGCTCGCGAAAGTGTGGGCCGGCGGCGATTGCGCGACCCATGAAGGACTCGATCTCACCGTGCAGGCCGTGCAGGACGGCAAGCTCGCGGCGGCGTCCATCGACGCCTCGTTCGAGCTGACTGCGATCAAAGCCGCCTGACCGATAAAGGAGCGAAAAAACATGGCCGATCTGACTTGCAACATCGCCGGCATCACGTCGCCGAATCCTTTCTGGCTCGCGTCCGCGCCGCCGACCGACAAGGCCTACAACGTCAACCGCGCGTTCGAGGCGGGTTGGGGCGGCGTCGTGTGGAAGACGCTCGGGCTCGATCCGCACGTAGTCAACGTGAGTTCGCGCTACGGCGCGGTGCAATGGAACGGGCAGCGCATCGCGGGGCTGAACAACATCGAACTGATCACCGACCGTCCGCTCGACGTGAACCTTCGCGAGATCGAGCAGGTGAAGCGCGACTGGCCCGACCGCGCGTTGATCGTCTCGCTGATGGTGCCGTGCAACGAACGTGACTGGAAGTGGATTCTCACGCAGGTAGAGGATACGGGCGCGGACGCGGTCGAACTGAACTTCGGCTGCCCGCACGGGATGAGCGAGCGCGGCATGGGCGCGGCAGTGGGACAGGTGCCCGAATACATCGAGATGGTCACGCGCTGGGTGAAGGAAGGCACGAAGCTGCCGTGCCTCGTGAAGCTCACACCGAACATCAGCGATATCCGCATGGGCTCGCGCGCGGCATTCAAGGGCGGGGCGGATGGCGTGTCGCTGATCAACACGATCAACTCGATCGTCGCGGTCGATCTCGATCAGATGGCGCCGATGCCGACCGTCGATGGCAAGGGCACGCACGGCGGTTATTGCGGTCCGGCTGTGAAGCCGATCGCGCTTAACATGGTCGCGGAAATCGCGCGCGATCCCGAGACGCCGAATCTGCCGATCTCGGGCATCGGCGGAATTTCATCGTGGCGCGATGCGGCCGAGTTCATGGTGCTCGGCGCGGGCAGCGTACAGGTATGCACGGCGGCGATGCACTACGGCTTTCGCATCGTCTCCGATCTCGCCGATGGCCTCTCGAACTGGATGGACGAGAAAGGCTACGCGACGCTCGACGACATTCGCGGCCGCGCGGTGGCGAACGTGACGGACTGGAAGTATCTCAATCTCAAGTACGACATCAAGGCGCGCATCGATCAGGACAAGTGCATCCAGTGCGGGCTGTGTCATATCGCCTGCGAGGACACGTCGCATCAGGCGATCCTGAAGGAGAAGGACGGCAAGCGGCGTTTCGAAGTGGTGGATTCGGAATGCGTCGGCTGCAATCTGTGCATGCATGTGTGCCCGGTCGAGCAGTGCATCACGATGGAACGCGTCGATGCCGGCGAATACGCGAACTGGACCACGCATCCGAACAATCCGGCTCGCGTCGTGGCAGAGGAGCCCGCGAAAGCGGCGTGATCATAAGCAGCGCTCGTCGTCGTTGAATTTTCCATGATCAACAGCACACTCAAGCGGAGTGCATCCGATGAATCAGACAGCGCATAACGTCGAGACGAGCAGTCTGTACAACGAGGATCTCGCACCGACCGGCCCCGCGCAGCGCACCTGGAAGTGGTATCACTTCGCGGCGCTATGGGTCGGCATGGTGATGAACATCGCGTCGTACATGCTGGCTGCGGGTCTCACCGATCAGGGCATGTCGCCGTGGCAGGCGGTCGCGACGGTATTGCTCGGCAACGTGATCGTGCTGGTGCCGATGTTGCTGATCGGCCACGCGGGGGCGAAGCACGGCATTCCGTATGCGGTGCTCGTGCGGTCGTCGTTCGGCACGCAGGGCGCGAAGCTGCCGGCGTTGCTGCGCGCGATCGTCGCGTGCGGATGGTACGGCATTCAAACGTGGCTGGGCGGCAGTGCGATCTATACGCTCCTGAATATCCTCACCGGCAACGCCATGCACGGCGCGGCGCTGCCCCTGATCGATATTTCGCTCGGTCAGCTCGCGTGTTTTCTCGTGTTCTGGGCGCTGCAGCTCTACTTCATCTGGCACGGCACGGATTCGATTCGCTGGCTCGAAAGCTGGTCGGCGCCGATCAAGGTCGTGATGTGCGTCGCGCTCGTCTGGTGGGCGACGACGAAGGCGGGCGGCATCGGCTCGATGCTTTCGGCGCCTTCGCAGTTCGTTGTTGGCGGCAAGAAGGAAGGCCTTTTCTGGGCGACGTTCTGGCCGGGCCTCACGGCGATGGTCGGCTTCTGGGCGACGCTTGCGCTCAATATTCCCGACTTCACGCGCTTTGCCCGTTCGCAGCGCGATCAGGTGATCGGGCAATCGATCGGGCTGCCTTTTCCGATGGCGCTGCTTTCGGTGATTTCGGTCGTGGTGACCTCGGCAACGGTCGTGATCTATGGCAAGGCGATCTGGGACCCGATCGACCTTACGAGCCGCATGACGGGCATCGGCGTGGGGGTCGCGCTCGTCATCCTCACGCTCGATACGATGTGCTGCAATCTTGCTGCAAATCTCGTCGGGCCTGCTTATGATTTTTCGAGTCTCTGGCCGAAGGGGATTTCCTATCGCGCGGGCGGCATGATCACGGCGACGATCGCCATCGTCATGATGCCGTGGAAGATTCTCGCGACCACGCAAGGGTATATCTTTACCTGGCTCGTCGGGTATTCGGCGCTGCTCGGGCCGGTTGCGGGCATCATGATGGTCGATTACTTTTTCATTCGCGGCACAGAGCTCGATCATCGCGAACTCTTTGATGAAGACGGGGAGTATTCGTATAGCGGCGGCTGGAATATCGCAGCGGTCGTCGCGCTTCTGGTCGGCGTGTTGCCGAATTTGCCGGGGTTTTTGCATACCGCGTTTCCGGCTTCGTTTCCGGGCGTGCCGGGGTTCTTCAATACGCTCTACACGTATGCGTGGTTCGTGGGGCTCGTGCTTGCCGCTATCGTCTATGGGTCGTGGATGAAGTTGCGGGGGAGCCCGCGGGCCGGCGTTTTGAGTGCCTGAGATTTTTTTGATTCCATAGAAACCGAACCAAGCAACCGAACAACCCCAGGAGACCCTCATGCCTATCCTGATCCGCGGCGGCACGATCATCGACGCCGACCGCACCTACCGCGCCGACGTGCTCTGCGCAGACCCGCAAGCGGGCGGAACGATCCTCGCCATTGGCGCCGATCTCGACCTCCCCGCCGATACACAGATCATCGACGCCGGTGGCCAGTACATCATGCCCGGCGGTATCGATCCGCATACTCACATGGAACTGCCCTTCATGGGCACGACAGCAAGCGACGATTTCTACACCGGCACGGCGGCGGGGCTGTCGGGCGGCACGACGAGCATCATCGACTTCGTGATTCCGAGCCCGAAGCAGCCGCTCATGGACGCGTTCAAGGAATGGCGCGGCTGGGCCGAAAAGGCATCGGCGGATTACGGCTTTCACGTTGCGGTGACGTGGTGGGACGAGTCCGTGCATCGCGACATGGGCCTGCTCGTGCACGAACACGGCGTGTCGAGCTTCAAGCACTTCATGGCCTACAAGAACGCGATCATGGCCGACGACGAAGTGCTCGTGAACAGTTTCACGCGCTCGCTCGAACTTGGCGCGCTGCCGACGGTGCACGCGGAAAACGGCGAGCTCGTCTTTCAGTTGCAAAAGCAACTGCTTGCGAAGGGCTTCACAGGGCCGGAAGCGCATCCGCTCTCCCGTCCGCCCGAAGTGGAGGGTGAGGCGGCCAATCGAGCGATCCGCATCGCCCAAGTGCTCGGCGTGCCGCTCTATATCGTGCACGTGTCGGCGAAAGATGCCGTCGATGTGATCGCGAAGGCGCGCAACGATGGGCTGCGCGTGTTCGGCGAAGTGCTGCCGGGACATCTCGTGATCGATGAATCGGTGTACCGCGATCCGGACTGGACGCGCGCCGCCGCGCACGTGATGAGCCCGCCGTTTCGCACGAGCGAGCATCGCGAGGCGTTGTGGCGCGGACTGCAATCGGGTCAACTGCATACGACGGCGACCGATCACTGCGTGTTCTGCGCATCGCAGAAGGCGATGGGACGCGAGGACTTCACGCGCATCCCCAACGGCTGCGGCGGGGTGGAGGATCGCATGTCGGTGCTGTGGCATCACGGCGTCAACATGGGACGTCTCACGCCGAACGAGTTCGTGCGCGTGACCTCGACCAATGCCGCGCAGATCTTCAATCTTTATCCGCGCAAGGGCGCGGTGCAGGTGGGCGCGGACGCGGACCTCGTCGTATGGGATCCGGCGGCGACGCGCACGATCTCCGTGAAGACGCATCATCAGAAGGTGGACTTCAACGTCTTCGAAGGCATGACGGTGCAAGGCGTCGCGACGCACACGCTCACGCGCGGCGCGCTCGCATGGGCGAACGGCGATCTGCGCGCGGAGCGCGGCGCCGGGCAGTATCTGAAGCGTCCGCCGAACGCGTCGTACTTCGAGGCGGCGCGCGTCGCGAACAAGCTGAAGGAACCGCATCCGGTGAATCGCGCCGAAGCGGCCTGAGTCGCGTTTGCCGAAAAAGCCCCGGCGTCCTCGTGACGCGGGGCTTTGTCGCGTTTCGAAGCGCTTTCACGCGCTTGCAAGCATAATCCGGCAGGCTGTTTATCTTTCGCCGCCCGATCATGCCGATGAAAAGCAAAACGACACTCCGCTTCCTCGCCGCGCTAGGCGTCCTCTGTCTGCCGCTCGCGTGCGCGGCCAATCCGAACGCGCTATGGGAGATCGTCCACGATTATTGCGAGCCTGCCGCCGAGGGCGCGCACGTGCGGCAGAAATGCGCGGACGTGAATCTTCCGGGCGGCTATGCGGTGCTGAAGGATATCGTCGGCATCGCGCAGTATCTGCTGATTCCGACGGCGCGTGTGAGCGGCATCGAAAGCCCCGAATTGCTCCAGCCGAATGCGCCGAACTACTTTCGCGATGCGTGGCATGCGCGCGTGTATGTGGATCGAGCGCTGCGTCGCACGTTGCCGCGCGATGAGGTTTCGCTCGCGATCAATTCCGCGAGCGGGCGCACGCAGAACCAGTTGCATATCCATATCGATTGCCTCGCGTCCGATGTCGCGCAGACGCTGCGCGAAGTGGGGCCGGGCATCGGCACCGAGTGGGCGCCGCTGCCGGTGCGGCTGCGCGGCCATGTCTATAGCGCGATCCGCATCGACGACGCCGATCTCGCTCATACCGATCCCTTCAAGCTTGTCGCACCCTATGCCGCCCGTCGCGGCCAGACGATGGGCGAACAGACGCTGTTGCTCGCAGGCGCCGTGCGCGGCGATGGCGCGCCTGCATTCTTTCTGCTCAACGATCACGTCCAGCCGGGCAACTGGGCGTCGTCGGAAGAGCTGCAGGATCACACGTGCTCGTTAGCCAATCGGTCTATAGAAAAGCCTTGAGGTTTTCAGAAGAATGAAGTGACGCGAATCGTTCGGACTTCAGATTAATCGCAATCCGCAAATAAGAACTTTCGCGCCTTGTCACTTCTACTTCTGGGAACCACAATGAATGCACTTCGACATCACGTTTGACCCGTTGAAGGACGCGATCAATCGGATACAGCATGGCGTGTCGCTTGACCTTGCGGGAGAAATCGCATGGGATGGTGTCGTGCCGAGGCTGGACGGTCGTCGCGATTACGGAGAGGTTCGCGAAGTTGGATTCGCGCCGATTCGCGGCCACATTTTCTGCGTGGTGTACACGCTTAGAAGCAAAAAGCGGCGCATCATCAGTCTGCGCCGTGCCAACAAAAGAGAGATAAACCGATATGCGCCAAACGTATAAAGGATACATCCTTCCCACGCCTGAAGAAGAGGCCGAGATTCAGCGAGGCATCGAACTTGATCCGGATACGTGGAATCTTTCCTACGATGACTTTCTGAAACTGAAAATATCCCCCCGTTATCAGCAAGAGCGGTCGATGGCTAGCGAGCCGTCGGCAGCGTGACGTTTAACCCGCGCCGCGCGTGCTTGATCGACGCGCAAACACACGCGTGATCTCGTCAACATGCGCTCCAAACGGGCAACTGAGCGTCGTCGGAAAAGTTGCAGAAGCATACGTGCTCGTTAGCCAATCGGTCTATAGAAAAGCATTGAGGTTTTCAGAAGAATGAAGTGACGCGAATCGTTCGGACTTCGGATTAATCGCAATCCGCAAATCAGAACTTTCGCGCCTTGTCATTTCTATTTCTGGGAACCACAATGAATGCACTTCGACATCACGTTTGACCCGTTAAAGGATGCGATCAATCGGATACAGCACGGCGTATCGCTTGGCCTTGCGAGAGAGATTGCATGGAACGATGTCGTGCTGGAGGTAGACGATCGTCGGGATTATGGAGAGGTCCGTGAGGTGGGCTACACGCCTATCCGCGGCCGAATATTCTGCGTGGTCTTCACGTGGAGAAACGAGGCGCGGCGCATCATCAGCCTGCGCCGCGCAAACGACCGAGAGGTAAATCGAGATGCAAAGAACCGTAAATGGCTTCATCCTTCCCACGCCCGAGGAGAATGAAGAAATCAATCGAGGGATCGCACTGGATCCGGACACATGGGAACTTTCCGACGAAGACTTCAAACGGATGAAGCCATACGCCGAATTCATGCGCGAGCATCATCCGGATCTGATCGAGTCATCGAAAGCATGAGCTGTCAATCCGCGCCGCGCGTGCATGCCCGATGCGCAAACACACGCGGCGCGATTTCCTCGACACACGCTTCCGGCAGCACACGTTTCAACGTGCGCAGCGTGAACGCGAGGTCCTCTCTGGCCGTATCGAATTCGAGCCGCAACTCGCAGCCTTCACGCTGCGCCTGACTCACATAAATTCCGAGCGGCGAATGAAACAGCGCGCGGATACGCTCTCGCGACGCCTCGCTATCCGCGAATCGAGCCAGCGCCAGAATGCGAACCCGCTGGCACGCGCTGAAACCTTCAGCATGTAATTTTCCACGGCTGGCAACCCATGCAAGCGACATATCCATGACTGTTGCTCCCTCACGTATTCCTTGTGTAGAAGCATAGGCCGCCTTTAATAAACGTCACGCCAAGAGATGGGTGCGGCGTGTAAAAAACGTATCAATCGAAGCCTTGGAACACGGCATCGTCCGGGCCGATCGAAGCGGGCGATTTCCACGCCGCGTCGCGCATCGAATGGCGCACCTGATGCTCGACGCCCAGCAGCACCGCGAAAATCGCCATTCGCACCGCAATGCCGTTGTCGGTCTGGCGAAAGATCGCGAGGCGCGAGTCGTGGTTCAGGTCGGTGGCGAGATCGTTCGCGCCGGGGCGGCTGTCGCGCGGCAGCGGATGCATGATGAGCGTGTCGCGACCGCATGCATCGTCGACGAGCGCCTGATTGATCTGGAAATCCGGCGTATAGCCTTCGATGGACTCATCGGCGAAACGCTCTTTCTGAATGCGCGTCGCGTACACGACGTCCGCGCCCACGAGTCCCGCGCGCAGGTCGCTCGTCTGCTCGATCACGTGATCGCCGCGCGTGATGCGATCGACGATATGCGCCGGCATCTCCAGCGAGCGCGGCGACACGAGCGTGAACTTCAGCCCCTTGTAGAGTGAGAGCAGCTTGGCGAGCGAATGCACGGTGCGGCCGTATTTGAGATCGCCGACCATCGCGATATGCGCGCCATCGACGATTTTTCCGAGCCGCGAGAACTCGCGCTGGATCGTGTACAGATCCAGCAGCGCCTGGCTCGGATGCTCGCCGGGACCGTCGCCGGCATTGATGACGGGAATATTCGTTGCGCGCGCGAATTCGGCGACCGAGCCTTGCTCCGGATGCCGCACGACGATCGCGTCCGCATAGCCGCTGATGACGCGGCTCGTGTCGTAGATCGACTCGCCCTTCGCCATCGACGAAAAGGTGAAGCCGGTCGTGTCGCAGACCGAACCGCCCAGCCGCGCGAACGCCGCGCCGAAGCTCACGCGGGTGCGGGTGCTGGCTTCGAAGAACAGATTGGCGAGCACCGCGCCTTCGAGCACGCGCGTGATCTTCTTGCGGCGCGCGATGGGCTGCATCATGTCCGCCGTGCGGAACAGCGCTTCAGCCGATTCGCGCGAAAACTGGTCGATCGAGAGCAGTTGCGGCCGACCTTCGAATTCGATCGACGGATATGCGCTTTGCGTATATGCGGACGCGTCCGGCATGCCGCCCAGAATCTCACCGACATAGCGCGCCGCGATTTCCGGCATCGCGCGCGATTCCGGCGATTCGTCCGGCAGCAGCCACGTATCGAGCGCCCGCCGCGTCACGCCGATGCGCGCTGCGAACGCGTCGCGAGTCATGTTCAGGCGCCGCATGGCGTCGCGAAGAATCGTTTGCTGCTGGAGATCTTGAGTCACCGTCACCGCTCCCAGAATATACGCGGTGCGTATACTAGGTCACTCGCCGATCAGATGCAAGACGAGTTCGCGATCTTGCTGCGCCGTCCGATGCTCGAATACGTAGATCCCTTGCCACGTACCGAGCACCATCCGGCCGGCTTCGACCGGAATCGACAACTGCACGTTGGTGAGCGCGGTGCGCAGATGCGCGGGCATGTCGTCCGGACCTTCAGTGTCGTGCACGTAACGGCCGGGCGCCTCGGGCGCCACCGTTTCGAAATAGCGCTCGAGGTCCGCACGCACGTCGGGGTCGGCGTTCTCCTGAATCAGCAGCGATGCCGACGTATGGCGGCAAAACAGCGTGAGCAGGCCGGTGCGGACGTCCTGAAGATCGATCCAGTGATCGATGTCGCGGGTGACTTCGTGCAGGCCGCGCGAGCCTGTCGCGACCGTCAGATGATGAAGTGCCTGTTTCATGTCGGTCTCGCTGCGAGAAGTGGCCACACGGAGAGTTTACCGGCTTCTCCGCGCAACGTTATGCTGTCTGGACGATGGCTCGTTCAGAGGCGCGCACGATGAACAAGAGGATTTCAAAAGGCAGAACGGTGTTCGCGCTCGCCGTGCTGGCCGCATCATCGCTCGCATCGCGCGCCGACGACACGCGGGAGAACCGCGGCAACGATCCCTTTCTGCACGTATCGAGCGCGATTGCGGATTGCGCCGCGCCGCTCGGCCCGCTCGAAACAACGCAGGAATGGCTCGACGAAGCGCATTACCGCATCGAGCGCGGCAACAGTTGCTGGATCGCGGGCCGCTGCCGTCTCGCGAACAGCTACGACTACGACAAGGAAATCGCCGAAAGCGTGACGCGGCGTCTGAATTCGCTGAACGCGTCGCTGCAGTGGCGCGAGAAAACGAGCCTGTGGCTCACGCTGCAGCGCCGCTTCATCTATCTCGACGGCTGCGTGTCGCGCGATTTCGACGAGGCGCGCTTCGTATCGGCGCTCGGCGAGACGGCCGATGTCGAAAAGGTCATCGACCGCACGACACGGCGGCCGTGATCGCGTAATTGGCCTAAGCTGAAAGGGAGACCGAACACGAGGAACCGTGGCGCGCCCGCGCCCGCGGTTTTCGCCGATGAGAACGAACCTCGCTGACTGGCTGTGGAGGCGCGTGTGCCGCGCGCTGCTGCTGTTCGCGTGCCTGATCACGCCGATAAGCACGCCGATAAGCGCAGCCGCCGCCGCGCCGGTCGTCGTGATTCCGCTCAAAGGCGCGATCGGCCCGGCGAGCGCGGATTTCGTCGTGCGCGCGCTCGCCCGCGCCGCCGACGAACACGCGCAACTTGCCGTGCTCGAACTCGACACGCCGGGCGGACTCGATCTCTCGATGCGCTCGATCATTCAGGCGATTCTCGCGTCGCCGGTGCCGGTCGCCGCGTTCATCGCGCCGAGCGGCGCGCGCGCGGCGAGCGCGGGCACGTACATCACCTACGCGAGCCATATCGCGGCGATGGCGCCCGGCACGAATCTCGGCGCGGCGTCGCCGGTTCAGCTCGGCCTGGGCGGATCGGAGCGCGAGCCGGCGGGTGCGAGCAAGGCCGCGACCGCACAGTCGACCGAAACCCGCAAGCAGATGCAGGACGCCGCCGCCTACATACGCGGCCTCGCGCAATTGCGCGGGCGCAACGTGCAATGGGCCGAGCGCGCGGTGCGCGAAGCGGTGGCGCTCTCGGCGACGGAAGCGCTGGAGCAGAAAGTGATCGACCTGACCGCCAGCGACGTGCCCGATCTGCTCGCGAAACTCGACGGCCGGCGCGTGACCACCGCGAGCGGGGCTCACGTGCTCGCGACGAAGCAGGCGCCTCTGCTCGCGCTGCAACCGGACTGGCGCAGCCGCTTTCTCGCGACGATCACGGACCCGAGCGTCGCGCTCATTCTGATGATGATCGGCATGTACGGGCTCTTCTTCGAGTTCGCCAATCCCGGCATGGTGCTGCCGGGCGTCGCGGGCGCGATCTGTCTGCTGGTCGGATTGTTCGCTCTGCAACTCTTGCCCATCAATTTCGTCGGACTGGGGTTGATCGTGCTCGGACTGGGCTTCCTGGTCGCGGAAATGTTTCTGCCGACGTTCGGCTCGCTCGGCATCGGCGGAGTGATCGCGTTCGCGATCGGCGCGCTGATGCTGATCGATACCGATGTTCCCGGCTTCGGCGTTCCGATCGGTGTCGTCATCGGGCTCGCGCTCTTTACGGCGCTGTTCGTCTTCACCGTGTCGGGCGTCGCGTTGAAGGCGCGCAAGCGGCCCGTCGTGAGCGGCGCCGAAGCGATGCTCGGCAGTGTCGGCGTGATGCTGACGAACGAAGGCGCGGCGCCCGATGTTGGCAACGGCTGGGCGCGCGTGCAGGGCGAACGCTGGCGCGTGCGCTCGGCCGCGCAGGCGGCATTGCCGGGCGAAGGCGCGCGCGTGCGGGTGATTTCGCGTCACGGTCTCACGCTGACCGTCGAGCCGCTCGAAGGAGAGCGCGAGGCCGGCCATTCCTGAACACATCGACAACGAGGCTTGAAAAATGGGGCTTACTTTTGGTTTCAGCGGGATTCTGATCGCGCTCGTTATTTTCATCGTGGCGTCGGCGGTGCGGATTTTTCGCGAGTACGAACGCGGCGTCGTGTTCATGCTCGGGCGCTTCTGGAAAGTGAAAGGACCGGGACTCGTGCTCATCATTCCGGTCGTGCAGCAGGTCGTGCGCATGGACCTTCGCACCGTCGTGTTCGACGTGCCGCCGCAGGATGTCATCACGCGCGACAACGTCTCGGTGAAGGTGAATGCGGTCGTGTACTTTCGTGTCGTCGATCCGGAGAAGGCGGTGATTCAGGTCGCGCGCTTTCTCGAGGCGACCAGCCAGCTCTCGCAAACCACCTTGCGCGCGATTCTCGGCAAACACGAGCTCGATGAACTGCTGTCCGAGCGCGAGCGTCTCAACAGCGACATCCAGCGCGTGCTCGATTCGCAGACGGACGCGTGGGGCATCAAGGTGTCGAACGTGGAGATCAAGGACGTCGACATCAACGAGACGATGATTCGTGCGATTGCCCGGCAGGCAGAAGCGGAGCGCGAGCGTCGCGCGAAGATCATTCATGCGGAAGGCGAGTTGCAGGCTTCCGAAAAACTCTTGCAGGCGGCGCAGATGCTCGCTCAGGCGCCGCAGGCGATGCAGTTGCGGTATCTGCAAACCCTCACGACGATTGCCGGCGACAAGAACTCGACGATCGTCTTTCCGATACCGATCGATCTCGTGAGTTCCGTGATCGACCGGCTTTCCAAGGGTACCGCGAAGACTTAGACGAGCGCCGGGAAGTCGATCGTCGTGTCGTTCACCCGATTCACGAGGTTCGTGAAGTTGATGACGCTCATCGCGAACAACGCATCGATCACTTGCGCTTCCGAGTAGCCAGCTTCGCGCACTTCGCCCAGACGCGCCGCGTCGATCGTGCCGGTAGAACCCGTAACGTAGCGCACGAACTTCACGAGCGCATCACGCTTCGCATTGCCAGTCGCTTCACCCGCGCGGATCTGTTGCGTTTCCTCTTGCGAAAGCCCGACCATCTTCCCGACGACCGTATGCGCAGCGGCACAGTAATCACAACCCGCGAGTTCGCTGACGGCGAGCTTGATCGCCTCGACATCGGCCTTGCTCAGGCTGCTCTTCGCGAGAATCGCATCGCCGTTGAGCGTGGCGCCGAGCGCGGCAGGGCTGTGCGTGCCGATGGTCGCGTAGGCGTTCGGCACTCGGCCGACTGCCTTCTTGATCGCGGCGAACAGATCGGCGGTGACGCCCGTGGCTTCGTTGACATTGATCTGGGAAAGACGTGACATGGTGTGCTCCTTGGTTCACTGGTTGGCCATCTGGATGGCATGGGTGAACTTTAGGCGCGCGCCGCTCCCGCGTGAATGCTCGCGCGGCTCGTAAAACCGCGCGATCGTCTCATCGTGTCGGGCATGGCGCGCCGCTTCATGCCATGATCGAGGCTCCCGCACGCATCACGATCACGCACATGGATCATCTGACGAGCCTGAAGGTGTTTTGCACGGTAGTCGAAGCGAAGAGCTTCGCGCGTGCGGCCGACATACTCGGCTTGTCGCCGCCCGTCGTGTCGCGCGCGATCGCGGGCCTCGAAGAGCGGCTCGGCAGCCGGCTCTTCAATCGCACGACGCGGCAGATCTCGCTGACCGAAACCGCCGAGCGTTTTTTCATCGACTGCTCGCGTCTGCTCGACGAACTCCAGGCCATGGAAGAACGCGCGTCGAACCGCGCAAGCGAAGCAACTGGACTGCTGCGGCTCGTCGCCCATACGACGGTCATGACGAGCCGTTACGCGCCGCTCGTCGCCAGCTTCAGGCGCGCGCATCCGCAGGTGCGCCTCGACGTCACGCTGACCGAGCGGCCCATCGATCTCGTCGGCGAAGGCTACGATCTCGCCATCGTGCTGCCTTTCATGCTCTCCACCGATACCGTCGTCACGCGTCTGCTCGAAACCATTCCGCTCGTGCTCGTCGCGAGCCCGGCATATCTCGCGCAGCGTCCCGCGCCGCGCCATCCGTCCGAACTGGTCGATCATCAGTTCGTGCCGATGTCTCCGTCGATCCGCAAGCCTGCGCTCACGTTTCGCATCGGCGGCGAGGACGTGCGCGTGCCGCTCAATCACGACATCGCGTCGAACAGCGCCGTATTCAATCGCGAGATGGTGCTGCAAGGCCTCGGCATCGGCGTGCTGCCGACCGCGCTGGTCGCGCACGAGGTGGCGGCAGGCAGGCTCGTCACGCTGCTCGATGCCTATGAACGCGTCGATGCGGCCATCGAGATTCGCATCGCGTACAGCACGCGCGCGCTGTTGCCGGCCAAGGTGCGGGCGTTCGTCGAGCACGCAGTGCAGTTTTGCGCCGGCGACAGCCTGCTATCCGACACGCGAAGCCTTACGGCATAAGGCGCTGCGCGATTCTTTCCGGCAGCGTTATTCATTCGTGCGTCCGGTGACAGTTGACTTGGTGCATATGCACAATTAGTCTTCCGGGCTATGACGGGCAGCGGATTTGCCCTTTCTCTCAATCTAGATTGTGCATATGCACTATAATCACAAATGACGACTCCTGTGACGGATCTCCCCTCGGTTGCCGCGCCCGCCCTCGCGCGGCCGGCGCGCAAGATTCCCTGGATGCTGCTCGCGCTCGGCCTGGTCGGGATTGCGTTGATCGCTGCGGCGACATACTGGGCGCTCGTGCTGCGCTTCGTTCAGACGACCGACGATGCCTACGTCGGCGGCGATGTCACCGTGCTCGCGCCAAAGGTGAACGGCTTCGTCACCGATGTGCTCGTGCAGGACAACCAGCGCGTCAAGGCGGGTCAGGTTCTGATCCGCCTCGATTCGCGCGACTACGACGCGCGCCTCGCGCAAGCGGATGCCGAACTGTCGAGCGCCCGCGCGGCGGTCGTCGAGCTGCAGGCCAAGGATGCGCTGCAGGCGGCCGTGATCAATCAGCAGCAGGCGGAAGTGCGCGCATCGTCGGCGGAGCTGACGCGCAGCGGGCAGGACCGGGTGCGCTATCGCGAACTCGTGAAGGACGACGCCGTATCGAACCAGATCGTCGAGCGGGCGGACGCGGACTATACGAAGGCGCAGGCGGCGGTGGATCGCAGCGGCGCGTCGCTGGTTGCCGCGAAGCGTCAGTTGAGCGTCATCGAAGCGCAGATCGCGGATGCGCAGGCGCGTGTCGCGACGGTCGAGGCCGCGCGTCGCGTCGCCGAGCTGAATGTCGAATACACCACGATCCGCGCGCCCGTCGATGGCTACGTCGGCAATCGCACGGCCCGCGTGGGCGTGCTCGCGAATGTCGGCACGTCGCTCTTGACCGTGGTGCCGTCCACCGGTCTTTGGGTCGACGCCAACTTCAAGGAAGATCAACTGAAGAAGATGCGCGCGGGCGACGAAGCCGACGTCGAACTCGATGCATCGAGCGTGCCGCTCACCGGCCATGTCGAGAGCCTCGCGCCCGCGACCGGCGCGACCTTCAGCGTGCTGCCCGCCGAGAACGCCACCGGCAACTTCACGAAGATCGTGCAGCGCGTGCCCGTGCGAATCCGTCTCGACGTGCCGAAGGGCATGGAAGCCGTGCTGCGTCCGGGTCTCTCCGCGACGGTCAAGGTTCATCTCGCCAAGCAGTCGAACGGTTGAGGGGCGCGGCGATGACCCACACCGTTCCCCTCGATCCCACGAGCCAGCCGATCAAACAGCGCGTGTTCGCGTTCGCGCTGATGTGCCTCGGCTTCTTCATGGCGACGCTCGATATCCAGATCGTGGCGTCGTCGCTGAAGGACATCGGCGGCGGCCTGTCCGCGAGTCAGGACGAATTGTCCTGGGTGCAGACCTCGTATCTGATCGCCGAGATCCTCGTCATTCCGATGTCGGGCTGGCTCTCGAAAGTGTTCTCCACGCGCTGGCTGTTCGTCGCGTCGGCGATCGGTTTCACGATCACGAGCATGCTGTGCGGCATCGCGTGGGACATCAATTCGATGATCCTCTTTCGCGGCCTGCAAGGCGCGGCCGGCGCCGCGATGATCCCGACCGTCTTCACGACCGCCTTCGTGCTGTTCCCCGGCAAGCAGCGATTGATTGCATCGACGACGATCGGCGCGCTCGCGTCGCTCGCGCCGGCGGTCGGGCCGGTGATCGGCGGATGGATCACCGATCAATGGTCATGGCACTGGCTCTTTTATCTGAACGTGGTGCCGGGCCTCGTCGTCGCGCTGCTGGTGCCGAAGTATGTGCACGTCGACGAGCCGAATCTTCCGCTGCTGAAGAAGGGCGATTATCTCGGTATCGTGCTGATGTCGGGCTTTCTCGGCTGCCTGGAATACGTGCTCGAAGAAGGGCCGCGAAAGAACTGGTTCGGCGACGATGCGATCATCGTGTGTGCATGGATCTCGGCGATCTGCGGCTTTCTGTTTTTCGTGCACGCGTTCACGGCGAAGGATCCGATCGTCGATCTGCGCGCGCTCGCGGTGCGCAACTTCGCGATAGGCAGTCTGCTGTCGTTCGTGACGGGCATCGGCATCTTCGTGTCGGTGTTTCTGACGCCGGTGTTTCTCGCGCGCGTGCGCGGCTTCGATTCGCTGGATACGGGTCTCGTGCTGCTTTCCGTCGGTTGCTTCCAGTTGCTGTCGATCGGCGTATATGCGTTCGCGTCGCGCTTCATCGACATGCGCGTGCTGCTCGCATTCGGTCTGATCTGCTTCGGCGCGGGCTGTTATTTCTATACGCCGTTGACGCACGACTGGGGCTGGCAACAGTTCCTCCTCCCGCAGGCGTTGCGCGGCATCGGCCAGCAGTTCGCGGTGCCGCCCATCGTCACGATGGCGCTCGGTTCGCTGCCGCCGTCGCGCCTCAAATCGGCGAGCGGACTGTTCAATCTGATGCGCAATCTCGGCGGCGCGATCGGTATCGCGGTGAGCGCGACGATGCTCAACGATCGTCTCAACCTGCACTATCTGCGTCTGAACGAGAACGTGACGGTGGGCCGTCCCGTCATCGACGATCTGCTCGCGCGCAGCTCGGCGCATCTCGCATCCGCCGCGGGCGATGCGCTGAATGCGTCGCAAGCGGGCCTCGCATCGTTGCATGCGCTCGTGATGCGCGAAGCGCTCGTGCTGACCTTCGCCGATTGCTTCTACGTGCTCGCGCTGTGCTTCCTGTTCGGCCTGATGACCGTGATGTTCGCGAAGCCGATCACGAGCGCGCCGCCTTCGTCCGATGCACATTGACCATCATGAAAAAACTTCTCGTCGAAATACTTGCATGCATGACGCTCGCAGCGTGCGCGGTGCCGCCCGCCACGCACGCCGATCTTCCCGCGACCGTGAACGCGACCGCGCCCGCCGACTGGAGCGTCGATGCGCCGAAGCAGGCCGTCGATCCCACAGCATGGTGGAATCAGTTCAACGATCCGGTCATGCACGAACTCGTTGCGTCGGTGCTCGATGACAACCTGGATCTTCAGGCCGCCGTCGAGCGCGTGAAACAGGCGCAAGCGCTGACGACGCAACGCCGCGCCGCGCTGCTCCCGCAACTGGACGCGAACGCCGGCGGCGCCTACACGCGCCAGAACACGCCGCCGCCGCTCGGCTATGTGAAGCAGGCGGGCGTGGGCCTGACGCTTAGCTGGACGCCGGATGTGTTCGGCGGCGAGCGTCTGGAGTTGCTGGCATCGCAGGCGCAGCTCGTCGGCCGCGAACACGCCGCCGATCAGATCAGGCTCGCGCTCGCCGCCGACACGGCCGCTGCGTATGTCGATCTGCGCTGGGCGCAGGCCGAACTGAAGATCCTGCAAGACAACCAGGAGATTCGCGAGCGCGCGCTGAAGCTGACGCAACGCCGCCTGCAATACGGCCTGTCGACGAAGCTCGATGTCGCGCGCGCGCAGAATCAGCTGAGCGATCTGCTGTCGCGCATCCCGCGCACGCAGGCGACGATTCAGCATCAGTTGAGCCTGATCGCGGTGTATTCGGGCCGCACGCCGGAATCCGTCGACAAGCTGATGCTCGCGAATGCGGGCGCGGCTCCCGTCATTCCTGTGCCGGCGAGCGGCGCGCCGCAGATGCTCCCATCCGAAGCGTTGCTGCGCCGCCCCGATGTGCTCGTTGCGTATGCGACTGTGCAGCAGCGCGCGGCGGAAGTGGGCGTCGCGCGGGCGGAGCGCTATCCGAAGTTTTCGCTGCGATTGTCGGATGGCTTGCTGGCGTCGTCGTATCTCGGTTTGCCGACGCTCACCGACAATCTCTTCTCCGCCGCGCTCAACGCGACGAGCCCGATTTTCAACGCGGGCCGCATTACGGCGGAGATCGAGCAGAACGAGAGCCGGATGCGCGAGTCGGAATTGCATCTGCGTCAGACCATGCTCGAAGCGCTGAAGGACGTCGAGGATACGCGCAGCGATCTCGTCAGCACGACCGAATCGACCGCGCGCCTGACCGATGCGCTCGCCGCGTCCGATCAATCGCTCACGCTGTCGACGCAGTTGTACAAGGGCGGCGCGGCCAGCTTTCTCGATGTCCTCGACGCGCAGCAATCGTATCTGCGCGATGCCGATGCGCTGAATCAGTCGAAGCGTGAGCATGCGCTCGCGGCGGTGGCGCTGTATCGCTCGCTCGGCGGCGGCTGGAGCGTGACCGGCGATGACGATGTGATCAAGACCGCTACTGCGAAGATGGAGGCGACCCAATGAGCCTGATCGAAGAAACGGCCGCCGGCCTCGATGGTCTCGCGCAACTGCGCAAGCTGATCGCATCAAAGCGCAAACCGGGCATTCTCGTGTCGCTCGATTTCGATTTCATCGAGGTCGAAGCGGGCAGGGCGGTATTCGCGGGCGTGCCGGGCGATCATGCGTATAACCCGATCGGCACCGTGCACGGCGGTTATGCTGCGACGCTGCTCGATTCCGCGTGCGGATGCGCGGTGCATTCATGCCTGACGGCGACGCAGGCATACACGACGCTCGAACTGAAGGTCGCGTATCACAAGGCGGTCACGCGCGATTCGGGACTGCTGCGCGCGGAGGGGCGCGTGTTGTCCATCGGACGCCGCGCCGCATTCGCCGAAGCGACGCTCAAGGACGCGAGCGGCCGGCTGTTCGCATCGGCGACCTCGACGCTGCTCGTCATGGAACGATAAAAAAGCCCGGTTCCTCGTCAGGGAAACCGGGCCTTCGACGCGAAGAGAACCGCTTATTTCACGCTTTCCAGCGCCTTCCTCACCGTGCCGAAGATCTGATCGATCTGATCATCTTCGATGATGAGCGGCGGCGAGAACGCGAGGATATCGCCGGTGTAACGCACGAGCACGCCCGCCTCGAAGCACTTGACGAACACCTCATACGCACGCGCGCCCGGCGCGCCGTCGCGCGAATCCAGCTCGATGCCCGCGACGAGACCGAGATTGCGAATGTCCTTCACGTAAGGCGCATCGCGCAGCGCGTGGGCGGCGCTTTCGAACTTTTCGGCCTTCGAGGCCGCGCGTTCGAACAGCTTGTCGCGTTGATAGAGATCGAGCGTCGCGATTGCCGCGGCGGTCGCGACCGGGTGCGCCGAATACGTGTAGCCGTGGAACAGTTCGATCGCGTTGGCCGCGCCCGCGTTGACGACCGTGTCGTGCACGTTGCGATGCGCGGCGACCGCGCCCATCGGAATGGTTGCGTTGTTGATCGCCTTAGCCATCGTGATGAGGTCCGGCGTGACGCCGAAGTACTCGCTCGCCGTTGCCTTGCCCAGACGTCCGAAGCCGGTGATGACTTCATCGAAAATCAGCAGAATGCCGTACTTCGTGCAGATCTCGCGCAGCTTCTGCAGATAGCCCTGCGGCGGCACCAGCACGCCCGTGGAACCGGCCAGCGGCTCGACGATCACGGCGGCGATCGTGGACGGATCGTGCAGCGCGACGATGCGCTCCAGATCGTCGGCGAGATGATCGCCCCACGTGGGCTGCCCCTTCGTGAACGCGTTGTGCGCGAGATCGTGCGTATGCGGCAGATGATCGACCGCCGGCAACAGCGCGCCCGAGAACGTCTTGCGATTCGGCGCGATCCCGCCGACCGAAATGCCGCCGAAGCCGACGCCGTGATAGCCGCGCTCGCGGCCGATCAGACGCGTGCGCTGGCCTTCGCCGCGTGCGCGATGATAGGCGAGCGCGATCTTCAGCGCCGTATCGACCGACTCCGAGCCCGAGTTGGTGAAGAAGATGCGATCGAGTCCTTCGGGCATCAGGCTGGCGACCTTGGTCGCGGCTTCGAACGCAATCGGGTGGCCCATCTGGAAGGTCGGCGCAAAGTCGAGCGTGCCGAGCGTCCTCGTCACCGCATCGACGATCTCTTCCCGGCAATGGCCTGCGTTCACGCACCACAGACCCGCCGTGCCGTCGAGCACCTCGCGGCCATCGGTCGAGCGGTAGTACATGCCTTTCGCGCTTTCGAGCAGCCTTGGTGCAGCCTTGAACTGGCGATTGGCGGTGAACGGCATCCAGAACGATGAAAGGTCGTCGATGACGGGGCGTGCATTCATGGCGGGTCTCCTCCTCGGAAAGAACGGTCACTGCACTGTATTCCTCGGCAAAATTGCACGGCATAGACAGTTGTTTCACTGCGCTGCTAACTGTGCTGGCAAAATGCTGCCAACTGTGCTGGTCAGCGCGTGGTTGTCGCGCTATTCTCGAATCCATGATCGAACTCAAGCTGGAGCGCGGCTCCCGTCAGGCGCCGACGCTCGTCGAACAACTGGTACGCGCGTTCTCCATGGCGATCGAGGAGCAGACGCTGCGCGCGGGCGCGCTGCTGCCGTCTGTGCGGCGTCTCGCCGAAGCGGAGAGCCTCAGCACCTTCACGGTGACGGAAGCCTATGGCCGGCTCGTATCGATGGGCCTCGTCACCGCGCGGCGCGGCTCGGGTTATCGCGTGGCTTTGCGGGGGCGCAGCGAGCGGGTGCGCGCCGTCGAGTGGCAGCCGCCGAGTCTCACCGCGACCTGGCTTTTATCGGATGTATTCGCCGATCACTCCGTGCCGATCAAGTCCGGCTGCGGCTGGCTGCCGAACGAATGGATCAATGAAAGCGGCCTGCAACATGCGCTGCGCGCGGTGAGTCGCGTGCCGGCGGCGCGCATCGCGGACTACGGGCATCCGTATGGCTTCGCGCCGCTGCGCGAGCGGATCGCCGAACAGCTCGACCGTCATGGCCTGCCGGTCGATGCATCGTCCAATGTCCTGCTGACCGCGGGCGCGACGCAGGCGCTCGATCTGATCGTGCGGACGTTGCTGCGGACGGGCGATGCGGTCGTCGTAGAAGATCCCGGCTACTGCAATCTGCTGCAGATTCTGCGGCTCGCGGGCCTGCAGGTGCACGGCGTGCCGCGCACCGCGGCGGGCATCGATACGGATGTGTTCGAGCGCATCGTGATCGAGCATCGGCCGAAAGCGGTGTTTCTCAACACGACCTTGCAGAATCCGACGGGCGCGACCTTCGGCATGGCGTCCGCATTCCGTCTGATGCAGATCGCGGAGCGTCACGGTCTGTGGGTCGTCGAGGACGATGTGACGCGCGAACTCGCGCCGCCCGGCGCGCCCTTGCTCGCGGCGATGGAGGGCTTAAGCCGCGTGCTGTACGTCGGCGGTTTCGCGAAGACGATCACGCCCGCGCTGCGTTGCGGTTATGTCGTGGCGGAGCGCGACGTGTTGCGCGAGCTGGCGCGTACGAAGATGGCCGTGGGCCTCACGTCATCGGAAGCGACGGAGCGCATCGTCGAGAAAGTGCTGACGGAAGGGCGCTATGCGCGACACGTCGAATTCGTCGTGGAGAAGCTGAAGGATGCGCATGCGCTCGTCGAGGAACGCATGGACGCACTCGGCGTCGAGCTGTTTCGACGACCGCGCGCTGGGCTTTTCGTGTGGGGCGCGTTGCCGATCGATCCGGCAGCGGGAAGCGTGGTCGCCACGCGCGCACTGCAACACGGCGTATGGCTCGCGCCGGGTTCGTATTTCCGTCCGAATGACGCGGAAAGCAATTGCTTTCGATTCAACGTCCCGTATTCAGTGGACGATGCGCTCTGGGATTTTCTGGAAAAAACAATTAAGGCCAATTGAAACGGACACGATGATTGAACATCATGTCCGCTCATTCGAAAATTATTGCGATACTTGAGAATTGACGGACGCCGAAACCTGCCCGTCCTGAGTCTGCGCGGTGCGCGGAGTCGCGTTGAAATCGCTGCGTCCTTGCGCGGCTTCTTCCGCCGCGAAGGTCTGCGCGCTCACGCCGTGCTGCGAGGCAGGCGCACCGACATCCGGACGATAATGCGGCGCCGGACCATATCCGCTTGCAAATGCCGAACCGGCGAAAACAGAACTCAATGCAATGGCAAAGCCTACGACGAATCGCTTGTTCACGAGAATGCTCCGACGAAGAGAAAGGGACATGCGGCAATCGGAAAGCGCGTTGTTTGCTACGAAACGGCCCCGACATGTGAACGCAGTCTATAAGTCCTTCGCCGATTTTTAATCCCACCAAATGCCAATTGAGTTTTCGTCGATCTCAAACAATGGGATGACGCCGCGCGCGATCAGATCACGGCTTCGCGCGCCGCTTTGTCCGTCGCGACACCGCGAGATGCGCTCGCAAGTGTTCGCAGACGTCTTTCCGACGCACCGGATTGAGCGGATCGCATAGACGAATCGTCAGCGTGGAGGCTTGCTCGTCGCGCCCGGGCGCTTCCCACAACACGACGGTAAAGGTGCCGTCGGAAACCTGCACGACCTGGAATCGCGCCAGATCGATATGAGTCAGTTCGTTGGATTCGATCGAATGATGCATGATGTCCTCGACGTTCTCGGCATGTGCGTCGATATCCACGCAAGCATTGTGCCGATGCCGAAGCGCCTCGCGGGTGCGCGGCTTTCGCTCGCGCACCCATGTCGATTCTTTCGCGCCTTCATGCAAAAACGGCAAGGCTGAGCCTTACGTGGATGCCTCGTCGGTCGTCGTTGGCGTCGATATAATCGGCGCGGGCTCCGGCACGGACACGGTCGCAGCTTTCGTTGCGCGTTTGCGCGGCGCGCTGCGCTTCGCCGCTGGCTTGGCCGTGGCGCCGGTTTTCTTCGCTGCAGGTATCGCCGCTTTTTTCTTCGCGGCCGGCGCGGACTTCTTCGCTGTTGCCGCTTTCTTTGCCACAGTCTTCTTCGCCGCCGCTTTCTTGGCCGCCGGCTTCGGTTTGGCCGCGCTCGGCGCACCTTCGGCATCGATCAGAAACTTGCTGCGATCCTTCACGTTCGCGATCCACGCAGGCGGCCGCGCCCAGCCGCTCCACGTTTCGCCCGTCTTGGGATTGCGGTACTTCGCGGGCAGCTTGCCTTTCTTCGCGAGCTTCGTCATCGCCTGATGGCGGCCCGCCGGCGCCGGATAGGCCACCTGCGGCTTTGCGGCGCGTTTGGCCTTCTTGCCGTGCCGTTCGATATCGTCAGTCGTGAGGCCGTGCCTTTCCATCATCGCGCGGATATCGTTGAGCACGGCTTGCGCGCGATCCGCGATCAGGCTTTCGGCCTGTGCGCGCAGTTTCTTCAACCTGGCCTGCATCTGTTTGAGCGTCGCCATCGCCGTCTCCTTTTTTGTCGACGAACTTCACTTCATTGCCTGATCGCGACGAACGCCGCGGTCTCGTAAGGCACGGTCACTTCGCGTTTGCCGCTCAGTTCGGGTTCGGCATCGATCAGCTTGCGCACGTCTTCATCGATGGCGGCGCGCGCGGCTTCGGGCAACGACGCGATGAAGCTCGTCGAGCGCACGCGATGCACGATCACGTCTTCGGGCGCGCCCGTGTGCCCGAGCGAGAAATGCGTTTCGACGAGCGGACCGAAGCCTTCATGCGGAAACGCATCGCGCCATGCGCCGGAGTAATAGCGCGGCGTATCGCCTTCGTATCGGTTGACGATGGCGTCGAGCTTCGCGACCCACGGCACGCGCGCATCGCGCAGATTCCATACGAGCCCGAGCCGTCCGCCCGGCTTCAGCACGCGATGAATCTCATCGAGCGCCGCGCGGCTCGCGAACCAGTGAAACGACTGCGCGCACACGAGCGCATCGACGGATGCGTCCGCGAGCGGTATCGATTGCGCCGTGCCCGCGAGCGCCTCGACACCGGGCAGGGCGGCGGCGAGTTTCGCGCGCATCGAATCGACCGGCTCGATTGCGATCACGCGCGCGCCCGTCTGCACGAGACGCGGCGTGAACTTGCCGGTGCCCGCGCCGAGATCGACGACGCTCGCGCCCGACTTCAACCCGAGCGTATCCGTGAGCCAGCCAGCGAGTTGCGGCGGATAATCGGGCCGCCCGCGTACGTAGCTGTCGGCGTTGGCCGTGTAGCCTTGCGCGGCTGCGCGATGCACAGCGGATTCATCGTTCGCGGGCTGCGTCATGGCCGTTGTTCGTTATTCGCCGTAGATATCGAAGTCGAAATACTTCTGCTCGATGCGCTTGTACGTGCCGTCCTTGATCATCGCGGCGATGGCGCCGTCGAGCTTCTCTTTCAGGTCGGTGTCTTCCTTCCGCAGGCCGATGGCCGTGCCGGGTCCGAAGATCGCGCTGTCTTCGAGCGCGCCGCCTGCGAAGCCGTAGGGCTTGCCGCGCGGCGTGTCGAGAAAGCCGCGCTCGGCCTGCACGGCGTTTTGCAGAGAGGCGTCGAGCCGGCCAGCGAGCAGGTCCTGATAGACCTGATCCTGATCCGCATACGATACGACCTTCACGCCCTGCGCGCCCCAGTGGACCTTCGCATAGGTTTCCTGCATCGAACCCTGTTCGACGCCGACCGTCTTGCCCGCGAGCGCTTGCGCCGTCGGCTGGATGCTCGAATCGCGCTTCGCGACGAGCCGCGTGGGTACGTGGAAGAGCTTGCTGGAGAAGGCGATCTGCTTGACGCGCGCGGGCGTCATCGACATCGTGGAGAGCACGCCGTCGAACTTGCGCGACTTGAGTCCAGGAATCATGCCGTCGAATGCGTTTTCCACCCACACGCATTTCGCGTTGAGACGCCGGCACAGTTCGTTGCCGACGTCGATGTCGAAGCCGACTAGCGTGCCGTCGGGTGCTTTCGATTCGAAAGGCGGATAACTTGCATCGACACCGAAGCGGATCGTCGACCATTCCTTTGCATGCGCTCCGATCGATACGGTCAGCATCGAACCCAACAACACCGTCAACAGCCTCTTCACGATAGTCCCTTCAATCTATGAGTTATGAATATGGGCGGCACGAGCCGCCGTTGAAGATTATAGAAGGCGGGAATTGGGCGCAATAAAAAACGGCCGCGAAAAAGTCGCGGCCGTTCGAACAGAACTGATTTCAATTGCTTGTGGTGCTTAGCCCGCCCGCACGTCGACACGACGCGGACGCGCTTCCTCGCGACGCGGAATCGTGAGCTTGAGCACACCGTTGGTGAGATTGGCATCGATCTTCGTCGTGTCGAAGTCGTCGCTCACTGTGAAGGCGCGTGCGAAACGCGGCGCGCGCAATTCGGCGTGATGCACGCGAACGGCGCCCTGCACGGGCAATTGCGCTTCGGCTTCGATGGTGAGGCGCGCATCGTGCACTTTCACGTCGAGCTTCTCGCGCGGCACGCCGGGAAGATCGGCCCACAGCGTGATGCCGTGGCTGTCCTCGACGATATCGACCGCGGGCGTCACCGTCGGGCTGCGCGTCGTGTCTTCGTTCTTGCGCGTCACTTCGTTCGTGTCCTTGGCTGCGACTTGCGTGTTGTCGGTCATGATGTGCTCTCGCTTACTGAATGTTGATCGCGCGCGGCTTCGACGCTTCGCGCTTGCCGATGGTGATGGACAGCGTGCCGTTTTCGTAACGCGCTTCGACCTTGTCGGTATCGGCGTTCTGCGGCAGCTCGATCACGCGACGAAAACCGCCGGCGAAACGCTCTTTCGCATAGCTTCGCGTGCCTTGCGCGACGGCTTGCTGCTTGCGCTCGCCGCTGATGGTGAGCGTGCCCTTGTCGACGGTGACATCGAGCGAAGAAGGCTCGACACCGGGCGCGAACGCGACGACGTGAATCGCATCGTCAGTGCTGCCGATATTCAGGCGAGGGA
The DNA here is from genome assembly GCF_009938265.1 of Burkholderia sp. THE68. Lineage (NCBI taxonomy): Bacteria > Pseudomonadati > Pseudomonadota > Betaproteobacteria > Burkholderiales > Burkholderiaceae > Burkholderia > Burkholderia sp. THE68. Next base: position 435,365 of record NZ_AP022316.1, read on the forward strand.
ACGCATCCGCACGGCTCGAACGAATGCTGGAAGGAAGATTGCCGAACAGCGAGGACACCTGCCGCTGCACGCGGTCCAGTTCCGAGAAAACGTCGCCGCCAAAATAAAAGTCGCTCATGGTCCAGTCTCCGATAATGCGGCCAACGAGGCCGGCAGCAGGAAGTTGAAACGACAGCGCGGGGTGTCGCTGCCTATGCATCCAAAGTAGGTGCGAAGGCTATCGTTTCAATACCGGAGCGCTATGTTTCCAGTGCGATTTATTTTCTCGGGGCGGGGCTTGAAAGGCGCTGAAGAGGGCTTACATCGGTTCGAATGGGCGGTTCAGTGTGACGCCAGATCGCCCTGATAATAGCCAGCGAAACGCGCGAACTGCCGTTGGGCATCCGCGACGTCCATCCCGTCTTTCAGCACCGCGCTCGAAAACCCGGTTCGCGCTATCTGCACGAGCTGATCGATCAGCACATCGCCGGTCGCGCGAAGATCTCCCGCGAAACCCAGACGCTTGCGCAGCAGATAAGCCTGGCTGTACGCGCGGCCATCGGTGAAATGCGGAAAATGTAATTCGATACGATCGAGTGCTGCCAGCTGACCCTTCAGCGTGTGCGGATCGGCGTCGTTCGCGAGGATCGCGACGCGTTCATTCGTATCCGCGTCATGATCCTGCTGCGTGAGAATGCACATGCCTCGAATCTCGTTCATGCCGTCACCTCATCATTCGCACGGGCTGCGTTTGCGGCAAGCTTGAACGGTTCGATCCCCAGGCGTCGCACCGTATCGATGAAACGCTCATGACGCTCGCGCGCGTCGCGATAGGTCGTCATGATCGCCTCGATGACGTCGGGCACTTCCGCCGCGCTGAACGACGGCCCGATCACCTTGCCCGGCTGCGCCGCGCCGCTCGCCGCGCTGCCGTCCGATCCGCCGAGCGTGACCTGATACCACTCGCGCCCGTCCTTGTCGACGCCCAGCACGCCGATATGTCCGCTGTGATGATGCCCGCATGAGTTGATGCAGCCGCTGATATGCAGATCGATTGGGCCGATGTCGTCGAGTTCGTCGAGATCCTGATAGCGCTCTGAGATGGCTTGCGCCACCGGCAGCGAGCGCGCATTGGCGAGCGCGCAGAAATCGCCGCCGGGGCACGCGATCATGTCGGTGAGAAGATGCACGTTCGCGCTCGCCAGGCCCGCATCGCGCGCCGCCTGCCACAGCGCGAAGAGTTCGCTTGCGCGCACCCACGGCAGCACGATGTTCTGCGTGTGCGTGACACGCGCTTCGCCCGCCGAGAAGCGATCGGCGAGATCCGCGACGATGTCGAGTTGATCGGCGCTCGCGTCACCCGGCGACTGGAGCAGACGCTTGAACGACAGCGTCACGATGCGCAACGCGGGGTCTCGGTGCTGTGCGACGTTGCGTTGCAGCCAGCGCGCAAAAAGCGGATGCGCCTCCGGTACGACGCCATCGGACGTCGCAGGTGAAGCGTGCAATGCCGGCGGCACGAACGACGCGCTCACGCGCTCAAGTTCCGCTTGCGAAATGAGGTGCGGCGCGCCGTCATGCTCGACGATCTGCCGGAATTCCTCGTTGACGTCATCGATATAGCGCTGGCCTTCGGCCTTCATCAGGATCTTGATGCGCGCCTTGTACTTGTTGTCGCGGCGGCCGTAGCGGTTGTACACGCGCACGATCGCCTCGATGTAATTCATGATGTGCGGCCACGGCAGGAATTCGCGCATCAGCGTGGCGATCACCGGCGTGCGTCCCATGCCGCCGCCCGCGCTCACGCGAAAGCCGAGCGCGCCGCTTTCGTCGCGCACGAGTTGCAGGCCGACGTCATGCCACGCGGTCGCCGCGCGATCCTCGCTCGCGCCTGTGATCGCGATCTTGAACTTGCGCGGCAGGAACGCGAACTCGGGATGCAGCGTCGTCCATTGACGCATGATCTCGGCAAACGGACGCGGGTCGGCCACTTCATCGGGCGCGACGCCCGCACGTTCATCGCAGGAAATGTTGCGGATGCAATTGCCGCTCGTCTGGATGCCGTGCATGTCGACGGTCGCGAGCAGGTCCATCACGTCCGCGGACTTATCGAGCGGGATCCAGTTGAACTGGACGTTGGTGCGCGTCGTGAAGTGCGCGCAATGGGTCGGCAGCCGCTGCGTGCCGAGCTTGCCTTGCGCCTCGCTCGCCGAGCGGTAGACCTCGGGATCGGGGTCGTCGTATTCACGCGCGATGCGCGCGAGCACCCGCAACTGCGCGCTCGACAATTCGCCGTAGGGCACGGCCACGCGCAGCATCGGCGCATGACGCTGCACGTACCAGCCGTTTTGCAGGCGCAGCGGACGGAACGCGTCTTCGCTCAGACGGCCGTCCTGCCAGCGTTCGAGCTGATCACGAAATTGCGCGGCACGGCTCTTCACGAATGCCTTGTCGAACTCGGTGTATCGGTACATGGAAGTGGCGACGTAGCGGAGAGAGGGCCAACGATAGAGCGCGAACGGCACCCCGACAAGCAGCAGTTGCGATGATTTCGACGGTAGCAGCGAACCCCGCGCCTCCTGCTGCTACAGCCAAATACACCACAACTGCTGCTGTTTTTCGCCCGCCGCCGCGCTCATCATGGACGCGTAAAAGAACCGTTCACCGACGCAAAGGAGCCGCTCATGGAACTCTTGAAGATGATTCGCATCGTGCTATGGAGTTTTTTCGGCGTGCGCAAGCGCGCGTCGCACAACGCCGACTTCGCGCAGGTAAAGCTGCCGCTCTTGCCGGTCATCGCGGTGATGCTCGCTGGCGCGTTCGGATTGACGCTGCTGGCGGTCGCGAAGTTCGCCACGGGCATCGCGCACTGAATTTGCGACGCGCGCCGCGTCCCGCTCTTACAATGATGACCGGATGATCGACATCAGCGAGGTTCGGGACGATGAAAGTATGCGTATATGGCGCGGGCGCCATCGGCGGATGGATCGGCGTGAAGCTCGCGCAGGCGGGCTGCGATGTCAGCGTGATCGCGCGCGGCGCGACGCTCGACGCGTTGAAGCAAGACGGTCTGCGACTCGTCGAGAAGGATGCGACGCACACCGTGAAGGTCGCGGCAAGTGCGGAACCCGCCGATCTCGGCGCGCAGGATCTCGTGGTCGTCGCGGTCAAAGCGCCCGCGATGGAATCGGTCGCCGCGCACATCGCGCCGCTGCTTGTCGGTGAAACCACCGTGCTGACCGCGATGAACGGCGTGCCCTGGTGGTTCTGCGACGGCCTCGGCGCGCCGTTCACGGGCAGGCGCCTCACATCGGTCGATCCGCATGGCGCGATCGCGGCTGCGATTCTCGGCGCGCAGACGGTCGGCTGCGTCGTGCATGCGAGCTGCTTCGTCGAAGCGCCGGGCGTCATCCGGCATCATCAGGGCAAGGGCCTGATTCTCGGTGAGGCGACGGGTGCGCCGACCGCACGCACCGAATCGCTCGTGGCGCTTTTCGCGAAGGCGGGCTTCGACGCCACGCTTTCGCAGCAGATTCAACGCGACGTATGGTTCAAGCTATGGGGCAACATGACGATGAACCCCATCAGCGCGATCACCGGCGCCACCACCGACCGCATCCTGAGCGACGACCTCGTGCGCGGTTTCGTGACGAACGTGATGCTGGAGGCGAAGGACATCGGCGCGCGCTTCGGCGTTCCGATCGAGCAGCAGCCGGAAGACCGTCACGCGGTGACGCTCAAGCTCGGCGCGATGAAAACGTCGATGCTGCAGGACGTCCAGGCGGGCAAGGCAGTCGAGCTCGACGCGCTGGTCGCGTCGGTGCGCGAGCTGGGCACGATGACCGGCGTGCCGACGCCGTTCACCGATGCCCTGCTCGGACTCGCGCGCCTGCATGCGCGCGTGCTGGGCCTCTATCCGGCGGCCTGAATCTGCTTCAAGCGACGACGATACGCAGCGGGTCCGCGGCGGCGAACGCCTCGGCCCGCGCCGCGCTCGGCGGATAGATCCACTCGGTGTTGATGCGCGTCTTCAGCTCCTTCGCCTGCGCGCCCGACATCTTCACCTCACGCTCCCAGCCTTCCGTATAGACCGCGCCCCACGGGCCGAGATCGAGACACGTCACGTATTTCGGCTGGCTATACGGAATCGGCGCATCGCCCAGCAAATCCGCTGCAACGTTATGGCCCGCCGAGCGGCCGAGGTTCATCGCGTGCTGGCAGGACATCATCGCGTGATTGCCTTCGTCGTCGGTGGCGGCGTAGGCGACATCGCCCGTTGCGTAGACCGTATCGACGCCCAGCACGCGCAGATTGCGATCCACATGCAGGCGGCTCAGCGCGTCGCGCTCGGCGGGAATCTGCGCGGTCAGCGCGTTCGCGCGCACGCCGGCGGTCCAGATGACCGTGCTCGCTTCGATGCGCTCGCCGTCGGACGTGGTGAGCCCGTTGGCATCGACGGACGTCACCGCCGCGCCGAGCCGCCATTGCACGCCGAGCGATTCGAGCGCCTCGACGATGACCGGTCGCGGACCGGCTCCCAGGTCCGGCCCGATCTCCTTGTTGCGCTCCACGATGATGACGCGCACATCTGCGTTCTCACCGAGCGCCGCGCGCAGGCGCGCCGGCATTTCCGCCGCCGTTTCGATGCCCGTGAATCCGCCGCCCGCGATGACCACCGTGTTGCGCGCAGGGGTATCCGGCCGCGTCGCGAGATTCCTGATATGCGCTTCGAGCGCGGCGGCTTCTTCGACCTGATCCACGCTGAACGTGTGTTGCGCGAGCCCCGGAATCTGCGGACGGAACAGCCGGCTGCCGGTGGCCAGAACGAGACGGTCGTAGTTCAGCGTCGACGGCGTGCCGTCCGTGCCGAGCACGTCGACCTCGTTGCGTTCGACGTGTATGCGCGAAACCGTACCCTGAATGAAGCGCACACCCGTGGATGCAAAGATGTCCAGCAGCGGCGCCTTCATGCGCGCGGCGTTTTCTTCGTAAAGACGCGGACGCACATGCAGATGCGGCTCCGGCGCGATCAGCACGACTTCGATATCCGTCCTGCCGTGTTGATCGATGAGACGCGCTGCGGAAAGGGCGCTCCACATGCCGGCGAAGCCGGCTCCGACTACCAGAATACGCTTGGACATCTCGATGCTCCTTGGAATTCGATATGGGATCGCTCGACGGACGTTCGTCGTCGTCATTGCTTAACTACGATTCTATGAGTCGTAGTTAAGAAGAGCAAGAAGTTTACGATGTGCCGCACACAATGTCTCGAATTCGCGGATTCCGGACGGAAGGATGCGAATTCTGGACATCTGGGATAAGACGGAGCGTAGTTCGAATCGGAAGAGGAATGGAACCAGACATCGCGTTAAGCTACGCAACGAACCGTCGGAGGAAAGCTCATGGAGCAACAGAATCAGCAGGAAGGCGCAAGCGAACTGATCCAGATGCGCGACATGCTGCGCGAGTTCGTGCGCGAGCGCGACTGGAGCCGCTTTCATTCACCGAAGAATCTGGCCGCGGCGCTTTCCGTCGAGGCGAGCGAACTGCTGGAGCCGTTCACGTGGCTCGAAACCGGCGACAGGACGGAACTCGACGAAACCAGACTGCGTGCCATCAGTCACGAGATGGCCGACGTGCTCGCGTATCTGGTGATGCTGGCGGATTCGCTCGACGTCGATTTGCACCGCGCGCTGATCGAAAAGATGGCGCTGAACCGGTCGAAGTATCCGGCGCACAAGGTAAAGGGCGATGCGCGCAAATACACCGAATACGACGAGTAAGCAAAGCCACTGGCGCGCGATGCGCTCGCGCGGTTAAGCTTGGCCTTCAGCCCGTTTCCCTTAGAGGATTGCCGATGGACTTTTCGCTTTCGCCGGAGTTGACCGAACTGCAGGCGCGCGTGCGCGCTTTCATCGCCGAGGAGATCGTGCCTTTCGAGCGTGATCCGCGTTGCACGCCGCACGGTCCGAACGAGGCGCTGCGCGCCGAACTGATCGCGAAAGGACGCAAGGCGGGCTTGCTGTCGAGTCACGTTTCGCCGGAGTTCGGCGGTCTCGGACTGAATCACGTCGCGAAGGCGATTCTGTTCGAGGAAGCCGGCTATTCGCCGCTCGGCCCGGTCGCGCTGAACATCGCCGCGCCAGACGAAGGGAACATGCATCTGCTCGAAGCGATCGCCACGCCGCAGCAGAAGGAGCGCTGGCTGCGTCCGCTCGCGGCGGGCGACATCCGCTCGTGCTTCTGCATGACCGAGCCGCCGCCGGGCGCGGGCGCCGATCCCGCGATGCTGCAGACCACCGCCGTGCCCGATGGCGACGAATACGTGATCGATGGCCGCAAATGGTTCATCACGGGCGCGGACGGCGCGTCGGTCGCGATCATCATGGCAAAGTTCGTCGACGGACCCGCGACCATGTTCCTCGCCGACATGACGAGTCCAGGTATCGTCATCGAACGCGCGATGGATTCGCTCGACACGTGCTTTCCCGGCGGCCACGGCGTCGTGCGCTTCGAGGGCTTGCGCGTGCCGAAGGAAAACGTGCTCGGCGAGCCGGGCGAAGGCTTCCGCTACGCGCAAGTGCGGCTATCGCCCGCGCGTCTCACGCACTGCATGCGCTGGCTCGGCGCCGCGCGACGCGCGCACGATATCGCCACTGCGTATGCGCGAGACCGTCAGGCGTTCGGCCGCGCGCTGGGCGAGCACGAAGGCGTCGGCTTCATGCTCGCGGACAATGAAATGGACCTGCACGTGACGCGCCTCGCCATCTGGCATTGCGCGTGGGTGCTCGATCAGGGCGTGCTCGGCAAGCACGAGTCGAGCATCGCGAAAGTGGTGTCGTCGGAGGCGTTGTGGCGTGTCGTCGACCGCTCGGTGCAGATGCTCGGCGGTCAGGGCGTCACGCATGAAACGGTCGTCGCGCGGATTTTCGCGGACATGCGTGCATTCCGGATCTACGACGGTCCGTCGGAAGTGCATCGCTGGAGCATCGCACGGCGGATCCTGCGCGCGGACAAAACGCGCGCAGGATCCGCCTGACGAATGCTCCGATTACCGGCTCACTGCACGGTAATCTCGCCGCGAGCCTGTCGCTGCGCGATGATGCGGCTCGCGCGCAGCGCGTTGTCCGGATAGTTCAGCCAGTCGTTCGGATCGTAGCCCGCCGAGCGCCAGAGCAGAAAGTCCTGCCGGACTTGCGCGCGGGTTTTGGGCGCATTCGGATCGCTGGGCGATGCCTGCGGTTGTGCGAACGCGGAAGCCGCGCAGCACAATGCAAGCGCGCCGAGAATGATACGGGGAGTGGTTGTCATGACGAATACCTCATACCGTGCAGCACGGTCATCTCATTCTAGGTGACAGAACGCAAAACAGCAGGAGACGTTTTCGGCTGGAGCGCATATCGCATGCCATGTGCCGTGTACTGACGTTGCGCCCTATACTCGACTGTCCCGAGCGAGGCGTCCCGGGATAGCGAATACGACAAAAAAAGGCCGCGGTCATGAGCCCTTCGAGCATTGCCATCACCAGCAGTTTTCCTGAAATGGACGAACTGAACGCGATTCGCGTCGCGGGCGGCGCGCGTCTCGCGTGGCGCACGATCGGCGAAGTGCAGGCGCGCCAGCATGCGTTTCCGCTTCTGACCGCATCGATCGGCTCGGACGATCCACAAGCGCCCGCGATCGGCTTTTTCGGCGGCGTGCATGGGCTCGAATGCATCGGCACGCAACTCGTGCTCGAGTACATGCGCGCGCTGTTGCGCCGCCTCGAATGGGACGACACGCTGCATCAGCAATTGCGCGCGATCCACCTCATCTTCATGCCGATCGTGAATCCCGGCGGCATGTTCGCGCGCACCCGCGCGAATCCGAACGGCGTCGACCTGATGCGCAACGCGCCGCAAAGCGCGGAAGGGCGCGTGCCGTTTCTCGCGGGCGGGCAGCGCATCGGCCCGTGGCTGCCGTGGTATCGCGGGCCCGTCGACGGCCGCATGGAAACGGAGAGCGCGGCGCTGCTGTCGGTGGTCGAGGAGCAGTTGATGTCCCGTCCGCTGAGCTTTGCGCTCGACTGCCACTCGGGATTCGGCTGGGACGACAGCATCTGGTTTCCCTATGCGCGCACCGAGCGGCAAATGGCGCATCTGCCAGAAATGTATCTGCTGAAGACGATGTTCGAGGAGTCGTATCCGCATCACGGCTATGCATTCGAACCGCAGAGCCATCAATATCTGTTGCACGGCGATCTGTGGGACTTCGCGTATGACCGCTCGCGCGCACCGAACATCTTTCTGCCTATGACGCTCGAACTCGGCTCGTGGCGCTGGATTCGCAAGAATCCGATGCAGCTGTTCTCGCGCCTCGGCATCTTCAATCCGATCAAGGCGCACCGCACGCGGCGCGTGCTGAGGCGTCATCCGAACTTCTTCGATTTCCTCACGCGCGCCGCGTTTTCGTCGCGCCGCTGGCTGCCTGCCGGAGAATTTCGCGAGGACCTGTTGCGGCGCGCGCGCGAACACTGGCGCCGCGCGGGCGCATCATGAGCGATTGGGTTTTTCTGCGCGGCCTTACACGCGAAGCGCGTCACTGGGGCGCGTTCGACGCCGCGTTCATCGCGCACGGGCTGGTCGATACGGGCGAGCGTCTCGTCTGCATCGATCTGCCGGGCAATGGCATCGAGCGCTCCGATGCCGCGCCGCAATCCGTCATCGCGATGATGAACCTCGTGCGCGCCCGTGCCGCCGCGCTGAACCTGCGCCTGCCGTGCCGCGTACTCGCGATGTCGCTCGGCGCGATGGTCGCGACCGCATGGGTCACGCATCATCCCGATGAGATCGAGCGGCTGGTGCTGATCAACACGAGCATGCGTCCGTTCGCGCGCGTGCGCGAGCGCCTGCGTCCCGCGGCATGGCCGATGCTCGCGAGGATCGCGATGTACTGGACTCAACCGGAGCGATGCGAAGCGCTGATTCATCGCCTGACCTGCAATCGCGATGACACGCGCGATGCGGACATCGCGCAATGGGCGGCGCTACGGCGCACGCATGGCGCGAGCGCGGCGAATGCGTTGCGGCAACTCCTGGCGGCAGCGCGTTTTCGCGCGGGCCGCGATGCGCCGAGCTGTCCGGTGTTGCTGCTGTCGTCGGCGGCCGACCGGATGGTCGATCCGGTGTGCTCCGTGCGTATCGCGCGACAATGGCGCGCCGCGCATGCGGTGCATCCGTGGGCCGGCCACGATCTGCCGCACGACGATGCGGACTGGACATGCAACGCGATCGCCGCATGGCTCGCGGAACACGAACGCAAGCGTGACATTCGAGTGACAAACGCATGACATCGATAACGACATCCACCATGAAACCGCCCATCATCAATCTCGATGTAATCGATCCGCAACCGCTGCCGCCCGAATTCGCGCCGACAGGCGCCGCCGCCGAACGCTATGCGCCACGTATCGCGCGTATCGGCGGCATGCTCGGCGCGAAGAAGCTGGGCTATAGCCTGATCGTGCTCGAACCGGGCAAGAGGGCGTTTCCGTTTCATCATCATCGCGTGAACGAGGAGATGTTCTTCGTCATCGAAGGCGAGGGCGAAGTACGCATCGGCGAGGAGTCGCATGCGATCCGCGCGGGCGATGTGATCGCCTGTCCGCCGGGCGATGCAGCAACGGCGCATCAGATCGTTAATACGGGTGCGCAATCGTTGCGCTATCTCGCTGTCAGTACGATGCAGTCGCCGGAAGTGGTCGAGTATCCGGATACGGGCCGTCAGGCCGTGCTCGTCGCCGAAGAGCCCGGCGTGAAAGGCTTGCGCGCCGTGTTTCGCGCGAGCGATTCACTCGGCTACTGGGATGGCGAATGAAGCGGGCATGAACATGTCAGGTAACGGTCGTTGCTGACATCTCGCGTCTATTGCGCGTAACAGTGACGACTTTCCTGTTAATTCTTGTGACTCCCGTGCCATTCGCACCACGCCTAGGGAAACCTCGTGTTGCAACGCAGCATCGCATTGCGTATGCTGTCCTTGGCGGGTACGTCCAAGCATTCATGCAACGGCGCATCCATACAAATATTCAAGCGCCGGTAGCAGGGAGTGTCTCATCGGGCGGCGCCGGTAAGCGTGACGGGCGTTTGCTCGAAGGAGCCGCATTTATGGAACTGACCACATCGTCGAAACCGGCGCTGCACGTCTTTCATCAGGAAGGCGGGTGGCATTGGGGCATCACTGTAGAACGCGCAGCGGGCGGCGGCATGAAGGTCGTCGCGTATAGCGACGATGGCTTCGAATCCGAAGAAGAAGCCCGCGAGGACGGCGAACAGGTGTTGCGCTCGGAAGACTGGCGCTCGCGCCAGAGCTTCAGCCGCGGCGAGCGGCGTCAGGGCTATTCCTGATCGGGACGGCGCACATCCGTCCCGATCTTCCTCTGCAGTTCTTCTCCCCTCGTGTTCCCACCCATCGCAGCACCTTTCCCCTGCACCAGAAACGCGCGACACTGAACGCATTCGCATTTCGACAAGGCGCTTTCCATGTCGTCCGTTCCGTGTCCGTCCTACGCGATTCCCGATGACCCTCGCTTCGCCGTGCGCCGTATGATGCCGCGCGATGTCGACGTCGCGCTTTCGTGGGCTGCGACCGAAGGATGGAACCCCGGCCTCGACGATGCCCGCGCTTTCTTTGCCGCCGATCCGCACGGCTTCTTCGTCGGCACCTGGGATGACTCGCCGATCGGCTGCATCTCGGCGGTCGCGTATGGCGACGCGTTCGGTTTCATCGGGCTCTATATCGTGTGTCCGGAATGGCGCGGCAAGGGCTTCGGCATGCGTCTGTGGAACCACGGCATGGCGTATCTCGGCGCACGCAACGTCGGGCTGGACGGCGTGCTGGCGCAGCAGCCCAACTATCGAAAATCAGGCTTCGTGCTGGCGTATCGCAATGTGCGCTATGAAGGCGTCGCGTCTTCGGACGAAGAACCTGTCGACGGCGTGAAAATCGTCGACGCGCGCGAGATTCCCTTCGAACGTCTGCTCGATTACGACACGCGCATGTTCGCCTGCGAGCGCGCCGCTTTCCTGCGCGCGTGGCTGGCGCAGCCGCCTGCGAGCGCGCGCGCACTCGTCGCGCTCGATGGCGACGCGCTGCGCGGATTCGGCGCGATCCGGCGCTGCGGCACGGGCCACAAGATCGGTCCGCTCTTCGCCGACGATCTGTCCGCCGCGCGCTCGCTGTTCCGCGCGCTCGTGTCGGTCCTGCCGGGCGAAACCGTGTATCTCGACGTGCCCGAAAGCAATCCCGCGGCTGTCGCGCTCGCCGTCGAGCATTCGATGCAAAGCGTCTTCGAAACGGCGCGCATGTACACGCGAGCGGCGCCGGACGTGCCGCTTGCGAATATCTTCGGCGTGACGACTTTCGAGCTAGGCTGACCGCGCAAATGCGGCAATCAGGCCGGCGGCGTGCCGTCGTGGAAGAGGGTCTTCAGTTGCGAGCGCAGTTCGGGCGAGTCGGCGTGCTGATGCACGGCGACTGCGTGCTGCACGGCCGCTTCCATCAACTCGTCCTCGCTGTCCGCGCACAGCGCGACGCTGCACTTCACGTCGCTCGGGCACTCGCGGCAATCGATATATTTGCGTGTCATGGCATCCTCCTCACATGAGACGCTGATCCAAGTATAGGCGGCGCGCGAGCGGGTCGTGACGGCGTTTGCACGCACGCGCACACTCCGGTAACGTGTGACGTCTGTGCCATTCGCGAGCCCGCTCATGAGCCACGATCATCCCCATCATCACGATCACGATCACGATCACGCCGGCAGCGCGCTGCCGGAGATGGATCTGCGCGTGCGCGCGCTCGAATCACTGCTGATCGAGAAAGGTTATATCGACCGCCAGGCGCTCGATGTGTTCGTTCAAACGTACGAGCACAAGGTCGGGCCGCGCAATGGCGCGCGTGTCGTGGCGAAGGCGTGGCGCGATCCGGCGTTTCGCGCGTGGCTCCTCGACGACGCCACCGCCGCTATCGCATCGCTCGGTTTTAGCGGGCGGCAAGGCGAGCACATGGTCGCGCTGGAGAACACGGAGAACGTACATAACATGGTCGTGTGCACGCTGTGCTCGTGCTATCCGTGGTCGGTGCTCGGGCTGCCGCCCGTCTGGTACAAGTCGGCGCCGTATCGTTCGCGCGCGGTGATCGATCCGCGCGGCGTGCTGAAGGACTTTGGCGTCGAACTGCCCGCGCAGGTCGAATTGCGCGTGTGGGATTCGACCGCCGAAGTCCGCTACCTCGTCGTGCCGAAGCGTCCCGCCGGCACGGATCATCTCGACGAAGACGCACTCGCCGACCTCGTCACGCGCGATTCGATGATCGGCACGGGCCTCGCGGTTTCGCCATCGCAGGCGATGGGAGCATCGGCATGAACGCGGCGCACGACATGGGCGGCATGCAGGCGTTCGGTCCCGTCGAGATCGACGCGTGCGACGCGCCGGGCGCATCGCCTTTTCATGCGGACTGGGAGCGGCGCGTGCTGGCCGTCACGCTCGCGATGGGCGCAACGGGTCAATGGAATATCGACACCTCGCGCGCGGCGCGCGAGAGCCTGCCGCCCGCGCAATATCTCGGCAGCAGTTATTACGAAATCTGGTTCGAGGGCTTGAAGAAGCTCCTGATGGCGAAAGGACTCGCAAGCGCCGATGAAATCGCGAGCGGCCATTCGCAAGCCGCCGCGAAGCCGGACGTGCGCGTGCTGAAGGCGGCGGACGTGAGCGCTGCGCTGTTGCGCGGCTCGCCGGTCGAGCGTCCGGCGACATCGCTCGCGCGCTTTGCCGTCGGCGATGAAGTTCGCACGAAGCTGATGAATCCACCGACGCACACGCGTCTGCCGCGCTATTGCCGGGGCAAGGCGGGGCGCATCGTCGCGGTGCGGGGCACGCATGTGTTTCCCGATGAAAACGCGCTCGGCCACGGCGAGCATCCGCACTGGCTCTACACAGTGCGTTTCGATGCGACTGAACTCTGGGGACCGGACACGACGGCGTCGTCGGTGTGTGTCGATTGCTGGGAACCGTATCTCGATGCAGCGTGACATGACCCCGAACGACCCGAAGCCGAAGCTGCACGAACTGCGCACCGCCTTGCCCGAACTGCCTTTCGACGATGACGGCCCGGTATTCCGCGAGCCGTGGGAAGCGCAGGCTTTCGCGATGACGCTCGCGCTGTACGAGCGCGGCGTGTTCACGTGGAAGGAGTGGGCGCACGCGCTGAGCGTGGCGATCAGGGACGCGCAGGCATCCGGCGATCCCGATCACGGCGACACTTACTACACGCACTGGCTGAGCGCGCTGGAACGGCTCACGACGGAGAAGGGCTGCGTGAGCATCGAGACGCTCGCGCAGAGGCGAGTCGAATGGGACGAGGCCGCGCGCGCCACGCCGCACGGCCAGCCGATCGAACTCGGACGCGCGCACGGACTGCCCGCCGCGACGCTCGATGCGTATCGCAGCGCGATCTACCGGATCGAAGCGCAGCCGGTCATCGACATGAGGATCGGCGTGGCGAATAGCGCGGTGGCGTCGCTGCTTGCGGAACACGAGGTCGAGAGCGCTGTGTTCGTCACGGCGTTCAATCCGTTCGGTCATGTGCTCGCGCCCGAAGAAAACGCGGCGCGGCAGCGCAAGCTGATCGAGCGCGTCGGACAACTGGGGCTGCGCGCGCTGCGCGGCGAGGGCCTCGATCCGATGAACATCTGGCTGGCCGAAGCGAGTCTCTTCGTGCCAGGCGCAACGCACGCGAGCGCCGATGCGCTGATGAAGGAATTCGGGCAGAACGCCGTCGTGTACGTCGATCGCGCGGGCTTGCCGCAATTGCTGCTGCATCCGGAACATCGTTGAAACCATCTACGAGGAGAAGCTCATGCCGCTCGTTCGAATCGATCTGCAGAAAGGCAAGGACAGCGCGTATCGCGCCACCATCGGCGACGTGGTCTACGAGGCGATGCGCGCGACGCTCGACGTGCCCGAGAACGACCGCTTTCAGATCGTCGCTGAACATGGCGCGACGGATTTCATCATCGACCGCACGTATCTCGGCATCAACCGCACCGACGATTGCGTCGTGATCCAGGTCACGCTCAATGAAGGCCGCGATCTCGCCAAAAAAAGCGCGTTCTACAAGGCCATCGCCGATGGTCTGCACGAGCGCCTCAAGCTGCGCCGCGAGGACGTGTTCATCAGCCTCGTCGAAGTGAAGAAGGAGAACTGGTCCTTCGGCAACGGCGAGGCCCAGTACGCGCCCAAATGACCGAAACGACGATTCCCTTCGACCTCCGGCCCATCCCGCTTCCCGCCGATGCGCCCAGTGACGTGCGTGTGTGGCGGATCGATTTCGATTTCGCCATGCCGCTCGACCACGCGGCGTACGCCGTGATGAACGCTAGCGAGCGCGCGCGCGCCGCGCGCTTTCTGCGTCACGCGGACGCCGCCCGTTTCGCCTCCGTGCGCTGCGCGCTGCGCCATGTGCTGGCCATCGAGACGGGCCGCGATGCCGCGAACCTCGTGCTGGACGCCGACGAAAGAGGCAGACCGTTCCTTGCGCATCCGGACGCGCCGGACTTCAACGTGTCCCATTCGGGCGATCATGGCCTGATCGCGGTGTCGCGGGCGAGGCGCGTGGGCGTCGATATCGAGGAGGCACGCGCGACGTTCCATTGGCGCGAACTGGCGCCCGCCGTGCTCGCGGATATCGACCGCAAGGAAATCGAAGCAATGGCCGACGACGTCGCCAGAATCGGCGCTTTCTTCGACTGCTGGACGGCCAAGGAAGCGGTGCTGAAGGCGCACGGCCACGGCATCGGCGGCGGTGCGATCACGATGAGCGGTTTTTCGGTTCTGCCGCGCGATGGCATTCTCTATTCGATCACGCGCGAAGCAGGCGCGTTCGACGTTATCGCGCTCGACGCGCCTTCGAGATACGCCGCCGCGCTCGCGTGGTCATATTGATGCGGCGCAGCGACGCTCACGCCAACTCACGCCGCCCTGGTGCGGATGAGATCGCGATGCGTGAGATAGAGCCGCAGATCGAACTCGGTCTGGTGGTAGCCCGGTTGCATCAACTCACATAGCCGATAGAACGCCTTGTTGTGATCGCTTTCCTTCAGATGCGCGAGTTCGTGCACGACGATCATCCGAAGAAACTCCGGCGCGGTGTCCTTGAACAGCGACGCGATGCGGATCTCCTTCTTCGCCTTGAGCTTCGCGCCCTGCACGCGCGAGATCGCGGTGTGCAGGCCGAGCGCGTGACGCAGCACGTCGAGTTTGCTGTCGTAGAAGACCTTGTCGATCGCGGGCGCGACGCGCAGGAATTCCTGCTTCAGGTCTGAGCAATAGTCGTAGAGCGCGCGGTCGGACTGGACGGCGTGCTTGTTCGGATAGCGTGCGTCGAGATAAGCGCCCAATTGTTGCTGGGCGATCAGTCGGCGCACCTTGTCCTGAAGCGTGTTCGGGTAGGCGCTCAGGTATTTCAGTTGTTGCATGACGGCTGGATTTGAATGGATACGTTCAATGCGCGCTGCGCGGACACGCGTGAGACGCATCGGGCAGCGTCCGCAGCGAGAATTGCGCAGCAATCTAGCAACCATTCTAGTCAACGCCGCGCCGCCTCGCCGCCGTTGTGATCACAAGCGTGTTTCGATGCGCGCAATTCCGTAAGTTTATGTTTCAGCCCGGTTCCGGATGTGCCCGCCGTGCGAACATGCGCGCTCTTTCGGCACGGGTGACAAGGCAGGGTTTTTCATGGCATCGAGCAAGGCGCATCACGCGACCGGATGGGCGGCGGGCATCATCGCGGCGGCGGTCGTGGTGCATCCGGCCACGACAGCGGGCGCGGACATGGTGTCGGGCGTGCTTGCATTGCTGGCGGGCGTCGCCGGCGCCACCGCGCCCGACTGGCTCGAAGTCGCCTGGTGGACGCGGGCGCGCAGGCTCTGGATCACGCATCGCACGCTCACGCACTGGGGCGTGGGCTGGGCGGCGCTGCTCGCGCTTTCGTATCATTTTCTCGGGCGGCATCCGGCGGCGCCGGTCGCGTTCGGCTTCGCGTGCGGCGGCATCATGCATCTGCTCGCCGACTGGCCGAATCCGCTCGGCGTGCCGTGGATCGCCGGGCGTCACTCGCTCAGACTGTGGACGAGCGGCCACTGCGATCTGATCATCGTGATGGCTGCGTGGGCCGCGGCGCTGTTCGTCATCGACGATGTCTGGTTTCATCATGCGTATGGGCGCATGCTGCTGAACGCGCTGCATTTCTGAACGATAACGCGAGGAGACCCGCCGTCATGCAAACCAATCACACGCGCAGTCGCTTCATCCTTTTGTTCGCCGTGCTGTTCGCGATGCTCGCGCTCGACGGCTGCGCAGGCTTCTTCAATCGCGATGCGATGCGCGTGTCGGTCGCGGGCATCGAGCCGCTCGAAGGGCAAGGGCTCGAAATGCGCTTTGCCGTGAAACTGCGCGTGCAGAACCCGAACGACGCGCCGATCGACTTCGACGGCGTCGCGCTCGATCTCGACCTCAATGGCCGTGCGTTCGCGAGCGGCGTGAGCGATCAACGCGGCACGGTGCCGCGTTTCGGCGAGACGATCGTGTCGGTGCCGGTGACGGTGTCGGCGTTCTCGGTCGCGCGCCAGGCGTTCGGCTTCGCGAACGGCGACACCGTCAGCAAGGTGTCGTATGCGGTGCGCGGCAAGCTCGCGGGCGGCGCGTTCGGCGGCGCGCGCTTCTCCGACTCGGGCTATGTCGATCTGCCGGGCATGGGCGCGTCCGGCTACTGAGATGCCGGGACTTCCTTCGGATCGTACGGCACGACGCGATCCGCTTCGTTCGCGTCGTTGCGGGCGATCACGGCGCGGGCGGGCTCGGTTGCGCTCAGATTGACCGGCTGATGCGGCACGCCGGGCGGAATGAACACGAAGTCGCCCGGCTCGTTGATGACCGATTGCGCCAGTCCCGGCCCATAGCGCGTCTCGATGCGTCCTTCCAGTATGTAGATGCCCGTCTCGTAGCCCACATGGACATGCGGCTCGCCATGCCCGCCCGGCGGGACGACGACGAGATGCATCGCGAGGCCGCGCGTGCCCGCTGTCGCCGCCGACAACCCGATGAAATAAGGCAGGCGCTGAACCGTCGCGATTTCCTGCTGCGGCCGCACCGTGACGACCGTTTGCTGCGCTGACTCTTGCGTGCTGTTCTGCATGGCAATGCCTCCATCGGCTCGATGCGTCGCCCTCGACAATAGCCGAAAGCCGATGTCGCGCAAAGGTCACGCGACACGGCTAACGTAGCGTGAAGCTGCGCACCCTCGTTGTGCAACCGCACATGGCCGACTCGCGGACAAACCCCCGGGCCGGCGCATAATCTCCTTGATTCGAAGAGCGTGCCGCAACCGCATCGAAACCGAAAGCCTCGGGAGGACACCATGCTGGTCAAGAACGAAGCGCGGGTCGAACACCTCATCAACGATCTTCTGGAGTTTGCGAAAGCACGATTACCGGAAGCCAGCTTCAAGGTCATCGAGCCGCTCCTTCGCTATTACTACGAGCAGGTCGACGTCGAGGACATCGCGAGCCGCGATGTCGCCGATCTCTACGGCGCCGCGATGGCGCACTGGCAGACAGCGCAGAAGTTCGTGCGCGGGCGCGAAGTCCTGCGCGTGTACAACCCGAATCTGGAGCAGCACGGCTGGCATTCGGACCACACGGTGGTCGAGATCGTCAACGACGACATGCCGTTTCTCGTCGATTCGGTGACGATGGAACTCAACCGGCTCGGCCTCGCGCTGCATTCGGCGATTCACCCGGTGTTTCGCGTGTGGCGTGCCGGCAAGGGCGCGCATGCGGGGGAGATCGAGCGCATCGGGCAGGGCCACGCCGAAGCGGGCGACACGCATTCCGAGCTCGAATCGTTCATCCATTTCGAAGTGGACCGCTGCAGCGACGGCGAGCGTCTGGAGGAAGTGCGCGACAGCATCGCGCGCGTGCTGGGCGACGTGCGCGCGGCGGTCGAGGACTGGCCGAAGGTCACCGAGTCGGCGCGCGTCGCGATCGGCGAACTGAAGGCGCGCGACACCACGCCCGATGGCATCGAGTCCCGCGCGTTCCTCGAATGGATGGTCGCGGATCATTTCACCTTCCTCGGCTGCCGCGATTACGAACTGGTCGAGCACGAAGGCGGGTTTGCGTTGCGCGGCGTGCCGGGCTCGGGCCTGGGCATTTTGCGCGAGACCTTGCGCGCGACATCGGCAGGCGACGTGACGCCTCTGCCGCCGGGCGCGGCCGCGATCATCGAAGGCGCGGCGCCCATCTTTCTGACGAAGGCCAATTCGCGCGCGACGGTACATCGGCCGGGCTATCTCGACTATGTCGGCGTGAAGCGCACGTCGCCCGATGGCAAGGTGACCGGCGAGCGGCGCTTTCTCGGCCTCTATACGTCGACGGCGTATCTCGTGCCGACTTCCGAAATCCCGATCGTGCGGCGCAAGTGCGCGAACATCGTGCGGCGCGCGGGCTTTCTCGAGAAAGGGCATCTGGCGAAGTCGCTCATTTCCGTGCTGGAGCAGTATCCGCGCGACGAGCTTTTCCAGGCCGATGAAGATGTGCTCTTCGATATCGCGCTCGGCGTGCTGCGCCTGCAGGAACATCAGCGCACGCGCCTGTTCGTGCGGCGCGACCGTTTCGACCGCTTCGTGTCGTGCCTCGTCTTCGTGCCGCGCGACAAGTTCAACACCGACTTGCGCCGCCGCATCAGCAAGGTCTTGATGGAGGCGTTCAACGGCAAGAGCATCGAATTCACGCCGCTGCTCTCGGAATCGCCGCTCGCGCGCATTCATATCGTCGTGCGGGCCGAACGAGGCGCGATGCCCGAAGTCGATACACGCGAACTCGAAGCGCGCATCGTGCAGGTCGCGCGCCGCTGGCAGGACGATCTCGCCGATGCGCTCATCGACAGCCACGGCGAGGAAGCCGGCAACCGGCTGCTGCAACGTTATGCCGATTCGTTCCCGGCGGGTTATCGCGAAGATTATCCGGCGCGCACGGCGGTGCGCGACATCGAACTGATCGAGGCGACGCACACGCGCCCCGGCGGTCTCTCGATGAGCCTGTATCGGCCGATCGAAGCGGGCAAGCGCGCGTTCCGCTTCAAGGTGTATCGCGCGGGCGATCCGATCGCGCTGTCGCACAGCCTGCCCATGCTCGAACATCTCGGCGTGCGCGTCGATGAAGAGCGTCCGTATCTGATCGAGCCGACCGGCGCGCCCAATGCATGGGTCCACGATTTCGGGCTCGAATTGCAGGACGACGTCGAGTTCGATATCGACCGCGTGAAGCCGCTTTTCGAAAACGCGTTCGCAAGCGTGTGGTCGGGCGAGATCGAGAACGACGACTACAATCGCCTCGTGCTGCGCGCGGAATTCGGCGCGCGCGACGTGACGATCATGCGCGCGTATGCGAAGTATCTGCGGCAGGTCGGCTCGACCTTCAGCGATGCGTATATCGAGCGCGCGCTGATCGGCAATCCGCTGATCGCGAGGAGGCTGCTGCAACTCTTCATGGTGCGTTTCGATCCGGCGCGCGGCGGCGCGATGGAAGAACGCGACAAGGCCGCGGAACGCGTGCTCGCCGATATCGAAGCGGCGCTGGACAAAGTGCCGAATCTCGACGAAGACCGCATCCTGCGTCAGTTCCTCGGCGTCATCACCGCGACGGTGCGCACGAACCATTTCCATCGCGATGCGAACGGCCAGCCGCGTCCGTATGTATCGTTCAAGCTCGATCCGTCGAAAGTGCCGGGCCTGCCCGAGCCCAAGCCGATGTTCGAGATCTGGGTCTATGCGCCGCGCGTGGAAGGCGTGCACTTGCGCGGCGGACGCGTCGCGCGTGGCGGGCTGCGCTGGTCGGACAGGCGCGAGGATTTCCGCACCGAAGTGCTCGGCCTCATGAAGGCGCAGATGGTGAAGAACACGGTGATCGTGCCGGTGGGATCGAAGGGCGGCTTCGTCGTGAAGAATCCGCCGCCGGTGACGGACCGCGAGGCGTTTCTCAACGAAGGCGTCGCGTGCTATCAGATGTTCCTGCGCGGCCTGCTCGATGTGACCGACAACCGCACGCCCGACGGCATCGTGCCGCCGCCCGACGTCGTGCGCCATGATCCCGACGACCCGTATCTCGTCGTCGCGGCGGACAAGGGCACGGCAACATTCTCCGACTACGCGAACGCGATCGCGCACGAATACGGCTTCTGGCTCGACGATGCATTCGCATCCGGCGGCTCGGTCGGCTATGACCACAAGAAGATGGGCATCACCGCGCGCGGTGCGTGGGAATCGGTGAAGCGTCATTTCCGCGAGATGAACTTCGATACGCAAACGACCGACTTCACCGTGGTCGGCGTCGGCGACATGTCCGGCGACGTGTTCGGCAACGGCATGCTGCTGTCGCGGCACATCAGATTGCTCGCGGCGTTCGATCATCGACACATATTTCTCGATCCGACGCCCGATGCCGCAAGGAGCTTCGAGGAGCGCGCGCGTCTCTTCGCGCTGCCGCGCTCCAGTTGGGCCGATTACGATACCGCGCTGATCTCCACGGGCGGCGGCGTCTATCCGCGCACGGCGAAGTCGATTCCGATCTCGCCGCAAGTGCAGACCGCGCTCGGCATCAGCGCATCGGTGCTCGCGCCGAACGAACTCATGCGCGCGATCCTGCTCGCCGAAGCGGATCTGCTCTACAACGGCGGCGTGGGCACGTACGTGAAGTCGAGCGCGGAGACGCATCTGCAGGTCGGCGATCGCACGAACGACGCCGTGCGCGTGAACGGCGCGGAGCTGCGCGCGAAGGTGGTCGCGGAAGGCGGCAATCTCGGCTTCACGCAACTGGGGCGCATCGAGTTCGCACAGCACGGCGGGCGCATGAACACGGATGCGATCGATAACTCCGCGGGCGTCGATTGCTCGGATCACGAGGTCAACATCAAGATCCTGCTCGGCCTCGTCGTCGCCGATGGCGAGATGACCGAGAAGCAACGCAACGCGCTGCTCGCGGAGATGACCGATGAAGTCGGCCTGCTCGTGCTGAAGGACAACTACGCGCAGACGCAGGCTTTGTCGATCGCGAAGCGCCATGAAGCCGAGACGCTAGATGCCGAAGCGCGCATGATGCGCTTTCTGGAGCGCGCGGGACGTCTGAAGCGCCGGATCGAATTCCTGCCGTCCGACGACGAGATCACCGAGCGCGCGGCGGCGAAGTCGGGGCTCACGTCGCCGGAGCGCGCGGTGTTGCTCGCGTACGGCAAGATGTGGCTCTACGACGAACTGCTCGAATCCGATGTGCCCGAAGACGCGCTCGTCGCCGACATGTTGCCCGATTACTTCCCGAAGCCTTTGCAGCAACGCTATAGCGCGACGATGCAGCACCATCCGCTGAAGCGCGAAATCCTCGCGACGCACCTGACCAATGCGCTCGTGAATCGCGTGGGCTGCACGTTCGTGCATCGGCTGATGGAAGAGACCGATGCGCGCCCGAGCGATATCGTGCGCGCGGCGCTGATGGCACGCGATGTCTTCGATCTCGACGATCTGTGGCGCAGCATCGACGGCCTCGACAATATCGTCGCGGATGAAGTGCAGGCGCGCATGTTCGTCGATGTCGTGCGTTTGCTCGACGAGACGTCGCTGTGGTTCCTGCGCCATCTGAACCACAACGGCGCAGGCGCAAACGAGGCGAAGGGCGTGCTCGCGCGTTGCCGCGAGGCCGCGCAACGGCTCGCGCCGCAATTGCCCGCGCTGTTGCCCGCGACGCAACTCGACGCCTGGTATGCGCGGCGGCGCGATCTGGAGGACGCGGGTGTCGAAAGCAGTCTCGCGGCGCGCGTCGCGAGCGGCGAGATCGCGACGGCGGTGCTCGACAGCGCGGAAGTGGCCGCGTGCTCGGAGCGCAATCTGGAGCTCGTCGCGAGCGTGTACTTCGGCATCGGCACGCTGCTCGACTATCGCGGCATTGCCGAACGGGCGATGGCGCTGCCGATCGCCACGCACTGGGACCTGCTCGCGCGCGCGGCGGCGATGGAAGAGCTAGCGCGGCTCAAGCGCGCGCTCACGGTGAGCGCACTGGAGCAATCGCGCGGCATCGATACGCCGGATGTGATCGTCGAAAGCTGGCGCGTGAAGCGTGAGGCGGCGCTCGAGCGATATACGCGGCTGCTGGCGGAGCTGCGCGCGAGCGGGGGCGCGAGTCTGTCGATGCTGCTGGTGGTGGTAAGGGAAATGGCGGTGCTGGAGCGGGCTTGAGACGAGAAGATTCAGTCAGACATCGCGCGTTTGCGGCGATGCTAAGCGGGTGCAGCGCGCCAGTTCATCGGCGCGCTTTTTTTTGCTGCTAAACCGTGGTTTCCTTAAAAAAACCATTAAATAAGGAATACACACAAACCCATGAAGCACTGCATTCGCTAATCGGCAAGACCGGCAACTTTGTCCGATACATGCTAGATCGCATGCACGATTTAACTGGCCGCGCACTTTACATCGCGTAAGTCCCGGCATTTAATCAACAAGCGGACCGAAGCGTCCGATCGTCGCAATTATTCCCCGTTATCGCGGTCTCCCCGGTGTGCATCCGATCGACATGCCCTGCGTGATCCGACAGCGGGTTCCTTGCGCTTTCGCCGTACCAGCTGGCAGGGTCGGGCACGTCGCAGCGCGTCATATAGCAGCGAGGTATCACAATGACGAACATCTCAGGCGAAGCGATCGACACCCTCAAGGCGTCGGTGAGAGGCAGGATCATCTCACCGTCGGACACCGACTACGACGAAGCCCGCAAGGTCTGGAACGCCACCATCGACAGGCGCCCCGCGCTCATCGTGCGTTGCGCGGGCGCGGCGGACGTGATCGCCGCGCTCTCGTTCGCGCGCAACAACGGCGTGCTGGTCTCGATTCGCGGCGGATCGCACAACATCGCGGGCAGCGCGGTCAGCGACGACGCATTGATGATCGATCTCTCCGCGCTGAAATCCGTGCGGATCGATCCGCAGGCGAAGCGCGCCTATGTCGAGCCCGGCGCGTTGCTCTCCGACTTCGATCACGAAGCGCAGGCCTTCGGCCTCGCGACACCACTCGGCATCAATTCGACGACAGGCGTCGCCGGTCTCACGCTCGGCGGCGGCTTCGGCTGGATCAGCCGAAAGTTCGGCGTGACCGTCGACAATCTCGTCGCCGCCGAGATCGTCACGGCAGACGGCAAATGGCGACGCGTAAGCGCCGACAGCGAGCCCGAGCTTTTCTGGGCGTTGCGCGGCGGCGGCGGCAATTTCGGCGTCGTCACGCTATTCGAATATCAGTTGCATGAAGTCGGTCCCCAGATCTACGGCGGTCTCGTCGTCTATCCGCTCGAACAGGCGGATGACGTGCTGCCGAAGTATCGCGAGTTCGTCGCGCAAAGCCCCGACGAATTGACCGTGTGGGCCGTGTTGCGGCTCGCGCCGCCGCTGCCGTTCCTGCCCGAAGACGCGCATGGCAAGCCGGTCGTGGTGCTTGCAAGCTGCTATGTCGGGCCGGTCGAGAATGGCGAACGCGCGCTCGCGCCGATACGCAGTTTCGGCACGCCCTACGGCGAACATCTCGGGCCGATGCCTTTCACCGCATGGCAGAAGGCGTTCGATCCGCTGCTCACGCCTGGCGAGCGCAACTACTGGAAGTCGCACAATTTCTCGAAGCTGAATGACGAAACATTCGATATCCTGACGAATGCCGTGAAGTCGCTTCCGTCGAATCAATGCGAGGTCTTCATCGGCGCGATGGGCGGGCAGACGAACCGCGTGAGCGTCGATGCGACGGCCTACGCGAACCGTGATTCGATCTACACGATCAACATTCACGGCCGCTGGAGCGATGCCGCCGACGACGAGAAGTGCACGAACTGGGCGCGCGACATGTTCGCCGCAATGACGCCGCATGCGATCGGCAGCGTCTACGTGAACTTCATGACGGGAGAAGAGGGCGATCGCGTGAAGGCGGCATATGGACCGAACTACGAGCGGCTCGCCGAAGTGAAGCGGCGCTACGATCCGGACAACCTGTTCCGCAGTAATCAGAACATCACGCCCGCGGCGTGACGCGCGGCGCGCCGTTTCGCGTGACGGGAAACGGCGCGCTGCAAGCGAGGATCAAGGCCGGTCGAGATGACGGCGGATATCTCGCGTGTCCATGTTCGACACGTCGTTGTTGATTTCCTCATAGGCGAGCTTGCGCGTTTCGCTGCTCAGATGATCGCGCAGCAGGCCCAGAAATTTCGGTTCGACCGCGAGGCGCAAGCGATCAAATCGGTGATGCAGGCGACATTCTTCGAGAAACTCGGCGACCGTTCGCGCGAACTTCTCGCGATCCGTCTCGGCCGATTCCGCCGTGCGCGGCGCGGGATTCCTGAGGTCCTCGACCTGCCGCAACTCCACCTTCAATCCTTGCGTTTCGAAGATCCGGGCGCGGCTGCCGTCGGCGGCAAGAACCCAGGTGATGGCGTTCATGGTGCTCCTCCTGTTCGCCAGCCCAAGCGGGCTCCCGCCATTGTGCGCCTAATCTTCAGGTAACGGCTTCGTTGTCGCGCGGCATTCGCTTTCGCGGCGCAGCATAATGCGCGCGACGCCGCTTCAGGGCAGCATCGATCCGCTCGCCGCGAAGCGCGCGTGGAACGAAAATGCCTGATCGAGACGATGCGGCGTGTGTCCGCCGAGCGCTGCTGCATCGCGGTAATAGTCGCGCAGCAGATCGCGATAAAGCGGGTGCGCGCAGTTTTGAATCACGCTCATCGCGCGCTCGCGGGGCGCGAGTCCGGTGAGATTGGCGAGCCCGCGCTCGGTCACGACGATATCGACATCGTGCTCGTTGTGATCGCAATGGGGCACCATCGGTACGATGCTCGAAATGCGTCCGTCCTTCGCGACGGATTTCGTCGCGAAGATCGCATAGGCCGCATTGCGCGCGAAATCGCCGGAACCGCCGATGCCGTTCATCATGTGCGTGCCGCCGACATGCGTCGAATTCACATTGCCGTAGATGTCGGCTTCGAGCGCCGTGTTGATCGCGATGAGCCCGAGACGGCGGATCACTTCGGGATGGTTGCTGACTTCCTGCGGACGCAACACGAGCCTGTCGCGATAGCGGTCGATCTCCCTGAACACTTTCGCGTGCCGCTGCGCCGACAGCGTGATCGACGCGCCCGATGCGAAGGTGGCCTTGCCGGAATCGAGCAGATCGAAGGTGGAGTCCTGCAGCACTTCGGAATAGATCGTCAGCGCTTCGAATGGCGACGACGCAAACCCCGACAGCACGGCATTGGCGATCGTGCCGATGCCCGCCTGAAGCGGCGGCAACTGCCTGGGCAAGCGTCCGCGCGACACTTCGTGCTGAAAGAACTCGATCAGATGGCCGGCGATCAGCGCGGTGTCCTCGTCGGCGGGCAGCACGGTGGACGCGCTGTCGGGCGTATCCGTGATGACGATCGCGGCGATCTTCTCGATGGGAATATCGATGGCCGCGACGCCGATCCTGTCATGCGGACGCACGATCGGCAGCGGCTCGCGCGCGGGGCGGCGCTCGGGAATCCAGATATCGTGCAGGCCTTCCAGCGAGGCCGGCTGCGCCAGATTGATCTCGACGATCACGCGTTGCGCGAGTATCGCGAAGCTTGCGGAGTTGCCCACCGATGTCGTCGGCACGATGCCGCCCGTTTCCGTGATGGCGGCCGCTTCGATGATCGCGAGATCGAGCTTGCCGAGACGATTCGCGCGCAGCAATTCCACGGTCTCGGACAAGTGCTGGTCGACGAACATCACGTCGCCGCGATTGATCGCGCGGCGCAAGGTCGCATCGACCTGAAAAGGCAGGCGGCGCGCGATGGCGCCCGCTTCGGTCAGAAGGCGATCGGTGTCATGTCCGAGCGATGCGCCCGTCATGAGCGTGATGCGCAATGGTTCGTTTTCGTCACGAGCGCGACGCGCGATTTCGCGTGGCACGGCCTTCGCGTCGCCTGCGCGCGTGAAGCCGCTCGCGCCGACGATCATGCCGTCGCGAACGAGTTGCGCCGCGTCGGCGGCCGAGGTGATTTTTCCGCGCAAGGCGGCACAGCGAATACGGTCTTCGTACATCGACGTCGATCTTCTAAGGCTTCGTTAAAGCGAAGGCGATTATAGGTAGCGCGCACTGCCCTTTGGACCCGCCATGAAGTTGCAACAAAAGAGCGCGCCGGCGATGAATCGACTCCACTATAGGACGCTCGATGCCGCGAATTAATCGCTGCGCCAGGAAGGCACATTTGCATGTAGAGGAACGAAAGGCGCATCGGGATCGACGAGCGCGGTGCGAATGAAGTGCAGGCTCGCGAGCAAGCGCTGCATGTCGTGGCGCGCTTCGCGGTCGGCGCGCGCGAGATCGAGCATGCTCTCCGCGATCAGGATCGACGCGACCACCGAGCCGATCGCGCGGCGCAGCGTCGTGCTGTCCGGCGTGCGAAACAGCGCGGCGATATCGCGCAATACGCGCGCGAGCGACGTGCTCCAGGCGATGCGCAATGCATCGGGCATGCACTGCGCGTGCAACACGCGCGCTGCGTGACGAAGATCGATCATCGCCTGTCCGACTTCGAGCGTGACGAGCATCCAAGACAGCGCACGCCGGTGTTCGCGCGAACGCCGCGTGAGCAGGCCGCGCAGCTGGAACATCAGATCGTGCGTGCCCGAATGAAAGCGCTCGCCGAGTCCCGCGAGTTTGCCTTCGCACGCGAGCGCGGCCTGAGCGCGCAGTTCCGCGAGCGTTCTGCCGACGAGCCATGAGGTGCGCGGCGGCACGACGACGGCGCACGCGATGGCCGCGCCGAGCATCGCCACGAGCACCGCGAGGCCGTTGTTGAGCAGCAGTGCGGGATCGTAGACGATGCGGTTGTCGGGCGCGGCGAGCAGGCAGAAAAACACGCAAAAGCCGATGCCATATCCCGCGCTGGCGGGACGCATCGCGAGCAACGCGCCGGCCGCGAGCGGCGCGGCGAGCATCGCGCACAGGAGCGCGAAGCCATCGATCGCGGGGTAGACGTGACACAGAAAGACGTAGCCCGCGACGATGGCGAGCGCCGCGCCGGCGCCCATCTGCGCGATGAAGGTCGAAGGCCGCGCCGATGCCGACGACAACCCGCAAGCGAGCGTCGCGCCGATCACCGCATAGCCGCCGCTCGGCCACGCCGTGACGATCCAGAACCACGCGGTCGCAGCGATGACGATGCCAGTCCGCATGAAGGTCGCCGCGAGGACGAAGCGGTTGGTCTTCGCTTCATATCGCGAAGACGCGCGTTCGCTCGATGCGCCTCCATGCGCGATCGACACATAGCGAATCGTATCGACGATGAAGCGATGCAGAAGCTCCGCCGACGTCGTGAAGTCGAGCTGTGTCGCGTGATCGCTGTTCGGGAGCTTGCGTTGCGCGTCGCGCAGGCGTTTGGGCAGTGTCGCCTTGTAGCGTTCGAGAGGCTCGTTCAGCGACGCGTGTTCGAAAATGCGCGCGACTTCTTCGAGGAACGGCCTGAGCGCGTCGTGCGCGCATCGCGTGCTGTCGTTTGCACGCAGACGTTTCATCGACTGATCGAGCGCGTGCAGGCGCGCACATGCATCCATGAACGCGCTGTTAAGTTGCGCGAGCTGGCCATTGCCGCGGCGCATCGCGGGCGACTCATACGCCGCGAAACCGCGTGTCGCTTCGAAGCCGACGATCTCATCGACGAAATCGGCGAACCGGCGTTCACGCGCGATGCGCGAAAGACGGGCGCGCAACACGTCGGCGGCGAAGGCGGCGAAGCGCGTCTGACGCGCGTCCAGCGAATGCACGAGTGTCGCGCTCGCGTGACGCGGAAACACGAGCGCGCTGACCACGCTCGAACACACGATGCCGAGCATGACCTCCGCGCCGCGCGTGAGCGTCGCGATCAGCAGGCTGTTCGGATCGGTGACGGCGGGAATGCCGATCAACGCAGCCGTGTAACCCGCGAGCACGAAGCCGTACCAGCGGAACTGGCGATAACGCACCGCGAGCGCGGTGCACGCGGCGACCCATAGCGTCAGCGCGAGCGCGTAGAGTTCGGTCTGCTGGACGAACACGGCGCCCAGCACGAGCGCGGCCAGCATGCCGAGCGCGGTACCCGCGAATCGATACACGCTCTTGGCGAGCACCATGCCGGAAAAGGGCTGCATCAGCACGAAGGTGGTCGTCATCGCGACGCGCGGTTGCGGCAGTTCGAAACGCATCGCGATGCCCATCGCGAGGAACGCGGCGAGCAGCGTCTTCGCGAGATGCAACCAGACGTGGCCATCGGTGGCGAGCCAGTCGCGCGTCGACAAGCGTGCTTCCAGGAACGACATGCTATCCGCCGGTATACCCCTGCTCATGAAGGCGCCGATTGTAGGCAAAGCGTCCTGGCGGATTAATGTGGGAATCCGGGAACATTCTTTCCGGATTCAACAACAATCGATCGCGCGGAAAAGCGGACAATGTCGCTTCCGAAGTGATTGTTACGGTTTGATGGATACCCTACAGAACATGCGGGTCTTCACTCGCGTGATCGAGGCCGGCAGCTTCACGGCTGCGGCCCAGTCGATGAATTCGACCACCGGCGCGATGTCGCGCGCCGTCTCCGAACTCGAAGCCCATTTGCGTACGCGCCTGATGAACCGCTCGACGCGGCGTCTCGCGCTCACCTCGGCGGGCGAACGCTATCTGAAGCGCGTGCGGCAGATTCTCGCCGACATCGACGGCGCGGAAGAAGAAGCGAGCTGCGCGCACGAACATCCGTCGGGCACCTTGCGCATGTTCAGCTTCGCGAGCGTCGGACAGCATTACATCCTGCCGGCCATCGCCCGATATCGCGCGCTCTATCCCGAAGTGAAGGTCGAACTCACGCTGTCGCAGCGCATGCCCGATCTTTTCGAAGGCAGCAGCGACGTGGCCGTGGTGTCGGCGGGCGCGTTGTCGGATTCGGAAATCATCTCGCACAAGCTCGGCGCGACCTTCAGTATTCTGTGTGCATCGCCTGATTATCTGCGCACGCGCGCCGCGCCTGAAACGCCCGCCGATCTCGCACAACACGATTGCCTGACCTTGCAGACGCCCGCGTTTTCCGCGCGCGAATGGACGCTCGAAGGTCCGGAGGGCCGCGAGACCTTGCAGATCAATGGAACGGTGCAGGTGAACATCGCGGAATCGCTGGCCGTGGCGATTCGCGAAGGCATGGGCATCGGCATGTTGCCGCTCTATGCGGCGATCGAAGGATTGCGCAACGGCTCGCTCGTGCGCGTGTTGCCGCATCACACGTTGCAGCGCACGAATCTCTATGCGCTCTATGCGTCGCGCAAGTTCGTCGATGCGAAGACGCGCACGTGGGTGGAATTCCTGCGCGCGCATCTGCCCGATGTCATCGCGCGCGACGAAGCATTGCTCGCGGAAGTGGGGCAGGCGCGCGCGAACGTGCTGCGCGCGGCCTGACTTACGTATCGCTCCACATGCGCAACAGGTTGTGATAGCAGCCGACGAGTGAGCGCTTCGCGGCTTCGTCGCCGTTGGTCGCATTCAGGCGTTGAATGGAGTTGTCGAGATCGAACAGCAGCGCGCGTTGCGCATCGTCGCGCACGAGGCTTTGCGCCCAGAAGAAGCTCGACACGCGCGCGCCACGCGTGACGGGCCGCACCTGATGCAGACTGGTCGCGGGATAGACGATCGCATGTCCCGCGGGCAGCTTCACTTCCTGCACGCCATACGTATCTTCGATGATCAGCTCGCCGCCGTCGTACTCATCGGGCGGCGTGAGAAAGAGCGTCACCGATACATCGGTACGCACGCGCGCGCCATGTCCGGGCACGATACGGATCGCGCCATCGACATGACTGCCGAAATGCATGCCGCCTTCATAGCGATTGAAAAGCGGCGGATACACGCGGTTGGGCAGCACCGCGCTGATGAACAGCGGATGCCGCTCCAGCGCGCCGACGATCGCATCGCCCAGTTCGAGCGCGATCGGCGAGCCTTCCGCGATCTGCATGTTGCGCTTGACCGGTGCGCCCTGATAGCCCGCGGTCGCGCGGCCATCGACCCATGATTCGCTGGTGTCGAGTCGCGCGCGCATCGCGGCGGCGTCTTCCACGTTCAGCACATTCGGTATCGAGAGGATCATTGTTATTGCCTTCGAACGCGCGCCGCGTTTCACACGGCGCGCGCATTCACATCAACGGAAGCGGTAATTCAACGTTGCGATGAACGTACGGCCAAGACCCGGCACCGCGCGTCCGCCATCGGACGGAATCAGGGCGTCGTAGTACTTCTTGTCGAACAGGTTCTGCACGTTGAACTGGATATCGTAGCGCTTCTGATGATACGCGGCCATCACGTCCCAGCGCACATAGCCGCCCACTTCGACCAGATTGTTGTTCGCCGCATAGCGCGACGACACATACGACGGCCCGCCGCCGACCTGCCATACCGGCGTGAAGTCGTAGGTGGTCCACAGCGTGAGCATGTGCTTCGGCGTGTTGGCGGGCGTGTTGCCTTGCGTGCCGTCGAAGGCCTGCAGAATCGTGCCGTCCATGTAGGTGTAGCCGCCGAACATCTGCCACTGCTTGGTGATGTGGCCCGCCACGCCCAACTGGTAGCCGCGCACGCGGACGTTGCCGTCGAGCGAGTAGCTGCCGTCCGAAGCCAGCGTCCGCGCGTTGGTCTTCTCGATGTTGAAGAGCGACTGCGTGATCGAAAGACCGCCGTTCAGCAGGTCCCACTTCGAGCCGATTTCATAGGACTTGTTGTGCTCGGGCGGCAGGTTCTGCTGGCCGTTGGTGAGCGTGAGCGCTTCGAGCGACGGATCGAACGACGTGCCGTACGAGACGTAGTACGACTGCCAGTCCGCCGGCTGCCACACGACGCCGGTACGCACGCTCGTGAAGTAATTCGTCTGCGTCGCGTAGCCCGGTGCGTTGATCGAGTTGTTGATCGCCGCTTCATAGCGATCCCAGCGCACGCCGCCGATCCACTTCCAGTGCTCGCCGATCGAGATCGTGTCGTTCAAATAGACGCCGAGGCCGTTCGCGCTCGATTCTGCGAGATTGGTCGCCACTTCGCGATAGTTCGCCGGACGCGGCACGTACGCCGGATCGACCAGCGGCACGATCGCGAGCGTATTCGACGGCAGGCCCGGCGTGGTCGCGGTGAAGCTCTGGTTGCTGTACGTTTCGTGGCTCAGATCGACACCGGCGAGCATGTCGTGCTTCAGGAAGCCGGTGGCGAACTTGCCCTGGACGTCGGTCGTGTTGTAGACCGAGTGATCGTTGATGTTGCGGTCCTTGCCCTGCAGACGCACGAAGAGCGACGACAGCGGCAGCGTCGTGTAGTTGCCGTTCGAAAGCGCCGGCGATGTTCCGAGCGGCCCCGTCAGCACGGCGGCCGCGTTGGTCGCGCGCGCCTCGGTGCTGTAGTGGCTGAACTGCGTCTGGTTGCGCAGCGTGAACATGTCGTCGAAGCGATGCTCGATGCGCGCGCTCACGGTCTGCACATCCTGAATCGTGCGGTCATCGGTGAAGCCGTAGAACGTCTTCGTATCGACGGGCGCGGGATGGCCGTTCAACGGCGGAATGCCGTAATCGGGCTGATCGCGGTTGTGCTGGATCAGCGCGGACAATGTCACCTGCGTCGGCGTGCCGATGCCGAACTTCACTTCAGGCGCGATGCCGTAGTCCTTGTTGATCATCTCGTCGCGCGTCGAACCGAGCGACTGGCCGAACGCGTTGACGCGGAACGCGGAGGTATCCGTCATCGGCTGGTTGATGTCGACCGTCGATCGATAGCGGTCGTGCGTGCCGGCCTGCAGCGAGACATCGGCGCGCGGTTTCATGTTCGGCTGCTTGCTGACCTGATTGATGACGCCCCCCGTCGAGCCCCGTCCGAAGTACAGCGACGACGGGCCGTACAGCACGTCGATCGACTCCAGATTGAACGTGTCGCGATAGTACTGGCCGCGATCGCGAAAACCGTCGAGGTAGATGTCGGTGCGCGCCGAGAAACCGCGCAAGTTGATGTTGTTGCCGATCTGGCCGCCTTCGGCCGCGCCGAGCGTGACGCCGGGCACGTTGCGCAGCGCGTCGGAGAACGAGCTTACCGCCTGCGAATTCAGTACCGCCTTCGGCACCACGACGACAGCCTGCGGAATGTCGCGCAGGGCGGTCGGCACCTTGGCGCCGACACTCGATACGTCCGGCTGGAAGTCGGGCGCGTCGGCCTGGCCCGTCACTTTGACGGCGGGCAGGGCGGCGGTTTCGGGTGCGGTGGCGGCGGGAGCGCCGTCGGCGGGAGTCGCTTGCTGCGCGACCTGTTGTGCGGGAGGTGAGTTTTGCGGTGCGGTTTGAGCGTAGAGCGGCGCGGCCATAGGCACCGCGGCAAAAGTAACCAATGCCGCAGCAAGCGGCGTCTTTCTGACCATGTCGTTTCCCCGATGCTTGTTAGTTAGATCGGCAGCGAAGCGGGTTTTCGTCTGCCGACGCGATCGACCTGCGATCAAAGAAGAGCGGGCGATGCCGTCGGGAACCCGGCGGCGGCGTCCTGAAGGCGCCCAGAGGTTCGCGGCGAGGGCGATTGAACACGCCTATCGCTGCGATCGTCTTAAATGCGAATCAGTATCATTACACGTCTCAGAAACATTTGGAAATAACTGTGGTCGAAGGCGGGTCTTTTTTCCGGATTTCGTGACGCCAATGCAACGAAAAAATGTGTGACGGATACGCGTTTTTGCGACGCGGAAACGGCCGCTAACGCCGACCGGGCAAGGCTTTTAGGCCGGGGCGGTCTGCGGATGAATTGAATCGGGAGGGATTACGGACAAAAAGTGGCGGATTACTTTTTTGCCCGAAGGGTGGGTCGCGCGCTGGTCAAAACTCCGCGACGCCCGAGGTCACGAGCGCGTACGGCCCGCTTGTCAGCTGCTGCCTGAGAAAGTCGACGCATACGCGAATCTTCGCCGAGTGCGACGAGCGCGCGGAAGTCACCGCCCAGACGTCGGCGCGTTGCCGGTACGCGGGCAGCACCGGCACGAGCGTGCCGTTCTGGAGGCTCGACGCGACGTCCCAGATCGAGCCCATCACGATGCCGAAGCCTGCCTCGGCCCATTGCCGCACGATGTCGCTGTGGTTCGATGCGATCGGCCCGGTCACTTTCACGCTTTCCTCGCCGTTGGGACCGGCGAGCCGCCAGACGCCAAAGCGCTGATCGCGGCCGCGAAACAGCAGGCAATCGTGCTGCGCGAGTTCGGCGAGCGTTTTCGGCATGCCGCGCCGTTCGAGATAGGCGGGCGCGGCGGCGAGCACCCGAAAGCTTTCGACGATCTTGTGCGCGATCAGATGCGGTTCCTGGACCTCGCCGACGCGAATGTCGATATCGAAGTTCTCGCCGACGAGATCGACACGGCGATCGAGCAGTTCGAGCCAGATGTCGAGTCCAGGATGGCGGCGACGCAACAGCACGAGCGCGGGCGAAACATGCTCGCGCCCGAGCCGCAGACTCGTGCCGATGCGCAGTACGCCGCGCGGATCGTCGAGGGCGGCGAAGGCGTCGGCCATGCCTTGCACGTCGTCGAGAATCTTTTGCGCCCATTGGTACGCCGCTTCGCCGTCGCTCGTGATGGAGACGCGGCGCGTCGTGCGCGTGAAGAGCTTCACGCCGAGGCTCGCTTCCAGCATTGCGATGCGCTTGCTGACGTGCGCCGGGGAGATGCCGGTTTCGGTGGCGGCGGCGATGAAGCTCGAGCGTCGCGCGACGATGCAGAACAACTGCAGATCGCGCAGGAATTGGTCGTTGTTCGCGACGAGCGCGCTCTGGGTTTTCATTCGCCTTTGCCTGTGTGCCCGCTTGCGGCCGTGGCGCTTAGCCTAGCCGCAAGCGAACCGCACGCGCAAGCTCATCAATTCGACAGCGACAGATACGGCGAACTAAACGCCTGCGGCGGGAACACCGGCTGCGCACCGCTCTGCCGCGTGAAGCTATAGCGCACATACACTGCTGCGAGCCACTCGCGATACTGATACGCGTTGCCAAACGATGCCGTCGCACCAAAAGCGAGTTGCGGCGCGAGCTGGTATTCGCCCGTCGCGCTGACCGAGTACGACACGCCCGTCTTGCTCTGGCCGGGATAAACCGCGCCCGCGTCCGGCGCCGCGCCGGAACTGGCGGCTCTCGCCTGATAGCTCGCATTCGTTGGGAAATAGTTCGACTCGTCCTGACGATAGTGCTGCACGCCGATCGACCCCTTCAGGTCGTAGGTGAAGAGCCCCGAACGCCCCGCGTATTCGACCGGGAAGTTGAGGATCACGTACTGCTGCGGGCTGAAGTAACCGCCTTGCCCGAAGTTGAAGTACGACAGGTTCTTGTCGTAGTGCATCAGCGTGGTGTTCGCGCCGACCGTCAGCGTCTGGTCCGCATCCTTGATGATGCGCGTATAGATGCCGCCGCCACCCTTCACCGCGTTGTTGGTCGCGACATTCTTGCCGTCGAGGAACTGGTACGCCGCGTTCACGTAGACGCCGCTCGTGCTGTCGTCCCAGCCGAAGTCGGCGCGCGCGCCCGTCGATGTCACGCCGCCCCATTCGAGGCCCGCGCCCTGATCGCGCGCGCCGGCGTAGGACAACAGGCTGTCGGTCACGGCGCGCCTCGCGACGGCGAGCGAGTACGAAACCTTGTCGGTGATCGCGTTCTGATACTGCAGGCCGCCGACCACGTTGGTTTCGCGGAAGCCGAGCGGCGTCGTGCCGATATCGCCCTTGAAGTTGCGATTCTCGTAGCCCACCGACAAGCCGACGCCCGTCGCCGTCTGCGAGCCGTAGTTGTTGGTCGGCGGATTGGCTACCGCGCCGAGGCCCGAGCCGAAGCGCGCGAGCGTGTTCTGCGTGCTGGCGGCCGTGCCGGCATCGAGCGTGACGGGCGTCGCGCGCACGATCACGTGGCCGTTGCCCGCCTTGATGCGGCCTTCGATGGGCGCTTCGATGTCGGTCAGGTTCGACAGGCCATCCTCGCCGTCGCGGCTGCGGAAGATGAGGCCGCCCGAGATCGTGCTCGCCTGCTCGCGGTTGATCTGCGCGAGTTCTTCCGCGACGCCCGCCGTCTGCGAATTCGCGACCGGGACGGGCACGCCGCCCGCGCTCATCGTCGCGGCGGCGGCGGCGCGCTGTGCCGGTTGCGCCTGCGACGGGTAATACGGTTGCGCGTAGCCCGCGGGCGGCTGCGGAATGTACTGCTGCTGTGCGTATGGCTGCGGTGCGTACTGTTGCGGCTGCGGCGCGTAATACGGCTGCTGCTGGCCGTACGGCGCCTGCGCGTACTGTTGCTGCTGCGGCGGCGGCGCGCCATACGCATAGGGATCGGCGGGCCGCGTCGCCGTGGTCTTGCGCGATGTCGTCTGCTTCTTCTTCTGCGTGCTGGCGGCCGGCGGCGGCGCGTACGCATTCGACTGCGCATCGCGCGCGCCGGGCGACATCGGCCAGGGCGCGGCGTACGGGTCTTGCTGCTGCGGATACGGCTGTTGCGGATATGCCTGTTGCTGGTAAGCCTGCTGCGGATACGGCTGCTGCTGCGGATACGGCTGATAAACAGGCTGCTGCTGATAAGCCTGCGGCGGCGGATACGCCCCCGACGCCGCCGCATCCTGTCCCGGATAAGCCTGCAAAGGCGCGCCCGATTGCCCGGAGCCGTAGGTATCGGGGCCGTAACCGCCGTTCGAAACCGGACGCGGCGCGACATTGGGCATCGTCGCGGGCGCGGACGGCGCCACATAAGGCGTCGTATAGGGCGCGGGCTGGGGAGGCGGCAGATAGTTCGGCACGGGCTGCGAGTAACTCTGAGGAAGGACCTGACGATAAGACGCGCCGGATGCGAGCGCCGGATTCGACGCCGTATCGACGGCCGTCTTGCCTTCGAACGGATTGGTGCCGGGCAGCGGATTCGAGCCGATGCGGCTCATCGCGGTTTCCCAGCCCGGCGGGACATTGCCGCGCGCGCTCGCGGAGGCGGCCGGCGCTGGCGTATTGGCCGCGAGGAGCGAGCGCTGCAGGAACTGCGCGGCGAGATCGAGCTTGCCTTGCGCGCGATACATCCGGCCGATCGCGGCGAGCACGCCCGGATCGTTCGGCGCCGCTTCATAGGCCTGATTCGCGTAGGTTTCGGCGAGCTTGAAATCGCGCACGCCGCTCGCCGCCGACATCGCCGCCGTCTGCAGGCCGATATCGTCGGGACGGCGCGACAGCGCGTTCTGGTAGCACACGAGCGCGTTGCGGTCATCGCCCGCCGAGGTGTACATGCGGCCGAGCGCCGCTTGCAGGTCGGCGTTGTCGGGCATCGCGGCGAGCCACGGTGAAATCACGTCGTAGGCGCCCGCAAGATTGCCCTGCCTGCGCACGACATCCGCGCGCGCAACCACGATGCCGATGTTCAGATTGTTGAAGTCGGTGCGCTGTTGCGTGGTGAGCGGCATCGACTGGAGGCGGCGCATCACGGAACCGAGTTCGGCGTCCTGCTGCGTGGCCGACAGAATGCCCGCGTATTGCAGCAACAAGCCGGTGTCGTTCGGCGCATTGGCCATCGCGCCGCGCACGAGGGACAGCGCCCGCGCCGGATCGCCCGCCTTGACATACGCCGAAGCCACCGCGCCCATCAGTTCCGCATTGCCCGCCGCGACCGGTTCGGCGCGGCGCAGAATCGCGAAGGCCTGCTGGCGCTGGCCCGCGGCGGCCGTGCGCGTCGCGAGTTCGGCTTGCTGTTGCACCCACAGACGATGCTGCAACGCGGTCATCGCCGGCGTGCGTTGCGCAGCGGGAATGCGGTCGAGTTGCGCGAGGCCCGTCGACCAGTCCTGCGTTTCCGCCGACAGCAGCGCGCTCGCGTAGAGCGCGTCGGTCATGTCGGGATGGGTGGCGAGCAGGCCGTCCATCATGCTGCGCGCGTTGCCGACCGCGCCCTGACGCACGTAGATGCGCGCGAGGTCGAGCCGCAGCCACGGATCGTCGGGATTATTGAGCAACGCGTCTTCGAAGAGACTGCGCGCCGCGCCGAGATCGCCGCGCGCTTCGGCGGCGCGCGCCTGCGCGGCCTGCGCCTCGCCGCGCAGCTTGTTGATGCCGCCGGCCTTCGCCTGCTGCTCCGTGTTCAGGCGATTCGCGAATTCGAGCGCCTCGTCGCCGCGGCCTTGCGCGGCCAGCGCGCCGACCAGCCCGCGGATCGCATCGGGATTGTCGGCCTGACGACGCAGCGCCATGCGATACGCCTGCTCCGCGCCGCGCGGATCGCCGTTCGCGAGCAGCATTTCGCCGAGCAGAACCTGCGCGGTGACATCGGATGGATCGACGGCGATCGCGCGTTCGAACAGCGCCTTCGCCTGCGCGATCTGCCCGTTGCTGCGCGCGCCGATGGCGTCGCTCGTATAGGTCCAGTACGTCGCGCTCGTGAGTGCGTCTTTCCAGCGCGCCGCATTGCCGGCCCGCGATGCGCGTTCGAGATAGGTGCGCGCTTCCGAAAAGCGTTCCTGCTTCAGCGCGGCGACGCCCATGCCGCCGAGCGCGTCGGCGTCGTTCGGATTGCTCGCGAGCACGGAAGAGAAGCGTGCGCGCGCGGTCGTGAGATCGCCGCGATCGAGCGCGGTGAAGCCTTCCGCGACGGTGCGCCCGCGCGCATCGACGGCGGCGTCGGCCTGCGAGCGGTCACGCGCGGTTCGGTCCTGCTGCACCATCGAATCGAAGCGCGCCTTCACGGCGGCGTCGTCCGGCGACACCTGCAGATACGCCTGATAGAGCGGCGCATCCGATGCACGCGCGCCGAGCCACAAGAGCGCCTGCCGCCAGCTTTTCTTCGCGTCGGCGCCGACGGCGCTGTCGTTCGCGAGCTTCGCGAGCCGTGCGATGCCGTCGCGCCGCGTCGAATCGCGATAGGTCAGATGCTGCGCGTAGGCGAGCTGATAGCGCGGCTCGTCGGGGTTCTCGCGCGCGAGCTGTTCGAGTCCGCGGCGCGCTTCGTCCCAGCCTTGCGGCGTCGCCGCGAGCGCCTGGTAGTACTCGAGCTGAAGCTGCGGCGTCGCGGGCTTGCCGTCGATCGCGCGACGGTATTCCTGCACCGCCGAGGCGCTCTGTCCGCTTTGCGCGAGACGTCGCGCGTCGTTCACGGTCTGGTCGCGCGAGCTGGATTCGCCCAGACGCCGGCCGAGTTCGTCGATGTTCGGATAGTTCGGCGCGACCTGACGCAATTGCGCCAGATACTGCTGCGCGCCGCTGCCGTCCTTGCGGTCGGCGAGCACCATGCCCATGCCGAACAGCGCGTCGGGCTGCTTCGGATTGATGCGCAGCACTTTCTGCCACGCCTGCTCCGCGAGGTCGCCGCGCCGGTGCGCCTGCCAGTATTTGCCCTGATCGATGAGCACCGAGAGCGGATCGGTGGCGGCCTGCGCGAACCCCAGCACGGGCGTAGCGCAAAGCAGCGCCGCGATCACGCGTTGTCTGGTCCGGATCAGCATGCGCTTCTCCAGTTCGGCACGAGCCGCCCGTTCTCGTCGAAGCGATAGCGTCCGTCGACGAAACCGCCGCCGAACAGGCCGAGCACGCGGTCGTAGTAGACCGGCTCACGCCCCGCGCCCGGCGGCGCGACGAGCGCTTCGAGATGCGTGCGCGCGAGTCCCAGTCCGCGCTCGTCGTTCAGCGCCTTGAAGTAGGGCGCGAGCGCCCCCCAGTAGGAAAGCGGGCCTTCGCCGCTCGTCGCGCCGCTGATGGTCGAGACCTTCTCCGGCGGAAAACCCGTCTGCGCGACGCTCTGGCGCATGCCGCCGAGCGCGTCGAGCCATGGGCGCGCAAGCGGATCGGCGCTCGACGCCATGCCGGCCCACAGATAGACGCGGATCGCATCATAGCTGCCGACATCGCCGCTCTTCGGATCGACGACGAACTGGCCGTTCTGGTACGCGGCCCAGTCCGGCGCATAGCCGCGCGGCGACGTGACCTTGATCATCTTCGCGGCGTTCTGCGCGAGCGGCGTCCACGGACCGTCGGGCATTTCGTGCGCGAGGCCGCGCAACAGCGGCAGCGGCAGATAGCTCGGGTTCAGCCGCGTCACGTCGCCGCTGCGAAAACCTTGCGGACCGGGCAGGAGCATCGCGCCGAGGCCCGGCAGATCGACGATTTCCTGCTTCGCGATCTGCGTCGCGAGCGCGTAGGCGAGCTTCGTGTACATCGGTTCCTTCCACAGCCGGCCGGCCTGGAACAGATCGTAGGCGATCCACAGATCGGCGTCGGAAGCCGGGTTCGGGTCCATCACGCCGAACGAGCCGTCCTGCTTTTTGCCCCATTGCCACGCGGGCAGGCGCAGCGTGCTGGCATCGAACTGATACGCCGACAGATTCACGCGCGTCCAGTGCAGCAGACGGTCGAACGTCGCGCGGTCGTTCGCGACGAGCGCGAAGAACATGCCGTAGGACTGGCCTTCGGAGGTCGTCTGCTGCGCCTCGGTCGAGCGGTCGATCACACGGCCATCGGCCTGCACGGCGCGTTCCACGAAGATGCGGTAAGCGGGCCAGTCGCATTGCGGCGCAGCGGCGGCGCTGGCCGCCGAAGCGGCGATCATTGCACCGGCAAAAACGTGGGGCGTGGATAGCCGCATATCAATCCCTCAGGCGCCGTGCGGCGATCGCGCGCAGCGTACGGTAGAACAGGGCGGCGATGATGAGCGCGGCGAACAGGCCGCCGAGCACCAGCAGAATCGGATGCGACGACAGCGCCCAGCGCATGTAATGCATCGGCGACAGATGGCCGACGTAATACGCCTCGCCGTTCGAGGTGACCGTCACCGTGCGGCCGTGGATCACGGCCATCGCGCCCTGGATGGACGGCAGCAGGTCGTTGTCGAGCAGGGCGGCGGAGAGATCGGCGTCGGACTGGCCCGCCGCGCTGATGAGCGCCACCGCGCTGCGCCCGCTCTTCAACGGCGATTCGAAGCCGGTCAGGAGCGCGTCGCCGTTCGAGCTGACGAGCGAGAGGTCCGCGCGCGCCGGCGAGCGTTCCGGGCCTTGTTCGCCATGCCACCAGTCGACCAGCTTGAACGCGACATCGGAAAGCTGGAAGGTGCGCGCGTCGGCGTCGCCGGAGAAGGGCATCTGCTTCGCCCAGCGTTGCAGGAGCGGCTGGCGGCCCGGCGAGCCGAGAATCAGCAAGTCTTTGTCGGCGAAGCGGTCGACATCGTTCGCGCTCGTCACGGTGACGCCCGTCACCGGATAGCCCGTCGATGCGCCCATGCGGCCCATTTCCAGCAGATACAGGCTGTAGTCGGCGGAATTCGGCTCGGTCGGCAGCACCACCGCCGTCTGCGAGAGATCGGCCATGCGCGTGAACGGGAAGCCGCCGTTGGCGAACGCGGCCAGATCGGGCAGCGCCATGTAATGCGGGAAGCCGGAAAGATCGATGGTCGAATTCGGATCGACCGCGCCGACGACGTTATCCAGCACGCGGCCCTGGCATTCGCCGGTCTTCGGGATGTCGTAGTAGAAGTGCAGGCGCAGTTGAGCGCGCGGCGTGATGAGCAGCGGCGGCAGATAGATCTCGCGGCGCGCGGCGACGGTCTTGTCCGGCAGCACGCGGCTGAAGTAACTGCCGAGATCGAAGGTCGAGGTCGACACGGCCGGAATGCGCAGCGACTGCACGAAGCCGTCGTTCACGCTGATATTGAGCGACGAGCGGTCGGGCGCGGGACGCACCGTGTAGCGATAGCCGAGATCGACGGGCACGCCCTTCGTCTGCCACATGAAGAGGTCGGGCGGCACGCGCAGGTTCACGCGCACGGCGTCGGCGTCGTAGCCGTGGGCGGTCAGGTCGCGTGCCTCCGCGAGTTCGCCGAAGCGCACCGGACGATCCGTCGGCAGCCAGTTCGGCGCATCGTAGGGGCGGCGCGGTTGCAGGTCGGTGAACTGCGTGATCGTCGCGCTGGTGCCGGAGAGCGTGTTCTGGCCGACGCCGAGCGCCTTCGCGGCGGTCTTCAGTTCGGCGTCGTCGCGGCCGAGCACGAGCAGGAGGCGGCCGCGCGCGCTGGCGTCGCGTTCGACGAGCGCGATGGTCGGGCCGTTCACCGGCGGAATGTCGACGCCCGCGATCTTCGCATCGCCGACGGCGAACACGACGGCATTGCCCGACAGCGGCACGTTATCGGTCTGCGCCGGGAAGATCGCGCCGCGATAGCCCGCGAGCGAGCCGAAGTACGACGCCACCATGCCGGCCGATTCCAGTTCGCCGAGGCTCGGCTTGCCCGCGAACACGAAGGGCAGTTCGAGGCGGCGCACGTCGCGGCGGTCGAAGAACGGCTGCGGCAGCGCGGCGAGATCGGGCTTGTTCGTGATCGACGCATACGTGAGATCGAGCGAGCTCGCGTTGCTGACGGTCGCCCACAGCGTCGAGTTCGACGGGTCCTCGCACTGCTGCGTGTAGTGGCCGATCAGTTGAACGTTGAGGTGATTGAACTCGGTGATGAAGCGCGGATCGATCGCGACGTCGCGCGCGACCAGCACGCCGGCCTGATCGCGCGGCACCGGCAGCGTCGCGGCCACTTCGCCATTGATGAGCACTTTGAGCTGCGAGATCGACGGCAGCAGCGACGGCGAATAGCTGTAGATCAGATGCAGGATCGCGCCGGTCACGACTTCGTCGCCGCGCACCGAGAACGCGATGCCGTTCTGACCGTCCGTGCCACGCAGTTGCAGCGGATCGAGCGCGCCGTAATCGGCGAAGGTCAGCGTCTGGCGGCGTCCGCCGGGCACCAGCGTGCCGGGATCGGCGGTAGTCGGAATGCGCGAGGTGAGCGGCTTGTCCGGCTTGCCGGAGAACGCGGGCACCGGCATCGCGAGCGCGGGTTGCGGGAGCGTGGCGGGGTTGAAGACAGCCGCCGGACTCGGTGCGGGCACGGCGCCGACGCCGGTCGCCTGCTGCGGCGCCGCCGCGACGCTTGCCGATGCGGCGTTCGCTGCGTTCACTGCGGCCGCCGCCGACGCGACCGGCGCGGCCAGGGCGGTTTGCAAGGCCATGAAAACGGCCAGCGCTCGGCCCAGAGGTCTTTCGCAAAAACGCGGCGCGCGCTCGCCCGTTTCGTTTTCAACGCGCAACTTCGACATACCCGTGCCCATTATTGGTCTTTGGTTTTCAGCTTCTTCACATCGACTGGGCGCTTGTTCATCCAGGTACGAAGGTCGCTGTACAAATGCTCGAACAAACCTGCGATGCCGCGCGTGCCCACCAGCAGCACGTGCGACAGGCCGCGCAGCGGCGTATCCGGGCGGCGTCCCTCCGACCAGCCGGTCCAGGCGTCCGCGCGCGCGAAAGTGGTCTTCACGAAGTCGTATTCCTGCTCGCGCGTGAGCTGCGAGAAACGCAGGCCGACGCGCCCCGGCTCGGTATAGCCGACCGTCGCCGGGAACGCGTATTCCTCGTCGCCGCGAAACAGCGACACGGTCACGCGTTCGTGCATCGGCACTTCGATCTTGCTCGGCAGCGCGACGCCGACGCCGCCTTCCGAATAGTCGATGGTCTCGCACGCGAGGGTGCGGCCGGTCGAGAACTTGAGCATCACGGGCATCTTCATCGTCACGCGATGCGTCGCGCGCACCTGCTTGCGCTCGCTCGCCGCCGCCACCGACGCGCCGAGAA
Source organism: Burkholderia sp. THE68 (assembly GCF_009938265.1). NCBI lineage: Bacteria > Pseudomonadati > Pseudomonadota > Betaproteobacteria > Burkholderiales > Burkholderiaceae > Burkholderia > Burkholderia sp. THE68. The sequence continues at coordinate 478,093 of NZ_AP022316.1, forward strand.
TCAGCATGTTGTAGACCGTCCAGCAAAGGTTGAGGATGGTCGTGTTCACCTCGCTGCGGACATGCCAGTACATGACGATATGCACGATGCCCGCGATGAAGCCGAGCAGGTTCAGCAGCAGCAGGAACAGATACGGGCGCGAGATGTACCAGTCGAAGTAATCCTTCGCGATCTGGCCGCCCTTGGCCGTCACGTTGAACTTGCCGAGCTTCGGGTTGATGACCGCGAGCAGCGTCGGCGCGGTGATGTACGACGCCAGCACCGACTCATACACTTCGGCCCAGAACGAATGGCGGAAGCTGCGCTGCATGCGCGAGTTGGTGATGCTCGCGTGCATCATGTGCGGCAGCGCGAAGATCGCGATGCTGCTCGCCGCCGCCTCGATCACGTGCGCGCCGAAGAACAGATACGACAGCGGAGCCGTGAGAAACACCAGACGCGGCACGCCATAGAAAAAGTGCAGCATGCCGTTGAGATAGCAGAGCCGCTGGCCGATCTTCAGACCCTTGCCGGTGAGCGGATTGTCGACGCGGAAAATCTGCGTCATGCCGCGCGCCCAGCGGATGCGTTGCCCGATATGCGCCGAAAGACTCTCGGTCGCGAGGCCCGCGGCCTGCGGAATCGCGAGATACGCGGTGGTATAGCCCAGCCGATGCAGCTTGAGCGCCGTGTGGGCGTCTTCCGTCACGGTTTCGATCGCAATGCCGCCGATCTCCTCGACCATCGAGCGGCGCAGCACCGCGCACGAGCCGCAGAAGAAGGTCGCGTTCCAGAGGTCGTTGCCGTCCTGCACGAGACCGTAGAAGAGTTCGCCCTCGTTCGGCACCTTGCGGAACGTGCCGAGGTTGCGCTCGAACGGGTCGGGCGAGAAGAAGTGGTGCGGCGTCTGCAGCAAGGACAGCAGCTTGTCGCGCAGGAACCAGCCGAGGCAGATCTGCAGGAAGGAGCGTGTCGGTATGTGGTCGCAGTCGAAGATCGCGATGTATTCGCCGCTCGTGATCTTCATCGCCTCGTTGAGGTTGCCCGCCTTCGCGTGGCGGTTGTGCGAGCGGATCGTCCAGTTGACGCCGACTTCCTCGCAGAACGCCTTGAATTCGGGGCGGCGGCCGTCGTCGAGCAGGTGAATCGTGAGCTTGTCGGTCGGATAGTCGAGCGCGAGCGCCGCGTAGATCGTCGGCTTCACGACCGAGAGCGGCTCGTTGTACGTCGGAATGAATACGTCGACGGTCGGCCACTGGCTGCGGTCGGCGGGCAGCGGCAACGGCTTGCGCTTGAGCGGCCACGCGGTCTGGAAGTAGCCGAGCAGCAGCACCAGCGCCGCGTAGACTTCGGCCGCGACGAGCAGAAGACCCCAGGCGGCGTCGAGCGGACGTTCCCAGTAGGTCGTTTCGGTGAGACGCCAGAACATGTAGCGGCCCGACGCGACCACCGACAGCATGATCATGACGAGCGTCGCGTACTGGCCTTGCAGACGCCGGAATCCCAGCGCGCAGATGAAGCAGATGGTCGCGAACGCGAGCTGCTGGCCGAACGCGAGCGGCACCGTCACGACGAAATACAGCGCGAAGGCGGCGAAGATCGTCAGCAGGACCACCATGATCCGGCTGCCCCAGAGGCGCGCATCGACGAAACGTTCGAGTCGCGAGGTCGCGACGCTCACTTCCGTTTCCGGCGACGGCTTGTCGGCGCTCATGCGAGTTTCCTCGACGAGGCGGCCATCGCATCGACCGCGGAGAGAAGCCACTCGCCGCACGCGCGCAGATCGGCGGCGGCTTGCGAAAGCGGGTCGTAGTGGATGAGCGTCGTGTCGCACGCGAGCGATTCGGAGACGCCTTCATCCTGATGGATCACCCCCGGAAACAGCTTCGTGCCGAGCATGTTGCGCAGCACCTTCAGCACGTCCTTGCTCAGCTGGCGCGATTGATCGACCTGATTCACGACGTAGCCCTGGCCCGCGAAGTTCTGGCGCGGCGCGGCGTAGGCGTCGATCATGCGCTCCATGCCGGGAATCGCAGCATATGATGCGGCATCCGCCAGCACCACATTCAGCGCGAAATTCGCCGCCGTGAGCGCGGTGCGCGTGTAGACGGAAGAACCCGGTGGCGTATCGACGATCACGATGTCGTTGGGGTCGAGCGCGAGCGATTCGAGCGCATGCGCGAGCCAGGCGGGATCGCTGTCGACGAGTGCCTCGAAGCGGCGGCGGTCGTCCTCGATCACGGCGCCGTAGGGCAGCACGGTGACGCCATCGACGCCGTCGAACATCACGGTCTGCCAGGGATCGCCCGCGAGCGTCGCGCGCGATATGCCGTCGATGCTGTCGAGCGGAATGCCGAAGTGCAGGCGCAGCGCGTTCTGCGGATCGAGATCGAGCACGATCACGCGACGGTTGCGCGCGGCAAGCACCGAGGCGAGATTGGCGGCGAGCGTCGTCTTGCCGACGCCGCCCTTCGCGGAAACTACCGTGATGACTTTCATGAGCGTGGGAGGCGGCTCGCGCGCGCGTCGAGGCCAGCGCTTGCTTGCGTGTTCGTGGGTTCGTTGGCGTGGCGCAGGCGTTCGAACATGGCGCCGAGCGAATCCGTGGGCGCGCTCGGGGCGTGTTGTTGCTGCGGCCTGAAGAGCTTGCCGAGGATCGAGTGTGGCTCGGCGGGCACCGGCTCGGGCGCACGCGGCGCGGGCGCCGCCGGCGGCACATGGGCGGGCGCGCGGCGCGCGAGGAAGCCCGATCCGGCCGTGGCCGCCAGGCGCGGCGTTTCCGCGTGGCTCGTGCCGGCGTCTTTCGCTGCGGGCGGCTGAACCGGCGGCACGTCGACCGCCGAAGCGGTGGCCGAATCCGGAATCGTTCCGGTCTCCTTCGACGCCGATTCGCCCAGCACCGAAAAGCGCAAGGCGCTCAGCGATTCGGCCGCCGGCGGCGTGACGGGCGGAATCGTGCGGCGATGCGGCCGCGTGAAAAGCTGCTGCTTGCCGCGATGGATCGGCGTCGGCTTGTCGGCCGGTTCGACCGACGGTTCACTCGGACGCGTGCGCGCCGTGCTCGACTGTGCGTCGCGGCGCGGCGCGATCTCGGGAATCGCCGGCTGCGCGAAGTCGAGCGTGGCAAGCAGCGGCCAGCGAGTGCGGGCCGTCTTGGCCTCGTTCTCCCGTCCGATTTCCTGGTAGTCGCCTGCATTGCCGCCGAAATGATCGAACAGCTTCTCGATGTCGCGCGAAGTATTCATGATGTCGCTTCCTCGTCGTGCCTATTCTTACTGCCTGGCCGGTGCTGCATGTTTTGATCCGCCCGTCGGGGCGGTCGATGCCGCCGCTTCGGGGCGGCGGTCGGATGACGCTGAAGCTGCTTCAGGCCGCGACGCGCGCGAGCCTGAATTCGATGCCGGCGTCGTCGCCGAACTCGCTCGCCTGGCGGATCGCGAGCCCTTGCGCGCCGAGCGCGGCGAGCCACTGCTGATACGCACCTTCGAGAAACGCGGGCGTCCAGGCAAGCGCGCGTTCGCCGAAAGCGGGCAGCGGCGCGCAGAAATGCACGATCCTCAAGTAGTCGCGTTCATCGGAAAGTTCGACGAAGCCCCAGTCTGTGTCGCGCCAGAGCGCATTGAGGGCGTCGGCGAGCGCCGCGGTGGAGTCGCAGGCCGGCAAGGGCCGGGCGTCGGCGAAGCGGCTGCCTACGCGATGCATCAACTGACGCAGTTCGTTGCGCCCGATCTGCGCTTCGAACTCGTCCGCGAGCGCGGCCAGAAGGCCACGCCATTGCCTGGAAATCTGACTGTCCAACAGGTAATCGAAAATAGCGGCCATGTTTTCATTCAGCAGGGCGCAAGCCACAGCATGAGGTTGATCGGTCTTGTTTACGGCCTCGCCAGGAATCCCTTTACCCCGCGAGCATTGATCCAGACGTTTGTCCAGGCGCTATTACACGTCTGAACTTACTTCAATGTCATTTTTTTCGCCAGTAGAAAGACTAGCAGCGGATTGTTTTGTGGGATTGGGCGAAAAGGACGTGGCAGAGAGCCCAATTCAGGCATTCGGGACCCATCGGCATGGACGAAATATCGACACCCAGGCGCGTGGTTCGATCGCCGCGCGCGACCCGCCGCCCCAAGCGGAGGCGAAGTGTACCATCTCGTTAATACAGTCGATCGAGCGGCGTGCGTTCTGATTCGTACGGATTGACGTATGCTGCAGAATCGTGCCGAAGGCCCGCTAAGTCGATGATTCGTCTAACTTAACCGGCGTACAGGCAGCGATGAGCGCGATCTGGTTGATTTTCTTGGCAAGCGACTGCTTCAGGTCAACATGAAGCCAGACGAAAAAAAGCGCCCCGAGTGGGGCGCTTCGCATGAAATTCTGAACGCTCAGGGGTTTGCGCGTACCGCGTCCCGAACTGCGTCCATCACGATGCCGTAATTGAGCGGGATGTCCAGCGAATCGGAGTAGCCGGGTTCGTCGGCGGACTCCTTTGGGAGTGCGCGGACCGGAATAGCTTCATAGGCGGTTTCGCCTGCCGGATTGTCGCGTCCTTCGATGGCACCCTGCAATTGCGGATTCTTCACGATTAACTCCTTCCGGTAATGGAGCGGCGAGGAACTGCAATATAAACCAATGTCATGACATTTTGGCGACTTCGATTTGAAAACTCGCTCCGAAACTGCTGCGCGCGGCGCGCCGGTAATCGCCGCGGTCGCGCATTTCGAGAGAGTGCGGGGCCTCTAGTGTAACGGCAGCGTGCCGTTCGGAATGCGCAATTGGATTATGACGATGGTGTGTCGATATTGCGCCAGAGGGCTGGAATCGGCCCGGAAATTGCATGACCATAAGCATGCTACGTAGGCTTTTAATGATCACGCTGCGCGAATGGATTCTCCAATTCCGTCGTTGGCGGAAACAAATTCTATCGAAAGCGGCGACTGTGACATCGTTTGTTTCCCTTTATCATGAAGCGACCGGTTGCACGATGCCGGTGCGGACGCCCCAATAAGAAAGGAGAAAGCGGCAATGAGCAAAATCGCGATCGTCGGCGCGACGGGCAATGTCGGCAGCCGTTTGCTGGAGGAAGCGTTGCGGCGTGGACACACGGTCACTGCCATCGCGCGCGACACGTCCGCGCTCGAGAAGCGGGACGGCGTCGACGCGCAGAACGTCGATGTGCTGGATTCGGACGCGCTCTCGGCGGCCATCGCGGGACACGACGCGGTGTTCAGCGCGACGCACTTCGCCACGGTATCCGCAAGCGCGATTCTGGAGCCGGTCAAGCGGGCCGGCGTGCGGCGCCTGCTGGTCGTGGGCGGCGCGGGCAGCCTGTATGCGGCGCCCGGTCAGCGCGTGCTGGACCTGCCGAACTTTCCGTCCGCGTACAAACCGGAAGCCACCGCGGGCGCGGCCTTCCTGGATGCATTGCGACGGGAACGCGACGTCGACTGGACATTCATCTCGCCTTCAGCCGAGTTCGTTCCGGGCGCGCGCACGAAGAAATTCCGGCTCGGTGTCGACGAACTGCTCGTCGACAACAACGGCCGCAGCTGGATTTCATTCGAGGACTACGCGATCGCCTTCCTCGACGAGTTCCAGAAGGGCGCCCATATCAGACAGCGCATCACCGTCGGATATTGAAGGCGCGCGCGGCATGACTGGCATCGTCGAGCGATGCCGGTCTTGCCGTTTTCTTTTGCCGCTGGCGTCAGCCGTGGAAATCGACTTCCACTTCCTCGCTGTTCTGCGGCATGGCGGCGGCGAGGATCATCGCGGCGGCGTTCTGTGGCTTCGGATCGCGCTGCGACGGCCGATAGACCTGATCCCCGCGATGAATCGGCATACCCGAGAGCGAGCACACGCCCTCGGCGTTGGCCGTGGTCGCGCGCCATCCCTGATAGCCGTAGTGACACGTTCCAGGATCCGACCAGTACACGAGCGCCGTCGCGCTGCTCGGACGCTCGATCACGCGCACGATGGCCTGCGGAAAAGGCAGCCGGTCATCGGGACGATGCGTATGCGTGCGATTCCAGTCGCGCGTCAGGCGCTCGAGGAACGCGCTTTCGGCGCGCGCCGTTTTCTGAGATGGGGCAGTGCGGGCGATATCCTTCGGCATCGCCTCGAGCAGGTGAACCGTCTGTGACCACGGGTCCGCTCTTTTCGAAAAAGCTGTCATGGCATTGTTCCAGGCTTTGACTCGACCTAGAACGTACGTCATTAAGCACAATCCGATAAATACTGCATCAGTGAATACACTATCCCGTTGTCACGAATAATCGGGCAGCCGATGTCGAGGGCCGGCGTCGTGCCTTTACTGGCGTGCGCTCAAGCGATTCGTAAGGTCATGCTCGGACCGGCGCGGATGGCCGACCAGGCGCAATCGCCCGCATCTGCGAGGGGTTTTGTTCGCGATTCGCGCTTTTTGTATGGCCAAAGCGACTGCGATGGCCCTTCGCGCGAGGCGTGGACCCAGTCGAAGCCTTGCCTGCATTGCCCTTCGGTCAGTCCTTGGTTGCCACCGAAGACCGGTCGACGGCGAGATCACCGCGCGATAGTCGACGCGCACGCTGTGCGTGCATTGTTCGCGATTCGCTAACGGTCGCGCGTTCTAAGCAACCGCCCGCGCCGCAGCACGCCCGCGCAGCCATTCCAGCGCCAGCAGCAGACTCGTCGAGAACACGATGAGAATCGTCGCCAGTGCCGCGATGGTCGGGCTGATGTTCTCGCGGATGCCGGTAAACATCTGGCGCGGCAACGTCGTCTGATCGGCGCCGGCGAGAAAGAGCGTCACCACGACTTCATCGAACGAGGTAGCGAAGGCGAACAACGCGCCCGATATCACGCCCGGCGCGATGACCGGCAGCGTCACGCGGAAAAACGTCCTGAGCGGGCTCGCGCCGAGCGACTGACTCGCCCGCACGAGGTTGTAGTTGAAGTTCTGCAACGTCGCGCCGACAGTCGTCACGACGAACGGCACGCCGAGCGCCGCGTGCGCCAGAATCAGCCCGAAATACGTATTCGCGATGCCGAGCGGCGCAAAAAACAGATACATGCCGACGCCGACGACGATCACCGGCACGATCATCGGCGAGATGAGCACGGCCATCAGCACGCTCTTGCCCATGAAGTTCGCCTTGGTCAGCCCGACCGCCGCGAGCGTCCCGAGAATCGTCGCGACGACCGTCGCGGAAGGCGCGACGATGAAGCTGTTTTTTGCAGCCATGCGCCATTCCTGCGACATGACGAGGTTGTGATACCAGCGCATCGACCAGCCGGGAATCGGATAGACCAGGAACGTGCTCGACGAGAACGATAGCGGCACGATCGCGAGCACCGGCAGAATCAGATACAGCAGCGTCAGCACGCAAATGATACGCAACGCGAAATACCAGATGCGTTCGATGGCGGAGGTATGCGGCGCGAACATCGGTTTGGCGAGTTTCATCTTTCTTTACCCCAGGCTCACATTCGAGCGCGTGAAGCGTCCGTAGACGACATAAAGCAGCAGCGTCGCGGCGAGCAGCAGCGCGCCGAGCGCGCACGCCATGCCCCAGTTGATCGTCACGTTGGTGAAGTAGGCGATGTAATAGCTGACCATCTGGTCGTTCGGCCCGCCGAGCAGCGCCGGCGTGATGTAGTAGCCGATCGCGAGGATGAACACGAGCAGCACGCCCGCGCCGATGCCCGGATACGTCTGCGGCACATACACGCGCCAGAACGCCGCGAACGGATGGCTGCCGAGCGACACCGCCGCGCGCTGATACGTCGGCGGGACGGATTTCATCACGCTATAGAGCGGCAGGATCATGAAAGGCAGCAGGATGTGCGTCATCGAGATATAAACGCCGACGCGATTGAACAGCAACGCCAGCGGCGAGCCGATCAATCCGCTGCCGATCAGCGCCGTGTTCACGAGCCCTTCGCTCTGCAACAGCACGATCCAGGCGGCGACGCGCACGAGGATCGACGTCCAGAACGGAATCAGCACGAGCACCATCACGAGATTCGCGCGGCGCTCGGGCAGCGTTGAAATCCAGTAGGCGAGGGGATAGCCAAGCAGCAGGGCGAACAAAGTCACGCCGACGCCGATCACGAACGTTCGGCCAAAGACGTTCAGATAGATCGACTGGTCCGGATCGGCGTGGACGATATTGCCGAAGCCGTCTTGCTTGTGATCGAGCGATGCGAGCAGGTAGAACGGTGAATAGCGGCCTGCGTTCTTGGCGATCGCCTGCCAGTAGGCGGGATCGTTCCAGCGTTCGTCGATGTCCAGAAACTTCGACTTGATTTGCGCGGCGGGCAGCGGCTTGCCGTCGTCGCCGGTCAAAGGCATCGCGCGGGCGGTTTTCGCGACCAGCGAGCGATAGCCCGGAATTTCGGTGTTCAGGCGCCGGGCGAGCGCGCCCATCGATTCGCCTTCCGAGATCGTGGTCAGGTCCTGCGCGAGCGCGGCATAGGCTTCGTCCGATGGCGGCGCCTTGCGGTCCCATTTCGCGAGCGCGGCGCCGGTGTGCGGCAGCGCGTTCGCCACTTCGGGATTTTCGATCGCGCGCGTGAGCAGCGCGCCGATCGGCACCACGAAAATCAGAAACAGGAAAATGGCGAGCGGCGCGATGAGCGCGAGCGCCATGGCGCGCTTCTTCGCGTCGGCGATCTTCAGTTCGCGCTTCAGGCGCGCGCTCGATTCGCGCGAATCGTCCGCGGGGATCGTCATGGTGTTCACGCTTGTGTCTCCTTCTTTGCGGTCGCGCTTTCGGAAAGCGCGACCGTCTTGCTGCCTATGACGCGTTTACTTCGACGCCCACGCGGTGAAACGCTGCTCCAGCTCGTCGCCGTGATCGGTCCAGAACGCCATGTCCTGCAACACCGCGTTCTTCGCGTTTTCCGGCGAGTTCGGCATGTCGGCCTTGATCTTGGCGTCGAGCGCGGAGATCGCGGCCTTGTTCACCGGGCCGTACGCGATGTTCTTCGCATAGGTTTCCTGCGGTTTCTGCGACACCGAATACGCGATGAACTGTTGCGCGACGTCCTTGTTCGGCGAGCCCTTCGGAATCGCCCAGTAGTCGAGGTCGTAGATGCTGCCGTTCCACACGACCTTCAGGTTCTTGCCTTCCTTGCGCGCCGCATCGATCCGGCCGTTGTACGCGGTGGACATCACGACGTCGCCCGCGACGAGGAACTGCGGCGGTTGAGCGCCGGCCTCCCACCACTGAATCGACGGCTTGAGTTCGTCGAGCTTCTTGAACGCGCGGTCCGCGCCGGCCTTCGTGCCGAGCACCTTGTAGACGTCCTTCGGCGCCACGCCGTCGGCCATCAGAGCGAATTCGAGGTTGTAGCGCGCGCCCTTGCGCATGCCGCGCTTGCCGGGGAATTTCTTCGTGTCCCAGAAGTCCGCCCAGCTCGCCGGCCCGGTCTTGAGTTTGTCGGCGTTGTAGGCGAGCGCCGTCGACCACACGAAGAAGCCGACGCCGCAGGTCTGCGGCGATTCGGGCACGAGATCCGACTTCTTGCCGATCTTCGACCAGTCGAGCTTTTCGTACAGACCTTCGTCGCAGCCGCGCCCGAGATCGCCCGACTCCACTTCGACCACGTCCCAGTTCACGTGCTTCGCTTCGACCATCGCCTTGACCTTGGCCTGTTCGCCGTTGTACTCGACGGCGGTGACCTTGTTCTTCGACGACTGTTCGAACGGCTGGTTGAACGCGACCTTTTGCGCGTCGCCGTTCGCGCCGCCGAAGTTGACGACGGTGATTTCCGCCGCGCCTGACACCGCCGACGCGCATGCGAGCGCCGCCGCCATGGAACACAGTGCGAACTTCTTCATGATGGTTTCCTCTGTCTGCTTGGTTTTATCAGTGGAGCTACGGGAGTCGGAAGCGAGACGCTTCGTCTGAATTCAGGCGAACACGCGCAGATGCTCGGGCGCGAATTCGAGCGCGATGGGCGCGCCGGGCGTGAAGCCGTCGAGCGCCGCCGTGCCGAGCGGCACCTTGACGAAGCATTCGTCCTGCTCGCGCACGCCGCAGCGCATCCGCACGTGATCGCCGAAATAGATGAGGCTCTTCGCTTCGCCCGCGAGCGCGTTGATGCCGTTGCCATTCGTGTGGCCGTTGCCCGACGTGAGCTTCATGCGCTCGGGCCGGATGCACGCGATCGCCGATGCACCCGGTTTCGCGTTTGCGACATTGAGCCCGGACACGCGCGTGCCGTCGGCGAGACGGATCTCGCAGAAGTCGCCCTGAATCTGTTCGACGGTGCCGCGCAGCCGGTTGCTGTCGCCGATGAAGTTCGCGACGAACTCGTTGCACGGCGCTTCGTACAGATGATCGACGGTGTCGAGCTGCTGCACGATGCCCTTGTCGAACACGGCGACGCGGTCGGACATGGTGAGCGCCTCGCCCTGATCGTGCGTGACGTAGACGAAAGTGACGCCGAGCTTCTCGTGCAGCGCCTTGAGCTCGATCTGCATGTGCTCGCGCAACTGCTTGTCCAGCGCGCCGAGCGGCTCGTCCATCAGCACGAGCTTGGGCTCGAACACGAGCGCGCGCGCCAGCGCGATACGCTGCTGCTGGCCGCCGGAAAGCTGCGCCGGATAGCGCTTCGCGAAGCTTTCCATGCGCACCATCTTGAGCGCGTTGTTCACCCGATGCGCGCGTTCTTCGGCGGACATCTTGCGCACCGTCAGCGGATATTCGACGTTCTGCTGTACCGACAGATGCGGAAACAGCGCGTAGTTCTGAAACACCATGCCGATGTCGCGCTTGTGCGGCGGCACCTTGTTGAGCAGCTTGCCGTCGAGCCAGATTTCACCGCCGGTCGGGAACTCGAAGCCGGCGAGCATCATGAGGCAGGTCGTCTTGCCGGAACCGGACGGCCCGAGCAGGGTGAGGAACTCGCCCTGATAAATATCGAGATCGAGCGATTTGACGACGAGCGTTTCGCCGTCATAGGTCTTTCGAACGCCGCGAAAGCTGACGATCACCTGATCGGATTTCATCTTCCGTGTCTCCTTCGGAAAATCCTGTACTGCCGCGCGTCTTGGCCGACGCCCGGAAATTTTTTCCACTGCTTGGGATAACTATAGCCCGTTACGGTTCTACAATGGGGAGCCATTTCAATATTCAAAATGGAACCACTTCGGGCTGTTGGAAGAGAGTGGCTCCTAGCGCGGGAAACAATCATGGATACCATCATCCTCGCCGACTGGCTGAGCGCGCGCCTCGATCGCACGGCCGCCGAACCGGTGTATCGGCAAATGCTGGAAGGCATGCAGGAGGCCATCCTGACGAGCCAGCTCGCGCCGGGCACCAAGCTGCCGAGCTCGCGCACGCTCGCGACCGATCTCGGCATCGCGCGCAATACCGTGCTGCATGTGTACGACCAGCTCACGGCCGAAGGCTACGTGACCTCGACGACCGGCAGCGGCACCTATGTCGCCGATACCGCGCCGCGTGACGGCGTTGGCGTCAAGAAAGCGAAGGTCGAAGAAACGCAGCCGCAATGCACGATCTCGCGGCGCGGCGAGCGTCTGATCGCGCAGGCGGGCGTGTCGCCGAAGCAGTGGGGCGCGTTCATGCCCGGCGTGCCGGACGTCGCCGAATTTCCGGCGCGCACATGGAGCCGGCTGCAGGCGCGTCTCTGGAAGCGCGCGAGCCCCGATCTGCTCACGTATGCGCCCGGCGGCGGGTATCGGCCGCTGCGGCGCGCGCTGTCGGACTACCTGCGCGTCGCGCGCTCGGTGAAGTGCCAGCCGGACCAGATCATCATCACGACGGGCATCCATCAGTCGGTCGATCTCGCCGTGCGGCTGCTCACCGATTTCGGCGACCGCGCGTGGGTCGAGGACCCGTGCTACTGGGGCGTGCGCAGCGTGCTGCAATCGTCGGGGCTGACGCTCGTGCCGATTCCCGTCGACGAAGAAGGGCTCAACCCGAACGCGCGCGACATGGCCGACCCGCCGCGCATCGCGCTCGTGACGCCGTCGCATCAATATCCGCTCGGCATGGTGATGAGCCTCGCGCGGCGTCGCGCGCTGCTGGAGTTCGCGCGCCAGCACAAGGTGTGGATCATCGAGGACGATTACGACAGCGAGTTTCGCTACGGCAGTCGGCCGCTGTCATCGCTGCAGGGGCTCGACGACGCCGGACAGGTGATCTACGTGGGCAGTCTCGGCAAGATGCTGTATCCGGGCTTGCGGATGGGTTACATGGTCGTGCCCGAGCCGCTCGTGGAGACGTTCAGGACGGGCGTGGCGGAGTTGTATCGGGAAGGGCAGCTGATGCAGCAGGCCGTGCTGACCGAGTTCATCCTCGACGGGCATCTCACGACACACGTGCGGCGCATGCGCGGACTCTACGGCGAGCGCCGGGAATTGCTGATCAACGCCATTCGCGCACGCTTCGGCGACACCCTCGCGGTGCGCGGCGACGAAGCCGGGCTGCATTTCGTACTGGAGTTGCCGCGTTTCGTCGATGATCGCGCGGTCGCGTCCGCCGCGCTCGCAGCCGGCGTCGTGACGCGGCCGCTGGTCAATTACTTCATGGATCGCGAAACCGCGCTGCGCGGCTTGATGCTCGGCTACGCGTGCGTGCCGAACGACGATATCGCGCCCAATTTCGCGAAGCTCGCCGATGTCATCGAGCGCGCGCTCATGCCCATGCAGGTCGCGCACGCATGAAGCCTGCCTCTGAATTCAATCGCATTGATTGAAATACTTGATTTCCCTTACGGGCATTTCTATCGCACTCTTGAAGTTCTCTCGGGTTGTGTCAAATCCCCGACTCAACCCTTCGCACCGGCCTCGCGCCGGTGTTTTCTTGTGTGCTTCTATCGTTGTTCGGCCGCGCCGCGCTTGACCGCCCGCACCACGCGCGCGAGCGCCTTCAACGCATCCGCCGGCGTGTCTGCGAACTGCGCGGCGACGATCGCGCCGTCCACGGCCAGCGCGAGCGCCTGCGCGTCGGCCTTGGCCGTGCGCGATGCCGGCATGAGCGCGCGGATCGCCGCGGTCATGTCGCGCTTGTGCCGCCGCGAGATATCGACCGCCTGCGGCAGCGTCGCGCCGACTTCCACGACCGAATTGATGAACGCGCAACCGCGATAGCTTTCGTTGCCGAACCATTCCGCCAGCGCGGGCACGAGCGCGTTCAGCGTGCCGCCGTGACGCGCGAGCGCATCATGGAACCATGCCATCCAGTTGTCGTGACGAAAGTCCAGAAACGCAACGATCAGATCGTCCTTGCTCGGAAAGTATCGATAGAAGGTTTTCTTCGCGACGCCCGATTCGGCGATCACGCGATCGATGCCCGTTGCGCGAATGCCGTCGCGGTAGAAGAGATCGTGCGCGGTATGCAGGATGCGTTCGTCCGGCGCGAGCTCGGCGACATCGGCGGGGAAAGCTGAGGTATTCATGCAATCGATTGTAGACAGGTTCGTCTACCTGCGCTAGAGTGCATCGGGTAGACAGATCTGTCTACCCAATACATCTCATCGCTGAAGAAGAGGACTCGCCATGGAATCCAAACCGCCGTTTCCGCCGTTCGATGAAGAATCCGCCAAACTAAAAGTCCGTCTCGCCGAAGACGGGTGGAACACGCGCGATCCCGAGCGTGTGTCGCTCGCCTATACCGTGGACACGCGCTGGCGCAATCGCGCGGAGTTTGCGAACGGACGCGAGGAAGTGGTCGCGTTTCTGAGGCGCAAATGGGCGCGCGAACTCGACTATCGGTTGATCAAGGAGTTGTGGGCTTACAAGGAAAATCGCATCGCCGTGCGCTTTGCCTACGAATGGCATGACGACGCCAACAACTGGTATCGCAGCTTCGGCAACGAGAACTGGGAATTCAACGAGGCAGGCTTGATGACGCATCGCCATGCATCGATCAACGATCTGCCGATCAAGGAAGCCGATCGCAAATATCACTGGCCGCTCGGCCGCCGGCCCGATGATCATCCGAGCCTGAGCGACCTGGGCTTCTGAGTATCGGCGGCGGCGCGGCGCGCTACATGTCGCGGCGGCGCCGGAAGGCCCACCATCCGGCGAGCGCGGTGAAGGTGGCGACGATCGCCACCAGCAGCCAGAAACCATGATGGTTCTCTGCAAGCGGAATGCCGCCCACGTTCATGCCGAAGAAACCCGCGACGATATTGATCGGCAGCGCGAGCACGGTCACGAGCGTCAGCGTGAAGAGCGTGCGGTTGCTTTGCTCGCCCATGCGCGTCGCGACTTCTTCCTGCAGCAGCTTGATGCGTTCGACGAGGCCGGCGAGATCGTTGAGCACGAGCGAGAACTCTTCGGTCGCGTCGCGCAGGTCCTGCACATCCTGCGAATGCAGCCAGCGCGGCGGCCGCGCGAGCAGGCGGAACACGGAGCCGGGCTCGGGCGCGAGCAGCCGTTGCAGTCGCACCAGCACGCGCCGCAGGCCGCCGAGATCGGTGCGGGTCGAGGCGCCGCGCATCGAAAGAAAACGATCCTCGATGCCGTCGACCTCGACGCTCGTGCGCCGCACGATATGCACGAGCAGATCCGCCTGATCGCGCAGCAGATGCGCCAGCAGTTCCGCGGGCGAGCGGAAGATTTCGCCGCGCCTCACCGACTCGCGCAGCGTATCGACGGAACGCAACGGCTTCAGGCGCGCCGTGACGATCAGCTTCTGATGCGTATAGACCCACAGCGTCGCGATCTCGGAGGGCGTCAACTCGAAATTGAACATCACGTCGTTGATGACGGCGAAGAGCGCGCCTTCCTGATGCTCGATGCGCGTCGAGGGCGAACCTTCGTTGAGCGTGTCGAAGAATGCATCGGGCAGGCCCAGGCGGGTACGCATCCAGCGCTCGCACGCGCTGTTCGCGAGATCGAAGTGCAGCCAGACGAATTCCTTCGTCGTGTCGTCGCGCGCGAGCCATTGACTCGCGGCTTCGGCATCGATCGGCTCGCCGGGGTGATCGACGTGAAATCGAAAGCCGCAGACGAGGCCGGAGAAATCGGAGCCGTAGGGCGGTCTTTGCAGGGTAGCGGGATTCATGCGAAAAGTCGGTTGCATTCTGATGGGACGCTTCGGGCGTTCGCGCCGCCACGCGCTAGTGTGCCATCGGTCGCGCCCCGAATCGCGATGGTAGCGCGTCAGCGGGAACGAAACGATGGCCTCGCGTGTTTCGCGAGCCTGCGAATATGACCGTCATATTGTCGGCGTATCATCACGCCACGCAAGACGGGCGCACACGCGGCGCCCGCATCGAGCCCGCTGCCAAGGCGGCGCCGCGTGCCAACCTGGGGAAAAGCAGTGGAAGACCATGATGATCTGGACGGGGCGACGCAAAGCACGGCGAGCGGGCTCATGCGGCTCGCGTCGTTGATCGCGGGACTCGCGCGCGAGGGCGTGATCGATACGCGCTTCGCGGCGAAGCTTTCGAAACGCCTCGACAAGGAGGCGCGGCGCGTCTCCACGGGCGGCGCCGTGCCGCTCGACGAAGCGGAGCAGGCGGCGCTGTTCGGCGCACTCGGTGAACTCGATCTCGCGTTGCGCCAGCACGACGCGGCGTCGCTCGTCGAAGCGAATGCGCGCCTGCGCGAGACCGAAGGCGGCGCGGGCAAGCGTCGCAAGGGCAAGAAAGACGGCGAAAAGGGCAGCGACGCCTGATCCGGCGGCGAGCATCGGGCGCGAAACATGCTGCAATGCAGGCGTGTGTTTCCGGCCAATGCTCATGTCTTTATCCCTGCATTCCCATCAGTGCGCGCTGTGGAGCAACCGTAGCGTCTACGCGCACCGCGACCAGTGGCGGATCCTCGTCGTCGACGACAACGTCTTCAGCGCCGAAGCCCTGTCGGCCGCGCTCGCATCGGATGGTTTCGACACGCGCTTCGCGCTGTCCGGCGTCGATGCGCTGCATGCGGTCGATGGCTGGGTGCCGCATGTCGTCATCCTCGATATCACGATGCCGGAGCACGACGGCTACGCAACCGCGCGGGTGCTGCGCCGCATCGCCCGCACGCGCGACGCGGTGATCATCGCGTTTACCGCGCTGGGCGAGGAAACCGTACGTTCCGAGGGTGTCCCCTCCGGCTTCGACGGATATTGTCAGAAGGGCAATCCGCCGGGCGCGATCGTTCGTCTGATCGAACGTCTGGTTCATTGATGCGAACGCTCGTTCGCTAAATAATTGTTCCGCCCCCGCTAAACGGACCAAAAGGCGCGCCTGCCCGGCGGCGCGCGCAATCCCTTATCCACCAATGCTTCGGAAGAAAAATGCACACTCGTGCAGCGCGCGATTGTTGGCGCTGAGCGAAAAGTGAATTGAAATTTATGGAGATAAAAAAGCGATAGTAGGGGTATACACTGCGCTTCATCGACGTAGCAGACAGTTTCTCGCAAGACCGCTGCGGCGCTTTCTGAATGAACGTCAACCGTCTTTGGAGCACACCATGAAACGCAATCTTCTCGCTACTCTCCTGATCGCCGCATCCGCCACCATCGCCGCGCCCGCTTTCGCTAGCGGCTACGGTCCGGCTCCGTTCTACCGTCCGGCCGTCGGCGCGCCGGCATCGCAACAAGGCCCGAGCGCACAAGCGATCGCCGCTCAGGAAAACGCCAACGGCGTGAATTCGACCGCTTTCGGCGGCTCGCGTGACACGCTGGCTCAATCGGGCAACCGTACGGCGCAATCGGGCAACAACCCGCAATCGGTCTTCTTCGGTCACTGATCGAACCGGCAGGCCCTGCTTATGCGCCGGGCTAGTCGGCTGAAGCATCGTTCAGGCGCCCGGCGACCCAGACTCAAAAGGTCTGCGTCGGCCGGGCGCCGGCCGTTTTCAGGCCGCGTGCGCCAGCGCGCCGCGCATCACGTTGGCGAGTTCCGACGCCTCGAACTTCGATACATACGCGTTCGCGCCGACCTTGCGAACGTGCTGCTCGTTCGCCGACCCCGACAGCGACGAGTGAATCACCACCGGAATATGCATCAGCCCGGTTTCGGCCTTGATGCGGCGGGTGAGCGTGAAGCCATCCATTTCCGGCATTTCCAGATCGGTCAGCACGAGCGCGATATGATCCGCGACCTCGGTGCCATCCTTCTGCGCCTTGTGCAGCGCCGCTTCCAGCACGTCCCACGCTTCCTGACCGGTCTTGGTCATCACGAAAGGCACGCCCATCGCCGTGAGGCTCTGTTCGATGAGCGCCCGCGCGACGCCCGAATCGTCCGCCGCGAGCACGCGCGCGCCCGGCTTGAGATTGAGCCGCCCGGTATTCGCCTCGGTGATGTCCGCTTCCCGCGACGGCAGCACGTCGCGCACGATGCGCTCGACATCGAGCACCTGCGCGAGCCGCGAGCCGTCGACGTTGCCGTCCAGGCGCGCGAAGCTCGTCACGGTCGTGCCGCCCGAATGCGATTCCGCCGACAGCACCTGATTCCATTCGAGCCGCACGATGTCGTCGACTTCCTCGACCGCGAAGCCCTGCGTCGTGCGGGCGAATTCCGTGACGAGCAGGATCTTGGGCCCGTTCTTCGGCCGGCAGCCGGTGATGCGCGCGAGATCGATCACCGGAATGATCTGTCCGCGAATATCCGCGACGCCGAGAATCTCCTCGCTCGAACCGGCCACCGCGGTGATCGTCGGCATCGCGAGAATTTCGCGCACCTTGAACACGTTGATGCCGTAAAGCTCCCGCTGTTCCGAGTTCGGCGCCTCGCCGAGCCTGAACAGAAGCAACTCGAACATGTTGCTGCCGGCGAGCCGCACGCGCTGCTCGATATCCTGTTGTGAACTGCTCACCTCGTTCTCCCTCTGAGCCATGGCGGTGACTTTCCGCCGGATGCCTGATTAGCGGCATTAATCGACGAAACTGAAGGCACGCGCAAAGAAGCACGCGCGTTTGACGATGTGCAAAAGGCGCGGCGCGCCGCACGTGCGCGCGACGCCGTTGATCTATACTTTTTCGAATGGTCGGGTTAATGCCTATGAAGGCATCGGGCGCAAGGCTTTAGGCTGGCAGAAGGCGCAAGTTCAACCCGTCGCCCAGGCGCAACAACGTTCCCCGCATACAACGGAGGCGCTCGATGGCAACAGTCGCACAGGTTCTGAATTCGAAACCCGACCAGACGGTCTTTACGGTGGCCGCAACGACGTCGGTCTTCGATGCAATCAAGCTGATGGCCGACAAGCATATCGGCGCGGTGATCGTCACCGAAGGCGACGAGATCGTGGGCATCATGACCGAGCGCGACTACGCGCGCAAAGTCGTCCTGATGGACCGCGCGTCGAAGCAGACGCCCGTGCGCGACATCATGACCTCGCACGTGCGCTACGTGCGCCCGGATCAAAGCACCGACGACTGCATGGCGCTCATGACCGACAAGCGCATGCGCCACTTGCCGGTGATCGACAACGGCAAGCTCGTCGGCATGATTTCCATCGGCGATCTGGTGAAGAACATCATCTCAGAGCAGCAGTTCACCATTCAGCAGCTCGAATACTACATTCGCGGCGAACACACGTAAGGACCGGCGGTCCGAACTGTAAGGCTTTCGTTATAATCGGCAGGCCTGCGCACGCGCGCGGGCCACGCTCGACGTGTATCCGCACGCGAGCAATCGAGGAGCGCCGATGACGCCGACAGTCCTATCCGCCGCATCCGCCGAAATCGGAGAAAGCCTCGCCGCCGACGCGCCGTTCTTCATCGTGATGAACGCGGGCTCGGGCCGCCAGCAGGCCGACGCGACACGCGAGGTGCTCGAACGCGAACTCGGCGCGGCGGGCCGGCGCTTCGAATTGCGCGTCGTCGACGATCCGCGCCGCCTGGCGAGCGTCGCGCGGGAAACCGCCGCGGCCGCGTGCGCGCAGGACGGCGTGCTCGTCGGTGCGGGCGGCGACGGCACGCTCTGCACCGTCGCGCATGCGGCGTACGATGCCGGCTGCCCGTTCGCGGTGCTGCCGCGCGGCACGTTCAACTACTTCAGCCGCGACCACGGCATTCCCGCCGACCTCGAACAATCGACCAGACTTTTGCTCGACGCGCGCGTCTATCCGGTGCAGGCGGGATTCGTCAACGGCCGCATGTTTCTCGTCAATGCGAGCCTCGGGCTTTATCCCCGGCTGCTCGAAGACCGCGAAATCTACAAGCGGCAATTCGGCCGCAGCCGGCTCGTCGCGCTATGGTCGGCGCTCTTGACGCTGTTGAAGCCGCATCGCCATTTGCGCTTGCATATCGATCACGACGGCAGCACGACGGAAATCCGCTCGTCGACGCTTTTCGTCGGCAACAACCGGCTGCAGATGGAGCAGATCGGCATGCCGGACGAAGCGCAGGCGCTGGAACAGGGTTTGCTCGTCGCGATAGCGCCGCGGCCGGTGGGACGGCTCATGCATCTGTGGCTCTCGCTGCATGGCGCGGCGGGACGGCTGTCGGATTCGGATCACGTCGTGAGTTTCACGTTCGAGCGCATCACGGTGATGCATCCGTCGAAAAAGCGCAGATCGATCAAGATCGCGACGGATGGCGAGATCGCGAAGCTGCGAATGCCGCTGGAATTCCGCGTATCCAACAAGCCGCTTATCCTGCTCAAGCCCGAACCGAAGGTGGCCGAAGCGAATCGCTCATGACCTTGCTGTTGCAGATTTCCGATACGCATTTCGGCACCGAACGACCGCAGGTGGTCGCGGCGTTGTTGCGTCTCGCCGCGGCGCTCACACCCGATCTCGTCGTGCTGTCGGGCGACATCACGCAGCGCGCGCGCAGGCGGCAGTTCGCGGCGGCGCGTGCGTTCGTCGATGCGCTCGGCGCGACGCCGACCCTCGTCGTGCCCGGTAATCACGACATTCCGCTCTTCAATCCGCTCGCGCGGCTCTGCTATCCGTATGCGAATCATCAGCGCGCCTTCGGCGCCGATCTAGAGCCTTCGTTCGAATCGGCGGAATTGCTCGTGCTCGGCGTGAACACGACACGCGCGTACCGGCACAAGGACGGTGAAGTGTCGATGCAGCAGATCCGACGCGTCGCCGCGCGCCTGGAGGCGGCGAGCGCGGCGCAGTTGCGCGTCGTGGTGACGCATCAGCCGGTGGCCGTCACGCGCGCGCAGGACGAGCAGAACCTGCTGCACGGACGCGAGCGCGCGGTGCAGCGCTGGGCGCGCGCGGGCGCAGACCTGATTCTCGGCGGGCATATTCATCTGCCGTACGTGCTGCCGCTGCACGATACCTTCGCGGGTCTTGGCCGCCGCATGTGGGCGGTGCAGGCGGGCACGGCGCTGTCGTGGCGCACGCGCGGCACCATCGACAATTCGGTGAACGTGATCCGCCACGACGGCAGCGGCGGCGGCGCGCGGCAAACGACGGTCGAGCGCTGGGACTATTCGGAGACGAGCGAGGCATTCGAGCAGATCGCGCGCCACGAACTCGCGCTCGACGGCGCGAAGCCCGCGGTCGCCGTCACGCTTCCCGAATGACGAGTTCGGCGAAGCCCGTTCCGGCATCGTGCTCACGCGTGTAACGTTCGCCAGGCAGATTCGCGACCACGAGCTCGACGGTCGTACGCACGATGCAGCCTGGCGTGACGTGGCCGCCGAAGACGCGGCCATCGGCATCGGAGACGCTCATGTGCAGGTGCGGACCTTGCGCGGAGAGCGTGCCGGCGAGCGTGAGGATTTCGAGGTC
Source organism: Burkholderia sp. THE68 (assembly GCF_009938265.1). Classification (NCBI taxonomy): domain Bacteria; kingdom Pseudomonadati; phylum Pseudomonadota; class Betaproteobacteria; order Burkholderiales; family Burkholderiaceae; genus Burkholderia; species Burkholderia sp. THE68. The sequence goes on from NZ_AP022316.1 coordinate 498,710, forward strand.
GCCGCGCAGTTCGGCTGCGTCGTCGCGACCCGCGTAGCGCAACCGGGCGACGCTCAGGCTGCCGATGCCCTGAAGCACGAAAGCCGCCGACAGTCCACGCGCGAGAAACGCGTGGTCGAGCGCGGCGCGCAGGTCATCGCCGGGTGAGAGGCGGAGGGTGATCGCATGCATGAGTGGAAGACTACACGCTCGGAGGCCATGATGGCATGATGGGCGCGATCCGTTGGGCGGGTTCATCTTCCGGAGATGCCATGAGTTTCGAACTGACGATGCTGGCCTGGACGCTCGTGCTGGCGCTGGTGCAAGTGTTGCTCCCCGCAGTAGTGCGCAATCGGGAGGTCGGCCTGAAGTACAACGCCGGACCGCGCGACGGCCCCACGCCGCCGCCGGGAAAGCTGTCCGGCCGTCTGATGCGCGCGCAGGCCAATCTGTTCGAGACGCTGCCGATCTTCGCCATCGCAGTGCTGATCGTGCATGTGGCGGGGCGCGAGAACGCGCTCACGCATTCGGGTGCGCTTACTTATTTCGTTGCGCGCGTCGTCTATGTACCGCTTTATGCGGCGGGCGTGCCGTTCGTGCGCTCGCTGGTGTGGCTGATGTCGGTCGTCGGCATCGTGCAGATTCTCGTTCCCATCATCTGACGAGAGGAGTGAAGGGCAATGACCGATCAAGCTTCGACCATCGAGGTCGACACCGGGCCGAATCCCGAATTCGCCGTAATCCTGATGCACGGCCTCGGCGCCGATGCGAACGACTTCGTGCCGCTCGTGCCTGAACTGCGTATCGCCGATGCGCCCGCCATCCGTTTCGTGTTTCCGAACGCGCCCGAGATCGCCGTCACCGCCAACGGCGGCTATGTGATGCGCGCGTGGTACGACATTTTGTCGTTCGAGGGCATCAACCGGCGCGTGGACGAGGCGGGCATCGTGCAATCGGTGGAACGCGTGCGCGGGTTGATCGCGGAGCAGAACGCGCGGGGTATTCCGAGCGAGCGCATTTTCATTGCGGGATTTTCGCAGGGCGGGGCGATGACGTATCACGCGGGCCTTACGCATCCTGAGAAGCTCGCCGGGTTGATCGTGCTGTCGGGCTACATTCCGTCGGAGGGGCTGATCGATGAATCGCTCTCAGACGCAAATCGCTCGATTTCGATCTTTGCCGCGCATGGCAGTTCTGACGATGTGCTCAATGTGAGTCTTGGCGAGCAGGCTTGCGAGTTCGCGCGCGCGCAGGGGTGTGAGGTGCAGTGGCATGCGTATCCGATGCCGCATTCGGTGTGTATGGAGGAGGTTGAGGCATTGCGGGCTTGGCTGGGGGCGCGGTTGGTTTCTTAGGCTTTCCGCCGGATCTCGATCACGGGATCCGGCAAAACGACTCTCAAACGCCAACGGTTTCGCAAGCGCGACCATCAATCAACGCCAGCATCCCGCGCCGCAACTCCGCCGGGCTGACCGGCTTGGAAAGCACATCCTGCTCACACGCGAGCGGCACGATGCTCGCCGCCGGCTCGCCCGTCACGACGAGACAAGGGCACGGCCGTCCGAGCCTCGCCGCGCCGAGCATCGCGACCTCACGCGCGGTCTTCGCGTCGCGCAGCCGGAAGTCCGTGATGATCAGATCCGGAAAACGCTCGATATCGCCGAGAATCGACTGAAATTCCTCGAAGCTCGCCGCCGAATCGTAAAGCACGCCCCATTGCGACAACAGCGCTTCGGTCGACGCGCGCACGAGGCCATCGTCCTCGACGAGCAACACATAACGCCCCTTGAGCTGCGCCATATCCGCCGCTTCCGAGCGCGCCGGCGCGCGCGCCGACGGCTTGTCGGGCGATGGCCCACACAACGGCATTTCGAGCGAAAAGCGCGAGCCGCGGCCCTCGGTCGATTTCAGCTCGATGCGGTGCTGATCCAGCATCGAGATCACGGCGTTGACGATCGACAGCCCCAGCCCCAGTCCCTTGTCGCGATCCTGCTCGGGATTGTCGACCTGAAAGAACGGCTGGAAGATCGCGTCGAAATAATCGGCCGGAATGCCGATGCCGTTATCCAGCACGTCGATGCGCGCGCGCGTCGCGGAGCGCACCACGCCGACGATCACCGTCGGCTTCGAGGATTTGTTCTGGTCGGCGTACTTGATGCCGTTCGACACGAGATTGGCCACTGCGCGCCCGAGCCAGTGCGAATCGCTGCGCACGCAGACGACATCTTCCTTCGGCAGCCGCAGGCGCAATTCGACGCCACGGCTCATCGCGAACGGCCGCAACTGCTCGGCGGCTTCCTCGACGATCTGCCGCACGTCGAACACGTGATAGCGCGGCACGACGCGCCCCGACTCCAGCCGCGACAGATCGAGCACCGCGTTCAGAAGCCGCGCGAGGATCACGGACGAACGCCCGCATTCGTTGATGAGGCGCTCGGCCTGATCGAACTCGCCGTTGCGGATGGCCTCGGCGGCGGCCTGCAGGAACAGGTTGAGCGCGTGCATCGGCTGGCGCAGGTCGTGTGTCGCGGCGGCGAGGAAGTTGGATTTCTCGCGGCTCGCGGTCTGCGCGGCGATCATCTGCTGTTCGCGCAGCGCGAGCAGCGCGTGAGTCTTGTTTTCCTGATCCTTCTTCGAGACTTCGAGCTCGCGATTCTTGCGGCCGAGCGAGACGTTCGCGGCGCGCAATTCGTCGTTGAGCGACGCAAGCGCGCGCTCCGAGCTGTAACGCTCGCGCGACACGCGCTCGGCGTGCGTGCAGACGCCGTGCCCCACGACCACGACGTTGAACATATAGAACAGCCCGGCGAAGAAGTCCTCGGGATTGAGCAGATGCAGGGTGATCTGCAGCAGGACGATCGACGCCATTGTGATGATGCCGGCGGTCAGCGCGACGCGCGAGCGCAGATAGAAGAAGCTGAACTGGAAGAACAGCGCGAGACAAAGTCCGATGAAATGCTGCGTGTAGTTATAGGGCGCGGGCGTGATCGCGACCATCGTGAGGATCAGGCACAGCAGCCCGTAGATGCCCGTGAGAATGATGCGCTGGGCAGTTGCGTGCGAGCGGAACGACGGCCGCAGCACCAGCACGCCGACGAAGAACAACAGCGCGATGCCCGCAAAGCGCAGCGCGAGGATGTCGGGCAGGCGCGCGGCGAGCGCCTGATTGCCACGCGCGAAGCTGAAGTCCCACCAGAGAAAGCACGTCCAGATGGCGAGCGCGAGCAGCGTCGACGCACGCCGAAACGCGCAGAAGCGCTGGCTGTGGTCGTCGAGAAACTGCGCCTCGAGCGCGGGATCGGAGAACGGCGCCGGAATCGAGAGATTGCGCACCAGGCTCATGCCGGCCTCGCGGGCCGCAGCGAAGAGAATGCCTGGATTGCGCGCGCCGGCGGCGCGCTGGGGGACGGCCATCTTCATGCTCGCTCACGGAATCGGGGTTAACTACTTTAGGCCAATGCGGTCATACAAATACGCCTTTTTTTAGCAATCAGCCGTTATACCCGGAAATTATTGCGTGTTTTTGATGGGTTCGGACGGGATGCGAAGAGGCGGAAGGGAGGCGGAGGAGAACTGGGCCGGGCCGGTGCCGGGCGCCGAACGGCGAGCGTCTGGTTTTCGCTCGCCGATTCGAAGGACAGCCATATCGAATGCCCCCCGCACGATGACGAGGGCGGCTTTTCGGGTTGCTCAGCTTTTCGGTTTGGCCTTGGTGGTGCGCTTCGTGACCTGCATTTCCTTCGCGCCGGTAGCCTTCGCGGGCGACGCCTTGGTGCCGGCCGTTTTCTTGCGGCTCGACATTTCGGTTTCAGCGGGTTGGCTCGCCTGAGCCTTGCGTGGGGATGGCATGCTGACCTCCTTCAGTGTGTGTCCATATCGACACACTGATAACCATAGGATGCGCTCAGCCGGTATTCAAGCGCCGGCGGGACTTGCGCGCAACGCATCGGCCAAAAAACTTCTGAGGACGAAGCATTTCGATGCGATGCGACGTGCACGCGGCGCGCCCGGCGATCAACGGATCAGCTTCAGCCCGGCCGGCAGCGTTTCGCCGAACACGCGGCCGACGTCCGCGCGATCCAGCTCGACGGTCTCGCGGACCATCGCGGTCCACGCGTGCGCCGCGCCCATCGCCTCGAGGCGCTGCACGACGGCGGCGCGCGCCTCGTCGGGCAGGTCGCGGGAACGGTCGCCGGTCATGCGCGCGATCTGCACGGCGGCGAACGCGGCCGGATCGATCTTCTTCCAGTCGAGCGCGAGGATCGCATCGAGCCAGGCGACGGCGACCTCCGGCGGCACGACGCCGTGCGCGCTGCCGTAGAACGGCGCGCGCGCGCCGATGCGGCCGAGCGCCCACCAGCTCTGCACGTTCTCCGAAGGTTTCTTCAGGCGCGTGAGCAACCACTCGCCGACCTCGACTTTGCGTTCGACCGGCACATGCTCGAGCGATGCCGCGAGCCGCACCATGTCCTCGTAACCCGCGCGCGCCGCGCCCGCCGCACGGCGATAGCGGCTCGTGCCGGGCGGCTGGAGCACGAAAGCCATGTCATCGAGAAGCCGCAACTGCGCCGCTTCGGGAAGCCCGCCCGCAGCACGCCGCCAGAGCGTCCACCATTCCGACCAGATCTGGCTCTCGTTGCTGTACTGGATGCCCTGATCGAACAGCGTCCACAACTGCTCGGCACGCCATTCGTCGAGCGGATGGCCGAAGCCCGGCCGCATGCAATAGCCCGCGAGATTGAGCCACAGGCGCTCGTGATCGGCGCTGCGGCGGCGCTTCTTCGCGCGCTCGAACAGCGCGCCGAACAGCTCGCGCAGCAGCGCGATGTCCCAGGTGTCGCGCGCGCCGAGCGTCTGTTCGAGTTGCGCGCGCAGGCGTTTGACTTCCTTCGGGCCGACATCCTGCGCGCGCGAGCCGAAGGTACGGTCGATCAGTTCGATGGCTTTCGGCAGCGCCGGATGAGCTTCGCTCGCGGCGTCGTCGGCCTCGGGCGCTTCCTGACGAAGCTGGAATTCGAGCAGCCAGCGCTTCGCGGGATCGGCGACGGCGATGCAGTGCATCTCCAGCGTGCCGACTTCGGTGAGCGAGGTCGTCAGGTGCACGGGCGTTTCGCGCGCCCGGCCGTGATGCGCGGCGTGTGGATCGACGACCGTCGCGATCGGCGGCAGGCGCACGAAATCGCCCGATCCAGCCGCGAGGTCCGCGAGTTCTCCCGCCTGGTACGCCGTCTCCGCCACCGACGACGCCAAATGAAAGCGCACCGGCGCGCCGAGCGTGAGCGCGAAGGTGCGCTCGGCGAGATGGATGGCCTGACCTTCCTCGGTGCCGCGCGGCAGCACGCACACGCCGCGCGTCGCGCTGGCTTCGTCGTCGAGCAGCAGGAAAAAGCTGCGCGCGGAACCGCCGCCGATCTTCGGCGCATGGCCCGCGCGCGCGAGCGCATAGGCGACCGCGCCGCGCGCGACCGCGACATCGGGATTGCCGTTCGCGAGCACGTTGACAGGCGCGCCGCGCCAGCCGGAAAGCGTATCGGCGATGCGCCGCGCGAGCGGATCGGCGCGGAACACGCCGCCGTTCAGCAGCAGGGTGTCCGGAATGGCGAGGGTGTCGGCGGACGTGTCGAGCGCTTTGCGCGCCTCGCCCGCGTGCTGGCCGAGAAAGGCCGCGATATGGCGCGTGATGGCCGCGTCGCTCGCATACGGCAGCCCGAATTCCACGATGCCCCCACGCGAGCGACCAGGCCGATCGCCCACCGGCACCTTCGGAAAAAAGCCTTCGACGATGATCTGTCCGATCTCGTCACGCGTGACGTCGGTCGAGCGCGCGCCGCCGATGAGCTTCGCGCCCGCGCCGAGCAGCGTGATCGACGTGGACTCGGGCGCGTTCTCGCCGAGCAGCAGTTCCTTCGCGGCGCGGCAGCGCTCGACGAGTTGCGAGAGCCGCGCGGCCGACAGCCGCGCATCGTCGCCTGCGAGGCGCTTCTCGACGAGATGCGCGAGCGCGAGGTCCATGTTGTCGCCGCCGAGCATCAGATGGTTGCCCACGCCGATACGCGTGAGCGCCGGCTCGCCGTTGTGCATCGCGACCTGGATGAGCGTGAGGTCGGTCGTGCCACCGCCGACGTCGACGATCAGCACGAGCCGCGTCGACGCGAGTTCGCCGGCGAGCGTCTCGCGATGATGAAACAGCCAGTCGTAGAACACGGCCTGCGGTTCCTCCAGCAGCCGCAGTTTTTCGAGTCCCGCCATGCGCGCGGCTTCGAGCGTGAGCGCGCGTGCGCCTTCATCGAACGAGGCGGGCACGGTCAGCACCACGTCCTGCGCGTCGAGCGGCGCGTCCGGAAAGCGCTCGTTCCACGCCGCGTGCACGTGCGCCAGATAGCTCGCGCTGGCGATCACGGGCGAGATTTTTTCGACGTCGTCGCCCGCGCCCCACGGGAGAATCGGCGCGAGGCGATCCACCGCCGCATGCGACAGCCAGCTTTTCGCGCTCGACACGAGCCGACCGGGCACCTGCGCGCCGAGCTTGCGCGCGAAGGCACCGATGACGGCGGGCGCTTCCATCTCGCCCCACGGCAGTTGCAGATCGTCGGACTTGAGTTCGCCCGGCGCGAAGTGGTAGCGCAGCGACGGCAACAGCGCAAGCGCTGCGACTTCGCCCGCGCCGGCCAGCTGCTCGATCTCGAACACGCGGATATCGTTCGAGCCGGCCTCCGCATACGCGACGACGGTATTGCTCGTCCCCAGATCGATGCCGACGCTGTACCGCGCGCCCACCGCCTTGTGCTTGCGCGTGGACACTTACAGGCCCATGCCCTGATCCGCGCTGACACCGCCGCGCACGTCGAACTCCACTTTCCAGCGCTCGGACGAGCCGCGCGGAATCGCCTCCAGTTCGAGCGTGCCCGCTTCCGTCACGCGCGCATGCAGCTTGACGGGCACGACTTCGCCGGGCGTGCGGCCTTCGGGCGGCAGTGAAGCCTCGATTTCTTCGAGCTCCTGCAATTCGTCCGGCTGCCAGTAATCGAGCAGGGTGCCGACCTGATCCTGACGACGCACCGACGAACCGAAGAAGCGGAAATGCACCGGCTCGCCGACGACCAGCCCGAATTCCTGCGCGGGCAATGCGGCGTCGGTGCCTTCCTCCATGCCGAACGGCGCGACGCACAGCGCCTGCACCGGCGGCTCCAGTCCGGGCACGGCGGGCATCGCCGATTCGACCGCGACGTAGTACGCGCGCGCTGTGCCGCCACGGATCCGCACGCCCTTGCCGTGGCGCACATAGCCGTAATAGGCCGCGCCGCGCGCAACGGCCAGATCGAGGTCCGCGCCTTCGAGCAGGCGCGCGGCGGGCGCGCTCTCGGCGGCGAGCCAGGCGTTCAGCGTCGACATCACGCGTTCGACCAGCAGCGGCGACTTGAACACGCCGCCATTGAAGAGCACGACGGTCGGATGCAGCAGCGTCGCGCCTTGCGGCGCCTGATGCTGAAGGCCTTCGACCTCCGCGAGCGCATTGACCTGACGGCCGAGGAACGCGGCGAGATGGCGCGTGACGGCGGCGTCCTGCGCATAGGGCAGGCCGAGTTGCGTGAGACCGACGCGCGCGCGCGAAACCGGCCGCGCCGCTGCATCGACTTGCGGGAAAAAGCCTTCGAGCAGGATCTGAGTGAGTTCGGCGCGCGTGAGTTCGGTGCGCAGCGACCCGCCGATCAGCTTCGAGCCGCGGCTCGGCACGACGAGCGGCACGGTATCGACCGAGGGATCCGAGAGCAGCGTTTCCTTCGCCGCGCGGCACGCGTAGGTCAGCGCGCGCAACTGCCACGGATCGGGCTGCGTGCCTTGTGCCGCGAGCTTGCGCGCGACGGTATGCGCAAGCGCTAGGTCCATGTTGTCGCCGCCGAGCAGGATATGCTCGCCGACCGCCACGCGATGCAGTTCCAGATTCCCCTCGCGTTCGACGACCGCGATCAGCGACAGGTCGGTGGTACCGCCGCCGACATCGACGACGAGAATCACATCGCTCACCTTGACCTGCTTGCGCCAGCCGCCGCTCGACTTCTGGATCCAGCTATAGAGCGCGGCTTGCGGCTCTTCGAGCAGCGTCATGCGCGTGTAGCCGGCGGCCGCGGCGGCTTCGGCGGTGAGTTCGCGGGCGGCGGGATCGAAGGAAGCGGGAATCGTCACGGTGACGTCCTGCTGATCGAACGGCGCATCCGGATGCGCGTGATTCCACGCCTCGCGCAAGTGCGTCAGATAGCGCACCGAGCTTTCCAGCGGCGACACGCGCTCGACTTCCTCGGGCGCATCGGAGGGCAGGATCGCCGCGCGGCGATCGACGCCCGGATGACACAGCCAGCTTTTCGCGCTGGACACGAGGCGGATCGGCGTGCCCGCGCCGCGGCTTCTCGCCAGTTCACCGACGATAAATTTGCGCTCCTGCGTCCACGGCAGCGTGAGATCGCCGGGCGCGAGTTCGTTTTCGTGCGGCAGATAGAGAAACGAAGGCAGCAGTTCGCGCTCTTCGGCGGCGCCGGGCGCGGTCAGTTGCGCGACCGGCAGCACGCCTTGCACGGTCTTTTCGCCGTCGCTCGCGCTCATGTCGACGTAGGAGAGCGCGCAATGCGTCGTGCCGAGATCGACCCCGATCGAATAGCGCGCGCGGTTTTCGTTGCTGTTGATGTCGCTCACAGTTCCACCTCCGCCGGCGCGACGATGCTCGCATCATGGGACGGCGCGAGCTTCGGCAGGCGCGTGTCCTCGACCTTCCAGCCGCGATGGCTGATGCTGCCGTTGAAAGGCGGCTTGCCGACGACATTGCCCGTCAGGCGCACCGCAGCGGCGTCGAAGCCTTCCTGCAGCGTGATGCGGCTGCCTTCGGCTTCCGTGCGCACCGGCTTGATGGAGAAATGCTCGCGCAGCACGGCGCGACAGCCGTCGTGCACGAGACGCGCGGCCGCGCCGATATCGGCATCACTGTATTTGGCGATGTCCTCTTCGACGAAATCGATGAAACGCGCATCGCGCTGCAGAAGGCCGAGCAGTTGCAGCGCGGCGATGGGACTGGCTTCCTTCAGCACGGACGGCGCGGGCTGAACGGGCTGAACGGGCTGAACCGGTTGAACGGGTGCGGCGGCGGGCCTGGGCGCTTCCGTCGCGAAATCGGGCGCTTCGGGCGCTTCGCGCAGGCGCTGCACGCGGCCCGCGAACGCTGCATTGCCCAGAATGCCGAAGAAGGCGCCGAAGGCAATGCCTATCCTGCCGAAAAAGCCTGGATTCATGTCGGTCATGTGATGCTCCTGTAGGCCGCGCGAGGACGACCCCATCCTCGGGCGGCGCGGGTGGCCGGTGTTCGGTGCCGTGTCGGCGGGTGTGATGCCGGGATTCGTCTGTTCATGCGGATCTCGGGCGCGCCGAAAGGCATGAAAGATCAAAAGGACGCTAGCGGCCTTTATACCGCATCCCGATATTTTCCATGATGTCGCGCCCTGGCCGGAAAAAAGCGCGGCCGGGGCGCGCGGCGGGCGGGCCTCATTCTCGCGATTTGCGCCATCAAGTCAAGGCGCGGCGGGCCTTCGGGCGTGATTCAGGCCTTGTAGCCGATCTTGCGCAGCAGGTCGTGGCGCCACTTCACGTCCTCGGCCGTTTCGACGCCGAGCGGCGGCAGGCCATCCACCACGCCGACGATCCCGCGCCCCTGATCCGTCTGCGCGACGAGCACCTGGGTCGGATTGGCGGTCGCGCAGAAGATGCGGCAGACCTCCGGCACGGCCTTGACGGTATTGAGCACGTTCACGGGAAAGAAGCCATCGCCGAGCACGATGATGAAGCTGTGCCCCGCGCCGATGTTCTGCGCATTGCGCGCGGCCAGCTCGACGAGCCCGTCCTCCGTGCCCGAGGTGCGCACGAGCCGCTTGCCCGACGCCTCGCAGAACGCGAGCCCGAAGCGGATGCCCGGCACCGCGCCGACGAGCGCCTCGTGCAGATCCTCGACCGTCTTGATGAAATGCGACTGGCCGAGGATGAAGTTGGTGTCCTCGGGCTTGTCGATGGCGATGGCGAGCAGTTCCATGGTGGATCTCCGGTGCGCCCTGGAGATTTCATGGTAGGCGCTTTTCTACGCGCGCATGTCGAACCCCGCGAGATACCTCGCCCCATCGGCGCCATCCCACACGCGGCCGTCGCAGAAAGTCGCGGCGGCCCGTTCGTCCGGCAGCGCGACGCCCGCCGCCCGCGCCGCCTCGCGATAAAGCGCGGTCTGGTTGACGCTCGCCGCAATCGCCGCATCGTCGATATCGGCATCGAGCATGCCCCAGCGCCGATACTGCGTGATGAACCACAGCCCGTCCGACACGCGCGGATAGTTGACCGCGCCGCCATCGAAGAAGCGCACCGGCAATGCACGCGCATCGCCGCCGTTCGCTGCGACGAGGCGCGGCTCGATCAGCCCGCGCGGCACGCCGAGCAGTTCCGGCGCGGCCAATGCCTCCGCGATTTCCGCACGATGCGCGCTCGCATCGAGCCATGCGCACGCGTCGAGCATCGTCTGCACGAGCGCGCGCGCCGTGTTCGGATAGAGCGCCGCGAAATCGCGCCGGCACGCGAGCACCTTCTCCGGATGATCCGGCCAGATCTCGCTCGTATAGGCGACCGTCCTGCCCGCACCGCGCGCTTCAGCCACCGCGTGCCACGGCTCGCCCGCGCAGAAGCCGTCGAGCGCGCCTTCGACGAGCGCATCGGCCATGCGCGGCGGCGGAATCACGATGCTCTGCACGTCGCGCAACGGATGCACGCCATGCGCCGCGAGCCAGTAGTACAGCCACATCGCGTGCGTGCCGGTCGGAAAGGTCTGCGCGATGACAGGCGGCCGCCCGAGCGAACGCAGCGCCTCCTTCACGCTCACGCCTCGTTCGACCGCATCGGCGAGCGGACGCGACAGCGTGATCGCCTGGCCGTTGCGGTTCAGCACCATCAGCACGCCCATATCCGCCTGCGGCCCGCCGATGCCGAGTTGCACGCCATACACGAGCCCATAGAGCGCGTGCGCGGCGTCGATTTCGCCGGACAGCAGCTTGTCGCGCACGGCCGCCCACGACGGCTGTCGACACAATTCGATAGTGATGCCGTGGCGTGCGCCGAGATTGCGCAGCGCGGCGACGGCGAGCGGCGCGGCATCGGACAGGGCGACGAAGCCGAGCCGCAGATGCGTGCGCTCGGGTGCGGGAAGAGTCGTGTCTGGGGAGTTCATGAGTATCGTGGCGCTAGAACAGATCGGACAGCGCGAGCAGTTGACGCGCGATCTCCGCGACCTTCACGCCCTGATCCATCGCGCGCTTGCGAAGCGCAGCATAGGCTTCGTTTTCGGACATGCCGCGCTTGTCCATCAACAGGCGTTTCGCGCGGTCGATGACCTTGCGCTGCTCCAGCTCATCCTCGACTTTCGCGAGACGCTGACGCAACTGCGCTTCATGCGCGAAACGCGCGAGCGCGACGTCGATGATCGGCGCGAGACGCGCCGGCGCGAGCCCTTCGACGGAATACGCGGTCACGCCCGCGCCCACCGCCGCGCGAATGAACTGCTGGTCGGCGTCGTTGCTGAACATCAGCACGGGACGCGGCGCGGCCTTGTTCATCACGGCGAGTTGTTCGAGCGTATCGCGCGAGGGCGATTCGGTATCGATGATGACGACATCGGGTTTCTGGCTCTCGACCGCCGCGTGCAACGCCGAAGGCGCGGCCACTTCAGCGAGCATTTCATAGCCCATGCGCGCGAGTTGCTCGCGCAAATCGCCGATGGGCTTGTCGGTGTCGGTAACGAGGAGAACGCGCAGCATGCGGGCAGCGGAAGAGGTCATGCGAAGAACGGCACAAGCGGCGGATACGACTTTAACGACTTTAGCGCGCCGCCTGCCGTTTGAGAACCTGCTTCACGCGGCATGGGCCAGACCTTCGGCGCTTGCTGCGCGCGCCGTGAACTCGGCCGCTTCGCCGATCGCGCCGCCGATGAGAATCACCGCCGGACTGCCGAGACCCGCCGCGATAGCTTCTTCGGCGAGCCTGTCGAGCGTCGTGACGAGGCGCTTTTCCTGCGACGATCCCGCGTTCTGCACGACGGCCGCGGGCGTGCTCGCGGGCAACGCTTCGAGCAGCGCCGCCGTGAGACTCGCGATGCGGCTCATGCCCATATAGATCGCGAGCGTGGTTCCCGTGGCGGCGAGCGCGGCCCAATCCGGCTGACTGTGATCCTGCATGTGCGCGGTGACGAAGGTCACGCCCTGGCAATGATCGCGATGCGTGAGCGAGATGCCGAGTCCGGCCGCCGCCGCGAATCCCGACGACACGCCATTGATGATGTCGACCGTAATATGCGCTTCACGCAATGCGGCGATCTCTTCGCCCGCGCGGCCGAACAGCAGCGCATCGCCGCCCTTCACGCGCACGACGTGCAGTCCCTTCTTCGCATAACGCTGCATGAGGCGCTGAATGAACGCCTGCGGCGTCGACTTGCAGCCGCCGCGCTTGCCGACGCGGATCACGCGCGCATGCGGCGCAAGCGTGACGATCCCGGCGTTGGCGAGATCGTCGACGAGCAGGATGTCGGCGGCGGCGAGCGCCTTCGCGGCGCGCAGGGTCAGCAGATCCAGATCGCCGGGACCAGCGCTCAACAGGGTGACTTTGCCTTTGATGGTGCTCATCGTTGCTTCCTGAGTCCGTGCGTACTTGCGTATGTGAGGCGCATCGGCGCGGCAAACGCCGATAGCGTCCGCTCGTGTCGTTGCACGATGGGGACGCCTTTGTCCTTGCTCTTCTGAATGGATGTGCCGTGAACGCCGTTGCCCGCAGCGCTTGCATCAATGCAATAAGCGGGCCATTGCGATGGAACGAGGCTGCGACGCGATTCATCGCACTGTCGTTGTGCGCGGGGCGCACACGCGGCACCGCTTCGGCGCGCATGTGCTTCCTTCGAGTGAACGCACTGGCTAACCGGATGGTACAAAAATAAATCATCCGGCCCGCATTGAATGTCGATGCACGCTCGCACGGCATCAGTGCTGCGTCGCACCATCCCTGTGCCCGTCTGCATCGAAACGCGCCGCCGCATGACTGTGCGCGCGCGTTGCACGCATTCCGTCGAGCCTTTGCCAGCATGCCTTTTCCGGCCGAACCATCACGCATGGCATAGCCCTTGCCTTATGGCTTGCCATCGGATCAACGGCGATCCGTCCTGAATACAGCGCCCGGCAGGTTGCAGCCATGCGGGCATCGGACAACGGCGTCCCCCGCATTCGGCCAACCGGTCGAATGCGCGGGACGCCTTTCTTTTTGGCGGAAAGACGATGGACAAAGCCACCCGGATCGATCTCTTCAGCATGCGCAGCGCGCCGATGCGCGCCTTCCATCTCACGTGGATGGCGTTCTTCGTGTGCTTCTTCGCGTGGTTCGCCTGCGCGCCGCTGATGCCGCTCATCAAGCGCGAATACGGACTCACGGCGGATCAGGTCGCCAACATCAACATCGCCGCCGTGGCCGTGACGATTCTCGTGCGTCTGGTCGTCGGTCCGATGTGCGATCGCTTCGGCCCGCGCAAGGTGTATAGCGCGCTGCTGCTCGCGGGCGCCGTGCCGGTGCTCGGCGCGGCGCTGTCGACGGGCTACGACAGCTTCCTGTGGTGCCGCCTCGCGATCGGCGCGATCGGCGCGAGCTTCGTCATCACGCAGTACCACACCTCGGTGATGTTCGCGCCGAACGTCGTCGGCACCGCGAATGCGACGACGGCCGGCTGGGGCAATGCGGGCGCGGGCGCGGCGCAGGCGATCATTCCGCTGCTGGTCGCGGCGGCGATCGCGCTCGGCGCAGGCGAGGCATCGGCATGGCGCGTCGCGCTGATCGTGCCGGGCCTCGCGATGCCGGTGATGGCCTTCTTCTACTGGCGCTACACGCAGGACTGCCCGCAAGGCGACTTCGCGACGCTGCGCCGCGCCGGCATCGCGATCGACGGCGGCAAGAAGGGCGGCTGGCAGAGCTTCGTGACCGCGTGCTCGAACTATCGCGTGTGGATGCTGTTCGTGACGTATGGCGCGTGCTTCGGCGTGGAAGTGTTCATCCACAACATGGCGGCGATCTATTACGTCGATCACTTCAGTCTCACGCTCGGTCAGGCGGGCATGGCGGCGGGCAGCTTCGGCCTGCTCGCGCTGTTCGCCCGCGCGCTCGGCGGCTGGCTCTCCGACAAAGCCGCCGCGAAGAAGGGCCTCGATGTCCGCGCGACGCTGCTGTTCGCGCTGATCGCGGGCGAAGGCATCGGCCTCTATGCGTTCGCGCATGCGCCGAGCGTCGTGCTCGCCATCGTTTCGATGCTCGTCTTCGGTCTCTTCACGCACATGGCGTGCGGCGCGACCTACGCGCTCGTGCCGTTCATCGACCGCAAGGCGCTCGGCGGCGTCGCCGGTGTGATCGGCGCGGGCGGCAACGTCGGCGCGGTCGCGGCGGGTTTCCTGATGAAGGGTCTCGGCAACGCGCAGGCGACGCTCTCGATGCTCGGCGTGGTCGTCGCGGGCACGGCGCTGTGCGCGCTCGCGGTGCGCTTCTCGCCCGAACACAAGGCACGCGAAGCCGCGCTGCGCGAAAGCGCGCTCGCAGCCAACAACGTCGTTGCAAACTAAAAAGGTCCCTGACATGAAAATCGTCGTCATCGGCCACGGCATGGTCGGCCACAAGTTCCTCGAATGTCTCGCCGAGCGTGGCCATTCAACGCTCGAAGTGACGGTGCTGTGCGAAGAACCGCGCGCCGCATACGACCGCGTGCATCTGACCGAATTCTTCAGCGGCAAGAGCGCGAATGATCTTTCGCTCGTCGAAGCGGGATTCTTCGAGCGTTCGGGCTATGCGCTGAAGCTGAACGCGCGCGCGGTGGCGATCGATCGCACGGCGCGCACGGTGAGCGCATCGAACGGCGATGTGCTCGCGTACGACAGGCTCGTGCTCGCGACCGGTTCATACCCGTTCGTGCCGCCGGTCGAGGGCCGGGATCGCGACGGCTGCTTCGTGTACCGCACGATCGAAGATCTCGAAGCGATGCAGTCGTTCGGCGCGCGAGCGAAGACGGGCACGGTGGTCGGCGGCGGTCTGCTCGGTCTCGAAGCGGCGAAGGCGCTGCGCGATCTCGGCCTCGAAACGCATGTGGTGGAGTTCGCGCCTCGCCTGATGGCCGTGCAGGTCGATGACGGCGGCGGGCGCGTGCTGCGCGGCAAGATCGAGGAACTCGGCGTCACGGTGCACACGGGCAAGAACACGCTTGCGATCGTCGAGGGCGAAGGCACGGTCAACCGCATGAATTTCGCCGATGACACGCATCTCGACACCGACATGATCGTGTTCTCCGCGGGCATCCGTCCGCGCGACGACATCGCGCGTGCTGCGGGGCTCGAGATCGGCGCGCGCGGCGGCATCGTGATCGACGACACCTGCCGCACGAGCGATGCCGATATCTTCGCGATCGGCGAATGCGCGTTGTGGAAGGGCCAGTTGTTCGGTCTCGTCGCGCCGGGTTACGACATGGCGCGCATCGTCGCGAAGCAGATCATCGGCGAGGAAGCCGCGTTCGCGGGCGCCGACATGAGCACGAAGCTCAAGCTGATGGGCGTCGATGTCGCGAGTATCGGCGACGCGCACGGCAAGACGCCGGGCAGCCGCACGTATCAGTACAGCGACGAGCGCAAGCAGGTCTACAAGAAGATCGTCGTGTCCGATTGCGGCAAGTTTCTGCTGGGCAGCGTCATGGTCGGCGATGCGACCGAATACGGCACGCTCCTGCAGATGATGCTCAACAAGATCGAGTTGCCCGAAGCGCCCGAGTTTCTGATCCTGCCTTCTAGCGATGGCAAGGCCAAACCCGCGCTCGGCGTCGAGGCCCTGCCCGATGGCGCGCAGATCTGCTCATGCAACAACGTGAGCAAGGCGGAAATCTGCGCGGCCGTGTGCGCGGGCGCGACGAGCATCGGCGCGATCAAGTTGTCGTGCAAGGCGGGCGCGTCGTGTGGCGGCTGCGTGCCGCTCGTCACGCAGGTAATGAAGTCGGAGATGAAGCGGCAAGGTCTCGCGGTCAACAATCATCTGTGCGAGCACTTCCCGTATTCGCGTCAGGAGTTGTATCACATCGCGCGTGTGGAAGGGCATCGCACGTTCGGGACGCTGCTCGCGAAGCATGGCAAGGGACGCGGCTGCGATATCTGCAAGCCCGCGGTCGCGAGCATTCTCGCTTCGTGCTGGAACGAGTTCGTGTTGAAGAAGGAGCACGCGAGCCTGCAGGACTCGAACGATTACTACCTCGCGAACATTCAGCGCGACGGCACGTATAGCGTCGTGCCGCGCATGCCGGGCGGCGAAGTCACGCCCGATGGTTTGATCGCGGTCGGTCAGGTCGCGAAGAAGTACGGCCTCTATACGAAGATCACCGGCGGCCAGCGTGTCGACATGTTCGGCGCGCGCGTCGAGCAATTGCCGTTCATCTGGGAAGAGCTCATCGCGGCGGGCTTCGAATCGGGTCATGCGTATGGCAAGGCGCTGCGCACGGTCAAATCGTGCGTCGGTTCTACGTGGTGCCGCTATGGCGTCGGCGATTCGGTCGGTCTCGCGATCGAACTGGAGAACCGTTACAAGGGCCTGCGCACGCCGCACAAGATCAAGTTCGGCGTATCGGGCTGCACGCGTGAATGCGCCGAAGCGCAAGGCAAGGACGTCGGCGTGATCGCGACGGAGAAGGGCTGGAACCTCTACGTGTGCGGCAACGGCGGCATGAAGCCGCGACACGCCGAACTCATCGCATCCGATCTCGATCACGACACGCTGGTGCGCTATATCGACCGCTTTCTGATGTTCTATGTGCGCACGGCCGATCGCCTGCAACGCACGAGCGTGTGGCGCGACAACCTCGAAGGCGGCCTCGATTATCTGATCGACGTGGTCATCAACGACAAGCTCGATATCGCCTTCGAACTCGAAGCGGAAATGCAGCTCGTCGTCGATACCTACGAAGACGAATGGAAGAAGGCCGTCACCGATCCGCACACGCGCAAGCGCTTCCGTCACTTCGTCAACAGCGATGCGGGCGATGCGAACGTGACCTTCGTCGAGGAGCGCGGTCAGATCCGTCCCGCGACGGTCGAAGAACGCAAGTCGAAGCTCGCTGACATTCCCGTCATAGTCGAAACCGTCTGAACCCTGGAGAAAAAGATCATGAACGACCGCATCGAACAGGACTGGACCGCCGTGTGTGAACTCGACGATATCGTGCCGGATACGGGCGTCTGCGCGCTCGTGAAGGGCACGCAAGTCGCGGTGTTTCATCTCGCGGGCGAAGACGAGACCGTGTATGCGATCGACAACTACGATCCGCATTCGCAGGCGGCGGTGCTGTCGCGCGGGATCGTCGGGAGTCTCGGTGAGCGCGTGGTCGTGGCGTCGCCGATCTATAAACAGCATTTCGATCTGCGCACCGGCGAATGCCTCGAAACGCCGGAGCTTTCGGTGAGCGCGTATCGCGTGAAGGTCGCGGGCGGCAAGGTGTGGGTCGCCGCATGAAGACCGAATATGCGGTTGCGGGCATCGCATCGCTGAGGGCAGCCGCGCCGCGCCAGCGGCTCGTCGTCATCGGCAATGGCATGGCGGGCATACGCACGGTCGAGGAGCTGCTGAAGATCGCGCCCGAGCTGTACGACATCACGGTGTTCGGCGCCGAACCCTACGGCAACTACAACCGCATTTTGCTGTCACCGGTGCTGGCGGGCGAGAAGAGCGTCGATGACATCATTCTCAACACGCGCGAGTGGTACGACGCGAACGGCATCACGCTGCATGCGGGCGATGCCGTCGTCGAAATCGATCGCGTGCGGCGTGTGGTGCGCTCGGAAAAGGGCATCGAGGCGCGTTACGACCGCCTGTTGATCGCGACGGGATCGAAGCCTTTCATCATCCCGGTGCCCGGCTGCGATCTGCCTGGGGTGATCGCATTTCGCGATATACAGGATGTCGAAGCGATGCTCGACGCCGCGCGCGATCATCGCCACGCGGTGATCATCGGCGGTGGGCTGCTCGGGCTCGAAGCGGCGAATGGCTTGCAGCGACAAGGCATGTCGGTGACGGTCGTGCATGCCACCGACAGCCTGATGGACCGTCAACTCGATGCGAGCGCGTCGGCGTTGCTCAAGCGTTCGCTGGAATCGAAGGGTCTGCGTTTCGCGATGGCCGCGCAGACCACCGCGATCATCGGCGAGGACCGCGTGCGCGCCGTGCGTTTCGCGGATGGCACGCAGATCGATGCGGACCTCGTCGTGATGACGGCGGGCGTGCGGCCGAATATCGCGCTGGCGCAGGCTTCGGGTCTGCATTGCGAGCGCGCCATCGTCGTGGATGACACGCTGCAGAGCTTCGATCCGCGCGTCTATGCGGTCGGTGAATGCGTGCAGCATCGCTCGGCGACTTTCGGCCTCGTCGCGCCGATCTGGGATCAGGCGCGCGTGGCGGGCGCGCATCTCGCGGGAGCTGGACATCGGCTCTACGTGCAGCGCGCGACCGCGACCAAGCTGAAAGTGACGGGCGTCGATCTGTATTCGGCGGGTGATTTCATCGGCGGCGGAGGCAGCGAGGATCTGGTGTTGCGCGATCCGCGCCGGGGTGTCTACAAGCGGCTCGTGCTGCAGGCGGGACGCCTGATCGGCGCAGTGCTGTATGGCGATGTGAAAGACGGCGGCTGGTATTTCGATCTGATTCAGAGCCGCACGGATGTGGCGCATCTGCGCGGCAAGCTTCTATTTGGCAAGACGTTGTGTGAAGCCTGAGACAAGGCCAAGGAAACCGAACGTGAGCATGCCCATCATCCCGATACAAACCGCGTCCGTCAAAACGACGTGCCCATATTGCGGCGTCGGCTGCGGCGTGCAGGCCACCCCGAAGAGCGCGACCGAAGTGACGGTCGCCGGCGATGAAGCGCATCCATCGAACTTCGGTCGTCTGTGTGTGAAAGGCTCGGCGCTCGGCGACACGGTGGGCCTCGAAGGCCGCCTGCTCAATCCGAAGCTGCGCGACAGACAGACGGGGTCGCTGACCGACGTGTCATGGAACGACGCGCTCGGCACGGTCGCGACCGGCTTCTCGCGCATCATCGCGCAACACGGCCCGGATGCGGTCGCGTTCTATGTATCGGGCCAGTTGCTCACCGAGGACTACTACGTCGCGAACAAGCTGATGAAGGGCTACATCGGCAGCGCGAACATCGATACGAACTCGCGTCTTTGCATGTCGTCGTCGGTGGCGGGGCACAAGCGTGCATTCGGCGAAGATCTCGTGCCGATGAACTACGAAGACCTCGAACTCGCAGACCTCATCGTGCTGGTCGGTTCGAACACGGCATGGTGTCATCCGATTCTCTTTCAGCGCATCGTGAAGATGAAAGAGACGCGGCCGGAGGCGAAGATCGTCGTGATCGATCCGCGTCATACCGCGACGTGCGAGATGGCGGACCTGCATCTGCCGCTCAAGCCCGGCAGCGACGTGCGGCTGTTCAACGGCCTGCTCGCGTTTCTCGCGGAACACGGCGCTACGGATGCGCCGTTCGTCGATGCGCACACCAACGGTTTCGATGCCGCGCTCGCCGCCGCGGGGCCCTCTGATCTCGCGCAGACCGCGAAGGACTGCAAGCTCGATCAGCATGATCTGATGACGTTCTATCGCCTGTTCGCGCGCACCGAGCGCGTAGTGACGGTGTACTCGCAAGGCGTGAACCAGTCGAGCGCGGGCACGGACAAGGTCAACAGCATCATCAACTGTCATCTGCTGACGGGGCGCATCGGCAAGCCGGGCATGGGGCCGTTCTCGTTCACGGGTCAGCCGAACGCGATGGGCGGCCGCGAAGTCGGCGGTCTCGCGAATACGCTTGCCGCGCATCTGGAGTTCGGCGATCCGTTGCATGGCGAGATCGTGCAGACGTTCTGGCGTTCGCCCGCGATCGCCGAACGCGCGGGTCTGAAGGCCGTCGAATTGTTCGATGCGATCGAAGCCGGCCGCGTGAGGGCCGTCTGGATCATGGGCACGAATCCGGTCGTGAGCATGCCCGATGGCGATCGCGTCAAGCGTGCGCTCGACAAGTGCGAACTCGTGGTGAGTTCCGACATCATCGAGCGCACCGATACCAACGCGTCCGCCGATGTGCTGTTGCCCGCGCTCGGCTGGGGCGAGAAGGACGGCACGGTGACGAACTCGGAGCGGCGCATCTCGCGCCAGCGCGCGTTCATTCCTGCGCCGGGCAAAGCGCGCGCGGACTGGCGCATCATCTGCGATGTCGCGCGGTGGATGGGTTTCGATGGCTTCGATTTCGCGGGGCCGCACGCGATCTTCGACGAACACGCGCGACTCTCGGCGTATCGCAACGACGCAGCAGCGGGCGTGTATCGCACGTTCGATATCAGCGGCCTGTCCGGCATGAGCCGCGCGCAATACGACGCGCTGAAACCCGTGCAGTGGCCGTTGCCCGCGGCGGCGCAAACCGGCGTCGCGAGGCTCTTCGAAGCGCGCCGCTTCAGTCATGCGGATGGCCGCGCGCGCTTTATCGCGACGGCATCGCGTGCGCCGGTCAACGCACCCGACGAGGACTATCCGCTCGTGCTCAACACGGGGCGCGTACGCGATCAATGGCACACGATGACGCGCACGGGCCGGTCAGCGAAACTCGCGGGGCATATCAGCGAATCGTTCATCGACATGCATCCGCAGGACGCGCTTGCATGCGGCGTGCGTGAAGGGGAACTCGCGCGCGTGGCGAGCCGCTGGGGCTCGATGATCGCGCGCGTGCAGCACGGCGGCGGCATGCCGCGCGGCAGCGTGTTCGTGCCGATTCACTGGAACGATCAGGTGGCCTCCGATGCGCGCGTGGGCGCGGTGGTGAATCCTGTCGTCGATCCGGTGTCGGGCGAGCCGGAATTCAAGCACACACCCGTTTCGATCGAGAAATTTCACGTGACGTGGCACGGCTTTTCGCTTTCGCGCAGCGTGCCCGATCTGGAGCGCGTCACGCACTGGACGCGCGTGCATGGCGCGCGATTCGTGCGCTATGAGATGGCGGGCCGCAATCGCTTCGATGCCGCGCACGGCGATCATCACGACTGGGCGCGCGCGCTCTTTCACATCGACGATCATCACGCGGACTGGATCGAATACGAGGACAAGAGCGCGGGCGTGTATCGCGCGGCGCATGTGGTCGACGATCGCATCGAGAGTTGCGTGTTCATCTCCGAGCGTCCGGACTTGCCGGCGCGCGCGTGGCTCGCGACGCTCTTCGAAAAGGACCGGCTCGACGACGAGGATCGCGCGAGTCTCCTGCTCGGCCAGCCGATGGGCAAGGGCGAGGACACCGGGCCGACCGTGTGTTCGTGTTTCGGTGTCGGGCGCAATACGATCTGCGATGCCATTCGCGACAAGGGGCTGAAAACCGCTGCGGAAATCACCTCGTGTCTGAAGGCGGGCGGCAACTGCGGATCGTGCGTGCCGGAGTTGAAGAAGCTTATCGTCGAGACGGAGTTGGTGCGGTTGAGTACGGTTTGATCGCTGCGTGGTCTGACGCACGAAAGCGGGCGCTTGTCGCCCGCTTTTTCGTTTCCGGCGACCTGACGACGTCAACACAAATCCCCGCAAACCCGTGTGAACAGGTCGTTTCCGGCGTATCGCCCGATCATATGAGCGCTGCCCAACCAAACTTTTCCGCGAATTATTACCACGTGAAATGTAGTGTTCGGTCTCCCACGCATGACGCGATCCATCTTCCGTAAAGTCACATCAAAACAAGGCAAGCAGTAATCAGCCTGAAAGCAAAAAGCAAGAAGTCATACGGGGATTGCGATGAAGAAGAACGCAAAACAAATCGACAGGGTGGAAGGCCAGCGCGCCGCGATCCGCTCGACGGGAACCTCTCGCCCGTCACACGCCAGCATCGAATCAATGCACGAACGACGGTTTCGCCCGATCGACGTGCGCGACGTTTCCTGATCGAACCGACCCGCGCCCCTGGCGCTTCCTGTTTCAAACGCTCGCTGGTTTACCGAAACGAATTTCGGACAAGCGATTGAGGCAGGAATACTAACTAATTATTTGCCGTACCCGCTACATGCCGGCGCCGATGTAGCTGGAAACTCATGTGCGCCAACACTTGGAGACTTCACCATGCAACGCAAACTGATCGCAGCTGCCGCCGCTCTCTCGCTCGTTTCCGCCGCTGCTTTTGCAACGGGCACGAACTCCAGCTCGAGCTCGACGTCGGGCGGCACCACCGCTGCAGCCGTGCACGGCTTCGGCTCGTTCACGGCGACCAACGCCGGCATCGCCAACGGCCACGCTTCGTCGACGGCAGGTCAGGGCTTCGGCTCGACCGGCAACACGACCAACGCGACGACCGGCCACATCAACACGTCGTCGGTCGGCGGCAAGGGCTTCGGCGGTTCGACGGCCACGGGCGTGTCGGGCGCCGACGCCGCTGCGAATGCCTGGAGCAAGCTCGGCGGCGGCTGGCGCTAAGCACACGGCGACGGACGGCGGACTTCGCCGCAACGGGGTTCGCTTTCCCGCAACCGTGTGACCGCAGTTCGAAGAACAAAAAACGAAATCCAATCTTACTTTTTCGATAAGGAATGCAAATCATGAAACGCACTCTGATCGCTGCCGCACTGCTCTCGTTCGTCTCCGTCGCCGCGATGGCCACGACCACGAACTCCAGCTCGTCCTCGACCTCGGGCGGCACGACGTCGGCTTCCGTCTCGGGCTTCGGCCACTTCAGCGCCACCAACTACGGCACGGCGAACGGCAACGCGCAATCGGTCGCGGGCAACCTGTTCGGCGTGACGGGCAACGCCACCAACGCGACGACGAGCCACACCAACACGTCGAACGTGAACGGCTTCGGTCGCGGCAACGCGCAAGCGGGCGGCACCTCGGGCGCGGACGCAGCGGCCAACGCATGGAGCAAGCTGGGCGGCGGCTGGCGCTAAGCCAGTCTGTCAGTCAAGGCAGAGGCGGCGTCATGACGAGCCGTATGCTTGCGGGACACCGCCTTTGCCGAACCAAATAAAAAGAATCCAGGTCGTCCGGGACCGTCATGCGCTGTGGCGTTCCCCTTTAATTCCGGAGAACCATAATGAACAAGACCACTTTGCAATTGGCATGCGCCGTGCTGTTTTGCGCCGCGCAATTTGCCCATGCTGACACCACCGCCAATTCCTCGTCGGGCTCGGTTTCGGGTTCGACGTCCACGGGCATCGGTCAGGGCGGCGGTTCGAGCCTGAACAACATCGGCACGTCGGCTAACTCGACGGCCAACACCAGTTCCAATTCCTCGTCGGTGGGCGGTCTCGGCGTCGCGACGGCCAGCGGCGGCCGGTCGACGGCGCAGGGCGGCTCGTCGAACGTCAACATCTCGCTGTCGATGCCGTCGCTCACGAATTCGGGCAACGACGCGAGCGGCACCGACGCGACCGGCAAGGCATCGACCGGTCCGGGCACGAGCGCCTTCGACACGCGCACCACGGTCGACTACAACCAGAGCTCGTACTCCGTACGCACGACGCCGTCGATCGCAGCGCCCGCGCTGACGACGACGCTCTCCGACACCTGCATGGGCTCGGCGAGCTTCGGCCTGTCGATCACGGGCTTCGGCGCGACCGGCGGCACGACGCTCGTCGACCAGGCTTGCGTGCGCCGTCTCGATGCGCGCGAATTCCGCGCGATGGGCCTGACCGATGTCGCGCTCGCGCTGCTCTGCCAGAGCGAAGCGAATCGCCGCGCGGTCGAAGCGACGGGCCATCTGTGCCCGGGCACGACCACGCCGCTTGCGAAGTCGGGCGCGGACGCGGTGCTGTCGGATGACGAGAAGTATCGCGATCCGCTGGTGCGCGCGCGCCTCGGCCTGCCGGTGACGGCGGCGAACAATCCGGAAGTCAATCTGAAGGCCGCGGAGCCCGCCCAGGCGAAACCGGCGCCCGCGAAGCAGGTCGCGCAGCCGACGCCGGTCGCGTCCCGCGTGTACGATCAGAGCGAAAGCGCGCATGGCGTCGAGGTGGCGAGCACGCCCATCGGCGAAACGATCGAAGTCTCGCTGGTGAAGTGAGGAGGCAGCAGATCCAGCGGCAGCGTATCGCCATGGAGCAGCAGAGACGCGCCTGAGCGATCGGGCCGTCTCTCCCTTTCAAGGGTTGGCTCGGAAAGACTGGTCCCGGAGAGTCAACCCTCGTTTTCCCGCTGAGGCATGCGATGAAGAGTCAGATGAAAACGGCGGCCATCGCGCTCGCGGCGAGTGCAATGGTTGCGATGACGCCGCTCGTTGCTCACGCCGACGTGAGCGCCGGTGTTGTGTGGGCCGCGAATCCGGTCGGCGTGCAGGCGATGCCCGATGCGCAGGCGCTTGCCCTGTTGCCGTCGAGCGGTTATGTCGCGTTGCAAAGTTCGGGCGGCAAGTGTCTGCTCGTGGCGCGGCGCGGCACGCAGATCGTCGCTGTGGAACTGACGCCGCTTGCGATCGGCGCGAAGATCATCGGCTGGAAACCACAGGAAATCGACATGAGCACGCTCACGTCGAAGTGGGGCTACGAGCCGCCGAAATCGTCGATCGATACGAAGGGCTTCGGCAATCCCGTGACGAACGCGATCTCGGAGCAGAGCAGGACCGACACGTCGAAGGGCGGAACCTTTGCGCGCGCGAGCAGCTGGAGCAACGGCAATGTCGAAGCGCACAGCAGCGCGATCGCATCGGGCTCGGGCGAGACGGAAGCCGCCGAGGCCGTGACGGTGAGCGGCAAGACATATCGCAAGTACAGTCATTTCAAGCCGGCGACGGCTGACGCGCCGATGGCGGCATCGGACGAGTACTTCTGTCAGTGACGCACGCGTTTTACGTCGCAGCAGATTTGCTGGGTTCGACGACCGGCGGCGCGGCCAGGGCCACGTCCTCCGCTGGCCGGCCCTCGCTGCCGAAACGCGCAACCGAGAACGAGAACGTGTTGATGCCGTTCTGACTCGTCGCGGACACCGTGCCGCGATGCATCTCCGCCACCGCCTTGACGATGGCGAGCCCGAGGCCGTGATTCTCGCGGCTATTGGTGCGCGAGCTTTCCGCGCGATAGAAGCGGTCGAACAGATGCTGCATCACTTGCGGCTGGATCGGCTCGCCCGGGTTCGCCACCGCAACGCGCACGCGTCCATGCTCGCGCGTGATCGACACGGATATCTTCGCGCCGGGCGTGCAGTGCTGGATCGCGTTCATCACGAGATTGGAGATCGCGCGCCCGAACAGCGACGTGTTGACGTAAGCGCGTGCATCGCCGCTCGCGACCGCGCTGACGTGCGCCTCTTCCAGCGGAATTTCCAGAAACTCGAGCGTGCGATTGACTTCGGCCGCGAGCGACACTTCGACGAGGCCCGTCGCGCGTTCGCCTTGATCGGCGCGCGCGAGAAACAGCATGTCGTTGATGATCGCGCGCACGCGCTCGAACTCTTCGAGATTCGATTGCAGCGTGTGACGCAATTCGTCGATCGAGCGATCGCGCGTCAAGGCCACTTCCGTCTGACCGATGAGTATCGTGACCGGTGTGCGCAATTCGTGGGCGACATCGGCGTTGAAGGATTCGAGCCGTCCGTATGCGTGATCGAGCCGTTCGAGCGCGCCGTTGAAGGACTTCGCGAGTTCGTCGAGTTCCATCGGCAAGGCGCGGGTGTTCAGGCGTTGCGAACGGTTGGTCGGGCTCAGTTTCGATGCATCGCGCGTGAGACGCGTGAGCGGCGCGAGCCCGAGGCGCGCGACCGAGTAACTCAGCACCAGCACCGCGATGGTCGAGAGCGCCATGAAGGCCGCGAGCGCAAGACCGAAGGCGCGCATCGTGTGGACGTTCGGCGAGCAGTCGATCGCGACGAACAGTTGCAAGGGCGGACGGTCCGCGTTCGGCGGGATCGTCAGCGTGGTCATCAGCATGTCGTAGGCGCGGTCGTCGGGGCGGACCTGCGCGTAGCCGCCCGTCAGGCGCTTGGTGACGCTACCCAGGGGCGGCGAGCCATATTCAAAGCGCGGATCGTTGCTGGATACCGCGAAGCGCGTGGAGCCGTCGCGCGGCGTGATGTCCGCGAGCTTCTCTTTCGCGATCTTCCATCTGTCCGGATTCGATGCGTGCGTGACGATGAGGCGCGCCACTTCCGCGCGATTGTCGAGAGAATCGCGCAAGTGCTGCTCCAGTTGCACGCGCAGCACGAGAAACAGTCCCGAGCCGACCAGCGAGAACACGAACAGCGCGACGAGCGCGAACATCACGGCGAGACGCCGCGCGATGGAGCGCTGCGTCCGCGGTTCGGATGACTCGTGCGGCACCGATGCAGCCCACGGCGTGTTCATGATGGTCTCGCGTCTTCCCTGGTTTCGCGCGTGTCGCGGGCCTCGCGCACTTCGAGCACGTAGCCCATGCCGCGCACGGTGTGCAGCAGTTTCGTGCGGAACGGTCCGTCGAGCTTCGCGCGCAGGCGCTTGATGGCCGTTTCCACGACATTCGTGTGACTTTCGAAATCGACTTCCCAGACGAGCTCGGTGATCGCGGTCTTCGACAGTATGTCGCCGTGACGGCGCGCGAGCACGGAGAGCAACTGGAACTCTTTCGCGGTGAGGTCGAGCCGCACGCCGTCGCGCGTCGCGCGGCGGCCGATCAGATCGACGTACAGATCGCCGACCGAAATGAGCGTCGATTCCTGCGCGCGCGTGCGGCGCGCGAGCGCATGCAGACGCTCGACGAGTTCGAGGAAAGAGAAAGGCTTCGTCAGGTAATCGTCCGCGCCTTCGCGCAGACCGCGCACGCGATCGTTGATGTGATCGCGCGCGGTGAGCATGATGACGGGTGTCGACTTCTGCATGCGCAGCGCCTTCAATACCGCGAAGCCGTCGCGTCGTGGCAGCATCACGTCGAGCACGATCACGTCGTAGTCGTATTCGATGGCGAGATGCGTGCCTTCCTCGCCGTCCATCGCGACATCGACGACCCAGCCTTGCTCGGTCAACCCCGAGCGCAGGTAATCCACCACCTTGTGTTCGTCTTCGACTATCAGGACTTTCATGCCTGGCACCTGTGCGCGTTCAGTGTGTGTTTAACGCATTGTCTCACCGCTCACTATACGAGTCTCGCGGTGATCCTGCTGATGTTTTGTCTGCGCCGCATCCGCAACTTCTTCGCCATCGTGCGCCGCGTCATGCGCGTCCCAGCCGCCGCCCAATGCTTTCACGAGCGCGACGGAAACAGTGCGCTGCTGGCCGCGAATCTGCACGTCCTGACGCTCGCTCGTCAGCAGTTGCTGCTGCGCGGTGATCACGTCGAGATACGCGACGAGGCCGCCCGAATAGCGATCGTTCGCGAGCGACAGCAGGTGTTGCGCATCGTCGACGGCTGCGTGCGACTGTTTCGCCGCGCCATCGAGCACCGACAATCCGACGATGCCGTCCTGAACCTGCTGAAACGCGCCGAGCACCGTCTGCCGATAGTTCGCGACGGCCGCGGTATAACCTTCGCTCGCGAAATCGACAGCGGCCGCGCGCCGTCCTCCATCGAACACGACCTGGCTCGCCATCGTGCCGATGGTCCACAACAGGCTCGGCGCGGAAATCAGACTGGAGAGCGCCGTGCTCTCCCAGCCGATCGTGCCGTTCAACGTGAGGCTCGGGAAGAACGCCGCCTTCGCGACGCCGATCTGCGCATTGGCCGCGGCCATCGCGCGCTCGGCCGATGAAACATCGGGCCTGCGTTGCAGCACGTCGCTCGGTATGCCGAGCGGGATCGGCGGCAGCGGGCGTTCGTCGAGCGCCGGCGCGATGGCGAACTGCGGCGCGGGCGTGCCGACCAGCGCGGCGATCGCATGCTCGAACTGCGCGCGCTGATTCAGCAGCAACTGCGCCTGCACGCGCGTCTGGTCGAGCAGCGCCTGTTGCTGCAATACGTCGAGGCCGGAGACCGCGCCCAGATCGTGTTGCGCCTTTACGTAATCGAGCGCTTTGTTCTGCAGAACGACGGAGCGGTTCAGCACGTCGATTTCCGCGTCGAGCTCGCGCATCGAGAAGTAGTCGCTCGCAAGATCGGTCGTGAGCACGAGCCGCGCATTGGCGAGATCGTCGCGCGATTCGTCGGCCGATGCGCGCGCGCCTTCCACTTCGCGTCGAATGCGGCCGAACAGATCGACGTCGTAATTGACGGTCGGCGCGAGCTTCAGATCGTTCTGGACGGTCGAGTTGTTCGGCGTCGCATAGTTGGTGACGGGGCGATTCTTCGAGACGCGCGAGCGCGATGCGTTCGCGCCGAGATCGACTTCGGGCAGCGCGAGCGAGGACGTTTGAGCGAGCGTCGCGCGCGCCTGCGCGTAATGCGCGCTCGCGGCGGCAAGCGTCTGGTTCTGCGCGAGCGCCTGCGATTCGAGGCCGTTGAGCGTGGTGTCGCCGAAGCCTTGCCACCAGTCGAGCGCGAGCGGCGCATGCGACGGCTCGCCGACGCGCCAGTACGAATCGGTCTTCCAGGTTGGCGGCGTTTCGGCGACGGGCCGGCGATAGTCCGGCCCGACGGTGCATGCCGCGAGCATCGAGACGAGCGTGATGCAAAGCGCGGCTTTCATGATGCCGCCTTGCTGCCCGACGCGGGCTGTTGCGGCCCTTGCGGCGCGATCACAACATGATCGCCGTCCGCGACCGAATCGCTCGGGTTGATGATGATCCTGTCGTTCGGTTCGATGCCGCTTTCGATTTCGAGCGACTGGCCGAGATCCTGCGCGATCACGATCTTGTTCAGATGCACGTGGCCGTTCGCATCGACCACAGCCACACGCGGGCCTTCGGCGCGAAACAGCAGCGTATTGCCGGGCACCAGCATGCGCGCATGCGCGTTCGCGGGCAGCGCGACCTGCACATACGCGCCGGGACGCAGACGTCCATCGGGATTCGGCAGCGTCACTTCGACCTGCAGCGAGCGCGTGGGCACGTCGATGGCGCCGGAAACATGCGTGATCTTGCCGTGAAATTGCTGGCCCGGCAGTTCCGCTTGCGTGACGGTCACGTCCTGTCCGACCGTCACGTTTTGCGCATACGCCTGCGGCAACTGCACGAACACGCGCAACGGATCGGATTGCGCGAGCGCGAACAGCGCGCGGCTCGTGCCGCTGCCTGCATCGATGAGATCGCCCACATCGACGTTGCGCTGCGTGACGACGCCCGCGAACGGCGCGACGATGCGCTTGAACGATTCGAGCTGACGCAGGCGCTTCACGTTGGCGTCGGCGGCGGCGAGATTCGCAACATCCTGATTGAAGGTGCTCTGACGTTCGTCGAGTTCCTGTTGAGACACGGCATCGCGTTGACGCAATTGCTGCCAGCGTTCGAGCGAACTCTTCGCGAGACCGAGGCTGGATGCGGTCTGATCGCGCTGCGCGACGGCTTGCGCGAGTTCCTGATCGATCTCGGGCGTGTCGAGATCGGCGAGCAACTGGCCCTGCTTCACGCGCGCGCCGATATCCACGTACCAGTGCAGCAGATAGCCCGTTGCGCGCGCATAGATCGGCGATTCGACGAAGCCGCGCAGCGTCCCCGGCAAGGTCGTTTCGCCGCCGCCGTCGGTGTGCGTCGGCATGACGACATTCACGTACTGCTGCGCGTTCTGCTGCGTGCGGGTTGCGATCGAGCGGCTATGCAGCATGTCGGTGACGACGGTGCGCGCCGCGCCGATCGCGAGCAGCGCGAGCACGATGACGAGCGCGATTTTCGCACGCCTCCATTCGACGTTGCGTGGCGGCAGCGCGGGCCCTTCGTTCGGGTCGCGAGCGGGAATCGCAAGCGATGCGTGGTTCTTTTCGGTCATGTTCGTGGACGTGCTGTGATGTCAGTGTTGGCCGCTGGCGTCTTCGCGCTGCGCCCGACCCTTGCGCGCAGCGCGGCGCACGAGGCGCGCATGAATGCCCGCGAAGACGAGCGGCACGAAAAAGAGCGTGGAAACCGTGGCGAACAAAAGCCCGCCGATGACCGCGCGGCCGAGCGGCGCGTTCTGTTCCGCGCCTTCGCCGAGGCCGAGCGCCATCGGAATCATGCCGATGATCATCGCGAACGCGGTCATCAACACGGGCCGGATGCGGCTCGCGCCCGCTTCGAGCGCGGCGGTGAGCGGCGGCATGCCGGCGTTCAGGCGTTGCCGCGCGAACGAGACCATCAGGATGCTGTTCGCGGTCGCGACGCCCATCGTCATGATCGCGCCGGTGAGCGCGGGCACGCTCAGGTGCGTGCCGGTGAGAAAGAGCATCCAGACGATGCCCGCGAGCGCGGCGGGCAATGCGCTCACGATGATGAGCGGATCGATCCACGACTGGAAGTTCACGACGATCAGCAGATACACGAGCACGATGGCCATCGCGACACCCAGGCCGAGGCCGAAGAACGACGTACGCATCGTTTCGACCTGGCCGCGCACGATGATCTGGCTGCCGCGCGGAAGCGCGCGGCGCGCGTCATCGACGAGATGATTCACCTGCCGGGCGACGCCGCCGAGATCGCGCCCTTCGACGCTCACGAAGAGATCGATCACCGGCCGGATGTTGTAGTGCGTGACCACCGCGAACTGCGTCTGCGGCGAGATGCGCACGAGATTGCCGAGCAGTTGCGTGGGGCCGTTGAGCGATGCGGAGACCGGCGTGCGCAGCAGTTCGTCGATCGACGAGACCTGGTATTGCGGCGTCTGCACCGCGAGGTTGTATTCGACGCCGTTGCGCGGATTGAACCAGAATCCCGGCGCGGTTTGCGAGCTGCCGGACAGCGATACCAGCACGTTCTGCGCGACATTGCTCGCTGAAAGATTGAGTTGCTGCAGGCGCGTGCGATCCATCTGCAAGTCGATGGCGGGCTCGTCGAGTTTTTGCTGGATGTGCGTATCGACATTGCCGGGAATCATGCGGATCTGCTTCATCAGCTTGCTCGCGACTTCGAAGTTCGCCTGCGCGTTCTGTCCTTGAATCTGCACGTCGATGGCGGCGGGCAGGCCGAAGTTCAGGATCTGCGTGACGATGTCCGCGGGCTGAAAGAAGAACTCGACGCCGGGAAAGCGGTGCGGCAGCAGCGCGCGCAATTCATCGATGTAGGTCTGCGTCGGTGCGTGATCGGGTTTCAGCGCGACCTGTATCTCGCCATCGAGCGTGCCGATCGTGCCTGCGTTGCTGTACGAAAGGTTGATGCCGCTATAAGGAAGGCCGAGGTTATCGAGTATGGTCGCGAGCTCGTCTTGCGGCACGATCTGGCGCACCACCTTTTCGACTTGATCAGCCAGACGCGCGGTTTCCTCGATGCGCGTGCCGGTCGGCGCACGCATGTGCAGGCGAATATCGCCCGCATCGACGCTCGGAAAGAAGTCTTCGCCGAGCACGAACACGAGCGCGGTCGAGAGCACACAGAAGCCGAGAAAGAGCGACGCGAACAGACGCCTTCTCACGAGCAGCGTCGAAAGAATGACGATATACGCGCCGCGCATGCGTTCGAAACCACGATCGAAACGGCGATGCAGCCGCATGAAAACATTCGGCTTCGACTTCGCGTTGGGCGCGTGCGCGTGGCCCATCAAGAGCATCGCGAGCGTGGGAACGAGCGTGCGAGAAAGAACGTACGACGCGATCATCGCGAACACGACGGCTTCCGCGAGCGGCACGAACAGGAACTTGGCGACGCCGGTGAGAAAGAACATCGGCACGAAGACGATGCAGATGCATAGCGTCGAAACGAGTGCGGGCACCGCGATTTCGCCCGCGCCTTCCAGAATCGCATCGTGCAGATTCGTGCCCATGTGCAGATGGCGCTCGATGTTTTCGATCGTCACCGTCGCGTCGTCGACGAGAATGCCGACCGCCAGCGCGAGCCCGCCCAGCGTCATGATGTTGATGGTCTGCCCGAGCGCATGCAGCACGATCAGCGACGACAGAATCGAGAGCGGAATCGATATTGCAATGATGCAGGTGCTGCGCCAGTTGCCGAGAAAGAGCAGGATCATCGCGGCGGTGAGCGCGGCGGCGATCAGCGCTTCGCGCACCACGCCCTGCACGGCGGCCTTCACGAACACGGACTGATCGAAGAGCGCGCTGATCTTCAGGTCCGGCGGCAGCGAGGCGCGCGCCTGCGGCAAGATATCCTGCAACGTGTTGACGATGGAAAGCGTCGAGGAGTTACCGTTTTTCAGCACGGATATCAGCACGCCGCGATGACCGTCCTGTCGCACGATGTTGGTCTGTGGCGAGAAGCCGTCGCGCACGTGCGCCACTTCGCGCAGGTAAGTGGTCGCGCCGTTGATCGTGCGTACCGGGATGTCGTTCAGACCCGCGACCGTCGCGGGCGAACCGTTCATGTTGATCGTGTATTCCTTCGGGCCGATCTTGGCGGTGCCGGTCGGCAGGATCAGGTTCTGCGCGTTGACGGCCTGCACGACATCGGTCGGCGTGAGGCCCTTGGCGAGCAGCGCGCGCGTATCTAGATCGACCGAGATGAGGCGCGTCTTGCCGCCATACGGGTAGGGCACCGCCGCGCCGGGAATCGTCACGAGTTGCGGACGCAGGAAGTTGAGGGCGGTGTCGTTCAGATCCTGTTCGGATTGCTTCGGGCTCGACAGGCCGAGCTGGATCACCGGAATGCTCGACGCCGAATAGCTGATGACGAGCGGCGGCGTCGCGCCCGGCGGCATCTGCTTCAACTGCGCCTGCTCGACAGCGACGGTTTGCGCGATGGCGGTCTGGATGTTCGCCGTCGGTTGCAGAAAGAGCTTGATGATCGCGATGCCGGGCAGAGACTGCGACTCGATGTGCTCGATGTTGTTCACGGTCGTCGTGAGGCTGCGCTCGTTGACCGACGTGATGCGATTGGCCATGTCCTGCGCGGACAGTCCCGTGTAATTCCAGATGATGCTGACGACGGGAATATCGATTTCGGGAAGCACGTCCACTGGCGTCGTCAAGAGGACGAAAGGCGTCGCCAGCAGAATCATGATGGCCATCACGATGAACGTATAAGGCCGCTTAAGCGCAACGTTGACTATCCACATTGAGTCGTTCGGAAGATGCTTGGGAAGGGCGCTGCAAGAGAAGCGGGTGCGGCGCGCGAGACGCAATGACGGAACGAGGCGGGCGATTCGCCATCAGTGTCGCTATGGTAGTGGCCGGGTACCAACGACAATATGGCTTGAATATGGCGCGTCTGTCAGATTAGGCGATTTGAAAGCAAGCTTGCGAAAGCACGTGGTCAGGACCGCGTGCTTGTGTCACTGAAACCGGGAATAGCGCGGCTTCAGTGCGAGTAACTCTGTGCGTCGGGTACTTGCGACGGACGCGCTGGCGCGAAATGAGGAGAGGGTGAGCGAGACGGCGCGGGATCGTTCGCAGCCGGCGGTAGCCGCGCGTATCTCGATGAAGCGAAGGACCGGTTATTGGGCGTTCTGCGTGGCCGGTTGACCGGAAGCGGACGAGCCATCGGACGACGATCCATAGGCGGTCGATGATTGCACCTTCGCTTCTGCAGCCTGGATGTTGTCCGGATAGAACGCATCGCGCTCGGACGGGTTATAGCCGGCTTGTTCGACGCGCTGGAGGTCCGCTTTGACCTGGGCGCGCGTGAGGCCTTCGGATTGTGCAAACGCGGCCAGCGGTGCGGCGGCGAGTGCGATGACGGCGATGCGTGTGACTAGTTTCATGGCGTACTCCTCAAGCGAGTGAAGGATGAACGCGGCGTGCGGGTTGCGCGATGTGCAGCGTCGGCACGCTTACCACAGCCACCACTGGATTCTATTCGTCGGACCGTGACGAGATGCTGGCGATCAGATGGCGTTATGGTCAGATTGGAGCGTCTGCTGAATCAGCTGTGAAAGCTCGTCGACGGGCATCTGTCATCGCGGACAGCCGGTGATAGACTCGCCCGCGTGAGACGGTTTGTAAGCCTTTCAAAATCAGGAACCGATAAATTGCCGTTCAAACTGCCGACCACTGCCACCGCGCCGTTCTGCCCGTCCGAAGTCAAGGGCTCGGTCGCCATCGCGCCAGGCGCGCCGCTCTGGAAGAAGCTTCTGCAGTTTGCCGGCCCCGGCTTGCTCATCTCCATTGGTTATATGGACCCGGGCAACTGGGCGACGGATATCGAAGCCGGATCGCGATATGGCTATGGCCTGCTCTTTGTCGTCGTGCTGTCGAGCCTTGCGGCGATGGTGCTGCAATGTCTGTCGATGCGACTCGGCATCGTCACGGGGAAGGATCTCGCGCAGTTATCGCGTGAGCGTTATGCGAAACCGGTCGCGAATGTGCAATGGATGCTCGCGGAGTTATCGATCATCGCGTGCGATCTTGCGGAAGTATTGGGCGGCGCGCTTGCGTTTCATTTGCTGTTCGGGGTGTCGCTGATCTGGGGCGTGGTGCTCACCGCGTTCGATACGCTGATCGTGCTTGGCCTGAAGGGCAAGAATTTCCGCGATCTCGAAGCGATCATGCTCGGGCTCATCGCGACGATCGGTGTGGGGTATATCGTCGAACTCGTGCTCGTGAAGCCGCATTGGCCTTCGGTTGCGGCGGGGCTCGTGCCTTCGATTCACGCATTGAGCGATCGGGAGCCGCTCTATCTCGCGATCGGGATTCTCGGCGCGACCGTGATGCCGCATAACCTGTATCTGCATTCGTCGATCGTGCAGACGCGGGTCGTGAATCGTGATGCGAAGAGCCTTGCGTCGGCGATCAGTCTTTCGCGGATCGATACGATCGTTTCGCTCGTTCTGGCGCTGTTGATCAACGCGGCGATTCTGATTCTTGCTGCGTCCGCGTTTCATGCGACGGGGCATACGCAAGTCACCGAGATCGAGGATGCCTATAAGCTGCTTGCGCCGATCGTCGGGACGGGACTGGCGGCGGTGCTTTTCGCGGTGACGTTGTTTGCGTCAGGCCAAAGCTCGACGTTCACCGGGACCATTGCGGGGCAGGTGATCATGGAAGGCTTTCTGCGGTTGAAGATTCCGTGTTATCAGCGGCGGTTCATTACGCGGGGGCTCGCACTCGTGCCGGCGTTGATCGGGGTGTATGTGTTGGGGAATGGGGCGGTTGGTAAGTTGCTCGTGGCGAGTCAGGTGGTTCTGAGTCTGCAACTGCCGTTTGCGCTTTATCCACTGATTCGGATGACGAATGATCGTGGGTTGATGGGGGTGTTTGCTAACACGCTGTTTATGCGAATCGTCGTTTGGGCGCTCTTTGCGGTGATCAGTGCGGCGAATGTCTGGCTGGTGGTGCAGACGGTTGCTGAATGGCTTGGGTGAATGCCGTGGCGCTCGGGTGTTGTCGCTGGATCCTGTATTCGTGTCGGTCTATTGGCGTTGCCCCTGTGCGGGGCGGCAGTCACTTTCTTTGCTGCTGCAAAGAAAGTAACCAAAGAAAGCAGCTCGATACGCCCGCGGTCACACGCAATTTGGCCACTATTCTCGTTGTTCGTGGGCTCAGTAGCGAGTGCCCTCAAAGGCTATCTCGGGCTTGGACCGCGCACGGTCTGACAAGCTAGTCGTTTGAGCGCGCTGGTTCAGCACGAAACAGTTCCGGCACAGCGCTGCGCGCTGCCGTTGGGTATGCAAGCGAAACAGACGAGAAAAAGGATACGCAGAAGCGCACGCAGACCCGATGTACCCATCGGCCGCGAAGCGGGACGGATCTATTTGGTGCTGAACCAGCCACGCGTGTGGTGCGAAGCGGCAGACCGTGCGCGGTCCAAGCCCGATGTGGCCTACGAGGGCACTCGCTACTGCTGTGCCAAGACTGATCGCCTGTGCCGCGGCCGGCATGAAGTGCTTTGGATGGGGAAAGCTGCTTTCTTTGCCTACTTTCTTTGCAGCAGCAAAGAAAGTAGGTGCCGCCCCGCACAGGGGCAACGCTAATAGACCGACACGTTGTTGGGATCCGGCGACAAACAAAACCCCCTACTTCACGACAGCAACCGGCACATTAGACCTGGCCGCCACGGCCGCAGGAATAGCACCATCGACAGGCTGCGTCTGATCCACCGTCGTGCGCCCGCCATCACGAAAGAACGCCTGCTCGGCGGCCTTATTGAGCACGAGAATACTGATACGCCGATTGGTCGGCTCATCGACGACATCCTTATTGAGCGGCAGCACATCAGAAAGCCCCCGCACCTGCAGCACCTTGCTTTCCTTCATGCCCCCGGCAACCAGCGCCCGCCGCGCCGCATTCGCGCGCTCACTCGACAGTTCCCAGTTCGAATACCCGGCCTGATTGCCTGAATAGGGCACAGCATCCGTATGCCCCGCAATCGACACGCGATTGTCGACATCGTTCAACGATGCGCCGATGTTGGTCAGAATCGTCGTCACATAGCCTTCGAGCTTCGAGCTACCCGAAGCGAACATCGGCCGCTTGAGTGAATCGACGATCTCGATGCGCAATCCCTCGCTGGTGATCGCAATACGAATCTGATCCTTGAACGCGCGCAATGCCGGCATCTGTTCGATCAACGCCATCAGCTTCTGCTTGAGTTGCTGCAACTTCTGCAAGTCATCCATCGCCACCGCCGCGCGCGCGATCGATTGCGGTACCGGTTGCGTCTGAGTCTTGTTGCCTTCGCCCGGACGCGTGCTCGACAAATCCTTGCCGCCGCCCGTGATGACACTGGTATGCGCCGACGCACCGCCATCGTTGCCGAACAACGCGGAGAGCGGCGTGTTGAAGTACTGCTCGATGCCTTCCTTGTCGTACTTCGACGTCGATCCGAGCAGCCACATCAGCAGAAAGAACGCCATCATCGCGGTGACGAAGTCGGCGTAGGCGATCTTCCATGCGCCGCCGTGATGACCGTGCCCGTGCGCCTTCTTCTTGCGCTTCACGACGACGGTAGGCGCAAGCACCGACTGCAGCGGATCGCGTGATGGTTTCTCAGCCATGATGTCTATGTCGTGAAGTTACGAAGCCGCCTTCGGCATCTTGGTCGCGCGCACCGCGTCGTCGAGTTCCTTGAAGCTCGGACGATCGGCGGTGAAGAGCACCTTGCGGCCGAACTCGACGGCCACCGTCGGCGCATAGCCGTTCATCGATGCAAGCAGCACGGACTTCACGCACTGGAACGGTTTCGCTTCGGCGACGCCCTTCGCGTTGAGCAGGTCGGCGAGCGGGCCGATAAAGCCATACGCCAGCAAAATGCCGAGGAACGTGCCGACCAGCGCGCCCGCGATCATCTCGCCGAGCACCGCGGGCGCGGCGCCGACCGAGCCCATCGTGTGCACCACGCCCATCACCGCCGCGACGATACCGAACGCCGGCAGGCCATCGGCCATCTTCTGGATCGCGTTCGCGGCGACCGAGCTTTCGGCATGATGCGTCTCCAGCTCTTCGTCCATCAGATCCTGCATTTCGAGCGCGTTGACATTGCCCGCCGACATCATGCGCAGATAGTCGACGATGAAATCGAGCAGATGATGATCGGCCATCACGTGCTCGTACTTCTGAAAGAGCGGGCTGGATTCGGGCGCGTCGACATCGGCTTCGAGCGCCATCATTCCTTCCTTGCGCGCCTTCTGCAGCAGTTCATAGAGCAGCGCGATCAACGCGACATACTTTTCCTTCGTATAGCCGCCGCCCTTGAAGGCCTTCGGGACCGATTGCAGCGTTTTCTTCAGCGTCGCGGTCGGGTTCGATACGACGAACGCGCCGATCGCCGCGCCGAAAATACACAGCAGCTCGAACGGCTGCACGAGCGCGGCAAGGTGGCCGCCGACGCCGATGAAGCTTCCGATCACCGAGCCGATGACCAGGACCCATCCGATGATGACAAACATGATTTCTCCGCCAATGTCCGGGCGTCGCGGGCCGTGCGTGCTCGGGATTGAGGCGCGCACGGCTCGCGACGCATTGTTCGCTTGTTGTGTGGCTTATCGGCTTTTAATGCCCGGACATTAGGGTGACGCGCGCAACTTTTTCTGCGCAAATGTTTGCGCAGTAAATCTTACGGTCGTTCGTCGTGGGCGGAACGGTCCTGGAGCGCTTACGTCGCAGGTAATGGATTGTGCGCGTGCGCTTCGATAACATCGCTCGCATGAACTCGACTCTTGCGCATACCATCGCTCAAACCACCGTCGGCACGCTGCTGCGCGACTGGCGCCAGCGCAGACGCATGAGCCAGCTCGATCTCGCGGGCGTGGCGGATGTCTCCACCCGCCATCTGAGCTTCGTCGAATCGGGCCGCTCGCTGCCGAGCCGCGAGATGCTGATGCGCCTCGCCGAGCAGCTCGATGTGCCGCTGCGCGAGCGCAATACGCTGCTCGTCGCGGCGGGTTATGCGCCGCTGTATCGCGAGCGTGGGCTTGCTGATCCGCAACTCGCGGCGGCGCGCCGCGCGGTCGATCTGGTGTTGAAGGGCCACGAGCCGTTTCCCGCGCTCGCGGTCGGTCGTCACTGGACCATGATCGCGGCCAACGCGGCTTTCGCGCCGCTCGTCGCATCGGCGGATGCGGAACTGCTCGCGCCGCCAGTGAACGTGCTGCGCCTGTCGATGCATCCGCGAGGGCTCGCGAACGCCATCGATAACTGGCACGAGTGGCGCGCGCATCTGCTCGCGCGGCTGCGTCGGCAGATCGAGGTGTCGGGCGATGCGACGCTCGTCGCGCTGCTCGCGGAACTCGACGCGTATCCCGCGCCTGCGCATGCCGGGCACGCGTCGCGCGGGGAAACCGATCCGGTCGTCGTGCCTCTGCGCATGCGCACGCAACACGGCGTGCTGTCGTTCTTCAGCACGACGACGGTTTTCGGCACACCGGTCGATATCACGTTGTCCGAACTCGCGATCGAAGCATTTTTTCCCGCCGACGACGCCACTGCCGCCATCCTTCGCGAACTCGAGGATGCGAGACGTTGAGCTTGCGTCGCTGCCCACATGCTTACAGAATTGAACCTGGCGCACGCGCGTGAATCAATCAGACAGCGGGCCGCGCGCGAAAGCGTGCGTGGCCTGTGTCAGCTTTTGTCCAACCAACGCGGAAGACAGCGATGATTCAAACATTCGAGCAAGTGATAGGCGGGCAAAAGATGCAGTTCTGCGCGAGCATCGCGGAAGGCGGTGGACCGGCGCGCGTCATCATCAGCCGCGCGGATTCGGCGGAGTCGCTGGTGATCGTCGAGGCCGACGGCATCATCGCCGCGATCAAGGCGGAAGTGGAAGCGCCCAGTACGCTCGTCGCCGATGCCGTGCGCAAGGCGCAGCAGGAAGCGCTGATCGAGCGCGCGCTGGAAACCGGCACGGTGCAGACGACGAGCCTGTAGACGGACGCTGCGCCGGACTTACCACGAAAAATGCCCGCGCGGCCAGGACGGTCGCGCGGGCATTGCTTTGTGCGTCGCTCGATGACTTACATGCGTGGCTCGCCATTCTTCGGATCGGCGGGCACCATCGGCGTCGCGGAATCCGGGCCGTCGGGCATGTCCGGGTCGTCGGGGTTGGGCGCGGCGTCCGGGTCGAGCAGCTTGTCCGGGTCCGGTTCGAGCGGCTCCTCGGGGGAGCGGGGCATCGTCGACATGGTGTTCTCCTCAACGGTTCGATGGGCAGGGCGCTTCGCCTGAGACTCGCAACGGCCGTTCCCGCTGCCGTTCAACCTTCATTCGGCTTTGTCCGGCATCGCGCCGCGTCCGGACTTGCGCCTGGTGGATTGCTCACCTGACGCGCGATCAGTGCCGCGCACAGCAACAGCGCGACCGATACGCCCGCCGACCAGCGCACCGCGTCGACGATGTGATCCGCGCTTGCCGCGCCGTCGCCGTGAGCCGCGAGCGCGCCGAACGCGGCGACGCCGATCGCGCCCGCCGCCTGCCGCGCGGTGTTGAGCACCGCCGAGGCCGTGCCCGCGCGCTGCGGATCGACGGTGCCGAGCAACGCGGTCGTCATCGCCGGGACCGCGAGGCCCATGCCCGATGGAATCAGCAGGAACGGCACGAGCAGCGCGGCGGTGGGCGTGCTCGCATCGACGAAGGCAAGCGCGGCGAAACCGGCGGCGTCGAGCAGCGCGCCAAAAATCATCGGGCCACGCGAGCCGAAGCGCGCGACGACGGGACCGCTTGCCAGATTCGAGATCAGGAAGCCGCCCGTGAGCGGCAGAAACGCGAGGCCGGTTTGCAGGGGCGTGTGGCCGAGCACGCGCTGCAAATACAGGCTCAGAACGAAGACCATTCCATAGTAGGTGAGATTCACGCCGATACCGAAGACGACCGCCGCGCTGAACGTGCGCTCGGAGAAGAGGGTGAGCGGCAGCATCGGCGCGGGGCTTTTGCGCTCGATCGCGATGAACGCGCCGCCCGCCGCCAGCGCCAGAGCGAGGCCGCCGAAGACGAGTGGATGCGTCGGTCCGAG
Source organism: Burkholderia sp. THE68 (assembly GCF_009938265.1). Taxonomy (NCBI): domain Bacteria; kingdom Pseudomonadati; phylum Pseudomonadota; class Betaproteobacteria; order Burkholderiales; family Burkholderiaceae; genus Burkholderia; species Burkholderia sp. THE68. Next base: position 539,121 of record NZ_AP022316.1, read on the forward strand.
CGGACGCAGTTCGATCACCGCACCGACCAGGGCCGCCAGCGCGACGATCGCGAGCGCCTGGCCGGGCAGGTCGATGCCGCGCGACGGCGGCGCTCGGTTCGCGCGCGGCTTGCCGACCCACACGAGCGTCGCGACGATGCCCGCCGCGCAGATCGGCAGATTCACCCAGAAGATGCTGCGCCAGCCGAACGCCGCGATCAGCACGCCGCCGACGATCGGCCCCGCCGCGATCGACACCGCGCCCGCCGCCGTCCACAGGCCGACCGCACGCGCGCGCAGGCGCCGGTCGTGGCCGCACGCGGCATTCAGGAGCGCGAGCGAGTTCGGCAGCATCGCGGCGGCGCCGACGCCTTGCAGGGCGCGCGCGGCGATCAGTTGCGGCGCATCGCGCGAAAACGCGCAGGCCAGCGACGCCAGCGCGAACAGCGCGAGGCCGCCGAGAAACATGCGGCGCGCGCCGAAGCGGTCGCCGAGCGAGCCCGCCGACAGCATCAGCGCCGCGAAGGCGAGCGCGTAGCTGTCGATGGTCCATTGCAGGCTCGCGACGTTCGCGTGCAGATCGTGGCCGATGCTCGCGAGCGCGACATTGACGATCGAGACATCGAGTTGAGAGACGACGAAACCGACGCTGGTCGCCGTCACGACGAGCATCTGCCGCACGGACAGACGCGTTTCGGATGAGGAAAGGTTCGAGTTCATGCCGTTCATCGTAGGCGCGTCGCGCGCTCGATGTTTCGGCGTGGACTGAAACGTGAAAGCCGAATGAAAACGGCGCGCCGGTGAAGCGACGCGCCGTCATCGAACAAGAAAATCAGCGATTTTCCCTGATGAACAGCGTCGTCAGCGCGCCGATCGCGCACAGCGCGCCGACGTAGATCGCAGGCGCCATCGGGCTCGACTTCATCATCAGCGAGACGACGATCGGCGTGAGTCCGCCGAACACCGCATACGCGACGTTGTACGAGAACGAGATGCCCGAGAAGCGCACGGCAGGCGGGAAGGCTTTCACCATCACGAAGGGAATCGCGCCGATCACGCCGACGAAAAAGCCCGCCAGCGCGTACCACGGCAACAGCACGGAGACATCGAGCGAGACTTGCCGGAACATCAGCCAGTACGACACGGCGAGCGCCACGCCGCCGATGAAAATCGTCTTGCCCGCGCCGATCCGGCCCGCGATCGCGCCCGACAGCACGCAGCCGATCGTGAGGCACAGCGTCGCCGCGCAGTTCGCGACCAGCACCGTCGCCGGCGCGATGTGGAACTGCTTCTGCAGGAGCGTCGGCGTCATCAGGATCACGACGACGATCGCCGCCGAGAGCATCCACGTGAGCAGCATCGAAATTATGACGGCGCGGCGGTGGTCGCGCAGCACCGCCTTGAGCGGAATCTCCGCCGCGAGCGACTTGCGCTTCTGCAGTTCGGCGAAGACCGGCGTTTCGTGCAACCAGCGGCGCAGATAGACCGAGCACAGCCCGAACAGGCCGCCGAGCAGGAACGGCAGGCGCCACGCGAAATCGGCGACTTCGGCCGGCGCGAACGTCTTGTTGATCGCGGTCGCGATCAGCGAGCCGAGCAGAATGCCCGCCGTCAGGCCGGCCGTCAGCGTGCCGCACGCATAGCCGACATGACGCTCCGGCACGTGCTCCGACACGAACACCCACGCGCCCGGCACTTCGCCGCCGACCGCCGCGCCTTGCATCACGCGGAACAGCAGCAGCAACACGGGCGCCATCAGGCCGATCGACGCGTAGGTGGGCAAGAGGCCCATCAGGAGCGTCGGCACGGACATCAGCAGCACGGATAGCGTGAACATGCGCTTGCGGCCGAGCAGGTCGCCGAAGTGCGCCATGATGATCCCGCCGAGCGGACGCGCGAGGTAGCCCGCCGCAAAGATGCCGAAAGTCTGCAATTGACGGAGCCAGTCAGGAATCGACGGCGGAAAGAACAATTGGCCGATGACCGGCGCGAAGAACACAAAAATGATGAAGTCGTAGAACTCGAGCGCGCCGCCGAGCGCGGCGAGCGTGAGCGTCTTGTAATCGCCGCGCGTGAGCGCACGGCCGGCCGCGCGCGGGGCGTCGGACAGAGGTGTTGCCTGCATCGAAAAGAGAACCCGTGAGTGGAGAAACCACGCGTGACGCGCGGTAGAACGAGGCTTCGCCCTGCGGGAGCGACAGACGCGCCGGGTGGACGCGAATCGAAGGTCGCGGCGGGCGCGGATTGGAGCGCCGCCGCCCGTCGTCCGCGCTGCGGGATGCGACGGACAGTCGCGGCGCAGCTTGCTACGCGACGTCTCGGTAAAACGGCGGAAGCGGGAACTTTTGAGCCAGACGCGGCATGTTACAGGACGAAAGTCGGCGCAAAAGAGAAAAGCCGTTCTATTTTTGAGATGGTTGCGCGCATGAGACGCGGCCGTGTCGGCGGGGTGCGTCGTCACATGCGTTGACAATTCGGATGAGTCCGATGGGAAAGGGTCGCCTGGCTGCCCAGAATTCGCAGCTTGAATATCCCCGTCTCATCCCGCGACGAGACGCCCGGCGGGCGCCGGAAGTACGGCATCCGCCCCATGTCCCTTGGACTCATCAGGTAAGACACCATGCGCGTCGCCGTTTTGCAAACCGACCCAAGTTATCGAAATCTCATCAGCGACGTCGTCAAACGGCTCGGCCACACCTGCGTGACCTTTGGCGATGGCCTCGTGCTGTCGAAAGCGCTGTCCCGCTCGACGGTCGATCTGCTGATTCTCGACTGGAATTCCTCGGGCCTGTGCGGCCTCGACCTGCTGAAATCCGTGCGTTCGAGCTTCGGCGAGCGCGTGCCGGTCATGTTCGCGACGCCGGACGGCGCCGAGCATAACGTGGTCTGCGCACTCACCGCCGGCGCGGACGATTACGTCGTCTATCCGATCCGACCGGGCGAGTTCGGCGCGCGCGTCGAAGCGCTCTTGCGCCGCGCGTTTCCGGCGACGTCCAGCGCGTGTCTCGAAGTCGGTCCGTATCGCTTCGACGCCCGCCAGCAAACCGTCACCGTGCGCGGCAAGCCGGTGCAACTGAGCGGCACGCAATTCCGCCTCGCGCAACTGTTCTTCTCGAACATCGGCCGCGTGCTGTCGCGCGATCACATTTTCGCGATGGTCTGGGGCCGCGAATTCCGCGAAACCACGCGCACCATCGACAGCCACGTGTCGCGTCTGCGTCTCGCGCTGGAAATCGAGCCGGTCAACAACTTCCGCTTGCAGCCGGTGTACAAGAGCGGCTACCGCCTGCTGCATCTCTATGATGGCGCGGAAGACACCGGCGACGGCCTCGCCGATCCTGCGCCTGCGCAGATCGCGGCCTGAAGCCGTTATCGAAGAAAAAATGCCGTCGCGAGGACGGCATTTTTGTTTGTGCTTTGCTTAGACCGCTGGCAGCGCCGGACGCGTCTCGATGCTGCGGCGAATCAGCGTTTCGACTTCGTTGCGCTCGTCGCCGGCGAGCGGCAGGCGCGGCGGGCGCACCGGCTCCGTGCCCAGACCGACGATCGCCTCGGCCAGCTTGATGTTCTGCACGAGTTTGTGCGACACATCCAGCGCGAGCAGCGGCGCGAACCATCGGTAGATCGCGCGCGCTTCCTCGACCCGGCCCGCGCGAATCAGCTTGTAGATGGCCACCGTCTCGCGCGGGAACGCGCACACGAGCCCCGCGACCCAGCCGTGCGCGCCCATCAGAATCGCTTCCATCGCCAGGTTGTCGACGCCGCAGAAAAGCGCGTAGCGGTCGCCCGTTTCGTTGATGAGATCGGTGATGCGACGCACGTCGCCGCTCGATTCCTTGATCGCCGCGAATTTTTTGTCTTCGGCAAGCTCGGCGAACATCTTCGGCGTGACATCGACGCCATACGCGAGCGGGTTGTTGTAGACCATCAGCGGCAGCGGGCTCGCGTCGGCGACCATGCGGAAGTGATTAAGCGTCTCGCGCCGGTCCGACAGATACCGCAAGCCCGGCAGCACCATATAGCCCGCCGCGCCGTGGCGCGCGGCGCGCTCGGCCTGGCGGCAGCCGTCGAGCGTGCTGTTTTCCGCGATCGTCAGCAGCACCGGCACACGGCCGCGCGAGGCGTCCACGGCGATATCGAGCACGTCGAGCTTTTCGTCGAGCGACAGCGTCGAGGCTTCGCCGAGCGATCCGCACACGATGATGCCATCGACGCCGGCTTCGATCTGTGCGTCGATGTTCTTCGCGGTCCAAGCCCGGTCTATGCTGAAATCGGCGTTGAACTTGGTAGTCACGGCGGGCATCACGCCTTCCCAGATATGCGTCACGGCTGCGCTCCGAAATTGATTGAACGGTAGGCAGTGTAAGCACCGAAAAATCGGGCGTCTTGCGCATTTCGCGCGCGCCGCATGCCGATTTCGGCATAGCCGTTTTGCCACGAAAGCAGCGCGTCGCGGGACGCACCGAGACCATGCCGGATTATGCCGATATCGTCATCAAAACGATTCAGCCGCTTCAAGACGCCCGCCGCGCGCATTTCTAGGATAGGCGGCATGAAAACCATCGACATCATCGACTCGCATACGGGCGGCGAACCGACGCGCCTCGTGATCGCGGGCGGCCCCGATCTGGGCAATGGCACGCTCGCGCAACGTCTCGACGCGTTCCGCACGCGTTTCGACGATTGGCGCCGCGCGATCGTCACGGAGCCGCGCGGCTCGGACGTGATGGTCGGCGCGCTGCTGTGCGAGCCCGACGATCCAGCCGCCGCGGCCGGCGTCATCTTCTTCAACAACGTCGGCTATCTCGGCATGTGCGGGCACGGCACGATCGGACTCGTCGCGTCGCTCGCGCATGCGGGCAGGATCGCGCCGGGAAGCCATCGCATCGATACCCCGGTCGGCCCCGTCGATGCCACGCTCAACGCGAACGGCAGTGTCAGCGTGCGCAACGTGCCGGCGTATCGGCACCGGCGCGCGGTGACGGTCGAGGTGCCCGGACACGGCCCGCTCACCGGCGACGTCGCGTGGGGCGGCAACTGGTTCTTTCTCGTCGCGGATCACGGACGTGAACTGACGCCCGCGCGCATCGCCGAACTGACGGCGTTCACCGAGGCGATCCGCGATGCCCTGCACGCACAGCGCATCACCGGCGCGGACGGCGCATACATCGACCATATCGAGCTGTTCGCCGATTCGCCCGTCGCGGGTGTCGACAGCCGCAATTTCGTGTTGTGCCCGGGCAGCGCCTACGATCGCTCGCCGTGCGGCACCGGCACCAGCGCCAAGCTCGCGTGTCTCGCGACGGACGGCGCGCTCGAAGTGGGCGCGGTATGGCGTCAGGAAAGCATCATCGGCAGCGTGTTCGAAGGCAGCTACGCGCTCGACGGCAACATGCTCGTGCCGACCATCACGGGCTACGCGCACATCATGGGCGAAGGCCGGCTCGTGTTCGACGAACGCGATCCGTTCATGCGAGGCATCGAAGCCGGCGCGCGCGCATGACGGCGGATGTGATCGTCGTCGGCGCGGGGATCGTCGGCGCGGCGTGTGCGGCGGAATTCGCCGGGCATGGCCTGAACGTCGAGGTGCTGGACGCGCGCGGCATCGGCGGCGGTGCGACGGCGGCGGGCATGGGCCACATCGTCGTGATGAACGATTCGCCGGCGGAATTCGCGCTGGCGCGGGCATCGCGTGAAGCGTGGCTCGCGCTCGGCGCCGAACTGCGCGAGCGCGATGCGTTTTCGCGCTGCGGCACGCTCTGGATCGCGGAAGACGAAGAGGAACTCGATGCCGCCCGCACGATGCGCGACGCGTTCGCGACGGCAGGCGTGCGCGCGCAACTGCTCGACCGCGCCGCGCTGCGCGAAGCGGAACCGGCGGTGAGCCACGCGATGCAAGGCGGCCTTCTGATCGATGACGACGCCATCGTCTACGCACCCGCCGCCGCGCAATGGCTCCTGACGTGCTCGGGACGCATTCGCGTATCGACTGATTGCGCGGTCCGCGCCGTCGATGCGGACGACACGCACGCGAGCGTCATGCTCGCGAACGGCGAGCGGCGCACGGCCGCGCATGTGGTCGTCGCGAACGGGCTGGCGGCCGCCGATCTGATCGCGGGCGTGCGGCTCGAAGCGAAGAAAGGGCATCTGCTGATCACCGATCGCTATTCGGGCACACTTCATCATCAAGTGCTGGAGCTCGGCTATATCAAGAGCGCGCATCACGCGCGCGGCACGTCGGTGGCGTTCAACGCGCAGCCGCGTCCGACGGGGCAACTGCTGATCGGCTCATCGCGCCAGTTCGGCACCGTCGATCCGGCCGTCGAAATCGACGTGCTCGCGGCGATGCTCGCGCGCGCGACGCGTTATCTGCCGGGCATCGGCGCACTCAACGCCGTGCGCGCGTGGACCGGTTTTCGCGCCGCCACGGCCGATGGCTTGCCGCTGATCGGCCCGGCGCGTCATCCGGGCGATCGTCTGTGGCTCGCGACGGGTCACGAGGGACTCGGCGTGACGACCTCGCTCGGCACCGCGAAGCTGATCGCCGCGCAGATGCTCGGCGAGCCGGTTCTGTTCGATCTGCCCGATGCTCACGCCTTCTCTCCGCAACGATTCGCCACGGAGCACGCCGATGGCTGATCTCGTCACCGTGACCGTCGATGGCGAGCCGCTCGCCGTGCCTGCGTTCACGACCGTCGCGGCAGCGATCGCAATCGCAATGCGCGGCGTCGGCGGCACACGGCGCTCCGTCACCGGCGAGCCGCGCGCCGCGTGGTGCGGCATGGGCGTGTGTCAGGAATGCCGCGTGACGGTCGATGGCCGCGCGCATGTCCTCGGCTGTCAGACGCCATGCCGCGACGGCCTTTCGATCGAGACGATGCGATGAACGCCGAACAGGTCGATATCGCGATCGTCGGCGCGGGGCCGGCGGGCTTGCGGGCGGCGCGGATCGTGGCGCAGGCCGGCGCGCGCGTCGCGCTCATCGACGACAATCCGCGCCCCGGCGGTCAGATCTGGCGGCAAGGTCCGACGCTCCCGCCCGCCGCGCAGCTTCGCCAATGGTTCGACGAAACGCGCGTGCATCCGAACCTCGTCGTCATGAGCGCAACGAAGGTCGCCGCCGCGCCTGCCGGCAAACGGCTCCTGCTCGAACGCGATGGCGCGCCGCTCGTGCTCGCATACTCGAAACTCATTCTCGCGACCGGCGCGCGCGAGCGGCTTCTTCCTTTCGATGGCTGGACCCTGCCCGGCGTGACGGGCGCGGGCGGCTTGCAGGCGCTCGTCAAGGGCGGACTGCCGGTGCGTGGCGAACGCATCGTCGTGGCGGGCAGCGGGCCGCTGTTGCTTGCCGTCGCGGATACCGCGCGGCGTCACGGCGCGCATGTCGTCGCGGTGGTCGAACAGGCGCCGCTCGCGCGGGTCGCGCGCTTCGTGGCGTCGCTTGCGTTGACGCCGGGCAAGCTGGCGCAGGCCGTCGCGCTCGGCACGACGCGTTATCGCACGGGCGGTGTCGTCGTGAAGGCGCACGGAAGCACGCGCGTGGAGGCGGTGACGATTCGCACGCGCGGCCGCGACGAAACGTTCGAAGCGGATCGCATCGCGTGCGGCTATGGCCTCGTGCCGAACGCGACGCTGGCGCTCGCGCTCGGCTGCGCGCTGGACGAGCGCGACGGCGCGATCCGCGTCGACGAGGCGCAGCGCACGTCGCAGGAAGATGTTTTTGCGGCGGGCGAATGCACGGGCATCGGCGGGATGGAACTGGCGAGCGTCGAAGGCGCGTGCGCGGCGCAGTCGGCGCTCGGCATTGCAGCCGATGCGCGTCTCGTGCGCGAACGCGCTCGCTGGCGCGCCTTCGCGCGGCGCGTGGCGCAGGCGTTCGCGCTCGGCAACGCGGCGCGCGCGATGCCATCGCCCGAGACCTTGCTGTGCCGTTGCGAGGACGTGTCGATCGGCGACGTCGCCGCGCATGCCAACTGGCGCGACGCCAAGCTGCAGACGCGTTGCGGCATGGGACCGTGTCAGGGGCGTATTTGCGGCGAGGCGGCGTCGGTGTATTTCGGATGGCCGCGCGCGGCGGCGCGTCCGCCGTTCGCGCCGGTACGCATCGACACCTTGATCGGTGTGCGCGACCGCGCCGACACGTTCCGTCCATAGCGAGGCCAGCGCTTCTATAATCGAGCGATCGATTCATTCGAGCGCAACCGACATCTCCACGCATGACTAACACGACGCCGATCGTCCATCCTCCAGCGTCGACGCTCTCCGACATGCTCGCGCATTTCGCGCTGCTCGCGCCCGTGTTCGACGCGATGCCGGATATCGTGTTCTTCGTCAAGGACCGCGACGCGCGCTACGCGATGGTCAATCGCACGCTCGCGCGCCGCTGCGGCCACAAGGACGACAAGTCTGCGCTCATCGGCAAGACCGCCGAGGACGTGTTTCCGCGCCGCTTCGGGCGCATCTACACGGCGCAGGATCAGGCGATCATCGCGCAGGGGCATCAGCTCATCGATCAGCTCGAACTGCATCTCTATCCAGGACGCGAACCCGGCTGGTGCATGACGTGCAAGCAGCCGCTGCATGACACGCAGGGGCATATCGTCGGGCTCGCGGGCATCTCGCGCGATCTGCAAGCCGCCGAAGGGACGCATCCGGCCTACAGCCGGCTTGCGGCGGTGGTGCAGCACATCCAGGAAAACTACGTGCAGCCGCTCAACATGCGGCAGCTTGCGCAGATGGCGAACATGTCGATCGCGCAACTGGAGCGCTACTTCCACAAGGTCTTTCATCTGACGCCGCGTCAGGTGCTGCTCAAGACGCGGCTCGACGCCGCCACCGCGCTGCTCGTCTCGCGCGAGAAAGTCACCGACGTCGCCGCGCTGTGCGGCTACACCGATCACAGCGCCTTCACGCGCCAGTTCAAGGCGACGGTCGGCCTCACTCCGAGCGAGTACCGCGCGCTGCTGCAGGCGGGAACCTCGACTGCCTCGCGCCCCGATTCCGCCCGCGATACAAACGTCTGACGGGAAAACAGGGTACGGCTGATCCAGGAATTACACGGTCGTGCGCGCGGGATCGGACGGGGGCGGCGCGGATCGGCGCAAGCGCCCGCGCAATATGGCATTCACGGTTATGAAACCGTCTCGGTCCGGTTTTTGCTCGATAAGGCACGCTGCGCCCGGGGCAACACTGCACAAAGGCGCGGTCAGAACCGCGAGGCGTTCCGCACCGGCGCACGCGCGGCGTAAATAACGGTGCGTTCGGAATTCGCGCCGCGTTTTAATGTCAATCAATGCGCGCAACCGTGCGCGCGGCGGCGAGAGATCGAAACCAGCGCGTGAATTCCGTTTTTGGCAGCAGAAAAGAACATCATGGACGAAGTAGCAAGACTGGGGCACATGCGGATCGTGCTCATCGAAGACGATCCGGAAAGCAGGGCATCGCTGCAGATGTTGCTGGAAGAAGAGGGTGCTCAAGTGTTCGCCCTGGCCGACGCCGAAGACGGCGCGCAGGCGGCGATCGAGCATCTTCCCGATGCGGTGATCTGCGATCTGGATTTACCCGAGATGGACGGTTTCTATCTCATTCAACGTTTGCGGGATCACGAAATACGCGGCAACCTGCCGCCTTCCGTGGCGATCGCGCTGACGGGACATGGCAGCGAAGAGTATCGATTGCGCAGTATCGGCGAGGGCTTTCAGCATTTCATGGTGAAGCCTGTGCATCCCGACGAACTCGTCACGCTGATCCAGGATGCGGTCGGCACGCGAGTGGTGATGTGAGCTGACCCGAGGCGTTCCGGGGCCGCCGATGACAGGCGGCCCCGAACCTTTACGACCTGTCGCGATTGCGCGCCCGCGTGGCGCCCGTGATGACGGCGATGCCCAGCATGATGACGGCGACGATCATGATCGTGTGCTGCGAGACATGCATCGCAACCAGCGCCCACGACACGCCGCCGATCAGAATCAGCCAGCCGACGAGGTAGATGATCAGCGTCATCGGATTCTCCTTATTTCGTTAAGTGTTTGTTAATCATTGTGCGGCCTTCATGAAAGGGCCTTATCCTTTCGACGCGCGCGCACGGATAAGTTCACATGATGCAAGCGGTGTACCGTGGCGCCTCAGCGACGCGCCGCACTGATAAGATTCGTCCATTCGCGGAAACGAGAAGGTGGAAGGGATGAAGCTTTTTCATGCGCTGCGCAGCAAGCCAGTTCCCGTCGCCGAAATACTGGTCGACCATCAAAACACTGTCGAACTCGACGCGGCGCTCGCGCGGTGTCGGTTTCTCGAAGAAGAAAATGCGCGGCTGATCGCCGACGCGCAACAATTCCGCGCGCTGGCCACCCCCGTATCACCCGCGCGGTCCAATCTCCCCGCGTTTTCTCCTGTGCCGATCCCGGACGACTTCAGGCCGTTCTTCAAGGACGTACTGCTTCGCACGTTCTATCGGGCCAACGTCACGCAGGACGAATACTTCGAGCGAGACCTGGACGCTCATGTCTTCCATCGCTTCCGCGATTTCGAGTACTGGATCTGCACGTGGCTCGCGCAGATCGCCCCGGACATGGGGGAAATGACGGCGATCGAAATCGGGTCCGGGACCGGCAGCTCGACGCTTGCGTTTGCGAGCCGGGTCAAGCGCCTCATCAGTTTCGAGATCGATCTCAACGCGAGCGCGGCGGCAGCGGAAAGACTGCGCTTCTTCGGATACGACAATGTCGAATTCGTCGATGAGAAGCTGACGGAGGAGAAAGCCGGGGCGCTGGTTGGAAAAGTCGATCTCGCCGTGCTGTGCGCTGTGCTCGAACACATGACTTATGCGGAGCGCATCGAGGCTTTGCGTGCGTCGTGGAAGGCGCTCGCGCCCGGCGGCCTGCTCGTCGTGGCGGACACGCCGAACCGCTTCAACGTGCTGGAGGATCACACCAGTCTGATGCATTTCTATTCGGCGCTTCCGCTCGAAATCCAGCGCGACTACGCGCAGTTCTCGCCGCGTGCGGACTTCAGGGATTCAATCGCGAAGACCGCGCCCGCGGACCTCAGCGAACGGCTCGCGCGCTGGGGGTTCGGCGTGTCGTATCACGATTTCGAACTGGCGATCGGGCAAGATTGCCACGACCATATCGTGCTCGACGGGTATGAGGAGGCGATTCTCGCGCGGTTCTATGATCGAACCGACGATGCGCTGCTTCGGCTTGCGTTCGAACGCTACAAGGTACCGGCGCACCGCGCGTTTACGCGCCACAACCTTCATTTTGTGATGCGCAAGCCGGGTTAGTTGTTGCATCGGGCGTGCGACGCTCGAGCCGGACAGGCCATTCCGGCCCGAACTATCAGGCCAAAGATGTTGAATCAGACGGGTTGCCTCGTACGGCTCACACTTGCCGACAAATGACTCGTAGGTGCCTGATCGATCGGATGGCTAGAGCGGCGGCAAGAAATCCAGTTCCAGCCAATCATTGAGCCGTTTGAACTCGCCTGCGGTCATTGGCTTTCCGCCTGGTCCGACGACGATTTTCTCGTCTGCTTGCGTGGCGGTGCTCGATTTTTCTGCTTGCCGCTCTTCTGCGAACTCCTGTCGGTTCGCTTCTTGAATGTTGATGTTCCCCGTGTGTTCCAACGCTGGTCTGCCCCGTAATTTTTTGTAAGGGCCGGAGTATAGCGTTTGGTCGTGACATCTGCTTTTCTCGCCGATCAGTCGTCGGATACCCGCCTGCAATCTCGCCGCCCCAATGCTCGCCCGGCGCGCTAAACTCCCGCCAGACAAGGCCTCCGGTCCAAGATCGCCAAACTTATGCTGACCGTCCACCACCTCAACAATTCCCGCTCTCAGCGGGTGCTCTGGATGCTGGAAGAACTCGGCGTCGAATACGAACTGAAACGCTATCAGCGCGACCCGCGCACGATGCTCGCGCCGCCCGAATTGCGCGCGGTGCATCCGCTCGGCAAATCACCGGTCGTCACCGATGGCGATCTCACGCTCGCGGAGTCGGGTGCGGTCATCGAATATCTCGTGGATCGCTACGGCGAAGGGCGTTTCTCACCGCCGCCGGGCGTGTCGCCGGAACGCGTGCGCTACAACTACTGGATGCACTATGCGGAAGGCTCGGCGATGCCGCCGCTTCTGCTCAAGCTCGTCGCGCGGCGGCTGGAGAGTGCGAAGATGCCGTTCTTCGCCAGGCCGATTGCCCGGCGCATCGCGCAGACGATGCAGAGCAGCTTCATCGATCCGCAATTGCGGCTGCATCTCGGATATATCGACGCCGAGCTTGCGAAATCGAACTGGTTTGTGGGAGATACGTTCAGCGCCGCCGATGTGCAGATGAGCTTTCCGCTCGAGACCGGGAGCCAGCGGGCGGGGGCCAAGTCGCTGCCGCATATCCGGGCGTTTCTCGAACGTATTCACGCGAGGCCTGCCTACCAGCGCGCACTGGAACGCGGCGGCCGCTACGACTTCGCCAGCTAGCCATTCGGCCGACTGCCAGCGCGCCCGGCGTGTTGCGTACAATGACTCGCACGCAAACACTCAGCCCACAGGCGACGCATGGCCCGAATCGTTCCCGACGACTGGAAGAACCTCGAAGCGACCGGCGCCGCTGCGCGCGAACTCGAAACGCTGGCGCTCCTCGAAAAGCTCCCTGAAGACTACACGGTCTATCACGGCGTGCACTGGACGCGCATCAACGAAGGCTTTTCCGTATTCGGCGAAGCGGATTTCGTGGTGGTCGCGCCATCGGGCCGCGTGCTGATGATCGAGATGAAGGCGGGCTTCCTGCGCGAAACGAGCGCGGGACTCGTGAAGGTCTATCTGCAGAAGGAGCGCAACGTCGCGATTCAGCTCGCGCGCACGCTGGAGAACCTGCATCGGCGCTTCACCGCCGCATTCGGCGCGGGCACGTACCGGATCGAGGAACTGCTGTATTGCCCCGACTACACGGTGAAGAACGCCGCCATCGCGGGTGTCGCGCCTGCGCGTATCGTCGATGCGAGCCGCAAGTCGCAACTCGCGCGCGCCGTGCTCGACATCCTGCCGCCCGACGAGCCGCGCTTCGAAGCGGCGGCGCGCATTCATCACTTTCTCGCCGATGAACTCTCGCTCACGCCCGATACCAACGCGCTCGTCGGCGCGGCCAACACGCTCGTCACGCGTCTGTCGGGCGGGCTCGCGACGTGGGCGCGCAGGCTCGAATTCGAGCCGTTCCGTCTACGCGTGATCGCGACCGCGGGCGCGGGCAAGACGCAGCTCGCGGTGCGCGTGATGCGCGATGCGCTGGCGCAGGGCAAGAGCGTGCTCTACGTGTGCTTCAACCGGCCGCTCGCCGACCACATCCGCGTGATCGCGCCGAAAGAGGCGAAGATCGCGAACTATCATCAGCTGAGCGCGGCGGTTGCGCGCGATGCGGGAAGCCCGCCCGACTTCAGTCAGCCGAATGTGTTCGCGACGCTGGAAGAGCGCTTCGCGGCGGTGCCCGTGCCCGAGCACTGGAAGACCGATGTGCTGATCGTCGACGAAGGTCAGGATTTTCAGGCGGCGTGGGTCGATGCGCTCGAACGCCTGCTCAATTCCGACGGCGCGTGGTGGTGGCTCGAAGATCCGATGCAGAACCTCTATCTGCGTGAATCCGTGCCGCTGCCGGGCTGGACCATCCTGCGCGAAAGCACCAACTATCGCAGCCCGCGCGATCTGCTCGGCTTCGTCCGCAAGATCGTCGGGCCCGAAGTGCGGCTCGACGCGGGCAGCCCGTTCGACGGCTCGGATGTCAGCATCTCGACCTACGAGGACGGTCATCCCGAGGAAATCATCGAGGCGACCAAGCGCGCCATCACGAACGCGCTGTCGCTGGGTTTTCGCAAACAGGACATCGCGGTGCTGTCGTTCCGGGGCCGCGAGGGCTCGGCGCTGACGGCGGTCGACCAGCTCGGCCCGCACCGGCTGCGCGCCTTCACCGGCACGTACGATCTGTTCGGCAACCCGGAGTATCGCGAGGGCGATGTGCTGCTCGAATCGATCTACCGCTTCAAGGGGCAATCCGCGCCGTGCGTGATTCTCACCGAAGTCGATTTCGACGCGCTCGACGAACAGGCGGCGCGCAAGGTCTTCGTCGGCGCGACGCGGGCGACGATGAAGCTGATCGTGGTCGCGTCGGCGCGTGCGGCCCGGGCCATCGAAGCGCTCCAGTGACCGATGGCCGTCATCAGCACCGAGCCCTCCTTGCGCGCGCACGCCGCGCGCCCCTGGTTTCGCCGCCTCTGGTATGCGGCGCTGATCGCGCTCGCGGTCGCGCCGCCGATCGGCGCGGTCGGCTACATGCTGTACTCGGGCCTGCTCGCGCGCGAGACGCACAGGCTCGTCGTGCCCTACGACGTCTACTGGGACGCCGCGCAGTTGCAGATCGCCTATGAGCGCTTCGAGAATCACGTGCTGCTGTACCGCAACGGCATCGACGAGGATGCCGAAGCCGTGCGCGCGAGCTATCGACTGCTGCGCGCGCGGCTCACGCAGGTGTCGGAGTCGACGGGACAGGCGGACGGCCACGAAGCCCTGCTGAACCGGCAGCGCGAAATCCTGCGGCAATTGCAGACCGCGCTGGATTCCATCGAGGCGAATGTCGACGGGCTCGAGACGGAGCGTCAGCACACCTTGCGCGTGATCGGCGTGCTGCGCCAGAACGCACCGGTCGTGGCAGAACTGGCGAGCGGACGCCGGCTCATGGATGTCGCCGAGCGCGAGGCGATCGTGCGCGACTTCGAGGCGAAGCGCCGTTATCTGATCTACGGCGGGATTCTGCTCGGGGTGCTGTCCGCGGCCGCCACGGCGTTGCTGCTGCTGAATGGATACCGGCGCACGCGTCTCATCGAGCAGCAGCGCGCGGCACTCGTGGCCGAGCATCAGGCGACGCGCACGGCACGCGAGGCCGGCGTCGCGAAAGACACCTTCCTCGGCATGATCAGCCACGAACTGCGCACGCCGCTGCACGCGATCGTCTCGTCGGTCGAGTTGCTCGGGTTGAACGCGCGCGGCGATGCCGACCGCAAGATCATGCAGCGGCTGGAAGCGGGCGCGCGCCATCTCGAAGCGCAGATGCGCGATCTGACCGACTACGCGCGTCTGGGCGCGGGCAAGCTCGAATTGCGCATGTCCGTATTCGATCCGGTGGACCTGCTCGAATCCATCATCGATGCGAACACGCCCGCCGCGAGCGCGAAGGGGCTGGCGTTGCGCGGCGACTACGCGGGCGAACGCGGGCCGATCGAGTCCGATCCGCATCGCGTTCGGCAGATCGTGACGAATCTCGTGACCAACGCCATCAAGTACACCGACGCCGGTTCCATCGACGTGCATTTCGCGCGCACGGAGAAGCGTCTCGACATTTCGGTGATCGACACGGGCCCGGGTATCCCCCGCGAGCAGTTGCCGCTGATTTTTCAGGAATTCACGCAGCTCGACTCGTCCAGCACGCGGCGCTTCGACGGCGCGGGAATGGGCCTCGCGGTCGTGCGCGGGCTCGTCGATCTGCTCGACGGGAAGATCGAAGTATCGAGCGAAGTGGGACAGGGCGCCGCGTTTCGCGTGAGTTTGCCGGCGGCGTCGGCCGAGCATATGCCCGAGCGCGGCGAGCAGGAAGCCGATGCGCCCGAACTGCGCAAATCGCGCGTGCTCGTCATCGACGATCACGAGGCGATCCGCGATTCGCTCACCGAAATGCTCACGCATCTGGGCTATTCGGCCGTGGCGCTGCCGGATGTCGACAGCGCGCTTGCGTGGCTGCGCGCCAATGACGCCCACGTGATCCTCGCCGACCTGCACATGCCCGGCAAGGACGGCTACTCGTTCGCGAACGAATATCGTGCGCGCAGTGCGCCGGGCGCGAGCGTGCCGATCATCGCGGTGAGCGCCTACGCGCCCGAACTCGTGGACCCGGCCGCGGCCGTGCTGTTCTTCGATTACCTGCTGAAGCCGGTGCGTTACGAGGTGCTGAAGGGCGCCGTGCACCGCGCGGTGACGGTACGCCGGCGAGTCACGTAGGCCTTGCCGTTCAGCTGCGCATCAGCCGCTTGGAAAGATCCGCGACGAGTATGCCCAGCCGCGCGGGCTTCTCGAAACACGTCACGTTGTAGTCGCGGATGACCTGGCTGATTTCCGACTCGCTCGCCTTGCCTGTAGTCAGTTCGCCGGTGAGCACGAATACCGGCGCGTCCGGATTGTCCGACTCGCGCACCGCGCGGATCGCGTCCGCCGACGTATGGACGCCGAACAGCCAGTCCATCACGACGGCGTCGAACACTTGAGCCTGCAGCGCTTCGAGGAAGGCGTCGAGACCGTAGAAGGCCATCGCCGTGAAGCCGGTGGCTTCGAGATAGTCATGCAGATTGTCGGCGGACGCGTGATCGTCGTCGACTACGGCGATGATCGGCTTGTCGGTATCCGGGCGGCGCGGCTGGATTTCGATCTTGTGGACGTCGCAGGCCTCCTGCAACAGGACGCCTTCATGCTTCGTGACGATCCAGCGGTTGTTCAGCTTCTGCGCGATGAAATCCGGCCGGCTGCCCGCCTCGAGCGCGTTGCCGACCCACGCCATGCACGGAATCTCGAGCGAACCGAGCTTGAGCACGGCGTCGTGCGCGGTGCCTTCGGTGACGTCGGGGCGCGTGTTGATCGAATCGAAAAGCTTGAGCGCGGGCTCGTCGAAGGCATCGGCGACGCGGCGGATCTGCGCGATCGTCCACGGACTGTTGCCGCGCAGCTTGCGATGGCCCTGCGAAAAACTCAGGTCGAGAATGCGGCACAACTCGGCGGTCTGCTGCCGCTTGCCGATGCCGTGACGGCCCATCAGCTCGCGCACGCGCTCCGCGACGGCGAGCGATTCCGAAGAAGACGTTTCAGTGACCATACTGCCAGTCGGATGCGTAAGGGTGGGACTGCGGAAGGCATGGTTCGGCGTGGGCCGGGCAAGCCGTGCGCAGTCGATCCGACATTGTAAATGGCGCGCGTCCTTGCACTCAAAATGGATCGCTGGAACGCGCTCAACATCTTGATCTTACGGACAAAAGTGGCGAAACCGCCGTTCGCTTGCGCGCACTTGGTTTCACATCGTGTCGATCACGGCGTCGACCAGATCGCGCGGCGTGCGGAACGTGCCCGGCACGGCGGCGAGCCCGTTGAGCCGGTTGTCGATCAGAAGCGACGCGAGCCCGTGCACGTGCGCCCACGCCGATGCCATCGCGATGGTCTGCTCCGAACTCATCGCGCCGAACGCGCTGTTGCTGCCAGGCGCGATCTCGGGCACGGCATCGAACACATCTGCGAGGCCGGCGGCGGACATGCGCCGCGCTTCCACGAGCGACGGCCTTTCGGTGTCGAGCAGTTCGTTGCGGGACATCAGCCGGAAGAGGTCGGGATTGGCGACCGCGAAGTCGATGTAGCCGTGCGCGATCGCGCGGCCGCGATCCGTCCCGGCGCTGGCGGCGGCTGCGCGTTTTTGCATCGCGTGAGCCAGTCGCCGATGTCCGCTCGCCGCGAGCTCGGCAAGCACGCCCGCGGTGTCGCCGAAATGATGTTGTGGCGCAGTGTGCGACACGCCTGCCTCGCGGGCGATCGCGCGCAGCGTGAGACCGCGCAATCCGTCGCGGCGAAGCACGGTTTCGGCGGCATGCAGCAGCGCGTCCGGCAGCGAGCCGTGATGGTAGGGATGCGGCGCGGCTTCGGGTGCTTTCGCGGGACGACCGCGTTTTCTGGTGGGCGGGGTGTTCTGCATAGGAATGGAGACCCGTTGGTCGATCAATCTTTACAATGGAAAATTATCTTGACCCAAGCACGCGTGAAAGTCAAAATCTTTCCATCGTAAAGATTAACAGTCACAGGAGAACGATCATGTCCTTTCAAGAGATCTTGCTGGGTGCACCCGCCTGGGTTTGGGTTCTGCTTGCCGTGCTGGTCTCTCGCGGCATGAAGGCGATGAAGGGCAGCACCGCGCCGCTGTCGAAGCTGGGCATCGTGCCGGCGGTGTTCGTCGGCTGGGGATTGCTGCATCTTCTGTCGGACCCGGCGACCGGTTGGGATACGGCGCTGATGTGGGCGGCGGGCGGCGTGCTGGGCGCGGGGCTCGGCGTTACGCTTGCGAAGCGTAGCGGCATGACGGTGGACCGCGTGCGGCGCACGATCACGTTGCCTGGCTCGGCGGTGCCGCTCGTACTGATCCTGTTGACCTTCGCGATGAAATTCTGGATCGGCTTCGAGATGGCAACGACGCCTTATATCGGCGTGGATTCGACCTTCATCGTGCTGAATGGTCTCGTTTCGGGCGCGGTGGCGGGCATCTTCGCGGGACGGTTCCTGATCTACTGGCTGGCGCTGCGGCCGGCGCCGGAACCGTTCCTGGAACGTTCGTAATCGATCGGCGCCCTCTGCATCAGCGCATTCCGAATCAAAGTTCGCGATTGTTGAACGGAGTATTGTCTTTTTTCAAGACAATAGGCGTGTTTTCCCGCGCTACACTGCGTTGCATCATTGATCGGAGGTCGCCGTGCTGGTCGCTGTTCTTTTTCTCTGCCCGATAGGTGTCGCTGCGCTTTTTGCCTTCGCGCTCATCGCGGACAGACACTTCAAAGATTCACTCGTTGATGCTCGCGGAGATTTCCCCGAAAACAGGCGGCCGGTGGTGCGACCTCGTCAAGCCACGCCGGACAAGTCAACGTTCTGAGCAGTCCCGGGCTCGAAATTCTTTAACTCTCATCGAGAAATTTTAATTTTCGGTGTGATTTTCGCCTTCTCCTCGAAAAAACCTAATTTCCTGAAGTCCGTGCCTGGCTCGCGAACGCGTCGCGCACGACTTCTTCGATGCGATCGAGCACCGCTCGAGGAACATGCTGATACTGCTTCCTGCGATGCGTGGACAGCGTGCCTTTGTTCGACTGCGTCATGCGAATCAGCACCGAGAGGTCCTTGCGCGGCAAATCGAATTCGTCATTCAGCAACGCGAACGCGTGATAGCCTTGCAGCCATGCGATCTCGCGGGGAATCTCCTCCCGCACCGCTTCCTTGATCATCGCGTAGAGGAACGCCACTTCGCGGTCGGCGTTGAAGAACCGATAGGCGCGGCTCGACGGCGCGCTCAGCACAAGCGGCTCCGTATCGACGCGCCGGTAATTCCATAGTCTCGTCACCGGGCGGGAAAACGCCGTCAGCACTGCGTGATAGGCCGGGATGTTGCGCTCCATCACCGCTGAGACCGGGATGACGGTATCCGCGCCCAGCAAACCCGAACGCGCCAGCACGTGCTGAATCAGAAAACGATGGAGACGGCCGTTGCCGTCGAAAAACGGGTGCAGATAGACGAACCCGAACGCGGCGCACGCGGCCTTCACCAGCACGTCGGGGCAATGCTTCTGGTCGTTGACGAAGCGCTCCCAGTCGGCCATCACCCGCCGCAGGTCGCTGGTCGGCACGGGAAAGAAGTCGACCCGGCCGGCGGCATCTTCGAGCCAGTTCTGTTTGTTCCGATATGACGCTTCCTGGCTGTAGACATCACGCACGATCACGTTCTGCAGTTGCACGAGCCACTCTTCGTCGACTTTCGCCGGTTCGCCGGCGCGTCGCAGGAGTTGAACGAAGCGTTCCTGCTTGTCCGAACTGGGCGTCTCCGATTCGATCGCGTAACTGCCGCGCGTCTCCGACAAATACAGAAAAGCCAGCGCGCGTTTATACAACTCCGGGTCCTGCATCGCGTCGAGCGCACTTTGCGCTTCGAGAAGCAACCCGGAGAGAGGCGGATCATCGGGAATCGCAGCACGATGGACGATCGGACAGAACCACGGCGTGCCCAGCGCGTTGTTGCGCACGCGAAAGCGCGGCGCGCGCACCGGCTGCGGCGCTGTGTAATAAAGCTCGGCCGGAAAGAGATCGACATACCCGCCCTTGATGGTCACGCCGGCGTCGAGTTCCCTGCCGGTCAGCCATTCCCAGAGAAAGCACGCGCGGCGAATCTGCTCGCCGGTCGGCGTCGCGCGCAGCCGGTCGATAAGTTCGCCAGGCTCGATATGCTCGAACGCGGCATCGATGACTTCGAGGTTGACACCTTCGTGACGGAGCGCGAACTCGAGATGACCGACGGGTGTATCGTCGAAAGCGACGCTGTTGGGAAACAGAATCTGGCTCTCGCTGTCGATCCGCCGGTTCACCGACGAACTCGCGTAGGCGAGCCGCGCCGGCGGCGTTACGCGCAGTTCCCCTATGGCGATGAGACGGGCATAACCGATGGGCGTCATCGAGATTTCTTAACGTTTATCGAGAAATCATAACTTTATGCTCGTTTCTGACGAATTTATCGAGAAATCCTGATCTTTGGCCGTTCGACTGATCTGTTCGATCCGCTTTTGCTATCGAACGATCGCCCTTTCGAATTGTTGCGCTATTGGCGCGGGACTATAGTGCCTCTCACGGCACCCAAAACCCACGGCAACGAACAACGAAAGGAGACAAGACCCATGAACCGTATCGACCTGGCGGACCGCGTCGTGATCGTCACCGGCGGCGCACGCGGCATCGGCCTCGCGGTGGCGGAGCGCGCGCTCAAATCGGGCGCCGATGTCTCGCTGTGGGACGTCGACGGCGAACGCCTCGCACGAACCAGCGCCGAACTCTCGGCGAAGCACAAGGACCGCAAGGTCAGCGAAGCCCTCGTCGAACTGACCGATGAATCGTCCGTCGACGCCGCCGCGAAAAAAACCCTCACCGCGCATGGGCGGATCGACGTGCTCGTCAACAATGCGGGCATCACCGGCGGCAACGGCACGACCTGGGAACTCGCGCCCGACGTGTGGCGCCGCGTCATCGACGTCAATCTCATCGGGCCGTATCTGACCTGTCGCGCTGTCGTGCCGCACATGTTGAAGGGGGGCTACGGGCGCATCGTCAATGTCGCGTCGATCGCGGGCAAGGAAGGCAATCCCAACGCATCGCACTACAGCGCGTCCAAAGCAGGATTGATCGGGCTCACGAAATCGCTCGGCAAGGAACTCGCGGGCAAGAACATCCTCGTGAACGCCGTCACGCCCGCCGCCGCCAAGACCGAAATCTTCGATTCGATGTCGCAGCAACACATCGACTACATGCTCTCCAAAATTCCGATGAACCGCTTCCTGATGCCGCAGGAGGCCGCGTCGCTGATCCTGTGGCTCTCGTCCGAGGACTGCGCGTTCAGCACCGGCGCGGTGTTCGATCTGTCGGGCGGACGCGCGACGTACTGATTGCGTTCTCGGGAGAATCGCGATGAATCACTCCGCTACAGCGGAAGGCGCCGTCACGTCCCGCGTGATGCGCCGCCTGCTGCCGTTTCTGCTGCTCATGTATGTGCTCGCGTTTCTGGATCGCGCGAATATCGGCTTCGCGCAGAAGGCGTTGCAGCAGGACACCGGCCTGACCAACGCCGCATTCGCCTTCGGCGCGGGCGTGTTCTTCGTCGGCTATGCAATCTTCGAAGTGCCAAGCAATCTGTTGCTGCATCGCGTCGGTGCGAAGCTGTGGATGTGCCGCATCATGGTGACGTGGGGCCTCGTCTCCGCAGCGATGTCCTTCGCGCATGATTCGACCACGTTCTACGTGCTGCGCTTTCTGCTCGGCGTGGCGGAGGCGGGTTTCTTTCCAGGCATCGTCTATTACCTGACGCGCTGGTTCCCGCAATCGTCGCGGGCGCGCGCGCTCGGCGTGTTCTATTTCGGCGCGCCGCTCGCGTTTATCTTCGGCGCGCCGCTTTCGGGCCTGCTTCTCGACCTGCACGGCGCGCTCGGCTTCAAGGGCTGGCAGTGGCTCTTTCTCGTCGAAGGACTGCTTGCGTCGATCGTCGGCGTGTGGGCGTTCTGGTATCTCGACGATGACCCCGCGAAGGCGCGCTGGCTCACGCAGGAACAATGCGCGCTGCTCGTCGGCCGCCTCGACGAGGATGCGCGCGCCGCGTCGTCGCACGGTCCGCACAGCGTGCTCGCGGCGCTCGTCGATCCGCGCGTGCTGGTGCTGTGCTGCGTGTACTTTCTGATTCAGGCGGCGGTGTACGGCGTCGTCTTCTATCTGCCGCAACAGGTCTCCGCGCTGCTCGGAACGAAGGTGGGCTTGCGCGTCGGGCTCGTGACGGCGCTGCCGTGGATCGCCGCCGTGATCGTCACGTGGATCGTGCCGCGTTATGCCGATCGAACCGGCAGGCATCGCGTCTGCGCGGTGGCGCTGCTCGTGATGTCGGGTGTGGCGATTGCAGTGTCGGGCGTCGCGGGCTCGCCCGTCGTCTCACTGATCGCGCTGTGCTGCGCGGCGAGCGGCTTTATCGCCGCGCAGCCGCTCTTCTGGACCTTCCCGACGCGCTATCTGACCGGCGCGGCCGCCGCAGCCGGCATCGCGCTCGTCAATTCGCTCGGCGGACTCGGCGGTTTCTTCGCGCCGATGGCCCGCACCGCCGCCGAAGCCGCGTTCCATTCGACGAGCGCCGGGCTCATGGTGCTGGCGGGCGCGAGCGTACTTGCCGCGCTCGTCATCGCCGCGCTGGTGCGCGTGCCGGGGCGCGCCGATCACGGACATCTTCCCGACGCCGCCAAGGCGTCCTGAACAACGAAACCACACGTACGGAGCCACATCATGTCCATGCCCACGATCGCCCAGGTGCGCGCCTTCACGGTTCGCGGCGGCGGCGCCGACTATCACGACCAGGGCGCCGATCACTGGATCGACGATCACATCGCCACGCCGATGGCGCGCTATCCCGAATACCGCAAGAGCCGCCAGTCGTTCGGGCTGAACGTGCTCGGCTCGCTCGTCGTGGAGATCGAGGCGAGCGACGGCACCGTGGGCTTCGCGGTGACGACGGGCGGCGAGATCGGCGCGTTCATCGTCGAGAAGCATCTCGCGCGCTTTCTCGAAGGACAGCGCGTCACCGACATCGAAAAGATGTGGGATCAGATGTACAACGCAACGCTCTATTACGGGCGCAAGGGCATCGTGCTCAACGCGATTTCGGGCGTCGATCTCGCGCTGTGGGACCTGCTCGCGAAAGTGCGCAAGGAACCGGTGTTTCATCTGCTGGGCGGTCCGGTTCGCGACGAACTGCAGTTCTACGCGACGGGCGCGCGCCCCGATCTCGCGAAGCAGATGGGCTTCATCGGCGGCAAGATGCCCTTGCAGCACGGCCCGGCGGAAGGCGAGGAAGGACTGCACAAGAACATCGCGAAACTCGCGGACATGCGCGCGAAAGTCGGCGACGATTTCTGGCTGATGTTCGACTGCTGGATGAGTCTCGACCTCAACTACGCGAAGCGCCTCGCGAACGCGGCGCGCGAACACGGCCTGAAGTGGATCGAGGAAGCGTTGCCGCCGGATGACTACTGGGGCTATGCCGAACTGCGCCGCTCGGTGCCGAACGGGATGATGGTCACGACCGGCGAGCACGAAGCGACGCGCTGGGGCTTTCGCATGCTGTTCGAGATGGGCTGCGCGGACCTCGTGCAGCCGGATGTCGGCTGGTGCGGCGGCATCACGGAGCTGATCAAGATTTCCGCGCTGGCGGACGCGCACAACGTGCTCGTCGTGCCGCATGGCTCGTCGGTGTACAGCTATCACTTCGTCGTGACGCGCCACAACTCGCCGTTCGCCGAGTTCCTGATGATGGCGCCCAAGGCCGATCAGGTCGTGCCGATGTTCACGCCCTTGCTGCTCGACGAGCCCGTGCCGGTGAACGGCCGCATGAAGGTGCCGGAGACGCCGGGCTTCGGCGTGCGGCTGAATCCGGAGTGCGCGCTGACGCGGCCTTACACGCATTGATACGCGTCGAGCGTCATCCGTTTGGCGTGACAGTAAGGAAGGCGTTCGCGCGGCGATGTAACGTGGATGACGGTATGCGCCGTCACCCTCAACGATGCGACAAGGGGAGACATTCATGCTTTTGCAGAACAAGGTCGTCGTGGTGACGGGCGGATCGCGTGGCATCGGCCGGGCGATCGCGCTCGCGAGCGCGCGTGAAGGCGCGGATGTCGCCATCAACTACTGGGGCGACAACGACAAGTCGTACGGCAAGGCATCGGCGGTGGAATCGATCGTCGACGAGATCGAAGCGCTCGGGCGGCGCGCGATCGCCGTCGAGGGCAACGTCGCCGAGCGCGACACGGGCATCGAACTCATCGCGCGCACGGTGGATGCGTTCGGCCACGTCGACGTGCTGTCGAGCAATGCGGGCATCTGCCCGTTCCACGCGTTTCTCGACATGCCCGCCTCCGTCTACGAGACCACGGTCGCGGTGAACCTGAATGGCGCGTTCTACGTGACGCAGGCCGCCGCGAACCAGATGAAGGCGCAGGGCACGGGCGGCGCGATCGTCGCGACGAGTTCGATCAGCGCGCTCGTCGGCGGCGGCATGCAGACGCACTACACGCCGACCAAGGCGGGCGTCCATTCGCTGATGCAATCGTGCGCGATCGCGCTCGGACCGTATGGCATCCGCTGCAACTCGGTGATGCCGGGCACCATCGCGACCGATCTCAACGCCGATGACCTTTCGGACACGGACAAGCGCGCCTATATGGAGAAGCGCATTCCGCTCGGGCGTCTCGGCGCGCCCGATGACGTCGCGCAATGCGTCGTCTTTCTCGCCTCGGACCGCGCGCGCTATGTGACGGGCGCTTCTTTGCTCGTGGATGGCGGCCTGTTCGTCAATCTTCAGTGACTCAGTGAGGTGACACGGCCGAGTACTTGCGCAACAACGCGATGAAGTATTCGGCCGGTTCGCTCAAGGTTTCGAACTTTCGACGCAACAGCCCGAAACCGGACAGGCTCTTGCCGATTTCGATCGGCAGTTCGATCAGCAACTGCGCCCGCAGATAGTCCCGCACGACCGACTCCGGCAGCATCGCGACGGCTTCGCTGTTCTGCAGCAATTGCAGCGTCGCGAAGATCGACGCGCATTCGACGATATCGGCCGGCGTCGTCAGTCCTGCGCGCGCGAGTTCGTCTTCGAACAGGCCGCGCGCGGGGCTCGCGATTGGCTGCAGAATCCACGGCCAGCCAACCAGCGTGTCCAGCGCGAGTTCGGTCTTTCCGGCGAGCGGATGCCCCGCGCGCACGACGAGCCGCATCGCTTCGCGCGCGAGCGGCTCGAAGTCGAAATCGTTGTGTTGCAGGGGCGTGGTCAGCCGCCCGAGCGCGAGATCGACTTCGCGGCGATGCAGCAACTGCACGACCTGATCGCTCGTCTCGCCGAGGATGCGAACGTTCAGCAGCGGCCGCTCGGATTTCAGTTCGGTGACGGCCATCGCGAGCACGTCGGGCGCGGCGCCCATGATCGCGCCCACGGTCAACTGGCCGTGCCCGCCGCGACGCTTGGCGTCGAGATCGTCGGCGAAGCGCGTCAGGTCCGCGAGCGAGCGGCGCGCGTAGGCCAGCGCGGCGGTGCCGAGCGGCGTCGGCTGCATGCCGCGCGCGTTGCGCTCGAACAGCAGAAAGCCGAATGCCTCCTCGATGTCCGCGAGCATGCGGCTCGCGCTCGGCTGCGCGACGTTGATCGTCTCGGCGGCCTGATGAAGATTGCGCGCGTCATCGAGCGCGACGAGCAGCGCCAGATGCTTGAACTTCAGCCGATTGACCAGCGCGCTGGTTGAAATGCCGGGCGACACACTTTGGGACACGTTCTGATTCATTCGACAGTTCGCGTTGAACCGCGCGATGATACGGCGCAGCGATACGTTTTTGCGATCGGCCAATCCTGCAATCGGATTGTCGTGTTATCGGTCGGCGAATTATAGTCGCAGCACAACGACTCCCGCACACAGGGATTCACCAATCAAAAGAAGGCGGCCCGCCATGGAGACAGTGGCATTTCGCATGACCCTGAAGCCGGGCATGCGCGAGGAATACGAGAAGCGCCATCGCGAGCTCTGGCCGGAACTGGCCGACGCGCTGCACGCGGCGGGCATCCGCGATTACCGGATCTTTCTCGACGAATCGACCGGACATCTGTTCGCCATCCAGCAGCGTACGGACACGCATACCACCCATGCGCTCGCGACGCTGCCCATCATGCGCAAGTGGTGGGACAGCATGGCCGAACTGATGGAGACACACGCGGAGCGTGGAGACAGCGCGCCTGTCGCGGTGCCGCTCGTGCCGGTGTTTCATCTTCCCTGAAACGTTCGCCTCTCTCGCGAGGAAAGCAACATGCAGGTCGTCGATCCGCATATTCATCTGTGGGAGTTGTCCACGCATCATTACCCCTGGCTCGCGAATCCGCAGACGTCGTTCGTCGGCGATGCGCGCGACTTGAAGCACGACTATCTGCTCGCGGATCTGCTGTGCGATGCACAGGACATCGAAGTCCTGAAGCTCGTGCATGTCGATGCGAATCACGATCCCGCCGATCCCGTCGAGGAAACGCGCTGGCTGCAATCGATCGCGGACAAGGACGGCATGCCGAACGGCATCGTCGCGGGCGCGGACCTGTCGGCGGACAACGCTGAACAGGTGCTCGAAGCGCACGCGGCGTTCGCCAATACGCGCGGCATCCGCCAGATTCTCAACGTGCATGAGAACAGGCTCTACGACTATGTCGGCCGTCATTTCATGCGCGAGCCGCAATGGCGCAGGCATTTCGGCTTACTGAAGCGCTTCGGCATGTCGTTCGATCTGCAACTGTATCCATCGCAGATGGAAGAGGCCGCGCAACTCGCGCGCGAGCATGCGGATACGCAATTCATCGTCAATCACGCGGGGATGTTCGTGGACCGCAATTCGACGCAGGGCTATCGCGCGTGGCGTGAAGGCATTCGGATGCTGGCCGCCTGCCCGAACGTCGCGGTGAAGCTGAGCGGCTTCGCCATGTTCGATCACGCGTGGACCGTCGAGAGCCTGCGCCCTTACGTGCACGAGACCATCGATACATTCGGCAGCGACCGCGCGATGTTCGCATCGAACTTTCCCGTGGATCGCCTGTTCGGTTCGTACACGGCGATCTGGAACGCCTACGCGCAGATCGTCGGCGATGCCAGCGACAGCGAGAAGGACGCGCTGTTCGTGCGCAACGCCGAACGCATCTATCGGATCTAGAGGGAAACATGACGCCAAGACTCGAACTGAGGCATGCAGGCAAATCGTTCGGACGCGTGCGCGCGCTCGGCGACGGCAGCCTGCAACTCTTTCCCGGCGAAGTGCACGCGTTGCTGGGCGAGAACGGCGCGGGCAAGTCGACGCTCGTGAAACTGCTCGCGGGCGTCTATCAGCCCGATGCGGGCGAGCTGCTCGTGGATGGCGTCGCGCGCCGCTTCGCGAATCCCGCCGAAGCGCGCGATGCGGGCATCGCCGTGATCTATCAGGAGCCGACGCTCTTCGCCGATCTTTCCATCGCGGAGAACATCTATATGGGCCGGCAGCCGCGCGATCGCTTCGGCCGCATTCGCTACGACGAAATGCATCGCGAAGTCGATGCGCTGCTGTCGTCGCTCGGCGTGAATCTGCGCGCGCAACGGCTCGTGCGCGGCCTGTCGATAGCGGATCAGCAGGTCGTCGAGATCGCGAAGGCGCTGTCGCTCGATGCGAATGTGCTGATCATGGACGAGCCGACCGCCGCGCTCTCGCTGCCCGAAGTGGAACGGCTCTTCGCGATCGTGCGCGCCTTGCGCGAGCGCGATGTCGCGATTCTTTTCATCACGCATCGTCTCGATGAAGTGTTCGCGCTGACGCAGCGCATGACGATCATGCGCGACGGCATGAAAGTCTACGACGCGCTCACGCAGGACATGAACATCGATGCGATCGTGAGCCGGATGGTCGGCCGCGATCTCGACACGTTCTATCCGAAAGCCGACGTAACGCCTGGAGACGTGCGTCTTTCGGTGCGCAATCTCACGCGCGAAGGCGTGTTCAGGAACGTCTCGTTCGATGTGCGGGCGGGCGAGATCGTCGCGCTGGCCGGACTGGTCGGCGCGGGAAGAAGCGAGGTAGCGCGCGCGATCTTCGGTATCGATCCGGTCGATGGCGGTGAAGTGAAGATCGCGGGCAAAAAGCTCGCGCTGGGACATCCGGCGGCCGCCGTGCGCGCGGGCCTCGCGCTCGTGCCGGAAGATCGTCGCGCGCAGGGGCTCGCGCTGGAGTTGAGCATCGCGCGCAATGCGTCGCTGACGGTGCTCGGACGCTTGATGCGGCACGGACTCATCACGGCGAAGAGCGAATCGGCGCTCGCAGCCGACTGGGGCAAGCGTCTGCGCCTCAAGGCCGGCGATCTCGATGCGCCCGTCGGCACGCTGTCGGGCGGCAATCAGCAGAAGGTCGTGCTCGGCAAATGGCTCGCGACGAACCCGAAGGTGCTCATCATCGACGAGCCGACGCGCGGTATCGACGTGGGCGCGAAAGCGGAGGTGTATCGCACGCTGGCGGAACTCGTGAAGGAGGGCATGGCGGTGCTGATGATATCGAGCGAACTGCCTGAAGTGCTCGGCATGGCGGATCGCGTGCTCGTGATGCACGAAGGCCGCATCAGCGCGGATATCGCCCGCGCCGATGCGAACGAAGAACGTGTGATGAGCGCAGCTCTGGGCGCGTCCGCGCAAACACTAGGACGTGCAGCATGATGACACGACACTCTCCCACGCTACCCGCGATGCCGCCTGCCGAAACGAAACGCGAAAGCCTCGCGGTCTCGATCGCGAAGAGCCGCGAGCTGACGCTCTTCATCGTGCTGCTCGTGCTGATCGGCGCGACGGCGGCGGTCAAGCCCGACTTCCTCAATCTGCAGAATCTGCGCGACGTGCTGCTCAATGTATCGATCATCGGTCTGCTGACGGCGGGCATGACGATCGTGATGCTGATGCGGCATATCGATCTGTCCGTGGCGTCGGTGGTCGGCGTATCGGCCTATGCGGTCGGCAGTCTCTTCGTGATGTTTCCGCATATGCCGGTGCTCGTTGCGATGCTCGCGGGCATCGGCGTTGGCCTCGCGATCGGCGCGGTGAACGGCGCGCTCGTCACGTTCGGGCGCGTGCCTTCGCTCGTCGCCACGCTTTCGACGCTTTATATCGTGCGCGGCGCGGACTACGCGTGGGTCCACGGCGGTCAGATCAACGCAACGAGTCTGCCCGATGCGTTTGCCTCCATCGCGACGGGCTCGCTCCTCGGCGTGCCGAATCTCGTGTTGATCGCGCTGGTGGTGCTGATCGCGTTGTCGGTGTATCTGAAGCAGTATCGCGGCGGGCGCGAGCATTATGCGATCGGCTCGAATCCCGAAGCCGCGCGGCTCGCGGGCATCCGCGTGGACCGTCGCGTGATGATCGGCTTTCTGCTCTCGGGCGCGATCGCGGGGCTTGCGGGCGTGCTGTGGCTCGCGCGCTTCGGCACCGTCGATGCCAGCACGGCGAAGGGCATCGAGTTGCAGGTGGTCGCGGCGGCGGTGGTCGGCAGCGTCGCGATCACGGGCGGCGTCGGCACGATCGCGGGCGCGACACTCGGCGCGCTCGTGCTCGGCGTCATCAACATCGCCCTCGTGGTGTTGCGCGTGTCGCCGTTCTGGCAGCAAGCGATTCAAGGCGCGCTGATCGTTGCGGCGATCGCGCTCGATACGTTGCTGGCGCGTTCCGTCGCGCGCCGCATGATGAGGAAACGCGATCATGGCTAAGCCCGATTCCGCACTCGCCACCACCAAACGCCGCCACCTGCAATGGGAAGCGATGCTCGCGATCGTGCTCGTCGTCTCGCTGGTCGCGGGGCGCGTGCTGTCGCCGCTCTTTCTGTCGGCGGCGAATATCTCGAACATGCTCGCGGATTTCACCGAGATCGCGCTGATCGCGCTGCCGATGACGCTCGTCATCGTCGCGGCGGAGATCGATCTGTCGGTGGCGTCGGTGCTGGGCGCGTCCAGCGCGCTGATGGGCGTGCTGTGGCACATGGGCCTGCCGATGCCGCTCGTGATCGTCCTCGTGCTTCTGTTCGGCACGCTCGCGGGCCTGCTCAACGGCCTCGTGATCGTGCGTTTCAGTCTGCCGTCGCTCGCGGTGACGATCGGCACGCTCGCGCTCTTTCGCGGTCTCGCGTATGTGCTGCTCGGCGATCAGGCCATCGCGGATTTTCCGGCGTCGTACACGGCCTTCGGCATCGACACGATCGCGAATACCTTCCTGCCGATGCCCTTCGTCCTGGTCATCGCGGGCGCCATCATCTTCACTGTGCTGTTGCAGACGACGCCTTTCGGGCGCAGCCTCTTTGCGATCGGCGCGAATCCGGTGGCCGCGCAGTTCTCCGGCATCGACGTCGCGAAGACGAAGCTGAAGCTCTTCATGATGTCGGGCGCGATGGCTGCGCTCGCGGGCATCGTCTATACGCTGCGCTTCACGAGCGCGCGCGGCGACAACGGCGAGGGCTTCGAGCTTTCCGTGATCGCGGCGGTGCTGTTCGGCGGCGTGAGCATCTTCGGCGGGCGCGGCTCGATGATCGGCGTGCTGCTGTCGCTCGTGATCATCGGCGTGCTGCGCAATGCGCTGACGCTCGCGGACGTATCGAGCGAAACGCTCACGATCGTGACGGGTGCGCTGCTGCTCTCGTCGGTGTTGATCCCGAATCTCGTCGCGCGCTGGCGGGCGGCGCGCGAAAAGCGTCTGATGGCGCAGGCGCTTTGATCCGGTTGGTGTCCGTTGCGGGTATTCGTTATCGGGTATTCACTATTAATCAGCGCACTCATGCGCAATGACAGGAGACTTTTACGACATGAACAAGCCCATTCGATTCCTGCGCGGCCCGGCGCTGGCGGCGGCCTTTCTCGCCGCCACCGTCGCGCTCTCCGCAAGCGCCGCCGACATCAAGAGCGGCCTGAAGATCGCCTTTCTGCCGAAGCAGATCAACAACCCCTACGAGGTGATCGCCGACGACGGCGGCATGGCTGCCATCAAGGAGATGAAGGGCGACGGCAAGGTCGTGGGGCCGTCGGACGCCGGCGCGTCGTCGCAGGTGAGTTATATCAACACGCTCATCACGCAGCGGCAGAACGCGATCGTGATCGCGGCCAACGATGCGAACGCGGTCGTGCCGTATCTGAAGAAGGCGATGTCGCAGGGCATCAAGGTCGTGACCTTCGATTCCGACACGGCGCCGGATGGCCGGCAGATCTTCGTGAATCAGGCCGATTCCGAGGCGATCGGGCGCGGGCAGATTCAATTGTTGTCGAAGCTGATCGGCGGCGAGGGCGAGTTCGCGATTCTCTCGGCGACGCCCAACGCGACCAATCAGAACACCTGGATCAAGTGGATGCAGGAGGAACTCAAGAAGCCCGAGTATTCGAAGATGAAGCTCGTGAAGATCGCCTACGGCAATGACGACGATCAGAAGTCGTTCGTCGAGACGCAGGGGCTGTTGCAGGCGTATCCGAACCTGAAGGGCATCGTTGCGCCGACATCGGTCGGCATCGCAGCGGCGGCGCGTTATATCTCGAGTTCGCCGGCGAAGGGCAAGGTTGTCGTGACGGGTCTGGGCACGCCGAACCAGATGCGCGCGTTCGTGAAGAACGGTACTGTCAAGGCGTTCCAGTTGTGGGATCCGGGTCAGTTGGGTTATCTCGCGGCGTTCGCAGCGGCCAATCTCGCGTCGGGTACGATCACGGGCAAGGAAGGCGATTCGTTCGATGCGGGGAAACTGGGCAAGCGGACCGTGGGCAAGAGCGGGGAAGTGATTCTCGGGCCGCCGACGACTTTTGATGCGGCGAATATCGATAACTTCAATTTTTGAGTGGTGGGAGCCTGAGAGAAGAACGAAACGCCCTTCGGGGCGTTTCGCTTTTTCAGCCACTGCGGTGATGCCGCGAAGCCGCGATGGGCGGTGCAACCGTCACTTCACCGCCTGCCCACTCCTCAACACCTGCACCGCCGTCGCCGACTCGAACTGCGCCTGCACCGTATCGCCAGCCTTTAGTCCCGCGAGCGACACATCCGGCGCCACGTCGAGCGTCACCGTGCGGCTCGGACCGCGCAAGGTCACGCGACGCTTCTTCGTATCGACACGCTCGATCGTTCCGATCACTTCGACGACGCGCGCCTGCGCCATCACGCCGCCCGACGCCGGGATCGCCGCCTCCGTATCGATACGCTGGCGTATGCCATCCGATTTGACTTTCGTCGCCCGGACGAGCAGCGCGCTGCGGTACTGGATGTTGACGATATCGCCGAGCTGCAGCTTCTTGACATCGCCGATTTCCGGATTGACCGCCACTTCGGCGACACGCCCCTGCGGCCCCTGCAACGACACGCTGTTGGTCACCGGATCGATGCCAACGACACGCGCCTGGATTTCCGCGATGGCCGCCGCGCCGCGCGCCATCGGCGCCGACGCGTCGTCCTGAGCCCGCGCGCTGCCGATTGCAGTGAGGGAAAGCGCCGCGCACGTCGCGACGAGGCTGATCGAGCGATGCACCCGCTTGGTTGTCGAAAGAATCATGGGTTGTCTCCTTTGTATTGATGATGACCGCGCCCTCAGCGACGCGACTTCGAAAGCAGATGACCGAGCCCGAGATTGGTCGCGATCTGCCAGATATAGACGCGCGAGTAACGCACGCCGTAGCGCCGCTCGATCACCTCGCGCAGGCGCGCATTGGTCCATGTGTCGCTCTCGAAGCCGTGCTCGCGCGCCGATCCCTGCAACGCGGCGGCGATCCAGTCGAGCGCCTCCCGATCAAGCACCGACGCGCGCCCGCCGACGCCCATCTTCGCGAGCGCGTCGAGACCGCCCTCGGAGACGAGCGCCTTGTAGCGCCGCACGGTCTGCACGGACAGATGCAACTGCTCGGCGACCGTTTCGACCGGCACGCCTTCCAGCAGCATGCGGCCAGCCGTCATTCGTCGCACGACGCTCGGCAGTGTCTCGGGGCGGGAAAGCATGGCGTGCGCCGCTCGATCGTTCGGAATGCGTGCGATTTGCCCGGCGCGTCAGACGCGGCTGCGCGAACCGGAGCCGGTGTGCGGTCCTCGTCCGTGTGCCGGCCGATGTGCGTGGGCAATGGGTGCAACGTTGCGGCGTCCGTGTGCGTTCATGCATGCCCCCTTGTCGAATGGAGACGGCGGGACTTGATCGGGCGGGCTTGACGTCTGGTCGATGCGCGGCTTTCTGTGCGAGCCGACTTACAGGGAAGTATCAATAAACGTTTTCAGGCTCAATGGGCGACCATCGGCGAAATTTTTTGAGCTTGATAAATCGCAATGAATTGACTATGAAAGCTACCGAATGGCAGCGAAGGAGCGGGCGGCGATGCCCATACGATACGCCGCGCGCAATGGCGCACGCGTCCGTTTCGACACGCGCGCTCATCCACGCGCCGAAGCGCGTGGCATGTTTGACAAGGTATTCGCGCGCCACGGGCGATCCGCCGGCTGGTCCGGCGAATCAGCAATGGCGTCTCAGACCCGATAGAACTCGATGTCCTGTCCGGCGTGCACCGCGCGCTTGAGCCACTCGGGCATGTCGCCGAGACCGTCCCACGTGTCGCCACTGGCGTTGCGGAATATCGGCGCTGCGCCGGCGGCCGATTGCGGCACTAACGGCAATTGCGGCATCGGCCGCTTGGTCTTCGACGCGCCATGAGCCCCGTTGGTCCTGGTGAAGGACGGCGGTGGTGCCACCACCGGCGGCGCTTCGGCCAATGCTTCGGCCAACGCTCTCTCGGTAATGCCGAACTCAGCCATTCGGCTGCGCAAATACGCAATGATGCTGTCTCGCTTTCTTTCGTCCACGGCTTTCCTGATTCAGCTTTGTGATTTTCAAAGGGCGAACCGATACCCCGCGCGGACCGGAGCGGTTCGATCAATTGAATTTAGGTGTTTTATGAAGCGTGACGCAGCGCCTGCCTCGCGTCAATTAGTGTATTTACCGCACGTCTATTAACTGCCCGGCGCTTCGTCTTTTAATGCCTGCTATGCCCCAAATGCGAACGTTCGCCCGGCCGGGCATCGCCGTGACGGAAGCGCGCAACGGATGCGTGCGGAAAGTCAAGCCGGGGAGCCACGAACCGGGAACCAGGCCACGGCCGCCCATGCAGCATAGCGGCCGAACCTCGCTGTCTCTATTGTATGCTGCTTATGGCAACTGTTAAAACGTTTTAACGACTATGTTGTTCTCCCGGTAATTCCGCACCGTGCGCGCGAATGGCGGCAATCAGTTCCGCCGGCGTAATCTCATAACGCACTTCGCGGTGAATGCCGGGTTTGCGCTCGTCGATTTCAATCAGCAGTACGGCTTTGCCATCCGCCGCGGGTTCGAGGCGCAGCGAACGCACTTCCTGTCCGCTGGCTTCGTCGTATTCCGTCAGGAGCGTCATGGCGCCAGTGGCGGCGCTTCTCGGCATCGACATTCTTCCTCCCGTCTTGCGACGTCATTGTTGTTGTTTCGCCGCGCCGTTCACCCGCGTGCACGAAATTCGGGCGCGTTACATGGGAGTCAGCTTGGCGAATGAGGCGGACGCGGAGAGCAACGCGGCCTGCGCCGCCCTCCGGTTATCTCATTATTGCCTGTCAAAAGTGCGCGCGTCCAGCGCAAGGCCTTTCAGACGCCAGCGCCGATCGCGTCGCGGGCCTGGCTTGCGATCTCGAACGAACGCAGGCGCGCCCGGTGATCGAAGATCTGCGCCGTGACGATGAGTTCATCGGCCTGGGTCTGGGCAATCACCGAGCGCAGCCCGGCTTCGACATCGGCTGGCGCGCCGACGACGGAGCATGCGAGCGAATGCTCGACGCCCGCGCGTTCGGCGTCGTTCCACGGAATCGATTCGACCGGCGGCGGCA
Source organism: Burkholderia sp. THE68 (assembly GCF_009938265.1). Classification (NCBI taxonomy): domain Bacteria; kingdom Pseudomonadati; phylum Pseudomonadota; class Betaproteobacteria; order Burkholderiales; family Burkholderiaceae; genus Burkholderia; species Burkholderia sp. THE68. The sequence goes on from NZ_AP022316.1 coordinate 573,876, forward strand.
ACTGGCCGGGCGTGCCGCGACGCAGATTGATGAACTGCTGCTGCAGCGACGTGAAGAGAAAGCGCGCTTCATCGACGGTATCGGCGGCGAAGACATTGACGCCGACCATCGCGTAGGGCTTTTGCAGCGTCGCCGACGGGCGGAACTGCGCGCGATAGACCTCCAGCGCGCTCAGCAGATAATCCGGCGCGAAATGGGACGCGAACGCGAACGGCAGCCCGAGCGCCGCCGCCAGCTGCGCGGAAAAGAGCGACGAGCCGAGCAGCCAGATCGGCACATGCAGGCCCGCGCCGGGCACCGCGCGCACGCGCTGGCCTTCGACGGGATCGGCGAAATAACGTTGCAGTTCGACGACATCGTCGGGAAAGGATTCGGCGCTGCCGTGCAGATCGCGGCGCAGCGCGCGCGCCGTGGTCTGATCGGTGCCGGGCGCGCGTCCGAGGCCGAGATCGATCCGGCCCGGGAACAGCGAGGCGAGCGTGCCGAACTGCTCCGCGATCACGAGCGGCGCGTGATTCGGCAGCATGATGCCGCCCGAGCCGACGCGGATCGTGCTGGTGCCCGCCGCGATATGGCCGATCACGACGGCCGTCGCCGCACTGGCGATTCCGGTCATGTTGTGATGCTCGGCGAGCCAGTAGCGCTGATAACCCCAGCGCTCGGCGTGCTGGGCGAGATCGAGTGAATGGGCGAAAGCGGCGGCCGGCGTCGAGCCGAGCGGAACCGGAGAAAGGTCGAGTAGCGAGAAGGGGATCATTGCGGCGTTCCGATAGCATGGCCGCTCGCGCTGCGTGCGCGTCGCGGTTCACGCGCTGAAAAAGCCGATTGTGCCGAAACTCCCGGAAATCTGCCGGATCGGGCTGGCGTGATTTCGCTCAGGCAAGCTGCGGATAACCCCGCGCGATGGCGTCGCGTTCGTAGTCGAGGATCGGCGCGTAGTCCGCCTGGGTGCGCTGCACGACGCCTTTGAGCCGGAGCCGCCGGGCGAGCGCGTCGTCCTGACGGAGCGCATCGGCGAGTGCGTGAAAAATTGTATCGGCAGCGTCCTGCGGCACGCGTGTCGACGCGATGAACGGCAGCGCGCCCGCGCTCGCAGTCATGCCGATCACGCGCACGCGCGCCGCGAGTTCCGGTAGCTGCGATTGCACGAATGAGAACGTGACGCAATCGATCGCGGCGACGTCGGCCCGTTGTTCGGCCAGCGCGCGCAGCGACGCGAGATGCGCGCCGGTTTTCGTCACCGAGCCGAAAAACCGTCCGCTTTGCGCGAACGGGGCCACCGCGTGCCGCAAGAGGTTCATGCCGCTGTTGGAGTCGTCGTCGTTATAGGCGGCGCGCAGGCCGCGGCAAGCTTCGATCGACTGCGCCGCGACGTGCTCACCCGCGACGATCACGCTGCGATACGTGCCGCCGTCGCAGCCGGGCACGTCGAAATCGGGCGCCGCGACGAGGCGCACGCGCTGCGCGAGCGCATGGACGAGCGGATAGCCGCAGGTCTGCGTGAGCAGGACGTCGTCACGCAGCCAGAACGCGGTGAGATCCGCACCCGGATCGACGATCGCGAGCGTATCGCCGCGCGCCTTCAGCCAGTCCGCGAGACGATCGTTCACGCGCGCGAGCAGCGTGCGCCAGTCGGCCGCGAGCGCGGGCGTGACGTTGTACATCGGCAGGGCGGCGAGCCAGCGCATCGCGGAGAGATGGCGAATGAAGATGCAGAATCGTACAGCGCGCCGCGTCAGCCCGCGAGACTGGCGGTATCGCCGCGGCGGGCGGTGCGGCTGCCGGCCTGCGCGAACGATTCGCCCGCCGCGGCCGGATGCACCGGCTCGGCGGCCTGCGCGAACGCGTGACGGCGTGCCCATTCGCCATAGCCGCGCACGACGAAGCCGCCGTTGCTCGCGCGATAGGCGTCGCGCCGGCGCGTGTAGATCTGTCCGAGCGCGAACCACGGCACGCCGGGCAGATCGTGATGCACCGCGTGAAAGTTATTGTTGAGAAAAAGCAGACGCCACGGCCACGCAGCTTCGTTGACGACCGTGCGTTCGCGCTCGTGTCCCGCCGCGCGATGCTCCTGAAACGAGCGCACCGACGCCAGCGCGAGCGACGCATAACCGACGCCGAACACGAACGCGCGCCACGGAATGCCGCATTTCGCTTCGAGCCAGCTTGCGAGCAGCACGAGCGTTCCAAGATGCACGACCCAGCTCGCGACGATGCGCCAGCGCCGCTCGACGACGGCCTGCGCCGCCTCACGCCACGACGCCGCGATCGAGAACCACGGACCGATGAGCATGCGCCCGACGAACGTATTGCGTGCGGCGAGCGCGGCGCGCAATACGGGGCCCGCGTTCGCCCACTGTGCGGACGTCACGTAATAGCTTTCGGGATCGCGGCCAGGCTCGGTCAGATGTTCGTCGTCGTGATGACGCAGATGCGACTCGCGATACACCGCGTAAGGAAACCACACTGCGAGCGGGGCGAGCCCGATGAGCATGTTGACGAGCGGCCAGCGCGTCGGATGCCCGTGTATCAGTTCGTGCTGGAGCGACATATACCAGCACGACAGCATCGCGAGCAGCGCGATGGTCGGAGCGAGGCCGAGCGTGCGCGCGTTCAACGCGACGCCGAACCAGCCGCCGTAGACCGCGACGATGACCGCCCAGGTCGGCCATTCGCAGCGCCAGCGCCATGTGTTGCGTTCGTTCTGGAGTTCGTGGCGTTGCGCGTCGTCGAGATAGCGGGGCATGGCGGACTTCGTGAAAGACGAAGGGCCATCCTAGCGGCGCTGCGCGCGCGTCCCAACCAAGGAATCCCGCTATCGATTTCGCGCTCGGCGCTATAAGCATTCGCGCACCGGCCGAATATTGGCAACGAGGGCCGGCTTGGTATGCTTGGTCCCTCCGACCCCACTTGCGCGCATATGTCTGAACCGCTCGAGCCCGCCTGCACGTCGCATCCGGTGCGCCGCGCACTGCCGCGCAAATCCGCGCATCTCATCGCCGGGCTGATCGCCTTCAACGTGCTCGCCTGGCTCTGGGCGCTGATCGCGTTCCGGCACTATCCGCTGTTGCTCGGCACATCTCTCCTCGCGTATTCGCTCGGGCTGCGCCATGCCGTCGATGCCGATCACATCGCCGCCATCGACAACGTCACGCGCAAGCTGATGCAGGAAGGCAAGCGGCCGATTTTCGTCGGTTTTTTCTTTTCGCTCGGACATTCGACGATCGTCGTCGCGGCCACCGCGCTGATCGCCGCGACCGCGATGGCCGTGCAGGGCCGTTTCGCCGAATTTCGCGAAATCGGCGGGATCATCGGCACGTCGGTGTCGTCGCTTTTTCTGTTCGCCATCGCGGCGATGAACCTCTTCGTGCTGCGCGGCGTGTGGCGCGCATTCCGGCGCGTGCGGCGCGGCGAGACGTGCCGTGACGAAGACATCGACATGCTCGCGGTCGGCGGCGGTCCGCTCGCGCGGCTCGCACGGCCACTTTTCAGGCTGATCGGCAGGAGCTGGCACATGTATCCGCTCGGCTTCCTGTTCGGCCTCGGCTTCGACACGGCCACCGAAATCGGCCTGATGGGCATCGCGGCGGCCGAAGCGGCGCGCGGCATGCCCGTGTGGTCGATTCTCGTGTTCCCGGTCCTGTTCACGGCGGGCATGTCGCTCATCGACACCGCCGACAGCTTGCTGATGACGGGCGCGTACGGCTGGGCGTTCATGAAGCCGATCCGCAAGCTGTATTACAACCTCACGGTCACGCTGGTGTCGGTGCTGATCGCGGTGCTGGTCGGCGGCATCGAGGCGCTCGGTCTGATCGCGGACCGGCTGCAACTGAAAGGCGGACTGTGGGATGTAGCCGCGTCGCTCTCCGAGCACTTCGGCATGCTTGGCTACGGGATCGTCGCGATTTTCGTCGCCTGCTGGCTCGTTTCCGCGCTCATCTACAAGTGGCGAGGGTATGACGCTGCGGATGGCACCATCGCTCGCTAGCCTTACTGGCATTCTTCCTGCTTCATGGATGCGCCTGCCGCTCATCCACCTTCCGTAATCGAGCGGCGTTCAGGGAGAACGATCATGAACGAGCCGCACGCCGCGGCCCCCGACAAGGGGAATTCCGCCGGAGCGGACTCTCCGCACCTCGATAGCGCCGAACAGGAGCAGGCCGCCGAACATTCCGCGCCGCATCCGCTCGTGATTCATGAAATCGTGCGGGAGGAGGGCGAAGTCGCCATGGAGCGCACCTTCGCCGCGCTGATGTGGTCCGCGCTCGCTGCGGGCCTCTCAATGGGCTTCTCGTTCCTGGTCCAGGGGATCCTCGAAAGCTCCCTGCCCGACACCGCCTGGCGCGGGCTGGTATCGAGCCTCGGCTACACCGTCGGCTTCGTGTTCGCGATTCTTGCCCGCCAGCAGCTTTTCACCGAAAGCACGCTGACGGCGGTGCTGCCCGTGCTTACACGGCGCGACGTCGCGACCTTGCTGAAGGCGCTGCGTCTGTGGGCGATCGTGCTGTTCTTCAACCTGGTCGGCACGGCGATCTTCGCGGCCATGTTGCAGATTCGCGGCGTGTTCTCGCCGGAAGTGAGCGAGTCGCTCGCGAAGCTCGCGATGACGCCGCTGTCCGCCGAGTTTGGCGTGACTGTCGTGCGCGGGGTGTTCTCCGGCTGGCTCATCGCGCTGATGGTGTGGCTGCTGCCGAGCGCGCGCTCCGGGCGTCTGCTGACGATCCTGATCGTGACTTACACCGTCGCCGTGAGCGAGCTCACACATGTGGTCGCCGGATCGGTCGAGGCGGCGTACGCGGTGATGATCGACGCCGCCAGCCTCTCGGACTATTTCCTGGTATTCCTCGTGCCGACGTTCATTGGCAACGTGATCGGGGGCGTGTCGCTGGTCGCGATCGTCAATCATGCGGCGATCGCGCCGGAGATCATGGACTTGCCGCATAAACGCGACGACTGAACCTCACTTGTTGCTGCCCGCGCCCGTTCCGTAGAGGCCATCGCCGAAGCCGCCGCTGCCGTCGGCCTTCTGGCCTTTGCCTGCGGTCGCGGCGCGGCCCTTCGCGGCGTCCTTCGATTGCGGCTTGTGCGATTCGTGCACCGTGGCGCCGGACGGCTCGGCGCGCGATGTCGAATCCGACTGACGGCCTTCATTGCGCCCGGAGCCGCCGTCGTTGGTGATCTGCGCGACGCCGTATGTGCTGAACGTGGCGATGAGGCTGGCGACGAGCGCATTCGCAAGCGCGCCCCAGGGCCGGCGCGAGATGCGCGCGTGCTCGTGACGATGAATGGACATGGCGGCTCCCGGCGTGATCGAAGACTTTCATTCGAGCAGGAAGGGTGCCTGCATGACTTGCAGGTGCAACTGACGTTGCGCCCGGCTCGATGCGAGACGCGGGCGCGAACGAAGGGATCGCGCTGACGCGCGAGTGGCGAAAGCGGTCGTCAGGCCGCTTTCGCCCAAAGCCTGTTGGTCGACTTCCTGCGGCTGCCGGAGCCGTCGCGTGGACCGCTGTCGACCGTATCGAGCGCAATGCGCAGCGCTTCAATGCGCTGCTTCTGCGCGGGCACGAGCGCATAGCCTTTCATCACGGCGGTGAGACGCTCACGCCAATACTCGACGTTGAGCGTGCCCGACGATTGTTTGTGCATCGTGCGAAGCTGCGCGAGCGCGCGTTCGATATGCTGAAGCTCGACATCAGCCATTGCCGAGGGCAAAAGGCTGCCCTTGGCCTCACTATTCTTCTTTTTCATCTGTGGTCTTCCTCTCGGCCATGCGACGCGCCATCCCCGACTTCGGATATGCGCGCCGTTCAGGCACCCCGTTCACCCGCGCATTTTTTTGTACCGTTGCGGGTGGCCTTTGCTCTTTTCTTCGGATGACCGATCGTTGCCCGTCTCAGCGGACTCGATCGTTAACAAAAATGTACGCAACGCGAGCCTGCTGGCTCCGTCTGTCATCGCACATTCATGTGAGGGGACTGTGGGGTTTCCGATGTTGCGCCGCGCCAAGGGCGGTGCGGCGTCAGAGAGGTGGCGTTACTCGTCGCCGCCGGCGGGCGTTGTGGAGGTGCCCGATGTGCGTTTGCCGCTGCGGCCGATCTGCTCTTCCATCGCGAGATCGAGCTTGCTGACCTTGCGCGGCTTGCCCGGCTCGCGCGCGTTGACGAACGCGACGAAATCGTCCATCGGCATCGGTTCGGAGAGCTTTTTCGCGCCTTCGGCCGAGCGTTCGACGAGATAGAAGTAGCCGCCGGGCATCGAGATGGCCGCGTAGCTGGCGTTGCCGGTGCGCGTCTTGAGCCGTTCGACGGCGCTGATGGCTTTGGTCGAGCGCATGATTGCTATCGATGTGCGTGGGTTATTTCTGCGGGGCGTCCTGGCTCGTCGGATCGGCCGGCGCGCATTTCTTGCCCGCGCCCTCGATCCACAGATTCGACGGATGGCGCTGGCCCGGATAAAAGCGATACGTGGTCTCGCCGTTATCGTAGCGGACCTTGATCACGTTCGAATCGCCGAATTCGAGCATCACGCCTTGCGGAATCGCGGTCTGCTGATACTTGGCGTCGTGCTTCTTCGCTTCGCCGGCGATGCACTGCACGATGCCGTTCACCTTGTTCTCGGTCGACGACTTTTCGACTTCGGGCTGTCCCGCATCTTCGTTGTGAAACTGGGCGCAGGCGGCGAAGAGCACTGGCAGCGCGAGCGCCGCGGCGAGTTTTTTCATGGTCTATCCCGTTTGATCGCTTGGTGCCGAACACGATATTAGAGCACAGGCTCTTTACGGTCCGGTCAGGTTCGATGCAGCAAGGGCCGCGCCCGTCTGCCCGCGATCATGCGTCGGGCGGCACGCCGAGCAGCGGCAGCGCCGCCCCGACGATGCCCGAGAACACCGGTCCGGCGACCGTCCCGCCGTAGTAGGTGCCGCCCGTCGGCTCGTCGATCATGACGGCGACGATCACGCGCGGATCGCTCATCGGCGCGATGCCGACGAAGGACGCGCGGTATTTGTTCGCCGCATATGAGCGCCCGACCTGCTTGCGCGCCGTGCCAGTCTTGCCGCCCACGCGATAGCCCTCGACCGCCGCCGCGCGACCCGTGCCGTGGTCGCCCGTCGCCAGTTCGAGCATGCTGCGCACGGCCTTCGCGGTCGCGGGCTTGGTCACCTGCGGCGAGTCGCGGCGCGTTTCGCCCTGGATCAGCGTGGCCGGGTGAAAGCGTCCGTCGCCGGCATAGGCGGTGTAGATCTGCGCGATCTGCACGAGCGAGAGCGACAGGCCGTAACCGTAGGCCATGGTCGCCTGCTCGATCGGCTTCCAGCGCTCGGGCGAGCGCAGACGGCCAGTTGCGGCGCCCGGGAAGGTCAATTCGGGCGCGCGGCCGATGCCGTATTCGCGGTACTTGTCCCAGATCGTCTGCGCGGGAAGCTGCAGCGCGAGCTTCGTCAGCGCGACGTTGCTGGACATCTGCACCGCTTCGGCCACGGTGATGACGCCGTGATTCGAGGTGTCGTGAATCACGTTCGGGCCGAGCTTGAAGGTGCCCGGCCCCGTGTCGATGCGCGTGTCCGGGCGGACCTTGCCGAGGTCGATCGACAGCGCGGCGACGAGCGGCTTGATCGTCGAGCCGGGTTCGAAGGTATCGGTGAGCGCGCGGTTGCGCAACTGCTCGCCGGTGAGCCGCGCGCGATCGTTCGGATCGAAGCTCGGATAGTTCGCGAGCGCGAGCACTTCGCCGTTCTTCGCATCGAGCACGACGACGCTGCCCGCGCGTGCCTTGTGCTTCACGATCGCCGCCTTCAGTTGCGTATGCGCGAGTTGCTGGATGCGCCGGTCGATCGTCAGTTGAATGGTCTCGCCGTTCTGCGGCAGAGCCGGCTCGCCGATCTGCGAGATCACGCGTCCGAGCCGGTCGCGGATCACTTCGCGCTGGCCGGCTTCGCCCGTCAGGCGCGCGTCGGCGGCGAGTTCGACGCCTTCCTGCCCGTGATCCTCGTTATTGGTGAAGCCGACCACGTGCGCCGCCGATTCGCCTTCGGGATAAAAGCGCTTCGTATCCGGCGCGAGCGTGATGCCCGCGCGGCCGATCTGCGCGATGCGCTCGGCCGTTTCCGCTTCCACCTGACGCTTGAGCAATACGAACGCGCGGTTCCCGTCGATGCGCCGCTGCAGGTCTTTCGGCGGCATGTCGAGCAGGCGGGCGATCTCGTTGCCGTGGTCGCCGTCGAAGAGCTTCGGCGTCGCCCACACTTCGTAGGTGGCGAGGCTCACGGCGAGCATCGCGCCGTTGCGGTCGACGATGCGTCCGCGCGTCGCCGAAAGCGCCAGCGTGCGCTGATAGCGCTTCTGTCCTTCGCCGATGTAGAACTTATGGTCGATCACCTGCACCCACAGCGCGCGCCCGGCGAGCGTCAGAAAGGCCGCCGTCACGCCGATGACGACGAGGCGCGAGCGCCATGCGGGCAGCCGGTTCACGAGCACCGTGCTGCGGTGATGCGTCTGGAAATCGCTGCCGCCGCGCGTCTTCTTCTTGAACATCGTCGTTGAGTGATTAAGCTTGGTGGGTCAGGGCAGCCGTGCGAGCGCGGCATCGAGACCGTCGCTAGCGGGCAGACGAATGCCGATTTCGCTTTCGAGCACGCGGCGCAACTCGGCCACGCTCTCCAGTTCGCGATGCTCGCTGCCAGCGTGTTCGTCGTGCGCGGAAAAGCGCCGGTTGAACAGGCCGAAACGTTTGCCCGGCGCAAGACGCGCGGCAAGCAGGTTGTGCACGAAAACCGACTGCGGGTAGGTGGACACGAAATGGTTCGCCATTTCGTAGTCGGCGTCATACTGCGCGTCGAGGTCGAAGCGATAGACGGGCGTCCACGCGCCGTTCACGAGCGCCTGCAGGATGAAGGCGGGCGGCTCGTTACCGGCATCGTCCAGACGGAACGCGCCGTGCGGCGTGATCTGCTCGATGCCCGTCTGAAGCGGCAGCGGCGCCGAGAGCGTCATGCCGCCGAAGCCGACATCAGTGAGGAAGGTGCCTTCGTCGAGATCAGCGAGCAGCAGCATGTGCGTGCGCGCCGGCATGTCCGCCGCTGCGTCGCGGCCCCACAGGACGCGGCCCGCGAAGCTGCGCACGCGAAAACCCAGCGTCTGCAGTACGCTGCGAAACAGCAGGTTGTGTTCGTAGCAATAGCCGCCGCGCCGGTTCGCGACGAGCTTTTGCTGGATCGACGCCAGATCGAGCCTGACTGGCTGGCCGAGCAGCACGTCGAGGTTTTCGAAAGGAATCGCCTGGGGATGCAGCAGATGCAGCGCCCGCAAGGTGTCGAGCGTCGGCGCGGGCCGCGCGGGTCCGCCGAAGCCGATGCGTTCGAAGTACGCGGTAAGGTCGATGGAAGTGTCGGGTGCGTTCATGCGGAGTGTCGGCCTTTGATTCGTTCGATGTCGCAGGGTGCGCGAGCGCAGACGCAAGCGCGCATATTTTACGACACGAAAGGTTAAAAATTACAAAACGTATACGTTTTTCGATGCAAGTGCCTGTGACGCATCGTCCGAACGAACTGTGCCGCATCGATGAAGGTCTTTCCAGATTCACGCGCAACTGACAAGGGGCGATACGCCATGCCGAAAGAAGCGAACGAAGCGAACGAAACGAACCAATCGAATGAAGCGAAGCCGGCGAGCGCAACGTGCGCCGGCAGACATCCCGCGCCGCCGTGCACACTCGTGATCTTCGGCGCGGGCGGCGATCTCACCAAGCGGCTGCTGATGCCGTCGCTCTACAACCTGTCGGCCGACAAGCTGCTCGACGACGGCATGGAAATCATCGGCGTCAATCACGGCGAGCGCGAAACCTCCGAATGGCGCGACGAGCTCACGCAGTCGCTGCGCAAGTTCGCCGCGGACAAGGCCGCGACTTTCCACTTGTCGCAACTGAACGAAGATGCGTGGAACTGGGTCGTCGGCAGGCTGGAATACTTTCCGGGCGAGTTCGAGGAAGACGAGACCTTCGCGCGGCTCAAGGCGCGGCTCGCGAAGGCGAAATCCGGCAACGTCATGTTCTACCTCGCGGTGGGCGCGCGCTTTTTCCAGCCGATCATCGAGCATCTCGGCGCGGCGGGCATGCTGGAAGAGAAGGACGGCAATTTCCGGCGGCTCGTCATCGAGAAGCCGTTCGGGACCGATCTCGCGTCCGCGCGGGAACTCAACGGCTGCATTCTCAAGTACGCGGACGAGTCGCAGGTGTATCGGATCGACCATTTTCTCGGCAAGGACACGGTGCAGAGCATTCTCGCCGTGCGCTTCGCCAATGCGATGTTCGAACCTGTCTGGCGGCGCGAGTACATCGACAACGTGCAGATCACGGCGGCGGAGACGATCGGCGTGGAAGGGCGCGGCAAGTTCTACGAGCAGACCGGTGCGTTTCGCGACATGCTGCCGAACCATCTGTTCCAGTTGCTCGGCATGGTGGCGATGGAGCCGCCCAATTCGTTCGATGCCGAATCCGTGCGCGACCGCAAGGCCGAAGTCTTCGATGCGATCCGCCCGCTCACGGCGAACGATGTCGTGCTCGGCCAGTACGAAGCCGGACCGGCGGGGCCGGGCTATCGGGAAGAAGAGGGTGTGGCGAAGGACAGCCGCACCGAAACCTACGCGGCGGCGCGCGTGTACGTCGAGAACTGGCGCTGGGCGGGCGTGCCGTTCTATCTGCGCACGGGCAAGCGCCTGACCGAACGGCGCACGGAAATTTCGGTGCAACTGAAGGCCGTGCCGTTCCTGCTGTTCCGCGACACGCCCGTCGATGCGCTCACGCCGAACGTGTTCACGCTGCGCATCGATCCCGCGCACGGCACAAGTTTCGACTTCAACGTGAAGGTGCCCGGCCCGGTGATGCAGATCGGCAAGGTGCGTTCGACCTTCAACTACGCCGACTTCTTCGCGGAGCGCGCGAACGTCGGCTATGAGACGCTGCTGTACGACTGCATGCTCGGCGACGCAACGCTGTTTCAGCGCGCGGACAGCATCGAGACGGCGTGGGCCGCGGTGGATCGCGTGCTGCATCCGGACAGCCCGCTCGCCGTCCACGGCTATGCGGCGGGCAGCGCGGGACCGGAAGAGGCCGATGAACTGCTGGCGCAGGACGGCCGCAAGTGGCGCGCACTGACCGATACGCGCAAGCAGGACTGAACTCATCCAACAAGGACAACGAGCGTGAGCACAGAATCCAGAACCAAGCAGAAAACGCACGTCACGGCGGACAAACTCGCGATCAAGGCCGAGCGCATTCTCGCGATCGATATCGGCGGGACGGGGCTGAAAGCGGCCGTCATTTCCGAGGACGGCCAGATGAAGAGCGATCGTGTGCGCGTGGCGACGCCGCATCCGGCGAAGCCGGATGTGGTCGTCGAAACGCTGATCGAGCTGGTGACGCCGATCGTCACCGAACCGCCGACGCATATTTCCATCGGCTTTCCGGGCGTCGTGCGCGACAACGTCGTGCTGACCGCGCCGAATCTCGGCACGCCGGCCTGGCGCGGCGTGCCGCTCGCGCAACTGATCTCCGCGCGTCTTGGCGGCATGCCCGCGCGCATGATCAACGATGCGGAAATGCAAGGACTCGCGGCGATCGAAGGGCGAGGCATCGAGATGGTGTTGACGCTCGGCACCGGCGCGGGCACGGCGCTCTTTCGCGATGGCGAACTGATGCCGCATCTCGAACTCGCGCATCATCCGGTCGCGAAGGACAAGACCTACGACGAATACATCGGCAACGCGGCGCGCGAAAAGGCGGGCAAGAAGCGCTGGAGCCGTCGCGTGGAAAAGATCATCGGCATTCTGGCGACGCTCGTGAACTATGACCGTCTGTGGATCGGCGGCGGCAACGCGGCGCACATCAAGTTCAAGCTGCCGGACAATGTGGCGATCGTGTCGAACGCGGCGGGCATCGAAGGCGGCGCGCGGCTGTGGCATCCGCGCTCGGTGCGCGAGACGCGCCAGTTGCCGCACTTCAATCGCCGTGAGGAGACGAACTGATGAACGCGCAAGGCAAGTACGGCCTGCACAGCGCGACCGGCGACGGCGCGGCGGCCTTCGAGGCGCTCGCCAAAGTGGAACTCGTCGTAACCGACTGCGACGGCACGCTGCTCTACACCGACAAGGCGCTCGGCGAGCCCGCGAAGGACGCCGTGCGGCGTCTTCAGGAGGCGGGCGTGCGCTTCACGGTGGCGAGCAGCCGGCCGGGCAAGGGCATGCGGCATATCGTCGAGGCGCTTTCGGTCGATATGCCTTACGCGTCGTACAACGGCGGCAGTCTGGTTCGGCCGGGCACGTGGGAAGTGCTGTCATCGCACAAGCTGCCGCGCGATGTCGTGCAGACGTCGCTCGAAGCGCTCGCCGCCGCGAAGGTGGACGCTTGGGTGTTCATCGACGATGCGTGGTATCTGACCAATCCCGACGCGACCTACGTGCCCCTGGAGACGCGCACGGTCGGCTACGAGGGGGTACGCGTCGCGCGCTTCGATGACATCGATCTCGCTGCGGTCGACAAGATCGTCGGCTCGACGGCCGATACGGTGCTGCTCGCGCGCGTCGAAAGCGGCTTGCAGAAGCAACTGGAAGGGCGCGGTCACGCGGCGCGCTCGCAGACCTATTATCTCGATGTCACGAGTCTCGAAGCCAACAAGGGCACGGCGGTGCGCGAACTCGCGCGGATCGCGAACGTGCCGCTCGAACGCGTGGCCGTGCTCGGCGACATGGGCAACGACATGGCGATGTTCGAGATCGCGGGCGTGTCGATCGCGATGGGACAGGCATCGGACACCGTGCAGCGTCACGCGAGCCTCGTCTCGAAGAGCAACGACGAAGACGGCTTCGCGATCGGTATCAACGCGCTGCTGGCGGCGCGCGGCGCGGCTTGAGGAGAGAGGGGACATCGACGCGTGGCACAGCCAGATGGCCAGGCGGCCGCGTCGAAGTGCAGGATGATCCGCGAGTGAATTCAGAAGCGCGTGCTGCGGATCGGGCTCACGCTCGTTGCTGCGGTCAGGACGTCAGAGTGTTGCGCGGCGCTTAACGGCGGCGCATCGGCGGGCGCGGGCCACCACCGCTTGCACGCTCGTCCTTGTGACGGAAATTGATACGGCCTTTGGTCAGGTCATACACTGACAGTTCCAGCGTGACGCGATCGCCAGCGAGAATGCGGATGTGATTCTTGCGCATGCGGCCCGAGGCGTACGCGCCCACGACGACGCCGTTGTCCAGCGTGACGCGATAGCGGCTGTCGGGAAGCACTTCGTCAACGATACCGTCGAGTTCGATCAGTTCTTCTTTCGCCATATGGAGCTCCTGTTGTGATTGATAATAGGTCCCGCCGCGCATTCGCACCAAAGAGGAGCCGCGCAGCGTTGCACGAAGGCATCGTCGCTGCGCGGCACGAGAGGCGATGTAACGCGTGGCCTGACGCGCCCTGCACGACTGAACGTGATGCGAGCGCGCCGCGTCTCTCTTTCAGGCTCACTGTGAGCTTGACGGCATAGGCCGGAAAGACAGGGCGAACCGCAATTGCGGCGCGCCGTGGCCGGCATGTCCGGGACGGCGACATCGGCGAGCAGCAAAGCCGACGTGCGGGTTGAAACGTGTTCTGCGTTGAAGCTGCGGAAGTTAGCGCGCCTGGCGTGCTAACGTCATGTGCGGTCGATGGCCGATTTTGCAAGGCCAAAGCGCTATTCTCGCGCAAATCGATTGATTAGACAACTAATTTCGCCCTAAGGTTCCGTAAATGCGGGCAGCGCTACAGCCATCCCGCCTTCCTGAAGCGCCAGTAAAGCACCAGATCGACGACAACCATCACCGCTAGACAGGTCGGATAGCCATATACCCAGTCGAGCTCCGGAATCGATTTGAAGTTCATCCCGTAGATGCCGGCGATCATCGTCGGCACGGCGAACAGGGCGGCGAACGAGCCGAGGCGCTTGGTCACTTCGCTTTCCGCCAGCGCGATCAGGCCGAGATTCACCTGAATCGCCGTGACGATCATTTCACGCCGTCCCTCGATGGTCTTCACGATCCGCAGCAAATGGTCATACACGTCGCGGAAGTATTCCTGCATGCCCGAGCACACGCCGGGCGAGCGTCCGCCATACAGTTTGCTGACGGCTTCGAGCAGCGGCGCCGTATGGTGTTGCAGAATCGTCATGCGGCGCTTGAGCGAATACAGATCCTCGATGATCTCGCGCGACTCCACCGAGCCCTTCTGCTCGAAGATGCGCTCTTCCACTTCGTCCACTTCCGCGCCGAGGGTCTCCAGCACGGGAAAGTATCGGTCGACGACGGCATCGAGCAGTGCATACATCACGAACGCCGGCCCGTGCTTGAGCAGATGCGGTTCGCGCTCGCAGCGCTTGCGCACTTCCTGAAAGCCTTGTGTCGTGCGGTTGCGCACCGAGAGCACATAGTTTCGGCCGACGAACACGTTCACCTCGCCGACGAGCACTTCGCCTTCTTCATCGAACTCCACGGTGTGAAAGACCGCGAACAGCGAATCGCCATATTCCTCGATCTTCGGCCGCTGATGACCGTGCTGCGCATCCTCGACGGCCAGCTCGTGCAGACCGAACTGCTGCGTCATGTGCGCGAGTTCGCCGGGACCAGGCTCCTTCAATGCAACCCAAATGAAAGAGTCGGGCATGTCGCGATACGCGTTGATCTCGTCGATATGCACGTCCGCGAGCTTTCGGCCGTTCTGATAAGCCGCGCAATTGACCAGCATGGGGGCGCCCTTGTTATGTATTTCGATGTCACCGGCCACGCGTCGATGGGCGCTCGAAGTCGCGATTCGCTCGGGGTGCGAGCGCGTGGCCTCCATCTATCGAATCTTAGCTGGACATGCGCGGTGTTGCCAACGAGCGTCGATCACCCGTTGCTCGCTGCTTATGCTCAGCTCGCGGCGAGATCGACGCCGTATTCGGGCGGCGCGGGCAGCGTCGGGATATGCGTGGACTGCGTATCGATCCGGGTGAGCTTGCCTTCGACCGTCGCACCGATATCCATGCGCAACTGCTGGTAGTAGATGTTGCCCAGCACGCGCGCGTTGGACTGAAGTTCGACGAAATGCGAGACGGTGACGTCGCCGGTCACGCAGCCGTTGATGATGACGTTGTACGCGTTCACATTACCGCGAATCGCGCCCTGATCGCTGACGACGAGCAGTGTCTCTTCGCCGGGGCGTCCGGAGACATTGCCCGTGACCTGTCCGTCCATGCGCAGGCCCTCGCTGAACTCGAGATCGCCCGAAATATGGACGTTATGCGCGACGAGCGTCGCGAGCTTGGCCATCTTGATGCCGTTGGATGTGCCTTTCTTCGATGAAAACATGTCGAGTCCTTGCGATGCGGTAGAGGGTTGCGCGAAGAGCGTGCGCTCAATCGGGTTTGTGCTGTTTCGTGAGGAAGGCGAGATCGGTCTTCAGGCGCTGGATCTCGGCGGTGCTGTCCGCCACGCGCTGTTCGAGCGATGCGCGGCTCGCCGCTTCCTGTTCGAGCGCGAGTTGCGCGTGCGCGAGCTGGTCGCGCAGCGTCTGTTCCGAGGCGGGCGGCGCGCAGAGCGCGTCGAACTTGCGCACATCCTCATGCGAGCGCTTGAGCGCGAAACCCGCCGCGCCGAGCGCGGCGACGGCGCATGCGGCGCCGATCAAACCGAGCCAGACGCTTGCGCCGCGCTTGGGTGTGAGCGAATAGGACTGGCGAGTGAGTTGCAGCGACAGCCGCTTCGAGTCAACTTTGCGCATTGGGCTTGCGCTTGAAGAGCGCGAGATAGGACGATGGATTGATCTGCGCGCCGTCGACGATCACTTCGAAATGCAGATGCGGGCCCGTGGAGCGCCCGGTCGAACCGACTTCCGCGATCTCCTGTCCGGGCATCACGTAATCGCCGGCCTTCACGAGGATGCGCGATGCATGCCCGTAGCGCGTCACCATGCCGTTGCTGTGACGAACATCCACCGCGAAGCCGTAGCCGTTGCGCTCGCCAGCCTGAATGACGCGTCCACCCGCGCTGGCGAGAATCGGCGTGCCGGTCGGCGCGACGAGATCGAGGCCGGGATGAAAGCTGAGATGCCCGGTGAACGGATCGAGACGGTTGCCGTAGGGCGAGCCGCTGCGCGCGCCGGGCGCGGGATTGCGGCCGGGAAACGCCATATACGCGGCATAGTGCGCAAGCGTCTGCGTCTGAAGTTGGGACACTTCGTCGTTCAGGCAGTCGATGATCCGTTGCGTGCCCTTCAGACGCTGGCGAGGCGTGCCGTGGCCAGCACGCTCGATATCGCATAGCCGGGGCGGCAGTGCCGGACCGCCCGCGCCGTCGAGCGACGCCGCCGGCTCCTCGGTGTCGGGCAGCGGCGGCACGTCGTGCACGCCCGGGGTGCCCCCCGTGCCGCGAGCGGCCTTCAGACGGTCGTCGAAATTGTGCAGCTCGTTCACCTGCGCGGACAGCCCTTCGACACGCGGCGTCAGCTCGATCAGCGCGGCCTGGAGACGCCCGAGCTCTTCGATCTCGTACGAGCGGCGCGAAATCAGCGCCTGTTCCTCGCCGAGATGGCTGCGTGCGAACATCGTGCCGATCGCGATGCCGAGCGCGAGCGCCGCCACCAGCAGGGTGATGGCGCCGATGATGGCGATCGCACGCGCGGTGCGCGCTTCGACGAAACGGATGCGCTGGCGGGACATGGTCCGCCGTGACCAGATGACGAAAGCCATCAGCGCGCGCGGCGGCGTGTCAGGCCGACGGAAAAAAGAATAAGAAAAATCACGGGGATGGAGTGCGCCGCGCTCTCCACGGCAAAGCAATGAAACTGGCCGGCGATTATGCCGGATGCTTGGCGCGCTTTTGATGTTTCACGAGGACATCGAAGCAAAATTCCACGAATTATTCGGGTCAAATTTTGTGTCGCGCGAATGCGCGTTCGCGCTTAACACGTTCGCGTCATCGTCAGTGTCAAAAATTGCCTGTTAATCAGGATGACTTTACGTCGACCCACGCCATATGTGTATCGTCGCCCATCAGAAAGGCGCGGTTCGCTTCGGCCGCCGCGCGCAGATAGTCCCATACAGCCGTGATGCGCTTCAGCTTGCGCAGATCCTCGCGGCAGGAGAGATAAAAGGCGCGCGTCACGACGATCTCTTCCGGCAACACCGCCACGAAGCGCGGATCGGGCGACGTCATGAAGCACGGCAGGATCGCGAGCGCGCGGCCCTGCAGCGCCGCGAAGTATTGCGCGATCGCGCTCGTGCTGCGCCAGCGCGACACCGCGCCCGGCACCGCGCGTTCGAGATACAGCAGTTCGTAGCTGAACGCGAGATCGTCGATATAACTCGCGAAGCGATGATGCCGCAGATCGTCGCTCGTGCGGATCGGTTCGTGCGCGTCGAGATATTCGGTGGTCGCGTAGAGCTTGAGCCGGTATTCGCACAGCTTCGTATAGACATACTGGCCTTGCTCGGGCCGCTCGAGCGTCACCGCGATATCCGCCTCGCGCTTGGAGAGGCTCACGAAATGCGGCACCGGCAACAGGTCGATGGAAATGTTCGGGTGCGCGTCCTGAAAGCGCGCGAGCTGCGGCGCGAGAAAGAAGCAGCCGAAACCTTCCGTCGAACCGACGCGCACATGCCCGGACAGCGCGTGTCCCGTATTGGCGATCTGTTCGGTCGCGGACTGCACCGTGGTCTCGATCGAATCGACGAAGCCGAGCAGCCGCTGGCCTTCGGCGGTCAGAATGAATCCGCCGCTGCGCGACTTGTCGAACAGAAGCGTGCCGAGCGCGTCCTCGAGCGCGCGCACGCGCCGCGCGACCGTCGTGTAATCGACGCCCAGGCGCTTGGCCGCGCCGCTCGCGCGCTGCGTGCGGGCGACTTCGAGGAAGAAGCGCAGATCGTCCCAGTTGAGCCGGGAGAGGTCGAACTTGCCGGTTTGCATGGCCTTTTTTTGCATATCGATCGGGTGTTTTTATAGTGCCATGATGGACTTTTGCATAACTATACTCAAGGGAACGAGCGTGCAGCAATGCAGGCCGATTTCTATAAACGGAGACGACATGCCCTTTCCCCACGGCGCCGAAGCGGCGTCCCGTCTGCGCGTCTTCGCCTTTCATCCCGATCTTGACGTTGCAACTTTCCACCCAAGGAGTGACTCGTGAATATCGCTGCTGAACATCCGGCGCAGAGTGCGTCCGTCCGTACGGCCAAACTGCTCATCGACGGCCAGTTCGTCGATTCGAAGACGACCGAATGGCGCGACATCGTCAATCCCGCGACGCAGGAAGTGGTCGGCCGCGTGCCGTTCGCGACGGCGGACGAAGTGAACGCCGCAGTCGCCTCCGCGCACAAGGCGTTTCAGACCTGGCGCACGACGCCGCTCGGCGCGCGCATGCGGCTGATGCTCAAGTTTCAGGATCTGGTGCGCCAGAACCAGAAGCGCATCGCGCAGACGCTGACCGCCGAGCAGGGCAAGACGCTCGCCGATGCCGAAGGAGACATCTTTCGCGGCCTCGAAGTCGTCGAGCATGCGTGCTCGATCAGCACCTTGCAGCAAGGCGAATTCTCCGAAAACGTCGCGGGCGGCGTCGATACCTACACGCTGCGTCAGCCGATCGGCGTCTGCGCGGGAATCACGCCCTTCAACTTCCCCGCGATGATCCCGCTGTGGATGTTCCCGATGGCGATCGTCTGCGGCAACACCTTCGTGCTGAAGCCGTCCGAGCAGGACCCGCTTTCGACCATGGAACTCGTGGAACTCGCGCTCGAAGCGGGCGTGCCGCCGGGCGTGCTGAACGTCGTGCACGGCGGCAAGGAAGTCGTCGATGCGATCTGCACGCATCCCGATATCAAGGCGATCTCGTTCGTCGGCTCGACGGCCGTCGGCACGCATGTCTACAACCTCGCGAGCCAGCACGGCAAGCGCGTGCAGTCGATGATGGGCGCGAAGAATCACGCCGTCGTGCTGCCCGACGCGAACAAGGAGCAGACGCTCAACGCGCTCGCGGGCGCGGGTTTCGGCGCGGCGGGACAGCGCTGCATGGCGACCTCGGTGGCGGTGTTCGTGGGAGCGTCGAAGGACTGGGTGCCGGAACTCGTCGAACGCGCGAAGACGCTCAAGGTCAACGCGGGCGTCGAACCGAATACGGATGTCGGCCCGGTCGTATCGAAAGTGGCGAAGGAGCGGATTCTCGGCATGATCGGCCGGGGCGTGGAAGAGGGCGCGACGCTCGCGCTCGATGGCCGCGATATCGACGTAAAGGGCTACGAAAGCGGCAACTTCATCGGCCCGACGATCTTCACGAACGTGAATACCGACATGTCGGTCTACAAAACGGAGATCTTCGGCCCGGTGCTGTGCGTGGTCGAAGCCGACACGCTCGACGACGCCATCGCGCTCGTCAACCGCAATCCGATGGGCAACGGCGTCGGCCTCTTCACGCAGAGCGGCGCGGCGGCGCGCAAGTTCCAGAGCGAAATCGATATCGGTCAGGTGGGCATCAACATTCCGATTCCGGTGCCGGTGCCCGCGTTCAGCTTCACGGGTTCGCGCGGCTCGAAGCTCGGCGATCTCGGGCCGTACGGCAAGCAGGTCGTGCAGTTCTACACGCAGACGAAAACAGTCACCGCGCGCTGGTTCGACGACGCCACCGTGAATGACGGCGTGAACACGACCATCTCGCTGAGATAAGAACAAGGAGACGGCGATGAAAATAGGTTTTGTCGGCCTGGGTCACATGGGCGGTCCGATGGCCGCCAATCTGCTGAAGGCGGGGCACGCGGTCACGGCGTTCGATCTCGTGCCCGCCGCGCTCGACGCGGCGAAGGCGGCGGGCGCGACGCTCGCCGCGTCGCCGCGCGCGGCGGCGGAGGGCGCGGAAGTCGTCATCACGATGCTGCCCGCGGCGCAACACGTGAAGGCGGTTTATCTGAACGATGACGGCGTGCTCGCGGGCGTCGCGAAGGGCGTTCCGCTCGTCGACAGCAGCACGATCGATCCCGCCACGGCGAGGCTCATCGGCGAAGCGGCGGGAAAGCAGGGCAATCCGTTCGCGGATGCGCCGGTCTCGGGCGGCGTCGTCGGCGCGCAGGCGGGCACGCTGACCTTCATGGTCGGCGCGGACGACGCGCTGTTCGAAACGTTGCGCCCGGTGCTGTCCGGCATGGGCAAGAATATGGTGCGATGCGGCGAAACCGGCACGGGCCAGATCGCGAAGATCTGCAATAACCTGTTATTGGGGATTTCCATGATCGGCGTCGCCGAAGCGATGAAACTCGGCGAAACGCTCGGCATCGATCCGACGAAACTCGCGAGCATCGTCAATACCTCCACTGGACGTTGCTGGAGTTCGGATACGTGTAATCCCTATCCGGGTATTGTCGAAACCGCCCCTGCGTCACGTGGTTATTCGGGCGGCTTCGGCGCGGACTTGATGTTGAAGGATCTGGGTCTCGCCGTCGATGCCGCGCGCGGCGCGAAACAGCCGGTTTTCATGGGCGCGCTGGCACAGCAGTTGTATCAGTCGATGAGTCAGCAGGGCCTCGGCGGACTCGATTTTTCTGGCATTATCAAGCTGTACGCAAAGCAACAATCCGGCCAATAAGGAATCCAACGACATAATCATTCGGCACGCACGCGCGTGCCGAATTGAGGGCCGTAATAACTGCGTTATTCAGTTGCACTGCACAACGCGTCGCGGCAATCCTTAATGGGCGTGATCATCGGGAATACGATGATTCGCTTTCCCGAAAATTGTCCTATTCTGAAAGCACGACGCCCGTCTGCCGTTCAAAAAAAGAACGCTCCCGGTTGCGCCACCGTGCTGGTAGAACGCCCGTCGTCTTCGGGCAATCAGATGAGGAGTACGCGATGCAAGTAACACGTCACTTAAATATGGAACTGCGGCACGCCACGGTGCCGACTTATATCGCCAGCTATTTCTTCCCGTTGCTACTATTGGCATACGAAGTCTGGCGAGTGGGGTCATGGGTTGCGGTGAACGGCTTCAACTTCATGAACTTCAATGCGATGGGTTATGAGTTCGCATTGATGATCGCCGTGTTCTGCATGCAGATCATCGTGGAAATCGCATTCCTCGCAGGCGCTGTGCTGACGAAGCACAAGGACGTCGGCCACCGGCTGGCGAATCTGTCGCTGGGTCTGTTCTGTTCGATGGTGGTGCTGGGTTTCGACCTTGCACTGCAATATGGATTGAGCGGAAGCTGATCAGTAACGGTTTGCTTATCTGATTCGAAAGATGAAACGCCGGTTGCGAAACCGGCGTTTTCTTTTTTCTAGCAACCCGCCGCATTCGCCAGAGCCGGCGGCGTCTCGGACCGTTCTTCGTAGCATTTTCTGTCCGCGTCCTTCAATGCGCTGCGCAAGCCTTCTTCCACCACCGGATGATAGAAAGGCAGCTTGAGCGTTTCGTCCAGCGTGAGTTCGAGTTGCACCGCCCAGGCGAGCAGATGGCCGATATGCTCCATCGCCGGGCCGCAACCTTGCGCACCGCGCAGCTTGCCGGTTTTCGCGTCCGCATAGACATGCAACAGCCCGCGATTCTGCCGCATCACGCGGCTGCGCCCCTGATTCTCGAATGATGCTTCGCCCGTCACCGTCATCTGCTTGTCGAGATCGTCGTAGGACGCGCCGACCATCACCACCTGCGGCTCGCTGAACACGATCGCGAAGGGCACCTTGCGCTTGACCGCCTGCACGTCGGGAAAGCGCGCGGCGTTGTCGCCGGCGAGCTTGCCTTCGTCGGCGGCGTCGTGCAGCCAGGGCCGCGTGCCGTCGCAATCGCCGGCGATGAAAACCGCGCTATGGCCGCATTGCATCGTGGTTTCGTCGAAGAGCGGCACACCCTTTTCGTTCAGTTCGATGCCGGCCTTGTCGAGCGCGAGCGGCTTCAGATTCGGCGCGCGGCCCGTCGCGGCGAGCACGAGATCGACGCGTTCGACATGCTTCCTGCCATCCGGCGACGTGAAGCGCAGCGTTGGCTGGCCGTCTTCGAGCGACATTTCGTCGAACTTCGCGTCGGGATCGAAATAGAACTCGTCGGCCAGCGCGGCGGCGAGCGCATCGCGCACGGGTTTGTCGGTGAGCGACGCGACATGGCCGCCTTTGCCGAACATGAAGATCTCGACATCGAGGCGCGCGAGCGCTTGTCCGAGTTCCAGCGCGATCGGCCCCGCGCCGAACACGGCGATTCGTCTGGGCAGCGTGCGCAGCTCGAACAGTTCGTCGCTCGTGATGAGCCTGTCGCCGAACACTTTCAGTTGATCGGGCACGGCCGGCGCCGCGCCCGTCGCGATCACGACGCGCTTCGCTTCGATGCGCGTATCCTCGCCGACGACGAGCCGCGTCGGCGCTTCGAAGCGCGCCTGTCCGCGCAGAATCAAGCCGGCGGGAAGCGCTTCGACTTCTTCGAGCACGCCCTTGACGAAGTGATCGCGTTCGCGCCGCACGTAGTCGAGCACATGCGCGTAATTCGCTTCGAGCGCATGCGTGCCTTCGATGCCGCGCGGCCCGAGCGCGTGGGCATCGTGCAAGCCATTGGCTGCCGCGAGCAGCAACTTCGACGGCATGCAGCCGACGCGCGCGCAGGTCGTGCCCAGTTCGCCGCCCTCGATCAGCACCGCATTCGCGCCCGCGAGCCGCGCCGCGCGAAACGCGGCCATGCCGGCCGTGCCCGCGCCGATCACGGCAACGTCCACCTTGAGTTCGTTCATTCGATCGCCTCAGCGGCCCGTCAGCCCTTGATACACCTCCGCGTATCTGAGGGCCGCGGCTTCCCAGCTGAAGCGCTGATTCATCGCGCGTTTGACGACGGCCTTCCAGTCGGTCCGGCGCGCCTTCAGGGCGAACGCGCGCCGGATCGCGCCGACGATGCCCGCGCGGTCGAAGGTGTCGAACACGAAGCCGGTCGCGAGTTCGTCGGCGAGGTTTTCGAGCGAGCTGTCGACGACGGTATCGGCGAGCCCGCCCACGCGATGCACGAGCGGCGGTGCGCCATACGCGAGCGCGTAGAGCTGCGTGAGCCCGCATGGCTCGAAGCGCGACGGCACCATCACGATATCGCTGCCGGCGATGATCGAATGCGACAGCGTCTCGTCAAACCCGAGTTCGACCGCGACCGCGCCCGGATGCGCCGCCGCCGCGTTCTTCATGCCGGTTTCGAGCGCCGGATCACCGGTGCCGAGCACGACGAGCTGTCCGCCGCGCTGGACGATATCGGGCACGACCGACAGCAGCAGATCGAGCCCTTTCTGTTCGGTCAGCCGGCTGACGACGCCGAAGAGCAGGGCGTCGTCGTCGCGCGCGAGTCCCATGCGCTCCTGCAGCGCGGCCTTGCACTTCGACTTGCCCGCGACTTTCGACGCGGTGTAGGTCGCGGGGATGGATTCATCGACCGACGGGCTCCAGATCGAATAATCGACGCCGTTCAGAATGCCGGTGATTTCGTGGGTGCGAGTCTGCAGCAGGCCATGCAGCCCCGCGCCGTGCGCCTGCGTCTGGATCTCGCGCGCGTAGGTCGGACTCACCGTCGTGATGCGGTCGGCGTAGTAGAGGCCCGCCTTGAGGAACGACACATGACCGTAGAACTCCACGCCTTCGACCGCGTAGAAGTCGCCCGGCAATTGCAGCGCACCGAACTCCGACGCCGCGAAGGTGCCCTGATACGCGAGGTTATGCACGGTCATCACACTGGCGGTGCGCGGCGCGCCGCCGCGCTCGAACGCGCGCAGATACGCGGGCGCGAGTCCCGCGTGCCAGTCGTGCGCGTGCACGATATGCGGCTTCCACGCCGGATCGGCGCCCGTGGCGATGCGCGCCGCGGCCCACCCGAGCAGCGCGAAGCGGCGGTCGTTATCGGCATAGGGGCGATGCGCGGCATCGAGATAGGGATTGCCGGGACGGTCGTAGAACACGTCCGCGCGCACCACGTAGACCACCACGCCGTGCGGCTGCAACACACCGCGTTCGAGTCTCACGGTCCCCGCGCCGAACGCGCCGCCCAGATCGGCGACGGGTTCGAGGTCCGTGAGCCCCGCCAGCACGGCGGGAAAGCCCGGCAGCACGACGCGCGCGTCCGTGCCCAGTTGCGATTGCGCGGGCGGCAGCGCGCCGACTACATCGGCGAGGCCGCCGGTTTTCAACAGCGGAAACATTTCTGCTGCGGCATGCAGCACGCATACGGTCATCGGCGCTCCCGTCGACTGGTTTTGTGGGGCCGGCGCGTCTAACGCTGGGACAGACGCGCCAGGGCGTCGCGCGTGATGAGCGTCACGCCTGACTCCGTGCGGAAGAAGCGCGCGGCGTCGTCGTCCGGGTCCTCGCCCACCACGAGCCCTTCGGGCACCGTGCAGCCCCGGTCGATCACGACGCGTTGCAGGCGGCAACTCGGCCCGACGGTCACCTGAGGCAACAAGACTGCCTCATTGATGTTACAGAACGAGTGCACCCGCACCGCCGACGAAAACACCGACTTCGACACCTGCGATCCCGAAATCACGCAGCCGCCGCAGACCAGCAGATTGGTGATCGCACCTTGCTGGCCGTTCAGGTCGCGCACGAACTTGCCGGGCGGCAACTGCTCCTGATTCGTCCAGATCGGCCATTTGCGGTCGTAGAGATCGAGTTCCGGAATCGTCGAGGCCAGATCGAGATTCGCGGACCAGTACGCGTCGACGGTGCCGACGTCGCGCCAGTACGCGGGCGCGTCCGGATCGCTGCTCGAGGTCACGCACGACATGCCGAACGGATGCGCGATGGCCTTGCCCGTCGTGACGACGCGCGGAATGATGTCCTTGCCGAAGTCGTGATCCGTGTTCGACGTCTCGATGTTCTCCTGCAGCATCTCGTAGAGATACTTCGCGCTGAACACGTAGATGCCCATGCTCGCGAGCGCCACGTCCGGCTTGCCCGGCATCGCGGGCGGATCGGCGGGCTTTTCGAGGAAGTCGGTCACGCGGCGGTTTTCATCGACGTGCATGACGCCGAACGCCACCGCATCCATGCGCGGCACCTCGATGCAGCCGACCGTGCAGTCCGCGCCGCTCTCGACGTGGTCGAGCACCATGCGCGTGTAGTCCATCTTGTAGATGTGATCGCCCGCCAGCACGACGACGAACTCCGCGCCGATCGAGCGGACGATGTCGAGGTTCTGATACACGGCGTCGGCGGTGCCGCGATACCAGCTCGAATCGACGCGCTGCTGCGCCGGCCAGATATCGATGAACTCGTTGAACTCGCCGCGCAGGAAGCCCCAGCCGCGCTGCAGATGGCGGATGAGCGAGTGCGCCTTGTATTGCGTGACGACGGCGATGCGGCGGATGCCGGAATTGAGGCAGTTGGACAGCGCGAAATCGATGATGCGGTACTTGCCGCCGAAGTGGACGGCGGGCTTCACGCGCTTGTCGGTGAGCGGGCCGAGACGGGTGCCGCGCCCGCCGGCGAGAACGATTGCGAGGGTCGACTTTTGCAAATCGGTGCGATTCTTAAGCGTCTCCATGTCAGCCTCCTGATTTGACCTGCGACTATTGATGTCTTGCCGTGTATTCGTCCTCGTATGCCTTCCATGTATGCGTGACTGGAGCATTATCCGGCGCGTATTCGAATCCGTGTGCTGAAGTCGGCCGTTTTTTTGTGGATGACAACGTGAGCAAGCCGCGTGCCGATCGCGCACGAGCGTGCTGCGCACACGGTGTGATGGCATCGCGGGTGTTGCGCTCGCGCGACCTTTTCGGACTTCTGTCGATCTCGCGGTGCGATTCAGCGCGTTCCCGCAATTTATATCGAACGGGCCATGCCGCAGTGCGTCGAGGCACGGCACAATACGAGGCAGGCGCAGCACCAGCGCGCCCGCGCGCGGCGTCCACCGGCGTTCTTCGCCGGGCGGCCGTCGCGCTGCGCTGCACGACCTTCTCGCACGACAAGCGCGCGACAAACGTTTCACCTGACCGGACACGATCAATCGGGAATCAGAAGATGAACAACGTCCTGAGCATTCAGTCGCATGTGGTGTTCGGCCATGCGGGCAACAGCGCAGCGGTTTTTCCGATGCGGCGTCTCGGCGTCAATGTCTGGCCGCTCAACACGGTGCAGTTCTCCAATCACACGCAGTACGGCCGCTGGACCGGCAGCGCGTTCGATGCCGACGAGTTGCAGAACGTGATCGAGGGCATCGGCGCGATCGGTGTGCTCGGGCGCTGCAATGCGGTGCTTTCGGGTTATCTCGGTGCGCCCGAGCAGGGCCGCGCGGTCGTCGAGATCGTGAAGATGGTGAAGGCCGTGAACCCGCGCGCGCTGTTTTTCTGCGATCCGGTCATGGGTCAGACGGGCGGCTGCACGGTCGCGTCCGGCATCGAGGATTTCCTCGTCACGACGATGCCCGAAGTCGCCGACGCATTGATGCCCAATCACGTCGAACTGGAAAAGCTTGTCGGACGCCCGATCGAAACGGTGGAGGAAGCCGTCGATGCGTGCCGCGAAGTGATCGGGCGCGGCCCACGCACGGTGCTCGTGAAGCATCTGCTCGATCGCAACAGCCGCGCCGACACCTTCAACATGCTCGCCGTGTCGCCCAATGAGGCGTGGTTCGCGCAACGTCCGCTGTATCCGTTCGCGCGGCAGCCGGTGGGCGTCGGCGACCTGACGAGCGCCGTGTTCGTCGCGCGCACGCTGTTGGGCGACTCGATGCGCAACGCTCTCGAGCATACGCTCGCGGCGGTCAATGCCGTCGTCAAGGCGACTTATGACGCCGGACGCTACGAGCTGGAAATCGTCGCGTCGCAGGACGAGATCGCGAAGCCGACCGACCGTTTCCCCGCGATCCGCGTGACCGGCACGGAGATCGTCAGGGGCGGCTAGGGCGCATCCGTCTGCTCGTCCGCCTCCATCAGGCCGAAACGCCAGGACAGACGCCGCGTCGCCGCGAGCAGCGCGCGGGCCAGCGGGCCATCGGCGGCGCTGTCGAAGCCGCCCGCCGAACCGATCAGCGCGATTACGAGGCACACGCTGCCGGTGTGATCGAACACCGGCGCGGCTAGCGTGTGGATGCCGGGCACCGGCGCGCCCAGCGCCGTATCGAGACCGTGCGCCCTGATTTCATCGAGCCGTGCGCGGAACACGGTGTCGGCTGCCGCGTCCGGCTGCGCGCCCGCGAGACGGATGCCGTCCTGCGCCATCAGGCTCGCCAGCATGTCGGCGGGAAGATACGCGGCGTACACACGCCCGATGGCGGTATTGACGAGCGACATCGCCGTGCCGATGCGCAAGCTCACGTGTTGCGGCCGCGCCGATTCCTCCAGCCGGATCACGGTCGGGCCGAGTGGTCCGAGCGCGGCCGCGGCGACCGTCATCGACGTGCTCGCAGCCAGCGCGACGATTTCCGCTTCGGCGTCGCGAATCGGCGAAAGGCGTTGCAGTGCGATGAGCCCGAGCTCGCGGCTCAGCGGGCCTGCGTGGAACAGGCCTGCGTCGTCGCGCGCGAGCAGCCCGACCTTCACGAGACTCACCAGATGCGCGAACGCTTTCGCCGGCGGCATGCCGGCCGCGGCCGCGAGATCGCGCAGCGTGAGCGGCTCGCCCGCCGCGACCAGCGCGCGCAACAGATCACCGGTCGCGTCGAGCGCATTGATGCCGCGCTGCGGCTTGGCGTCTTCCTCGAACATCGTCATAAAAGCAGTCCGGTGATATCGCGCGCGGCGTCTTGCAACGCCCGGGCGAGCGGGCCGTCCCAGTCGACGGCGCACAGGCCGCTCGGGCCGATGGCGGTCAGCGCGAGCTGCATGCGCCGCGCGCCATCGAAGACCGGCACGCTCATGCTGCTGACGCCGGGGCTCGGCGCATCGACGCTGCGTTCGATGCCGCGCGCACGGATCTCGTCGATGCGCGCGGCGATGCCGGGCGCGTCGGCTTCCTGCTGATGCGCGAGCATCGCGGCGACGTGCGATGCATCGTCGAACGCGCGGAACACGCGTCCCGTCGAGGTCGCGGAGAGCGACATCACCGTGCCCACGTGCAGATTCACATGCAGCGGATGCCCGCCGCGCTCGTAGCGCACGATGGTCGGCCCCTGCGGCCCCGCGACGCTGACCGCGACGCTCATGCCCGTCGCGAGCGCCAGCGCCGAAACACGCGGCGCGGCCGCACGATACGCGGGCTGATGTTCTAGATTCAATAGACCGAGCCTGAGCGAAAGCGGACCCGGTTCGTAATTGCCGGTGAGCGCGTCGCGCTTGACGAGCCCGAGACGCGTGAGGCTCACGAGATAGGTATGCGCCTGCGCCGTCGACAGGCTGGCCGCATCGGCGAGCGCGCTCAACGCGAGCGGCTCGCGGCGCGCGGCGAGCGCATCGAGCAGCCGCGCGCCGACTTCGACGCTCTGAATGCCGCGCTGCTTTTTCTCTTCTGGCGTGGCAGGAACGGGACGAGCCAAGAGGACTCCGCGAACGAAAAAAGTGAATGTTAGCCGAGCAGGAATCATCGGACGAAGCGATTCGGTATTTACCCGTGTTTTGCAAATAGCAAGCTAGCTTGCTATTGACAAAAATCAGCCTCAAGCCGATCATCCACCCATCCCCACGAGAATGGAAGCGAGACACGACCATGGCAAAGGCATTTGCATCGCAGGCCGATCTGGAAGAGAAGAAGATCACCTTCACGCAACTCTCCGAGAACGCCTACGCGTACACGGCGGAGGGTGACCCGAACTCCGGCGTGATCATCGGCGACGACGGCGTGCTGATCGTCGATACGACCGCCACGCCCGCGATGGCGCAGGATCTCATCGCGAAAATCCGCAGCGTCACCGACAAGCCGATCAAATACGTCGTGCTGTCGCATTACCACGCGGTGCGCGTGCTCGGCGCGTCGGCGTATTTCGCGGAAGGCGCGCAGCAGGTCATCGCGAGCCGCGGCACGTATGAAATGATCGTCGAGCGCGGCGAGCAGGACATGAAATCGGAGATCGAACGGTTCCCGCGCCTGTTCGCCGGCGTCGAGACGGTGCCGGGCCTCACGTGGCCGACGCTCGTCTTCGAAGAGGAAATCACGCTCTTTCTCGGCAAGCTCGAAGTGAAGATCGCGCACCTCGGTGCGGGTCACACGAAGGGCGACACGGTCGTGTGGCTGCCGTCGCAGAAGGTGCTGTTCTCGGGCGATCTCGTCGAATACGACGCCGCCTGCTACTGCGGCGATGCGCAACTCGCGCAATGGCCCGCGACGCTCGAAGCGCTGCGCGCGCTGAAGGCCGACAAGCTCGTGCCGGGCCGCGGCCCCGCGCTGCTTTCGCCTGAGGAAGTGGACAAGGGTCTCGACTACACGAAGGACTTCGTCACGACGCTGCTTCAGGCGGGCAAGGACGCCGTCGCCGAAAAGCTCGATCTGAAGGGCTCGATGGCCCTCACGCGCAAGTCGATGGACCCGAAGTTCGGCCACGTC
Source organism: Burkholderia sp. THE68 (assembly GCF_009938265.1). Classification (NCBI taxonomy): domain Bacteria; kingdom Pseudomonadati; phylum Pseudomonadota; class Betaproteobacteria; order Burkholderiales; family Burkholderiaceae; genus Burkholderia; species Burkholderia sp. THE68. The sequence continues at coordinate 603,335 of NZ_AP022316.1, forward strand.
TTCATCTACGAGCACTGCCTGCCGTTCGACGTGTCGCGCGCCTACGACGAGGCGAGCGGCATCAGCCATCCGCGCATCTGGACGGCCGAGCGCGACAAGGAAATGTGGGCCGCATTGCAGGACTGACGTTGATCCCTCGCGGCGCGTGCTGAAACGCGCCGCTCCTTCATATCTTCAGGCAAAAAGGCGCGCTCAAGACGCCGGCCTTCTCACGCCCATCTGGAGCGAGACATGTCGAAGTCGATCAGCACGGCGGCGCTCAGCCCGAGCGCCGCCGGGGAAGCGCACGCCTTGTCCGACGATGCGCTGCTGCGCAAAGTCGCGTGGCGCATCATTCCGTTTCTGTTCCTGTGTTACGTGGTGTCGTTTCTCGACCGGATCAATATCGGCTTCGCGCAATTGCAGATGAAGCACGATCTCGGCTTTTCCGACGCCATGTACGGTCTGGGCGCCGCCGTGTTCTATGTCGGCTACGTGCTGTTCGAGGTGCCGAGCAATCTGCTGCTGGCGAAGTTCGGCGCGCGCCGCACGTTCACGCGCATCATGCTGTTGTGGGGCGCGGCGTCGGTGGGCATGATGTTCGTGTCGACGCCGGGGCATTTCTATCTGTTGCGCTTTCTGCTCGGCGTGTTCGAGGCGGGGTTCTTTCCCGGCATCGTGCTGTATCTGACCTACTGGTTTCCGGCGCAACGGCGCGCAGGGGTGATGTCGGTGTTCTTCGCGGGCGTGGCCGTGGCGGGCGTGTTCGGCGGACTGGTGTCCGGCTGGATCATGCGCGACATGGCGGGTGTCATGGGCCTGTTCGGCTGGCAGTGGATGTTCGCGATCGAAGGCGCGCCGGCTGTGCTGCTTGGCCTGAACGCGTTGCGCCTGCTAGTCGATGCGCCGCGCGACGCCCGCTGGCTCACGCAAGCCGAGCAGGACCGGCTCGTCGCGCTGTGCGTGCAAACGGGCGATAACGCCAGTTCGCACGATCGCCGCGGCCTGCTCGACGCACTGCGCAACCCGCGCGTCTATCTCTTCGCGTTCATCTATTTTTCGCTGACTTGCGCATCGCTGACGCTGAGCTTCTGGATGCCGCTGATGATCCGCGACTTCGGCATCACCGACGTGATGTCCGTCAGCCTCTATACCGTCGTGCCGAACGCGATCGGCGCGGTCGGGCTGATTCTGATCGCGCGCCATTCGGATCGCGTCGCCGAGCGGCGCAAGCACTTCGCGTGCTGCACGTTCGGCGGCGGAATCGCGCTCGCGGCGCTCACGCTGCATTTCCCGAGCTTTCCGCTGATGCTCGCGATTCTCTCGCTTGCCGCGACGCTGATTTTCGCCGCGCTGCCAATTTTCTGGGCCGTGCCCGCGAGCCACTTGTCGGGCAACACGGCGGCGGCGGGCATCGCGTTCATCAGCAGTATCGGGATCACGAGCGGCATCGTGAGTCCTTGGGTGATCGGCCAGATTCGCACCGCGACGGGCAGCATGGATCTCGCCGTACACCTGCTTTCGTTGCTGCTCTTCGCGAGCGGCGCCGCGCTGATGCTCGGGCTGCGCGGCGATCCTTCGTCAACGGCAAGCGCTCACTGAGGCACGGCGGCGGCGGCCGCCATCGCCTTGAAGTTTTCGGGTGTCGCGAAGGCGAGATACTCGGCCTGCATTTCGGGTGCGAGGAATTCGAGCATGGTCGAGTTTTCGATCCAGAACTCGATCACGTGAAAGAAGTTGGCGCCGCGCGTGCAGTGCACCGCGCGCCAGCCCTCGCGTTCGCCGATCGCGATGACTTCCTCGCTGCTCAGCTTCGTCGCGATGGCCATGTGGAACGCGCTGTACTGCGGGCGCTTGAAGGTGTCCGCGCCGTAGCTCACGCTGTCTTCGTGACCGCCGCCCGGCGTGATCACCTGGTCGCTCGGATAGACCTCGATGATGCTGCCGCGATCGTCGCCCGCGACGGCCATCCACGCGTCGGGGAACGGCGAGAAGGGCGCGGCGAAGCCGTCCCACAGTTCGGCCAGCACATGCGCGACGTGCTTCGGATCGTTGGCGGGGATGGAGGCGTGGAAGATCATCGCTGTATGCTCCGGTGGACGTGGGAGGGCGGTGCGTCGATGTCGATTCGCAGTGCTATTGTGTGCCCGGATTCTTCCAGAGTGTATTGATATGAGTGTTTTCAAACGCGTCAGGAGTCAGCGCTAATCCGACAAACCTCGACGGCTCCGACTCAGCGCGCCGACGCGAACGCGCCGATATCCGCCGTCAGCCGCGTCGCATCGCTCAGAAAGATGCCGTGCGGCGCGCCTTCGTAGACGAGCAGCCGGGCGTTCGGAATCAGGCGCGCGGTGCGTTGCGAGGTCAGTTCCAGCGGATTGGACACATCGCGGTCGCCTTGCACGATGAGCGTCGGCACGTCGATATCGCGCAATTCATTTCGGAAATCGCCATGGTTCACCGTTTCGTTGCATGCGAATAACGCCTGATGCGACGTGCGTAAGGCCATTTCCCGGATCCAGTCGATCATCGCCTGCGAGGCACCCGGCCCGGCAAACGGCCGCGCATTCTCGGCGAGCCATTGCGGATAGTCCGTCAGCAAATCCTGTTGAAAGGAGTCGGCATAGACGCGGTCGATGCCATCGGGATTGTCCGGCGTCTTCGCGAGCATCGGCAAGGTCGACGCGACCAGCACGAGGCGCGCGACGCGCGTGCTGCCGTGACGCGTCAGATAGCGCACGGCTTCGGCGCCGCCCATCGAATAGCCGACCAGCGTGATGTCGGACAGATCGAGCGCGTCGATGAGGGCGGCGAGATCGCCGGCGAGGGTGTCGTAGTCGTAGCCGCCGCCCGGATCGCTCGACCGGCCGTGGCCGCGCCGGTCGTACGCGATGCAACGAAAGCCCGCGCGCGTGAGCGGCAGCATTTGATACGCCCACATGTCGCCCGGCAGCGAATAGCTGGGGACGAACACGATGGTGTTGCCATTGCCGGTTGCTCCTGCCGGTTGCCAGTCGCGATAAAACAGCTCGACGCCGTCGGTGGTTGCGATGAAACCCGGGCGGGCGATCTCTGCGTTGGGGCGTTGTCGATTCACGGGCATGTCCGTCTCCTTGTCGATGAACAGTGTGACTGCATCGTCGCAGGAGGATGTGAGCGGGACAATTACGTCGGAGGTAAGGAGGGGTTGCCGAACGGCGCTGATAAGATCGACTTTCCCGGCAAACGATAAGGTGAAAGGATGAAGCTCTTTCAGGCGCTCCGCGGCAACCGTGTTCCTGTCGTGGACCCGGTCGATCGTCCAGGTGATGTTGAACTCGAAGAGGCACTCGCGCGCTGTCAGAGCCTCGAGCAGGAGCACGCAAGGCTGATCGCGGACGCGCAAAGATTCGGTGCATTGGCTACGCCCGTCTCCCCGGCTCGTTCCGATGCGCCCGCGCTCTCGCCTTTGCCGATTCCGCCGGACTTCAGGCCATTCTTCAGGGACGTATTGCTTCGCACGTTCTACAAGGACAATCCGATGATCGATATCACGAACGAAGAAGTCTTCGAGCGGGATGTCGATGCTCACGTCGTGCATCGCTTCCGCGATTTCGAATACTGGATCTGCACCTGGCTTGCGCAAGTCGCGCCGGACATGGGCGAGATGACCGCGATCGAAATCGGATCCGGGACGGGCTGCTCCACGCTCGCGTTCGCCAGCCGCGTCAAGAGCCTCATCAGCTTCGAGATCGATTCGAAAGCAAGCGCTGCGGCTGTGGAACGACTCGGATTCTTCGGATACGACAACGTAGAATTTTTCAATGAGAAGCTGACGGAGGGGAAAGCAGAGGCGCTCGCCGGTCGAGTCGATCTCGTTGTCCTGTGCGCGGTGCTCGAGCACATGACGTATGCGGAGCGCATTGAGGCACTCCGGGCGTCGTGGCAGGCACTCGCACCTGGCGGCTTGCTGGTCGTGGCGGACACGCCGAATCGCTTCAACGTGCTTGAGGATCACACGAGCCAGATGCATTTCTATTCGGCTCTGCCGCTCGAGATCCAGCGCGACTACGCGCAGTTTTCGCCGCGCGCGGACTTCAGGAACTCAATTTCGGCTGCCGCGCCCGCGGATGTTGCCGAGACACTCGCGCGCTGGGGGTTTGGTGTTTCGTATCACGACTTCGAGCTTGCTATCGGCCGGGATTGCCACGAACACATCGTGCTTGACGGGTATGAGCAGGTAATCCTCACGCGTTTTCCCGATCGGACAGATGATGCGCTCCTTCGGCTCGCCTTCGAGCGCTACAACGTGCCTGCGCACCGCGCTTTCACGCGTCACAACCTTCATTTTGTGATGCGCAAGCCGTCTTAGTCACGTCGATCGTGGCCGCTCGCGGGAACGCGGGCGCTTTCTGGCTCGATGGTCGAAAATTGCGGCAAAAAATCCAGTTCAAGCCAGTCATTGAGCCGTTTGAGTTCCTCGGCGGTCATTGGCTTCCTGTTCGGGGCAGTGACGATTTCTTCGCTGCGCTCCCGAGCGGTGCACAACACCTTTGCCGGGTATTCCTCGGCGGACTGCAGCTGGCGATGCCGACCCCGCAGCAGAGCCGCTTTCGCTAGTAATGCGTGCAGCGTTCGAATTGGAATGGCCATTTTGTGGGAAATCGAGTGCATCTTTTATTATGAAACTAATATATGTTGATTTAATGATGTGACGTTTCGGTATTGGTAATATTGATTTAATCGTGGAAGCTTAATGTTCTGGGAAAAAATCAGGAAATAGGACGCTCAGCCCAAAACGACAGGCGAACGTAAAAATCGCCGTCTCGACCAGGCGGCGAGAGCGCATCCGCGTGAGGGCTCGGCAGTTGAGCGGCGCTGAATAAGCAAGGTTGCGGATTTAGTATGGCAAAGACCTGTGCCCTATGCAATCTCGGATTCAATTTGGTTCATCTGAGCAAAGGGTTTTGGTAAGTCATACGGAATGCGAAATAAGCGGATATTCTCAACAATTAATTTCCGCCGGAGTGATTCGCTTTTCGGACAGGTTTCACGGTTGCTCGAGTCTCCTCTGCGCCTTATTGCTATAAACTCAGCGAACACTTCATATATCTTGGCCTCGGCGACGATATCCAGTTCGTGCGCTACTTTCCGCAGTTCGCAGAAAGCGTGCGGAGAAACGGCGGCGAGGCGCGGCTGGCGGTGCGCGCGGATCTGTATCCGCTGATCCGGCGTTTTGCGCCGGATTGTGTCGCGCTCGAAGGGCATGATTTCGGCACGGTCGATTACACCGTGGGCATGATGAGCATGCCGCGGTGGATCGGGCTGTTGCCGCAGCAGGTGGAGGGCTGCGCGTATCCCGACGCCGCGCCGGAGCGCGTCGACATGTGGCGGCGCAAGCTGGCGTCGGATGGCGGGAATGTGCTGCGCGTCGGCTTCGTGTGGGCGGGCAGCCCGACGCATCGTCGCGATTCACAGCGCAGCATTCCCATCGATGCACTCGCGCCGCTCTGGGACGAAACGCAGCCGTGGTACGACTCGGTGCGGCTCGTGCGCCAGCGCGCGCCGGGCGACTGGGCGCCGGTGGTGGACCGCGTCGGCGCGGCGCTGTCCGGGTGGCTCGTCGGACGCGCCGCGCGGGAAGATCAGCAGGCGTCCGAGCCCGTCAGTCGCGGATAACCGGGCTGGCTCGAATCGATCGTCGTCACGCACGCGCCGTCGTTCAGATCGAGCGGACTGTCGATGTCGCGCTTCGAGCCGTCTTTCATCTGCACGCTGTAGCGGTAGATCTTCGTCATCTGCTCCGGACTCTTCTGGAACAGGCTCGTCAGATCGAAGCCGAGGCCCACGCCGGCGCCGCCGCCATTCCAGCCATTGCCGCCGATCCCGCCGCCGCCCACGCCGAGCGTCGGTCCGGAAGACGCCGCCGCCGGGGTCGACACCGTTGTCAGATATTGCTTGCCGACGATGCGCCCGGACGCGAGCGTGCCGTCCGCCGGCAATGGCGCCGGTGCGCCCGGTCCGGTCGCGCATGCCGCGAGCATGGCCAGTGCGATGGCGGCGACGCCTGCTCGCGCCGCGCGTTGAATTGTTTTTTGATCCGATTTCATTCCAGGCCTCTTGCGTGCGCCTGCACGCGTTTCATGGGCCCTCTAAGCGAGCGCGACGATCATCGAGCGCGCTCACGCCGGCGCGGTCGCCACCGTGGCGAAAAAACGCCGCCCTGAAAAGGACGGCGCTTGTCGGCGATACGCTTTGAAACCTGCGGTCCGGCGCGCTTCACGAGGGATGCAAATGCGCGGCCGGAATCATGAACGAATGCGCATCGGGATTGAACCAGATTGGTCTGATTCATTCCGCGACATATGGCCCAGCGCCGTCAGTCCTTCAGCAGATACGCGACGATCGCGTCGCACACGCGGCCGAACATCTGCGTGCCGGTGACCGTCGTACAGCCGCGCGCGCGGGCCGCTTCGATGAACGGCGTGAGCGGCGGCTTGGTCACCACGTCGCCGACGAAAGTCGTCGCGGGCAGGCGCGAGACGTCGATCGGCAACGGATCGCCGGAACGCATGCCCGCCGGCGACGCATTCACGATGAGGTCGTAGCTTTCCGCAGGCGCATCGTCGGCGACGCTCACCGTGCCGCGGCCGAGCGCAGCCAGACGCGAGGCGAGGGCGCCGGTGCGCGCGGCATCGAAGTCGGCAATCGCGAGCGACGCGACGCCCGCATCGACGAGCGCGTGACCGATCGCCGATCCCGCGCCGCCCGCGCCGATCAGCAGTGCTCGCTTGCCCTTCGGCTCGCAGCCCGCGTCGCGCAACGCCGCGACCATGCCGATGCCGTCCGATGCGCCGCCGTGCCACGTGCCGTCGGCATTGCGCTTGAGCATGTTGACCGCGCCGAGAAACGCGCCTTCGTCGGTCAGCGACTTGCAGTGCGCAGTCGCGCTGAATTTGTGCGGCACGGTGATGATGACGCCGTCGCAGTTCTGCAGGGGCGCGATGCCCGCGAAGAACGCATCCAGATTGCCGGGCGCGACGTGCGCCGGAATCACGATCGCGTCGCGGCCCGCCGCGCGCAGCGCCGCCGTGACGCCGGCTGGCGAGCGCACCTGCGCGATCGGATCGCCGACGATGAAGTACACGCGGGTTGCGCCGCTCAAGCCCGCATCCAGCGATGCGGAAAAGGAAGTGTCCTGCGCCATGCTTCGATTGCCTCCGTGAATGTCGATTTAATGAATGCTAATTGAAAATGGAATAGCATTCAAGAAAATTACTTCTTCGCTTGAGAGGCAACTAACCGTCGATTTATTTAGCGTACACAACAGCAAAACCGAAAAAAGCGTCAGCAAGGAGCGCCTCCAGGCCTCACAACGGTTCAGATTCGTGCGCGGCCGGATTCACGCCCGCCGCCGCGAGCGCTTCGTGGAGCGTGTCGAACACGTTTTGCGCACCGAGCACGCGGGTCAGCCCGTGCCGGTCCATATCGCTGCGCAGAAAACGATTGACGCGACCGAACAGCACCGCGACGCCGCGCCCGCGCAGTGACTCGATCAGCTCGCCGATCGTACGCGCGGCGGAGTAATCCAGATCGGTGATCGCGCCCGCATCGACGACGACATGGCGCAGTCCATCAGAAGCCGTATCGACGAGTTGCTGCACTTCCGCGACGAACAGATGGTCGTTCGCATAGAACAGATCCGCGCCGAAGCGGTAGACGATCAGGTCCGGTGCGGTCATCGCGCCTGGCTGCGTCGGCATGAAGCGCCAGGGTTTGCCGGGCGCGACGGGCGTGAGCACCATCGTGTGCGGATGATAGCTGTGGCGCACGTGCCGCAGCAGCGACAGCGCGACCGCGAGCAGAATGCCGTGCTCCACGCCCATCAGCACGACCGCGCCGGCCGTGACGAGCGCGAGCGTGAACTCGCCCGGGCTTTCGGCGCGAATGTCCTTCAGGCTTTGCACATTGACGAGGCCGATCGCGATCGTGAACACGATGGCCGCCAGCACGCAATGCGGCAGATAGCGCAGATAGCCGCTCAGAAACAACAGCACGATCGCGACGACCACCGCGAAAACGAGCTGTCCGAACTGGCTGCGCGTACCGGCGCGTTCGGCCATCGCGGTCTGCGTCGGGCTGCCGTTGACGACGAACGTGCCGCTTACCGCAGACGCCGCATTCGCCGCCGCGAGGCCGAGAATGTCGCTGTTGGTGTCCACATCCTCGTGATACTGCTGCGCGAACACGCGCGCCGCCGCCGCGCTTTGCGCGATGATCATCACGAAGCACGACGCCGCCACCGGCATGAGATCGAGACACTGCTGCCAGGTGACATCGGGGAAGCGGATTGCCGGCAGACCGCCATCGATTGGACCCAGCACCGAAATGCCGTGCGCGGCGAAATCGAAAGCCTTGCTCGCGGCGATGCTGCCGATGACAGCGACGAGCGGCATCGGCAGGCGCGGCGCGAAGCGCTTGCAGGCCAGAATGGCGACGATCACGAGCAACGCGAGCCCGAGCGTCAGCCCATGCGCGCGCGTCACGTGCCCGATCACATACACGAACTGGGCGACGCTGCGCGACGACGGATAGGGCACGGTCATGCCGAACAGATCGCCGAGCATCGCGATCGACACCTGCACGCCGACGCCCGCGAGAAAACCCGTCAGCACCGTGCGCGACAGAAAATCGGCCAGAAAACCGAGCTTGAAAAGGCGCGCGAGCAGCAGGAGCGCGGCGGTCTGCAGCGCGACCATGCCCGCGAGCGCGACGTACTCGGGGCTGCCCATCGCGGCCATCGACGAGACCTTGCTCGCGAAGATGGTCGCCGTCGCGGAATCGGCGGCGACGACGAGATGCCGCGACGCGCCGAACAGCGCGAACGCGAGGAGCGGCAGGAACGCGGTGTACAGCCCCGTGACCGCGGGCATGCCGGCGATGCGCGCATAGCCGAGCACTTGCGGAATATCCATCGACGCGAGCGAGATGCCGGCGAGCGCATCGCGCAGGGCCGCTCGCCGGTTGATCGGCAGGATGCCTTTGAGAAATCGTGTGCTCGCCGACGGGCTTCGAGTCGAGTCTTGCATGCGTGGCGCCGTGTCCCTGGACAAAGCGCATCGTGCCCTATCTATCGATAGAACGCCACGGTTTGCCGCAATCCGTCGATGAGCGGCGTCCTCGGCAGATCCGGAAGCATGCGGGCGAGCGCGGGATCGTCGGGGAAGGATGTCGCGATGGGCAAGGGCGCGCCCGCCGCGTCGATGCGCGCGTCGGGCGCGATCGTCTTCAGCGTGTCGATGACGCTTTGCATCGGCGTGATGTCGCCCGCGAGCGTGAACGCGTGCGCGCCGTCGAAATCGCGTGCGAGCGCGAGTTCGTAGGCCGCGGCGACGTCATCGGCGTAGACGAGGCCGGTCGCGCCGGTGAACGGAATCGTATACGGCTCGCCGCGCGCGGCCGCGCGGCATGCAAGGCTCGGCCCCGCGCTCGAACCGGTTTCGCGCCCCGCGCCATACACGACGAGCGGCCGATAGCCGATGCTCGCGATCCCGTGATCGTGCCAGTACGCGCGCGCCGACCCCTCGCACGCCAGCTTGAACGCGCCGTAGTGCGTCACGGGATGAGGCGTCGCGCCATCGTCGGGGCCGAAGACGCCGGCGCTGCTCGCATACAGCACCGAGCGCAAACCGCACGCGATGGCCGCATCGAACACATTCAGCGTGCCCATCAGGTTGATGCGCGCGCCGCGCACCGGATCGGCGGCGCAGGCGGGCGTGAGAATCCCGGCGAGATGGATGACGGCGTCGCAGCCATCGAGCGCGCTCGCGACATCGTGCGCTTCTCCGATATCGCCGATGCGCCATTGCACGTTATCGGCATGCTCGGGCGCGAGCGCGCGCAGGAGCCGCACGTCCTCGCGCACATCGAACGCGCGTATCTGCATGCCGCGTGCGAGCAGACGCCGCATCACCCACGCCGCCAGAAAACCGCTTCCCCCTGTCACCAGCACTCGCATGTCCTTTCCTCCGTTCGTCTCGAAAATAGTTGATCCACGCTGCATTTCTGGAATACTATTCCAATATCAAAGCGAGTTCTACAGCAAACACGGGTTTCGAATCGTCGGAGGAACGGCGGAGCGAGACGGAACGAAGCGGCACGGAGCGGACGAATGGTGGAGACACTGGACAATCTAGGGCAGAACGAAATTTTCGATGTCGTGGTGGTCGGCGCGGGCGGCGCGGGCATGTCGGCGGCGCTCGTCGCGGCGATCGACGGCGCGCGCGTGCTGCTGGTCGAAGCCACCGAATACGTCGGCGGCACGACGGCGTTTTCGGCGGGCACGACATGGATTCCCGGATCGATGCACGCGGCGAGCGTCAATCGCGACGATACCGCCGCGAACGCCGAAGGGTTTCTGAATCGCGCGGTCGGCGAGCGCAGCAGCGCCGCGATGCGCCGCGCGTTCCTCGATGCGGGTCCGAAAGCGGTCGCGCTTATCGAAGCGAATTCCGATGTGAAATACCGCGCGCGGCCGTTTCATCCGGATTATTTGTCGGAAGTCGAAGGCTCTACGTTGCGTGGCCGCGCGCTGGAGCCGCTGCCGTTCGACGGCCGCAAGCTCGGCCGCGAATTCGCGCTGATCCGTCCGCCGCTTCCCGAATTCACCGTGCTCGGCGGCATGATGGTGGACCGCGACGACGTCGGGCACCTGCTCAACATGACGAAGTCGTTCGGGTCGTTCGCTCACGCGATGAAACTGCTCGCGCGTCACGCGCGCGACCGCATGAATTCGCCGCGCGGCACCCGGCTCGTGATGGGAAACGCGCTGATCGGACGGTTGCTGTACTCGCTGCTGCAGCGCGGCGTCACGATTCTGACGGGCACGAAGGTCGAAGCGCTGCATCGTGGCGCGAACGGAATCGAAGCCGTGACGCTCAGCCACGTCAACACGCGACGGCGCATCGGCGTGAACGGCGGCGTGATTCTCGCGAGCGGCGGCTTCAATCGGCATCCGCAGCGTCGCGCGGCGATGTTGCCCGGCGCCGATCCGGCCTGGTGCCCCGGCGCGCCCGGCCACACCGGCAGCGCGCAGGATCTCGCGCTGGGTGTGGGCGCGCGCTTCGGCGAGGGCGCGCTGTCGAACGCATTCTGGGCGCCGGTCTCGGTGCGCAAGCGCGCCGACGGCACCACTGCCGTATTTCCGCACTTCATCATGGATCGCGGCAAGCCGGGCATGATCACCGTCGATAAGACGGGCAAGCGCTTTCTGAACGAGAACACCTCATATCACCTGTTCGGCATCGCGATGCAGCGGGCGAACGAATCGACGCCTTCGGTGCCCGCATATCTCGTTACGGATGCCGAAGGATTGCGCAAGTACGGCCTCGGCATGGTGCGGCCGGGCGGCCGTGGCCTCGCGCCGTTCCTCGCCGATGGCTATCTCGTCGAAGGCCGCACGCTCGACGAACTGGCGGCCAGGCTCGGCATCGACAAGACCGGTCTCGCCGATAGCGTCGCGCGCATCAATCGTTATGCGCAAACTGGCGTCGATGCGGATTTTCAGCGCGGCACGACCGACTATCAGAATGCCAACGGCGACGCCAACTGGACCGGCCCGAACAAGTGCCTCGGTCCGATCGGCCAGGCGCCGTTTTACGCGGTGCGACTCTATCCGGGCGATATCGGCGCGGCGACCGGCCTCGTCACCGACACCGATGCACGCGTGCTCGATCGCGACGATCAGCCGATCGCCGGTCTCTACGCCTGCGGCAACGACATGCAATCGGTGATGGGCGGCGTTTATCCGGGTCCGGGCATCACGCTGGGTCCGGGTCTCGCGTTCGGCTATCTGGCAGCGCGCCATGCGGTGGCGCGTGGCCAGACATCTCACGAAGCGTTCACGCTGCCCGTCGATCTTCATACGCCCGAGCACGCCCGATGAAGCACGAACCGATTCTCGAATGCGATGTCCTCGTGCTGGGTTCCGGCGCGGGCGGTCTGTCGACGGCCGTGACGGCCGCGACGCAGGGCTTGTCCGTGCTCGTCTGCGAGAAGGAAGACGTGTTCGGCGGCACGACCGCGTGGTCGGGCGGCTGGATGTGGATTCCGCGCAATCCGCTCGCGACGCGCGCGGGCATCGTCGAAGAGGAAAGCGTGCCGCGCACGTATCTGAAGAGCGAACTCGGCGCGCACTTCGACGCCGCGAAGGCCGATGCGCTCATCGAGCAGGGTCCGCGCATGATCGAATTCTTCGAGCGCAATACGTCGATGCGCTTCATCGACGGCAACCGCGTTCCCGATTTCCACACGACGCAAGGCGCGGCGACAGGCGGCCGTTCCGTTTGCGCGATGCCGTTCGACGGGCGCGCGCTCGGTCCGCTCATCGGCAAATTGCGCCCGCCGCTGGCCGAAGTGACCGTCAAGGGCATGGCGATCGCGTCGGGACAGGACCTCGCGCACTTTCTGAACGCGACGCGCAGCGCGAAATCGGCGTGGCATGTGACGAAGCGCTTCGCCGCGTTCGCGTGGCATCTGCTGCGTTATCGACGCTCGATGCATCTCGTGAACGGCAACGCGCTCGTCGCGCGTTTGCTCAAGTCGGCGGCGGATCGTGGCGTCGATCTGCGTACCGGCGCGCGCGCGGTGTCGCTCACGCGCGAGGCGGATCGCGTGACGGGCGCGCGCGTCGAGATCGACGGCGTGATGCATGCGGTGCGCGCGCGGCGCGGCGTGGTGCTCGCGTGCGGCGGCTATCCGCACGATGCGGCGCGTCAGGCTGAAACCTTTCCCTACACGCCGCACTGGTCGGCAGCGCCGAAAAGCAATACCGGCGATGGCATTCGCCTCGGCGAAGCGGCCGGCGCGCATTTCGATGCCGCGCTCGAAGCGCCCGCCGCGTGGGCGCCGGTATCGCTCGTGCCGAAGGGCGACGGCGCGCCGGTCGCGTTTCCGCATCTGATCGAGCGCGCGAAGCCGGGCGTGATCGCCGTGACGCGCGCGGGCCGGCGCTTCACCAACGAGGCGTCGTCGTATTACGACTTCATCTCCGCGCTGATCGGCACGACGGCGAAGGGCGAGGAAGCGTGCGCGTGGCTCGTCTGTGATCACCGGTTTCAGCGGCGCTACGGCCTCGGCTTCGCGAAGCCGTTTCCGTTTCCGCTCGGTCCCTATGAACGCTCCGGCTATCTGAAATCCGCGCCGACGCTCGAAGCGCTGGCGCAGCAATGCGGCATCGATGCGCGCGGCCTCGCCGATACCGTCGCCGCATACAACACCTATGCGAAAGACGGCTTCGATCCGCAATTCCACAAAGGCTCGACGCCCTACAACCGCGTGCAGGGCGATGCATCGCACGGGCCGAATCCGTGCCTCGCGCCGATCGCCGACGGTCCGTTTCACGCGGTGAAGGTCGTGCCCGGCAGCCTCGGCACGTTCGCCGGTTTGTCGACGGATGCGCGCGCCCGCGTGCTCGACGCATCGCGCGAGCCGATTCCCGGCCTCTTCGCGGTCGGCAACGACGGCGCGAGCATGATGGGCGGACATTACCCCGCCGGCGGCATCACGCTCGGCCCCGCGATGACCTTCGGCTATCTCGCGGGCCTCGAACTGGCTGAACCGCCGCGCGAAAGCAGCATCACGAATCTCTCCAACTTCAAACAGGCAAGGACTCTGCAATGACTCTGTACGACACAGTCACGTTGACGGTGAAGATCGGCGCGAACGCGCAGGTCTTCGAGAACATCAAGGCGAGCGGCGACGCGGCCGGCTCGAAGCTGCTCGGCTGCTGGTATTCGGACATCGGCGCGCTCGGCCGCGTGATGGTGCTGCGCGGCTTCGAATCGGAAGCGGCGCTGATCGGCGAGCGCCGGCGTCTGCTGCTGGAAGGCAATCCGTTCGGCTGCGGCGAATTCATCACCGATGTCGAAGTGAACAGCTACGCACTTTTCCCGTTCCTGCCGCCGATCGAACCGGCCGTGCACGGCGGCATCTACGAGATGCGCGTGTACGGCACGAAGCTCGCGAGCCTGCAACATACGATCGACGCGTGGCAGAACGCCGTGCCGGAGCGCACGAAGCGCTCGCCGCTCATCGGCGCGATGTACGCGCTCGACGGCACCGTGCCGCGCTTTCTCAACATCTGGCCGTACCAGAGCGTCGACGAACGCTCGCGCATTCGCGCGGAAGCCGTGAAGGACGGCATCTGGCCGCCGAAGGGCGGACCGGCCCATCTGACGACGATGGAATCGACCATCTACATGCCCGCGCCGTTCTCGCCGCTGCGCTAACCGGAGACCAATCGATGTCACGACGCAAGCTGTCCCTGTCCGCGCTGACGGTCCTCGAACTGACCCCGCCGCAGATGGTCGAGTGCGCGGCGCAGGCGGGCTACGATTTCGTCGGCCTGAGGCTGTTGCCCGCGACCGACACGGAAGTGCGCCACGAGATCGTCGGCGCGACGTCACTGAAGCGCGAGACGCTCGCAGCGCTGAAGGACACCGGCATCGGCGTGCTCGATGCCGAAATCCTGCGCCTGAAGCCCGACACGAACGTGGCCGATTACGAGCCGATGCTCGAAACCGCCGCCGAACTGGGCGCGCGCTATGTGCTCGTCGCGGGCAACGATCCTGATGAATCGCGCACCGCGGAGCGGCTCGCGGCGCTCTGCGATCTCGCGCAGCCGTATGGCCTGTCGCCGTCGCTCGAACCGATGCCGTGGACCGATGCGAAGGACATCGTGCAGGGCGCGCGCATCGTGACGGCGGCGGGGCGCGCGAACACGGGCCTGATCGTCGATCCGATTCATTTCGACCGCGCGGGTTCGTCGACGGACACGCTGCGCGCGTTGCCGCGCGAATGGTTCGGCTACGTGCAGTTCTGCGATGCGCCCGCCGCGCGTCCCGCCGATCTCGATACGCTGCTTTATCAGGCGCGCGCCGAACGCATGATTCCGGGCGAGGGCGGGCTCGATCTCGCGGGCATTCTGCGCGCGTTGCCGGACGATCTGCCGTTGTCGATCGAAGTGCCGATGAACGAATGGACCAGGACTTCCAGCGCGCTGACGCGCGCGAAGCGCCTGCGCGAGGCGACGCTCGCGGTCGTTCGGGAGACGTACGCCGAACATTGACGCAGGCAGTTGAATTCCGAGGTGGAATCGTGTTCTCATTCCGAATCGGAACTTCCAGAGAGTGAAAGATGGCAGGAAATCTTGAGCGCGCGTTGTCGATCATCGAGCTGCTGGCGAAAAACGGCGGGCGCATGCAGCTCGCCGCCATCGCCGACACGCTCAACATTCCGCGCAGCGGCACGCACCGCCTGCTCGCGATGCTGATCGACGAGGGCTATGTCCGTCAGGACGAGGATCACGGCGAGTACATGCTCGCGCTGAAACTCGTGTCGCTCGCGCTCATCTATTTGTCGACGGGCGGCGTGCTCGACGTGTCGCAGCCGGTCCTCGACCGGCTCGCGGCGCAGTCGGGCGAGCTGGCGCGGCTCGGCGTCGTCGAGGACGATCACATTACGTTCGTCGGCAAGGCGCAGGGCGCGAAATCGGGGTTGCGCTACGACCCGGACATGGGCAGTCAGCCGCCTTTGCATTGCACGGCGAGCGGGCAGGCGTGGTTGTCGTCGCTGACGGACGAGGAAGCGCTCGAACTCGTGTCGAAGCAAGGCGGTCTCGGCAAGCCCGGCGCGGGCGGCCCGAAGGCGCCGAAGACGATCCAGCAGTTTCTCGCGGATCTGCAGGCGGCGCGCAAGCGTGGCTACGGAATCGCGAGCGAGACTTATGAGGCCGGTATGACGTCGATGGCCGCGCCGATTCATCATCCGGTGACGGGTGTCGTCGTGGGCGTGGTGAGTCTCGCCGGACCGACGAGCCGCTTGCCCGAGGCGCGGCTGGAGGCGCTTGCGCCGGCGCTGCTCGAAGCGGCGTCGGATATGGGGGCGGCGACGTTGAGTTCGCCTTATTTCAAGCGGTCGGTGGTGAAGGTGGCGGAAGCGACGTAAAGGCCGTTTAGCGCTGCACGGAGTTGGCCGAATGGCCGAGATGACGCGGTGGAAACGCCTGCGTTATCATCGTTTTCATCATGAAACGAGACATTGACATGCCTACACCGCTCGATCCCATCGTGTCCGAGTTCGCCACTGTCGAAGAAGCGGAAGCTTATGACAAGTGGTTTCGCGAGAAAGTACGCCGTTCGATGGCGGATACGCGGCCGCGCGTTCCGCATGACCAGGTGATGGCCGAGGCGGAAGCGATCATCACGGATGCCGAGAAACGTCACAAGTCGAGGGCCGCTTGACGCTGCAAGTTGTCTGGACTCAAACCGCGCGCCTCGACTTTCTGGAGATCATCCGATACATCGCTGAACGCAGTCCCAGTGCCGCGCGCACGATCAAGAACGCGATTCAGGCAGCGCCGCAATCCGCCGCAATCGCCCCGTATCTTTACCGCCACGGTCGTATTCCCGGAACGCGCGAAATCGTCGTTCATCCCAATTATGTTGTCATCTACGCGGTCGAGACGGACCGCATCGAAGTGCTCAACGTGCTGCATGCGCGACAGTGCTATCCGTTCGTGTGACCAACGGGGCGGATTGCACTCACGCTGGGGGCTGCTACGCTTGACGTGTAACTCTCACAGATCAAGCCTTCACGAGGCCGATCATGAACGCAGCGTCCGTCGGCGCAGCTTTGCGCGAAGTCGGTGACCTACCGTCGCCGCGCGGTCTGCCTTTGCTCGGCAATCTGCATCAGTTGCCGCCCGCCACGCACCATCTGACGCTCGAACGCTGGGCCGCCGAGCTCGGCACGCCCTACGTTTTCCGCTTCGCGACGACGCCCGTCACGGTCTGGGGCGACATCGAGCTGTCGCACGCGGTGATGCGCGAGCGGCCGTATCGCTATCGCCGCTATGCGCCCATCGAAAACATCCTGAAGGAATTCGGTTGCAATGGACTCTTCTCGATCGAAGGGCCCGCGTGGGAGCCGCAGCGCCGTCTCGTGATGCAGGCGCTTTCGATTCCTCATATCAAGGCGTTCTATCCGACGCTCGCTGCGATCACCGAACGCCTGCGCATGCGCTGGGAACGCGCGGCGCGCAACGGGCGCGTCGTCGACATGACCGATGATCTGAAGCGCTTCACCGTCGACGTGACGAGCGCGCTCGCCTTCGGCGAAGATCCGAACACGCTGGAAAACGAGCGCGTGCTGATCCAGGAGCAACTGGCCATGCTTCTGCCGATGCTGATGACGCGCGTGAACGCGCCGTTCGCGTACTGGCATTACGTGAAGTTTCCGCGCGACCGTAAGTTCGACGAGGCGATGACCGATGTGCATCGTCACATCCGCGAGTTGATGTCGCGCGCCCGTGCACGGATGCGTGAGGAAGCCGCGATCGAAGCCTGCGAAACGCCGCCGCGCAACCTGCTCGAAGCGATGCTCGCCCTGCGCGATGCCCCCGGCTCCGGCATCACCGACGACGAAGTCGCAGCCAACGTACTGACGATGCTCGTCGCGGGCGAGGAGACGACGGCGACGAGCATCGCATGGGCGCTGCTCTTTCTCGGCACCGACGACGCATTGCAGACGCGCGTCGCAGCCGATGCGCGGCGCGTGCTCGGCGCTTCGGCCGTGTGCCCGAACTACGCCGCAATGCGCGAACTGGACCTGTGCGAAGCGGTCTGCACCGAAGCGAGCCGTCTGCATCCTGTCGCGCCGTATCTGTCGTTCGAGCCGCTCGAGGAAGTACGGCTTCAGAACGTGCGTTTGCCCGCCGGCACGAAGATGTTCATGCTGAACCGGCCCGCGATGATGGACCCGAACAACTACGCCGATCCGCAACGCTACGATCCGGATCGATGGCTGCACGAGCATCGACAAGCGCAGGCTGCGCTGCCCGAAGGCACGGCGCAGCGTGGCGCGCACGAGCCGCGCGCCTATCTGCAATTCGGCGCGGGTCCGCGCGTGTGTCCGGGGCGGCATCTGGCGGCGGTCGAAATGCGGCTCGTCGTGTCGATGCTCACGGCCAACTTCACCGCGCAACTCGCGACGAACCCTGCCGATATCCACGAAATCTGCACGTTCACCGCCGTGCCGAGCGAAATGCCGATGCGCCTGGCCTTGCGATAGCCGCGTTCAGGCCGCCGGCACGTCGCCGCCCGTCGCCATCCACAGCACTTCGGCGTCTTCCACGCTCGTCGAGATGGCCGCGTGACCCGTGCGGCTGTCGAAGTAGATGCTGTCGCCGGCGTTCAGATGGGTCGGCGCGTAGAGTTCCGAATAAAGGCACACACTGCCGCTGATCACGTAGAGAAATTCTTCGCCTTCGTGGCGGCCCCAGTCATCGAACGCGTCGAGCGTGTGCGCGGAGATGCGGATGCGAAAAGGCAGCATCGCCTTGTGCGCGAGTTCAGTGGCGAGCAGTTCCATCTGATAGCCGCGATAGGCGTGCCGCTGACCCTCGTCGCGGCGCGTGAGCGCGCGCCGTCCGCTCGCGCTGGGCGCGGGCGCGGTGCCGAACAGCTCGGCCAGATCGATCTGCAAGCCGCGGACGATTTTCTGCAGCACGTCGAAGGTCGGCGACATCAACCCGTTCTCGATCTTCGACAAGGCCGAGCGCGACACGCCGCACATGCGGCTCGCGGTTTCGAGTGTCAGATCGTGCGCGAGGCGCGCGCGTTTCACCCGGCGGCCGAGATCGGCGGCGGACTGATCGGGCGGCTGTTTCGTGCTGAGACTGGACATAGGAAAGTGTCGGAGGAAGCTTTTTTGTTTCCGATCATAACATCGCGCGAACCGAGGACCGGCATCGCAAAACAGGCTCAAAACAAGGCGAATCTACCGCCGGAAAAGGACGAACGCATTGGTGACAACCCCGATATCGTCCACTGTTGTGGCCGGCGACGGCTGCGCGTATAGTCTCCAGACTTACGAAAGTTTCTTATAAGAAACTTCGATCCGTAGAACGAACCCGTTTCGAAGGACATCACCGTGAACGCACAATCGATTCTTACCGACCTCGGCATCGCGAGCCTCGTGTCCGACGGCGACATGGCCGTCACATCCCCGATCACCGGCGAAGTCATCGGCCGGGTGAAGCAAAACACCACCGAAGATGTCGACGCCGCGCTCGGCGCCGCGCGCACCGCGTTCGCCACGTGGCGCAACGTGCCCGCGCCGCGCCGTGGCGAACTCGTGCGTCTGCTCGGCAATCGGCTGCGCGAGAAGAAGGAGGCGCTCGGCCGCCTGGTGTCGCTCGAAGCAGGCAAGATTCTTCAGGAAGGTCTCGGCGAAGTGCAGGAAATGATCGATATCTGCGATTTCGCCGTCGGCCTCTCGCGTCAGTTGTATGGTCTGACGATCGCGTCCGAACGCCCGGGCCATCGCATGGCGGAAACGTGGCATCCGTACGGCGTATGCACGATCATCTCGGCGTTCAATTTCCCGGTCGCGGTGTGGTCGTGGAACGCGGCACTCGCGCTTGTCTGCGGCAATGCGGTGGTGTGGAAGCCTTCCGAGAAAACGCCGCTCACCGCGCTCGCGGTCGATCGCATTCTGCGCGACGTCATCGATGAATTCGGTTCCGCGCCGGCGGGCCTCGCGTCGGTGATCATCGGCGGGCGCGATGTCGGCGCGGCGCTCGTCGCCGACAAGCGCTCCGATATCGTCAGCGCGACGGGCAGCACGGAAATGGGCCGCAAGGTCGGCGTCGCGGTCGCGCAGCGGTTCGGCCGCTCGATTCTCGAACTCGGCGGCAACAACGCGGGCATCGTCTCGCAGACGGCCAATCGCGATCTCGCGCTGCGCGGCATTCTGTTCTCGGCGGTCGGCACGGCGGGGCAGCGCTGCACGTCGCTGCGGCGTCTGTTCGTGCACGAAAGCATCTACGACGAAACCGTCGCGCGCCTGAAAGATCTTTACGCGAAAGTGCCCGTCGGCAATCCGCTGGAGCAGGGCGTGCTGATGGGCCCGCTCATCGACGTGCAGGCCTTTGCGCGCATGCAGGACGCGCTGGAGCAGGCGAAGGGCGAGGGCGGCAAGGTGTCCGGCGGCGAGCGCGTTGCCGTGAAGGGCCATGAAAACGGCTACTACGTGCGCCCGGCGCTGGTCGAAATGCCGTCGCAAACGGAAGTGGTGCTGAAGGAGACCTTCGCGCCGATCCTCTACGTGATGCGATACGCCGATTTCGATGAAGCCATCGCCGCGAACAACGCCAGCGCGCACGGCCTGTCGTCGTGCGCGTTCACGACCGACCTGCGCGAAGCGGAGCGGTTCCTGTCCGCGTCGGGCAGCGACTGCGGCATCGCCAACGTGAATATCGGGCCGAGCGGGGCGGAAATCGGCGGCGCGTTCGGCGGCGAGAAGGAAACGGGCGGCGGCCGCGAATCGGGCTCGGATGCGTGGAAGGCCTATATGCGCCGCGCGACAAACACGATCAACTATTCGTCGGAATTGCCGCTGGCGCAGGGCATCGACTTCAATCTGAGCTGAGGGTGACGTGACATCCAGCGTTGTCATCGTCGGTGGCGGGGTGATCGGCAGTTCGGTCGCGTATTTTCTGCGCGCGTCGGATCCGACAGTGCAGGTGACGGTGATCGAGCGCGATCCGACTTATGCGCGCTCGTCGTCGGCGCTGTCGGCGGCGTCGATCCGGCAGCAGTTCTCCACGCCGCTTTCCGTGCGTATGTCGCTGTTCGGCATCGACTTTCTTCGTTCGATCGGCGAGCGGCTCGAAGTGAACGGCGAACGGCCGTCGATCGATCTGCATGAAGGCGGCTATCTGTTCCTCGCAACCGCGGCGGGCGCGGACACGCTGCGCGACAACCACGCGCTGCAACGCGAACTCGGCGCGGACATCAGCCTGCTCGATTCCGCTCAACTGCGCGCGCGCTTTGCGTGGCTCAACACGGAAGACCTCGCAGCGGGCGCGTTCGGCGAAAGCGGCGAAGGCTGGTTCGATGGCTACGGTCTCGTGCAGGCGTTGCGCCGCAAGGCGCAGTCGCTCGGAGCGCGCTATGTGCCGACGGAAGTGGTCGGCATCGAGCGCGATGCGCATCGCGCGACGGCCGTGCGCGCGGCCAACGGCGAAACCTATTCGTGCGATGTCGTCGTGAACGCGGCGGGCGCATGGTCGCGCAGCGTCGCGGCGATGCTCGGCATCGACATCCCGGTGTATGCGCGGCGGCGCAGCATCTTCAACGTGTCGTCGCCGGCGAAGCTCGAGCGCGCGCCGTTGCTGATCGATCCGAGCGGCGTCTATTTCCGGCCCGAGGGGCGCACGTATCTATGCGGCACGTCGCCATCGGCGGATCACGATCCCGACGACCTGCCGCTCGACGAAGTCGACCATGCGCTCTTCGACGACGTGATCTGGCCGACGCTCGCGCATCGCGTGTCGGCGTTCGAGGCGCTGCGGGTCGAGCGCTGCTGGTCAGGTTATTACGAGTACAACGTGCTCGACCAGAACGCGATCATCGGCTGTCATCCCGACATCGACAATTGCATTTTCGCGAATGGATTCAGCGGTCACGGCCTGCAACAAGGTCCGGCGACGGGGCGCGGCGTGAGCGAATTGATTTTGCGTGGACGTTACGAAACGCTGGATTTATCGCCGCTCGACTGGACGCGCGTATTGGAAGGGCGGCCGATCATCGAAAAGAATGTCGTATAACTGTTAGAAGACTCGCATAAAGCAAGTCCATAATCGATCATTTAAGTCAGCCCGGTTCCGTACCGGGCATTTTTTTGGCTACTAAACAGATGAGCGGATTGATACCGGTCCGGTTTGCGTTTCGAACGGGCATTCTTATCATCATCGTCATGCAATCGGGCTGCGTCCATCAATGAAATCCACTAGGGCCAGCCGCCCTTAAGAGGCGCATTCTGGAACCATCAGACGCTTTTCGCGCTTCAACCGATAGGAGACGAACATGGAAGCCAGTACGAGCGCGCACTTTTACGCCTGGATCGACGACGGCGAAATCCCGCCGGACACGAGCGTGCATGTATCGCACCGTTCCAGCCAGGTATCCGCCGCGCCGGAATATGTCGCCGAGATTTGCGGGCGTTTTGGAAAAACCGAGGAGGAAAAAAACTCCTGTGTAATTCGCGGATATAACTGACGTACTAACACAGTGTTGCGCGCGTGACACGGTTTGTCGCGGCACACTTAAAACGCGTACCAGGATACGCATTACGCGATTCATGACGAGACTTCATGAAACGCGTAATGCCGGTTGATTTGAATCGGCATTGTAAATGTTGTGTGCGTTATCAAACGGAAATGCGTTGTTAATCGGCATTCGGCAGAACAAGCCCGCCCTGCGCGGGTTTTTTCATGCGTGGCGCGCTTAGCAGTCTTTGCTCGTCTCGGCGGCGCGCGCCCGCCGATGGCACAATCGCTCGCTGACGCAGGCAAATCAGGAGCAAAGGTGGCGAATCTGGATCTGGACAATCCGTTTCTCGAAGCGCTCGGCGCGACCTTCACGGAATGGCGCGCGGGCTATGCCGAATTCCTGATGCCCATCCACGCGGGGCACCTCAACCGCCAGCGCATCCTGCAAGGCGGCGCGATCGCCACGCTGCTGGACGCGGCCTGCGGCTACGCGGGCCTTTTCACGACGGGCGCGACGCCCGTGCACGGCTTCACGCTCTCGCTCACCGTGAATTATCTCGATCGCGGCATCGGCGACAAGGTCGTCGCGAAAGGGTTTCTGGAGCGGCAGGGACGCTCCGTGTACTTCGCGCGCGGCGAGGCGTGGGTCGACGATCGCGTGATGATCGCGAGCGCGCAGGGCACCTTCAAGTACGCGCGCTGAGCGCGGCACGCCCGACGATGGCTACGCGAAATCTTCTCAGACGGCTCGATCTCACGACGCTGCAGCTCTTTCTCGCCGTGTTCGAGGAAGGCACGCTGACGCGCGCGGCGGAACGCGAAGCGATCGCGGTATCGGCGGCGAGCAAGCGGCTGCTCGAACTGGAGCAGGCGGTGGGCGCGGTGCTGTTCGAGCGCAAGGCGCGCGGCATGGCCTTGACGCCGGCCGGCGAAACGCTGCTGCATCACGCGCGGCGCGTGTTGCGCGATGTCGAGAACATCGGCATCGAACTGGCGGAGCATGCGAGCGGCGTGCGCGGCTATGTGCGAATGATGGCGAACCTGTCGGCGATCGTCGAATTCCTGCCGGAAGACCTGCGCGCGTTTCTCTCCGTGCACGATCTGATCAAGATCGATCTGGAGGAGCGGCCGAGCGGCGGCATCGTGGAGGGCGTGGCCGACAGTCTCGTCGATCTCGGCATCTGCTCCGGCGATGCCGATACGCGCGGTCTCGAAACTGCGCACTATCGGCACGACCGGCTTTGCATCGTGACGCCGGGGAATCATCCGCTCGCGCATCGCGACAGTGTGGCGTTCGCGGACACGCTCGAATTCGATCATATCGGTCTGCATTCGGCGAGTTCGATCAACATGCGTACACATCTCGCGGCGCGGCAGGCGGGGCGGGCGCTGCGGCTGCGCATCCATGTGCCGGGCTTCGATGCCGTTTGCCGGATGGTGCAGGCGGGGATGGGGGTCGGAGTGCTGCCGCAGCAGGTGTTCGAGGCGATGGGGCGTCAGTTGGGCCTTGCCGCCGTGCCGCTCGATGAGGAATGGGCCGCGCGCAGTCTCGTGATCGTGGTGCGCGATTCGGGCGCGCTTTCGCCCGTGAGCCGGCTGTTGTTCGATCATCTGCGGACCATCGAAGCGCGCACCTAGCTTTCAGCAGTGCGACGAGCGTTCGCGTTTCACGAACGATCCTTGCCGAAATGCGGTTGGACGCACCCCAGCGTTCGCCAATAAGCTTGTTTCCACGATATTCAGACGGAGACAAGCAACATGAGCGGACCCCTCCAGGGCATTCGCGTAATCGAAATCGGCACCCTCATCGCCGCGCCTTTCGCCGCGCGCATGCTGGCCGAGTTCGGCGCGGAAGTCATCAAGATCGAAACGCCCAACGGCGGCGACCCGTTGCGCAAATGGCGCAAGCTCCACGAGGGCACCTCGCTCTGGTGGTATCTGCAATCGCGCAACAAGAAGTCGGTCTGCGTGAACCTCAAGTCCCCCGAAGGCGCGGATGTCATCAAGCGTCTCGCCGCGGACGCCGACATCGTCATCGAAAACATGCGCCCCGGCGCGCTCGAAAAGCTCGGCCTCGGCTGGGACGTGCTGCACGCGATCAATCCGAAGCTCACGATGGTCCGCATCTCCGGTTACGGTCAGACCGGCCCGTACCGCGACCGTCCGGGCTTCGGCGCGATCGGCGAGGCGATGGGCGGCATCCGCTACACGACCGGCGACGCCGAAGGGCTGCCCGCGCGCGTCGGCGTGAGTCTCGGCGATTCGCTGGCGTCGCTGCATGGCGTGATCGGTGCGCTGATGTCGGTGCTGCGCGTGAAGACCGGACAGGGCGATGGCCAGGTGGTCGACGTGTCGCTCGTCGAAAGCGTCTTCAATCTGATGGAAAGCCTCGTGCCCGAATACGACCTGCTCGGTCACGTGCGCGAGCGCAGCGGCGGAGCGCTGCCGGGCATCGCGCCATCGAACACGTATCGCACGGAAGACGGCGGTTTCGTCGTGATCGCGGGCAATAGCGACCCGATCTACAAACGCCTGATGAACCTGATCGGCCGCGCCGATCTCGCCGACGATCCCGCGCTCGCTCACAACGACGGCCGCGTGAAGCAGAGCGCGATGCTCGACGAAGCGATCACCGCGTGGACCTCGCATCACGCGATGGACGACGTGCTCGCGATTCTCGAGCGCGAGGAAGTGCCGGCGGGGCGCATCTACTCGGTCGCGGACATCGTCGACGATGCGCACTATCAAGCGCGCGACATGCTGCTGCGGGCGGATTTGCCGGGCGGCGCTTCGGTAAAGATGCCGGGCATCGTGCCGAAACTCTCCGATACGCCCGGCGAAGTGCGCTGGCAAGGTCCGGCGCTCGGCGAGCACACGCAAGCGGTGCTGGAATCCCTCGGCTTTGGCGCCGATGAGGTGCAACGGCTGCGTGCCGAAGGAGCCGTGCAATGAGCGACGCATACAGCGAAGCGCTGATCGTTCAGGAAGTCGCGCCGCGCGACGGCTTGCAGATCGAAAAGCAATGGGTCGAGACGGAAGACAAGATCGCGCTGATCGACGGCCTCTCGGCGTGCGGATTCTCGCGCATCGAGGCGGGCTCGTTCGTATCGCCCAAGGCGATTCCCGCGCTGCGCGACGGCGATGCGGTGTTCAACGGCATCCGGCGCGGCCAGGGCGTGATCTATGTTGCGCTCGTGCCGAACGTGAAGGGCGCCGAACGCGCGCTCGCCGCCAGCGCCGACGAACTGAACCTCGTGATGTCCGCGAGCCAGACGCACAACCGCGCCAACATGCGGATGAGCTGCGAGTCGTCGCTGGCCGGTTTCGGCGATATCGTGCGGCTCGTTCAGGACGCGCCCTATCGGGTTTCGCTGAACGCAACCGTCGCCACGGCGTTCGGCTGTCCGTTCGAAGGGCGCATCGACGAGGATCGTGTGGTGTCGATCGCGCGGACCTATCGCGAGATGGGCATCGCCGGCATCACGCTCGCCGATACGACCGGCATGGCGAATCCGCGTCAGGTCGCGAGGCTCGTCGCGCGCGTGCTCGAATACGTGCCGTCCGCTGACCTGACGCTGCATTTCCACAACACGCGCGGCCTCGGTCTCGCCAATGTGCTCGCCGCCTACGACGCGGGCGCACGCCGTTTCGACGCCGCGCTCGGCGGTCTCGGCGGCTGTCCGTTCGCGCCGGGTGCATCGGGAAACATCTGCACCGAAGACCTCGTGAACCTGTGCGACGAGATGGGCATTCCGACGGGCGTCGATCTGCAGAAGCTGATCGCGCTGTCGCGCACGTTGCCTGCGCTCGTCGGGCATGAAGTGTCAGGACAAGTCGCGAAGGCGGGACGCAATTGCGATCTGCATCCGGTGCCCGAGTACGCGCGGGCCATCTGAACCACGACACCAGAACAATTATTGGAGACAACCATGAGCGATCTAAGCGTAGGCACGGCAGACAAGCCGCAGGCTTTCCAGAACACCGCGGACATCATTCGCAAGGTGGCGTGGCGGCTGATGCCGCTCATCATGCTGTGCTATCTCTTCGCGTTCTTCGACCGCATCAACATCAGCTTCGCGAAATTTCAGCTACAAAGCTCGCTCGGCTTTTCCGACACGGCCTACGGCCTCGGCGCGAGCCTTTTCGTGATCGGCTATGTGATCTTCGAAGTGCCGAGCAACATGCTGCTGTACAAGGTGGGCGCGCGCCGCTGGATCGCGCGCATCATGATTTCGTGGGGCATCGCGACCGCGCTGATGGTCTTCGTGCAGACGGAATGGCAGTTCTACGGGCTGCGCTTCATCATCGGCGCGATGGAAGCGGGCTTCGCGCCGGGCGTGCTGTACTACCTGACGCTGTGGTTTCCGGCGAGCTATCGCGGACGCATCACGTCGCTGCTGTTTCTCGCGTCGGCGTTCTCGGGACTCGTGGGCGCGCCGCTTTCCGGGCTCGTGCTCGGCCATATGGACGGCGTGTTCGGCATTGCAGGCTGGCACTGGCTGTTCCTGCTCGGCGGCCTGCCGTGCATACTGCTCGGCGTGCTGGTGCTGAAGGTGCTGAAGGACCGCATCGATGACGCCACGTGGCTCACGGGCGCGGAGAAGACGTACCTGAAGAGCCAGATTTCGACGCAAAGCCAGCACACGGACACGGGCCATTCGCTGTTCGGCGCGATCAAGACGCCCGGCTTTCTGATGCTCGGCCTGATCTACTTCCTGATTCAGATCGCGTCGTACGGGCTGAACTTCTGGGCACCGCATCTGATCCGCGCGGCGGGCACGCAGAATCCGACGATCATCGGTCTGCTGACGGCGGTGCCGTACATCTGCGGCGCGATCTGCATGGTGGTGGTCGGCCGCATGTCGGACCGATCGGGCGAGCGTCGCAAGTTCGTCGCGACGCTGCTCGTGATGGCCGCGGTCGGCTTCTTCGCGGCGGGCATCTTCGACAAGCAGACGACGCTGCTCATCGCCGCGCTCGGCGTGATGGGCGCGGGCGTGATCGCATCGATCCCGGCGTTCTGGGCGCTGCCGCCGAAGCTTTTGACCGGCGCGGGCGCGGCGGGCGGCATCGCGTTGATCAACACGCTGGGGCAATTGGGCGGCATCGTCAGTCCGGTGATGGTGGGCCGGATTCGCGACACGATGGGCAGCACGACGCCCGCGCTGTATGCGATCGGCGCGATGAGCGTGCTGTGTGCGCTGTTATTGCTGTTCGGGTTGCCGCAATCGCTCAGGCAGCGCGATCATTCGGAGCATCAGGCCTGACGCGACGGCTGCTTCGAATGTAAAAGCGCACGGCGGAATTTCTTCCGCCGTGCGCTTTTTACATCATGCGTCGCGCTTCAACCCTTCCACGTCCACTCACGAATCTCGTCGCGGTCGATGCCTTCCTCATGCGCGTACCGCACGCTCTCGATAATCTGATTCTTGAGCCATTCCTTCGTATGCGCGCTGCTGCCCGCGATGCGCGGCACCCGGTCGATCACGTCGATCGCGAGCGTATAGCGGTCCACGCCATTGATGATCGCGAGTTCGAACGGCGTGTTGATGTTGCCGCGCTCGCGATAGCCGTGCACGTGCATGTTCGCGTGATTCGTGCGGTTGTAGGTGAGCTTGTGCACGAGCGACGCATACGAATGGAAGTTGAAGATCACCGGCTTGTCGCGCGTGAAGATCGAATCGAAATCGCGATGCGAAAGCCCATGCGGATGTTCGGTGTCCGGCAATAGCCTGAACAGGTCGACCACGTTGACGAAACGGATCTTCAGATCGGCGCAGTTCGCCTTGAGGATTTCGACGGCGGCGAGCGCTTCCATCGTGGCGATATCGCCCGCGCACGCGATCACGACGTCCGGCTCCTGGCCCTGATCGGTCGACGCCCAGTCCCAGATGCCGATGCCCTTCGCGCAATGCACGATGGCGTCGCGCATGCTCAGATACTGCAAATGCGGCTGCTTGTCCGCGACGATCACGTTGACGTAATCACGCGAACGCAGGCAATGGTCCGCCACGCTCAGCAGGCAGTTCGCATCCGGCGGCAGATAGATGCGTACGACGCCCGGACTCTTGTTCGTGACGACATCGAGAAAACCGGGGTCCTGATGCGTGAAGCCGTTGTGATCCTGCCGCCACACGAGCGACGTGATGAGCAGGTTGATCGACGGCACCGGCTTGCGCCAGTCCAGCTCGGTCTTGGCCTTTTCGAGCCATTTCGCGTGCTGGTTGAACATCGAGTCGATCACGTGCACGAAGGCTTCGTAGGTCGCGAAGAGGCCGTGGCGGCCCGTCAGCACGTAACCTTCGAACCAGCCTTCGAGCGTGTGTTCGGAGAGCATCTCCATCACGCGGCCATCGATGGACAACGCGCCGCCGTCCGCGTCTTCGGGCAGCGTCTGCGCGAGCCAGCGTTTGCCCGACGCTTCGTACACGCCATCGAGCTTGTTGCTCGCGGTCTCGTCCGGGCCGAAGAGACGGAAGCTCGTCATGTTGCGGCGGATCACCTCGCGCAGGAAGATGGCGAGCACGGCGGTCGGCGATTGATAGACGTTCGCGACGCGCTTGAACTCGAACGCGTAATCGCGGATGTCCGGCATGTCGAGCGATTGCCGCAACAGGCCGCCGTTCGCGTGCGGATTCGCGCTGATGCGCCGCGTGCCCTCGGGCGCGAGCGCGCGCAACGATTCGATCAGGCGGCCGTCTTCATCGAACAGGGCTTCGGGCTGGTAGCTGCGCAGCCACTTTTCCAGCAACGCGAGGTTGCGATGGTTGCTGGCGGGATCGGCGATCGGCACCTGATGTGAACGCCAGAAATCCTCGACCTTGTGACCATCGACTTCCTTCGGGCCGGTCCAGCCTTTCGGCGTGCGCAGGACGATCATGGGCCAGCGCGGGCGCGTCACGTTGTCCGGATGCGCGCGCGCGTTCGCCTGAATCGCGCGGATATCGGCGATGCAGCGTTCGAGCGTCGCGGCCATGCGCTGGTGCATCGCTTCGGGCTCGTCGCCTTCGACGAAATGCGGCGCGTAGCCGTAGCCCTTGAAGAGCGCTTCGAGCTCGTCGTGCGGAATGCGCGCGAGGATCGTCGGATTGGCGATCTTGTAGCCGTTCAGATGGAGGATCGGCACCACCGCGCCGTCGGTCGCGGGATTGAGGAACTTGTTCGAATGCCACGACGTGGCGAGCGGGCCGGTTTCCGCCTCGCCGTCGCCGACGACCGTCGCGACGATCAGATCAGGATTGTCGAACGCCGCGCCGAACGCATGCGAGAGGCTATAGCCGAGCTCGCCGCCTTCATGAATCGATCCCGGCGTCTCCGGCGTGCAATGCGAGCCGATGCCGCCCGGCGACGAAAACGCGCGAAAGAGCCTGAGCATGCCGCGCTCGTCGGCGCTGCGGTCGGGATAGATTTCCGAATAGTGGCCTTCGAGCCAGGAGTTGGCGAGCGTCGCGGGCGCGCCGTGGCCCGGACCGGAAACGAACAGCACGTTGAGATCGTCGCGCCGGATCAGGCGGTTCAGATGCACCCACACGAACGACTGGCCCGGGTCCGAACCCCAATGGCCGAGCAGACGCCGCTTGATGTGCCCGGGCTGGAGCGGCTCGCGCAGCAGCGGATTCGCGCGCAGGTAGATCATGCCGACCGAGAGATAGTTGCAGGCACGCCAGTACGCATCGATCCTGGCGAGCAGATCGGGGTCGAGAGGCATCGGCGGGGCGGTCGTGGCGGTGACGTCGTCGTTCAATTGCTTCTCCTTCGAGTGAGAGGATTGGTCGAGCGTCGTGCGCGGGATCGAATCCCGCGCGTGTGTCAATGATCGGAGGTGTTTGTGGCGTTTTGGTTGCAGGGCGCGCGCGCGACGCGCAGCGGAATATCTTATCGGCGATCCTGCGATGAATGAGCCGGGTGCGTCACTCCATCGCGCTTTGGCGGAGGTCGTAATCCATCAGCAGCGCGCGGTTGTCCTGCCACATGCCGACATAGTGGACCATGAAGCTGTCCGGACGGCGGTAGATCCACGGCGTGTTGATGTCGATGAATGACGACACTGTCAGGTCCGGCCGTTCCTCGAACGCGCGGATGAAGTAGTGTTGATCGCCACGGCTCGCGTAGACATTCGACTTGTCTTCCAGCTTCGCGCACTCATCGATCACGCGGGCAAACGCGTCATAGTTTTGCTGATTGCACTGAAAGCCCATGATGCCGGAGTTGAAGTCCCACGTTCCCATGTCGCGCGCGAGGACGGTTTCGCGCCCGTGCGTGAATGGTTCGAGCCGCTGGTTCATGTCGTTGATGAGCACATCTGCGTCGAGCCAGAACACCCATTGATGATTCGGCAGATATTCGCGCAGCAGCGCGGCCTTGAACCAGTTGCCGGCGGTCTTGCCGTCGTTCAGACGCGCCGGAATGTCGCGATGAACGTAAAGCGTGTAGCCCTGACGCTCGCAGTAGCGCCTCAAGTTCGCCTCCGCGATACGTCCGTAACGCGTGATGTTCGGCGTATAAAGCGTGACGATCGCGATCGGCCGGTGCGGCTGGTAGACGTTGTGCGTTTCAGTTTCGCGCACGCCGGTGTCGGTCAGCGTGAGATAGGGCAGGCGGCGCACGTGGCATTCGTTGATGTGCTCGACGAGCGCCGTACGAAACCGCCGATGCTGTTTTTCGTCGCGAATGCTGATGGAGAACACCTGCCACGATGCCCAGACGCTTTCGAGGTTGGTCGCGGCCGGAATGACGACGCACACATCGCCGATGCGATGCTGTTGCGGGCATGCGTCGAAAGCATGCAGTAGTTCCCCCTCGCGTTCGGGCAGCACGACCCCGAAACGGCAACGGCTGACGAGATCCGCGACCTTCTCACGGACCGTCTGCGTGTTGCGGAACATGAGGACGTCGGTTTGCGGCAAATCGGAATCGCTGCAAGCGAGGAGCCAGTCGCGGCCAGCCATGAGGTCGGGCAAGGGCATCGACCGCAGAATGGCTGCGTTCTCGCTCAGCAGCATCACGATTTCATTGGATTGGGCCTGTTCGAGTTGGCGCAGGAGCGTTTCGTACTTGTAGACCCAGCGGATTTCGTTGCTGCTGCCGGACAGATCCGAAAGGTCGATCTCGACGTGCCGGTAAGCGTGCTCGCGCGCGTAGTGGCGATGGTTGATGAGCGCGGCGGGCGCGCGGTCGAACAGAAGGCTGATGACGATCATGAAATCTGCGGGTGAATGGAAATTGCGCTTCGGCGGATGCCGCGTCGACGCGCGGAGGCACGTCCAGACAGGCGAACCTCCAAGCATCGCCGGAACAACGCATTGTTCAGATGGGAACTGTCCTAAAACCGCATGCAATACGCTGTTTCTCAAGCGCTCATAGAATGTCGAATGACCCGAAAATCCGCTTCCGCGACTGACGCCCTGCAGGGCTTCCATCCCGCTGTCGCCGGCTGGTTCCGTGCACGCTTTGCCGCGCCGACCGCCGCGCAGGCGCGCGCGTGGCCGCTCGTCCACGCGCGCCGCTCGACACTCGTTGCCGCGCCGACGGGCTCGGGCAAGACGCTCACCGCGTTTCTCGCGGCCATTGACGAACTCGTGCGCGACGGCATCGCGCTCGGCGGGGCGCTGCCGGACGAGACGCGCGTGGTGTATGTGTCGCCGCTGAAGGCGCTGTCGAACGACATTCATGTGAATCTGGAGGCGCCGCTCGCGGGCATCGCGCAGACGCTGCGGGATGCCGGCGTGGCCGCGCCCGAGATTCGCGCGGCCGTGCGTACCGGCGACACGACGCAGCAGGAACGCAATGCGGTCAAAAAGCGGCCGCCGCACATTCTCGTGACGACACCGGAATCGCTCTACGTGCTGCTTTGCTCCGATTCGGGCCGCGCGATGCTTTCGACCACGCGCACCGTGATCGTCGACGAAATTCACGCCGTCGCGGGCAGCAAGCGCGGCTCGCACCTGAGCCTGTCGCTCGCGCGGCTCGACGCGCTGTGCGAGGACGCGGGCGGGCGGCGTCCGGTGCGCGTCGGACTGTCGGCGACGCAAAAGCCTGTCGAACTCGTCGCGAAGTTTCTCGTCGGCGACCATGAATCGTGCGAAATCGTCGATGTCGGCCATGTCCGCGCGCGCGATCTCGCGCTCGAAATCCCGCCGATGCCGCTCGAAGCGATCATGTCGAACGACATGTGGGAGCGCGTCTACGACCGGCTCGCCGAACTGTCCGCGCAGCATCGCACGACGCTCGTCTTCGTCAACACGCGGCGCATGGCCGAGCGCGCGGCGCGGCATCTGACCGAGCGCCTCGGCAAGGAAGCGGTCGCGGCGCATCACGGCAGCCTCGCGCGCGAACATCGGCTGGAGGCGGAGCAACGCCTGAAGCGCGGCGAATTGCGGGTGCTGATCGCCACCGCTTCGCTGGAACTGGGCATCGATATCGGCGATGTCGATCTCGTCTGCCAGATCGGTTCGCCCGGCTCGATCGGCGGGTTTTTGCAGCGCGTCGGGCGCTCGGGGCATCAGGTCGGTGGCGTGCCGAAAGGGCGGCTTTTTCCGACCTCGCGCGACGATCTGATCGAATGCGCGGCGCTGCTCGACTGCGTGCGGCGCGGCGAACTCGACGCACTGACGATCCCGCGCGCGCCGCTCGACGTGCTCGCGCAGCAGATCACCGCCGAAGTCGCGTGCCGCGAGTGGGGCGAGGACGAACTATTCGAGCGCGTCACGCGCGCATTTCCGTACGCGACGCTCGACCGCGCCCATTACGACGCCGTGCTGCGCACGCTCGCGGAAGGCTACACGGGACGTCAGGGCGTGCGCGCCGCGTATGTGCATCGCGATGCCGTCTCGCGCACGCTGCGCGGCCGGCGCGGCGGCAAGCTGACGGCGGTGACCTCGGGCGGCGCAATCCCCGACAACGCCGACTTCGCCGTGATCCTCGAACCGCAGGGCTTGCAGATCGGAACGGTGAACGAGGATTTCGCCGTCGAGAGCCTCGCGGGCGATATCTTCCAGCTCGGCAATACGTCGTACCGGATCATGCGCGTGGAAGGCGGGCGCGTGCGCGTCGAGAACGCCAACGGCCAGCCGCCGAATATCCCGTTCTGGCTCGGCGAAGCGCCGGGCCGCAGCGATGAGCTTTCTCACGCGATCGCGCGGCTGCGCGGCGAGATGGACGCGCGGCTCGCGCAAGGCAGCGTCGACGAAACCATCGCGTGGCTCGCGCAGGCGTGCGGCATCGGCGTGGAGGCGGCGCGGCAGATCGTCGATTATCTGGCGCGTTCACGCGCTGCGCTGACGGTGCTGCCGACACAGGACACGCTCGTCATGGAGCGCTTCTTCGACGAATCCGGCGGCACGCAACTCGTCATCCACGCGCCGTTCGGCAGTCGCGTGAACCGCGCGTGGGGTCTCGCGCTGCGCAAGCGCTTTTGCCGCACGTTCAATTTCGAGTTGCAGGCGGCCGCCACCGAGGACGCGATCGTGCTGTCGCTGACGGGCAGCCACAGCTTCGCGCTCGACGAGGTGTGGCGTTATCTGAAATCGGCGACGGCGGAACATATGCTGATTCAGGCCTTGCTCGACGCGCCGTTGTTCGGCGTGCGCTGGCGCTGGAACGCGACCAATGCGCTCGCGCTGCCGCGCTACACGGGCGGGCGCAGGGTCGCGCCGCAACTGCAGCGCATGAAAAGCGAGGATCTGCTCGCGGCGGTGTTTCCGGATCAGGTCGCATGCGCCGAGAATCTCGCGGGCGAGCGCGACGTGCCGGCGCATCCGCTCGTCGAGCAGACCATCGACGATTGCCTGCACGACGCGATGGACAGCGACGGCTGGCTCGCACTGCTGCGACGCATCGAAGCGGGCGAGGTGCGGCTCGTCACGCGCGAATTGCCCGCGCCGTCGCCGCTCGCCGCCGAAATCCTGTCGGCGAAGCCGTACGCATTCCTCGACGATGCGCCGCTCGAAGAGCGCCGCACGCAGGCCGTGCTCGCGCGCCGCTGGAGCGATCCGCAATCGGCGGACGATCTCGGCGCGCTCGATCTCGAAGCGATCGCGAGCGTGCGCGAGGAAGCGTGGCCCGAAGTCACGAGCGCCGATGAAATGCACGAGGCGCTGACGACGCTCGCCTGCATCTCCGAAGCAGAAGCGCAGCGCAGCCCGCAATGGATGGCGTGGCTCGACGCCCTGGCGCAATCGGGCCGCGCAGCCCGGTTGCAGATTGCGGAGCACGACGCGCTGTGGACGCCCGTCGAGCGGCTCGCCTGCGCGCGCGCCGTCTACGAGCACGCGCCGATGCATCCGCCGCTGCACCCGCCGCCCGGCTTCGACGAAGCCTGGGCGCCCGATGACGCGCTCGTCGAAGTCGTGCGCGCGCGGCTATCGGGCTTCGGGCCGCTGACGGTGCCGGAGATCGCGCGGCCGCTCGCGCTGCCGGCATCGGCGATCGCGCTCGCGTTGACGCGGCTCGAAACGCAGGGCTATGTGATGCGCGGACGGTTCACGCCGGGCGCGCAGGTCGAGCAATGGTGCGAGCGGCATTTGCTCGCGCGGATTCATCGCTATACGGTGCGGCGGCTGCGTCGCGAGATCGAACCGGTCGAGCGGCAGGATTTCATGCGCTTCCTGCTCGAATGGCAGCGCGTCGCGCCCGACGCGCACGGCGAAGGCCGCGATGCGCTCGGCGCCGTGCTCGAACAGCTCGAAGGCTTCGAGGCGCCGGCCGTCGCGTGGGAAGACGAGATTCTGCCGGCGCGCATCGCCGACTATTCGGGGAGCTGGCTCGACGAGCTCTGCCGCGCGGGCAAGCTCGTATGGACGCGCCCCGCGGGACGTTCACGCGCGGCGGGCGGTCCGGTGCGCGGCACGCCGATCGTGCTGCTGCCGCGCCGTCATCTCGATGCGTGGAACGCGCTGATGTCCGCCGATGAAGCGCCACGTCTCTCATCGCGCGCCGAGCGTGTCTTCGACGCGCTGAACACCCACGGCGCGATGTTCTTCGACGAACTCCTCGCCGATGCGCGTCTGCTGCGCACGGAACTCGAAGATGCGCTCGGCGAGCTGGTATCGCTCGGACTCGTCAATGCGGATAGTTTCGCGGGCCTGCGCGCGCTGCTCGCGCCGGCGGCGAAACGCAACGCCTTCGCGCGCCGTCCACGGCGCGGCGGCCTCTTCATCGGAGGAATGGACGACGCGGGACGCTGGGCGCTTCTGCGCCGCGCGAAGCACGACGACGCGCGCGGGGAAAGCGACATCGAGCATGTCGCGCTGACGTTGCTGCGGCGCTATGGCGTCGTGTTCTGGCGTCTGCTGGAGCGCGAGGCGCAATGGCTGCCGCCGTGGCGCGACCTGCTGCGCGTGTATCACCGGCTGGAAGCGCGCGGCGAGATTCGCGGCGGGCGCTTCGTCGCCGGGCTGGCCGGCGAGCAGTTCGCGCTGCCCGACGCGGTGCCGCTATTGCGCGACATGCGCAAGCGGCCGAAGGACGGCGTGCTCGTCGCGCTCTCGGCGGTCGATCCGCTCAATCTCGTCGGCACGCTGCTGCCGGGTGAAAAGGTGCCGGCGCTCGCGGGCAATCGCGTGCTGTATCTCGATGGCGTGGCGGTTGGCGCGGTGATCGCGGGCAAGACGCGTTATTTCGGCGATGTCGAAGGGGAAGGGCGCGAGCGAGTGCGTCTCGCGCTCGTCAAGCGCTCGGCGCGTTCGCTCGGGAGTTCGGTGGCAGGCGGGATGACGGGCGCCGGCGTGCCGGCGCGCCATTGAAACTGCGAGCGTTATTTCACGATTTTGGTGGTGAACGGTCCGGTCGGTGCGGCCGGCACGTCCTTCACCGGCACGCCGGGATAGTCGACGACACGGTTCGGGGCCGAAGCCGGACGGATGCGAAACCTGGCACGCAAGCCATCGCGCGCGCCGCCGATTATCGTATGCATCGCCTGCCGGTCGAGTTCGACGCTGTCGGCGAGGTCCCTGATCTTGATGACGGCCATGAGTGCTTCCTCCAGAGTGGGGAGTCGCGGTTGAGTATAGACCCGTGCAACGGTCGGAAAACGCCAATGGCGGCAAAAGGCGCATGCCTTCTGCCGCAAGGACGTTCGCGTCTGATAATGCGAAACGCGTGCCAGCCGCCGCGCGCATTTGAAGAAGCGCGGTAACGCGATGATTTGTCTGGGTTTTATCCGATCGCGAGCGCGCGTCGGCGAATCACTGCGCCGTTGTTTCGCCAACACATCGAATCGATGTGTCGGTCTCCGAACGACATGTGCGCGATACCGCTCATGATCGAAAACGCCATTTGCGAAAGCTTCATGCGGAGGCTAGTATCGAACGAGCACCGGGGTTTTGTTACGACAAGTGAGTTGTCGATCGATTTGGAGCCGCGTCGCGTCGCACAGATGACAAGTTTTGCGCAAGCGATTCGTACATATAGGGGCGACGGCGGGTCGCGCGACGAGTTCTTTGCGGGAGTGGACGGCGCATTGGCGACCGAGCAGACTCCGGCCAAGCGACTCATGGAGATCCTCGAAGAGGAGCACGCGGCGCGACCATTGCCGCCAGACATCTATGCGGCCGTGCGCCGCCGCATCGAGCATGGGGCGCGCATGCGTTCCGAAGCCGATTCAGCCACCGGCCCCGTGAACCTCGACGAAACGCGCCTGCAAACCTCGCCGGGCTTCTCGCCGCCGGCTTCGCGCGATCCGAGCAGCGGCACCGGCAGCCAGGCGACGCAGGTGATCGTCGATCACAATCAGAAGATGAAGGGCGTCGGCGACACGCTCAACAGCCGCTTCGTGCTGGAAGAGTGTCTCGGCATCGGCGGCATGGGCACCGTGTACAAGGCGCTCGATCTGCGCAAGCTGGAAGCATCGGACCGGCGTCCGTATGTTGCCATCAAGGTGCTCAATCTTCAGTTCCGCGGCAATCCGAACTCGCTGATCGCGTTGCAGCGCGAGGCGCGCAAGGCGCAGCAGCTCGCGCACCGGAACATCGTCACTGTCTACGATTTCGATCGCGACGGTCAGGTCGTCTATCTGACGATGGAATATTTGTCCGGACAGCCGCTCTCGCGATTGCTTCGGAACCCGAATTTCAAGGGCATGCCGTTCCCGGAAGTCTTCCCGATCTTCAAGGGCATGGCCAACGCGCTCGCCTACGCGCACGAGCGCGGCTTCGTACACTGCGATTTCAAGCCCGCCAACGTGTTTCTGACCGACACGTCGGAAGTGAAGGTGATCGATTTCGGCATTTCGCGCGTGATTCAGCGTCCCGAGGAAGAATCCGAGGCGACCGTGTTCGATCCCGGCAGCCTCGGCGCGATGACGCCCGCCTACGCAAGCCCGGAGATGATGGAGCATCGCGAGCCCGATCCGCGCGACGACATCTACGCGCTCGCCTGCATCACTTATGAACTGCTGACGGGCAAACACCCGTTCGACCGCGTGCCCGCACTGCAGGCGAAAGCCGCGGGCATGAAGCCGCAGCGCCCGGAACATCTCGGCAGCAAGCAGTGGAAAGCGCTGAAGGCGGCGCTCGCGTTCGAGCGCGAGGCGCGCACGCCGGCCGTCGCGCAATTTCTCGACGAGATCAGCGAGGAGAACGCCGCGTCGCCGGCGGGCCGCAAGGCGAAGAAGAGCGCCGGGCCGAAGATCGCGATCGGTGCAGCGGTGATCGCGGCGCTACTGATCGCGGGCGGCGGCTACTACTTCTACGACCAGTCGAAAGGCGGCGAGGAAACCGCGCGCGAGGCGCCGCCCCGGCCGTCTGAAGGAAGCGCCACGGGCGCGGTCACGCCGCATACGCCCGGCGCCCCTGCGGCACCCGTTTCCACGGTGGCCGTTACGCCCGCGGTGCCCGCCACGCCTGTTCCCGAACTCACGACCGCCGCCGTCACGCCCGTGCTCGCGAGCGTGCCGTGCTCGGCGCTCGTCGCGTCGGTGCATGATCAGACCGTCGACGTGCAGGGTTTCGTATCGCAGAAATATGGTCTCGCGCGGCTGAAGGATGCGCTCGGCCGCGTGCCCGGCGTGAAAACGACGAACTTCGGCGTGCAGCAGGTCGCCGATGACAAATGCGATCTGCTCAAGGTGTTCGGCCCGTTCTGGACGGCCAACCGGCAGTCGGGCAGGCCTGCATCGGTGCACACGCGTTCGCGCGCGACGCACCTCACGGACGGCGATCCGCTGATCGTCGATCTGATGACGCCCGCGTTCGAGTCGTACGTCTACGTCGATTACTACATGCTCGACGGCAGCGTGGTGCATCTCGTGCCCAATGCGCGCTCGCGCGACAACCAGGCGCCGGCGAACTACACGGCGACCATCGGGACGATGGGCGATTGGGTCGTCGGCAAGCCGTTCGGCTCGGAGATGATCGTGCTGACGGTCGCGCCCGCGCCGCTCTTCGATGCGCCGCGTCCGGACAGCGAGGCCAAGCCGGAATATCTGCGCGCCGTCGAGAAGCGCCTTGCGGCGCTCGCGGGCAAATACGGCCGCGACCACGTGGCCGTCGATATCTTCCAGATCACCACGCAGGGCAAGAAGTAAGGGCGCTCAAGGCTTGACGCCGCAGGCGAGCACGCATGGCATCGGCACGAGCAACTCGCCATGTTGCGAATAAGCCTTCACGCGCGTTTTCACTTCCTGCTCGATCAACGCGAGCGCGCTTCTCGATTGCGCGCGCAGTAGCGCCGCCATCCGCACGCCGCCATGCATCAGCCCGTCGAGCGGCGTTTCCGGCAATACGAGATGCCAGATCTGCTCGACTTCATCGGCGCGCGCGGCGGCGAAGCCCGCTTCCGTCAGCACGCGCACGCATTCTTCCAGATCGCTGAAGCGGAAGAAGGGCGGCGAGGGCGGCAGACCGACATCGGGCTTGCCGTGCAGCTGGATCGCGTCGAGCACCATGCCGAAGCCGACCGCACGCTCGGGCCGCGCCCACGCGGTGAACGCGATGCGTCCGCCCTGGCGCAGCACGCGCGCCGCTTCTTCGAGCGCCCGTTCCGGATCGGGAAAATGCAGCATGCCGAAACTGATCCCGACGGCATCGAAACTTTCGGCGTCGAAGGGCAAACGATCGGCGCTCGCGATCTGAAACTCGATCTCGGGATGGAGCTGGCGCGCATGCGCGATCATCGACGTGGAGAAATCGACGGCCGTCGCGGTCGCGCCGCGCTCGATCGCCGCCGCGGCGAGATTGCCGGGCCCGGCCGCGACATCGAGCATGCGCGTGCCGGGACCGATGCCGAGCGCATCCAGCAACGCCGGATGCGACTGGACAGTAAGCCTTCCGAAATAATCCTCGTAGAACTGGGCAGCATGCTCCCAGCCGTTCTTCTCGAACGCCGCGAATTCGTCGAATTGCATGACGTACCTCCGCTCGCCGCTTCGCGCGGCTTGGGCCAAAGCCGGAGGCCGGGTCTCGCGAAAGACGCGCGAGACTAGGTCTTGGGCTTCTCGATGGAAGCTTTCAGCTCTCTCAAGGCGTCTTCCATGCGCTTGCTGACGAGCGCATAGGCTTCGGCCTGAGTTTGCTGGGTCGTGCGCGCGATGTCCTGCATGTCGGTGAGAGCGTTGTGCAGCGCGCGTTGCACGACTTCATTGGCGTTGAACGGAGGCTGAGTGGACGTGGTGGCGAATTGTTTGGCGATGGATTCGAGGTCGCTCAAGGTCCGGCGCAGGATTTCGACTTGTTTGTCGCGCAACGCTTCCATGCCGCCGAACGCGACGCGATTGGTCGCCGCGAGCGCTTCGACATCCTTGCGCCGCGATTCCATGATGGACGTGACGTCGAACCCCGGAAGCTGGTACTGCTGGAACATGGCGGCGAACTGGCTGAACGGATCGCTGAAATTTTGATTCATCGTGCCTCCCCAGGGGTTCTTGCGGTCGAATAAGAGCCACTCTTGCGGGCAAAAGGCGAGGAATGGCCCGGGCAGCATGTACCGTCGCGCGCAATCATGCCAACGCGCGGCCGGCACCTGATACTACCAATATAAGCCGTGGAGATGGGGCAAGGGAAAACACCAGAACGCGCGCTCGTTCTGGTTGATGCAGGTCAAGTCGGACTCCGCCACGCGGGCGACCATGAATCATGGCGGCGCACTATCGGCGCGCGTGCGGGAGGGCATCATGATCAGGGGTGAAGGGCGCATCGTCGCGGCCTTGGGCGCCGTGTTCGTCTCGCTGGGCGGCATTCATGCGGCGCTGCGCGGCCTGCTCTTCGACGAGACGGCGGTGATGTACTACGGCGTGCTCGCGATTCTCATCGGGGCTGCGTCGTTCGTCGTGATGCTCACACCACTGCCGAGCGACGAGCCCTGACGATTCCTCGGGGCGATCAACTGTCCGTCTCTCCGGCGAAGACGCTGTGCTCCGCCTTGGTCTGTTCGCGGTCAATGCACTGCACGTGCCAGCGTCCGGTGCTCTTCAGACCCGCCCCGTCCGCATACCAGAGCACGCGTCCCGCGAGACCTTCGCACGGGCCGTCCGGCGCGTCGAAATCGAGGCGTTCCAGCACGCAGATCGGATCTTCGACGTGCTGGCCGCAGATCATCGTTCCGTTCGATCCTGAGCGCAGGCCGCCCCAGTCCGGCACTTCGACGGCCTGGTGGCCCTCGCGCGACCAGCGGCGGGTTTCCTTGTCGAGCCACAGGATGGCGTAGGCCGCCGACTGAGCGTCTTCGAAGCCATCCAGCTTGACTGTGATACGCATGTCATCCTCCATGAAACGATTCGATGGACGAGACGCTCAGCACTTTCGCACCGGCCATGAGCGTTCTCGATGAATGGCGGCTTTCGCCACGCGTATTGTTAAGGCGTTACGGCGCGGCCCGTGAAGACCGCGATCAGAGATTCGAACAGTGTGCGACAGATAAGTTTAATCGCACCATATGTAATGGGTTCCATCGACGACGCGTTGTGAGACTTGCCGCAACGCAACAGCGATGACGTTCGAATCACATAAGCAAGACCGATGCCGAAATGCATCCGCAATACATGTTTGCCTCGTGATTGCATGACTCAAGTTTAGTACGACAATCTGACTGTTCAGCGACAAGCGTCGGAGGCATATCGCCGCACGGACGGGTGGCGCATGTTCGACGGATGCGGCGCATCATCGGGCGATGCCACGTAGCGCGCACGCCCGTCGCGCGTGCACACGTGCACCACCCCGGGCGTCGCCGCCCCACGACGTCGCCAACGCGCGCGATCCCGCCGACAGTCCGCGCCGCACTGCAACATCGAACCGGAGAGACATCTCGATGCGCGCAATGGTCTTCGACGGCACTACGCCCCGGCTGCAGCCACACGACTTGCCCGATCCGCTGCCGCGCGCGGGCGAACTGCTCATCGACGTGCATTCGTGCGGCGTGTGCCGTACCGATCTCCATGTCGTCGACGGCGAGCTGGCGCATCCGAAACGGCCGGTGATTCCGGGGCACGAGATCGTCGGAACCGTCGCGCAGCTCGGCGCGGGCGTGACGGACTTCGCGCCCGGCGATCGCGTGGGCGTGCCTTGGCTCGGGCATACATGCGGACACTGCCGCTTCTGCGCGGCGGGCCGTGAGAATCTCTGCGATACGCCCGGCTTCACGGGCTACACGATCGATGGCGGCTACGCGGAGCGCGTGGTCGCGGATGCGCGCTACTGCCTGCATCTGCCGCCGCGTTATTCGGACGTGGAAGCGGCGCCGCTGCTCTGCGCGGGACTCATCGGCTATCGCACGCTCGCGATGGCGGGCGATGCGAAGCGCATCGGCATTTATGGCTTCGGCGCGGCGGCGCATATCGTTGCGCAGGTGGCGCGGCATCAGGGGCGCGCGGTCTATGCGTTCACGCGTCCCGGCGATATCGCCGCGCAGCGTTTCGCGCTCGGACTGAAGGCGCACTGGGCCGGCGGCAGCGACGAGACGCCGCCCGACGCACTCGATGCCGCGCTCATCTTCGCGCCGGCGGGCGCGCTCGTGCCCGCGGCGCTGAAGGCGGTCGCGAAGGGCGGCGTGGTGGTGTGCGGCGGCATCCACATGAGCGATATTCCTTCGTTTCCCTATGATCTGCTTTGGGGCGAGCGGCGCGTCGTATCGGTTGCGAATCTCACGCGAGAGGACGGACGCGCGTTCATGCGTATCGCCGGGCAGTTTCATCTGGATCTGCATACGACGCCGTATCCGCTCGACGAAGCGAATCGCGCGCTCGCCGATCTGCGTGAAGGCAGGCTCACGGGCGCGGCGGTACTGACGATCCGTGCATGCGCGCAGAACGTTCGTCAGTGATGCGCGAGCATCGTCCGATCGACGATACGCACCTGCCGCCCGTTGAGCCCGATCGCGCCTTCACGCTGCAACTTCGAAAGCATGCGGCTCACGGTTTCCAGTTCGAGCCCGAGATAGCTGCCGATATCCGCGCGCGTCATCGGCAGCGACAATTCCGCTGCGTGTTCGCCGGAAGGCGCCGCGCTCGCGTCGAGTCGTTCCGAGAGATCGAGCAGGAAAGCGGCCACGCGCTCGCGGGCGGGCATGGTTCCGAGCATCAGCGCGAGACGCGACGCGCGCACGATCTCCGCGCTCATGATCGCGAGAAGCGCGTGCTGCATCGCCGCATATTCGCGGCACAACGGCTCCAGTATGCCGACGGGCATGATCCGCACGATGCTCGGCTCGAGTGCGACGGCGTCGCTTTCGTGGCGGCCCGTGCACACGCCGTCGAGACCGAGCGTTTCGTTCGCGAAGTGAAAACCGGTGACCTGCGTGTGCAGGGCGGTGTCGTCGTCCGAACCGGGGTAGGTCGAGACGGTTTTGAAGCAGCCGCTTTGCACCGTGTAGAGACTGCGCAGCGGCTCACCCGCGCAATAGAGCGCGTCGCCGCGCTCGACGGTGCGGGTCGGAAACGGGATGGCGTCGGCGTCCGAGAGGCGCACGTGCAGACTGGGCGCGACGCCGTGCGCTGTCCGTTTAAGCGATGCTCCCGGGTCAATCGACGGTTCCATGACGGTTTCCTCCTACAGACCAGTATGGTTCACGGATGGAGGAAAGGAAAATTCGTCGCGTGTGCGCTTCGACGCGATGCCGCTAGCGCGTCGCGTCGCCCGAAAGCGGCAGCACGATACAGCATTGCGCGCCGCCGCCTTCGCGCGCGCGCAACGCCAGCGTGCCGCCATGCAGCCGCGCGATGCGCTCGACGATCGCGAGTCCCAGCCCCGTGCCCTTCGGCTGGCCTTCGCCGCCGCCGCGTTTGAACGGCTGCTTGAGCGCTTCCGGGTCCTGATCGCCGAGTCCCTTGCCGCGATCCGCGATCACCACGCACGCCGCGTTTGCCTGCCGGTCGGTCCAGGTGCGGACTTCCAGGCCGACGACGCCGTACAGCACCGCGTTCTGCATCAGGTTCATCAGCAAACGCATCATGCTGATCGGCCGAAACGCAAAGGGCTCGATGTCGGCGAGATCGAGCGCGAACTCGTGTCCGAGCCCGGCGAAATCGGCGGCGAGGTTCGCGATCAGCGCGTTGAGATCGCCGACGACGGGCGTCTCCTTCGCGCCGCTGCCCGCGTAATCCATGAACTGCTGAAGAATCGTGTCAATGGTGTCGAGATACCCTTCCGCCGATGCCGCGAAGGCCGCGTCCGTCGACGGCACCGACGACATCGCCATGGCGAGGCGCAGCTTGGTCATCGGCGTGCGGATGTCGTGCGAGATGCCCGCGAGCATCAGCGCGCGCGTGGCGTCGGCTTCCTTCAGCGCGGCCGTCATGCGGTTGAAGGCGCCGCTGACCTGCGCGATTTCGGTCGGGCCGTCGGTCGGCAGGACGCCGGGTTCGCCGCCCGCCGACAGTTGCCGCGCGGCATCGGCGAGATGCGCGAGCGGGCGATTCAGATGCCGCTGGATCAGATAGGCCGTCGCAAACGCGAGCGCGCCGAGTCCGAGCGAAAGCAGGAGCGCGGTCGTCAGGCCGTCGTCGTGGGCGGCTTCCGGCACGGGCAGCGCGAGCCAGCGCGGCTCGCCCGACGGATGCACGCGGATCCACAATCGCTGCTGACCGTCGTCGGTGCTGTCGACGCCTTGCCAGCGCACCAGCATGTCCGCGGGAAGATGCCGCCGCAGGCTTTCGACGAAGGTCTGCCGCTGATAGGTTTGATAGAAGCGCAGGCGCGACGCGGGCGCGGTGTCGCGCGCGCCGGCTGGCAATTCCGCGCGAAGGTCGAGACGCGCGGCGTCGGGCGGCGGCGTCTTCAGAAGGGTGTCGAGCGTGACGATATAGCTCGCGAACGTGGCTGCCGCGCGCTCGATGCGCGGCGTCTGGATGAAATGCAGCAGCACGGCGAACGCGCACACCTGACTCACCGCGACCAGCGCGACGAGCAGCAGGATGTTGCGCGCGAAGAGCGAGCGCGGCACGAGCGTCACGATTCCAGCTCGGCGAGCAGC
Source organism: Burkholderia sp. THE68 (assembly GCF_009938265.1). Taxonomy (NCBI): domain Bacteria; kingdom Pseudomonadati; phylum Pseudomonadota; class Betaproteobacteria; order Burkholderiales; family Burkholderiaceae; genus Burkholderia; species Burkholderia sp. THE68. Next base: position 647,805 of record NZ_AP022316.1, read on the forward strand.
ATGTAGCCGACGCCCCAGACGGTTTTGATGAAGCGCGGCTTGCCCGGGTCTTCCTCGATGATCTGGCGCAAGCGCAACACTTGCACGTCGATGCTGCGGTCGAGCGCGTCGTGCTCGCGGCCGCGCGTGCGGGCGATGAGATTGTCGCGGCTCACCGCGCGATTCGGCGACGAGCCGAGCGCATTGAGCAACTGCATCTGCGCGGAGTGGATGTCGAACGGCTCGCCGTTGCGATAGAGCTTCTGCTTGCCGAGATCGAGGCGGAAATCGCCGAAGCGGATGATCTGCTGAGTGAGCGTCGGGTCCCCGGCCGCGATCTTCTGACGGCGCAGCAGCGCGCGCACGCGAGCGACGAGTTCCTGCGGCAGAAAGGGCTTGGCGAGGTAGTCGTCGGCGCCGGTTTCCAGACCGACCACCTTGTCGACCGGATCGCCTTTCGCGGTCAGCATCAGGATGGGCAGCGTCTGGCCTTCGGCGCGCAGGCGCCTGCAAACCGAAAGGCCGTCCTCGGGCTCCATCATCCAGTCGAGCACGAGCAGGTCGTACGGCTCGCGCTGCAGGTAACGGTCGAGCCGCTTGCCGTTCTCGACGACGCGCACGTCGAAACCCTGAGAACTCAGGAAGCGCTGCAGCATGTTGCGCAGCTCGGCTTCGTCGTCGAGCACGATGATCTTCGGCAGGGTTTCCATGGATGCTCCGGATCAGCGTTGCGTGGCGTGCTCGCGCATGAAGGCTTCGATCTGCGGCAGGGTCACGTAGCCGTTTTTGTGCGTGTCGATTTCGTCGAAGTGTTTCGCCACCATCGGCATGCCGGTGGATGCCTGCTCGCGGGTGAGCTTGCCGTCATGCGTGGTGTTGGCGGCCGAGAAGCGGGTCTGCAACTGGCCGAGCGCGCGTTCGACGCGCGGGCTCGCGCCCATCGGCTGCGTGGCGGTCTGGGCGAACGCCACGCCCGAAGTGGCGCACGCCGCGCATGCGGCGAGGATGACGAGGATCTTTCGCATGGCGGTCTCCTGGTTCGGATGCGATTTGAACGTGAACGGTGATGCCATTCTATTGAGCCGCGCGGCGAACGCAATCTCGCCAACGCTTCGATTCGTGTCGCCGTATTTCATGCGCGATGCCCGGCGCATTCGCCGACATTCCGTGACACAAGTTATGCCTCGTGCTGTACGCGGCGCTTCGCTATCGTTCTCATCGCCGGCTGCCGCTTGTTCGCGCTGCCGAATTCAATGTCTTGCGATGCATGAGGACTCGATCATGAACTTCCGTTTGTTAAGCGTTTCCGCCGTTGCCGCCATCAGCCTGACCTGCACGGAGACCGCGTCGGCTGGAACGAGCGTGCAGGTTTCCTACGTGGCGCCTGCCGTCGTCTATGCGCCGCCGCCGCGTCCCGTGTACTACTACGCGCCGCCGCCGACGCCGATCTATTACTCCATGCCCGTACGCACGGTGGTCGTCGCGGCGGTCGCGCCGCCCGTGGCGGTCATGGTGCCACCGCCTCCGATGCCGAGACCGACCGTGGTCGTGTCGCCATATGCGGTCGCGCCGGCCGTCAGGGTGACCTATGCGCAACCGGTGCTGGCGGCGCCCATCGTCGTGGTGCGTTGAGAGCATAGTGCATTCCGGACGCATCGAATGCGTACTGCATGACGCAGCGATGCAATGCGCGGCCGCCTTCTATACTGGATGAACCGTATCGGCCGCGCGTGCGTGCCGCTGCGGCGGCGAGCCCGGCGCCGCGCGCCGGTTCATGGCGTTCCAACAGGAGGATCGAGCCATGCTATTCATCGTCAACTGGACTGCGCAGCCCGATGTCGAACGGCAGGCGGCCGAGCGATTTCTGCAAACCCGGGGCGCGCCGCCCGACGGCATCCATCTGCTGGGCCGCTGGCATGCGATCGGCTCGATCTGGGGCATCGCCGTGTGCGAATGCGACAGCCTCGAGCCGCTCGCGCGCTGGGCGCACGAGTGGGCCGACTTGTTCATGTTCGACATCAAGCCCGCGATCACCGACGAACAGGTCGGAAAAATGCTGGCTGAATACGCGGAGCGCCAGTAGCCGGAGAAGCGCCGATTCGTCGTACCAACACGATTAGGGTTTGTGTGGCTTGCAGCGGGCCGGACAATGTCTCATCATGACAAACGTACTAGTTAGTTCAAATTTGAGCGCCATTCCCGATCCTCACAGTGTTTCCGGACGGATGGCGCCGTCAAGGAGCGAAGCGTGACCCAATCCCCTACGAAAGAACCCTGCGTCATAGCTGTTGCGATCACCGGATCGGTGCCGAAGAAGAAGGACAATCCCGCTGTGCCGATCACGATCGCGGAGCAGATCGAGAGCACGCACGAGGCGTACGAAGCGGGCGCGACGCTTGTGCATCTGCACGTGCGCGACGAAGATGAACGCTCGAGTTCGGATCGACATCGCTTCGCGGAATTGCAGGAGGGCATCCGCAAGCATTGCCCGGACATCATCATCCAGTTCTCGACGGGCGGGCGCGGGCGCTCGTTCGAGCAGCGCGGCGCGATGCTCGACCTGAAGCCCGACATGGCGTCGCTCGCGACGGGATCGGTCAATTTTCCGACGATCGTGTACGAGAATCCGCCCGACTTCGTGCGCTCGCTCGCGCAGATGATGCTCGATCACAATGTGAAGCCCGAGATCGAGATCTTCGATCTGGCGATGCTTTACAGCACCGTCGATCTGGTGGGCCAGGGCTTGCTGAAGTCGCCCGTGCACGTGCAGTTCGTGCTCGGCGTGAAGAATGCGCTGCCGGCGCGACGCGAGATTCTCGAGTTCGAGGTCGAGCAGTTGAAGAAGCATCTGCCGGATGCGACTTGGACTGCGGCGGGTATCGGACGGCATCAGCTGGAGGTGAATCACTGGACGTTGCAACTGGGCGGGCATTGTCGTACGGGACTTGAAGACAATGTGCGATGGGATAAAGACACGCTCGCGAAGAGTAATGCGCAGTTGGTGAGTCGGGTGGCGGCTTTGTGTGCGGAGTATGGAAGGCCGGTCGCGACGGCGCAGGAGGCGAGGAAGTTGTTGTCGATTTGAGGGTTGTGGGTTGTGGGTTGTGGTTGTGGAGCGCGCCGATGGGAAACCGCGGCGCGCTTTTTCGTTTGTATTGCGATGCTTCGCTTGTGAGACCGCATCCGCGGTTTCGCCACTCGGCAGCGAATTAATGACTTTTGGCATTCGTTGTTTGGATGCGCAACATAAATAAGATAATTGCTGATCAATCCCGCGCTGTTCTCTCCGATAAGAAGCGTCATGCGGCAAAGGATTGATGAGCGTCCTTGGCAATAATTCTTATAGTTAGCAATGCGATTTAATTGCCAATCGGATTGATATATGGAGATTCGCCTGGTGATCGTCAGGTTTCGCTGCGAGCAGGCAGGATGGATGCAAGCACCTCGACTTCCATAAACACGACGAACAAGATCGTGAACATGGCTCCGGGATTTGGTGAATTCCGGTAGCCTGGACGCAATCAATGGCTCGCGGCTTTACGATACGGCGGCGATTCTGGGTGGAGGCGCAGCACCGAACTCAGATGGAACCATCGCTCCCGCGACCTGTACCATCAACGGAGTGCAGGTCAATACCGTCGAGGGCGCGTTCGTCGAAACTGATGCCGCGATCGGTTCGCTGTCGACATCGACTTCGACAAGCCTGAGCACCGTGACTTCGGGCGTGAACTCGCTCTCGACGGGTTTGAGCAGAGTGACGTCGAGCATCGATTTGCTGTCGACGTCCTCCTCGACGTTTTGGAGCACGGTGACGTCGAGCGTTGATTCGCTGTCGGCAGCTGCCTCGACGGGCTTGAGTACCGTGACGTCGACTGTTGATTCGCTGTCGACGCACTCGGTGGCGCTGGGCGCGATTCGATCGCGGATCGGGCGAATACGGTGTCGGTCGGTTCGGCAGGCAACGAGCGTCAGATCACCAACGTCGCCAACGGCACGCAGGACACCGACGCAGTTAATGTTAGTCAGTCGAATCTGTCGGCCGCGCAGTCGCAAAGCTATACCGATTCGCGCATCGCGGGCGTGCAAGGCCAGATCAACAACGTAGCGAGCACGGCCTACGGCGGTATCGCGGCCGCAATGGCCGCTGCGGGGTTGCCGACCGCTCCGGGAAGACCATGGTGTCCGTCGCCGGTGCGCGGTACGCAAGCGCCTTTGGTGTAGCCATCGGTGTCTCGCACGTTACGCAGGACGAGCGGTGGGTCGTGAAGGCGTCAGGCAACACCAGCAGTTCCGGTAATGTCGGGTTCACCATCGGCGCGGGTCATCAGTGGTAAGCGCCTGACGTAGTATCTGGGCGATCGAAATCGGTCGACGCGATCACGGCGTCGACCGATTTTTTTAGGCGCGCGTTCACTAGATCCGCTCATCCTCCTCCAAAAAATCTGCCTTACAATCGTTCTCTACCCTGACAAGCACGTCGCGCGCGAACATGAACGAGCGTAAGTCATCCGGACTCGCTGACCGGATCTACAACGACATCCTCAACAGCATCATGGAAGGCGAGTTCAAGGAGGGCGACCGACTCCTTACCGAACACGCGCTCGCCGAACGCTTCGCGACCTCACGTCCGACCGTGCGCGAGGCACTCGCGCGCTTGCGCGCCGACGGCATCATCGTGACGCGGCGCGGTTCGGGAACGACCATCGGACGCCGCCCCGATCCGGACGTGCGCCGTTTCGCGCCGCTCGAAACGCTGTCGGACATTCGCCGTTGCTACGAATTTCGCATCGTGACGGAATCCGGCGCAGCGGAACTCGCCGCCATCAAGGCCGATGACGACGATATCCGCGCGATTCAGGACGCCTGGCATCGCCTCGAACGCGTCGTCGAATCGCAGCAGGGCATCGGCGCAAAAGATGACTACGCGTTTCATCTCGCGATCGCGCGGGCGTCGAAGAATCAGTTCTTCATCACGGTGCTGTCGTTCATCGAGGAACAGATCGCATTCAGCATGAACCTGTCGCGCAATCTGTCGTTCGTGAAGACGCTCGAAAGGCAACGCCTCGTACAGCGCGAACATCTCGATGTGATCGAAGCTATCCGCGCACACGATCCCGTCCGCGCCGGACGGGCGATGCGAGCGCATCTGGAAAACGCGGTGGACCGCATGTTCGGTAGCTAAACCGACCAGTACGACAGTTGTCACACAACCTCGACGGAAGCACGCCAAAACTGTCGAATCGTCGCAAAGTTGTTTGACAACTTTGCGGAGACTTGCTTTTCCATGCGATGAAGCGCTGCGCAAGCAGTCAAGGAAACTCGCGGGAAATCTATAGGAAACACTGGTTAAAACCAGGTAAAACCGCAAGGTAACAGACCCTCGGGGTATCTCCCGAGGCAAGCTTGCAAAGCGCTGTCGCCAGAGGAAAAAGTGCCTTGAACGGCTTCGGTAACAGCATGCGCCGCGACCAATTTGCTTGACATCCTATAACCTCGTTAGCTATTTTTCAGCATCCAGTCGCAACGAGGGCGCACGCGCACAAAGACAGGCGAGAATCAGAATCAGCAGAAACAGGCCGGCGATCGACACAATCGACAGTATCGACGATGCGACCGGACCTCTTCCCGACCCGTGGTTGCGAGAGAAGTGAGGAGACAAAATGGCTTTCAAGGCAGGACTGTCAGTGAAACTGGCGGCGGTTTGCGTCGCTGTCAGCGCGGTATTCGGCATCAGTGCGGCACACGCGGCCGATCCCGTATCGATCAACATCGTCGACGTCGCAGGCAATCTGCAACTGACGCAAAAGGGCTTCGAGGCGTTCAAGGCCAAGTATCCCGATCTCGTTTCCAGCATCACCTTCACGAACGCGCCCGCGCCGCAACTGCCGGGCAAGATCAAGGCGATGCAGGCGGCGGGCCGCTCGGACATCGACCTCGTCGTGACCGGCACCGATGCGCTCGCGGCCGGCATCCAGCAAGGCCTGTGGGAAAAGCTGCTGCCCGAGAACGCAAAGGCCTTCCCCGGCGTGCTCGACAAATACGCGCCCGGCCCGCGCAAGATGCAGGACATCGCGCAAGGCTACGGTCTCGAAGTGACGTACATGCCCGCGGGTCCGCTGCTCGAATACAACCCGGCCAAGGTCACCGATGTCCCTAAGACGCCGGATCAACTGCTCGCGTGGTGCAAGGCGCATCCGAACAAGCTGATCTACGCGCGTCCGGCCAACTCTGGCCCCGGCCGCACGTTCCTGATGGGCCTGCCGTACGTGCTCGGCGACAAGGACCCGATGGACCCGATCAACGGCTGGGACAAGACCTGGGCGTTCCTCAAGCAGCTCAACGACTGCATCCCTTACTACCCGGGCGGCACCTCCGCCGTGATGAAGGAACTGGGTGAGGGCACGCGCGACATGACCGTCACGGTGACGGGCTGGGACATCAACCCGCGCGCGCTGGGCATCGTGCCGGCGGAATTCAAGGTCGCCGCGTTCGACAACATGACGTGGGTCAACGACGCGCACTACATGGTGATTCCGAAGGGCGTGCCGAAGGAAAAGCTCGACGTGCTCTACAAGCTGATGAACTTCATGCTCGAGCCGGCGCAGCAGGCGCTGACCTATGACGATGGTTACTTCTATCCGGGCCCTGCGGTGAAGGACGTGCCGCTCTCGATGGCGCCCGCGAAGAGCCAGGAAGTCATCCAGAAGTTCGGCCGGCCCGAATACGCGAAGCTGCTCGCCGATCGTCCGCACGTGCTGCCGCTCAATGCACAGGCGATGGTCGCCGCGTTCCAGAAGTGGGACCGCGAAATCGGCGCGGCCAAGACCAAGTAAGGCGACAGATCTCTGTCATCAGACGGCGACGTTCCCTGCGAGGGACGTCGCCGCTTGCATAAGATAAGCGCAGGAAATCGTCATGAAGCACACTTTTGAACAGTTGCGCCTCGACTCGGTCTCGCGCAGCTTCACCAACGCCGAAGGGCAGCAGCTCGCGGCGTTGAAGGGACTCGATCTGAATATTCAGCGCGGCGAGTTCATCGCGCTGCTCGGGCCGTCGGGCTGCGGCAAGTCGACCGCGCTGAACTGCATCGCCGGATTGCAGCCCCTGACGGGCGGCGGCATCTGGCTCGACGACAAGCGCATCGACGTGCTGCCGCCCGAAAAGCGCGGCTTCGGCATGGTCTTTCAGAACTACGCGCTGTTTCCGCACATGTCGGTGCTGGACAACGTCGGCTTCGGTCTGAAGATGCGCGGCACGCCGAAAGCCGAAGCGATGAAGCGCGCGAAGGCCGCCTTGCAACTCGTCCAGTTGATCGGCCACGACGCCAAGCTTCCGGGCCAGCTTTCGGGCGGCCAGCAGCAGCGTGTCGCCATTGCGCGCGCGATCGTCATCGAGCCGCCGCTCGTTCTGATGGACGAGCCGCTTTCGAACCTCGACACCAAGCTGCGCATCGAGATGCGCGCCGAAATCCGCCGCATCCACGGCAAGCTGGAGCGCGCGACCATCTATGTCACGCACGATCAGGACGAAGCGCTGTCAATGGCCGATCGCATCGTCGTGATGAGGGAGGGCGTCGTGCAACAGGTGGCGGCGCCGAAGGAAGTCTATTCGCGGCCGAAGAACCTGCACGTCGCGCGATTCATGGGCTTTCGCAACGTCGTGCAGGCGACCCTCGAAGGTACGCAGGGTGAAGCCGTCGCGGTGAATGCCAATGGCGTGCGCCTCGTCGGCACGCCGATGGAAGGCTTCGACAGCAAGAATGTCAGCGTCGCGCTGCGTCCGGAAGACATGGAACGCGCGTCGCCCGGCGCGGAGAATGCGTTCGACGCGCATGTCGAAGTCGTGGAGTACGGCGGCCGCGATTCGCTCATCATCGTCAACACGGCGTTCGGCAAACTGTGGGCGCGCATCGCGGGCGAATGCAGCGAGGGCGAGCGCATCACGCTGCGCGTCGCGCCTTCGAAGACGCTGGTCTACGGAGAAGACAAATGATCGCGCTTCCCGCGCAGCGCGATCCGAAGGGCTGGCTCGTCGCTCCTGCGCTCATCTTCATTCTCGCGCTGTTCATCTATCCGTTCGCGTACGGGCTGATGCTGTCGTTCAATCCGATGAACGGCGGCGGCATCTGGGCGAACTACATCACGTTCTTCACCGACTCGTCGATGTGGCCGACGATCATCGTCACGCTGAAGCTCGCCGTGCCCGCGACCGTCATCAACGTGGGCGTGTCGGTGCCGGTCGCGTTCGCGCTGCGCCGCACGTCGCCGTGGCAGAAGTTCGTGACGACGCTGCTCGTCGTGCCGGTCACGCTCGGCACCGTGCTGATCGCCGACGGCATGCTCACGTACTTCAGCCCGAACGGCTGGTTTCCGCAGGCATTGCAGGCGCTGCATCTCTACGGCGATGAAGTGCGCCTCACGCACAACTACTGGGGCGTGCTGATTTCGCTGATCGTGTCGGGCTTTCCGTTCGCATTCTTGCTGACGCTGTCGTACGTCACCGGCATCGATCCGACGCTCGCGCGCGCCGCCGCGACGCTCGGCGCGAGCCCGTGGCAGCAGTTCCGCCAGATTTATCTGCCGCTGCTGTTGCCCGGTCTCACGATGACCGCGTGCCTATCGTTCGTGCAGGCGTTCTCGGTGTTTCCGTCGGCGGTGCTGCTCGGCGCGCCGGCCGGTCCGACGCGTGTGATTTCGATCGCCGCATCGGAAGCCGCGTTCGAGAGCTACGACTACGCGCTTGCATCGACCATTGCGATCGTGATGGGCTTCGTGCAGTTGCTGGTGGTGGGCGGGATGCTCGGCGCGCGCCGTTTCTTCTACACGGGTCCGGTGACGGGAGGCAAGGGATAATGACGACCGATAACCGCGCGGCGTCCGGCTGGCAGGCCGGCACGCTCAATCAACGCACCGGCAAACAGATGAAACAGCAAGCGAGCTTGCGCGACAGACTGTGGAAGTTTTTCGTCTGGACGACGATGGGCTTCTTTCTCGTCAACGTATTGCTGCTGATCGCGACCGTCGCCGTGAACTCGGTGGCGACGCGCTGGTTCGGCACGCTCTTGCCGCAAGGCTTCACGCTGCACTGGTATGCGCAGGCGTGGAGCGATTTCCAGCTCTCCAGCGTGCTGCTCGTGACGCTCGAAGTGGTGGGCGCGGTAGTGCTGCTGTCCATCGTGCTCGGCGTGCCGGCGGCGTATGCGCTCGCCCGCGTGCAGTTTCCCGGCAAGCGTTTCGCGATGCTCGTGTTCCTGCTGCCGCTGATGGTGCCGCCCGTGACCTACGGCATCCCGATGGCGACGGTCATGTACAAGTTCCACCTCGCGGGCACGCTGACCGGCGTGATTCTCGCGAATCTGGTGCCTGCGCTGCCGTTCGTCATTCTCGTGATGACGCCGTTTATCGAGCAGATCGATCCGAATCTGGAATCGGCCGCACGCATTTTTGGGGCGAACACGTTCCGCTATTTCCGCTACGTGCTGCTGCCGCTGCTCGTGCCGGGGATGCTCGCGGCGGGCCTGCTCGTGCTGGTGCGAACCATCGGCATGTTCGAGCTGACGTTCTTCACCGCCGGGCCGACGACCCAGACGCTCGTCGTCGCGCTGTACTACGCGGTGTTCTCCACAGGGGTGCGCGCGCCGCAATCCATCGACGCGATGGCGATGATCTACATGGCCATCACGATGATCTGGGTGCTGATCGCGCTGCAGTTCGTCAGCCCGACGCAGCTCGTGTCGCGCGTGAAGGAACAGAAGCAGTGACGTTTGCCCGCGCGGCCGCGCGCGGGCGCTTTTCATACCGAAGTCGTGTCGTGACCAAATTTCGTGAAGTCGTAGAACTGGACGCCGGGCCGCGCCTGAGCATTTCGAGCGGGCCGCATCTCGTCGAGATCGCACCGGCGGCGGGCGGGCGCATCACGCGCTTTGCCACCGAGGGCGAGCGCGGATGGCACGAATGGCTCGCGCCCGTGAGCGCGTCGAGCTGGCCGTGCGATGCGTGGCCCAAGGGCGGCAGCTATCCGCTGGTGCCGTTTTCCAATCGCGTGCGCGATGCGCGCTTTCCCGCACCGGACGGCGCGATCGTCGAGCTCGCGACGTTTCCCGGCATGGCGCACGCGCTGCACGGCTTCGGCCAGTTTGCGGCGTGGAGCGTCGAATTGCAGGAGGCGGATTGCGTCGTGCTGCGGTATCTGCACGGCGAGGGCGAGCACGGCTGGCCATGGGCGTTCGAGGCCGTGCAACTGATCGAGGCGAACACGGATGGCGTGCGGCTGTCGATGCGCGTCGCGAACCGCTCGTCACGCCCGATGCCGGTCGGCCTCGGCTTTCATCCCTATTTCGGCGCGCAGGAAGCCGAATTGCACACGACGACGCACTGGCGTCACGAAGCGGAAATCGCGATCGAGCCGACTGTCGAGCGGCCGGTGTATCGGCATGTGCGGGAAGAGGAGGGTTACACGCGCTATCTGAGCGGCTGGGACCGCCGCGCGACGTTGCATTACGCCGACGGCCGCACGCTCGAACTGCACGCCGACGGCGCACTGAGCCACGTCGTCGTGCATTGTCCGGCCGGAGCGGCGTATTTGTGCGTCGAGCCGGTTTCGCACGTGAGCGACGGCTTCAATCTCGCAGCACGCGGGCTGGCCGGCACGGGTGTCGCCGTCATCGAGCCAGGTAGTGAAATACAGGTGTCGCTCGCGATGGCAGCCGGCGCGAACCCGGCCCCGCGCGACGGCGACGCCGCCTGACGCGCGCTTCCACGCAGGCGCGTTCGCGGGCCGCGGGAAGCCGCGATGCGTTCGCCGGCAACACACCTCCGACGAGGCAAGTATCCGTGTTCATGGCGGCATCTCCCGGTTCGTGTATCAGCGCGTGAGCGGCATGGAAAAAAACGACTCGACCAGATCGACGATGCGCCAGGTCGCGCAAGGCCGGCGGCAATGGGCGTCGAAGCCGGCTTCCTTCAGCGTCTGCACCGGATCGGCGGGCCAGACGTTGCTCATCGCGACGAGCAGCCGCCCGGTGACGTCGGCGTCCATGCGCAGCGTGCGCAGAAAGACGTAGCCGGATTCGTTGTCGAGGCTCGTATCGAGTAAAAGCGCGTGCGGCTGCCAGCTATGCACCAGCGCGCGCACGGATCTCAGTTCCTGCGAATGGATGACCTGCAAGCCTTTGAGCCGGAGTTGCACGGCGAGCGAATCGCCGATCGACTTGTCCTTGTGCGCGATCAGCACACGGCGCGATGCGTCCCCGGCGCGTGCCCGCTTGATGCGCCACAAGGCGAATTCGCTTTCGTTGTCGGCCAGACGGCTTGACATCTCATCCTCCGTGCTCGTATTGGGTTACGTGGTTGATTCGACTGCGACCAGTTTCGACCGAATGTGCTTATCGCTGAACCCGGCACGGGAGGGGGCTACGGAGGATTTTGGGAGACTGCCGAATGTATCCCTGCGAAAGGGGGGTAGTAGTCGGGCAAGGCGCGCGTAATATCGGAACCGTTCTCGGAGCGTCGCAATGGAAAATGGCTATTTCAAAACCGTGTTGCTAGTAGAGGACGAAGGGCTCACCAGGAGCGCCATGAAAAGCCTCATCCTGGCGAACGAGCCTTTGCTCGAAATCGACGAAGCCGATGGATTCGAGCAGGCGAAAGCGAAGCTTTCCGCCAATACCTACGATCTGATGTTTCTCGACTACCACTTGCGCGGCCAGGCCACCGGCATGGACCTGCTCAACTGGATCCGCGAGGAAGAACGCGAGATCCAGACGATCATGCTGTCCGCGCAGGACGACCGCGATACGGTGCTCGACTGCATCAAGAACGGCGCGTGCGGGTTCATCTCCAAGGGCAGCGAGCAGGGCGCGGGCGTGTTTCGGGAGGCGCTGAAGACGATCCTCAACGGGCGCGTCTACCTGCCGAACACCGTGCTGGGCAAGGGCGGTCATAGCCCGAAGCCGGTTTCGCCGCACGCGGGCGTGACGGTCGAATCGCTCGATCTGCCGCCACGGCTCACCGAAACGCTGCGTTACTTGTTGCAGGGACTCTCGAACAAGGCGATCGCGCGCAAGATGAATATCAGCGAAAACACCGCCAAGGAATATTCGAGCGATCTGCTGGCGCGCTTTCACGTCACACGCCGAACGTTCCTGATCGTCGAAATGGCGCGGCGCGGGATCGAAATGCCGATGAGCAATACCTCGTCGGCGTCCTGAGCAGCCGTTCCACTCTCTTTTTTCGACGCGGGCGCAACCGGAAGGGCGCCCGCGTCGTCGCGTGCGCGCGACCTTTTTCTTATCGTTCCGAGGAATACGCTGCGGGATGGTAAGGTATAGCCCGGACTATATTCGAGATGGGGTCAGCGTAGGTGATTCGCAGGATGACGTTCATGAAAATGCAAGGCGCCGGCACGGCATTCACGGTGACAGCGGCGTTGCTTCTCGGCGCGTGCGCGCCGCTTCCGCAGCAGAACGGCACGGATGCCGCCGCCGGGGCGTCGGCCGCGTCGGCCCCGCAGGTGGCGCAGGCCGCGCCCAAACCGCCCGTGCCGCCCGCGCAGCAAGGTGAGCGGCGCATCATGGTCGGCACCGCGAATGGCTACCATCTGATGGTCAAGACGACGCCGCCGTCGCAAGTCTGCGACAGCGACGCCTTCGCCGATGGCGTGCGCTACGGTTACGCGCTGACCTGGAATCGTCTCGTCGGCGAAGAAGTGCGCAATGGCGGCAAGCCGAAGCGCAAGTTCGATGCATCCACGGTCCATTCCCAAGACGATCAGTACAAGATCCAGTGGGACGGCAAGGAACGCGTGAATGCGTGCGCGTCGGACGGCTATCTCATCGGGCGCGTCATCGGGACGCATCTGGCCGGCGCCGACATGAAAAACGGCAAGCCTTCCTAGTCGCAGGCGTGGGTCGCGGTGACATAGCGGTTCGCGACCGCGACATCGCCGTAAATCGTGTAGCCCGTCCCGCTCGCGGATGCCTGCGCGATCACCAAAACCACCGATTGACTCGTATATCCGCCGCTCGGCACGGAAACGGCCTGCGTATCGGTACTCGGCGAGTATTCGCGCACGCGCCCGGCGATCGGGGTCCATTTTTCCTTCACGCACCGCACGAAATCGTACGGCTTGAACTGCGACGTGCCCGACCCGACGGGCACGGTCCTGAGCAGCGCGTCGTCCGTCGCGGCGCAGGCGCTCAAAAGGCATGCGCCGATGGCAGCGAACAAGATTGCGTTGTTTTTTCTCATGGTTCCTATCCTTTTTTTGCAGTATCCGCTTAAGCTTGCGCCCTGTGTCCTCGTCGACGCCACAGATCGTCGATCGTAACCCTTCCGCTGACAAACCGTAAGGCGAACGCGACCGTTCGTTCGTGCCGAACGAGCGCCCCGGAAAGCCGCGCCAGAGCTGATTGCAAGCTTTCGATCCGTAGTTTTCCCAATATTAGTCAAGTCGGGTCAACCGGCGCCGTTATATAGGCGTTTCACGCTTAGAAGCCGTTTGTATGGCGCGAGCGCGGGCGGCGGGAGCCGAAGTGGCGCTCTCCGACCGCGTGTGGTGCGCGGGTCCCCGATAACCGTGATGTTGCGTTGCCATCGACCGTTCGCGGCCGGTTTGCAGCGTGAGCCAGTTTGATAGAACGCATGTCTCGCACAAAGTTGCTTGCCCGGCTTCGCGCCATTTCCCCCGTCGGACGCCCGTCCGGTGGCTTCGATCTTCAGCGGCTCGCCGCGCCCGCGCTCACCATCGTGATCTGCGTGCTGCTGCTGGTGGTCTTCCAGCACCTTTCCCGCTCGGTCGACTACAAGTCGGTGATCCACTCGCTGCGCGTGATGACGCCGCAGGCCTGGGTCGCCGCGCTGTTCGCGACCGCGCTCTCCTTCGCGGCGCTGGTCGGGCGCGACGCGGTCGGGCTGCGTCATATCGGCGTGACGATGCCGCGTTCTCTGCTGTGGGTCGGCGCGACGGTCGGTTCGGCGCTCGGCAACGTGACGGGCTTCGGCGCGCTGACGGGCGGCGCCGTGCGCTGCCGCGTATACGGCGCGGCCGATGTGACCCCGGCGCAGGTCGGCCGGCTGACGATTTTCACGAGCGTCACGCTCGCGCTCTCCCTCGCGTTCATGGCCGCCGCCGGCATGCTGTTCGGCGCGGGCACGCTCTCCGGCATGATGCATCTTTCGCCGTCCGCGCTGCGCGTGAGCGGCGGCTTGCTTCTCGCCGTGTTTGCGGCGATGGTCATCGTGTGCGGCCGCGAGCCGCGCACGTTGCGCTCGCGCTGGAAGTGGCTCGCGTTCACCGTGCCGGCGCGCCGCGACTTCGTCGCGCAGGCCGCGCTCGCGGTCGTCGACGTCCTCGGCGCCGGTCTCGCGCTCTGGGCGCTTCTGCCGAACGCGCAAGTGGGTTTCGGCGACTTCATGACGGTGTTCTCCGCGGCCATGTTGCTTGGCATGATCGGCCATACGCCCGGCGGCGTCGGCGTGTTCGAGGCGGCGATGGTGTTCGCGCTCGGCGGGAGCGCCCACACGCCGGACGTGCTGGCCGCGCTGCTCGCGTATCGCGCGATCTACTTCGGCCTGCCGTTGATCCTCTCGGCGGGCGTGATGGCGGCGTTCGAAGGCCGCGCGCTCAAGGGCCGCTTCGGTTTCCTCAGCCCGCGCAACGTCTCGCAGCTCGCGCCGGTGTTCCTGTCGATCGTCACGTTCGCCGCCGGCTCGATGCTCGTGATCTCGGGCGCGACGCCCGCGTTCAAGATGCGTATCGCGCTGTTGCAGACGATCCTCCCGCTGTGGGTGCTGGAAAGCTCCCAACTGCTCGGCTCCGTGCTCGGCGTGCTGCTGCTTTTCGTCGCGCGCGGCCTGATGCGCAGGCTGGACGCGGCCTGGTGGCTCGCGCTCATCCTTGCCGTGACGAACCTCGCGCTGTCGCTGGCGAAGGGTCTCGCGTTCGTCGAAGTGGGCGTGCTGGCTTTCCTCGTCGTGCTGCTCGTCGCGACGCGGGAGCGCTTCAACCGCCGTTCGTCGCTCTTCGCCGAGCGCTTCACCGCGACGTGGCTGATTTCTATCGGCGTCGTGATGGCGCTCGCCGTGTGGATCATGTTCTTCGCCTTCCGCGATGTGCCGTACAGCCGCGATCTCTGGTGGCAATTCGCCTTCGACGAGCGCGCCCCGCGTGCGCTGCGCGCGACGCTCGCGGCGGCGGTGTTCGCGTCGGCGTTCGGGGTGTGGCAACTGTTGCGCCCGGCCGCTGGCCGTTTCGTGAAACCGGTACCGCAGGATCTCGCCGATGCCGCGCGCATTTTCCGCGCGCAGGAACGCAGCGACGCCGGCCTCGCGATGATGGGCGACAAGAGCTTCATCTTCTCCGAGTCGCGCGAAGCCTTCCTGATGTACGCGAAGCACGGCCGCACGTGGGCGGCGCTGCACGATCCGGTCGGTCCGCGACGCGAATGGGCGGAACTGATCCGCAAGTTCGTCGAGCTGGCGCACGCCCACAATGGCCGCGCGGCGTTCTATCAGGTCCGCGCCGACGCGCTGCCGCTCTATCTCGACGCCGGCCTCACGCTGATGAAACTCGGCGAGGAAGCGCACGTCGCGCTGTCGGAATTCGATCTGAAGGGTTCGCACCGCTCGCATTTGCGCTATGCGCTCAAGCGCGGCGAACGCGATGGCTTCGACACGGAAGTGATCGCGCCGCAACAGATCGCCGCCAGCCTGCCGATGCTGCGCGCGATTTCCGACGACTGGCTCGAAAGCCGCTCCGCGCGCGAAAAGAGCTTCTCGGTGGCCGCGTTCAATGAGGACTATCTCTCGGCGCAGTCGGTGCTGCTCGTGCGCCAGCAGGGCGCGCCGGTCGCGTTCGTCACCTTCATGACGACCGACATGAACACCGAAGCGACCGTCGGCGTGATGCGCCACGTCGCCGCGGCGTCGCCGTACGCGATGGAATACCTCTTCACCAAGCTCGCGCTGCATCTGAAGGAAGCGGGATTCAAGTCGTTGTCGCTCGGCATCGCGCCGTTGTCGGGCATGGAGCCGACGCCGCTCGCGTCGCACTGGCATCGGCTTGCGGGGCTCGTGTGGCGCTTCGGCGGGCGGTTCTACAACTTCCGCGGGCTGCGCGGATTCAAGAGCAAGTTCCAGCCGCGCTGGGAGCCGCGCTATCTGGCGGCGTCCGGCTCGGTCGGCGTATTTTTCACTTTGGCGGATCTTTCGCTCCTCGCGGGCGGTTGGCGTTCATGAAATTCCTTTGCAAGAAAGCGACGGCGCTCGTAGCGGCCGTTGTCTGTGGTGTGGCTCTGTCCGGTTTTGCGCACGCGGCGGAGTCGATTTCCGGCGGCCGTTACGGCCAGGTCACGCTCACGAAGCCAACCGGCGAGATGACCGGCTTCGTCGTGCTGTTCTCTGAGAAAAGCGGCTGGACCCCGTCCGACCAGCAAGCCGCCGACGCGCTTGCCGCCAAAGGCGCGATGGTCATCGGCGTCGACACACCGCGCTACGCCGCGCGTGTGGCCGCCGACAAGACCGAGACGTCCTGTCACAACCTCGTCGGCGATGCGGAGAACATGAGCCATCAGCTCGAACGCACCGTTCAGTCGAACCATTATTTCTCGCCGATTCTCGTCGGCACGGGGCAGGGCGCGATCCTCGCGGAGCGCTCGCTCGGTCAGGCGCCCGACAACACCGTCGCGGGCGCGGTGTCGCTCGCGGCGGACGCCCAGCTCGACGCGCGTTTCAATCCGTGCCCGCCGGACCCGACCATCATCCACGCGAAGGGCTTGCCGGGCTTCCTGGAGCGCGGCGCGCTGCAGCCGACGCGCTCGAAGACCGACGCCCTCGTCGCGATGACCTCGCCGCATCTGAAAAAGGCCGAGCCGGTTGCCGACAGCGATGTCTCCGACCTCCCGCTGATCGAACTGCGCGCGGCGCAACCGACCGATCTGCTCGCGATCGTCATCTCCGGCGACGGCGGCTGGCGCGATCTCGACAAAACGATGGCGCTCGCGCTGCAACGCGATGGCGTGTCGGTGATCGGCATCGATTCGCTGCGCTACTTCTGGAGTGAAAAGACGCCGCAGCAGACGGCCAGCGATCTTGCGCGCGTGATCCGCGCATACAACGCGCGCTGGCATACGAAGCATGTTGCGCTGCTCGGCTATTCGTTCGGCGCGGACGTGATGCCGTTCGCGTACAACCGTCTCCCGGACGCGGTGCGCGAGCAGGTCTCGTATATCTCGCTGATGGGTTTTTCGCCGGCGGCGGATTTTCAGATCCGCGTCACGGGCTGGCTCGGCATGCCGGCGAGCGAGAAGGCGCTCAACGTGCGGCCCGAGCTGAACAAGCTGCCGCCGTCGATGGTGCAATGCATCTACGGCGAGAAGGAAGAGGACACGTTGTGTCCGCAGCTTGTGAAGACGGGCATCGAAGTGGTGAAGCTCCCTGGCGATCATCACTTCGGCGGCGACTACGATGCGCTCGCGCGGCGCATTCTCGCGGGCTGGCGCAAGCAGATCGCGGCGCGGCAGGGTTGATCCGCTGATATGGCGAGGCGCGGATCAACCCGTGATTCGCGCCTCGCTTTTTTTATCTGATCGAAATCCCCGAACTCATTTGAGCGGTCCGAGATAATCCCGTTTCCCGATCGGCGCGCCGAGATGGCGAAGGATGTCGTGCGTCGTGGCGACGTGGAAGTAGAAGTTCGGCAACCCGAAGCCGAACAGATAATCGTCGCCCGAGAACGACGGCGAAAAATCCGGAAACTTCAGCGTGACCGTGCGCGTTTCGCTGCCAGCGAGCGATGCCTTGTCGATGCTCTTCAGAAACGCGATCGTCTTCTCGATGCGCGCGTGCAGCGACGCAAAACTGTCCTCGTTGTCCTCGAAGCGCGGCGCCTCGATGTCCGCGAGACGCGCCGCCGACAGCTTCGCCGTGTCGCTTGCGCGCTGGATTTGCGCGACGAGCGGCAACATGTCGGGCGCGAGGCGCGCGTTGAGCACATCGTCGTGGGCGAGGCCTTTTTCATCGGCGAAGGCGGCGCCTTTCTTGAGCAGGTCCGCGCAGACTTCGAGCCCGCGAATGAAAACCGGAATCGATGCGCGATACATCGTGAGAGACATGGGCTGGTGCTCCTTGAGGTTCTGTTTTCGATGACGACAGGGGCCCCAAGCATAGCGCCCGCTGCGTGAGCCTGCTTGAATCTCACGGTTCGGACGGCGCCGCACGCCGCGCTTCCCACGCGCGCAACGCCGCCTCATACCGTTCGAGCGCTTCCTCATACAGATCGAAGACGCACGGATTGCAGCCGCTCTGGCAGCAATCCTCCGGCAACGGACGCTCGGGCGGCGTCGGGAGCGGATCGTCGGCGGGGTCGTGGCGGTTGGTCATGCGATGAGCAGGGCGTAATCGGTTCATCGTGCGTGGGCTTCGCGGCGCGCGCGCGAGTGGCTAAACTTTGGCGGCGGATCGCGCCGCGCGCAATGCGATACTGCGCGGAGCAATCATCCGCCCGCCATCACGTCGATCGGACCGAGGGACTCACGCGATGAACCAGATCGTCAGCCTTGCGATCTCCGCCGCGCTCGCGGGCGCGTTGTTGAGCGGCTGCGCCATGCAGCCGGACGCGTCGGGCGGACCCGGCCAGGATTTTCAGTCCAGTGCGGGCGCGCAAACCGCCTGGAGCGCCGAGATTCGCCGCACGAAGGACGGCATTCCGCATATCCGCGCGGCCGACTGGGGCAGCCTCGGCTTCGGCTTCGGTTATGCGCAGGCGCAGGACAACCTGTGCACGCTCGCCGATGCCTTCGTCACATACCGCGGCGAGCGCTCGGCCTATTTCGGTCCGGAGGCGCGGCCGCCGGCGAGCGCGACCTTCGGCCAGCCACGCAATATCGACGCCGATTTCTTCTTTCGGCTCATGGGCGAACAAGCGGCGGTGGACCGTTACCGCGCCGCACAACCGGCCGAGCTTCGCAATCTGATCGACGGTTTCGCGAACGGCTACAACCGCTATCTCACCGATCTGAACGCGGGCGCCTTTCCGAACGCGCACGCGGCGTGCCGGGGCAAGCCGTGGGTGGGCAAGATCGGCGCCGACGATATTTATCTGCGTCTCATCGCGGCGAATCTCGCGGTCGGCTCGGTCCGCTTTCTGACGCCGATTGCAATCGCGCATCCGCCGAAACGCGCCGACAGCGCGTCTCCCGCGGCGTCGGCGGGATCGCCAGGCGCGCTTGAATCATTACGTTTTTCCATCGGCGAGCATCCGGGCATCGGCAGCAACGCGCTGGCCTTCGGCGCGCCGGTCACGCGCGACAAACGCAGCATCCTGTTCGGCAATCCGCACTGGTTCTGGCGCGGGCCCGACCGGTTCTATCAGGCGCAACTGACGATTCCGGGTCAGGTGAACGTCGCGGGCGTGTCGTTTCTCGGCGTGCCGCTGATCGTGCTCGGCTTCAACGAAAACATCGCGTGGACGCATACGGTGTCGAGCGCGCGCCGTTTCGGCATCTTCCAGTTGACGCTCGATCCCGCCGATCCGACGCGCTATCTCGTCGATGGCCGCAGCGAGGCGATGACGCCCGTCGCGCTCACGGTGCGCTCGCGCCGCGCCGATGGCGCTTACGAATCAGTGTCGCGCACGCTTTACCGCACGCGTTTCGGGCCGGTCGTCGATCTCTCGCCGATAGCACAGGGCCTCGGCTGGAGCACGCAGCGCGCCTACGCGCTCGCCGACGTCAACATCGACAACGCGCGCGCGTTCCAGAACTTTTTCGCGTGGAATCAGGCGCGCTCGCTCAACGATTTCATGGCGATCCAGAAGCGCTACGCCGCGATGCCGTGGGCGAACACCTTCGCGATCGGGCGCGGCGACGAGCGTGTCTGGTTCGCCGACATCGGCCCGATCCCGAACGTGCCCGACGCGCTCGCGGAATCGTGCACGACGCCCGCCGGGCGCGCGTTCGCGGGGCGCGTGCCGGGTGTGCCGTTCCTCGACGGATCGAAGAGCGCGTGCGCGTGGCGCGTCGATTCGACTAGCGTGCAGCCCGGCGCGCTGTCCGTCGAGCAGTTGCCGAGCACCGTGCGCGGCGATTACGTCGGCAATTTCAACGACAGCTACTGGCTCACCAACGCGAACGCGCCACTGTCGGGGTATCCGCGCATCGCGGGCGCGGCGCGCGTCGAGCAGTCGCTGCGCACGCGTTACGGCCATCTGCTCGCCGCGCGTCTGCAACGCGAACGTGGCGGCATCACGCGCGAGGCGCTCGAATCGGCCGTGCTGGAGACCCATTCGATGTCCGAGCGCCTCTTTCGCAAGCCGTTGCTGGACGCGGTCTGCACGGTGAACGAAGCGGTCGGCCCGCTGCACGAAGCCTGCGAGGTTCTGCGCAACTGGAACGGCACGGCGGACATCGACGCACGCGGCGCGAATCTGTGGGACGAGTTCTGGTCGCGCGCGACGCGCATCGCGCCGGAACGCCTGTACGAAGCGGGTTTCGATCCGAACAAGCCGCTCGCGACGCCGGGCGGCTTCAACGTCGACAATCCCGCCGTGCTCCAGGATCTGCGCCAGGCGCTCGGCGGCGCGGCGCTCGCATTGAAACTGAACGGCTTCGCGCTCGATTCGCGACGCGGCGACATTCTCTACACCGAACGCAACGGCGCGCGCGTGCCGCTCTACGGCGGCTGCGACGAGGCCGGCTACTTCACGATCGTCTGCGCGCGGCGTCCGCTCGATCCGAAGGGCTATCCGATGGACATCAGCGGCCAGGGCGACAGCTACGTGCAGGTCGTCACCTTCGGCGAGAACGGCGTGGAAGCCGACACCATGCTTTCGCACGCCGAATCCGACGACCCGGCTTCGCCGCACTCGGGCGACGCGACGCGCGCGTTCGCGGCGAAACGCTGGTCGCGCTTTCCGTTCACCGAACAGGCGATCGTTGCCGATCCGGCGGTGACGCGCGTGGTCGTTTCGGGCGCGCCCGACGAAGGAACGGGCGCGCCGGGACGCTGAAAAAAATCACGCAAAAGGCACGGGCGCGGCCCGCCACTGGTCGAGTCGAGCGTAAATCCCGTCTATCATTGAAGTTTGCCTCGAATGGAAACACGGTCATGACTATCGGCGACAGCACGCAACACGACGAAGCAGTCCGGCTCGACCCGGCCGCGCTGCAGGGTTTCGTGGATCGCAAATGGAACGACGAGATCGTGCCCGCACTGACCGATTACATCGCAGTGCCCGCGAAAAGCCCGATGTTCGATAGCGACTGGGCGCGCCACGGCTTCATCGAACGCGTGGTCACGGACGCGGTCGATTGGGTCAAGACGCAGCCAGTGAAGGGACTCAAGGTCGAGATCGTGCGCTTGCCCGAGCGCACGCCCGTCATCTTTTTCGAAGCGCCTGCAACGCGCTCCGGCAGCACGGAAACGGTCGTGCTTTATGGCCATCTGGACAAGCAGCCGGAATTCGAAGGATGGCGCAGCGATCTCGGTCCGTGGACGCCGAAACTCGAGGACGGCAAGCTCTACGGCCGCGGCGGCGCCGATGACGGCTACGCCACCTACGCCAGCATCACCGCGCTCGCGGCGCTGGACGCGCAGGGCGTCGAGCGGCCGCGCTGCGTGGGCATCATCGAGACCTGCGAGGAATCCGGCAGCTACGATCTGTTGCCTTACATCGACGCCTTGCGCGACCGCCTCGGCGACGTCGGCCTCGTGATCTGCCTCGACTCCGGCGCGGGCAACTACGATCAGCTCTGGCTCACGACCTCGCTGCGCGGTCTCGTGGCCGGCGATCTGGAAGTGCAGGTGCTGGACGAAGGCATTCACTCGGGCGGCTACGGCGGCATCGCGCCATCGACGTTCCGCATCATGCGGCAATTGTTCGAGCGTCTCGAAGATGCGGGCACGGGCAATCTGCTGCCCGAAAGCTTTCACTGTCCGGTTCCGATGCTGCGCCGCCGCGAAACCGAGGTGACCGCGCGCATCCTCGGTGACGATGTCTGGAAGAAGCTCCCGTGGGCCTGCGGTGCGGATGGCAGCAGCGTTCTGCCGACCACCACCGATCCGCGCGAAGCGTTGCTCAATTCGACCTGGCGTCCTTCGTTGACGGTCACGGGCGCGTCAGGTCTGCCGCCGCTCGCGGATGCGGGCAACGTGCTCGCGCCGCGCACCGCGTTCAAGCTGTCGCTGCGCCTGCCTCCGCTCGTCGACGCGGCCAAGGCGGTCGTGCAACTGCAACGCCTGCTCGAAATGGACCCGCCGTACAACGCCAAGGTGACATTCAAGCCCGAAGCGGGCGCGGCGACCGGCTGGAACGCGCCCGATCTCGCGCCCTGGCTCGCGACGTCGCTCAATGAGGCGTCGAAGCGGCACTTCGGCGCGAATGTCGCGTATATCGGGCAGGGCGGCACGATTCCACTGATGAACACGCTCAAGGAAGGTTTCCCGCGCTCGCAGTTCATGGTGTGCGGCGTGCTCGGTCCGAAGTCGAACGCGCACGGCCCGAACGAATTCCTGCACATTCCATACGCGAAGAAGCTGACGGCCTCGGTCGCGGAGGTGATCGCGGCGGCGCCTTAAGGGTTTCATCTCGATCGACTGCATGGAAAGCCCGGCGTGTCCGGGCTTTTTTTCAGCGATTCTGTAAAACAAACTGGTAAGGCCAGTTGATCGTCTGTAAAGTGATAAGCCCGCGCGCGCTTCAACAAAGGACGCGCGCGCGAGCGATCAACCAAGGAGACGAGTGCCGCAATGAATGCATCCCCCACGTCCATGACTTCCGCCACCGAACAGCGCATTGCCGCCGACACGCTGCACGCCTATGTCCGCGCGATCTTCGAATCCGCCGGCAGCGCGCCGCGCGAAGCGGAACTGGTCGCGGATCACCTCGTGATGTCGAATCTGTCGGGCCACGATTCACATGGCGTCGGCATGATCCCGCGCTATGTCGCCTCGCTCGGCGAGGGCCAGTTGAAGCTCAATACGCACGCCGAGATCGTGCGCGACGCGGGCGCCGTGCTGACCGTCGATGGCCGCAAGGGCTTCGGGCAGGTCGTTGCCTTCGAGGCGATGGAACACGGCATCGAGCGCGCGAAGAAGCTCGGCGTGTGCGCGGTCGGGTTGCGCAACGCGCATCACATCGGGCGCATCGGCCATTGGGCGGAGCAGTGCGCGAAGGCGGGGCTCGTGTCGTTCCACTTCGTCAACGTGGCGGGCGATCCGCTCGTCGCTCCGTTCGGCGGCATCGACCGGCGTTTCGGCACGAATCCGTTCTGCGCCGCGTATCCGCGCGACGGCAAGAGCCCGCTCGTGCTCGATTTCGCGACGGCCGGCATCGCGTACGGCAAGACGCGCGTCGCCTACAACAAGGGCGTGAAAGTCGCGCCGGGCATGCTGCTCGATCACGAAGGCAAGCCGACCGTCGAGCCGAAGGTGATGCACGAAGAGCCGTTCGGCTCGCTCACCGCGTTCGGCCTGCACAAGGGGTCGGGGCTCGCCGCGCTGTGCGAGATTTTCGGCGGGGCGCTGTCGGGCGGCTACACGACGCACGACAGCACGCTCGAGCAGTCGAGCGCGATCATCAACTGCATGACCTCGGTGATTCTCGATCCGAACGCGTTCGACGCACCCGCCGCGCAAGCGGAAGCCGAAGCGTTCCTCGAATGGATGAAGGCGTCGCCGCGCGCGGAAGGCGTCGATGCGATCTACGCGCCGGGCGAGCCGGAAGAGGCGCGTCGCGCGGACCGCACGGCGAACGGTATCGCCATCGATCCGACGACCTGGAAGCAGATTCGCGATTCGGCTGCGACGTCGGGCATGCCGGAAGCGCAAATCGAACAGTTCGCAGCCGCGCTGAAGTAATTCGCCGACGGCGTGCGCGGCAAATTGGTCAAGCCAGTTTGCCGCGCCGATCGCGATCAGCCGACCATATCCTTCTCGATCCACTCGACGACGGACGTGCGCTTCGGCTGCCAGCCGAGCATCTCGCGCGTGCGCTTGCTGCGCACGCGGCTGTTCGAGCCGAGCCCGTACGAGGCCATTTCATAGCCCCATTCCTCGATCGCGTCTTCGAGCGGCCAGTCCTCGGGCCCGCGCAGGTTCAGCGCCTTCGCCATCGCGGCGGTCATGTCGCGAAATTGCGCCTCGCCGCTTTCGACGAAATAGAACGTCCCCGCCGGGGATTTCTCCAGCGCGAGTCGATAGATCGCGACGACATCGTCGATATGCACGTTCGACCAGATATTCAGACCGCGTCCCACGTGGCGCACGATGCCGCTCTTCTTCGCCTGCCGTTCCAGACGCGGCAACTGCACGCTCGCCGTGTCCGGCACCGCGCCGTGGCCGTAGATCAGCGTGTTGCAGAGCACGGCCGAGCGCACGCCGCGCCGGGCCGCCGCGAGCACGAGATTGTCGATCGCCACGCGCGGCGCCTTGTCGGGCGTAGGCTCCGGCAGGTCGTCCTCGGTGTAGATGTTGTCCGACGCCTCGCCGCCCGACGCGTCGCCGACGATACTCGAACCGCTCGTATGCAGAAACGGCTTGTTCGACCCTTCCAGCGCGCCGATCAGCGCCTCGACCGCGCCGCGATGATCGCTGCTCGCCGCGTTGATGACCGCGTCGGCGGCGCGGGCTTCGGCGACGAGCAGCGCCGTGTCGTCCAGACTGCCGATCACCGGTTCGATGTTCAGGCGCTTCAGATCGTCGGCCTGCTCCGCGCGCCGGATCAGCCCGCGCACGCGATGTCCGTCGCGCGCGAGTCCCGCCGCAATCGATCCGCCGATGAAACCGCCCGCGCCCGTAATGAAGATGTTCATGTTTGTGCTCCATTGAATGTTCAAACTACGATGGGCACAGTATGAGCCGCTTCGACTTTCGCAAAAACGGTGATAGTCTCAAATGAAACTTGACTCAGAATCAACAATCCGCAACTGAGCTGCACCCAACCCGAACCGACGATGCCACCGATCGAAACCATCAATGCACCCGGCCTGCCGATTCCCGCCGGCCACTACAGCCACGCGACACGCGCGGGCAATCTCGTCTGCGTGTCCGGCCAGTTGCCGATCCGCCCCGACGGCACGCATACCGGCGACCTGCCGTTCGAAGCGCAGGCCGAACAGACGCTCGCCAATCTGCGCACCGTGCTCGAAGCGGCGGGCGCGCGCCTGACGGATTGCATCGAAGTGACGGTGTATCTCGTTGGCGTGGAGCACTGGAAGACGTTCAACGAGATCTACGCGCGCCACTTCGGCGACTGGAAGCCGGCGCGCGCCGTCGTACCTGTCGGCGCGTTGCACTACGGCTATCTGCTCGAAATTGCCGCGCGCGCGTGGGTCGAGCGCGCGTAGCCGCTACGCCAGATCCAGCGATTTCGTCAGATCGCCGAGCGGCGGCTGGCCGTTCGCGGCGAACGCGCGATCCCGGTTCGCCACGCCGTCGAGCGGCGCCAGATCGTGCACGCGCGAGATGAAACGCAGGATCGAGTTGGTGTCGTACACGGTGTGATCGACATAGCCCTTTTTCGCGAACGGCGAGATCACGAGCGCGGGAATGCGCGAGCCCGGCCCCCAGCGGTCGCCCTTCGGCGGAGCGACGTGGTCCCACCAGCCGCCGTTTTCGTCGACGGTCACGATCACGACCGTGTTCTGCCACTGCGGCCCGCGCCGGATGTGCTCGATCACGTTCGTGATATGCCGGTCGCCCGAGGCGACATCGGCGTAACCCGCGTGCATGTTGAGATTGCCCTGCGGCTTGTAGAACGTGACGGCCGGCAGACGGCCCGCGTCGATGTCCGCGAGCAGCTTGTTCGTCGATGGATCGTCGCCGAGACCCGCGTCCCGCAGATGCCGAGCGCGCGCCGCCGTGCCCGGCGCATAGTTCGCGAAGTAGTTGAACGGCTGATGGTGGTACTGAAAATCCGGCACCGCGCCGGTATCGCGGTGCTCCAGCGCGTATTGCCACGCGCCGCTATACCAGGCCCAGTCGATGTTCTTGTCCGACAGCCGGTCGCCGATGGTCGCGTAGCTCTGCGGTGGCAGCACGAGCGCATTGGCACGGTCCGCGTAACGCGGATCGCCGTCTTTCGGCGGCGGCACATTGCTCGGCTGATACGGCGGGAACATGGTATTGACCGCGTAGCCGTCGGCGGTGAGCGCGCCGTCGCGGACGAACTTCGGCGGCCCTTCGAGCGCCGATTTGGGTGAATCGGGCGCGAGCTTCAGTCGCGAGCCGGTGGGATCGTCGCCTTCGACGACCGCGAGCAGCTTGGCCGCGGGACCGTTCTTCGCGTCGGGATAGAAGGGCGCCTGCGCGGAGATCAGGAAGATATGGTTCATCCACGAACCGCCGAACGCCGACATGAAGAAGTTGTCGCAGAGCGTGTATTGCTGCGCGAGTCCCCAGAGCTTCAGCGTTTCGGGCGAGTTCTGGTAGTGACCCATCACGAGGCCGCCGGAGTCGCCCCACGCCGCGAACTGATTGTTGCGCCCGGCGTTGATCTGCATCTGGTTCTGATAGAAACGATGCACGAGATCACGCGTGATGACGGAATTGGGCAGCGGCGCACCTTGCGCGTCCATGATCTGGAACGGCGCGTTGCGCAGATCGACGATCTGCTGCTCGCTGATGGCAAAGCGCTTGCCGCCCACTTCCTGCGCCTGTGGCACCAGCCCGCCCCAGATTTTCGGCAGCGTCGGCATGGGCGTCACGCCGTCGCGGTCGAGCTGCGTATAGTGCGACGCCGGCACGGCCGTGAGCGGATACTGCACGCCCGGATAGTTGCCGTAGAGATTGGTGAAGCTGCGGTTCTCCGCATAGATCACGACGATCTGCTGCACCTTCGCCGCCAGCGTGCGGTCGAGTTCGAGATCGGCGGCGGTCTTCGGGGTGGACGGCTTTTGTTCGAACAGGTTGCACCCGCCGAGCGACAGGCCCGCGAGACCCACGCCAGCCGCAAGCAGCCGCCGCCGCGAGGGGTCCGCTGGTGTGTCGTTGCTGGAGGGAAGTTCGTGCTTCGGATGGTCGTTCTCGTTCATCGCCTGACTCCTCGTGACGTGCGGCACGCACCCGATGGCGCGCGCCCGCTTTATCGACGCCGAAAGATCACACGCCCCTCATGCGGCGCCCCGACTTGACCGCCCTGCGACTGGCGGATCAACTGAGCGGCAATGATGCCGCATCGTCGGGCCGCGGGAAACCCGGCCAAACGGCATAGGCAAAAAAACCAAACGTTGCGTAATTCGGCTTATATCTTTCGGCCGACTGGAATCCGCGATGCCGCGTGACTAACATCAACTGAACAACAGCTTTGCTCCGACGAGAACCAGCGTGGCGGCGAGCACCTGGCGCAGCAGTGCTTCGGGCGCCTTCGAGGACAGCATGCTGCCCACGGCAATGCCCGGAATCGAGCCCACGAGGAGCGAGGCGAGCAGCGACCAGTCGACCGAGCCGAGCATCCAGTGGCCCGCGCCGGCAATCAGCGTGAGCGGCACCGCGTGAGCTACGTCCGAGCCCACGATGCGCACGGTCGCGAGGCGCGGATAGAGCAGGAGCAACACGGTCACGCCGATCGCGCCCGCGCCCACGGAGGTGATCGAAACGAGCACGCCGAGAATCGCGCCGGTGAGTACCGTCCAGGCCGCCGTGCGTACGGGGTGTTCAGGCCGGCCGTGGCCCTTTTTGTAAGCGAAACGCGCGAGTTGCGGCCGGAAGATCAGGGAAACGGCTGTAATGAGAAGCGCGGTGCCGAGAATCACCTGGATCAGCCGCGCGGTGCCGGGCGCCGAGATGCCGTGCGTATGCAGGAAATACAGCGTGACGGCCGCCGCTGGCACGCTGCCCGCCGCGAGGCGGCCGGTGATGCGCCAATCGACCGAGCCCTTGATGCCGTGCACGAGCGTGCCGGCAGTCTTGGTCGCGGCGGCGTATAACAGGTCGGTGCCCACGGCGGTCGCGGGATGGATGCCGAACAACAGCACCAGCAAGGGCGTCATCAGCGAACCGCCGCCCACGCCCGTCAGGCCGACCAGGAAGCCCACCGCGAGCCCTGAGGCAGAATAAAGTAAGTCGATATGCGGAAATGACATGCGCGCGGAGAACCCGTCAGGCGTGGTTGGGTCGAAAAACCGTCGATGATAGCGGGTAAGCCGCTCGGTTGCTGCATCAGAGCAACGCTGTCGGCACCTCGAACGCGTGACGGGTGATTCACGAATACCCTTCAGATTACTTTCAGGAAGGCGAGATGGACACACAGGAAAAGACGCAAGGACAGACGCAGCAACAACAGCAACAACAGATGCAGCAGGCGCAGCCGTCGCCCGCGAGCGTGGACGAGGCGTTCATTCCGACCGAGCGCTCCAACATGCCGAGCGAACGGCAATTCGTGCTGAAGTCCGGCAACACCTTCGCCGTCTACGATGCCAACGGCGACATTCGCGGCGGCGACGACGGTCTCTTCGTCAACGATACGCGCGTGCTCTCGGAACTCGTGCTGACCTTCGGCGGGCGCGCGCCGTCGCTGCTCTCCGGCAGCGTATCGAGCGACAACGCCGTGTTCACCGCGCACCTGACGAATCGGCCCCTGCCGCCCATTGGCGGGGCGCGCACGCCTGAGGGCGTGATTCACGTCGAACGCAAGCGCGTGCTGTCGGGGCATGTGCTGCACGAGAGCATCGTGCTCACGAACTACGGCACCGAACCGTCCACCGTCCCGCTCTCCATTTCCTTCGCTGCGGATTTTCTCGATATGTTCGAGGTGCGCGGCGCCAAACGCGGCAAACGCGGCACCTTGCGGCCCCCGGTGGTCGAAAACGGCGAGGTCGTGTTGCGCTACGTCGGTCTGGACGAAGTGGAGCGCACGGCGCGCATCCAGTTCACGCCCGCGCCGGATGTCCTCTCGCCCACGCGCGCCGACTATGCGCTGCATATTCAGTCGGAAACTGCAATTTCCGTGTATCTGTCGGTGACGGCGGTCACGCACGCCCTGAGCGACGCCAGCGAGGAAAGCAAGCGCAATGCAGCCGAAGCGGCCGAGTGCGCGCCCGAATCGGGTCGTCCGGCAATCCGCGAGGCGCTCGTCGAGGCGCATCGGCGCATGCGCGACAGACGTAAGGCGAGCGCGCGCGTGCGGTCGAGCAATCCGCTCTTCAGCGAATGGATCGACCGTTCGCTTGCCGATCTCGGTTTGCTCACGACCGATCTCGAAACTGGGCCGTATCCGTATGCGGGCATCCCGTGGTTCTCGACGGCGTTCGGGCGCGACGCGATCATCACATCGCTGCAAATGCTCTGGCTGCATCCAACG
The DNA here is from genome assembly GCF_009938265.1 of Burkholderia sp. THE68. NCBI lineage: Bacteria > Pseudomonadati > Pseudomonadota > Betaproteobacteria > Burkholderiales > Burkholderiaceae > Burkholderia > Burkholderia sp. THE68. Next base: position 677,076 of record NZ_AP022316.1, read on the forward strand.
CTTGCGCGCGGCGTGCTGCGCTTTCTAGCCGCACATCAGGCGCGCGAGGACTCGGCGTTCCGCGATGCGGAAATCGGCAAGATCATGCACGAGACGCGCAAGAGCGAGATGGCCGCGACCGGCGAGGTGCCGTTCGCGCTGTATTACGGCGGGGTGGACAGCACGCCGCTCTTCATCGTGCTGGCGGGCGCCTACGCCGAGCGCACCGGCGATCACGCGCTGCTCGATGAAATCTGGCCCGCGCTGCAACTCGCGGCGCAGTGGGTCGCGCGTCATTGCGACAAGAATCCGCACGGTCTGCTCGACTATCAGCGCGCATCCGAGCATGGTCTAGCGAATCAGGGCTGGAAGGACAGCCAGGACTCCGTGTTCCACGCGGACGGGCGCTTCCCGATCGGCCCGATCGCGCTCGTCGAAGTGCAGGCGTACGCGTCGACCGCGTTTTCGACGATGGCGCGTCTCGCCCGCGAGCGCGGCGAAGACGAGCACGCGCACGAGTACGAACGGCGCGCGCGTCACATTCGCGAACGCGTCGAGGCGATGTACTGGATGCCGGAGGCGGAGTTCTACGGCATCGCGCTCGACGGCAAGGGCGATCTGTGCCGCGTGCTGTCGTCGAATGCGGGGCATCTGCTCGCGTTCGATCTCGTCGAGCGCAAGCGCGGCGAAGCCGTCGCGCGTCAGCTCGAATCGACGCTCTTTCACACGGGCTGGGGCGTCCGCACGCTGGCGGCAGGACAGCCGCGCTTCAATCCGATGTCGTATCACAACGGCTCGGTATGGCCGCACGATACGGCACTGTGCGCGCGCGGTCTCGCGCGTTACGGCGATCGCGGCGCGGCCGTCGGCCTGTTGCAGTCGTTGTTCGAAGCGGCGGTCACCTTCGATATGCGCCTGCCGGAGCTGTTCTGCGGATTCACGCGCCAGCGCGGCGAGCGGCCGATTGCCTATCCGGTCGCGTGTCTGCCGCAGGCGTGGGCGGCGGGCGCGCCTTTCATGGTGCTGGAAGCGTGTCTCGGCGTGACCGTCGATGCCGTCAACGATGAAGTCCGCATCGACCGGCCGGAGCTGCCGGAGGGCATCGACTGGCTGGAAATCGGCGATCTGCGCCTCGGCGACAAGACCGCGACGATCACTTTCCGGCGCGTCGGCGGGCAGGTGGTTCCGTCGGTGGAAGGGGACGTACGGGTGGTCGCCGTGCTTTGATGCGGCAGGCGCACAGCGCCGCAAAGGCGCTGTGCGTGTGCCACGCGCTTAAACCGCCACGCTGCCGACGTAGTTCTCGGCGAGCGCGGTAGCGGCCGCACGCGACGTCGTCACGTGCTCCAGTTCCGCCACTTGCAGTCGCTGCTCGAAGGGCGACGTGTCGTCGAGCTTGTGCAGCATGCGCGTCATCCACCACGAGAAATGCTCGGCGCGCCAGACGCGCTTGAGCGCCGTCGCGGTATAGCGCGCGAGTTGCTCCGTGCCACCTTCCTTGTAGAAGTCGACGAGCGCGGCATTCAGCACACGCACGTCCGACACCGCGAGGTTGAGGCCCTTCGCGCCGGTCGGCGGCACGATGTGCGCGGCGTCGCCCGCGAGGAACAGCTTGCCCGACTGCATCGGCGTGGACACGAAGCTGCGCATGCCGACGATGTTCTTCTGGAAGATCTTGCCTTCGGTGATCTGCCAGCCGTCGGCGGTATCGACGCGTGCGTGCAATTCGGCCCAGATGCGGTCGTCGGACCAGGCATCGACCGTATCTTTCGGGTCGCACTGGAAGTACATCCGCTGCACGCCCGGCGAGCGCGTGCTGATGAGCGCGAAGCCGCGGTCGTGACGCGCGTAGATGAGTTCGTCGGAGGAGGGCGGCGCTTCGACCAGAATGCCGAACCAGCCGAACGGATAGATGCGCTGATAATCCTGCCTGACCGCCTCGGGAATCGACTGGCGCGCAACGCCCTGCGAGCCGTCACAGCCGATGATGAAGTCGCATTCCAGCTCTTCGTCGCGGCCTTCGTGCTGATACTTGATGCGCGGTTTGCGATCGCTGCCTTCCTGGAAGTCGTGCAGCGACACGTTCGACACGTTGAACTTCAACGCGCCGTTTGCCGCGAGACGCGCCGCGACCAGATCCTTGATGACTTCATGCTGCGCGTACACCGTGATCGAATGCCCGGTCAGTTCGGTCAGCGCGATGCGCCGGCGCTGGCCTTCGAACGCGAGCTCGAAGCCGTGATGCAGCGCGCCTTCGGCCTGCATGCGCGCGCCGATTCCGGCCTGATTGAGCGTGTCCATCGTGCCTTGTTCGAGCACGCCTGCGCGAATCGTCGATTCGATGTCGTTCTGGCTGCGGGCTTCGAGCACGACGGATTCGATACCGCGCAGATGAAGCAGATGAGAGAGCAGAAGCCCGGCGGGGCCCGCGCCGATGATGCCGACCTGAGTACGCATGTTTGTCTCCGTGAGGCAGTGGTGATGTTGTGCGTACAGTGTCGGCAGAGCGGCCTTATGCCGCAACGCGATACGAAGGATAAGGTCTATCTGTTTTTGAGATAAAGGGCCGAAAATGGCCTGAAAATGCCTGATTTACGGGTAAATCCCTAGACGGCGCGGGCGCTTCGCCCGGGCCGCATGGCCTTATTCCCCTGCTTTTTCCTTCAACTGATTTCGCCGGTATTCCCCCTGGCGCGTGAGCATCCAGCCGGGATATTCCGCGGGCAACTGGCTCACTTCATCGAGCGCGGCGAGTTCGTCTTCGTTCAGGCGCACTTTCGTCGCGGCGATGTTGTCGTCGAGTTGCTCGATCCGCTTAGCCCCGATGATCACGCTCGACACGACCTTCTGATGCAGCAGCCAGGCAAGCGCGATCTGCGCCACCGATACGCCCTTGGTCTCGGCCATGCGCCGCATCACGTCGACGCAGTCGTACGCGCGCTCGACGTTGACGGGCGGAAAATCGAACTTGGTGCGGCGGCTGCCTTCCTCTTTTGCGCCATCGCGCGTGAATTTGCCCGACAGCAAGCCGCCCGCGAGCGGGCTCCACACCATCAGGCCCACGCTCTCGCTTTGCAGCAGCGGCACGATTTCGCGCTCCAGATCGCGGCCCGCGATCGTGTAGTACGCCTGCAGCGACTCGAAGCGCGCGAGCCCGAGCCGCTCGGAAATGCCGAGCGCCTTCATGATCTGCCACGCCGCCCAGTTCGACACGCCGATATAGCGCACATGCCCGTGCTGCACGAGATTGTCGAGCGCGCGCAGCGTTTCCTCGATCGGCGTCGCCGGATCGAAGCCGTGAATCTGGTACAGATCGACGTGATCGAGTTGCAGGCGCTTGAGGCTCGCCTTCACGCCGTCGATGATGTGATAGCGCGACGCGCCGCGCGAATTCGCGCCCTTGGTGCCGGTCTCGCCGAGAATTTTCGTCGCGACGACCACGTTCTCGCGCGGCACCTTCAGATTCTTCAGCGCCTGCCCGGTGATGACTTCCGATTGACCGTCGGCGTAGACATCGGCGGTGTCGATGAAATTGATGCCCGCGTCGAGCGAGCGGCCGATCAGCTTGTCCGCATCGGCCTGCTGCAACTGGCCGATGTTGTCCCAGATTCCGCCCGTGCCGCCGCCGAACGTCATCGTGCCCAGGCACAGTTCAGAGACGAAAAGGCCGGTATTGCCGAATTTCCTGTAGCGCATCATTGCTCCCGATTGACTGGAAAGGCGCGGCATCGCCCGAACTGCACGAGCTGATCAGCGCCGGCAATGCAGTATCGTCCCGGCGCGCGGCCGGCTCATAGCCTGATCCTGTTCAATCCTTGCCTGTTCCTGCAAACGCTGGGGGCGGCCGCGAGCAATCTCGCGCCCGCGCGAGTAAGCTTGTCGAATCCATCTCATCTTGAAAATGGTCCGGAAATCATGGCTTTGAACGACACGCCCGGTCTCGCCGCAAAAGACAGTCACGACTCGCCGAAGGAAATGCGCCACGACGCCACGCCTGATCTCGCGCTCGATCAGGCGCGTCTCGATCTCGTCGCGCTGCTCGATCGTTTCACCGCCGGCTGCGAGGGCTCGGTCGAAACGCCGGTGCCGGGACTGGCCCTGCATCGCATCATGAATCCGGGCGGGCCGAAGCACGGCATCCAGACGCCCGCGCTTGCGCTGATCGCGCAGGGCAGCAAACGCCTGATGGTCGGCGACGAGGTCTATATCTACGATCCGATGCACTATCTGGTGTCGTCGGTCGATCTGCCCGTTTGCGGGCAGGTGTCGGTGGCGAGCGAGTCGGAGCCGTATCTCGGCATGCGGCTCGAGCTCGACGTCGAGGAAATCACCTCGCTGATCCAGGACGAACACCTGCCGCCCGCGACCCAGGCCGACGCCTCGCGCGGCCTGTACGTGAACCGCCTCGGCAACTCGATGCTCGATGCCGTGCTGCGCCTCCTGCGCCTCGTCGACGCGCCCGAGGACGTGCCGATCCTCGCGCCGCTCGTGAAGCGCGAGATTCTCTACCGCCTGCTGATGAACGGCTCCGGCGCGCGGCTGCGGCAGATCGCGCTGCAGGACAGCCAGACACAGCGCATCGCGAAAGCGATCCAGTTGCTGCGTCAGCACTTCGATCAGCCGCTGCGCGTGGAGGATATCGCGCGCGACGTGCACATGAGCGTGTCGTCGCTGCATCATCATTTCAAGGCCGTCACGGCGATGAGTCCGCTGCAGTATCAGAAGCAGTTGCGGCTTCAGGAGGCGCGCCGCCTGATGATGCTCGATATCGTCGATGCCGCCACGGCCGCGCATCGCGTGGGTTATGAGAGCGCGTCGCAATTCAGTCGCGAGTACAGCCGCCTGTTCGGCGCGCCGCCGCTGCGCGACACGCGTCGCTGGCGCGATGCGACCGCAGCCGCAGCCGGCGTCTGACGAAGAAATTTCGATGAACCACTATTCACGAGCGCGCGAATGGTCTTGAATGGATTGCCGACTGGCGATGCGACGGCGCTGCCGCATCGATTTATTTCATCGTCCGCGGAATAGTGCAGCGCTACCGAACGTTCTACGGATACTTCTACAAAAAAGGAAAGATGAAATGAAGAAGCGCATCCAGATGTTCGCCGCTGCCGCAACGCTCGCAACCGCTTTCGCGTCGCTCGCTTCGTCCGCCTATGCTGCGGCGCCGAAAGAAGCGAACGGCATGTTCGTCGATGAAAACGGCATGACGCTCTATACCTTCGACAAAGATACGAAGGGCGGTGCGAGCGCCTGCACCGGCGGCTGCGCGCAGGCCTGGCCCGCCGCGATGGCGAGCGACTCCGACAAGCCGTCCGGCAAATGGACCATGGAAGCGGCCGATGGCGGCAAGCAATGGGCCTACGACGGCAAGCGCGTTTATCGCTTCGCCAAGGACACCAAGGCCGGCGACAAGAACGGGGACAATTTCCGCGACGTCTGGCACGTCGTGAAGCCCTGAGCGTTCACGCGCAAGGGAACGGAAAACCCGCGGTTCGGCGCGCGCGCGGAATAAAACGGCGCGCGCGCCGGTCAATCAATGAAACAGGTAACGATCATGAAACGATCGATCGGAGTGACGATGCTCCTGATCGCGCTGGCGTTCGGGCTGGCCCTCGGCACGACCGGTTGCGCGAGTGGCACGCAAAGTGCACCGAATTCATCGGGTGCGCCGAGCGGGCCGGCCGGCGGAGGCAGCTACTGATGGCGCGCGCCACCGACGCTTCGTGCGGGCAAGCGAGGGCATGGCCTTGAGCTTCGAGAGCGATCTGCTCGCGCATCTGCCGCAGTTGCGCCGCTATGCGCGCGCGCTGACGGGCGATCGCGCGTGGGCCGACGATCTCGTGCAGGACGCGACCGAGCGTGCGCTCAACCGCGCGAAGTCGTTCCAGGCGGGCACGAACCTGAGAGCGTGGCTGTTCACGATCATGCGCAATTTGTATATCGACCAGTTGCGCGGGCGCCGCGATATCGCCGTCGACGACGAAACCGCGCCCTGGCGTCAGATGGCCGCGCCGCGCGGGGAAGTCGACGGCCTCGTGCTGCGCGACGTGCAGCGCGCGCTTTACTGTCTGCCGGTCGAGCAGCGTGAGGTGATGCTGCTCGTGTGCGTCGAGGAAATGAGTTATCAGGAGGCATCCGTGGTGTTGAACGTGCCGACCGGAACCGTGATGTCGCGCCTGTCGAGGGCGCGGGAGCATATGCGCGTTCTGCTCGGTGAGGAATCGGGCCGCAAGTCGTCGCCGTCGTCGCTGAAAGTGGTGAGCCGCTCATGACCAATCAAGACCGTCCATCCGAAGGCGGCGACCGTATGGGGCCGCCCAAACCCGATCGCGATCTGCAGGCGCTGTCCGCTTTCATCGACGACGAACTGCATGGCGACGAGCGCGACGCCGTGGCCGAGCGCATCGCCAGCGATCCGGCCAGCGAGGCGACCATCGCCGCGTATCGCGCGCAGGACAATGCGTTGCGCGCGATGTTCGCCGATCAGAGCGAGCCGCAGGTCGTACGCCTGCGGCCGAGCAACCGCGAGCGTTATCTGATCGCGGCGTGCTTTATGGTCGTGGGTGTTGCGTGCGGATTCCTGCTGCACATGCTCGTGCCGGCGCTTGGCGACAAGCCGCGCTTCGCCGAGCGCGCGGATATCGCCTACGCGGTGTATGCGCCGGAGCAGCGGCATGCGGTGGAAGTGGCGGCGTCGCAGCAGGACCATCTCGTGACTTGGCTGTCGAAGCGGCTGAACCGCGCGGTGACGATTCCGTCGCTGGCGGAGTACGGCTTTCAGCTCGTCGGCGGGCGTCTGTTGCCGGATGAAGAGGGACCCGCGGCGCAGTTCATGTATCAGAACGCGGCCGGCGAACGGCTCACGCTTTACATGACGACGGCCACGATCAGACGCAACGACAGCAAGATCCGAACGCTCAAGGACGGCCAGCGCACGACGTTCTATTGGGCGTGGGATCGGGTCGGCTATGCGCTTTCGGGGCAGATCGGCGAAGCGAAGCTGCAGGCGATCGCCTATGACACCTGCAAGGAGCTTGGCGGCGATCCGAAGAGCTGGTGATTCCGCGTTCATGCTCGACTTGAAAGTAAAAAAAGCCGCAGCGGTTCATTTCGCTGCGGCTTTTCTCATGCGCTACTCCGTTCAATAATAGCGATGCGCAGGCGGCGCCGGATGATGATGGCGCTCCCATTCCTGACGTTGCCAGTAACGATGGCCATCCCAGTAACGTTCGCCATGCCAGCCCACGGTCACGTGATGGGGCGGGGCGTGATGCACTTCCGCCGAAGCGACGTTTGCGAGGCCCATGCCCAGTGCGGCGGCAAGGGAAGCGATCAGCAGGCTCTTCTTCGTCTTGTTCATGAGGTTTGCTCCTTGGTCGTTTGCTTTTCGATCGAAACCGCGATTCGCGAGGGTGCAGTTTCGTGATGATTCAGTGTGGCTTCGGCAAGGCTTCAGTAGCGGTAGTAATCCCGGTGATGGTGATACCCGCCATCGCCCGGCACGACGATGCAGCCCGATAGCGCGCTGCTCAGCACCACGCCCAACGCTGCAAGGATCGCTAGTTTCTTCATGGGTTTCTCCGTGTGAATCCATGGAGACCAATGTAGCGGACCGCAAAATGACAAGCCGTGATCGTTTGTAAGCAAACGTGTAACCTGAAATATTTACGATGGGCGTCTGTAAAAGCACGGCGGCCGTTGCACGCGGGCGCGCGACGCGTTATCCTGAACTACGATTCATCTTGTCGGAGTGAATATGTCCCATATCAGCACGGGCGTGGAGTACGCGTTGCACTGCATGCTCTATCTCGCGGAGCCGCCGCATGGCGTGCGCGAGGCGAGCGTGCGCGATCTCGCGGAATTGCAGGGCGTGCCGGCGGAGTATGTCGCCAAGCTCTTCACGAAGCTGCACAAGGCGGGGCTCGTCGTTGCGACCGAAGGCGCGCGCGGGGGTTTTGCGCTTGCGCGTCCGTCGCAGGAGATCAGCGTGCTCGATGTCGTCGATGCGATCGATGGCGACAAGGCGCTGTTCGATTGCCGCGAGATTCGCGCGCGTTGCGCGGTGTTCGGCGAGGACGCGCCGCCGTGGGCGACGAGCGGCGTGTGCGCCGTTCACGCTGTTATGAAGAACGCGGAGAAGCGCATGCGCGAGGCGTTGGCGGCGGATCGGCTGTCGGATCTTGCGGGCCGCATGCATGCGAAGGCGCCGCGTACGTTCGGGCCGCAAGTCGTCAAGTGGCTCGATGAGCGTACCGGTCAGCGGCGTGCTTCAAAGAATTGAGTTGAAAGGGCTTTTGTTAAGGAATGCTATTTTATAAGTTGAGGCAACCGTCAAGCATCAACGCACGATCCTGGGCTTCATATTCGGCGTGAGCGAAACACCGACCACGCGACCATCTCTCACGCCGCAGCGACTGTCCACGCGCGTCCACTGCGCCTTGCCGCGCGCCTTCGCGAACGCGCGCATCACGATGACCTGATCGACCGGAATCGGATTGCCGACACTAAAGATCGGAGTATCGTCGTCGATCTTCGCGGAGAGCACGCGCCGGTCGGGCACGATGAGCGTGTCGTACTTCGGCGCTTCTTCCACCCAGCGATCGAATGCCGCGACACATTGCGCCACCGACTCCGGCACGTGGAGCCTGGTCAGATACGCGTAATCCTCGGGCAGTTGCGGCGTTTCCTGTGCCTGAGCAAGCTGAAACATCGACGCCGACAGCGCGAGCGCAAACAAGGCGGGAGCAAGAGTTTTCTTCATGCGATGGGCGATGGCAAAAGGGGCGTTCGGGCAGACACGGACGCCTGGGCAGGAATGGCGCGAAGTATACCGTGTGAAGTTTTGTGACGTCGAGCGAATAGCGCATTTCGAATGCCGATCGAAAGCATTGCGCGCGGCGTTGTATCCTTTGATGCGGATGAACACACGTCGACGAGGTGCGCGATGAAAGCGGTGCGATGGTCGCAACAGGACGGCACGGGGCTCGAGCATCTCGTTCTGAACGAGACGCGCGATGGCGTCGTGACAGAAAGCGCGGTGGTGGGCGAAGACGAGTCGCATCCTTTCGGCCTCGTGTATCGGATCGAATGCGATGCGCGCTGGCAGGTCACGCGTCTCGCGCTGAAGCTCGCGGGCGGCGCGACGCTCGATCTGCATCGAAGAGATGGCGACAACGGCGACGCGCACGCATGGAGCGATGCGAACGGCGAGCCGCAGGAACTGCTGCGCGGCTGCATCGACGTGGACATCACCGCGACGCCTTTCACCAACACGTTGCCAATCCGCCGGCTGCAACTCGAGCGCGGCGAGCGGCGCGTGATTCGCGTCGTCTACGTGCGCGTGCCGGAACTCAGCGTGAGCGCGGTCGAACAGGCGTACACGTGCATCGAGCCGAATCATCGCTATCGTTACGAAGGGCTCGATACGGGCTTCACGGCGGACATTACCGTCGACGAAAGCGGCCTCGTGCTCGACTATCCGGGCCTCTACAAGCGCGTCGTGTGAGCTACCCTAACGCCTCAAACTGACTTTCAAACGATGAACGATACGACTTCCCCCCGTCTCACGAGCCTTTCCCACGGCGGCGGCTGCGGCTGCAAGATCGCGCCCGGCGTGCTCGCCGATCTGCTCAAACGCGCGACGCCGCTGCCCGCGTTCCCGAATCTTCTCGTCGGCAACGACACCGCCGACGACGCCGCCGTCTACCAACTCAACGACGAACAGGCGATCGTCGCGACGACGGACTTCTTCATGCCGATCGTCGACGATCCGTTCGACTTCGGCCGCATCGCCGCGACCAACGCGCTCTCCGATGTCTACGCGATGGGCGGCAAGCCGATCCTCGCGCTCGCGCTCGTCGGCATGCCGATCAACGTGCTGCCGCATGAAGTGATCGCGCAGATTCTGAAGGGCGGGGAAGCAGTGTGCGCGCAAGCGGGCATTCCGGTGGCGGGCGGCCATTCGATCGATTCCGTCGAGCCGATCTACGGGCTCGCGGCGCTCGGCATCGTGCATCCGTCGCGCGTGAAGCGCAACGCCGCCGCGCGCGCGGGCGATGTGCTCGTGCTCGGCAAGCCGCTCGGCGTCGGCGTGCTGTCGGCGGCGCTGAAGAAGGACAAGCTCGACGCGGCGGGTTACAAAGCGATGATCGACGCGACGACCAAGCTCAACCGGCCCGGCGTGGAACTCGCGCAACTGGACGCCGTGCACGCGCTCACCGATGTCACCGGCTTCGGTCTGCTCGGCCACGCGCTCGAACTCGCGCGCGGCGCGAAGCTGACGGCGCGCATCCGCTATGCGGACCTGCCGTGGCTGCCGCAGGTGCGCGAGTTCGTCAGCGCGGGCATCTACACGGGCGCATCGGGACGGAACTGGGCCGCTTACGGCAGCGATATCTCGTTGAACATCGAAGGCGACGAGGCGCGCGCCTTGCTCACCGATCCGCAGACGTCGGGCGGCCTGCTCGTATCGTGCGCGCCGCAAGCCGTGAACGACGTGCTCGCGATCTTCCGCGCCGACGGCTTCGACGATGCGGCGGTCATCGGCGAAATGGTGGATGGCCCGAGCCGCGTCGACGTGATCTGAGCGAAGATAAAAGCGCATGAAGGAAGAATCCCCGAAAGCCATTTTCTACGCGCTCGCCGCGAACTTCGGCATTGCCGTCTGCAAGTTCGGCGCGGCGGCCTATACCGGCTCCGGCGCGATGTTCGCCGAAGCCATCCATTCCACCGCCGATTGCGGCAATCAGTTGCTGCTACTGTTCGGCCTGAAGCGCGCGCAGCAGCCCGCCAACGCGCTGCATCCGCTCGGCTCGGGGCGCGAGATCTATTTCTACGCGCTGATCGTCGCGCTTCTGCTGTTCTTCGTCGGCGGAGCGTTCTCGGTTTATGAAGGCGCGCATCGGCTGCTGCATCACGAACCGTTGTCGAATCCGCTCGTCGCGCTCGTGATTCTCGGCGTGTCGGTCGTGCTGGAGGCGTTCTCACTCGCGGGCGCAATCCGCGAGATTCGCAAGGGCGCGCCAAACAAGACCTTATGGCGATGGTTCCGCGAAACGCGTGAGTCGGAACTGCTGGTCGTCGCGGGCGAGGATGTCGCGGCGCTGCTCGGTCTCGCGATCGCGTTCGCCGCCGTGCTCATGACGATGCTCACCGGCAATCCGGCCTACGATGCCGCGGGTTCGATCGGCGTGGGCGTGCTGCTGATGATCGTCGCGTATCTCGTCGCGCGCGAAGTGAAGTCGATGATCGTCGGCGAATCCGCGAGTCCCGAAGTGCGCAAGGCAATCGATGCACACTTGAATGCGCGTCCCGAGATCACGCGCATCATCAGCCTCATCACGCTGCAATGGGGCAAACACGTGGTCGTCGCGGTGCAGGCAGAGATGATCGACTACGCCAGCGGACGCGCGATGATCGATGCGATCAACGTCATCGAAGAAGATCTGCAGCGTGCGTTTCCGCAAGTGCGCTGGGTGTTTTTCGAACCCGATATTGCGCGCGATCGCGATCAACCGGCGACGCTCTGATTCACACAGCGCACACCAGAGCTGGCGCGCCACGTGCTACCGGGACCGTTTCTGCCGCGCTGTCGGCATCGCGCTAGCATATGGCGTGCGCGTCGTCCGCATCGAGTCCCTGACATTTCGTGATCTTCATCCGACATATGCGCAAATTGCTCCTTGCTGTGCTGCTCGTCGTCGTGTCGAGCGTCTTACCTATCCTTTCGCAGTCCTGCTTCGCCGCAGCCGATTCCGCGCAGCACGCGTCGCAGCCCGCCGTCGCGCTGACGCCGCAACAGGCGCGCGACGCCCTCTCGGTGCTCAACGATCCAGCGCGCCGCTCGCAGGTCGCGGACACGCTGCGCGCCATTGCGGCAGCCGGTGCGCTGGCCGCGCCCGCGAGCGCGCCGCAGCCCGCATCGACGGCGGCCGCGACGCCCGCATCGGGCGCGTCCAGCGTGCTCGCGCATTCGCTGACCGCGAACGGTCTCGCATCGCAACTGTCGCGGCAGGCGGGGCACTGGCTCGTGCAGATCGGCGGAGGACTGCGGCATTCGACCGTCGCGCTGCTCGATTTCGGCTCGGTGACGTCGTGGTGGCGCGACCGCACATCGACCGATGGCGGACGCGCGCTCATCGGGCACGTCGCATGGACCGTGCTGGCGTCGCTGTTGCCCGCGCTGCTGCTCGAATTCCTGTGCTCGCGGCTGCTCAGGCGGCCACGCGCGCGGATCGCGGCGCGGGGCGTCGCCGATGCGGAGGAGCAGGACCCGGACCTCGTGCGCCAGCAACGCGCCGCCGAGCGCGCGGAAGACGCCGCCGAGCGAAGCGGCGACGAAACCGCGCTGCATCTCGCCGAGCGCAATGTCGACAGCGCGCGCGGTCAGCGTCATGCGGCGCGTCACTGGACGCTGCTGCAACGCCTGCCGAGCGCGCTGCTGTATGGCTTGCTGTCGCTCGTTCCTCTGGTCGTGTTCATCGCTGCCGTGACGCTGCTGATGTCGGTTTTCATCGACGACAACACGCTCGAAGCGCACGTCGCAGGCTCGCTCATCGACGTTTATCTCGTGTGCCGCGCGATCGTCATCGTGAGCGGCTTCTTCGTCGCGCCGCGTGCGCCCGGCCTGCGTCTCATCCAGATGCGCGATGTCTACGCGACGTACACGCATCGCTGGGTGTGCCGCATCGTGTGCGTCGCGGGCGCGGGCCTCGCGCTCGCCAACGCAGCCGAGCCGCTCGGGTTGTCCGGCGACGCGCGCATCGCGATTACGAAGGCCGTGCTGCTGGTCGTGCATGTGATGATCGCGTACATGATCTTCGAATGCCGCACGCCGGTGGCCGAGCGCATTCGCGGCGGCTCGCGGGCGAACCGTTCCTTCAGGCTCTTCGGCAACTGGGTGGCCGATGTCTGGGCGGGCGTCGCGATCTTCTTCGTGCTCGCGCTCTGGTTCGTGTGGGCGCTCGACGTGCAGAACGGCTACCGGACGCTCTTTCATCTGGGCGGGCTGTCGCTGCTCGTGCTCGTCGCCGCGCGCGTGGTGGCGATCGTCGCGTTCGGCGCGCTCGGGCGCCTGTTCCATCGCGAAGACGAGGACGATTTCGCCGGCCAGTCGATCCTGCGCCGCCGCGCGTATCGCTATTACCCGGTGTTGCGGCGTGTCGTGCAGGCGCTCATTTCGGTCGTCACGGTGATCGCGCTCCTGCAGGTATGGCACATCGACATCGTGCATTTCTTCACGTCGGGCGGGGTCGGCAACCGGCTCGCGTCGGCGCTCGTCACGATCGTGTTCGCCGCCCTGTTCGCCGTGCTCGTGTGGGAGGCGGCCAACATCGCCGTCGAGCAGCGGCTCGAGCAATGGACCGCGAGCGGCGAGCGTGTGCGCGCCGCGCGCCTGCGCACGCTGCTGCCGATGATGCGTACGGGCCTGTTCATCGTGATCGCGATGGTCGTCGTCCTGACGGGGCTCTCGGAGATCGGCGTGAACACCGCGCCTTTGCTCGCGAGCGCGAGCATCTTCGGCGTGGCGCTCGGCTTCGGCTCGCAGAAGCTCGTGCAGGATCTCATCACCGGCATTTTCCTGTTGATGGAAAACGCGATGCAGGTCGGCGACTGGGTGACGCTCGCGGGCGTCTCGGGCACGGTCGAATATCTGTCGATCCGCACGGTGCGCCTGCGCGGCGGCGACGGCTCGCTCTACACGGTGCCGTTCAGCTCGGTGTCGACGGTGAACAACACGAATCGCGGCATCGGCAACGCGGCGGTGCGCGTGTCGATCGCGCTCGGCCAGGATGTCGATCTCGCGATCTCCACGCTGAAGGAAATCGGCGCGGCGTTGCGCAATGACGAAGCGTTCCGCGACGGCATTCTCTCCGACTTCAGCTTCTGGGGCGTCGATGCCGTCGATGGCTCGACCGTCACGCTCGCCGGCCAGATTCAATGCCGCGACAGCGCGCGCTGGCCGGTGCAGCGCGAGTTCAACCGGCGCATTCTTAACGAGTTCACGGCGCGCGGCATCGAAATCGCGAATCCGCAGCGCAACTTCGTGATCGTGAACGGCGGCGATCAGGCGCCCGTGCCGGATGCGGACGAAGCCGGCGCGGATCAGCGCGGCGAGCCGTCGAAGGCCGCGCAGCATCCGACGAACGAGGCGGCGGGCGCGGCGAGCGTCGCGTCGAATGCGCCGCCGCCACGGGCCTCGCAGGGCGGGTCGTGATCCTATAATCGTTCGGCCTGATCGCGCCCCTCGTTCTGTCGACGGGCGCGATCTTCTTTCGAAGGTCGAACGTTCACGAGGTCACGCCTGCCATGACAGTCGCCGCATCGCAATCGAACAAGACAACGAAGAAACTCGGGAACGCCGTCGTCGCGATGACAGTCGCGGCGGGTTTCGCCGGATGCGCCTCCGCGCCGCAATCGTCCGACAGCGCGGGCGGGGCGCGTGCGGTCAAGGTCATGATCGTCACGATGTTCGCGCCCGAGGCCAAACCCTGGCTCGACAGGCTCGGCCCGTGGGACGCGGTCAAGGTGGCCGGTCTGTCGCCCGATTATCCCGAGGTGCATTGCAACCGCGACGACGTGTGCGTCGTCACGACGGGCATGGGCCACACCAACGCGGCCGCTTCGACGATGGCGCTCGCGTTCTCCGACCGTTTCGACTTGCGCGGCACGTACTTCCTGATCGCCGGGATCGCGGGCATCGATCCGGCGCAGGGCACGGTCGGCTCGGCGGCATGGGCGAAGTATCTCGTCGATTTCGGTCCGCAATGGGAACTCGACGCCCGCGAAAAGCCCGCCCGCTGGCCGAGCGGATTCACCGGCATCAACACGAAAGGGCCCAACGAGAAACCGGCGCCCGACTATCGCACGGAGATGTTCGCGCTGAACGCGACACTCGCCGACACGGCTTTCGCGCTCTCGCGCAACGTCGCGCTCTCCGACAGCGCCGAGGCCAGGGCCGCGCGCGCGAAGTTCAATTACGCGCCGGCGAACCGGCCGCCGCGCGTGATCCAGTGCGACACGCTCGCGGGCGATACGTGGTGGTCGGGTAAATACATCGGCGAGCGGGCGCGCGCGTGGACGCGGCTCCTGACCGATGGCCGCGGCGTCTATTGCACGACGCAGCAGGAGGACAACGCGACCTACGAGGCGCTCAAGCGCGCGGCGAGCGTGCAACGGGTGGATGTGTCGCGGGTGGCCGTGTTGCGTGCCGGCTCGGATTTCGACCGTCCCTACAAGGGACAATCCGCAGCCGACAATCTTTTGAACTACGCGGCGCAGGGCGGCTTCACGCCGGCCATCGAAAACCTGTACAGGGCCGGTAATCCATTCGTACAGGATGTTGTTACACATTGGGACGTCTGGCGAAAGGGCGTACCGCAAAGGTAACAAGCCGCGTTACAAACTCGGGTAACAAAGCCCGTAACATCGACGTAACAAGCCATAAGCAATTATTACCCCATCGATCGTCCATCGGTAAAGGCGGTCAGCATGGCTGTTTTTGGCTATTTCTCGTCTGATGAATCATCTCAAAAATAGCGGTCCGGGGTGTCAACCGGATCGCGCAATCCCCCGTTATTGCTGGCGGCACGCGATTACTACGATCAAAACAAAGCCGCGCCGATTTGCCGCGTAAAACATCAGAAGAATAGAAATCGCATGGCAAAAGCGACCGAATTTGACAGACCGAAAAAATTACCGATCCAAAGTGTTGTTTGCAACAAAATATTATTGAGATGCTCTTGCTTTGGATTTAGACCGTACTTAGAATTCGTCTCACGGTGGTTGTTACAAGATGTAACTCACTGAAACAAAGATTACGCAGTACGTAGCCGGGGCAGGACAAGCCCGGTGAGGCACAAAAAAGATATCGGCAAAAAGCCGGCGGGAAATTCGGGGATTTACTGGAAGTTGCAACCATGAACGGTCGCGAAACGCTGGAATCGATCCGGGAAATCAACTTGTCGTACATCATGCTCGCGCAGCGTCTGTTGCGCGAGGACCGCGCCATCGGCATGTTCCGGCTCGGTCTTTCGGCGGAACTCGCCGATCTGCTGTCGGGGCTGACGCTCGCACAGGTCGTCAAGCTCGCGTCGTCGGATAACCTGCTTTGCGCTTTCCGCTTCAACGATCACACGATGCTGTCGGCCTTGACGCAACCCGCCAAGAATGCGGACATCGCGCCGACGCACGCGGCAATCCTGCTGGCTGGCCAGCCGGCCGAACAGTTCGCTTAAGGTGACCAAGGTGACGGAGCGAGCCATGCTGAAGAAGAGCCTCACTGAAGACGCCCAGGAAGTATTCCGCGCCATCGCGCTGATCGAGCTCGGCGCGCGCATGCAAGTGCTGGAGAGCGAACTGACGCTCTCGCGCGACCGCATGATCCGTCTGTATCGCGAAGTGAAGGGTGTATCGCCGCCGAAGGGCATGCTGCCTTTCTCGGCCGACTGGTACATGACGTGGCTGGCCAATATCCACGCGTCGCTTTTCTATAACACCTATACGTTCCTGAAGAACGAAGCTGGCTGTTCGCATCTCGATGCGTTGACCAAAGGGTATCGGCTGTATCTCGAGCACTGCAATCATAGCGGCGCCGAGGCGGTACTCGACCTTACGCGGGCCTGGACTCTTGTGCGCTTCTTCGACGCGGGCATGCTGCAGATGACGCCGTGCTGCCGCTGCACCGGGAAGTTTGTCGCACACAAACATGATTTGCAGAACAACGTGGTGTGCGGGGCCTGCCAGCCGCCGTCACGCGCGGGGAAGACCAAGAAAGCGGCGGCCGCGAAACAGGCCAGTCAAGAAGCCGCTCTGGAGGTGGTGATGTCGAAGAACGAAGTGCCGGAGCATGCGGAGCACACGGTACTCGGTAACGTAGCGGCGTTACAGCCGCAACGGGCAGGCCTGGTCGCACAGGCTGCTTAGGCGGTAGCGGCGGCGGCCGTTCTCCGGGGACCGTCCGCAAGGATGGTGGGCGACCGGCTTGCCGCTACCGCGTTTTACTTCGCTTGTCTTTTTCCCGAATCCTTTTCCGAATGCTGCAGCCCGGCGCCGATTGGCGAGCCGGGCTGTTTTGTTTTGCCGCCAAGTAAAATACGTCGATGGCACGCGCTCTCGAAGGTATCGGCTTGGCTTCCGCACAACAGGGTTTTCTGCTGACTCGTCACTGGCGCGACACCGCGGCCGGTGCGGAGGTCGATTTCTGGCTCGCCACCGACGACGGTCCGAGGAAAATCCGCATCGGCTTGCAGACGAGCGTCGCGTTCATCCGTGCGGAGGATCGCGCGAAGGCCGAGCCGGTCGTGGCCGGCGTGCGGGACGCTTATTTACGCGAGTTGCCGCTCAGGGATTTTCGTCAGAAGCCGGTGCTCGGACTCTATTGCCCGCAGTATCGCCAGTTGCTCGCGCTCGAAAAGAATCTGCGCGGCGCGGGCGTCAATGTCTTCGAAGCCGATATCCGTCCGCACGAGCGCTATCTGATGGAACGCTTCATCACGGCGCCGGTCCTGTTCGAAGGCGCGGGGCGCGACGTTTCCAGTGAGTTGAAGCCCGCGCCGGATTACCGGCCGTCGCTGAGAGTCGTGTCGCTCGATATCGAAACGAGCGTGAAGGGCGATCTTTACTCGATCGCGCTCGAAGGCTGCGGCGCGCGTCAGGTTTATATGCTCGGTCCGCCGAATGGCGATGCCGCGCAAACCGATTTTGCGCTCGATTATTGCGAAACCCGCGCCGACATGCTGCGCCGTTTCAACGCATGGATCGCGCAGTACGATCCGGACGCGATCATCGGCTGGAATGTCGTGCAATTCGACTTGCGCATCCTTCAGCGACACGCCGACGACTACGGCGTGCCGCTCGCGCTGGGCCGCGACGGCAGCGCGGTCGAATGGCGCGAGCACGGCATGAAGCGCAATCACTTCTTTGTGTCGATCGCGGGCAGGCTCGTCATCGACGGCATCGAGGCGCTGCGTTCGGCGACGTGGAATTTTCCGTCGTTCAGTCTGGAATATGTCGCGCAGTCGCTGCTGGGCGAGGGCAAGGCGATCGACAGTCCGTACGCGCGCATGGACGAAATCGAGCGCCGGTTCCAGGAGGACAAGCCCGCGCTCGCGCGCTACAACCTGAACGATTGCGAACTGGTCACGAAGGTCTTCGAGAAAACGGAGTTGCTGCCGTTTCTGCTCGAACGCGCGACCGTGACCGGTTTGCAGGCCGACCGCAGCGGCGGCTCGGTCGCGGCGTTCACGCATCTGTACATGCCGCGGATGCATCGGCTGGGCTATGTCGCGCCGAATCTCGGCGACGTGCCCGAGGAAGCGAGTCCCGGCGGTTTCGTGATGGACTCGCGCCCCGGCCTCTACGATTCCGTGCTCGTGCTGGATTACAAGAGCCTGTATCCGTCGATCATCCGCACGTTTCTGATCGATCCGGCCGGGCTCGCGCAAGGCATGGCCATGCCCGATGACGCCGCCACCGTGCCCGGTTTTCGCGGCGCGCGCTTTTCACGCGACACGCATTGCCTGCCGGCGATCGTCGCGCAGGTGTGGGAAGGGCGCGAGGCTGCGAAACGCCAGCGCAACAAGCCGCTGTCGCAGGCGCTCAAGATCATCATGAACTCGTTTTACGGCGTGCTCGGGTCGAGCGGCTGCCGTTTCTTCGATCCGCGTCTCGCTTCGTCGATCACGATGCGCGGTCACGAGATCATGCATCGCACGCGCGAATTGATCGAGGCGCGTGGCTACAGCGTCATCTATGGCGATACGGATTCGACTTTCGTCTGGCTGCGGCGCGCGCGCGACGAAGAGGACGCGGCGCGGATCGGGCGAGCGCTGGTCGCGCATGTGAACGAATACTGGCGCGAGCATCTGCGCGAGACATTCGGCCTCGACAGCGCGCTCGAGTTGCAATTCGAGACGCACTTCAAACGCTTCCTCATGCCGACGATCCGCGGCACGGAAGAGGGCAGCAAGAAGCGCTACGCAGGGCTGACCGCGCGCGCGGACGGCAGCGAGGAAATCATCTACAAGGGTCTCGAGACCGTGCGGACCGACTGGACGCCGCTCGCGCAGCGTTTCCAGCAGGAGCTTTACATGCGCGTGTTCAAGGGCCGGGCGTATGAGGACTTCGTGCGCGATTATGTCGGGCGCACGCGGCGTGGCGAGATGGATGACTTGCTGGTCTATCGCAAGCGCTTGCGCCGCACGCTCGGCGATTATCAGCGTAATGTGCCGCCACATGTTCGCGCCGCGCGCATCGCCGATGAATACAACGCGCGCGCCGGGCGTCCGCTGCAATATCAGAATGGCGGCTGGATCAGCTACGTGATGACCGTCGCCGGTCCCGAGCCGGTGGAGGCGCGTCAGGCGGCGATCGACTACGAGCATTATGTGAGCAAGCAGCTTCAGCCGGTTGCTGATGGCATCCTGCCGTTTCTGCGCGATGACTTCATCGCGTTGATGTCAGGGCAGAAGGAGCTGTTCTGAGTCAGAAGCGAAAACCAAACCCCGCCTCGATGATATCCGCGTCGCGGTCATACCGCGTGACCATGCGATTCCACGTCACCCGCGCGAGCCATCGACTCGTAAGCCGATAACTCGCCGACACCGATACCAGCCCCGAAAATCGACCATCGCCGGTGCGATTCTGCGGCAGGTCGTCGTTCTGCGTGATCGACAGATACGGCCCAGCCCCGACGCCAAGCGTGAGCCTGTCGTCGAAGAACGCCCGCGTCGCCCAGATCTGCGCAGCGACACCGTCACGACGCGACTGCACGTGTCCGCCTTCATGCAGGTACGACGCGGTGAAATCGACGTAATGCCACAGCCCGCGCCGATACTCGATGCTCTCCGCCAGATTCGTTTCAGAATCGGGACTGTTCAGGATCGTCGTGCCGAGCATCACGGTGACTTCGTTGTTCGTGACGTTCGTCGTGCGCGGCACGGCGCGCGCGCGCGGTCCGCGGCCCTCGGGCGCGTCCAACTGATAGCCGATGCCGAACAGCAACGCGGTCGTGTCCGGGCCGCCGAAAGCCTGCACGCGATTGAGCTTCATCTCCGCGATCCAGCGGTTGTCGAAGTAATACGCCGCGCGCAGCGTGAACATGCCACCCCAGCCGTGCGTGTTCGAATAGTTGCCGCCCGCCTGCGCCTGACTCGTGTCGAAATAGCGGTACGGCCCCGCACCCGCCGACAGTTCCAGCCGGTCGTCCCGGAGCGGCAGTCTGCCCCAGAGCTGGAAGGCCTGCCCGTCGCGGTGATGATCGGGAATATGGCCTTCGTTCAGCCACGAAAAACTCCAGGCGGCGTAACGGCCGAGCCCTTCGCGATAGTTGACTTCCCAGGAGTACGTGTTCTGACTGCTGCTTTTGAGCGGGCCGGTGAGAAGGGAAAATTCCTGAGCGTGAGACGCCTTGCTGACCATGCCGAGCGCGGCGCATGCGATCACCCAGGCGGCGGTTCGGCAATGTCGTGCTTTTTTGGAGTATGTCATCGCGTGAGGTCGGATCGCGGAAACTTCCTGCATCGTTCGTCGGGGCGTGTTCGTCGCAGGATAACGGCTAAAGAAAAATGCTGCACGAAACGGATCTCATTTCGACGATCGACCGAGAAAGTGAAACGTTTGCGCGACGTCCTGGCCGCCGACGATCGAGACTTTCGTTTCGCCTGCGTTCGCAGCCACTCACACGCGGGGTTACGCGCTTCGCGGACCTTGCGTAGATTGACCGCATGACAATGTATTCAAGCAAGCGAGGTCAGCGGTGGACTCCACTCCTATCGAATATCGAGGCTGTGAGCTTTCGGTCATCGTCCGGCACACAGCCGGTGAATTTGTCGCGACGCTGCTGATCGAGCGGCCGGGCGGCCTGCGCCGTGCGATCGGACCGTTTCGCGCGTTTCCGACTGCGCAGGCCGCCGCGAACTTCGCGATCGAATGCGGCAAGGCGGAACTCGACGGCCGTATGGCCGCGCGCGGACCGCAGGTCGCGGTGTCGGGCTGAAGGCATCGGCGGGTTTGCGATAACATCGTTTTCCGCACTTGCTGCATGATGACGATGTTCGGATATCGAACCATTTCGCTGCTCGCGCTCGCCGCGATCGTCCCCGCTTGCGCGACGCCGACCAAAGAGACGTGCGCGCCGGGAGAGCAGCGCGTCGTCGACGAACGCCTCTACTTCGGCACCGGGCGCGCGAAGGGCGACGTCACGCGCGAGGAATGGGACGACTTCCTGCGCGTCGAAGTCACGCCGCGTTTCGCGCAAGGTTTCACCGTCTGGCAGGCATATGGACAGTGGCGCATGGCCGATGGCGCCATCGTGCGCGAAAGCTCCTACGTGCTGAACCTCGTGCATCCCGACGATCAAACCAGCGAAACAGCCGTCGGCGACATCCGCGAGCGCTATCGGACGCGCTTCGAGCAGGAGTCGACGATGCGCGTGAGACACGCGGCGTGCGCGTCCTTCTAGAAAATCAAGAGAATCGGCGGATTGCTAGCGTCACCGAAGAGAACCATCGCATCGCGTGGGGCCTCGCGCACGCAGATCCTGATCCGCGCAACCGCGTGATATTCGCGTGGCCGTCGAAGGCCACGCGCACGCCGCTTACGCGCCGGCCATCTTTCTCATGACCCGCACGCGCGGATCGACCACTTCCTGCAACGCCGGCTCCTCGGCGAGATTCCAGGCAAATCCGCGCGCACGCACCCGGCGCGTCGGCTTGACGTTCTGACGCCTGCGCACCAGTGAGCGCACGGCGCGAGCGAGCGCGAGATCGATCGCCCCGCGCCAGTCGCGCGCAATCGACGTCGCCACGACCTTGTTGTCCCGATTCAGTTGCACCTCAACCTGACAGCGCTTGTCGACGCCGCCGCGCGGCCCGTTGATGTCGGACAGGCTGACAGTCGCCTTCGAGATCAGCCACGCGAGGCGGCGAAACACGAATTCGCTGCGCGCCTTCGCGAGTTCGTGCATCGCAATGGCTTCGGGGTCGCGGGACTTGAACAGGACTTTCATTGACGCCTCCTTGTTGAACGTGGATTCAGAGTAAGGCGTCCGTGTGGTGCGAAAAAGCAGAACCAACGGAACATCAAGTTCGGAAAAACCGAAGTTCAGTCATGAGCCACCGCGAGAAGCTGCTGCGTCAACGGATGATGCCGCCCGCGCCGCGATACGATCGCATGCACTTCCTCCTTTACCTCGGGCGAGCGGCCGAGCCAGCGCAGGCCGCGCAACAGCGGCACATCGCCCGCGCCGAATTCCGCTAGCGGAAACACGCCGAGACCGCGCGCGCCGAACACGGCCATCAGCGCGCTATCCTCGAATTCGCCGACGATACGCGGCGCGATGCCTTGCGTTTCCAGCCAGCGATCTAGCCGCGCGCGCAACGACGAATGGCCCGTCGGCAGCAGCATGGGCAGCGATGCGAGACTGCGCGGGAACTGGTCGATGGCGCTCTTGCGCACGAGGGAAGCGGGTCCGTACCAATCTACCGGCGATGCGATCAGCCGCTCGCTCGTGAGACGCAGATTCTGATTGTGCGGCGCGGCGTGGCTCGCCAGCACCAGATCGAGCCGATGTAGCGCCAGCTCGCCGAGCAGTTCATCGGTTTCGCCTTCGTGACAGAGCAGGCGCAGCGACGGATTGCCGAGCACCGGCGCGAGCAGTGCATGCGCCGCGAGCTTGGAGATGCCGTCCGACAGCCCCACCGCGAGACGCGCGAGCGTGCCGCTCGCTGCTTCGCGCACTTCGTCCTGGATCAGCTGGCCGATCTGAAAGATTTCCTCGGCGCGCGCGAATGCCGCCTGTCCCGCTTCGGTCATCGTGACGCCGCGTCCCGCGGGTTTGAGCAGTTGATGACCGAGCGCTTTTTCGAGTTCGCGCACTTGCGCGCTGATGGTCTGCACGGCCATGTCGAGCCGTTCCGCCGCGCGCGCGAATCCGCCTTCCTTAACGACCACCCAGAAGTAATGCAGATGCCGATAGTTGAGCATGCGTACCTCGTCTTCGCCTTCTTTCGCAAAACGGGTTACTTCGAAAAAACCGAAGCATGGCTTCGATTATCGCTGATTTTTCCGGACGAGAGATCGGACGATGATGGCGCGATACATCCAGTCAATCAAAACTCTCCCTGCTCATGGAATATCTCCTTTCGCTTGCCGTCGATCCCGCCGTATGGGCCGCACTCGTCACGCTGATCGTGATGGAAGTCGTGCTCGGCATCGACAATCTCGTCTTCATTTCCATTCTCAGCAACAAACTGCCCGTCGCACAACGCGCGCGTACCCAGCGTATCGGCATCATGCTCGCGCTCGTCATGCGGCTCGCGCTGCTCGGCACGGTCGCGTGGATCACGCAACTGACCGCGCCGGTGTTCTCGCTTTTCGATCACGCTTTCTCGTGGCGCGATCTCATTCTGCTCGCGGGCGGCCTGTTCCTCGTCTGGAAGGCGACCAAGGAAATGCATCATCACGTCAGAAAGGATCACGACGATGCGCCGGGTATCGCGTCGAGCGTCGTCAGCATCACGGCGTGGTCCGCGATCGGCCAGATCCTGCTGCTCGACCTCGTGTTCTCGGTCGACAGCATCATCACGGCGGTCGGCATGACCGAGCATCTGCCGATCATGTACATCGCCGTCATCTTCGCCGTCGCGACGATGCTCTTCGCCGCGCAGCCGCTCTCGCGCTTCATCGAACGTAATCCGACGGTCGTCACGCTCGCGCTCTCGTTCCTGCTCGTGATCGCGATGACGCTGATCGCCGAAGGTTTCGGAACGCACGTACCGAAGGGCTATATCTATGCGGCGATGGGTTTTGCCGGATTCGTCGAAGGGTTGAACCTGCTCTCGCGTCGCGGCAAGGGCAAGCGCGAAAGGGATATGCAAACTCAAAGCCGCGCGCGTCTCGACGGCGTTTCCGGCTGACCCTCGAGCCGGCGTGCGCGCTTCGCTTATCCACAGTTTCTGTGATCAACCCTGTGGACAAGCCTGGGACGCGCACGCTATCGCGTTGAAGAAACTGACGAAAGCCGCCACGCTTTCAAACACGAATTCGCCTTGCGTATCCCCCGGTAAGTGACTACGTTATGCGATAGCAACCGCTCAATCCTTTCGGTTCCCGAAACATCCGCAGAGGAAAGGTTGCGCGCCGCGGTCACCGCAATCAATCGTCGTCGGAATAAACAGAAGAGCCTGCGTCCGATTGGTCTGGACTTTGACCGTGGACTCGCTCCCTCGCAACCTCGGCGACAGGAGGGAAGAATGAGCCCGCATTGGGAGATCGGCACGGCAGGCGATGGCTTCGAGCGCGTCGCGCCGCAAGCGCTCGCAGCCATCGAGCGGATCGATCCATACATCGTGTGGGCCAACGCGACGCAGTATCGCGACCTCGGCGGCATCCCGGCCGACCGTATTCCGATCGCCATCGAGATGAAGCAGGGCGGCGACACCGCGCGGCAATTTGCACAGACGATCGAACGCAACGGCTGGCAGGACTGGATCTGGATGTCGGCGCTATATCGCGACCCGCCGCCCGCGCTCGAAGCGACGCGCTTCTGCACCGCGCATGTGACGCGCGAGTTCTACGCGCGCCTGTCCACCGATCTCGCCGGCAGATTCGAGCGCTTCACCGAAGCACTCGCGATCACGTCGCATGCCGACGCGCACATGGACCGTGCACAGGTCGACCACGCGCCGATGCACGCGCGACTCGGCAACGCCGTCGTCGGCCTGTGCGACGACGATCTCGCGTTCACGCACCGGCGTTTTGCGGAGGACGCAAGCGGCGCGCGCACGCGCTTTCTATGCTTCTGGAACCAGAACGATCCCGCCGATACCGCCGCCGATCTCGGCTACGGAAGCGAACTGCTCAAACATCAGATGGACGCGCTGCTGAGCGATGCGCGGCTGTCCGCCGAGACAGCGCAAGCATCGGGCGGTGCGCGCGTCTACAGTTTCGCAGGCAGCGATCACGACGATCATGACACGCACGAGCACGCGCCCTTGCCGATGATCGGCGTGCAACTCAAGAGATGCTGCCGCACGATGCGCCACGCCTTCGGTCCCTGTCTCGACGCCGAACTGCTCGATGCGGTCCGCTATATCGTGCAGCGCGCGCAGGAGATCGGCGGCGCGGCGTGTCACGCGCTCGTCAGCGTGAGCGCGGGCAATGCCGCATGGCGGCAGGATGGCAGTTCGCTCATCGAAAGCGCGCTCGACGAATTGATGGACACAGGCGCGTGCTCTGTCGTGCTGCCCACGGGCAACGTCGACATGTCGCGCTGCGGTGGCGCGCTGAAGATCGCGGAGCACACGATATCGGAGTTATGCTGGCCGGTGCGTGCGCAGTCTTCATCGCCGAGCCTCGCGGAAATCTGGTTCGCAAGCGACGCCACCACGCCCAGCGTCGACGTGCAGATCGTGCCGCCCGGCGGGACGCAGAGCGGGTGGTTCACGCTCGGCGACGTCGGGGCTTACACGCGCGGCGGCGAAACGATCTGCACCGTGGTGCACCTCGGCCGTGGCGCGCGCGGCGACGGGCACATGATTCTCATCGCGCTTGCACCGACCGCGGCGCGCAGCGGCATGCGTCGCGCGGCGGCGGGCGAGTGGCGCATTCGCCTGAGGAACAACGCGCGCCCGAGCGTCACCGCCTATGCGTGGATGCAGTGCGACGAATCCTCCGACGAGACACCGCCAGCGGAAGCCTGAACCAAGCTCAACCGCGCGAATGGAGCGCGATGATCTCCTGAAGATCGAGATCGTGCTCCAGCGAATGCAGAAGCTCGTCGTGAATCTGTCCCGCGCGGTGCATGCGAAGCAGCTCTGCGCGCCCGGCCGCGATCGCGGCGAGCACGACGTCGTAATGCGCGTGTCGCGCGTCCGTCGGAAACGTCTCCATGTCCTCGAAGCGCCTGGTGAGCCCCGCGCGATACGTGTACTGCTCCAGCAAGCGAGGATGGATCACGTTGCCGTCCGCGTCGTGCACGAGCGGCTGAATCGCGGCCAGTTGCGCCGTCTCCATGCGCGCCCACGCCTGCGGCTCGCTGAGATGCCGCGACGAGCGCTCGTGCCCGCGCGTCAACCCAAGCATCGCGATCAGCGGGCCGATGGTCGCGCCTTGCAACAGCACCGTGACGAGAATCACCGCGAAGCCGGCGAACACGATGAGATCGCGGCCGGGCATCGCTTCGGGCAAGGACAGCGCGACCGCGAGCGTCACCACGCCGCGCATGCCGGCCCAACTCACGACGGTCGCCGCGCGCCAGTCGGGAACGGCCGCGCCGGCTTCTTCGCCGCTCGCACGCTTGCGGCCGGTCACGCGCCACGCGATCCACTTCAGCGCCTCGACGCCGAACACCCACACGAAGCGCGACGCGATCACGACGGCGATCACCGCGGCGGTCGCGGGCCCGAGCAGCGAGAACGCATCGCCGACGCCGCCGAGCCGCAGCGCGATGCCGCGCAGCGACAGCCCGATCAGCACGAACACGAGCGCTTCCAGCACGAACACGACGACCTGCCAGAACGCCGTGCCGCGCATGCGTTGCGCCGCCGTGAACACTTCGTGCTGATGCCAGCCGACGACCATCCCGCACGTGACGGTCGCGATGACGCTCGACACGCCGAGCTCCTCGCCCGCGATATAGCTGACCCACGACGTGAGCATCGACACGGTGATGACGAGGTAATCGTCTTCGAGCGCGCGCATGAGCTTCACGGCGATGAACCCCGCCACGATCCCGACGACGATCCCGCCGATGGCCAGCCCCGCGAAACTCGCGACGGCGCGCGGCGCGCTGAACACGCCGCTCATCGCCGCCACGAGCGCGAAGCGAAAGAGCACGAGGCCGGCTGCATCGTTGAGCAGGCTTTCGCCTTCGAGCAGCACCATCAGACGGCGCGGCAAGGCGACGCGCTCGAGTACGGCCTTCGCGGCGACGGCGTCGGGCGGCGACACGACCGCGCCGAGCGCAAAGCACGCGGCCCACGGCAGCGCGGGCACGACGAGATGCACCGCGACGCCGACGACGAAGGTCGTGAACGCCACCGCGCCGATCGCGAGCAGCAGGATGCCGCTCAGGTTGCGCTTGAAATCGTCCCAGACGAAGAAGTACGCGCCGTACATCAGAAGCGGCGGCAGGAACACGATGAGCACGAGCTCCGGGTCGAGTTCGAGATGCGGCAGGCCCGGCACGAAGGCCATCGCGACGCCGCCGACGAGCAGCGCGGCTGCGGGCGGCAGCCGCAAGCGCCTCGCGAGCACTTCGAGCGCGATGATCGCGATCAGCGAGACGAGCACCAGATTGAATGCCGTGGCGGCGTGCATGAATTGTCCTTTTGGTGATGAGTTCCTGTGTCGCAATGCGCGGCGTCCCACGCAGGCGGCGTGCATTGCGCTGCTACCATCGGCGCGGGGGCCGGGCGGCGAGCCGGGTCATCGTATCCGAAAGGGAGACAAAATGAGACGAAAGTCGTCGGGCGTGGCGGTGGCGGCCGTGCTGGTGGGCGTCGCCGTGGCGGCCGTGCTGTATATCGCGAGCTTCGGCAGGTCGAGTCACGCGGACGCGCCCGTGCCGGCTCCATCCGCACTCGCCGCGCAGGACGGGGTCGCGAGCGAAGCGCCCTTCGCCCACGCACCGAAAGCGCCGGAAACCGCGCAGGGCGAGCAGACGGCCGCCCGCTGACGTCGGTGGTGGAATACGACTTGCTGCCCGCCTGACGATGCCATTCAAGGCGCGTCGGGAGCACATTCGCGATGGGACATCATCCCCAGCAGGTTCCGCCGGCCGCGTTGCCCGTCGATGCGCGCGGCATGATCGGCAACATGAACACGGCCGCGCTCGTGTCGCTTTGCGGGTCGATCGACTTCATGTGCTTTCCGCGCATCGACTCGCCCACGCTGTTCGCCGGGCTGCTCGATCGCGAGCATGGCGGCGCTTTCTCGATCACGCCGCGCGAGACCGGCGCCAACGTCAAGCAGATGTATCTGCCTGAAACGAATGTGCTGCTCACGCGCTTCATGACGGGCGAGGGCGTCTGCGAACTGCTCGATCTGATGCCGGTCACGTCGAATCCGTCGCCTGTTCCGAATTGCGTGTTGCGCATCGTGCGACTCGTGTACGGGCGCATGACGCTCGACGTGCGCTGCGATCCGCGCTTCGACTATGCGCGCGCGAAACACACGGCACGTGCTGTGGAAAAGGGCGTTGAATTCACCGCTGCGGGAGATTTTCCGCACGTGCGCCTGCTTGCAAGCGTGCCGCTCGCGATCGACGCAGAAGGCGCGCGCGCCACGCTCGATTTCGCGGAAGGCGATTGCGCCTGCTTCGTGCTCGGCGACGCGAACGGCCTCGACGACATCGCCACGAACCACGACGCGATCCTTGCCGAAACCATCGATTACTGGAAGGAATGGTCGTCGCGCTCGACGTATCGCGGACGTTATCGCGAAGTCGTGCTGCGCTCGGCGCTGACATTGAAGCTCCTGAGCTCGGAGGAATTCGGCGCGATCGTCGCGGCGCCGACCTTCGGCCTGCCCGAAACGCAGGATGGCTCGCGTCGCTGGGATTATCGCTTTACATGGATACGCGACGCCGCGTTTTCCGTGTACGCGCTCCTGCGCCTCGGCTACACCGGCGAGGCGGAACGCTTCATGAAATGGATCGCCGAACGCAGCCGCGATTGCGCCTCGCACGGCCAGTTGCGCGTGATGTATTCCGTCGACGGCACCGATGCGCTCGCCGAAACCGCCGTGAAGAGCTTCGTGGGCGATATGCCGGGGCAGGTCGTCGTCGGCAACGAGGCGCGCGACCAGATCCAGCTCGACGTCTACGGCGCGCTGCTAGATTCGGTCTATCTCTACAACAAATACGGCGCGGCCATTTCCTACGATGGCTGGCGGCACGTGACACGCACCGTCGATTATGTCGTCGAGCACTGGCGCGAGGCCGATCACGGCATCTGGGAGTTTCGCAACGGCACGCGCGCGCTCCTGCACTCGCGCCTGATGTGCTGGGTGACGCTGGACCGCGCGCTGCGGCTTGCGGAAAAGCGCTCGCTGCCCGCGCCGCTCGCGAAATGGTTCGCGACGCGCGACGAGATCCATCGCGATATCCACGAGCAGTTCTGGAACGACGACATCAGGAGCTTCGTGCAGACGCCGGGCTCGGCTACGCTCGACGCTTCAACGCTGATGATGCCGCTCGTGCGCTTCATCGGCCCGAAGGATCCGCGCTGGATCGGCACGCTCGACGCGATCGGCCGCGACTTGCGGGTCGATCCGCTGATCTTCCGCTATACGCGCGGCTCCACGCTCGACGGCTTGCCCGGTTCGGAAGGCGGTTTTTCCGCGTGCTCGTTCTGGTATGCGGAGGCGCTCGCGCGGGCGGGGCGGGTGGACGAAGGGCGGCTCGTGTTCGAGAAAATGCTCGCCTACGCGAATCATGTCGGGTTGTTCTCCGAGGAAGTCGCAACCAGCGGCGAGGCGCTCGGCAATTTTCCGCAGGCGCTCACGCATCTCGCGCTCATCAGCGCCGCCTATCAGCTCGACCGAAACCTGGACCGCGTGCACGTACCCTGGACCTGATCGGTCTGCGTGGCCCGCCGCGACGTTGTATCCTTTCAGATCAGGTGGCCCGTGAAAGGAGAATCGGCGCATGGACGGCAAGACGGTCATGGCGTGCATCGACGCGGCGCACGCGTCGCTCAAGGCGCATGCCGACGAAATTGCATCGCTCGATCAGGCTATCGGCGATGGCGATCACATCATCAATCTGCTGCGCGGCGTGGACGCGCTCACCGCCATGCGCGCGGCCATCGAAGCCGAAGCCTTTGCGCCCGCGCTCAAGCTCGCGGCGACCAAGGTGCTGTCGACGGTCGGCGGCTCGTCCGGCCCGCTGTTCTTTTCGATGCTCACGGGCATGGCGAAAGCCTCGTCCGACGAAGCCGGCGTGGCGCCGTTCGCGCGCGCGTTCGCGGCGGGCGTCGAGGCCGTGGGACAGCGCGGCAAGACCGGCACCGGCAGCAAGACGATGATGGACGTGCTGATTCCCGTCGCCGAACGCTTCACCGCGATGGCCGCCGCGGACGCATCCAGAAAGGATGTTATCGAGGAACTGCCGCGCGTCGCCGAAGCCAGCATGCTCGCCACGCGCGACATGCTCGCGACGAAAGGGCGCGCGTCGTTTCTCGGCGAGCGCTCGCGCGGTCATATCGATCCGGGCGCGCGGTCGAGCCAGCTCATGATCGCGGCGGTCTGCGCGCGGCTCGCACAGGACGATGCCTGAACACAAAAAAGGAGCAGGGGACATGAAGAAGTTCATCAATCGCGTCGATGGCTACCTGACCGAGAGCCTTGCGGGTTTTGCCGCCGCGCATGCGGATCTCGTCACGGTCAGCTTCGATCCGCTCTACATCGTGCGCAAGACGCTCAAGCCGGGCAAGGTCGCGATCATCTCGGGCGGCGGTTCGGGTCACGAGCCGCTGCACGGCGGCTTCGTCGGGCACGGCATGCTCGATGCCGCGTGTCCGGGGCAGGTCTTCACGTCGCCGACGCCCGATCAGATGTTGGCCGCCGCACAGGCCGCCGACACGGGCGCGGGCGTCCTGTTCATCGTGAAGAATTACTCGGGCGATCTGATGAACTTCGAGATGGCGTCGGAACTGTGCGAGATGCCGAACGCGACGGTGCTCGTCAACGACGATGTCGCCGTCGAGAACTCCAGCTTCACGACGGGACGGCGCGGCGTCGCGGGCACGGTCATCGTCGAGAAGCTCGTGGGCGGCTTCGCGGAATCCGGCGCCGATCTGCACGCGTGCAGGGCGTTCGGCGAACGTGTGGTGAAACGGATTGCGTCGATGGGCGTGGCGTTTTCGAGTTGCACGGTGCCGGCCGCGGGCAAGCCGACCTTCACACTCGGCGACGATGAGATCGAAATCGGCGTGGGCATTCACGGCGAGCCGGGACGCAGGCGCGCGAAGTTCGAAACCGCGAACGCGATCGCGGATGAACTGCTTGCGGCGATCGTCGGCGATCTGAAGCCGGCCGCCGATGCGCGATTACTTTTGCTCGTCAATGGGCTGGGCGGCACGCCGTTGTCGGAGCTTTATCTGCTCTATAACGCTGCGCGCACGTGGCTCGACGGGCGCGGGTTGAGCGTCGCGCGTTCGCAGGTGGGCGCGCTGACGACGTCGCTGGAGATGGCGGGCGCGTCGATCACGCTTTGCGCGCTCGATGACGAGATGATGCGGTATTGGGATTGTCCGGTGCACACGGCGGGGTTGAGGTGGGGGGTGTGAGAGGGTGGGTCGCGGACGTTTTCAGATAAACCGTGTTGTCGCTGCGGCCGTGCGTGCTGCATTCTTCGATTGAAGAATCGGAGGAGCGCAATGTCGGTGCAGGGAAGGTTCGTGGTCAACAACGCTCCAATGCTGACCTTGGAAATGTTTGGAGTCGGGACGTTCCCGGCTTTCTCGGGAGACAAACTCTATCGCAACCGTGGAGGCTGCACCGCAATAGCGGACAAGGGTCCGATTCCCTCCGGCCGGTACAGGATCGTCGATCGGCCAGCGGGCGGTATCGGCTCTCAGCTATATGCTTGGGGCAAAGACATGTGGAACAGCGCGAACGCGCATCCCACGCACCATGATCAATGGTTCGCTCTTTATCGGGACGACGGTCAAATCGATGACTGGACATGGGTCAATGGCGTGCAGCGCGGTAACTTCCGCCTGCATCCGGTCGGAGGCTCTGGCGTCTCTTTTGGTTGTATTACGTTGGAACGTAACGAAGACTTTCAAAGACTTCGGCAAACGCTCCTTCACACACCGAAAGTGTGGACAAGCGTTCCCGAGTTGCAGGCTTATGGCTGGATCGAAGTGGTGACGATTGGTGACACTTGTCCGTAATTTTCTAAAGGTTTTGTTGAAAATACTGCTTTTCACCGGGCTGTTTTGGCTGGCGCTTCGGTATGTTCACACGTACCCGATCCCGTTGACCGTGAAGCAACAAGGCACGCTGGTCGACATCGCGGATAGGCTGGGCATTCGCGACTACGACGGTCTTTATATCTACTCAATGATTGCTTTGGATCTCGCCGTGACGATCGCGGTCTACGTGATCCTGATGAGGCTGTGGCAGCGGACGCGGGCAGCGGGTGCCGAATGAATGCGACATTTTCTCTGACGCAGACGCGACATTTGGATAGAGCCACTACAACAGCCAAAAAACATCGATAATTTATGTTATGTAAAATAGTTAACTCCGAAAAAACACGAGCCAAACATCACACGCCCAACCACCCGCACCCGCACAATCTCCGAACCAAAAAAATTCCACCCAATACCTCCCACAATTCAAAACCATCCTCTATAATCCGCGGCTTCCGTAGGCTCGTAGCTCAGCTGGTTAGAGCACCACCTTGACATGGTGGGGGTCGTTGGTTCGAGTCCAATCGAGCCTACCAGCGACATTCAAACGCACCGTAGCGATTTTCATCGCCCGGTGCGTTTTTCATTTTGCGCATCAGTCCCAGCAATTACGGAACGCCACCGCGACGATCACCGGCACCGTGAGCACCAGCGGAATGGCGAAATACGGGATCTCCAGATGGACGATCCACGTATAGATCAGCCAGGCGACGCCCAGCGCGAGCGTGGCAATGCCGATGAGCGCCGTCAGCACGTTGAGCATGCGGGGCGACATCCGCTTGCGAGAGGTTTCTTTGCCCGAAGGACTTTCCATGGCGGCGGGCGCATGCAAGCGCGATACGAATACCTCTTGATTTTATACCGCCCCGCCCGCCGCCGTAGCGCGTTTCGACGCGCCCGAACCGTCCTCAGATGTGAAACAGCTGCGCCACCAGCGCCGCGCCGAGGAACGTTCCCGCATTCGCCACGAACGACACCAGCACGATGCGCCAGCCGAGCCTGCGGAAAGCCGGAATGTCCTTGGCGATCGAGAGTCCCGCGAAGGTCAGCATCGGCGTCGTGACTCCGAGGAAGTCGTTCTGCGCGCTCGCCGTCGCGATCTGCGCGCCCCACGGGCACCACGGCGAGGTCAGGAACATCGCCACGATCGACACCCAGCACACCGCCGGAATCTTGCGGCCGCTCACCCGCGCAATCGCATCGCCGACGATCGTCGCGAGCACCATCACCGCCATGCCCGGCAGACCTTGCAGCGGCGTCGTGCCGTGCGTGATCCAGTCGGCGACGAGCGCCATGAGCGCCGTCACGCCCCACGCGAGCAGCTTGCCGCCATAGCCGAGATGCGGCGCCTCGGTCTTCACGTCGCCCAGTTTCGGCGCCGACGACGCCGCCTCGCGCGTGTCCGATGCCTTGCTGGTACGGCCGATCAGCGGCTCCAGCAGCCGATAGCCCCACACCGCCATCGGCAGCGAGATGAAGAGCGTGAAGTACGTGCCGATGGTGGTCGTGATCAGATTGCTCGCCGCCGCGAACGTCAGCACGGATTTCGCCGTCTCCGGGTCCTGCTGTGCGGCAATCGCGCCCGACGCCGCCGCCATCATGCTGCCGGAGCCGACGCCCGAACCCATCGCGAGCGCGAGCGGATGAAAGATATGCAAGCTCGCGACGAATCCCGCGAAGATCGCGATGAACACCGCGCCGAACACCGTGCCCGTCAGGTATTCGGCGAGCACGCCCCGCCCTTCGGCGGAATCCATGCCGTATTTTTCGCCGATGATCGCAAGACTCGGCTCACGCCCGACCGAAAACGTCGCGCCGATCGCCTCTCGCTTGATGCCGAGAAGCAGCGCGAGCGGCAGACCGAGCAGGATCGTGCCGACGAAGTGGCCCAGTTCCTGAAACGCGAGCGCCCAACCGGCCGCTGCGAGCTTCGGCAGCGCACTGCCGACCATCAGCCCGAGCTTCGCGACGAACAGCAGCAGCGCGGGCTGGAGAATCGCCGCCGCGTGGAACTGGCTGCGCACGTCGAGCCGCGCCGGGCTTTGCCAGCGCTCGGAGATGAGTCCGAGCGCGGCGCCGAGCAGGAGCGCCCAGATCATCGGCAGCAGGACGACCTTGCCCGGACCGATCTTGAACGTGAACGATCCGATGAACTCCGCGATCAACAGAATGATCGCCGCATAGAAAAAGAGCTTCGCGGTTCTCAAGCCGCTTCCTTGCGCGCGATCCGCGCTCAACGTGCTTTGCATTCTCTGCTCCCCTCGATGGCCCGCGCGATGCCGTCATCGGCAACGCGCGGGCGCCTTGGTCATAGATAGCCGAACGTGGTTGCCGGCTCCTTCGCCGTTTCGATCCACACGCTCTTGGTCTGCGTGTACTCGTAAAGCGCCTCGACGCCGCTGGATCGTCCATAGCCGGACAGCCCATAGCCGCCGAACGGCGACGCGACGTTGATCGTCTTGTAGCCGTTCACCCAGAACGTGCCCGCATCGACCTGACCCGCGACGCGATGCGAGCGCGCGACGTCGTTGGTCCATACCGCGCCTGCGAGACCGAACTCGGTATCGTTGGCAATCGCGACGGCTTCCTCTTCAGTGTCGAACGGAATCGCCGCGACCACCGGCCCGAAGATTTCCGTGCGCGCCACGTCCATGTCGTTGCTAACGCCCGCGAGCACCGTCGGCGCGACGAAATAGCCTGCATCGGAACGCGCGGCCGTGCCTGCCGCCAATGTCGCTCCCTCGGCGACGCCCTTTTCGATCATCGACATCACGTGATCATATTGCCTGCGATTATTGATCGGGCCGACTTCGGTCGTGTCGTCGAGGGGCGCGCCTACCTTGATCTTCTTCGCGCCCGCCGCGACCATCGCGACGAATTCGTCATAAACGGAACGCTGCACGAGCAGGCGCGAACCCGCGACGCAGCTTTGCCCCGCGCCCGCGAAAATCGCCGCCTGGGCGGTCAGCGCAGCGCGTTTGAGATCGGCATCGGCGAAGATGATGTTGGCCGATTTGCCGCCGAGTTCGAGCACGCACGGCAGCACGCGTTTGGCCGCGGCCTCGGCGATGCGCGCGCCCGTCGCCGGCGAGCCGACGAACACGACCTTCTTCACCGCCTTGTGTGCGATCGCCGACTGCGCGACCGTCTGCCCGAGCCCCGCGAGCACGTTGATGAGACCCTTCGGCGCACCGCCGCGCTCGGCCAGCAAGCCGACTACGAGCGACGTGAACGGCGTCAGCTCCGACGGCTTCAGCAGCACCGCGTTGCCCATCGAGATGGCGGGCGCGACCTGCCAGCCGCAGGTGAACACGGGCGCGTTCCACGGCGTGATCTGCAGCACGGTGCCCGCTGGTTCGCGGCGCGTGTAGTTCAGATGCGAGGTCGGCACGGGAATGACATCGCCATAAAACTTGTCGGCCCAGCCGCCGTAGTACTCGAACATCTCGGCGACTTTCGCCACTTCGCCGCGGCAATCGCGGATCGGCTTGCCCGAGCCGAGCGATTCCAGCCGCGCGATCTGTTCCGCTTCCTTGCGGATTTCCCGCGCGATCTCGAACATCACCCGGCCGCGCGCCGCGTGCGTAAGCGCCCACCATTGCTTCTGCGCGCGCGTGGCCGCGCCCGCAGCCTGTTCGACGACCGCAGCGCCGCCGTCTCTGTAAACGAGGCTCGGCTTGCCCGTGGCGGCGTCGTAAAGCTGGATGGCGTCGCCCGCGCCTTCGATCAATTCACCGCCGACATACGAGCCGATGGTCTTCGCACTCGGGAAGAAGTGCGCGAAGGCCGCGAGAAGCTGTTCTGCTGCGTTGTGTTCCATGTCCGGATGTTCCCCTTACTTCGATTCGATGAACTGCACGATGCGGTTGAAATCCTCCGCATCGCCGATGCTCGCCTCGCTCGCCGCCCACAAGCGCCCCGCTTCCTGCGCGATCGGCGCGTTCGCGTGCACGCCGTCGAGCAATGCCATCGCGAGGCGCACGTCCTTGCGCATGAGCTTCATCGTGAAGCCGGAGTCGAACTTGTCGTTGAAGATCCACGTCGGGTAGTTGGTGAGCGTCGCGCTGTTGCGCCCGGAGCCGCCGTTGAGCGCCTCGACGAGCTTTTCCGGATCGACGCCCGATGCCTGCGCCGCGCGCACGGCCTCGCTCGCCGCGAGCAGATGCACGCCCGTCAGCATGTTGTTGATGATCTTCGTCACGTGCCCCGCGCCGACCGGCCCGACGTGCACGCGCTTCGCGCTGATCACCGCGAGAATCGGCTCGACCGCTGCGACATCGGCTTCCGAGCCGCCGAGGACCATGGTCATGGTGGCGGTCGCGGCGCCTTTTGGGCCGCCGCTCACGGGGCCGTCCACGAAGCCGATATTGCATTCCGCCAAGGCGGCGGCGACCTTCTTCGTGCTGGCCGGATCGGCGGTAGTCGTATCGACGACGATCAGACCGGGCCTGCCGCTCGACGCCACGCCACCCTGCCCGAGCACCACTTCCTCGACGATCGCGGAAGTCGGCAGCGACAGGATCAGCACGTCGGCTTCGCCCGCGATCGCCGCGATCGACGCGCGTGGCTCGATGCCATCCGCCTGCAACCCTTCCGCGACGCCCGGCGCGGCATCGAAGCCGAGCACGCGATAGCCGCCGCGCTGCGCAGAGCGCGCCATGCCGCGCCCCATGTTTCCGAGACCGATCACACCCACCGTCTTCATCAGCGAACTCTCCTTCTCGTGCGCGAGGCGGTTCGGTCAGCCCGTCTGCCGGACGCGTCGCGCGTTTTTGCATGGCTGTCATATTCCGCTGGCGAAGCCGTACAATCAATCAACGCCAATATTGAAAGTGTTCTAATTTTTAGAACACTGCGACGCCATGACAGACAATCTGACCGACAGCCGCATCGTCTATTTTTTCGAGGCCGTGCGCTGCGGCACGATCCGCGCGGCGGCCGATTACCTCAACGTCGCGCCGTCGGCGGTGAGTCGGCAGATCGGTCTGCTGGAAAAGGAACTCGATGCGGCGCTCGTTGAACGGCACGCGCGCGGCGTCAAGACGACCGAGGCCGGACAATGCGTGATCGAATACTTTCGCGAGCAGCTCGCGCATCGCGACGACCTGCTTTCGCGTCTGGAGGAATTGCGCGGCCTGCGCACGGGTCAGGTCAACATCGTGCTCGGCGAAGGCTTCGTGTCGGATCTTCTGTCGGGGCCGATGCAGCAATTCTGCAAGCAATACACAGGCATCAAGGTGAATCTCGATCTCGGCGGCACCAACGACGTGATCCGCAAGATTTCCGAGGACGAAGGCGAAATCGGCCTCGTCTACAACCCGCCCCAGGAACCGAAGCTCGTATCGCGCGCGATCAAGCGTCAGCCGATGATGGCGATCGTCGGCGCGAGCTTTCCGCGCAAGGACCGCAAGTCGATGAGCGTGCAGGAACTCGCGCACTATCCGCTTGCGGTGACGCATGCTTCATACGGCACGCGGCAGATGTTGCAGGCCGTCGAATACGCGGAGAAGCTGCGGCTCGATCCGGTCGTCACGACGAATTCCATCGCCATACTCAAGCAGTTCGTGAAGTCGGGGCTCGGCATCACGGTGTTGCCCGCGTTCGCGGTGACGAGCGAGATGGAAGCGGGCGAGCTCTTCGCGATCGACATCAATCATCCGATTCTCGCCGATGCCGAAGCGCATCTCGTGACGCGCGCGGGGCGCAGGCTGTCAGTCGCGACGAATAAGATGCTGCAGTTCATGACCGCGCAGATGCGGGCCTTCCGTTAAACCGGATGTCCGCTAACATCATGGTCCGGCTGTCAAACAAGGAGGACACGGCATGATCGACGATACCGACAAGCGGCACCTGATCCGTTGCATCGAACTGGCGCAGGAAGCGCTCGATGACGGCGACGAACCATTCGGCTCGATGCTAGTCGCGAAAGATGGGCGCGTGCTGTTCGAAGACCGCAATCGCGTGAGCGGCGGCGATCACACGCGGCATCCGGAGTTCGCAATTGCGAAATGGGCGGCGGAGAACGTGCCCGAGGCCGAGCGCGCGGACGCGGTCGTGTACACGTCCGGCGAACATTGCCCGATGTGTTCGGCGGCCCATGCGTGGGTCGGACTCGGGCGCATCGTCTATGCGGCATCGACGCAACAGTTCACGCGATGGCGCGCCGAACTCGGCGCGCAACCGGGCCGCGTGCGTGCGTTGGCGATTCAGGACGTGATCGCGGATACGGTGGTCGATGGTCCCGTCGAGGAATTTGCGGAGCGTGTGAAAGCGCTACATGTGGCGCACTATCGCAAAGCGAGCGCTTAGCGGAAGATCGCGCATTCGATCGCTTCTCCCGAGGCGATCGAATGCGGCTATGCGTCCCCTTCCCGCACCGACGACGCATGTCTGCACAGCGCCGTCACTTCCATCGACATATACGGAAACAAGGGCAAACGACTCAACACGTCATGCAAATGCGCGGGACTTTCGACATCGAAGATGCTCACGTTCGCATAACGTCCCGCTACGCGCCACAGATGCCGCCATATGCCTTCGCGCTGCAATTGCTGCGCCATTTCCTTTTCCTGCGCCTTGAGTTCTTCCGCGCGCACGGACGATAAATCGTGCGGCAGATTGACCGTCATTTCGACGTGAAACAGCATGTTCGCTCCGATCAGTTAATCAAACCGCTGCGCGCATACGCGGCACTTCGGTGCCCGGCACATCGTCGCGTTCGCTGCACAGCGTGAAGTCGAAATCGATCAGCGCGAAGCGCCCTTCCACGCCATACGGCTTGCCTTGCGCGCCTTCGGCTTTCTGCACTTCGGGAACGAGACCATCGCGCGTGGCGAAAGCGAAGTCGTCCCACAGATACGGATCGCCGTCGATATTGATCTGCGTCGTCAGCTTGCGATACCCGGGCGCCGACACGAAGAAGTGAATATGCGCGGGCCGATGGCCATGCCGTCCGAGTTGATCGAGCAATTGCTGCGTCTTGCCGCCGGGCGGCACGCTATAGCCCACCGGCACGACGCTGGTGAACGCGTAATTGCCTTCGCTATCGGTGCGGATCGAGCGGCGCAGATTGAATGCGGACTGCGACTTGTCGAAGAACGAGTAATTGCCGAGATGATTGGCATGCCACACTTCGACGAGCGCATTCGCAAGCGGCTTGCCGTCTTTCGTCAGCACGCGCCCGCGCATCACGAGCGTTTCGCCGGGGCTCGTGCCGTCGTCGAGACGCGCGTGTCCGACCGACTCGGGCGCGCCTGCCACATAGAGCGGTCCTTCGATGGTGCGCGGCGTGCCGCCTTCGAGACCGGCTTGTGCTTCCTTTTCATCGAGACGGGCATCGAGGAAATGCTCGAAACCGAGGCCCGCTGCAAGCAAGCCGAACTCGCCGCTCTGCCCCGTTTCGCCGAGATAGTTCAGCGCGGCCCAGAACTCGCCCGGTGTCACGTCGAGGTCTTCGATCGTGTAGAAAAGATCGCGCACAATGCGGTTCACGATCGCTTGCGTGCGCGCGTTGCCGTCGTTCGTGGCGCTGTCGTTGATCTTTTGCAGCAGGGCGTCGATGCTTTCTCTGTTCATTTCGATGTCTCCGTGAATCGGTATGTGTGGGGTGCTGCAGTAATCAGTGCATTGCGACGAACGCGCCGCGCTTCGAATCGCGACGCAGACGTTCGATGCGTTCCCAGTCGAGCGCGATGCCAAGCCCCGGCCCTTGTGGCAGATGAAGCGAGAAGTTTTCATAGCGCAACGGTTCGATGAGAATGTCTTCGGTCAGCAGCAGCGGCCCGAAAAGCTCCGTGCCCCAACGCATCTCGCCGAAGGTGCTGAATAACTGCGCGGATGCCATCGTGCCGATCGCGCCTTCGAGCATCGTGCCGCCGTAGAGACCGATGTGCGCGGCCCGCGCGATCGCTGCGACGCTCGCCGCGCCCATCAAGCCGCCCGATTGCGCGATCTTCACGGCGAAAACATGCGCCGCACGCGTGCTGGCGAGCGCGAAGGCATCGCCTGGGCCGTGCAGCGCTTCATCGGCCATGATGGGCACGTGCGCGAGCTTCGTGAGGCGCGCGAGTCCCGCGTGATCGTTGGCTGCGACAGGCTGTTCGATCAGGCCAACGCCCGCATCCGCGAAACGCCTGGCGGCCCATACGGCGTCGCTTTCGCTCCATGCCTGATTGACGTCCACGCGGACTTCGCCGCGATCGCCGAGTGCCCGCTTGATCGCGACCACATGCGCGACGTCGTCCGCCAACGCGCGCGCGCCGATCTTCAGCTTGAACACGCGATGCCTGCGCCGGTCGAGCATCTGCTCCGCCTCGTCGATATCGCGGCCTGTGTCGCCGCTCGCAAGCGTCCATGCGACATCGACGCGATCCATCACGCGTCCGCCGAACAGCTCCGACAGCGGCACGTTCAGTCGCTGCGCCTGTGCATCGAAGAGCGCGGTTTCGAGCGCGCATTTCGCGAAGCGATTGCCTTGAAAGCAATCGCGCATTTTGGCCATCGCCGCGCCCGGGCGGCTCGCGTCCATGCCCTTGAGCAAGGGCGCGAAATACGTATCGATGTTGGTCTTGATGCTCTCGGGGCTTTCCTCGCCATAAGCGAGTCCGCCGATGGTCGTGCCTTCGCCGCATCCGACGATGCCGTCCGTGCAGGTCACGCGCACGATCACGAGCGTCTGGCAGTTCATGGTGGCGACCGACAGGCGGTGCGGGCGAATCGTCGGCACGTCGACGAGCATCGTTTCTATCTTTTCGATGCCGATGAAGGGGAATGGCACGGCTTGCGTCTCCGTTTCGTTGTGTCTGCAACGAAATTAAACGACGCGCTTATATCGGTCAAATCAATCATATATGGCGAAGTGCATCCATAAGATTGATTCGACGAAGCAATGTAACAAGCGAAAAAGCCCGGCGGGGAAAGCTCCCAGCCGGGTCAAAACACGCCCTCGGAATTATTTTTTAGAAGTTATGCCGTATGCCGAGCGTCACAGACAATTGTCGATCGCTGTTCGAATTC
This sequence comes from Burkholderia sp. THE68, assembly GCF_009938265.1. NCBI lineage: Bacteria > Pseudomonadati > Pseudomonadota > Betaproteobacteria > Burkholderiales > Burkholderiaceae > Burkholderia > Burkholderia sp. THE68. The sequence goes on from NZ_AP022316.1 coordinate 717,992, forward strand.
GGCAGATTGGGAATCTGCGCGTAATTCGCCGGCCCACCGGTCGCCGGATCGATGCCGAGGCCCGCGCCTACCGCCTTCTGCATGATCGCGACGCCATACAGCGCCGTACGCTTGGACAGCGCGTAGTTCGCACCGAGGTTCACCTGATGAAAGCGCGTCGATGAAGAGCCATCCGGCTTCGCATTGTTATAGATATAGGCGAGCCCGAGTTGCAGGAACGGCGTGGCCGCGTAGGTCAGATTCACTTCACCGATATCGAACGCGATATCGCGGCCTTGCGGATTGGCGCTGTCCGCGAAGAACAGGCTATGCTCCAGGCGACTATGCGTGTAAGTCAGCGCGATGGTCGCCGGTCCGATCGCATACGACGCACCCGCGCCATATGCTTTCAACGCCTCCGCGTTCTGCAACTGACAGTAGAGCGCAGTCGGATTGGAGCACGCGAAATCGCCGATATAGCCGTTCGTTCCGCCCAAAGCCGCATCGAGCGGATTGTGCAGGTTCAGATAACCCGCACTGATGGAAACGGGCAATCGCGTATAGGCCGCGGCGATCGAATAGCCGCGCCGTTGACTGAAATCACCGGCCACGCCGCCGAGACTGTACGTGCCGCCTAGCGAGAAACCATTCCAGTCCGGGCTCGTGTATTTGATCGAGTTGTTGAAGTTGAACGCTTCGTTCAGGTTGTCGACGTCGCCGATGTGCGAGCCGTACAGCGTCGCCCACGAGTTGCTCGACACGTAAAGTCCGAGGAAATCCGAATACGAATCGTACTGACGCCCGAACGACAAGGTGCCGTATTGCTCGTGACCCAGCCCAACCCAGGCCTGACGGTTGAATTGCGCTCCGCCCTGAACAAAGCCGCCGGTGCCCGTATAGAAGCTGTTTTCCAGATTGAACTTCGCCTGCAGTCCGCCGCCGAGATCTTCGACGCCGAGCAAGCCGAAACGCGAGGGCACGAGATTGCCGCCCGAGAACGCGAAGTTATGCCCCGAGCCGACGCTGCCGTCGGCATTGGTGAATTGCTGATTCGTCGTGTAGGTCAGCCCCGCATCGACGGTTCCGTACAGCGTCACCGTGCTTTGCGCCGATGCGCTCGCGCACACCGCAAGTGCCGCCGTCGACACCAGCTGCCGCGCGATCGTTTTGGTTGTCATGCGAGCGTCCTCACGCGTAGTTGATCAGCACCGACTTGGTTTCGGTGTACATGTCGATCACCGCGCGTCCGAGTTCGCGCCCGAAACCCGATTGCTTGAAGCCGCCAAAAGGCATCGCGTTGTCGAGCAGCGAATGGCAGTTGACCCAGACCGTGCCCGCCTTGATGCGCGGCACGAGCTTGTGAATCGCCGAAAGATCGTTCGACCAGATGCTTGCGCCGAGTCCGTACGGCGTATCGTTCGCCTTCGCGACCACGTTGTCGATATCGTTGAACGGCATCGCGACGAGCACCGGCCCGAAGATTTCCTCGCGCACGACCTTCATCGAATGATCGGTATCGACCAGCACGGTGGGCTTCACGAAGAATCCCGCGCCTTCCTTGCGCGCACCGCCCGCGATCGCGCGCGCGCCTTCGTCGCGTCCCGCCTCGATATAACCGAGCACGCGATCCATCTGCCTTGCCGAGATGAGCGGCCCGATCTGCGTCGATGCATCGAGGCCCGGTCCCATCGGCAGCGATTGCGCGATGGCGGCGACGCGTTCCATCACGCGATCGAATACCTTGTCGTGAACATAGACGCGCGAGCCCGCCGTGCACACCTGTCCCGAATTGAAGAAGATTGCATTGGCGACGCCTTCCGCAGCCTTGTCGATATCGACATCGGGCAGCACGATCACCGGCGACTTGCCGCCCAGTTCGAGCGACATGCGCGTCATGTTGTCGAGCGCCGCATGGCCGATCGCCTTGCCTGTCGGCGTCGAACCGGTAAAGGCGATCTTGTCGATGCCGGGATGGCGCGCGAGCGCCGCGCCCGCCGTGCGGCCGAGGCCCGTCACGACATTCACGACACCCTTCTCGATGCCCGCCTCTTCGATCAGCATCGCAAGCCGCAATGCGGAGAGCGGCGTGTCTTCGGCCGGCTTGAGCACGACGGTGCAACCCGTGGCGAGCGCGGGCGCGAGTTTCCACGACGCCATCAGCAGCGGGAAATTCCACGGAATGATTGCGCCGACGACACCCACCGCTTCCTTGCGCGTATAGCCGAAGAAAGCATTCGACGGGCTATACGGGATCGATGCGTCGAGCGTGCTGCCTTCGATCTTCGTCGCCCAGCCCGCCATATAGCGGAAGCATTGCGCGGCCATCGACACATCCAGCCCTTGCGCGACCGTGACCGGCTTGCCGTTGTCGAGTGATTCGATTTCCGCGAGCTCGCGCGCATTCGCTTCGATCAGATCGGCGACGCGCAACAAGAGGCGCTCGCGATCGGTCGGCTTCATGCGCGACCATGCGGAGTCGTCGAAGGCGCGGCGCGCGGCGAGCACGGCGCGATCCACATCGGTTTCATCGGCGCTCGGCACGCGTGCGAGCAGTTCGCCATCGGCGGGATTGATGACGTCGAGCGTCGCGCCGCTGGTGCTTTGCACCCATGCGCCGTCGATCAACATCTTCTGCGCCGACGCAAGAAAGGCGCGCGTCGAATCGAGCATCGAAAGATGCTGGTTGTTATTCATCTTGTGTCTCCTAGTAGTGTTCCGGGACGGCGTTCACGCCGTTCTCCTGCAATTCCTTCACGAGCTTCGTGCGGGTGCGCGCGACATCGGTCAGCGCGGGACGGCGATGCGCCGCGATTTCATCGGCTGTATACGGCTTGAACGATGCAGGCCGGGAGCGCTCGTTCATCGTGGCGAGCAGCCAGTTCAGGACGTTCGCGAGTTCGGCATCGCTCAATGCGGAATTGGCCGCGCCGGGCACGCGCATCACGAACTGACGCCCCTCCGGCAACGAGACGAAATGACCGAGCGATTCGCGCAAGGCCGGCACCTTGCCGGGTATGCCCGAACCATTGGCGGTATGGCATCCCATGCAGTTGAGCACCCAATCCTGACGCGCGCGCGCCGCGTCGTATTCCTGCGCCTGCGATGCCCCCGCCGTGCACAGCGCGGCGAGCATCGCGGCGGCGATGACCGCGCGCGGCTTCATAGCCCGAGACCCTTCACGACCGCGTCGCGCCGCTGATGCACGGTGGTCTGGTCGAGCGGCCCAGCGCGCCAGGCCTTGACCTCGGCCACGTCGAAGGGCTTGGCCGAACCATGCTGCGCGTTCAGATCGAACACGACATAGTTCAGCACGTCGGCGATCTCTTCATCGGAGAGCGATGCGAAGCTCGGCATCTTGAAGTTGTAGTTCTTCTCCTTGACCTTGATCGGACCGAACATGCCGTACATCACGGTATGCCCGAGTTGCGCGCGGCCATCGGGCGAACCTGCGTACTTGCCCGGATACTCGACGAGCGGCGGCGCAAGGCCGTCCATGCCCTTGCCGCCCGCCTGATGGCACACGGCGCACTTGCCGTCGAAGGTCGACTTGCCGCCGGGATAATGCACCGTTTGCGCGAACGCCTGAGTCCCGAGACTCATCGCGCCGGCCGCGATTGCCGCCATCAATACACGTGCCGTCTTCATTGCGTTGCCGCTCCCAACAGAACCGATACCGAGCAGTGGTAATTCGAATTGCTGTTCGCCATGCACCAGTTGATGTCGTTATTGAGCGACAGCTTGTAGAGCGGCTTCTCGCGTTCGTTGCGATTGCAGAAGCAGCGGCCGCAAGTCGTCTTGCCACAGCAGTCGTTGTACGACACGATGTAGTCCGACCCGTCGTGCGGATTGCGGCAGGTGCCGATCCACGTGATCGGCGAAGGCGTCGTGCCCGGTGGGCAGCTGCTCGACGTGCCGCCGCAGCAGCTGCAAAGCCAGCCGTCGATCGCGCAATACTTCCAGTAGTCGCAGCTCGTCGGATCGTCGCTTGCCGATGAACCGGGCTTCTTCGGTTCCGTCGCATACGCGGTGCGGTCCACCGGCAGCAGCGGCACCATCGCCGACCCGACCAATACCTTGCCGAGCTTCGCCATTGCGCTGCGCCGCGAGCTGCGCTGTGCAACGCCGCGCGCCTTATGTTCGAAGAATGAATCCAGCCATTTCATGGACGCTCACCTGTAGGAATGAATGATTTATCGGCGTCTTCAGGCGTGCTGCCCGACTTGGCCTTCATGGTCGTGATGCGCGTGATCGTCGTGCTTGCCGTGGACAAACTCCTGCAGCGAAGCGACACCGCGCTCCTTGGCTTCGAACAGGCTTTCCAGATGTTCACGCGTATTCACGAGACCCTTCGCGCGCACCTTGCCCTCTTCGTCGAGCAGGACCGCATAAGGCAGCTTGCCAATCTGATAGGAGAGCCCGAGCTCTTGCGACAGCACATACGGGTATTGCGAAAGACCGGCCTTGCGATAGAAGGCGGCGTGTTCTTCGAAATCGCCATCGCTTGCCAGCACGATGTCGGTTGCGCCTTCGCGCGCCTGGATCGACGGCAGCAAGGGCAGCAGCTTCTTGCACACGGGGCACGACGGCGAAAGGAAGAAGACCAGCGTGTTGCGCTTCGAATTCGACAGGCCGCCGACCTTCACGGCGCGGCCAGCGATATCGCCGAGTTCGAAGACCGGTGCAATGGCGCCGACTGCCGGGCCCTTGTCGATCATAAGTGCGCCCGCGGGCATCATGCGTTCATACAGAATGCCGACTTGGCGAACGAGTGCGAGACAGATCGCGCCGAGCGCGAGCAGAGCGGCCCACGAAAGCGCGGCCGAAATCATCAAAGCGGTTTGCATCATGAATTCCTCAGAGAATCGAGCTTGGGAAGATTGACAAGCAGCACGTCGAGCGTGAACCACGCGGCGACGGCGAAGAGCGTGCAGGCGCCTGCGCTCAGATAGTCGAAGCCGATGAGCTCGCGGCCGGTCGCGGGAACGAGCGCGGCGGCGGCGAGCGCGGCGAGCATGGCGGCGCGCGCGACGTGCCACCAGCCGATCGACTTCGGCGTGCGGTCCGATGCCCGCGCGGCAGCGATGAAGCCCGAGCAGCCGCAATCGATATCGGTATGGCCGCGCAGCACGTTGAATGCGAGCGCCGCGCCGAACAGCGTGAACAACGCGATCAGCACGATTGCGGCGGCCATGCGCGTTTCGGCGAACAGCAAGCCGATCGCACCCACGGTTTCCAGTGCCGGAAACACGAGGGACAACGGCTTCACCGCGAACGACGGCAGCAGCGCGAACGCTTCGAGCGATGCGCGAAAGCGCGCCGGCTCGCGCCACTTGGGCAACGCGCTCGCGAGCGCGATGATCGTCGCGGACGCGATGCACACCATGAGAATGACGGGATCGATCATCGCGTCACCTCAGGGATTGAGCAGCAGCGTCGACGTCGAGCCGAGTTGCTTTTCGACATGCTGACGCTTGCCGGTCGCCGCATCCAGCACGACGAGATCGGAGGTCGGCGTGAGGCCGTAGAAGAGCGGCTTGTCGTCGGTGCTGACCTGAATCGAGAGCAGCGGATCGATCTTCTGCTTGGCGAGATCCCAGCGAGCGACGCGCTTTTTGCTCTGCGTGTCATAGACCCAGATTTCCGTGCCCGGATCCTTGTGCGAGCCGTCCGCGCCCTTGTGCATCGCGACGTACAGACGATGGCTCTTCACATGCAGCGCGGTCTGTTGCAGGCCGCCCGGACGCCAGCCGGCCTTGCGCTCCTGATCGCTGAGCAGCGACCAGGATGTGCCGAATACTGGCGCGTCGCCCGAGAAATCGGCTGTGCGGACGTTGCCGTTGAAGGTCGTGAACAGATACGTGTTGCCGTCGCGCACGGCATTGATGAACGCGGGATCCTTGTCGACGTCGATGAACGCGTCCGAGAGCTTGCGGCTCGCTTCCTTGCCTGTCGCATCGAGCTTGACGGTGAGCGCCTTGCCGCTTTCGCACAGCGAGGAGAAGCGGTCATTGCCGCTCGGATAGGCGAGCACGCAGCCGTCCATATCGATTTCGCCGACGACCTTCTTCGCGGCCGTATCGATCACCGTGACTGAAGTCGACGGCGTGATGTTGGACACATAAAGCCGGCTGCCATCTTCCGAAAGAACCGTGAGGTAAGGCGTCGGCACGGTCTGAGCGTGCTTGGCCGGAATCACGATTTCGCCGGTTACGTCGAGCGTGGTGTTGTCGATGATCTCGACCACGTCGGTACGCGTGCCATGGCCGCCGCGGGCGAAATACGTCGTCGCGACATAGCCCGTCTTGTGATCGGGCGAGATCGTGAAGCCCGGAGCGAAGCCGGCGTCGATCTGGCCGACGAAGCGCTTCGTGTCGCCATCGAAGACGTGCACGCGCGCATCGGTCATGCTCGAGAACGCCACGTCGGCCACGAACACGCGATGCGGGTTGAACGGCGGCACCTTCGCCACCGTCAGTTCTTCCGGCTTTTCGGCCGCGCCTGCGTGCGACTGACACGCAAGCAGTCCATACAATACAGCCCCCATAGCGGCGGCCAGCCGTCTCAGCTTCATCTCTGCTCCTCCTTAGTTATCGTCGAGTGGACTCTAAAGATGACAATAAAAAAGAGCACTTCGTAACCGGCAGCGCGTACGTGCCGAAATGGAGCATTCGAAAGGGAGCCGACAGAGACGCGCCCGATACGCGTACAAACCCGCATATCGAGCCGATATGACGGTTCAGCCGCGTCAATGCGGCTTGAAAGTATTCAGGGAAAGGGAATGCGCCTCGCGCTATCGCGCGCGCTGCGTTTGAGAGGGAAGCTCGCCGAACAGGCTTTTGTAATCGCTGGCGAAGTGACCGAGATTGGCAAATCCCCAACGCATCGCGGCTTCACGCACCGGGACTTCGCCTTGCGATGTCGTCGTCAAAAGCCGCCTTACTTGCGCAAGACGCACGGCCCGCAGATAACTGACCGGATTCATCTGCGCGACGGATTGAAAGCTGTTTTGAATGGTACGGCGGCTGACGCGCAGCTTTTCACACAAATCCAGAACCGAAATCGGCTGCTCAGGACTTGCCAGCACGAGATCATGCGCGCGTCGCACGACGTCGGCCCGGCATGCGTACGTGAGGCGATCCTCACGTGTGGGGACATGAAACGTCAGCAGATCCAGAAGGCTTTCCGTCACCGTCTGCGTGAAACGATGCGCGCCATCGTCGCCAATAAACGGATTGGAGTCGGACAGCACCGTTTCGACCGCCGCGATGATGCGCTTTCCCGCGCGTGCGCCAGCGGCGCCCGGGATGCTCAGTACATGGCGGTTGAAGAGTTCGTCCTGGATATCGACGCCCGCCGCATCCGCCGCCGCTGCCAGCAGACTCGATTCGACGGCGACGCCCAGCATCGACATATCGGGCGGCGAATGCAAAAGGAATTCTCTGGAACCAGGCGCGACGACGAGTGCGTTCTCGTCGACTCTCACGCCCTGAAACGAGAATGGCGCGCCACCGCCGAGCACGAGCCCGAACGTGACGAAACCCGCGGGAAGTTGTCCGCGCTGAACGATGCGAACGTTCGCCGATTCCTGAAAGACCTGTACGCCCGCTACCGAAACCTGCTTCACCGTGCTGCGAAAAGCGCCTTCGCCAACCTGGTCATAGCGTTGATCCCAGCCCGTCAGCGCGTGCGCGTGGCGGTCGGCATCCTCAAAGGTTTGATAATTGGCGTACATGCCCTCCTCCTGCTACTTGCGTCGCCATTGATGCGATCGCTTATAAATATTCGCTTTTTTGGCGTCAAGCTTTGTGATTGTTCTCGCTTGTTGTTTGTCGCGCAATGCTAGGAATGCACGATTGAAAAATACGCGCGGGCATGCGTTGTGCGTGAAAATGCCTGCATCAACTTCAGACATTACATTAGATCTCGCCGCAAACGCCCGCTCGCGCCGGCCTCCGACACAGTCTGCGTTCATCCATCCCGCACGGCAAATCAGTCAAAAGTCGAAACGTCGATAAAGCGCGCTGATGCGATTTCAAATTTGCCGCACTGATAGGCGCATCCCTTTTCGGCGAATTTGACGCAGTGATCTGTCGCATCGACACTGCCTCCCAAGCGAAGCCTTTCGAAAGCATCGACAGACACCCCACTCCTTCCTAGCGAGCCCACATGTCTTCCGTTCACTCCTCGACCTCCGCGGACCGCGCGGCCGTCACCCAGGACCGCGCGCTGAACCGGATCGTGGTCGCCTCCGTCGCGGGCAACGCGATGGAGTGGTACGACTTCTTTGTCTACGGCACGGCGGCCGCGCTCGTGTTCGGCCAGCTCTTCTTTCCGGCCAATGCGGACCCGCTCGTCGGCACGCTCGGCGCATTTGCGGCGTTCGCAATGGGCTTCGTCGCGCGTCCGCTCGGCGGCGTCGTGTTCGGGCATATCGGCGATCGCTATGGACGGCGCGCATCGCTCGTATGGACGCTGCTCATCATGGGCTTCGCGACCTTCGGCATCGGCCTGTTGCCGACTTACGATCACGTTGGACTGTGGGCGCCGGCCGCGCTCGTCGGATTGCGCCTTCTGCAAGGCGTAGCCTCGGGCGGCGAATGGGGCGGCGGCGTTCTGATGATCAGCGAAAGCGCGCCGCCCGAGAAACGCGGCTATTACGCGGCATGGAGCCAGCTCGGCGTGGGCGGCGGCTTCGTGCTGTCTTCGGGCGCATTTCTCGCCGTGCAGGCATTACCGCACGATCAGTTCATTTCATGGGGCTGGCGACTGCCGTTTCTCGCGAGCATCCTGATCTTCGCGCTCGGCGTGTATATCCGCCATAACCTGCCGGAGAGCCGTGACTTCGCGAATGCGGAGCGAGCGGGCAAGACTTCGCATATGCCGGTGATCGAAGTCATCAAGCGTCATCCGAAAGAAATCCTCATGGCGATGGGATTGCGTGTCGCCGAAAACGGCGGTGCATATATCTTTCTCGCGTTCTCGCTCGTCTATGGCAAGTTCGCGGGCATCGCCAACTCGACCATGCTCACCGGCGTGATGATCGCGATGGTCGTCGAAATGGCGGCGATGCTTCTCTGGGGCAAGTTATCCGATCGCATCGGACGCAAGCCGGTATATATGATCGGCGCGGTGTCGCTCGCGTTCATGGCGTTTCCGTTCTTCTGGCTGCTCAATACGCATTCCACCCCGCTCATCTGGCTCGCGCTCGTGCTCGGCACGGCCGTGTGTCATGGCGCGATGATCGGCACGCTGCCCTCGCTCGTCGGCGAGCTGTTCAGCACCGAAGTGCGTTATTCGGGGGTCGCGCTGGGCCATGAAGTCGCGTCGATCTTCGCGGGCGGATTGTCTCCGCTGATCGCCACGGCGTTGCTCGTGCACTATCACACATACTGGCCGGTATCGGTATTCCTGATCGGACTCGCCCTCGTCACGGTCGTCACGCTGAAGTACACGCACGAAACGCGCGGCAAGTAACGCGCGCCCCTTTTCTATCCCGTATTCGACTCGCATTCGCGCGGCACCGGGCCGCGCGGATGCCTGCGCACGTCCAGAAACCAGGGAGTCACCAAGCACCATGAAACCCAGAAACAAACGCTATACGTATGAATGGTATGTCGTCGTGATCTGCATGCTGGCCTATGTTTTCTCGTTCATCGACCGCCAGGTGCTCGCACTCATGATCGAGCCGATCAAGCGCGACCTGCAGCTCACCGATACGCAATTCAGTCTTCTGCATGGATTCGCGTTCTCGCTGTTCTATGCGGTAATGGGTATGCCGATCGCCTATCTCGCCGACCGTTTCGCGCGCCCGCGCATCATCGCGACGGGCATCGCACTGTGGAGCATCGCGACGGCGGCGTGCGGGCTGAGCCAGAGCTTCGTGCATATGTTCGTTTCACGCATGAGCGTCGGCGTGGGTGAGGCCGCGCTCTCGCCCGGAACCTATTCGATGCTCGCGGATTTCTTTCCGAAGGAAAAAATGGGCCGCGCGATCGGCATTTATTCGCTCGGCTCGTTCATCGGCGGCGGCATTGCGTTTCTCGTCGGCGGTTATGTGATCGCGCTGCTCAAGCACGCGAGCGTCTTCACTTTGCCGATCATCGGCGAGTTGCGTGCGTGGCAAGTCACGTTCTTCATCGTCGGCTTGCCGGGTCTGCTGGTCGCATTCCTCTTCATGCTCACCGTGCGCGATCCCGCGCGCAAAGGACTCGCGCAAGACGGCACGGGCCAGGTCAAACGCGTTGCAATGGGCGATGCGCTGCGTTTCATCGCCAGCCACCGGAAGACGTTCTTCTGTCATTACATCGGCTTTTCCTTCTATGCGATGGGCCTCTATTGCCTGATGAGCTGGACACCCGCGTTCTATATGCGCCGCTTCGGCCTCACGCCGGTGGAAACGGGCTATATGCTCGGCATCGTGATGCTCGTCGCCAATACGACAGGCGTCTTCTGCGGCGGCTGGCTCAACGACTGGCTGCTGCGCCGTGGCCGCGGCGATGCACCCATGCGCGCGGCCTGGATCGGCGCTGCGTGCATGCTCGTGCCGGGGATCGCGTTCACGCAGACGACGAGCCTTAACGCATCCCTGGCGTGGCTCGTCGCCGCGATGTTCTTCGCATCGTTCCCGCTTCCGACTTCCGCCGCCGCCATGCAGGCGCTCGCGCCCAATCAGATGCGCGCGCAAGTCTCCGCGATGTTCCTGCTCGTGTCGAATCTGATCGGGCTCGGGCTGGGCACGACACTCGTCGCGGTCATCACGGACAAAGTATTCGGCTCGCCGCTCGCAGTCGGCCATTCCATGGCGATCATCAATGCTGTGGCGATCGTGCTTGCGGCAGTGCTGCTCTTCGTCGGCTGCAAACAGTATCGGTCGAGTCTCGAACGCGAAGCGCGTGAAGCACGCCTCACGCTCGATGCGGCAGACACGCGCGCGAGCCTGCCCTCAGGCGCGACAGCGACGACAGCGACGACAGCGACGACAGCGACGACAGCGACGACAGCATGAAGATATCCATCCAATTGATGTGACTCGCATTTTTTAATCTATTTTGCTTATCCGACAAGGGACGATACGCTCATTGCATCGTCCCTTCGAAAACACTGGAAAGGCATCATGCAAGCTCAAATCTTCAAAGTTCGCGTCGACGCGTTGCGCGAGGAAGCACACGGCGTCCGGTCATTCAGCATCTCGCGTCTCGATGGCCGGCCGTTCGACGCTTACACGCCCGGCGCGCATATCGACGTAACGAGCCCCTCGGGCATCACGCGCCAATACTCGCTGTGCGGTGATCCGGCGCGCCGCGACTCGCATGTCTTCGCGGTCAAGAAAGAAGAACAGTCGCGCGGCGGTTCACGCTCGCTGCATGACGAAGTCAGCGTCGGCTGCGAATTGTCGATAGGCGCGCCGCGCAATCTGTTCCAGCTCGAAGAAGGCGCGAGCGAGCATATTCTTGTCGGCGCGGGCATCGGCATCACGCCTCTGCTTTCGATGGCCTATCGTCTGGTCGCGATCGGTGCGCCCTTCACACTGCATTATTTCGCGCGCAGCGATACGCATGCGGCGTTTCTCCCGCTCCTCGCGCGCGCGCCATTCGACAAGCACGTCAAGCTGCATTTCGGTATCGAACGCGAAGGGCTTACCGATGAACTCGAAGTCTGTCTGCGCGAAGCGAGCAAGGACGCGCACGTCTACACGTGTGGTCCTGCGCCCTTCATGGATGTCGTGGTGGACACGGCAAAGAAGCGCCTGCCTGCCGACTCCATACATCTCGAACGCTTCAAGGCCGAACCGCAGGCGCAGACGGAAACGTCGCTCGAAACGTTCGACGTACGGCTCGCCAGCAGCGGGCAGACCGTGCGCGTCGATGCTTCGACGTCGATCGTCGACGCGCTCGCATCGATCGGCATCGAAGTGGATACGTCATGCGGCGAAGGCGTGTGCGGCACCTGCATGGTCGATGTCGTGAGCGGCGAGCCCGAGCATCGCGACCATTGTCTGAGCAAGGCCGAACGCGCAAGCAACAGCGTGATCTGCTGCTGCGTGTCCCGTTCGCGCTCGCCGGTGCTCGTGCTCGACCTCTGAACTCACAGCTTGTCGAAACCCGCGAGGATGTCGGTCATGAGGCCGCGCATCCACGCGATGCCTTCGTCTTCGTGAAAGTGCTCGTGCCAGTGCATCGTCACGGCGGCTTTGGGCAATTGAACCGGCAACGCATAGATGCGAAACGCGTCGTTGCGATTGAGGATATGCGCGAGCCGCTCCGGCAATGTCGCGAACAGATCCGTCACCGCGAGCACGCCGGGCACCGCCACGAAGTGCGGCAACGCGAGCGCGATATTGCGGCCGACGCCTTGCGCGCGCAAGGCGTCATCGAGCGCATGGTGACTATGTTCGAGTGAGCGCACCTGCACATGCGACGCCGCAAGGAATTCATCGAGTTTCAAGGTTTCACCGGCGGGCAAGCCATCGCGCTTTCTCGTCATGCACACATACGCTTCCTCGAAAAGCAGCGCGTGCCGCGTGCGCGGCAAAAGCGACGGCAAATTGCCGATTGCAAAATCCAGCCGGCTCGAACGCAACGCCTCTTCCATCTCCTCCACGGGCAGCGGCTCCACCAGCAGCTTCACGCGCGGCGCGGTTTCATGCAGCGCCTGGCAGATCGCGGGCAGATACGCCATTTCCCCCGCATCCGAAAGAGAAAGACGAAACGTGCGATTGCTCGTGGATGCATCGAAGCGCTCGGCGAAGCGCAATGCTTCACGCACCGTATCGAGCGCGCGTCCGACGATCTCGGCGAGTTCCAGCGCGACCGGCGTCGGCTGCATGCCCGCGCGCGTGCGAATGAAGAGCGTGTCATCGAAAAGCGTGCGCAGACGGCCGAGCGAATAGCTCACAGCGGGCTGCGAGAGCGCGAGCCGTTCGCCGGCCTTGGTGAGGCTGCGTTCTTCCACGATCGCCTGAAACACGCGCAGCAGATTGAGATCGACATGGTCGAGGGATGTCATCGGGGCACTCTCAAGATATCGGCGGCATTTATCGACCAACCGTTTTTTAATCGATTTGACGCATGATCCTCGCAAAGCGAGACTGATGTCAACGAGAGGATGCGCCGATTTTCATTGCCGTCCTCTTGGCCGATCAACCTCACCCCACACCGAACGATGAGTACGCCGACTACCCAAATCATCGATACCAGCGCGCTCGGCAAGCGCGCGCAGGCCGACCGCATCGCGCCGTCTCTCTACTACGATGCCGATCTCTTCGAAGCCGAGCTCGAACGCATTTTCTATAAGACGTGGATCTGGGTCGCGCATGAAAGCGAATTGCCGAAGCCCGGCGATTTCATCACGACGACCATTGGCCGCCAGCCGGTGATCGTCGTGCGCGACAAGACCGGCGCGGTGCACGTGCTGCAGAACCGCTGCCGCCATCGCGGCGCCACCGTGTGCGAGGAACACAAGGGCAATGCGAAGGGCTTTACGTGCCCCTATCACAGCTGGTCTTATGCGCTCGACGGCACGCTGCGCGCATTGCCTTACGGCGACGGTTACGAAGGCGTCTGCGAGAAAGGCGATTTGCCGCTGAAGAAACTGCGCGTCGGGATCTATCAGGGTTTGATCTTTGCGAGCTTCGACGAAACGATCGAACCGCTCGAAGACTTTCTCGGCGGCGCGAAGCCTTGGATCGATCTGTTCATGAAACAGGGCGCGGGTTATCCGATCAAGGCGAACGGCGAGCACAAGTTCAAGTTCAAGGGCAACTGGAAAATCCAGCTCGAGAACACCACCGATCTCTATCACTTCCCCGTCGTGCACAAGTCGTGGATGAAGTCGATCGACGATGAAACCGCTGCGGTCATCACGAGCTTCATGACGAGCGACCAAGCCTTCTGCCGCTCGCTCGGCAACGGTCATAGCCTGGCGGTGCTGGTGCCCGAGATCGTCGATCTCGACAAGGACGACGGCGCGCCCTTGCCCGAACGTTTCAACGAGCTGGCCGCCACGCTCGCCGAGAAACATACGCCCGATGAAGTACGCCGTATCGTGCGCTCGCTGATGGGCGTGGGCTTCAATCTGAACCTCTTTCCGAACCTCGCGCTCTCGATGGCGTTCTTCCGCGTGCTGCGTCCGATCTCGGCCGAGGAAACGGAGATTCGCCACGTCGCGCTCGCGATGGACGGCGGACCGGAAGAAGCGAATCGCGTGCGCCTGCGCATTCACGAGCATTTCCAGGGTCCATTCGGTTTCGGCAGCCCCGACGACGCCGAAGCGTGGGAACGCGTGCAGCGCGGCTCGCACGCCGGTCCCGATGTGCCGATTCTCGTGAACCGCGGCCTGAACCGTGAAACGACCGCACCGAACGGAGAAAAGACCGCGCACGCCACGGATGAAACCGGCATGCGTGAAGCCTACAGGCAATGGGCCGCAATGATGGAGAAAGCATGATGGACGATCGCAACGCACTCTTCTCGCAACAAACGTTCGCGCGGGCGATCGAATTCATCTGGCGCGAAGCCGAATTGCTGGACCGCCGCGACTATCGCGCATGGCTCGACTTATGGGAGCCGTCCGGCTTCTATGTCGTGCCGATCGATCCCGCAGCGACCGACTTCGCCGCCACGCTGAACTACGCCTATGACGATCAGCACATGCGCGAACTGCGCGTGCAGCGCATGACGTCCGGCTATTCCGCGTCCGCATCGGATGCGGCGCGCACGGTACGCACCGTGTCGCGCTTTACGCTGTCGAGCGACAGCGCCGATGTGGTGGAAGTGAAGTCGGCGCAGGTCATCGTCGCGTACAAGCGCGGCGTGTCGACGATCTTCGCCGCCGATCTCACGCACAAGATCAGTATGGCGGGCGGCGAACCGAAGCTCGTCGAAAAGGTCATTCGCCTGATCGATTCGACCGAAGCGCTGAGCGCGATCGGCTTCCTGCTTTGATGAGCGCGTACGCATCGGTGCATGCGCGCCGATGCGTGCTTACCCGTCGATCACGCGCCATGCGACAAGGGCAAAGCGAAGCAACATTCGAGACCGCCGCTCGTGGCGCGTTGCGCCCAGATGCGCCCTTCGTGACGCGACACGATGTTCTTGCACAACGACAAGCCTATGCCATTGCCGCCCGCCTTCGACGAAGAAAAACCGTCGAAGAGGCGTTCGAGCGCATGGTCGGGCACGCCCGGTCCGTTGTCGGTCACATGCAGTTCGGCCGCCTCGCCGTTCATCGCCGTGGCAAGCGTGACGATGCCTGTCGATGGCTTCGCCCCGCTCAACGCCTCGACCGCGTTGAACGCCAGATTGAGCATGACCTGACCGATAAGCACGCGCTCACACCGTATCGGCAACGCCTCGGGCCATTGCTCGATCCTGACCGTCACGCCCTCGTCCCGTGCGCGCAGTTGAATGAAGTACGCAACGTCCGCGAGTATGTCGCGAAGATCGGCCTGTGCTTCGACGGGTTCACGCTTCACGATGAACTCGCGCACGCTCTTGATGATATGCGCCGCATGCTCGGCCTGACGATCGGCCGCGCGCAGTCCCCAGATCGCGCTCTCGGTCGAATCGGGCTGCGCGAGCCGCTGAATCGCGCCTTCGATGAAATTGCGCACGGCCGCAAGCGGCTGGCTCAACTCATGCGCGATCGCCATCGCCATTTCGCCCATCGCGTTATTGCGGCCCGCATATTCCAGCATGCGCGCTTCGTTGCGGCGCGCATCTTCGATCGCGACTTCATCGCTGATATCGCGGAAATGCACCAGCGTGCCATCCTCGATATCGATGCGCCTGCACGTGATGCGCAACCAGCGCTTCATGCCGTCGCGGCGCGTGATCGCATAGCGTTGCGCGGGCGCCGAATGCTGGCGCGTCGCGCTGCGCAACTGCGTGATCAGCCGGTCTCGGTCCGCTCTCGTGCAATAGTCCAGCGCGACGCCGAGCGGTGCATCGCTTGCGACACCCAGCACGCGCCGTCCCGATTCGCTGATGAAACTCACCTTGCCGCGCGGCGTCAGCACCGCAACACCTTCGCCCAGATCCTGCATGTATTCGCGCAGGCGCGCTTCATAGCGCCGCAATTTCTGGCGCATCGCATCTTCCGCGCTGATATCGCGGAACTGCACCATGACCACTGCGCGCCCGGAGAGCGGCACGTAGGTCGCGATTGCCTCGGACAGCATGTCGGCGCCCGCGCGCGAGCGATAACACCATTCATAGCTTTGCGGGCCTTCGGTGATCGAGCGGTCCATCGCGTTCACGGCGATTTCGCGGCGATATCTGATGTCGTCGCGCGTCATGTCGTGCGCCTTGAGCGGCAGCATTTCTTCCACCGAAAAGCCGAGCGCGGCGCACGCGGCGCGATTCGCCCACACGATGGCCTTCGTCTGCGCATCGTGCAGAAGCACGCTTTGCGTCAATGCGTCGAGCAGGCGGCGGAAATCGTCTTCGACGGGAAAGTTCATGTCGCGGTGCGAGGAAAACATGATTGCAACGCTAACCATAGCATCGGCGCGCGCCACGCGCCCCTAAAGATTTCTTTAGAGAACCAGGGTGCTTCACTGAATCACGCGCACGTCATCCCAATTGTCCTGGCTTTTTTGCGTTTCTAGACTGGCATCAATGTGAGCAGTTCGAAAGCGCGCTCGCCCATCCCTATGAGTCATACGACCGAACAAGGAGACGTCCCCATGTCAGCTTCCGCGGCTGCCGTCGCTATTCGCGACGATCTTTGCAATCAGGACGATGCCCTGACGCTCGACGACGTGATCGCCGAAATCGTTCAGCGTCGCGAAGAATTCGACCGGCTCTCGCACGTACCGCGCGATGTCATCGCCAAGCTCAAGCGCGCCGGCATCTATCGCGCGGCGACGCCGAAGCGCTTCGGCGGCGACGCGCGCGCGCCCGGCGAATTTCTCGCGATGATCGAGCGCATCGCGGTCGCCGACGGCTCCGCCGCGTGGGTCGCGAGCTTCGGTTCGGCCAATCTCTATCTCGCCGCTTTGCCCCTCGCGACGCAGGCCGCGATCTATGCGGACGGCCCCGATCAGGTCTTCGCGGGCGGACTGTTCCCCGTGCAGACCGCGCAACCTGCCAATGGCGGGTATCGCGTGAACGGCACCTGGAAGTTCGCGAGTGGCTGCAAGGGCGCGGACTGGCTCGGTGTCGGCATCGGCACGGGCAAGCCGGGCGAAGCACCGGGCAAGCCGCGCACCGCGGTGTTTCGTCCCGCGCAGGTTGAGATCGTCGAGAACTGGAACGTGGTCGGCATGCAGGGCACGGGCAGTCACGACCTGCGCGTTACCGATCAGTTCGTGGCGGAAGACTGGACCTTCGTGCGCGGCGGCGCATCGACTGTCGATGAACCGCTCTATCGCTATCCGACGATCGCTTATGCCGCGCAAGTGCTCGCCGTCGTGAATCTGGGACTGGCGCGCGCCGCGCTCGACGTTGCGAATCACATGGCAGGCGGCCGCAAGACGACGACCGGCGCGCCGCAACTCGCCGATCGCGCCTACTACCGCATCGAGCTTGCCAAAGCGGAGGCGCAGTTACGCTCGGCGCGTGCGTTCTTTTATGAGTCGACCGATAGCGTCTGGCAGTCGATTCTCGCGGGCAATGAAGTCACGCCCGATCAGGTCAGTCTGTTGCGTCTTTCCGCGACGCAGATCGCACGTGAAGGCGCGGACGTCGTGAATCGCGCCTATCGGCTGGGTGGCACCATGGCGATCTATCGCACGCATCCGCTGCAACGCCTGATGCGCGATGCGATGGTCGTCACGCAGCACGCCTTCCTCGGCGAAGGCAACTACGACGGCGCGGGCGCGGTGTTCGTCGGCGTGCCGCCGATTCCCGGCTATCTCTGATCCACTTTCATCGAATCACAAGAGGACTAACGCTTCATGACCGATAACCGAAACCTGCCCCTGCGCGTGCTGTTCTGCTGCGGCGTGACCCAGAACTTCTTCGACTTGCCGCGCGAACAGATCGGCGAAGTATGGCAAGCCTACGGCAAGATGCTTGCCGCCGTCGAAGCCATGGAGAACGTGCGCGTGCTGGGCGTGATGGACGATGATCGACTCGTCGTCGGCCAGTCCGATGGCGCGCCGTGGACCTTCTACATCATGGCCGATGTCGCGGACTTCGATACCGCCACCGCCGTGTGCAATCTTTATCGCACGACGCCGGTTGGCCCGTACAACCTGTGGCGCTATGGAAAGATCGAAGCGCGCGTCGGACGTGCGTTGACCGTTCCGCCCGCCACGGCCAATCACGCATGACGCCATGACGAACACGACCATCGAAGCGCTGCTCGAACGCGTCGCCGTGCTCGAAGCGCACAATGCAGTGCGCCAGACCATCGCGCGTTATATGGCGTTATGCGATGTGCCTTGTGCACCACTCGAAGGAGAATCGCTTGCCGCGCTTTTCACCGATGACGCCGTGTGGGAAGGCATCGGCCCGCAATATGCGCAGAAGTTCGGGCGTATGCAAGGGCGCGCGGCGATCGTCGAGATGCTGCAAGCCTATCTGCCGCCTGCGCCGCATTTCGCGACCAATGTGCATTTCCTGACGTCGGAGCATATCGAGGTTCGAAGCGAGTTCGCCAAAGGCCGATGGATCATGTTGCAAGCGTCGGGCTATGCGGATGAAAAGGCCGAACTCATCGCCGCGCGGCTCGAGATCGATTTCGTTCCATCGCCGCGCGACGCGCAGGATCAATGGCTGATTCGACACTTCCGCACCGAGCGTCTTTTCGACGCGCCGTGGCGCGTGAACCCTCGCAAGGAGTTGAACGCATGAGCGTATTCATCAACAAATTCGATCTGCGTGCGCGCGATCGTGTCGATGGCCCGACGATTGCGATCAAGGACAGCATCGATATCGCGGGCTATCCGACCACTGCCGCGAGCCGCGCACTCGCCGATAGCCCCGCCGCCGCCGAACATGCCGACGTGGTTCAACGTCTGCTCGATGCGGGCTGGCGTATCAAGGGCAAGGCGAACATGCACGAACTCGCCTTCGGCATGACTGGCATCAACGAATTCACTGGCACGCCGCGTAATCCACAAGACGCCACGCGCATTCCCGGTGGATCGTCGAGCGGGTCGGCATGCGCTGTCGGACTGGGGCTCGTCGATGCCGCGCTCGGCACCGACACCGGCGGCTCGGTGCGCGGCCCCGCGGCATGTTGTGGCGT
This sequence comes from Burkholderia sp. THE68, assembly GCF_009938265.1. Lineage (NCBI taxonomy): Bacteria > Pseudomonadati > Pseudomonadota > Betaproteobacteria > Burkholderiales > Burkholderiaceae > Burkholderia > Burkholderia sp. THE68. Next base: position 737,165 of record NZ_AP022316.1, read on the forward strand.
GATCGGATTGAAGCCGACGTTTGGCCGCGTGTCGCGTCGCGGCGTGGCGCCCGTCGAAACTACGCTCGATTGCGTCGGCCCGTTCGCGCGCGAGATGCGCGTGCTCATCGATGCGATGGGTGCGATCGATCCATCGTTCGATGTGAACAGTGCGCGTCGGGATGCATCGAAGATGCGGGTCGGCATCGTTGCCGTCGATGCAGATGCGAGCATCCGCAAGGCCGTCGACGACGCCGTGCGCCGCGCGGGATTCGCGTCACGCGGCGTCACGCTCGAATCGATCGGCGATGCATTCACTGCCGGTCTTGCGGTCATCAACGCAGAAACTTGGCGTGCGTTCGGTCATCTCGTCGAAACAGGCAAGCTCGGCGCGGATCTCGAAGCACGACTGCGCGCGGCATCGAACACGACCGCAGCCGATCTCGATGCAGCGGAGCACGTGCGGCGCATCTTCACGGCCGCAGTGGATCGCGCGCTCGATGATGTCGACGTGCTCGTGCTTCCCACGTTGCCCGCGCTTCCGATCACGCTCGAAGCGGCGCGCGCGGGCACATCGGTGATCGCGATGTCGTCGCTGATCAGGCCATTCAATCTCAGCGGCCATCCCGCGCTGAGTCTTCCTCTTGCGCTTGCAGATTCATCGCTCAAAGCCGGTTTGCAGATCGTCGGACGCAAAGGCGCAGATGAAAAGATTTGCGCAGTGGCCGCGCATTTCGAAACCGCGTTTGCTCAATAAAGGAATTCGAACATGTCGAATAGAATCGCGCTCGTCACCGGCGCCGCGCGCGGCCTGGGCGCAGTCGTTGCCCGCCGTTTCCATGCCGCTGGTTACAAAGTCGCATTGGCCGATATCGCAATCGAAGCCACGCAGGCACTCGCGCAAGAGCTGAGCGAAGATCGGTCCAGCGCGTTTGCGCTGAAGCTCGACGTCACGTCGAAAGCGGATTTCGAACACGCGCGCGATGCAGTGCACGAACGCTGGGGCCGTATCGATGTACTCGTCAACAATGCGGGCGCATCGAAGGTCGTGCCCGTGATGGAGATCACCGCCGAACAGTTCGATCAGGTCATCGACGTCAATCTGCGCAGCGTGCTGTTCGGCTGTCAGGTATTCGGCCGCTATTTCGCGGATCACGGCGCGGGCCGCATCGTCAATATCGCATCGCTCGCGGGACAGAACGGCGGCTCGGCGACCGGCGCGCATTATGCGGCTGCGAAAGGTGGCGCGATCACGTTGACCAAGGTATTCGCGCGCGATCTGGCGGCGCACGGCGTGACCGTCAATGCGATCTCGCCCGGGCCGCTCGACTTGCCCGTGGTGCATGAGAGCGTGCCCGCCGACAAACTGGACAAAGTGATAGCGGGCATTCCCGTCGGGCGTCTGGGTTCGGCCGAATACATCGCCGATGTCGCCGTGCTGCTCGCATCGCCCGATGCGTACTTCGCCAATGGCGCATGCTGGGACGTGAACGGCGGTCTCTACATGCGCTGAAGCGTGAGTCATGCGCGCCCGTCGTCCGGCGGGCTCCATACTTCGAGCACGTCGCGCACCAGCGCGGCGATGGATGCCGCGCCGAGCTTGTCCTTGATGCTCGCGCGATGCACGTCGACGGTCTTCACGCTGATCGACAGATCGGAGGCGATGCGCTTGCTCGCCTTGCCTTCGATCACGCCGCGCAAGACTTCCTTCTCGCGCGCGGTCAGCGATTCGACGCGCTCGCGCAGTTCGCGTTGCCGCTGATCTTTTGCGTGGCGTTGCGTGGCGAGCTTCATCGCGCGCTGCACGCGATCGAGCATTTGCTGCGAGTTATAGGGTTTCTCGACGAAATCGATCGCGCCACTCTGAAGCGCGCGCACGGACATTGGAATGTCACCGTGACCGCTTACGAAGATGATCGGCAAGGTCGCGCCACGACGATTGAGTTCGGCTTGCACGTCGAAGCCGCTGATTTCGGGCATGCGTACGTCAAGCACGAGACAGGCGGGCCGGGACACGTCGAAGGCATGCAGAAATTCGGCGGCGCTCGCGAATCCTTCCGACTTCACGCCGACCGAATCGAGCAGCCACGCGAGTGACGTACGCATGCCGTTGTCGTCGTCGACGATATACACCACGGGAGCGGGAGGATTCATTGCAAATGAGGATTCGAAGGAAAGGCAATGATAACCAGCCGATATTCACCGCGAAAGTCCCTTCTTTACTTCGATTTTCCGGAATAGGTAAAAGCTTTAGTGCGCTCGGTAACCACGCCGGGCAAGTCGGCGGATCGCGCCGATATGTTTTGTGCGGTTCAGCGCGTACGCTTGATTCACGGTTTGCTATACAACATTAAACATGAAACGAACAGGAGACACTCCTATGTCCGCGCTGCCACGCCCCGACTTCGCCGATCCCGATCAGGCGCGCAAGCTGTTCCGCCAGGCCATGTCCCATCTCGGGGCCGCGGTGAATGTCATCACGACGATGGGCGCGCACGGTCGCTGCGGCATCACCGCGAGCGCCGTATGCTCGGTCACCGACTCACCGCCCACCCTGCTCGTCTGCATCAACCGTTCGAGCGCGATGCATGCCGCCTTCGCGGGCAATCGCAATGTGTGCGTCAACGTGCTGCCGGGCCATCTCGAACAGATCGCGCGACACTTCGCCGGCCTCACGCCGCTCTCGATGGACGAGCGCTTTTCGTTGCCCGTCTGGGACGCCGGCGCGAACGGCGTACCGGTGTTGCGCGATGCGCTGGCGAGTTTGCAGGGCACCATCGTCGAGGCGAAGGAAGTCGGATCGCATTCGGTGATGTTCGTCGAAACACACGATATCCGCGTGCGCGACGATGGCGACGGCCTGATTTATTTCGATCGCAACTTTCATCGCGTGCCGCGTGGATGCGCCTCGCAGTGAAGTCGCATCGCCCGCTCTACGTTAATTGATTACAGGAACACCGCTGCCTATACTCCACGCGCAGACGGGCGACTGAAAGCTAAATCGAATATTGGCGCCGGCAAACGGTGCTCGCGCTTTTATCATCCGCACGCCGTCACGCATCGCCGAGATCTGCATATTCGCCACTTGGAGATACGTGATGAACAAGTCCTTAAGGCAACTCGGTGCATGCGCGCTATTCGCGCTGGTCGCGTCACAACCGGCACTCGCGCAGCAAGACAAGGTACTCGACGATGCAAACACCGCCTGGAACGCGGCCTTCAACAAGGGAGATGCGCGGGCGCTCGGCGCTCTGTACGACGAGAAAGCCGTGGTTTCCCCGGGAAATGGAACGACCATTCAGGGACGCGCGGATGTCGAGAAGTTCTATAAAGGCTTGTTCGATGCGGGCTTTCACGATCATACGATCGACGTCGTCAGTGCCAAACGGGTTGGCAATCTGATCTATCAGACCGCGAACTGGACTGTCGTTGCGGAAAAGGACGGCAAGAAGACGCCCTACAAGGGCGTCGTGTTGAAGGTGCTCTCCAAGGGCGCGGACGGCAAGTGGCGAACCACCGCGCAGACATGGAACGCAGCGCCGCCGCAACAATGAACCAGCGGGCCTGATTGCCGTCAGTTCAACGTGCGAAGCCGCGCATTCAGACGCGCGCGCGTGATCGCGGCAATCTGCGCGAATGCCTCATCCAGTTCCAGTTGCGTGCTACGCCCGAGACGTCGTTCGAGCGCGCTGAAAATGCCTTCGCGCGTGTAATGCCGCACGCAGATGATGAACGGAAAACCGTGCCGTTCCAGATAAGCCGCATTGAGCCGGTCGAGCACGGCTTCCTGATCCGACGGCAGGGAGTCGAGCCCGGCGCTTTTTTGTTCGGCATCCGAATCCGCTGTCATCGTGCCGGAACGAATGTTCGCGCCGGATAAAAGTGGATGCAGATTGAGGAAACGGCGTTGCCCGTTGGCATCGAGACTGCGGATGACATTCATCATCGCGTCATGCAATGCCGTTTCGGATACGAATGGACGCGCGCTCCACGCGCCTTCTGCCGCTTGCGGAAAATGCTCGAACACGCTCGCGAAAGCGCCGACGAAGGCCGTGTGATCGAGCGCGTTGACCGGTTCGAGATTGATCGACTGTGACATGAACTGCTTCTCCCATAAGGCACGCCGCATTCGCCTGGCGTCGAAGGCGATTCGTGCCGAGTATAGGAAGCGCGCGCAGCAGCGGCGAGACAGCCGATCCTATTGACCACATAACAGAATGCGATAGCGCTACTGGCGATGCATGTCGCGCAGCGCGCGCAATTCCTGCGCGCCTTCGGTCAACATGCCGCGCAGCCACACGTGCGATGCCGAACGATGCCGCGACGGATGCCACAACTGATAAAAGCGCATGAACGGAAATTCGATCGGTGCATCGAGCACGGCGAGCGGCAGATGCTGCGCGTGATAGTTGGCGAAATGCCGGCCGGTCGTGAGAATCAGGTCGGTTCCCGGAATCAGGCTCGGAGCGAGATTGAAGTACGGACAACTCACGCGGTTGTCGCGGTGCACGCGCATGGTGCTGAGCCCGGTATCGACTACACCGCGCTGATCGCGCGAATACGGCGTCGGCACGATATGCGACGCGCTCAGATAGTCCTGGGCATCGAACTTGCCTGATTGCGCGTGAATGCTGTCGCGCGCGACGACACACACCACGTCGTCTTCGAGCAGCACGGACAGGTGCAAATGCTCCGGAGGATTGGGCCAGTTGCCGATGACGATATCCGGCGCCCCCTCGGAAAGCCCCTGCTCGTAGTTGAAGGAAGCCGAGAGCGGCACGGCGACGATGCGCGCATGCGGTGCGGCACGGCGGAATTCGCGCACCACATGCGCGAAAAACGGCGGCGCCAGGTAGTCAGGCATGCCCACGGTGAAGGTCTGCTCGGTCGTGGCCGGATCGAAATGATCGTCCGACACGAGCAGGTTATCGAGGGCGCTCAGCGCGGCCTGCGCGCTCTGCGCCAGTTGTATCGCGCGCTGCGTTGGCACCATCACGTTCTTTTCGCGCGTGAGAAGCGGGTCGTTGAAGATGGCGCGCAAGCGCTTGAGCGCCGAGCTGATGGCCGGCTGCGACTGATTCATACGAATCGCCGTGCGCGACACGCTGCGTTCGGCGATCAGCGTGCACAGCACGCGCAGCAGATAGGTATCGAATGGATCGTCGGTGCGATTCATGGTGCGTTCCGTGTCTCTGTTATTCGCATGGCTGCGCCGCTATTTTGCCAGCCGGCATCGCGGTAACCGCTTCACGGCCGCCGCGCTAGGGTAATCCATAGGTCGGAAAACGCACTGCGACGAAACGCTCGGAGCCAGGCCGCATAAGGCTTTGAAACCCATATACGCGTTGCTATGGGGCCTATTGGCCCGTCCCCCGTTCCCGATTTTTTGGCCGTTTCTATACTTGCTTCCAACCGAGCGCACGGCGCTGTCCGCGCGACGCAAACCGACTGGAAAGGAGAAACCATGTCGCTGATCAAACAGGAGATGCCGGTGTTCGTGAGCGAGGCCGAAAGCGCCGAAGCGAGCGTCTATCGCAAGGTCTCATGGCGCTTGTTGCCGTTTCTCGGCGTGCTGTGGGTGCTCGCGTGGCTGGATCGCGTGAATATCGGCTTCGCCAAGCTGCAGATGCTGGATTCACTGCATTTCAGCGAAGCCGTCTATGGTCTGGGCGCAGGCATTTTCTTTATCGGCTATTTTCTCTTTGAAGTGCCGTCGAACATGCTGTTGCAGAAGATCGGCGCGAAAAAGACGATCATGCGTATCACCATCTGCTGGGGCATCATCTGCATGCTGCAAACGCATGTCTCCACGCCCACGCAGTTCTATGTCCTGCGCTTCCTGCTCGGCGCGTTCGAAGCAGGTTTCTATCCCGGCGTGATTCTTTACCTCACGTACTGGTATCCGTCGCAACGGCGCGCACGGGCATTCGGCACGTTCATGTCGGCATCGGCGATCGCGGGCGTGCTCGGCGGTCCGCTCGCGGGCTGGATCATGACGTCGATGGGCGGCGTGAACGGCATGCACGGCTGGCAGTGGCTGTTCATTATCGAAGGCATCCCGTCAGTGCTCGCCGGCATCTTCGCGTGGTTCTACATGACCGACAAGCCCGAGCAGGCGCGCTGGCTGTCCGACGATGAAAAGCGCGTCGTGCTCGACGCCCTGCAACGCGACAGCGCCGCGATGGGCGAACGCGGTCACGACTGGCGCTCGCTCTTCACCAATCGCAAGGTGTGGCTGCTGATCGCGATCTTCTTCTGTCTGCTCTGCGCGAATTCGACGCTGACCTTCTGGATTCCGACCGTCATCAAGGATGTGGGCATCGGCACGCCGATGGCGGTCGGCTGGATCGCGGCGATCGCGTATCTGTGCGGTGCGGCCGGCATGATCCTGAACGGCGCGCATTCGGACCGCAGCAACGAAGTGCGCTGGCACTTCAGCGGTGCAGCGATCGTGGGCGGCGTCGCGATGGCGGTACTCGCCGCGTTGATGGGCTTCGGCAAGATCTCGCCCGTGATCGCACTGCTGGCCATGACGGTATCGCTCGTCGGCACCATGAGCGCGATTCCGGTGTTCTGGCAATTGCCGAATCGCTATCTCGCCGGCAGCGCGGCGGCGGTCGGCGTGGCGCTCATCAACTCCGTCTCCAATCTCGCGGGCTTCGGCGCGCCCTACGCGATGGGGCTGATCAAAAACGCGACGGGAAAGGTCACGACCGGTCTGTATCTCGTGGCCATCATCGAAGTTATCGCGGCGGTGCTCGTGCTCATCGGCATCCGCAAGCTCGGCAACAAACAAGAGGCCTGACATGCGCGACAAAGACACTTCCCCGGCTTTCGACGTGAGCCGCCGCCGCTTCGCCCTGCAATCGGTGGCGCTGGGCGGCAGCATGTTGATCGCGAAGACCGCACTCGCCGCCGATGCGCCCGCGCCCAATCAGACCACCGGCCCCGTGCAACAGGACGGTCTGAGCCCGCGTCTCACGATGCATGCGCTCGATACGTGGCACGGAACGCCGGCGGCAGGCATGCGCGTCGATCTGTTCGCAATCGAAGACGGGCGCCAGAAGCTTCTGCAGACAGCCACGCTTGCCGCGAGCGGTCGCAGCGAGCCGCCGCTTCTGATCGGCGATACCTATCGCGCGGGCACATATGAACTGCTGCTGCATGCGGATGAATACTTCGCCGCGCGCAAAGTGAATCTGCCGCAGCCGCTATTCCTCTCGAAGATACCGCTGCGCTTTCGCGTCACCGACGTCAATCAGCGCATTCATTTGCCGGTGCTATTCGGGCCGTGGAGCTACAACTACTACCGCGGCAGTTGAGCGGCACATAGACGAAACGCGAGATCAGGAGACACATCATGGCCGCAGGCATTACCACCCATGTACTCGACGTCGCGCTCGGCAAGCCCGCCGCCGGCATGCAGATCGAATTGTTCGACGTCGGCACGCAACCGCCCACGTTGCTCGCGCGCACGCGCACCAATCGCGACGGCCGCACGGACGCTCCGATTCTGCCAGCCGTGCAAGCGCGCGCGGGGGACTTCGAATTGCGCTTCTGGGTGGCGGATTACTTCAAGACACCCGATGTATTCGCGGACGTGGTGCCGGTGCGTTTCACGCTTGCCGATGCCGCGCAGCATTATCACGTGCCGCTCTTGTGCTCGCCGTGGAGCTTCGGCACTTATCGCGGAAGCTGAAGCGCAATACACGGATTGCTTTACACGCCTCTTATCATCAATCAGAATGAAAGCATGATTGCTTCATCATTCCCGGTGATTCAAGGGGCATATCGATGGAATTGCGACACTTGAAGCTGTTCTGCGCCGTGGCTGAAACCGGCAGTTTCACTGCGGCTGCGGAGAAAGTGCACAACGTTCAGTCGAATGTCACGATGCGGATCAAGGAACTGGAAAGCGAATTGGGTCAGCCCTTGTTCGTTCGATCGAAAGGCGGCGTGGTGCTGACTTCCGCGGGGCATACGTTTCTGGGCTATGCGCGGCGCGTGCTGCAACTGATGGACGAAAGCCGCAGTGCGATGCTCGACGTCACGACGCCGAAAGGACCGCTGCGGCTCGGTTCGATGGAGACCACCGCCGCAATTCGCTTGCCGAAAGTGCTCGCCAAATATCACAAGAAATACCCGCAAGTACAGCTTTCGCTGATTACCGGCACGACGAGCGAACTGATCAAGGCAATCGAGAGTCATCGGCTCGATGGCGCTTTTGTCGGCGGATTCCATCAGAACGCGGCGTTGCACCAGGAAGAAGTGTTCCGCGAAGAACTCGCCTTGCTCAGCAGTGTTCAGTTTCGTTCTCTGGATCAGCTAGTCGAACAGATGTCGCGGCAAACCGTGCTCGTATTCAGAACCGGTTGTTTTTATCGTTCTACGCTGGAGCAATGGTTTTACCAGTCAGGGCTGATTCCCGGGCAGATCATGGAATTGGGCACGCTCGACGGAATCATGTCGTGCGTCGCGGCGGGAATGGGCATCACGCTTTTGCCGAAGACCGTCGTGGAACGTCACGGCAGCCGACGTTCCGTTCGATGCCACGCGCTTCCGTCCGCATTCGCTAACGTGACGACGGTGTTCATCCGCAATCAGGATGCGGTGGTGACGCCCGCGCTCACCGCGCTACTCGCGCTGACACATGAACAGTTTGGACATGGCGCCGAGGTGTCGGACATCGATGCCGAGCTTTCTCTCGCGGAAGGACCTGACGCCTGATGCAAAAAGGCTGCGCCTTTGAAAGCAGGCGCAGCCGCGCAAAGATCATGCGTAGCGAAGGTGCAATGGTTCTTCGCGCTCGAGCGTCAAGCCTTTGGCAAGTTCGGCCACACGCTCGGCGGCCGGCATGATGCGGTCGATCTTGCCCACGCCTTGCCCCGCATAAAGCGATAACTTCTGCGCCATTCTCGGTTTGTCGATGATGCGTGCGCCGCCGCCGATGAATCGCAGCAGATTCCAGCGATCATGATTCGGCATCACGCGATGCGGCGTGCCGTATTTCCAGCCGAACGAATAACCGGTGCGATATTCGGTGTCATCGACTGTCGCTTCGACAATCTTCCGTTTGTATAGCGGGTGTGCATTGGATTCGTCGCAGGCTACGAACGCCGTTCCTGCCAGTACGCCTGATGCACCCATGCTCATCACCGTTTCGACATCCTGGCGATTCGTGATTCCGCCGGCCGCCAGCACGGGCCGGTCGCCCGCTATCGCGAGGATGCCCGGCAATAACGAAAGCAATCCGATCGTGCCGCGATTCAGATGACCGCCGCTTTCGCTGCCCTGCGCGGCAATGATATCCGCGCCATTGGCGATGGCGCGGCGCGCGAGGTCAACAGAGCCGACCTGCACCATCACGACCATCCCGGCATCTTTCGCGCGCCGGATCATATCCGGATAAGCTTCCGCATAGAAAAGCGAAAGCATCTTCGGCTGCTCTTCCAGCACGACCCGGAATTGCGCCTCGAATACATCCGGTCCGCCGAAGGACGGCACGAGATTCACGCCGAACGGTTTGTCGGTCAGCGACCTCGTTTCGTTGATCCAGCGACGCAATGCAAGTGGCGGAAGCCTCAGGCCGCCGATCGTCCCCATTGCTCCGGCATTGGCGACCGCTGCGACGAGCCTGGGACCGGAGATAGCCGCCATGCCCGCGAGAAAGATCGGATATCTGACTGCGCAAAGCGATGCAATGTCGTTCGACGGAAATTTTCGATTGTCTGCGATCATGATTCAGAGCTCCACGTGCTTGCCAAGCATTCGCTTGAGCGAATCGTTCTTCAACACGAAGTGATTCTTGATGGCGCCGAACATGTGTAAGGCAAGCCCGCACAGGAAGGCGCCCGCTCCGATGTCGAAGAGCACGCTGAAGATATGCGCGGCGCCGGCATGCGGGTTCATGAGCGCCGGCAATACAAAGCCGCCCGGCAATTCGATCGGCGTGCCGGCGCTCGCTTTCGCAAGCCACGCGGCAATGGGCAGTAGCACCATCGCCAGTGCGAGCGCGACCGCGACCGAACGGCTCACGATCACTTCCACCGGATTCGGCGTGCCGACCGGCAATGGATGCCATGACGTGACGCGCGCCCAGAACCGGTAGATCGAAAGCGGAAACAACAACGTTCCGCACAGGTTGATCAATGGCGCGGATGTGCCTGTTGGTCCGACGAGCTTCAATGCAAGAATCGAGAGCACGAGCAGCGCGATGATCCAGTGCAGTGCGATCGTGATCGGCGAGAAGCCGAGGCCGTTGTCCCTGAATTTGAAGCGCGCCGGATGTCCCGGCATGACGTGATGCTGAGTTGTTGACATGTCTACTCCCATGAAGGATCAATGACTCACCGCGCCCGATGCGCCGATTCCGGTTTGGGCACGCACGAACTGATCGTTGAATCTTTCCCGTTCTTCATTGGCTTCCGCGCGGCGATCCGTCACCGAGCCGAGCCACATGAAGAAGAACGCGATGCTCATCGAAATGATCGCGGGGTAGTCGTAGGGAAAGATCGGCGCCGCGTGTCCGAGCACCTTGACCCAGACGGCGGGCGACAGCACGACGAGCGTAACCGCGCTTACAAGCCCGGCTACGCCGCCAAGCAACGCGCCGCGCGTGGTCAGGCCTTTCCAGTAGATCGCGAGCGTCAGGACCGGGAAATTCACCGATGCAGCAATGCTGAATGTCAACGCCACGAGAAAGGCGACGTTCTGATCCTTGAACAGCATGCCGAGGACGATGGCGACCAGTGCAATGCCAATCGATGCGATGCGCGAAACGCGTTTCTCCTTCTCGGGGGCGGCGCGATTCTTCTTGTAGACCATCGCGTAGAGATCATGAGAGATCGCAGACGTGCCCGCCATCGTGAGTCCGGCCACGACCGCGAGGATCGTCGCGAATGCGACGGCGGAGAGAAAGCCGAGCGCCGGGTCGCCGCCGAGGGCCTTCGCGAGATGCATCACGGGCATGTTCGAACCACCGATCAGCTTGCCGCCGAGCACACCGCCCTCATAAAAGAGCGGATTACGCCCTACGATGGCGATCGCCGCGACGCCGAGCAACGCCACGACGAGAAAGAAATAGCCGATGAATCCGGTCGCCACGAACACGGACTTGCGTGCTTCCTTTGCATCGCGCACTGTGAAGAAGCGCATGAGAATATGAGGCAACCCGGACGTGCCGAACACCAGTCCAACCGATAGCGAAAGCATCGCAAACGGGTCCGCGACGTGTTTGCTCGGCAGCATGATGCCGCTTCCGTTCTTGTGCGTTTCGATCGCCTGCGTGAACATCGTATCGAGTGAGAAGCCGAATTGCCTGAGCGCCAGAAACGCCAGCAAGCTTGCGCCGAACAACATCAGCACGGCCTTGACGATCTGAACCCAAGTGGTGGCGACCATGCCGCCGAAGGTGACGTACACGGCCATCAATACGCCGACGATTACGACCGCCTGTTCGTAGCTGAGACCGAACAGAAGCTGAATCAACTGCCCCGCTCCGACCATCTGCACCACCAGATAGAAGCAGACCACGGTCAGCGAGCCGAAAGCCATCATCGTGCGCGTTCTGCGCTGATCGAGCCGGAACGAGGCGATGTCGGCGATGGTGACCTGCCCGAGATTCCGGATGCGCTCGGCGAACAGAAACATCAGCAGCGGCCACGCGACGAAAAAGCTCACCGCGTAGATCATGCCGTCATAGCCATTGAAAAAGATCATGCTCGTCAGACCGAGCAGCGCGGCGGCCGACATGTAATCGCCGGCAAGCGCCAGGCCATTCTGAAAGCCGGTGATCGATCCGCCCGCGTTATAGAAGTCTTTCATGGAACGCGTCTTCGCAGCGGCCCAGAAGGTTATCGCGAGCGTGGCGATGACGAAGACGAGAAACATCGAGACGGCCGTGAGATTCAGCGGCTGCCTCTTCACCTGGCTGATCGTTTCAGGGGCGGCGAATGCGGATTGCGCCACGCATACGCTCAGCCAGATGACGCCCTTCCGAAAGCGACGGTTCATTGGCCGCCTCCGTCGAGGATCTCGTTCGTGAGCGCGTCGAATTCTCCGTTCGCGCGATGAATGTAGATGCCGGTGAGAACCCAGGTTCCGGCAATGAGCAATGCGCCCACGGTCCAGCCCGCCGTGATGACACTCGCGCCGAACACGCGGGTCGCGAGAAGCTTGGGGGCGAATCCCGCCGTCAGCACAAAAGCGTAATACGGCACCAATGTGCCGAGCGTCAGACGCGCGATGAAGCGGCGTCTGCGTGTAACCAGCCGTTTGAAAGCGGGCGTCAGCCAGAGGTTCTGGCCAGCAATCGAGGTCATCACGATGTCTCCTATCTTCAGAACGTTATGACGCATTTCCGGTGGTCGGCGGATGCGCTTTTCCTGCTGTTCACGACAAGATAGGTGCCGCGACCTCTCATGTAAAATGATGATTGATGATCGTGAACATCACTTTTGGTGAAGTTGCTCGATGCGGTCATTTCCGTGCGAAGCGCGTTTCGGTCGACTCAGGCATCGAAGTTCGCGGAAGACATATCCCTCATTTAAAGAAGCTGAATTGGCAGCACAAAAGGCAAAGACGGTTTTAAAAATTCGTAATGCTCTCCGCACTGCTTTATGCCTTAAACGGTTTGTTCGAATTTCAATTGCTACCTATTTGCACGAATTTCCACTGGCGCAAGGCGCACGTGCGTGGCATAGTTCAGAAAACAATCTATTAAAGGAAAATTCATGCCAACGCTCGAAAGTATTCAGGCGCGTATCGAAGCACTTCAGGCGAAAGCCGATGCGCTACTCGCAAAGGAATCCGAAGGCGCCTTGCAAAAGATTCATGATTTGATGTCGCGCCACGGATTGAACATCTCGGACATCGAAACGTTCTCTGGTACGCGCAAGAAGGCTGGACGGTCGAACTCGGCGCAGAAGCAAAGCACGGTTGCTTATCAGGATCCGAAGACCGGGGCAACATGGAGTGGACGCGGCCGCGCACCGGGATGGATTGCCAAGGCAAAGGACCGCAGCAAGTTCGCAGTAGGCGCGAGCACGCAAGAAGCCAAAGGCAAAGCACGCGCCGCGGTCAAGAGCAAAGGAAAGCCTAAAGCGCCTAAAGGCCAACCGCGTGGTCCTCAACCCGCGCTTTATCGCGATCCGCAGTCCGGCGCGACCTGGAGCGGACGTGGTCGCGCGCCTGCATGGCTCGCCTCTGTCGAAGATCGCACGCCGTTTCTGATCGGCTGACAGCGCACTCGTCACCGGCGGAGTTCATTCACGACTCCGCCGCGCTTATCGCGTTAGCTTTCCCTACCTAAACACGAGGATCGAAATCGAATTCGATCCGAATGCCGCCCGGCTCATATATCATCATATGGCGTTTCGGCCCGGCGCCTAGCAGTTCCGGCGCGAACTCCACCCTCGCCCCAGGCCATGCCTTCACGCGCTCGAGAATCGTCGAGAGCGCGCTTTCATCCACTACGCGCAACGCGAGATGATGAAGCCCGATATTCTTGCGGCGATCGAACTCGACAGGCGCCGATTCTTCTTTCACTTGCCATAGCGTGACCAATAGCTTTCCGTCGGAGACGAAAACGGCCGGATAATCAGGACGCTCGCCGACGGTCTGCCAGCCAAGACATTGAACGAAGAAGTCACGCGTCGCGTCGAGGTTGCGCACGGTGAGGCCAATGTGATCGATTCCTGCGGTCAGCATCGTTTCCCTCCGGATAAGTTCGAACGCCCGTGGAACGGGCGCTCGAACAATCGGTTTGTGAGATTCTCAGGCGAGCGTCAGTTTGACGTCGATGTTATTGCGCGTCGCATTCGAATACGGACACACGATATGCGCCTTGTCGATCAGCGCCTTTGCCTCGTTCGGGTCCATGCCCGGCAGCGAGATCTTCAATTCGACTTCAATCCCGAAGCCATTCGGGATTTGACCGATGCCCACGCTTCCATCCACCGCGACATCTTTCGGCAGCGTAATCTTGTCGCGCGCGGCAACGAACTTGATCGCGCCGATGAAGCACGCGCTATAACCCGCGGCAAAGAGCTGCTCGGGATTCGTGCCATCGCCGCCACCGCCGCCCAGTTCCTTCGGGGTCGTCAGCCTGAGATCCAGATTGCTTTCCGGCACGGTTGCGCGGCCATCGCGCCCGCCGGTGACATGAGCGTGCGCGCGGTATAGAACCTTTTCAATCGACATCGCCAGACTCCTGTGCGTAGTATTGAGTGGTACTCGGCCCCGGACGGGACGAGTTCCAACCTCAAAGGATACTCAAGACGCGGCACGTTCGCTGATGCGCTGACTCGATATCACGACACGACAGGTTCCCGCTCGGGAAACGTCTGTTCCGGGACGGGCGAACGCGTTTCCCTGGCAATGCGCTCGCACAACGCGATGACGCGCGCCGAGCCCGTCGTCATGAAGAGCGAATGATCCATATCGGGAAAAACCGCCATGCTCACCGACGCAAACCGCGACAGGCGCGCGCCCTGCTTGCCGAAATGCGCTGCGATCAGATCCATGCCCGCGTCATATGCGCCGTAGACGAGTACGGTCTTCACTTTCCTCGCATCGAGTGCGCGGATGATGTGCCCGGGTTCCGTCGCCAGTTCGGGCGGCGTCTTGCTGAGCCGATCGAGCCGCAGCGCATCGACGACACGCGAACGGGCGCGCGTCACCATATAACCGAGCATGAAACGCATGACGCGCGCCACATGCTTCTCGCCACGCAGAATCGCTTTCCACTTCTGCGGATCGAGCATCGAGAACGCATAACCCGCCATCGAGTTGCGTGTCGACTGACGCAACCCATCGGGCGTGATATCCGCGGGCTTTTTGAAAGTCGGCAGATTCACCGTGATGACGCCGCTGATCGCGTCTTCGACGAGCGCCGCCTTGAGCGCGTGATACGCGCCCGAGCAAACGCCGAACGAAAAAATCGACTTGTAACCCTGCCGTGCGAGCCAGCGCGCGGCGCCTGCGGTGTCGTCGGTTGCGATCGTGTTGTAGATGCGGCCGAATGCCGTATCCGATTGCACGTCGCCAGGTGCGGCGGGACTGTCGCCGCGGCCGCGCGCATCGAAACGCAACGACGCCACGCCACGTCGCGCGAGTTCCCGCGCGATACGCACCGATAGCCTGCTGTCCCCCACGCGCGAACTCGCCGACGTATTCGCAATCAGAAACACCGGGCCGCGCGCCGGGCCCGTGCGCGGCTCGCACATGATGCCGAAAAGGCTCTCATCGCCGATGCAGACTGGGCGTTCGATCGCTTCGGGCGTTTCTATTCGCAGGGCCGACCAGTCATCGGCTGAAAGCTTTGTTGCTCCTGAAGTTATCGGTAAAGCACTGTCTGTCATCCACTGCACCGCAACATCGAACGCCGCGCGCGGCAAGGCGTTGAATGCGGTTTCCTGGATGAAGCCTGTGAGATCCTCGAATGGACGCGCTTCTGCATCGACGCCCTTGCGACAGAGCGCATCGCACAAAGGGTCCTTGCCGCCAGCCTTGAGGTTCATGATCAATGCGCGGCGCGCTGGCGGCATTGCCGCGCCATTCACGCTAGCCACGAGATCGATCGCTTCGAGAGCGTGTTTGAATTCGTCGCTATAGGCCTGGCCGAGCACATTGAACTGGGTGTCGTTTTGTTGCATGTCGCGCAGCGGCGGTGCCAGCAATTCGAGCCAGGTCTTGCGCACGATACTCAGTTCGCGCATATATACGCGCCCGCTCGCCACGGGCGCGAGCAGAACGAGATCGTCAACGGGCTTTCGTAAGGCAGCTGCAAGAGCGAACGCGGCGCCTACGCGAAAACCGCATAACGTGACGTGTTCGATTTGCGTCGATGCCTTGAGCCAATCGACGGCCGCGCCGATATCATCGACTGAAGATTCGAATTGATCCCGTGCGAGCTCGGCGCCCGAAGAATCACCCGTTCCCCGATAGTCGAAACGCAGCACCCAGATGCCGCGCGCCGACAACGCTTCCGCCAGATGGCGCATGCCGCTGTAAGTCCACACGTACTCGTGGCCATAGGTATTGCACAGCACGACACCACGCTTGCCGGTCCCAGCATGCAGCCATCCGAAGCGATTCCCGAATACAACCGGTCTCATTGAGTCTTATCCTCGTACCAAGTCGAGGCTGATGACAGGCAGGACGGGATTGCGCGCCTTGTGAGCCGCTCGACTCCCCACGCGGAACGCGAGGGATAAGCTCATTATATTAAGTGGATTCTACGTAGCGGGGCCGGTCGAGGGTATATGTCGGAACGAGCTATCTATTGGCGCATAAGGCAAGGCGTGTGTTCGCCAGCGCTCATTTCGATTGTCATGGCCGGCCTCCGCTGATCAAAGATCGAGCACGAGCAGTTTGCTCGTTGCGCGCGATACACATGCGGTCAGATATTCCGTCTTCTCGTCGTCGCTCAGAATGCAGTCATTGTGCTCGACTTCTCCTTCCAGATAGCGCACCTTGCAGGTCCCGCACAAGCCCGCGCAGCACGACGTCTCCAATGCCACACCCGCTTCGGCGAGCGCATCGGCAATGCTGCTATCTTTCGCGACTTCGATCTCCCGCCCCGTGCTGGCAATGCGAACGATGAAACTATCGAGCGCATCGTTGGCCGCCTGCTCGTCGGGGCTGCGCTCGGGCGCCTTGAAATGCTCGAAATGCACCGTGCCCGAAGGCCAATGCTGCGCCGCCTCGGCGCATGACTTCATGAATCCGCCTGGCCCGCAATAGTAGACGTGTTCGCCTTCGCCCGGGACATGAAGCAAATCGCGAAGATCGAGACCCGCCGATGGATCGCCGTTATCGAAATGAAAATGCAGGCGTCCGCTTGCGCGCATCGGCTCGAATTCCTCGGTGAACGCGGCACAACGCGCATCTTTCGCGCAGTAATGCATTTCGTAGTCGATGCCCGCATCGTCGAGTTCGTGCGCCATGGCTTTCAACGGCGTAACGCCGATGCCGCCCGCGATCAGCAGCACGCGGCGCGCTCCGTCGACGAGACGAAAGTTGTTGCGCGGGCGGCTGACCCGCACGATGTCCTGCACGCGCAATTGCTCGTGAAGCGCCTTCGATCCGCCACGCCCGCGCTCGTCGCGCAATACCGCGATCACATAGCGATGACGTTCGCGCGGTGCGTTGCTGATCGAATACTGCCGCACGACCCCGCCCGCGAGATGAATGTCGATATGCGCGCCCGCCGTGAAAGGCGGCAAGTCCGCGCCTTCGGGATCGACGAGTTCGTATGAATTGATGCCCCGGCCTTCGAACCGGACCTGACGCACCAGCAGATTCAAAGTCTGCTCCTGCGCCTGCGTTGAGATGGGTTGCGTTGACATGGTCGCCTTTCCTCGAATCGATGCGTCGATATCGCGAGAGCGCACGATGCGCCCTCGCGTTTGCGGCCTTACTGTTTCATCGACTGTTCGAGAGCCTCGAAGCGCTCACGCACGAATGCGGTGCGCGCCTCGCCCTTCAGCGTCTCGCTCTCGGCGAGGATCGCGACGATCTGCTTGGTCACCTTGCGGCGCCGCACCACTTCTTCTTCGACGGTGGCGCCTTGCGGGATTTCGAACACGTTGCCCGAGCAGAAGCTGTTCGGCGCGCCCGCATTTTCGCGGAACCATTCCGCGAAGTTTTGCGCGGATGCGGCCGGGTTCGAACCGCGCAACGCATCGCGCAGCATCTTGCGAAACAGGAACACGCCCGCATCGAACTTGGTCGGATTTTCGAGCGAATGCACCGCGATCGGACGCTGACTGATGATCGCTTCGTAGTCGCCCGGTGCGTACTGCGCCTGCTTGTAGTTTGCGCGCTCGCGATGATTCGCCGGAATCGGCACGATATCCTCGATCGTGTAATCACCGAAGCGCTCGGGGCGGCGCATCGCGACCTGGCCGTCGAGAAAGTCGATCGACTCATAGCCCACCAGTTCTTTCTTGCCGACGCCGCGCGTGTCGATACCAGGCCCCATCACACGCCAGCCGATCATCTTGCTGTTCTCGTCATCGACGGGCACAGTCCAGCGAATGATATGGAAGCGGCTGAAAAGCTTCTTGTTCGAGCCATCTTCCGACGTGTACGCGTGCAGGCTCAGATTCGGCAGCACCTGATGCTGCACGCGCACGAACAGCCGATCCTTGTTGACGCGACGCGCGCCCGCGCACGCGAGACTGCGGCCTTGCTGAACCGGCTGGAAGTGCATGTCGGGCGCCACCTCCATCGATGCCGCGCCGACTTCATCGAAGGTCGTCCCCTGAAACTGGCCCTTCACGACGTTCTTCGCGGCATGCAGCGCGGTCGGATGGAAGTTGTCCGCCGCATTGTCCTGTACCTGCAGCCAGTTGCAATGCTGGAAGTTGCTGTAGGCGACCAGTTCGTCGCCGGGCAAGACCGTGTAATCGCCTTCCCATTCCGGGAAAGGCGGCTCGTTCTCGGGCGGTCCCATGTACGCGAACACGAGACCGTGGCGCTCGACCGCCTTATACGCGCCCTGACGAATGGAACAGGCGTACTTCTCGGCCTCTTTCTCCTCGCCTTGCGGAAAAGGCACGTGCAGGCACGCGCCATCCACATCGAACACCATGCCGTGATAGCAGCACATGATGCCGCGCTCCTGAATCGCGCCATATTCCAGCGACGCGCCGCGATGCGCGCAATGGGCATGCAGCAGGCCCACGCGGCCGCTGCCGTCCCGGAACGCCACCAGTTCTTCGTTGAGGATCTTGAGATAGCGCGGCGTGTCGGTCAGTTCGATCGACATGCAGACCGGATGCCAGAATGCGCGCATGTACTCGCCCATCGGCGTGCCCGGTCCCGTCTCGGTGAGTTCCGGATCGTGGCCAGGCACCTTGTTCACGTAGTAACCGCCATACGGCACCAGTTTCTTGACCGTGGCGGCTGCGCCGCCGCTGCTCTTTTGCCCTTCCAGCTTGTCCGATTTGATGGTCATGGAAATCCTGTCTTGAGTGGGGTTGAGATTGATTGATGCCTGAGAACCGAATTCCGGTTACCGAACTCCGAACTCTGTATACAAAGATTAGCGATGAGCAAACACTCTGTCTCTATGGGTAAACGCGAGTCGATTCAGGCATGAAATAGCGCGCGTTGACGCGCGGCACCGCCGCGCTGTAACCTTGCCGTATTCTGTATCCAGAGATCACGGTCGAAATCATGCCCGCCAAACTTCTCAAGCTTCAGGCCCGCACGGACTACGTGGACGAGGTCTACAAGGTGCTGCTCGACGCCATCAGCTCGGGTTCGCTCGCGCCCGGCACGCGCATCACGCAGGAAGAGATTGCCGAGCAGCTCGCCGTGTCGCGCTCTCCCGTGTTGCAGGCGCTGCGCCTGTTGAAGAAAGACGGCCTCGTGATCGATGCGCCCGGACGCGGTTTGCTCGTCACGCCGCTCGATCCCGCATGGATCAGTCATCTCTATGAGATTCGCGGCGCGCTCGACTCGCTCGCCGCGCGCCTTGCCGCCGAACGTGGCGCGAAGATCGACAAGACGCTCATCACCAATGGCCGCCGCGCGTCCAAGAGCGACGACGTCAAAGCGATGATCGACGCCGACATGGCCTTCCATAACGCGATCTACACGGCATCGGGCAATCCCCTGATCGCCGAGACCGCGCAGACGCACTGGGTGCATCTGCGCCGCGTGATGGGCGCGGTGCTGCAGGCATCGGGACAACGCAAATCGATCTGGGACGAGCACGCGGCTATCGCGACGGCGATATCCGAAGGCGATGGCCAGCGCGCCGCCGAGCTTACCGATCTTCACACCGCGAACGCGCGCAAGAATCTCGTCGAGCGGCTCGGCCTCGTGTTGAGCGAGCAACGCGAGCGGAACGCGCAAGCGACGTGACGCTGGCCATGAAGCGCTCCGAACATCGACGCGAAAAACCCCGCTTTTGCGGGGCGTTTCGTTACGACGCGCGACTGTCAATCGGCGCGCCGCCGGCTGTTCACGAGCGAGGCAGGCACGGTGAACACCAGCAGGCTGCCGATCACGCAGCTCACCGCGAGTCCCAGCACACCGTTGCCGGTCGAGCCCGAGTGCGTCTGGATCACGCCGATGAGCCACGGACTCACGACCCCGGAAATGCTGCCCACGGAATTCGCCAGCGCGAGGCCCGCGGCCGCCGCGCCGCCGCTGAGAATCGCGGGCGGCAGCACCCAGAACTGCGAGATGGTCGTCACGACGCCCATCGTCGCGAGCGTGAGGCCGATCATGCCGAACAGCGTCGAATGCGCGAAGGCCACGCTCATGTACAACCCGATCGCCCCGACGATGCCCGCGCCCGCCAGATGCCAGCGGCGCTCGCCACGCTTGTCCGAGCTATGGCCGACCACGAGCATCGCGATCGCGCCGGCAGCATACGGAATCGCCGAAAGCAGACCGATGTTGAGCGTATCGGTTACGCCGCTCGCCTTTACGAGTGTCGGCAGCCAGAAGCTCACGCCGTAGAGCCCCATCGTGAAGAAGAAGTACGTCACGGAGAGCAAGAGTACCTTCGGGTGCAGCAGGCCGTCTCGCACGGAATGCAGCGCATGGGCCGGTTTTTCGTCGCGCAGATTGGCTTCGAGCATGGCCTTTTGCGAATCGCTGAGCCACTTCGCATCGGCGACCTTGTCGTCGAGATAGAAGAACGCCACGACACCGAAGATCGCCGTCGGAATGCCTTCGAGCAGAAAGAGCCATTGCCATCCCGTGATGCCGTGTGCGCCGCTCATGTGCGTCATGATCCAGCCGGACAACGGGCCGCCGACCACGCCGGACATCGGAATGCCCGTCATGAAGAGCGCGGTGCCCTTGCTTCTGCGCGAAGCGGGAAACCAGTACGTGAGATAGAGCAGGATCGCGGGAATGAAGCCCGCCTCGGCGACGCCGAGCAGAAAGCGCATGACGTAGAAGCTCGTCGGCGTGGTGACGAACATCATCGCGGCGGATATGAGGCCCCACGTCACCATGATGCGAGCGATCCAGCGTCGCGCGCCCACGCGCAGCAAGATGAGGTTGCTTGGAACTTCGAACAACAGATAACCGATAAAGAACACGCCCGCCCCGGCGCCGTAGACGGCTTCGCTGAAATGCAGGTCGTTGAGCATCTGCAACTTCGCGAAGCTCACGTTGATGCGATCGAGATACGCGCAGAGATAGCACACGAAGAGAAATGGCAGCAGACGCCATGTCACCTTCGCATACGTGGACGACTCGTCGCCCGCCAGATAGGCAACCGGACTGTGGGAACTCATGTTTTGTCTCCTGGTTATGTGATGCGTCTTGACGGTTCCCATGTTCGTCACCCGCACCACGAAAGACAAACGATGCCTGTTCATAGAACCATGACAGGCGCTCATGCATAAGGTATTTCCATGAGGCGCATCCCGAACTTCGTTCTCCTTCGCGCATTCGAAGCGGCTGCGCGACTGGAAAGCTTCACGCTTGCCGCGAGCGAGTTGCATCTCACGCAATCGGCGATCAGCCATCAGGTGAAAGAGCTCGAGCAATATTTCGGCAGACCGCTTTTTCATCGGCGCAACCGGCGCGTGGAGGCGACCTCCGAAGGCCGGCGCCTGCATGAAAGTCTGGGACGTGTGTTCGATGTGATCGAAGCCGCGTGTGCCGAAGTGACGCTGGATCCGCTGGCGCAAGTGCTCGCGGTTCACTGCGCGCCGAGTTTCGCGGCAAAATGGCTCGGACCACGGCTGCCCGAATTCATGCAGGCCTATCCGAACGTGACGATTCGCCTGTCCTCGGATGCGGAACCTGCCGATCTCTTGCGCGCACGCGAAGTGGATGTCGCGATTTCATATGGTTTCGCGCATGAACGCCCGGGCGTCGTCACGCGTGCATTGGGTACGGAGCGCATCATCGCGATGTGCTCGCCGTCGCTGTTGCGCGATGGCATGCCGATCGCGGAACAGATCGCCGGAATGACCCTGATCGACTCGCAATTGAGCCGCGTGACGTGGCCGGGCTGGTTTGCGCTCAACGGACTGGACATGCCGCACGGTCCGCGCCCTTCTTTCGACCGGGCAGCGCTCGCCATCTCGGCGGCGGTGGATGGCATGGGCGTCGCGCTGGAAACGACGCGCCTCGCCGAGCGCGAACTCGCGCGCGGCGATCTGATCGAGCTTGGCGCGGGCGTATTCGCGCCGCTCGCGCGGGAGACGCACTTTCTCTCTTATCGCGAGAATGAACGCAATGTCGAAAGAGTGAAATGCTTTTGCGACTGGGTACTTGCCAAGGCCGGCCTCGAACAGACGGACGAGGCCGAAGCCAGGGTCTGATTCAAGCTGCCTGTCGCGCCCTTTCCTCGCCGACGATGCGCGCATGAGCATACACGCGATCGCGTTCGCGCGCGACGAGCGTGCGCTTGCCCGCGAGCGTCTGTCGATGGTATCTGGGATCACCCATCTGCATCACGTATTCGCCATGACGGTGCCGCAGATAGCGCTGGAAGAATTCCACGCCGGGCAGGCCGCTGTCGAGCGCCATGAGTACGCCGTAGTCGATGTCGCGCACATCGGCGAGCGTTCCGATGGCGGATTCGAGCGCAGCATAACGCTGCGGCAACGGCACGCCTTTATCGCACAGCGCATGAAAGCGCTGATAGGTCAGCACTTGTCCGTGCGATGCACATCGCCATAACGCTTTCGCCAGCCGTTGACTGAGTTCCGTTTCCACGTTTCCTCCCGCAATGATGCGGATCGTATGCGTGCGACATTCCACCGTCGTTCGATAATGAACGACAGCAGCCGTTAGACTGGAAATCACCTGCAACGCCAAGAGAGATGCGCGAATCGCGCGATTGCGTTATGTCGTCTTGTACGCATCAGGTAGAAACCCGTTGCGTCAAAGCGTGAAACGCCAAAGCAAACTGTATTCGAATACTGGCCGAGCGCACTTATTAACCGCAGTGCTTTTTAATTTCCCGTCTGGCAAGAAACCAGGCCAATGGCCAACAAAGCGAAATACGAAATGCGTTGAACGTCGAAGCTTGCCCGTTCCGGCACGAGGTTACTGATGCACCGTCAGCGCGCGCTTCGCGTCACGGCTGCAACCCGATTACATGCTAGCAAACATATCGCGGGAAACCAAGAAAAGTTTCCGCATGGAGGAACATCGCGCTTTCATCATCTGGCTGTCATTTTGCGGATTTTCCTTGATGCGCATCGCCGATGAATACTCCACGCGAATATCCGAAATCGCAAGAAGCATGGGTGAAAAAATGATTAAGACGCTTGATAGCGTGACTGCGCCGTCTTTCGCGCGGCACCGACCTTAAGACTGGTTTAAGCAACAGGGACTAAAACGTGTCACAGGAGGCACGCTTCGAACGTCCACGCGGATGGTCAGACCGGGCAACGCCGCACGCGCATCCCTACCGCGCGACCAGGCGAAGGCGATGACCATCCCATTCAGCCCGGCAGAACGCCGGGCTTTTTTTATCCGCGTCTCCCATACGAGTGCGTTGCGCCGTCGCCGGTCTGCGCGATGGCGGCGGGAAGATCGAAGCGAAACGTCGTGCCGCCGGCGCCGGCCGTATCGATGAGCCGGATCTGGCTGCCGTGCAATTGCAGCATGCGCTGCACGATGAGCAAGCCGAGCCCTCCACGATGTGCGCCACCCGACGCGAACGGGCGCTGAAAGAGCGCATCGCGCATTGCGGGCGCAATGCCCGGTCCCGTGTCGCTGATCGTGACCTCGACTCTGTCCGCGTGCTCGCCCGCGTTCGCAAGCGTGACGTTCACCGTGCCTTGCGCGGGCGTGTGACGTATCGCGTTGTCGAGCAGGTTCGTGAGCACGCGCTCGATCATGCCCACGTCCGCCATCACGGCGACGAGACGCGGCGCGATGTGCGCGTCGAGCCGCACGCCGCGCGATTGCGCGGGCAACTCGAACTTCTCGAACACGTCCTGCACGAGATCGGCCAGCGAGAACGGCTCGGCTTCCGCCGCGACCATGCCATGTTCGAGCTTCGCGAGTTCGAACAGCGACTGCGCGAGATGGCCGACCTTTGCGCTCTGTGCGAGCGCGATCGAAAGATATCGGCGGCGGTCGGCTTCGGGAAGCGAATCGGCCTTGAGCGAAAGCGTCTCCAGATAGCCGTGCAGCGATGACAGCGGCGTGCGCAGATCATGCGAGATATTGGCGACCATCTCGCGCCGCTCGCGGTCCTGCTGGCCGAGCGCGCGCCATTGCTCGCCGATGCGCTCGGCCATCTGCGCGAACGCGCTTTCGAGCACAGCGATCTCGTCGCGCTCGCCGCTCTGGTCGACGTGACGCATCGAGAGCATTGGCGGTTCCGCCGGCGCGCCGCGCGCGTCGAACTTGCGCATCGCTTCGGTGAGCCGGCGCAAGGGCCGCGTGACGAGCCCGAACGCGACCACCCCCGCGACGAGGCCGAGCAGCGTGACGAGACCCATCGACGCGAGCGTCGTGCGCAACACCGCGCTCGCCGATGCCTTCGCGGCCAGCGCATCGTGCTCCTCGCCGAGCAGCACGACATAGACATAACCGAATGGCGGCTTGCCCGGCGCGGCGAGCGGCGCGGCGCTGAAGACCTTGCGGTTGTCGTCGCTGCGCGGATCGTCACCGGGAATCGGCAAGGGATCGCCGTCGAGAAATTTGCGCACGGGCGCGAGATCGACGTGATCGCGTTTGAGATGGCCGGGCGGTGCATCGTCGGCGCGAATGCGGCCCGTGCTGTCGAGCAGATAGACCTCGACGCTCGGATTCACCACCATCAACTGACTGAAGAGACGACGCACGGCGGGCGCATCGATATCGTTCGAATCGGCAAGCGAGTTATCGAGCGCGATGTGCGCCGCGAGTCCGCGCGACAGACCTTGAATGACTTCCTTCTCGCGCAGATCGCTCGCGCGAATCTGCAACCACGCCGACGCGCCACAGCATGCGAGCAACAGCACGCAGAACACCGCGAAAAGCCGTTGCGAAAGCGTGAGTTTCACGGCGCGCCATCCTTGCTTTCGGGCGCCTGGGTCGCGAGCTTGTAGCCGTGACCCCAGACCGTGAGAATGCGCTTCGGATCGGCGGCGTCCTTTTCCACTTTCGCGCGCAGCCGGTTGATATGCGTGTTAACGGTGTGCTCGTAGCCCTCATGCCGATAGCCCCACACCGCATTGAGCAGGTCCATGCGCGAGAACACCTTGCCCGGATGACGCGCGAAGTGATACAGCAGATCGAATTCGCGCGGCGTGAGTTCGATGCGCGCGCCATCGACCCACGCTTCGCGCGCGAGCGGGTCCATGGCGATGCCCGCGACTTCGATGCGCCCGGTCTCCAGCCGCGAGTCCTTCGCGACGGCATCGACGCGGCGCAGCAGCGCCTTCACACGCGCGACGAGTTCCAGCACGGAAAACGGCTTGGCGAGATAGTCATCCGCGCCGAGTTCGAGGCCGAGAATGCGGTGCACCTCGCTCGAACGCGCGCTCGTGATGATGATCGGCGTATAGCGCGTCATCGCCCGGGCGCGGCGGCAGATTTCGAGGCCATCGACGCCGGGCAGCATCAGGTCCAGGATCAGCGCGTCCCAGCCGCCCTGTTCGAGCAGGCGCAACCCCTCGGCGCCGTCCGCGCTATGCACGACTTCATAGCGCTCGTCGCGCAGATGAAGACTCAGCACATCGGCGATATGCATGTCGTCTTCGACGATCAGAATGCGTTTCGGATGATCCATGAACGAATGACATCGACGGGCGGTAAAAAATGCGCGCTATCCACAGAACAAAGCGACGAGCGTCCGTGCCATTGTGCAGAAAAGCGCGCGGCCAAGTATCACATTTAATTTAACTTTCGGTGAGGACTCGGGGATACGCGCGCGACTACGATGCGGCTAACCCACTCGAAAACGAGGAACGCATCATGCCAACACGCCGCCGCTTTCTTTTGACGGGCACTGCCGCCGCAGCCGCCGCGTTCGCCTTCGGCGGGCGTCTGCGCGCGCTCGCGGCCGGCAGCGAAACGCCCGCGCCGCAGGAACGCTTCGAAGTCGTTCAGACCGATGACGAATGGCGCGGCCTGCTGAATCCCCGGCAATTCGACGTGCTGCGCCGCGAAGGCACCGAGCGTCCCTATACGAGCCCACTGAACGACGAACATCGCGCCGGCACGTTCGAATGCGCGGGATGCAGGCTCGCGGTGTTCTCGTCGCGCACCAAGTTCGATAGCCATACGGGCTGGCCGAGCTTCTGGGCGCCGCTCGATCATGCGGTCGCGACTCGCATCGACGGTTCGTTCGGCGTCACGCGCACGGAAGTGCATTGCCGCCGCTGCGGAGGTCATCTGGGCCATGTCTTCGATGACGGTCCGAAGCCCACGGGCCTGCGCTATTGCATGAACGGCATCGCGATGAATTTCACGCCGGGCGCCATGTAAAGCGCCCTCACCCAACGATCAACCTCGACCCGACACCATCATGCTGCTCATCGTCCTTGCCTATCTCGGCGGCGCGCTGACGATTCTCAGTCCGTGCATCCTGCCGGTGCTTCCTTTCGTGTTCTCGCGCGCGGATCAGCCGTTCGTGAAGAGCGGCCTGCCGCTGCTGGCGGGCATGGGCCTGACATTCGCCGCGGTCGCGACGCTCGCGGCGGTCGGCGGCGGCTGGGTCACGCAGGCCAATCAATACGGCCGCTGGGCCGCTATCGCGCTGCTCGCCATATTCGGGCTCACGCTGCTGTTGCCGAGCCTGGCCGAGCGCGTGATGCATCCGCTCGTCAGCGCGGGCAATCGGCTCACCGCGTTCGCGCAGCGCGGCGACGGCAAGACGAGCGCCGGCGGATCGTTCATGCTCGGCATCGCGACGGGACTGTTGTGGGCGCCGTGCGCGGGCCCGATCCTCGGCCTCGTGCTGACGGGCGCGGCGCTCAACGGCGCGAGCGTCGGCACCACGCTGCTGCTGCTTGCCTATGCCCTGGGCGCGGCGACATCGCTTGCGGTCGCCCTGCTGATCGGCGGACGTGTGTTCGCAGCGATGAAGCGCTCGCTCGGCGCGGGCGAATGGGTGCGGCGCGGCATCGGCGCGGCGATGCTCGTCGGGGTCGTCGCGATCGGGCTCGGGCTGGACACGGGCGTGCTCGCCCGCGTGTCGACGGTGGCGACGTCGGGTATCGAACAGCAGCTCGTCGACCATCTCTCGAATCGAAACAGCGGCGCGATGATGATGTCCGCCAACGCGAACCGCGATGACAGCGCGCCCGCGATGATGCGCGCCAGCACCGAACCGCCGAAGTCCCCGAATCCCGCGCCCTTGCCCGTGGAAGGCGCGCTGCCGCCGCTCGACGGCGCGGTGCAATGGATCAACTCGCCGCCGCTCACGAAGGAAGCGTTGCGCGGCAAGGTGGTGTTGCTCGACGTGTGGACGTATTCGTGCATCAATTGCCTGCGCACGCTGCCGTATCTGAAGAGCTGGGCACAGAAGTATCGCGATCAGGGGCTCGTGGTGATCGGCGTGCACGCGCCGGAGTTCGCGTTCGAGCGCAATGTCGACAACGTGAAGAAGGCCGTCCACGATCTCGGCATCGACTATCCTGTCGCCATCGACAATAACTTCGCGATCTGGCGCGCGTTGAACAATCAATATTGGCCGGCGCATTATTTCGTTGATGCGCAAGGCAACATCCGTTATCACCACTTCGGCGAGGGCGATTATGCCCACTCCGAGCATGTGATCCAGCAATTGCTCGCCGAGG
Source organism: Burkholderia sp. THE68 (assembly GCF_009938265.1). Lineage (NCBI taxonomy): Bacteria > Pseudomonadati > Pseudomonadota > Betaproteobacteria > Burkholderiales > Burkholderiaceae > Burkholderia > Burkholderia sp. THE68. The sequence continues at coordinate 764,872 of NZ_AP022316.1, forward strand.
CGGGCCACGGCGCGCCGCCCGCGCTGGCGATGACCGCGAAAGCCGGCGACGACGCCATCGGTCAGGGCGCGATGTTGCAGGCCGATAACGCAGACATGCGCTCGCCCGAAACGTATATCGGTTATGAGCGCGCGGAGCAGTTCATGTCGCCGGGCGGAGAAGCGCCCGATCGTCTCCACGATTACGCGGCACCGAAGTCGCTCGACGTCAACGACTGGGGGCTCGCGGGCCCGTGGAAGGTCGGCGCGGAGCATGCCACGCTCGAAGGCGCGACGGGCCGCATCGTGTATCGCTTTCATGCGCGCGATCTGCATCTCGTGCTCGGGCCGACGAAGGACGGCAGGCCGGTGCGGTTTCGCGTGAGTATCGACGGCGCGGCGCCGGGCGCCTCGCACGGCAGCGACGTGCAGGCCGATGGAACGGGTACCGTGACCGAACAACGCCTTTATCAGCTCGTGCGGCAAACGGGCCCGGTTGCGGATCGCACGTTCACGATCGAGTTTCTCGACCCCGGTGTCGAGGCCTACGCATTCACCTTTGGTTGAACCTGAGGAGCAGACATGTTGAAAACCACCAGCAAGACGTTCAAGGCCGCGAGCGTGGCCGTGCTGTTCGCGGGCGCGTTCACATTGCAGCGCGCCGCGCATTCCAGCGAGAATGCCGTGAAGATTCCAGCGCCCGCGCACGACGAAACCGCAGCCGCCGTGCATACCGAAACCGCCGTCTTCGCGGGCGGCTGCTTCTGGGGCGTGCAAGGCGTGTTTCAGCACGTGCGCGGCGTGAAGGAAGTGATGTCGGGTTATGCCGGCGGCGCGGCGAACACCGCGCAATACGAACGCGTCGGCGAAGGCGATACGGGTCACGCCGAATCGGTTCGGATAACCTATGATCCGGCGCAGGTTTCCTATGGCAAACTCTTGCAGATCTTCTTCTCGGTTGCGCATAACCCGACCGAGCTGAACTATCAAGGCCCGGACCACGGCACGCAGTATCGCTCGGCGGTGTTTCCGACCAACGCGGCGCAACGCGACATCGTCACGGCCTATGTCGCGCAGCTCGACAAGGCGCACGTGTATGGCGGCAAGATCGTCACGAAGATCGAGGACTACAAGGGCTTCTACCCGGCCGAAGACTATCACCAGAACTATTTGACGCAGCATCCGGACAGCCCGTATATCGCGATCAACGATCTGCCGAAGGTCGCGAACCTGAAGCAGATGTTCCCGGATGCGTATCGTCAGGACGCGGTGCTCGTGTCGGTCGCGTCCAGATAGGCGTCGAGAATCGCGAGCGCGGCGGGCATGTTGCGGCGACCGAAGCCGAGGCGAACATGGGCGTCGCCGTGATCGATCAGTGTCGAAGGCAACAGCAGCACGCCGGTGCGTTCGAGCAGTTCGGCGCAAAACCGTTCCGCGCCTGCGCGCTTCAATCGCACGAAGCCGATCGTGCCTGCGCGCGGACGATGCCATGCGAAGCGGTCCGCGTGACAGGTGAAGAAATTGTCGAGCAGGCGCAGATTGGCGCGCACGATCGACACATTTCGTTCGATGAGCGCATCGGTGTGGCGCACCGCGATCGTCGAGAGATATTCGCTCGGCGCGCTGTTGCTGATGGTGAGATAGTCCTTGAACGTGCTCATGCGCGCGAGCACGTGCGCGCTCTTCGTCGCGATCCAGCCGAGCCGCAGGCCCGCGAGTCCGTGTGTCTTCGAGAGCGCCCCGAGAGAAACCGCGCGCTCGTAGACATCGCATGCGGCGGGCAGGCGATCGGCAGGATCGTGTTCGAGTCCGCGATACACCTCGTCGCTGAAAAGCCATAGGCCGTGCTTGCGCGCAAATGCCACGATCGCATCGAACACGTCGCGCGTCGGCAGATAGCCGGTCGGATTATGCGGCGCACAGATCACGATCGCACGCGTCGCGGGCGTGACGAGCGTTTCCAGTTCGTCCGGATCGAGCGCCCAGCCCGCTTCTTCGCGCGCCTTCCACGGCGACACGCTCACGCCCAACGCCTCGGCGACCGAATAATGCGACTGATAGCCGGGCATATGCACGATCACGTGATCGCCCGCCGTCAGCATCGTGTTCATGAATGAATAAATGGCTTCCTGCGCGCCTGTGTGCACGATGATTTCATCTTCGCCAATCCGCTCGTAAAGCGTTGCGATCTCGCGGCGCAGCGCCGGTGCGCCGGGATACTCGGTATAGCCGAGCCACGTTTCGCGCAAACCGTCCATCGCGTCTGGTTCGAGGGCGAGCAAGTCTCCGATCGACATCGATTCTGGATCGGAGCTGCACAGCAAATGACGCGCGGTGAATTCGTGCTGCGCGAAGTAGCGTTCCAGCTTGAAGGGGGTCGGTTGCATGGCGTGGCTTGATCGGGATCGAAGAAAGCCGTAGTCTGCTCTCGATCTGCACAATCAAACAGCTAAACTTTCTAATCCCGATTAAGGAACGCTAATGCTGGACTACGCCCTGCTCGATGCGCTGCTCGCTGTCGTTCGCACCGGTTCCTTCGAGCGCGCGGCACGCGATCTCAGCGTTACGCCTTCGGCTGTCTCGCAGCGCGTGAAGCTTCTGGAAGAACGTGTTGGGAGCCTGCTCGTCAAGCGCGGCCAGCCGTGCGAGTCGACAGCGTCGGGCGCGCTGCTGTGCCGTCATACCGAACGCGTGCAACTGCTCGAAGCGGAACTGGGCGGACGTATGCCGACCTTGCCTGGCACGCCGAGCGAGCGACGCGCGAAGCTGCGCATCGCGGTGAACGACGACAGCATGAGCACATGGTTCATCGACGCCGCGGCGGATTTCTGCATCGAACGCGAATTGATGCTCGATCTCGTCGTCGACGATCAGGATCACACCGCGCAGCGCATCCGTGAAGGCGATGTGCAAGGTGCGATCACCACGCAAGCCACGCCCGTGCCCGGCTGGCGCGCGACGAAGCTTGGACGCATGCGCTATCGCGGGGTATGCTCACCTGCGTATTTCGCGCGTCATTTCGCCGACGGTCTCACACGTGACGCGCTGCGTCGCGCGCCATGTGTCAATTTCAATGAAAAGGACGAGTTGCAGAAGCGCTTCATCAAGCGCGTGAGTCGAGTGGATATCGAACCGCCCGCGCATGTGGTGCCGCACGGCGAAGGTTTCGTGCGCGCGTGCACGTCGGGGCTTGCGTGGGGCATGTGTCCGCAACGGCTAATCGCGCGGCAGCTCGATAACGGCGAGCTCGTGGAGGTGTCGCCGGGATCGCGCTTCGATGTCGATCTTTATTGGCAAAGCTGGCGCGTCGCGCTCGGCTGGCTCGACGATTTCAGCGCGATGCTCAAGCACCGCGCCAGGAGCTTTCTCGACTGAGAATTACGCGGTTTCGAACGAATCGACCCGATCTTTATAGAACGCCAGATGTTCCTTGATCGACGCAACGGCGTCGTACGGCGCTTCATAGGTCCACACGGCATTGGCCGCCTTTTCTCCACCCGACGGAATGCTGTAATAGCTGCATTCGCCCTTGTAAGGGCAATACGTGGCGTGCGACGTGCGTTCGAGCAGCGACATGTCCACGTCCTTGCGCGGAACGTATAGCACCTCGGGGTACGATGCCTCGCGCAACGAAAGCGCATCGGTGGTATCGGCGATGACACGCCCGCCCGCTTTCACGATCACGCGCGAGGGACTGCGCGTGATCGTGATCGGATGATCGGGACCGGGAATCTTGACGGCTCTATCCATGACTGTCTTCCAGCGAAGGGAAGAACCGATGGTAGCGCCGTTGCGCCGAACGCGCAGAACTCACAATCAACGGCCGAAGTAAATCGGCTTGGTGCCGTCGTTGTTCATCGGCGGCACGGCGCGCATGCCCGAGGCCGATGCGCCGCCCGCCGCGCCACCGTATGCGTTCACATCCGCGTTGTTCTGGCGCGAGACGCGGCTTTCGGCAGCCTGAATATCCGACGGGTACGACGTGTTATCCGAGCGCGACGGATCGTAGCCTGCGGCTTCGACCTGCCGCAGATCCTGCTTCACCTGATCGCGCGTGACAGATGAATCGGCTTGCGCGAATGAGAGCGCCGGCGCCACCACTACAGCGGCGATGGCCACGGCCTTGACGAACGATTTCATGGTGAACCTCCGGGTTGTGTTGGGCTCCGCACGATGTTTTCTGTGCGTGCTCCATGAATTCAGCATCGCCTGTGCCAGCCCCGGCCGCCGGTTCGCCTCCAATCGCGCACTATGGCGTCTTGCTTTCGATCGCCTTGACGAGCACATGGAGCAGCCGATTCGCCGGCGTCGGCACGCCGAGCGCCTCGCCGCGCCGCACGATCAGCCCGTTCAGATGATCGATCTCGCTCGCCTTGCCGCGCGCCAGATCCTGCGCGGTCGATGAAAACTGGTTCGGCATCGTCTCCGCGATACGGCGCACGGCGGCATCGACATCGCCGGGAATCGTCACTCTGTCGGCGCGGGCGACCGCGAGGCATTCCTCGACGACATCGCGCATCGCCCGCGTGACGCCCTCGCCCTGCACGAGCTTGCCGTACGGCATCTGCGTGATCGCGGACAGTGCGTTGTAGGCGCAATTCAGCACGAGTTTGGCCCACAGCGCGCCGCGCACGTTGTCGGATATGTCGGTCGGCACGCTCGCCGCCACGAATGTGCGGGCGACCTCATCGCTTTTCGTCGACGGCTCGATCACGAGTTCGCCACGGCCGTTGTGCTTCACGTGCCCCGGCCCCGCCATTTCCGCCGCGACATACACCACTGCCGCCGCCGCCTCCTGCGGCAGCAGTTCGCGCAGACGCTCGGCATTCTCCACGCCGTTCTGCAGCGAGAGCAGCAGCGTATCGCGCTCGAGCCAGGGTGCGAGCGCGTGCGCCGCACTGTCGGTATCGGTGGACTTCACGCAGAACAGCACGAGCTCCGCCCCCTTCGCCGCGCTCGCTTCGGTGCTGGCGGTCACGCGCACGCGCTCATCGAAATGTTGCGTGTCGAGCCGCAGGCCATCGCGCGCGATCGCTTCGACATGCTGCGGCCGCGCGATCAGCACGACCTCGTGACCTGCGCGCGCGAGCATGCCGCCGTAATAACAACCGACCGCGCCCGCACCCATGACGGCGACTTTCATGTTTCGCTTCTCCTCGTTGCGTTGCTATGGCTCGAAACGGTAACACATGGCCGTTGCATCGCCCGGCGCAGGCGATGCTTCGCATAACCGATTACGCGCAAACGCTTGCGCACGTCGACGGAAATTGCGCCGCATGCGCTGAGCGCGGCATTTTGTGGGCCGACGCACGATAGTCTGTTGAATTAGCGGTGAACCATATTGTTAAACCGGGGCGCACCGATATACGCTTCCTTTCAGCGGATCGACGATGCTGTCCAACCAACTGCCGACCGCTATGGGGTGTGCGGTGCATGCCGCATCGGGTAGCTGAAACCTGGGGACCAACTACACGGCAAGCCGGGGGGGAAGCGTTTTGCGCGAGCATGAGGCCGCGCGGCGCACCGACGCGCCGTGCTCTTAGACAAACGCTGGTTTCGCCGCTCGGCGACGAGTAGTGAGAAGCCATAGGCGTGGGCGTTATCACGAGAACAAGAAAATGAATCATGGATATGAAGCATCGCTCGTCAAGCGCGTGGTGAATCAACTCGTCGCGGGCATCGTGAGCGGCGAATACCAGGACAACGTGCTGCCGCCACAAGTCATTCTTTCGAAGAAGCACGGCGTGAGCCGCACCATCATGCGCGAGGCCCTGAGCATTCTCATCTCGCGCCGCATGCTCGATGTGCGGCCCAAGACGGGCACGCGCATCAAGCCGGCGCGCGAATGGCTCATCATGGATCCGGAAGTGGCCGAGTGGCGCATGCGGGCGCTGCACGATCCGGAGTGCTTTCGCAGGCTGATCGAGTTCCGCTCGCTCGTCGATCCGCCCGCCGCCGCGCTTGCCGCGACGCGCGCGAACCGGCATCAGCGCATCGCGATCAACGCGGCCTATCAGCGGCTCGTGCACGCAAGCCCATCCGAGCCGTTGCAGTCCGCTGCGGAAGAGGCGTTGCAGGCCGCCATCGTCGATGCGAGCGGCGACGAGTTGCTGTGTCAGATGGGCAGCGTCGTGCGTGTCGGCATCCGGACGCTGAAGGCCGCACTGCGCTCGCAACCGCATCCGCTGCCGCGCGTGCCCGAATCGCAACTGGGCGACTATGGCCGGCTCGTGCGCGCCATCGAAACCGCCGATGGCGACGGCGCGCGCAACGCGATGTCGCAGGTGCTCACGCGCACGGCCTCGCTCTGGGTCGAGGAAATCGCCTGAAATCGGCGTATCCATGCTGTCCGGTGCCGCAGCCGCGAGGCGGCCGCACCGTCTTCTCCGTTTCGGGAGCGCATCTTGCGCGCCCGATGCCGCAGTTTCGGCTCGCATGCAGTCCACGTGTGACTACAATGAGTGAAGCCGGAGCAGGAAAACGGAGGCAAGAATGGCAGAGCTCGAAAAGGAAAAGGTCGTCGGCGTCCTGAACAGGATTCTCGAATCCGAACTGGCGGGCGTCGTGCGCTACACGCACTATTCGTTTCTCGTGTTCGGCTTCGGGCGTATTCCGATCGTCTCGTGGCTGCGCGCACAGGCCGACGAATCGCTCACGCACGCGCATCAGGCCGGCGAATGGATCACGACGCTGGGCGCGTATCCGTCGCTGGAAATCGGCCCGCTGCTGGACAATCACACTTTCGACATCGCGACCATCCTGCGTGAATCGCTGCAGGCGGAAACCGTCGCGCTCGGTCTGTATCGCGACTTGCTGAAGATCGTCGAAGACCGCTCCGTCGCGCTGGAGGAATACGCGCGGCAGATGATCCAGGTCGAGGAAATGCACGCGGGCGAAGTGGACAAGATGCTGCGCAGGCCGGGCGAAGTCGAGACCTCGCCGGAGCGCCGCTCGGGTCATACCTGATTTTCGCGCACCAACGAAAAACGCCGGTCCGCATTGCGTGGACCGGCGTCTGACACGCTCGTAGCGCCCGCGCGTTACTTCGGCTGCGCCACCGTGCGCAGATAGGGCTTCAGCGTCTTGAAGCCGTCCGGATACTTCTTCTTCGCGTCGTCATCCGACACGGACGTCGGGATGATCACGTCTTCGCCCGGCCGCCAGTTCACCGGCGTCGCGACCGTGTGCTTCGCGTTCAGTTGCAGCGCGTCGAGCAGGCGCAACACTTCGTCGAAGTTGCGGCCCGCGCTCATCGGATACGTGAACGTGGCCTTTACCTTCTTGTCCGGACCGACGATGAACACCGCGCGAATCGTCGCGTTGTCATTCGCCGTGCGCGGGTTCGCGCCGCTCGCGTTCGGGTGGATCATGTCGTAAAGCTTCGCGACGTTCAGGTCCGCGTCGCCGATCATCGGATAGTTGACCGCGGTGCCCTGCGTTTCCTCGATATCCTTCGCCCACTGCGAATGGTTCGTCACCGGGTCGATCGACAGGCCGATCACCTTCGTGTTGCGCTTGTCGAACTCGGGCTTGAGCTTGGCCATATAGCCGAGCTCGGTCGTGCAGACCGGCGTGAAGTCCTTCGGATGCGAAAACAGGATCGCCCATTTGTCGCCGATCCACTCGTGGAAGCGGATCGTGCCTTCGGTCGTCTCTGCCGTGAAGTCAGGGGCTTCATCACCAATGCGTATAGCCATATCAAATCTCCACACGTGAGGAAAGTCCGGTGAACGTCCCATCGGTGAAACGGAACGGATTCCGGGGTTGAAAAGCGAAACTGTGAATCCGATTATAGTGCCCCGCGCACGGACGCTCCGGACGCGGGACCAAGTCCTTGAGCTGCGTGGGGTTTTGCAAGCTCGCTGACAGACTGCGGCACGCTTCGTGCTGCATGCGGTCGCCGTGAACGAGCGTGCGTGCGCATGGGTTTGCGCTCGAATTCCCCGGCAAAATCTGCTATCACGGAACGACTGTCCGTCATAACAAACGTGCAGGCGTGAAGCGGAAGGCAAGTGGAACATCCCGCACTTGAACAGGCGGACAGAATTCGCCGCGCCACCGGGTGCGGCCACGCTGCCGCCGCACAGGAGGCGATCGTGACCGTCATGCAAAGAAAATCCGTCGCGTTGCTGCAAAGCGAAGCGGCCGAAACCGACGAAGTGCTCCAGGAACACGGCGGCCACGCGCTGAAACGATCGCTCACCGCGCTCGATGTCGTGATGCTCGGCGTAGGCTGCATCATCGGCGCGGGGATTTTCGTGCTGACCGGCCACGCGGCCGCGACCAACGCCGGGCCGGGGATCATCATATCGTTCGTGCTTGGGGCGATCGTCTGCGCGCTCGCGGGGCTTTGTTATGCGGAAATGGCATCCACCGTGCCGGTATCGGGCAGCGCCTACACGTATGCCTACGCGACGATGGGTGAACTGATCGCGTGGCTCATCGGCTGGGACCTGATTCTCGAATACGCGGTCGGCGCGACCACCGTCGCGATCGGCTGGTCGGGATATGTCGTGAGCTTTCTGCATTCGTTCGGCGTCGACATACCCGAGCAGCTCTCGAAAGCGCCGTTCGCGTACGAGCCAGGACACGGCTGGAGCCATGTCGGCTCGATCCTCAACGTGCCCGCGATGGTGATCGTCGGGCTCATCACGCTGCTGCTCGTCTTCGGCATCCGCGAATCGGCGCGCGTAAATAGCGTCATCGTCGTGATCAAGGTGTTGATCGTGCTGGCGTTCATCGCCGCGGGCATCGCGTATGTGGATACGAGCCACTGGGTCACGGCACAGAACCCCACGGGCGCGTTCATTCCGCCGAATACCGGCGAATCGGGCGTGTTCGGCATGAGCGGCGTGCTGCGCGGCGCGGCGGTCGTATTCTTTGCCTATATCGGTTTCGATTCGGTCTCGTGTGTCGCGCAGGAGACGCGCAATCCACGACGCGACATGCCGATCGGCCTGCTCGGTTCGCTCACGATTTGCACGATTCTCTACGTGCTCGTGTCCTACGTGCTGACGGGCATCGTGCCTTACGACAAGCTCAACGTGGCGGACCCGATTGCAGTCGGCGTGGATGCGATCGGCATGCGCTGGCTCTCGCCCATCGTGAAGCTCGGCGCGATTTTCGGCCTCACGTCCGTGATTCTCGTGTTGCTGTTATCGCAACCGCGCATTTTCTATTCGATGGCCAAGGACGGTCTGCTGCCGCCTTTCGCATCGAAGATTCATCCGCGCTTTCATACGCCCTATATCACGACGATCATCACCGGCGTCATCGTGATGATTCTTGCGGGGCTGTTGCCGATCGGACTCGTCGGCGAACTGGTGAGCATCGGCACGCTGTTCGCGTTCACGGTCGTGTGCGTCGGCGTGCTGGTGCTGCGCATCACGCAGCCGAATCTCGAACGCGCGTTCAAGACGCCGGCCGTATTCATCGTCGCGCCGCTCGGGGCGCTGTCGTCGATCTTCCTGATGTCCGGTTTGCCCGCCGATACCTGGATCCGGCTCATCGTGTGGATGGTGATCGGCGTCGTCATCTACTTCGTGTACGGCATACGTCACAGCAGGCTGCGCGATCAGCGCAAGTGATGTTCGAGAGGCCGCCGGCAACGCGGCCTCTTTGCTTGTCGACTCACTCCGCCGCGCGTTTCGATTCATGCTCGCGCGCTTCTTCCGGGCTTTCGTAGATATACGGCGCGACGCCGCGGCGCTTCAATGCATCGCCGAGCTTGAGGCGCAGGAAACTGCTCGTCGTATAACGCGTCACGCGGTCGTAGTGGCCATCCACCAGCTTCGTGACCATCTCCGAATAAGCGTCGAGCATGTCGGGGCGAATCGAAAAGTTATCGTAGTTCACGATGGCGTGCGGCCGCGTCTTCGCGCCCGCCAACTGCTTTTCTACTTCGCGACGGATCGCCTCGACATCGTCCACGCTCTTGACTTCGTGGCCTTCGAAGTTGATGAAGAAAAGATTCTTTTCCGGGTCATAGCTGAAGCGTTCCGACAAGTCGAGCCTGAGCAGGATCGCGCGCAGGCCCATCGGCGCATCGCGGAAGATCAGTTCGTCCATCAGACGCGGCGGCTTGTCCATGATCGGCGCGAAACCCATTTGCGCGATGATGTCCCGCTCCACATCGATGCCCGGCGCGACTTCCGTGAGAACCAGCCCCTTGTCCGTGAGTTCGAACACGCAGCGCTCGGTGATATAGAGCACGGTTTGCCCGCGCTCGACCGCATAACGGCCGCTGAAGGTGCGATGCTCGACCGCGTCGACGAACTTCCGGCAATCGCCTTCGCGGCGAATCCTGAGCTTGCCCTCTTCGATCGCCACATCGAGTTTGCCCGCGTTGAACGTGCCGACGAACACGACCTTCTTCGCGGCCTGGCTGATGTTGATGAAGCCGCCCGCGCCCGCGAGCTTCGGCCCGAACTTGCTGACGTTGAGATTGCCTTCGCGGTCCGCCTGCGCGAGACCGAGAAACGCGATGTCGAGACCGCCGCCATCGTAGAAGTCGAATTGATACGGCTGATCGATGATCGCCTGCGTGTTCGTGGCCGCGCCGAAGTTGAGGCCGCCCGCCGGAATGCCGCCGATCACGCCAGGCTCGGTCGTCATCGTGAAGAGGTCGATCACCTGCTCTTCGTTCGCGACGCTCGCGATGCCTTCCGGCATGCCGATGCCGAGATTCACGATACTGTTGGCCATCAGCTCGAAGGCCGCGCGGCGCGCGATGATCTTGCGTTCGGTGAGCCCCATCGGCGGCACGGAACTCGCGGCCACGCGCAATTCGCTGGAAAACGCCGCGCTGTATTGCTCGCCGAAGGTCTGCCAGTGATTGTCGGGCTTCGCGAGCACGACGCAATCGACCATCACGCCCGGAATCTTCACTTGCCGCGAATTGAGCGTGTTGGATTCCGCAAGCCGCTCGACCTGCGCGATCACGATGCCGCCCGAGTTGCGCGCGGCCATCGCGATGGACAGCGCTTCGAGTGTCAGCGCTTCCTTTTCCATCGTGACGTTGCCGTTGAGATCGGCGGTGGTGCCGCGCACGATCGCCACATCGATCGGAAAGGTCGGGTAGTACAGATAGTCCGTGCCGTCGATCGGCATGAGGCGCACGAGGTCTTCGGTCGTGCGCGCATTGAGCTTGCCGCCGCCGTTGCGCGGATCGACGAAGGTGCCGAGACCGACCGTCGAAAGCTGCCCGGGCCGATGCGCGGCGATGTCCCGAAAGAGTTGCGAGATCACGCCTTGCGGCAGGTTGTACGCTTCGATGCGGTTCTCGATCGCCATCTTCTGCAGGCCCGGCACGAGCCCCCAGTGCCCGCCGATCACGCGCTTGACGAGTCCCTCATGCGCCAGATGATTGAGGCCCTTGGCGCGCCCGTCGCCCTGCCCGGCGGCATACACCAGCGTCAGTCCGGCGATCGGATCGGTGCCTTCGACAAAGCGCTCCTCCAGCGCGATCGCCACTTCCTCCGCGAAGCCGATACCGACAAAGCCGCTCGTCGCGATGGTGTCGCCCGAGCGGATGAGACGCACGGCCTCGCGCGCGGACACGATCTTGCCGCGTTCGACGAGGCGCGCGGTCGAGGGAAACGGATGGCGGGTCGGCGTGCTGCTGGCGGTCATGGCGTCTCCTGTTCGCGCGTTTCTTGTGGTGAGTTCTATATTTCGACACGCGCCCCGAGTTCGATGACGCGATCAGCCGGCAATCGCAGATAGGCCGCGACGTTCCCCACATTGTGCAGCATGATCGCGAAGAGCCGTTCGCGCCATAACGCCATGCCCGTGCCCGGCGTCGGCACGACGGTCGCCCGCGAAAGAAAGTACGAAATGGTCGCGCGATCGAAGTTGAGCCCCGACGACCGGCACGTTTCGAGCGCCGCGGGCAAGTCGACTTCGTCCTTGAAGCCGTAGTTCACCGTCACCTGAAAACAGCCGTTGCCGAGCGATTCCAGCGACACCCGGTGCGCCTTGTCGACCCACGGCACAGGCTCCGTCGCGACCGTCAGAAACACCGTGTGTTCGTGCAGCACGCGGTTGTGCATCAGGTTGTTCAGAAGCGAATGCGGCACGCCGGTCGGATCGTTCGACATGAAGATCGCCGTGCCCTCCACGCGTGCCGGCGCACGCGCGAGCAGACTGGCGAGGAACGGCTTGAGCGGCGTCGCGCCCGCGCGCAGGCGGGCTTCCTGAATCATCATCTGCGCGCCGCGTCCCCAGGTCGCCATGACCGTGAACATCACGAGGCCGATCGCGACCGGGAACCAGCCGCCTTCCGCGATCTTCAGACAGTTCGCGGAGAAGAACATCGCATCGATCACGAAGAAGAACGCCGTCGCGAAGATGCACAGCGACCAGTTGTAGTGCCACGCATAGCGGATCACGAAGAAGGTCAGCACCGTGGTGATGAGCATCGTGCCGGTCACGGCGATGCCGTATGCGGAGCCGAGCGCGGTCGACGAACCGAAGCCGAGCACGGCGGCCACCACCGCGAGCAGCAGCGTCCAGTTGATGCCCGGCACATAGATCTGCCCGATCTCCTTCGCGGACGTGTACACGACGCTCATGCGCGGCAGAAAGCCGAGCTGCATCGCCTGCTTGGTCATCGAGTACGTGCCGGAGATCACGGCCTGCGAGGCGATGACCGTCGCGATGGTCGAGAGCACAACCATCGGATAGAGCATCCAAGACGGAAAGAGCCGATAGAACGGATTTTGCAGCGCGGCCGGATCGGCGATCAGGAGCGCGCCCTGACCGAGATAGTTGAGCGCGAGCGCGGGAAAGACTACAGCGAACCACGTGAGGCGGATCGGCCGCGAGCCGAAGTGACCCATGTCGGCATAGAGCGCTTCCGCGCCCGTCAGCGACAGCACGACGGCACCGAGCGCGACGAACGCAAGCCAGCGATGATGCACGCAGAAAGCAAGCCCTTCGAGCGGATTGAGCGCGACGAGAATACGCGGCGCATCCGCGATGTTCATGAAGCCTGACACCGCCAGCACGATGAACCACAGCACCATGACCGGCCCGAACACCGCGCCGATGCCCGACGTGCCGTGCTTCTGCATCACGAACAGCGCGACCAGCGCGACGAGTGTAATGGGCACGACATAGGGCTGCAGGCCGGGCGCGGCGACTTCGAGCCCTTCGACCGCGCTCAGCACGGAAATGGCGGGCGTGATGACGCCATCGCCGTAGAACAGCGCCGCGCCCATCACGCCGACCAGCAACAGCACGTGTTTGAGCCGCTTCTTCGATTCGACCGACGACGCCGCGAGCGCAAGCAGCGCCATGATGCCGCCTTCGCCATGATTGTTGGCGCGCAGGATCAGCGTCACGTACTTGAGCGAGACGATGATGGTGAGCGACCAGAAGATCAGCGACACGATGCCGATCACGTTCGCAGGCTGTAAAGGCAGGCCGCCGGCGGGATCGAACACCGTTTTGAGCGTGTACAGCGGACTCGTGCCGATATCGCCGTAGACGACGCCGAGCGCCGCGAGCGAGAGCCCGAACAAGGCCGGATGGCCGTGCGGCTCGGGCGTGTGTTTGTCGTCGGCCGGCAAGCCGGGTGCAGTCGATCCCATGATTCCTCCCTGCTTTTTCCGGGCCACCGCGCGTGCGGGCGGCCTATTTGTCAGAGGATGAGCGTCTGCGTTGCTGTGTCGATTGCAGTATAGGAACGGATGCGCGGTTATGTGCGCGCAGCGTTTTCTATGCGTACTTGATCTGCGCGACCGCGCGTAGATCGTCCGCCGTCGCGGTGCCGTAGCCGAAGAATTCCAGATACGCCGGAATCATTTCGAAAAGCATGTCCGTGCCGACCTGCACGGCGCAGCCCCTGTCCTTGGCCGCGCGCAGAAGCGGCGTGTATTCCGACTTCATCACCACTTCGCCGACGAACGTCTCCGGCGCGATGCGATCGATATCGAACGGCAGCGGGTCGGTTTCCTTCATGCCGAGCGGCGTTGCGTTCACGATCACGTCGAAGCCGGCTGGGTCTTTCGTATCGGTTCGCACGACGAGTTGAGGATAGTGCTCGCGCAAACGCGACGCGAGCCCTTCGACAGAAGGTGTGTTGGTATCGAATACCGCGAGTTCGGCGACGCCCGCCGCCGCGAGCGACGCTGCGATCGGCGAACCGACGCCGCCGCTGCCGAGCACGAGCACGCGCGCGCCCGTGAGCTTGCGGCCTTTGCGTTCGACGCCGCGCACGAAGCCCGCGCCGTCGAACTGATCGCCGACGAGCGTGCCGTCCGGGCGCTTCAGGATCGCGTTGCACGCCCCGGCGATGCGCGCGGTCGGGCTGACTTCATCCATCAGGCCGACGGTCGTGATCTTGTGCGGCATGGTGACGAGCGCGCCGCGAATATTCGTGAGCTTGAACAGATGCGGCAGGAACGCGACGTAATCCTCGGGTTTGACGCCCATCGGCACGACGACCGCGTCGATGCCCTGTTTGTCGAACCAGGGGTTGTAGATCATCGGCGCCTTGAACGCTTCGGTCGGGTAGCCGAGGTGAGCAATCAGAGTGGTCTTGCCGCTGATCATGGCAGCTCCTTGTGAGGATGTCGAAGGCGCGTGCGTGGCGCGCCGTCACCATGATAGTGCCGCTTGCGGGTTCAGTGCCGCCTGATTGTCGTTGCGCGGTGCCGCAATTTTCAGTGGCTCGCGCCGAGATACGCCGCCTTCACCGATGGATCGTTGCGAAGCTGCTCCGCCGGGCCGTGGGTCGCGACGCGGCCGTTCTCCAGCACATAGCCGTAATCAGCGACATTGAGCGCGGCGGCGGCGAACTGCTCGACGAGCAGCATCGTCACGCCATCGGCCTTCAGGCGCTCGATGATGCGGAACACTTCGTCGACGAGAATGGGCGCGAGGCCCATCGACGGTTCGTCGAGCAGCACGAGGTCCGGGTTGAGCATGATGGCGCGGGCCATCGCGAGCATTTGCTGTTCGCCGCCTGACAACGTGCCTGCGAGCTGGTTTCGGCGTTCTTTCAGGCGCGGGAAGAGGTCGATCGCGCGTTCGAGGTCGGCGTTGACGTCGCCTTTCGGGCGTGACCACGTCAGGCGCGGGAAGGCGCCGAGCAGCAGGTTATCGGTGACGGACATGGTCGCGAATACGCGGCGGCCCTCGGGGGAATGCGCCAGGCCCAGGCGCGCGATCTTGTGGGACTCCAGCGAGTCGATGCGCTTGGTGTTGCTGCCGACGCCCATCGTGATTTCGCCTTCCGTCGGCTTGATCATGCCGGAGATCGCGCGCATGGTCGTGGTTTTGCCCGCGCCGTTGGAGCCGATCAAGGTCACGACTTTTGCCTTCGGCACGTGCAATGTTATGCCGTGGAGGACTTTCACTTTGCCGTAGCCGGCGTGGAGGTTTTTTATCGTCAGCATGTTTTTGGTCGCGTTCGGTCGTCGTTCGCTTCGGCTTCTATGGAATCCTGATTTCGCGTCGGTCTATTGGCACTGCCCCTCCCCGGGGCGGGGGTCACTTTCTTTGCTGCTGCAAAGAAAGTAACCAAAGAAAGCAGCTTTCCCCATCCAAAGTACTTCACACCGGCCCCGGCACAGGCGATCGTCTTTGGCACAGCAATAGCGAGTGCCCTCGTAGGCCTAACCGGGCTTGGACCGCGCACGGTCTGACACATCGCGCCGCATGCGTGGCTGGTTCAGCACGAAATGGCTCCGGCCCGCTGCGCGGCCGATGGGTACATCCGGTCTGCATGTGCTTCTGTGCTTCTCTTTTTTCGTCGGTTTCCCTCGCACACCCATCGGCAGCGCGTAGCGCTGTGCCGGAACTGTTTCGTGCTGAACCAGTGCGCTTAAACAACTAGCTTGTCAGACCGTGCGCGGTCCAAGCCCGGTCAGGCCTACGAGGGCACTCGCTACAGAGCCCACGAACGAGGAGAATAGTGGCCAAACTGCGTGTGACCGTGGGCGTATCGAGCTGCTTTCTTTGGTTACTTTCTTTGCAGCAGCAAAGAAAGTGACTGCCGCCCCGCACAGGGGCAACGCCAATAGACCGACACGTCTACGGAATCCGGCGACAAAAAAAACTCAAGCAACCTGCGCAGCCTGCCCTCCCAAATAAGCCTCGATAACCTTCTCATTAGCCTGAATCTCGGAAGGCTTCCCTTCGGCGATTTTTTGCCCAAAATCCAGCACCGAAACCGTATCGCAGACACTCATCACCACATCCATATGGTGCTCGATCAACACGAGCGTAATTCCATGATTGCGCACCTTGCGAATGATCGCGACCAGTTCGCGAATATCCGGCGCGGTCAACCCAGCCGCAGGTTCATCGAGCAAAAGCAGTTGCGGGTCGAGCGCCAAAGCCCGCGCAATCTCCAGCAACCGCTGCTTCCCGTATGGCAGATTACGCGCCTCCTCTCCCGCCACATTTTCCAGTCCAACGAAACGCAGCATATTGAAAGCCCGCTCGCGCGCCGCGCGCTCCTCACGCCGATAACGCGGACTCATCACCCCCACATCCGCGAAATTCGAGCTGAACGTGTGATGCAATCCGACGAGCACATTCTCCAGCGCCGTCATCTCGCCAAAGAGCTGCACGTTCTGAAACGTCCGCGCGATGCCCGACAGCGCGATCTTCGACGAGGTGCGTCCCGCAAGCGATTGCCCTTCGTATTCGATCGCACCGGCAGTGGGCACGTAGATGCCCGTCAGCACGTTCATCATCGTGCTCTTGCCCGAACCATTCGGCCCGATCAGGCCGTGAATCGTGCCGCGCTTCACAGTCAGATTCACGTCGTTCAATGCTTTGAGACCGCTGAACTGCATCAGCACGCCGCGCACGTCGAGGATCGTGTCCGCGCCTTGCGTTTCGACCGCCGCAATCGCGTCGTCCTGACGCGTATGGCTCGCGAGTTCCTCGGTATCGACCTTCGTCACGCGCACGCGGCCGAGATTGAGCGTCTTGCGCACGAAGCCGACGATTCCGTCCTGCAAGTAATACACGACGAGCAAGATCATCAGGCCGAAGATGGTCAGGCGCCAGTCGGTCAGCGCTTCGATCCAGAACGAGAACGCGGCAAGTCCCGCCGTGCCGATGACCGGCACCGCGACGCGCTGCGGCGTCGTGGTCTTGCGCGCAAGGGCAAGCACCGCGCCCGCGACGACGACCACCGCGAGCGCGGTCGCCACGACGCGGAAGTTGGAGATATCGTCGAGCAGCTTCGGCAACATCACGATGACCGTCGAGCCGATCAGCGCGCCCGTGCGCGTCTTGCGTCCGCCCATGATGATCGCGAGCAGGAACAGGATCGTCAGTTCGAAGTTATACGTGTTGGGCGAAATGTATTGCTCGGAATACGAGTACAGACAGCCGGCGAGTCCCGCAAAGCCCGCGCTGATCACGAACGCGTACACCTTGTACCGATACACCGACACGCCCATGCAATCCGATGCGATCGGGCTGTCGCGCAACGCCTCGAACGCGCGCCCGAGATGCGACTTCAGCACGCGATGCACGACGATCAGCGACACGACCAGCAATGCCGCGACGAGCCAGTAGTACTGCACTTCGTCGAGCCTGTGCCCGGCGAACATCGGCTTCGGGATCTTCAGGCCCATCGGTCCGTTCGTCAGAAAATCCATCTCGTTGATGAGAATCTGGATGATCGTGCCGAACGCGAGCGTCACCATCGCGAGATAGGGGCCGGAGACGCGCAACGCGGGTAACGCGAGGATCGCGCCGAAGCCGGCCGTCACCAGAATCGACAGCGGCGCGGTCACGTAGAACGGCATGCCGAGCTTGATGAACAGCACGCCCGCCGTGTATGCGCCTACGCCGAACAACCCCGCATGACCGAGCGATACCTGCCCCGTATAACCCACCACGATATCGAGCCCGAACAACAGGATCGCGTAGATCATGATGGTTTCGACGAGGTGGATGTAATACGGATTGCCCGACACCACCGGAAAAATCGCGAGTGCGGCAAGCCCGACGAGCGCCGCGATCCAGTTCTTTGCTTTCATCGTCGCCGCCTCAGACTTTCTTGATCGCTGTCTTGCCGAACAGACCTGCAGGCTTGACCGCGAGCACGATCAAGAGCAGCACGAGCCCCGGCACATCCTTGTAGCCGGTGGAAATGTAGAAGCCGGTGGTCGTCTCCGCGATGCCGAGAATCATCCCGCCGACGATGATGCCCATGCCGCTCGACAAGCCGCCGATGATCGCCACCGCGAACGCCTTGAGTCCGAGCACTGCGCCCATCGTCGCGCCGGTCAACGTGAGCGGCGCGATCAGAACCCCCGCGAAAGAAGCGGTCAACGATGAAAGCGCGTACGAGAATGTGATGACGAGTCCCGTGTTGATGCCCATGAGCGAGGCCGCATCGCGATCGTTCGCGGTCGCGACCACGGCCTTGCCGAAGATAGTCTTGCGGTTGAAGAACTCGACCGCGAGCATCATCACGAGCGCGCCGCCGACGACGAGCAGTTCCATCGGCAACACGTTCGCGCCGAAGACCTTCAGCGGCGCTTCGGGCAACGGCGACGGAAAGCGCAGATCGTCGCGCCCCCACACGTTCTCCGCGACGTTCTTGAAGATGATGCCGAGCGCGATCGTCGACATGATCCAGCCGAATTCAGACTTGATCTTGATCGCGGGCCGCACGCCGATGCGCTCGACGAACGAGCCTTGCACGAGCCCGAAAAGACACACGAGCGGAATCATCAGCCAGTAGTTGACGCCCGCCGATACGAGCGTGAGGCCGACGAGCGCGCCGAGCATCAGCGCATCGCCCTGACCGAAGTTCAGCGTGCCCGACGTGGCGAATGTGAGTTGATAGCCGAACGCGATCACGGCGTAGATCATGCCGAGCGCTATGCCGCTATAGACGAGTTGCAGAAGGATCATCTTCGAGCGCCTGAAAAAGCATGACAAAGCCGCGCCCGCCATCGTGGCGAGCGCGGCTCACATCGACATGATGAGCGACCGGTCTCAGTTCGACGCGGTCGTCGTCTGCTTGGCGCGCAACGTGCCGCCGCCCTTCTTGTCGGCTTCGTACGCGTAGATCACGCGGCCGCTCTTCACCTCGCCGATGACCGGCACGTTCGGGCTGATCGCTTCGTGATCGGCCTTCGTGAAGGGCTTGTCGTAGACCATCACGACGCCTTCCACTTTCGCATTCAGGTTTTCGAGCGCTTCCTTGACCTTCGGGCCATCGGTCGTGCCGGCCTGCTTGATCGCCGCCGCGAGCAGATACACCGAGTCATAACCCTGCGCCGCCGACACCGGCGAATCGATGCGATCGTTCTTCGGCTTGAATTCCTTCACGTAGGCATCGATGAAGGTCTTGCGCTTGGGCGTGTTCGCTTCCTGGATGAAGGTCTGCGGCATGCGCGCGCCTTCGCCGTTCGCGCCGGCATTGTCGATGTAATTCGCCATCGACAGCGTCCAGCTGCCGATCAGCGGCACTTTCCAGCCGAGCTTGGCCATGCCGTTGGCGATCTGCGCAAGCTCGGGCCCGATGCCGTATGTGAGCACGGCTTCCGCGCCCGCTTCCTTCGCCTTCAGCAACTGGGCCGTCATGTCGACGTCCTTGATGTTGAACTTCTCGACTGCAACCGGCTTCACGCCTTTCGCGGCCAACGCCTTCTCCAGATCCTCGCGGCCGAGCTGGCCGTAGTTGGTCGAATCGGCGAGGATCGCGACCTTCTTGAAGCCGCGCTTCGTGACGGCTTCCTCGACGATCATCGGCGCCTGGATGCGGTCGGCGGCAGCGTTGCGGAACACGTAGTTATCGGGTTGATCGTCGAATTGCTTCGTCACCACCGTGCCCGTCGCGACGTTGTTGAAGACGGGAATCTTCGCTTCCTGGAAGAAGCGCTGCGACGCGAGCGCGACGCCGGTATTGATATAGCCGACGACCGCGACGACCTTCTCCTTGTTGATGAGCTCCTGCGCGATCTGCACGCCGCGCTCGTTCTTCGCTTCGTCATCACGCTCGACGAGCACGATCTGACGGCCGAGCACGCCGCCCGACTTGTTGATCTCGGCGGTGGCGAGACGCACGCCGTCGCGCATGCTGACACCCATGGAAGACGAACCGCCCGTGAACGGACCATCGACGCCGATCTTGATCGGGTCCGCCGCGTGCGCCAACGAGAAAACGCCGAACGCCAGCGCGCTCGCGATGAGCTTCATCTTGATACCCATGTGTGTCTCCGTCGCTTGAATCGTTATTTGAAGACCCATGCAACGCCGGACATGCTTTTAAGTGCGCTGTGCGTTATCGATTACATGGGCTGTGAGCGAGTTTAGAAAAATGTAAGGATATGACCATATTCGGACATACCCGAAGAGCACGAGCGTTAGCGCACGTCCGGTGCATCACAAGTGTGCAAGGCGGGATTTAGGCAGCATGCCAAAGCGTTTTTGCGCTTCGAACATGAGCGGAGACAGCGGGTATACGCGTACAGAAACGCGGTGCAATCCCGAGGAGGGAAGTGTCTGCGTTTTTTTGCGCGAGGCCTGTCAAGCACCCTGGCGCTGGCAGATTCGTCGTCCTGTACATGAGATCTGGTAAAGCGGTTCTCATAAAGGGGCGCTTTATATAGCCTGCTGAACCAATTGTGACCGAATTTGCCAGATCCGCTCAAGCATTGGGCGTTCAATCATTGCTCGAGCATCGTTCGCACAGTAAATTGGCGGCATTCGTTTTCATTTTGTCAGCGTCTTCCCGATTCCGTTGCCGCTGCTTGATTCGAACGATTGTCGCGGATCAGCATTCTGAATCCGTTCTTTCACAGGCCAACGGGCCTGATTTTTCTGTCGAGCAATACATGCAACAACGCACACCCCTTTTTGTCCGCCGGCTCATGGTCACTGCCGCTTTGAGCGTAGCCGTGCTGGCCGTCCCCGCCGCTCAGGCCCATCAATCCACGAATGCGGCTCAGCCCGCCAGCGCCGTCGGGGCATTGGGTGACGCGGTCGTCGTGAACCTGGTCGCGAAAATTACCACGATCGATCTCGGCAATGGCACGGTCGATCTGAAAGGGCTGAAGGGCAAGACCGTAACGATCGCAGTCGATCCGACCATCGCTGACATCAAGAAGCTGAAGGTTGGCGACGAAGTCCACATGCAATACCGTGGCGCGCTCCTGATGTCGGCTGACAAGGTCGATCCCAAGGACACGCACTCGCGAGTAACGGCGCAAGAGATTTCACCGGCATCGGGCGGCGTCGTGGTGAAGACTACTGGCGTGCAGATCGTGGCGACGATCGAGAAGATCGATCCCGTCACGCGCGAAGTGACGCTCTCAGGCGCGAAGCGCATCGTCACGGTGAAGGCTTCGCCGGACGTCCAGCTCGATACGTTCAAGGTCGGCGACAACATCATGGCGACGTATGTCGCCGCCACGGCTGTCGACGTGACGCGCAACGGTCAGCTCGTGAAGTAATCCCGGCGTCGTGCTGGCTTGGCCTTGGGTAAGGCCATAACGATCGGCTGGACTCTTCATCCAGCCGTTGCGGTTTCTTATCGATACCATGGCTGTCCTGACAGGCGTCTCGCGTCGGTGGCACAGCAAACCGGCGACTTCTGACCATGTGCGTGGTGTCGTATTCGCATTCCCCCAAGCCAGCGATATTCAAAAATTGGAAATAAATTAAATGGCCGCGATTCCGGCGCGCGCGTTGGATCCGGTTTGAAGAAGCGATCAAAGGAGAAGTCAAGCAATGCGGGTTTTCGTGAAACTAGCGCTTTTTGCCGCAGTCGCAAGTGCATTGAGTCCTGTGGGAAGTACTGTTCTGGCAGCAGAAAAAATCGCTGCACAGAAGCCGGACTCCAGCGCAATGGATGCGCTCGTCAAGATGAGCGCCTATCTGCAGACCGTAAAACAGTTTGTCCTCGATGTCGATTCCACGACGGATCAGGTCATGGTGGACGGCGAAACCTCACAGTTGATACAGTCGTCGCACAATACAGAACTGACCGTGCGCCGCCCCGATTCTCTCAGGGCCGATATTTCTGGAAGTGCGTCAGTCAATAGCCGCCATGCCTATTTCGACGGCAAGCACTTCACGTTATATACCGAACCGCCCAGATTCTATGCGACGGTCGATGCGCCGGCGACCATCAAGGACCTCATGGGCGATCTCGAAACCAAGTATGGAATCGAGTTGCCGCTCAGCGATATTTTCACGCTCGGTGCGAATCCGGACGAAATGAAGCGTGTGCTTTCCACGGCTTATATTGGCGATGAGGTTCTGGGCGGCGTTACCTGCTCGCACTATGCATACCATGAAAACGCTGTCGACTGGCAGCTCTGGATCAAGAAAGGCGATCAACCGCTGCCGTGCAAGTTGAATATTGTGACGTTGACGGACAAGGAACGACCGCAATACACGGCGGTTTATCGCTGGAATATCAATCCTCGAATCGATCAGAAAGCATTCGAATTTTCCGCTCCTGAAGGTGCACGTCAGATCAAGTTCGTGCAAATTCACGGCGCTCAATAAGGTTAAGTGCAGAGAACACCATGATTGTGAACAAATTTTTGACGAAGGCCGGCGCGCTGCTATTAGCGATTAGCCTGGCTTCAGCGGCGAGCGCATTTCAGGTTCGCGACGGTGCTCAGACATCAGTGAACCGGGGTGACTGGCAGGGGTCCCATCAAGCCAACGTCGACACCCGACAGGCAAATCGTACTGAACGCCAAGGCAATCGCCAGGACACCGTCCAGCAAGTCAGCACCAATCGGACCAATGCGGCGCAAGACGTCAGCAACAACCGCACCAACGCTGTCAATCACTACAGCGATAATCACGGATGTTGCTACGACAACGGCGGCTGGTACAACGATCACCCGGTCGCGACAGCAGCCGCCGTAACCACGGCTGCAGTCGCGACCGCGGCTGTGGTCGGATCCATCGTCCGCAGTCTGCCTCCGAGTTGTTCGGCGATCAGCGTCAACGGCGTGACCTACCAGCAATGCGGTTCGACGTGGTACCAGCCGCAATACTCGGGCACGACGGTGCAATACGTGGTGGTCAATCCCCCTCGCTATTGATATCGAGCCGGGCGCGCGCCGCGTACCTCGCTAGCGCGGCGCGCCCGTTTCGATCGCATGCGCGAACTGCCGGAGCACCGCGCCCGAAGCATCGGTGACGGCCCAGAACGTCATGCCGTCGTGGTTCCAGCGCGCGAGCGCGTAGCCATCGTCGGACTGCGTGATGACCGGCGAGAACTCCTTGTCGTTCGTGTCGCTCTTCACTTCGCCCTTGCGCTCGGGGAACACGTACACGTCGATCGGATGCTTCAGATACCGATACACGACGACCGCGACCGGCCGATGATCGATGTAGTCCAGCCGCCCGCCGACGAGCGCGAAGCCCGGCCCCGCCGGATCGATCACCGGCGGCGCATAGTCGATGCGGCCGTTGAACCACGGCTTGACCGTGTGCTTGTCGCTCGACAGCACATCGATGGGACGGTCCGACATCAACGCGCGCACATGGCTCGACACGACTTCCTGCGCGATCGGCGAACCGCCCGATACGCCCGTCACGAGCGGCACGGCCTGAAACCACAGCATCGTGCCGAGCACGAGCGCCGAGAGCGTCGCGCCCGCGAATGCGCCGCCGAAGAACGGCCAGGGCGCGGCGAACGGATTGCTCCAGCCACGCTTCGCGCGGCGCACGGGTTCCCGTTCGCGCGCTTGCGCTTCGGCCTCGGCACGCACGCGCGCCAGCACCTGCGAGCGCAAGTGAACCGGCGCGCGCTGATACAGCGAACCATCGGTGAGCCTCGTGTCGAGCGAGGCGGTGTCGTTATTTTCCATTTCCCGACTCCTCTGAATGACCCGGTCCCGCGCGGCGCACGAGGCGCACGCTCGGCTTGTCCTGCCCGTTTTGCGCCGCGCGCACCGCCCCCGCCAGCATCTTGCGGCCGCGCGCGAGCCGCGACATCACCGTGCCGATCGGCACGCCGGTCACGGACGCCACTTCCTTGTAACTCATGTCTTCCAGCTCGCGCAGCACCAGCACCTCGCGAAAGGCGAGCGGCAGCGTCTCCAGCGCGCGATGCACCAAATGAACCTCGTCGCGGCGCACCGCGAGCGTCTCCGGATCGGCCCCGCCTTCCTCCGACCAGCCGGGCAAGGCTTCGTCGCCGCCCAGTTCCTCGTCATAGGGCGTCGCGTCCGCCAGCTGCACGCGCCGCCGCCATTCCGTGAACCACGTATTGCGCACGATTGCGAGCAGCCATGCGCGCGCGTTCGCTTCCTCGCCACCCTCGAATCCGCCGAAGAAACGGAAGGCGCGCAGATAGGCTTCCTGCACGACATCGTCGGCGTCGTTCGCGCTGCCCGACAGCCAGCGCGCAAGGTTGTAGGCGGCGTCCAGATGCGGCATCACCGTCGCCTCGAAACGCGCGTGAGCCGCCTCGGCGTCCGCTTTGCCGCGGCGCCCGGACTTGTCTTCTTTCGACCTGCTCTGCCACATCGCGCGGGTCTCCTCTCGCCAACCACGTTCGGAATACATCGTTCCGGCGCAGCCCGATGCCGCTTTTGCGCGCCTCCCCTCCGTTACTCCCCACGCGTACGGTTTATTCCCGTTCGCGGCGGCGACTCGAAAAAATATAGCGGGAATATTGCGCCTCCTTCGCCGGTTCGATGGACGGATGCCACAGCGGTCTCGCCTGTCGAGGGAGCCGCGGGCCTCGCGCTCATGCACCGAGCCGCCATGAGCGCGACTTCACCGATTCCAACGACAAGAACCGCGGCCGACATCATCACAAGGAACCGCCATGAAACCCGACCCGACCGCCCTGCCGCCCGGGCAGACCCGCGACGAACTCGACGAACACGGCAAACGCCGCCGCACCGCCCTGTCCTGCATGGCCTGGGCCGGCGCGGGCGTGATCTGGACCGTGAGCGGCGGCGTGCCGGTCTCGCGCCTGATCTCGTCCGCCGAGGCCGCAGAAAACACCAGCTCGTTCAGCTTCGTGCAGATCAGCGACAGCCATATCGGCTTCAACAAGGACCCGAACACCGAACCGACGAGCACGCTGGAAGAAGCCGTCAACCGCGTGAGCACGATGAAGAAGCGCCCCGCCTTCATGATCCACACGGGCGATATCACGCATCTGTCGAAGCCCGCGCAGTTCGATACGGCGACGCAGATCATCGGTAAGGCAGGCATGGACGTGCATTACGTGCCGGGCGAGCACGACGTGCTGGTCGAGGAAGGCAATCCGTTCTTCGAGCGCTTCTCCGGGCAATACGGCAAGGACAGCACGCGCCACTGGTACAGCTTCGATCAGGGCGGCGTGCATTTCATCGGCCTGACCAACGTGATCGATCTGAAAGGCGGCGGCCTCGGCTTTCTCGGCGATGCGCAGCTCGCGTGGCTCAAGGCCGACCTGCAGGCCAAATCGAGCAGCACGCCGATCGTCGTGTTCGCGCACATCCCGTTGTGGGCGCTGTATCCGCAGTGGGGCTGGGGCACCGACGACAGCGCGCAGGCGCTCGCACTGCTCAAGCGCTTCGGTTCGGTGACGGTATTGAACGGCCACGTCCATCAGGTGGCGCAAAAAGTGGAGGGAGAGATGCGTTTTTATTCGGCGATGTCCACCGCGTTTCCGCAGCCCGCGCCGGGCGCGCCATCCGGCCCCGGGCCGATGAAGGTGCCGGCGGAGCAATTGCGCACGATGCTCGGACTGCGCGAAGTCACGCATATCGCGGGGCGCTCTCAACTGGCCATCACCGACACGGCGCTCGCCGCCGCGCAATCATGAACGCCGCCATGATCGCGAGCTATGTCTCGCCCGCCAATCTCCGCCCGCTCGCCGGCAAGTTTCTGCGCAAGGCCGCCTTCGCGCTGATCGTCAAAGGCGTCGTGAGCGCGATTCCGACAGCGTGCGCGCAGGAGCCCGTGCAGCAGGTCGCGCTGGCGAACGCGCCGACCGTTTCCATCGACAACTTCGCGTTCAGCCAGCCGACGATCACCGTGCCGGCCGGCACGAAGGTCACATGGGTGAATCACGACGACATGCTGCACACCGTTGCCGATGAGGGAAAGACCTTCAAGTCCGATCCGCTCGACAGCGGCGAGAGCTTCTCGCATGTGTTCGACAAGCCGGGCACGTACAAGTATTTCTGCTCGCTGCATCCGCACATGACGGGGACGGTCGTCGTGCAGTAGATCGCAAGGCAAGGCGCGGAACCGGGAGTCGCCTCGGTCCGCGCATCGACCACTGCAATGCAGGCAATACGTAAAATTTATTGAAAGCTGCCCGCGGTCATCGTCAATTTCAAATCCTGTCTATAGAATTCGCTCAATTCATTTTCTCGCTGCGCAGATGACTACGATTGAGCATTGTCTTTTCCGTTTGTGCCGCAGTTGCATGTGTGGGTCACAGACGCGCGTCGCCTGATCGTCCGAACACGCATCGCATCGACTTTCGTAGTTCGTATAACTGATGAAACTTAGCACCGTCATTCCATTGACGCCTCTGCCGACCAGCCGGGGTGATCTTGCGGCGTCGCCGGAGGGCGCCCGTTTCAAACGCCGCTTTCACGTCATGGCGAAGCCGACGGGTTCGGCCTGCAATCTGGACTGCACGTATTGCTTCTATTTGCACAAGGAACAGCTGCTCGAACAGCGCCGCGGGCAGTTCATGAACGACCTGACGCTCGAAACGTTCATCCGGCAGTACATCGAGGCGCAAGACGGCGAATCCATCGTGTTCTCCTGGCAAGGCGGCGAGCCGACGCTCATGGGACTCGACTTCTTCCGCAAGGTCGTCGCGCTTCAGCAGAAGTACGAGCCCGCGGCCCAGCGCATCGAGAACAACCTGCAAACAAACGGCACCGCGCTCGACGATGACTGGTGCGCCTTTCTCGAAGAGCACGGCTGGCTCGTCGGCCTCTCCATCGACGGGCCGCGCGAATTACACGACATCTACCGCGTGTCACGCGCCGGCAAGCCGACCTTCGACAATGTGATGCGCGGCGTCGAATGCTTGCATCGTCACAGCGTCAGTTTCAATACGCTGACCGTGGTGAACCGCGTCAACGCGCGCCGTCCGGTCGATGTCTACCGGTTTCTCACGCGCGAGATCGGCTCAACCTATCTGCAGTTCAACCCTTGCGTGGAGCCCAACTCGTTCAGACAGGTTGCCCCGCAATTCTGGGACGAGGCATCGATTCCGGTCGTCGGCACGGCTCGCGCGAAGCCGGGCGTGGAAGGCTCGGTCGTCACCGACTGGTCGGTGGACCCCTACGACTGGGGCTATTTCCTCAGCCGCACGTTCGACGAGTGGTATCGCGAAGACCTCGGCCGCGTGCTGGTCAATCTCTTCGAAACGGCCGTGGCGCAGACCATGGGGCTGCCGTCGCAGCTCTGCATCACGGCGCCGTTCTGTGGCAAGGGGCTCGCGCTCGAACACGACGGCCGTGTGTATTCCTGCGATCACTACGTCTATCCCGAGTACGAGCTGAGCGACATCTTCACGCATCCGCTCAACGAGATCGCCTTCTCCGAGCGTCAGAAAACCTTCGGCTTCGAAAAAAAGGCGTCGCTGCCCGCGTACTGCCGCGCGTGCAGCCATCTCGACCTGTGCTGGGGCGAATGCCCGAAGAATCGCATCGTCAGGACGCCGGACGGTGAAGCGGGCCTGAACTATCTGTGCCCCGGCATCCGGCGCTTCCACGCGCACGCCGGCCCGCGAATCCGGCAGATCGCGCGCAGCATCCAGCCGCAGCGCAACCCGTCCTCCACCCGCGCGACCCTGCCATAGGGCGCCAGGATGCGGTGCCATCCCACGCATTCGAGACACGCGCGAGACACGCGCGGCTCGCTCCTTCTCTCGTCATCGGGAGTTTCACCGTTCGTGTCTATACAGGACAAGCCGTTTCAGAGGGCAAACAACTTGGAAAAAAGAATCAGACCTGCAGGGCATATGCTCAAGCGCAAGGTGGCGGCAGCGCTGTCCCTGGCCATCTCGGGTTGGCTCGCGCTGACGCCGCCGGTGCAGGCGGCCGAATCGGCCAAACGTCCGAACATCCTCGTGATCTTCGGCGACGACATCGGCCAGACCAACATCAGCGCCTATGGCAAGGGTGTGGTGGGCTACGAGACGCCCAACATCGACCGCATTGCCCAGGAAGGCATGATGTTCACCGACTACTACGCGGAGAACAGCTCGACGGCGGGCCGCTCGTCCTTCATCACCGGCCAGTCGCCGCTGCGCACGGGCCTGAGCAAGGTGGGCATCCCGGGCGCGCCGCAAGGGCTGCAGGCGTCGAATATCACGATTGCCACGGCGCTCAAGCCGCTCGGTTACGCCACCGGGCAGTTCGGCAAGAACCACCTCGGCGACCGCAACGAGTATCTGCCCACGGTCCACGGCTTCGACGTGTTCTACGGCAATCTCTATCACCTGAACGCGGAAGAGGAACCGGAACGCCCGTACTGGCCCAAGGCGGACACACCTGCGGGCCAAGCCTACGCCCGGTTCTTCACGCCGCGCGGCGTGCTCGACTGCAAGGCGACGGCCAACGACGACACGACCGTCGACGCGCGCTTCGGCAAGGTGGGAAGGCAGTCCTGCCGCGACACCGGCCCGCTCACGACCAAGCGCATGGAAACCATCGACGACGAGACGACCGGACGCGCCATCGATTTCATGCGTGAGCAGGCGAAGTCGGACAAGCCGTTCTTCGTGTGGATGAACACCACGCGCATGCACGTCTTCACGCACATGCGCCCCGAGTTCAAAGGCAAGAGCGGACTGACCGGCAACGACTATGCCGACGGCATGTGGGAACACGACCAGGACGTCGGCAAGCTGCTCAAGACGCTCGACGAACTCGGTATCGCGGATAACACCATCGTCGTCTATACGACGGACAATGGGCCGAACCAGTTCTCGTGGCCGGATGCCGCGACCACGCCGTTCCGCAACGAGAAGGATTCGAATTACGAGGGCGCCTTCCGCGTGCCGGCGCTGGTGCGGTGGCCGGGTCACATCAAGCCGGGCGCGATCTCCGGCGAGATTTTCTCGGGCATGGACTGGTTCCCGACCCTGCTCGCGGCTGCGGGCGACACCACCGTCAAGGATCGCCTGCTGAGGGGCTGGAACGTCGGCGGCCAGTCGTTCAGGAACCATCTCGACGGCTACAACCAGCTTGCGTATCTGGAAGGCAAGCAGCCCAATGGCGAGCGCAACGAGTTCTTCTATTTCGACGACGACGGCGTGCTCGTGGACATGCGTCACGGCGACTGGAAGTTCGTGTTCTGCGAACAGCGCGCGCCGGGGGGCTTCGCGGTGTGGAACAACCCGCTCACCTGCCTGCGCATCCCGAAGATCTTCAATCTGCGCATGGATCCCTACGAGCGTGCGGACGTGGTGTCCGACCAGTACTACGACTGGACCACCAAGAATGTCTACGTGACATACGGGGCCATCGCGCAGACGGCGAAGTTCCTCGGCACGTTCGTCGACTATCCGCCGAGCCAGAAGCCCGCGAGCTTCACCATCGACGGGATTCAGTCGGGCGTCGAAGCCGAGATCGCGCGCAATACGGCACGCGCGAAGAGCTTCGGCAAAACGACCGACTGAGGTCGCCGCGCATGCATCCGGCCGTGATTCCGCGACGGCCGGATGCGCCAGCGCCTCGCGCGGTCGCTGATCGCGACGCCCTCCGCCGTCCGGAAATCGATAATGAGCCTACCCGTGAACAGACTGCTTCTCCTGCCGTTGCCCAGCCTGACGCTATCCGCGTGCAGGATGCCGCCATCCATCTCCGTGCTGGGCGCGTTCTTCCCCGACTGGCTGTTCTGCGTCGTCGCCGGACTCGTGCTGACGCTGATCGCGCGCGTCCTCGCCATCCGCTCCGGACATGAACAGACCCTCGGCCCGCCCTTTTTCGTGCTGCCCGCGTTGATGCTGTTTTTCTCGCTGCTCGCCTGGCTGCTGTTCTTTTAACTATCCGTTTTTCACCAACCGAGCGTTCCCATGGCTGTTAGCCAACAACCCGCGAAAAGCATAAAGTGGCCGGCACTGCTTTTGATCGTCGCCGCGCTGACCCTGCTCATCTATGTCGTCTGGCGTGTCGATCATGCGCCGAGCACCGACGACGCCTATGCATCGGCCGATACCATCGACGTGGTGCCGGAGGTTAGCGGGCGCATCGTCGAGATCGCGGTGAAGGACAACCAAGCGGTCAGGAAAGGCGATCTGCTCTTTCGCATCGACCCGCGTCCGTTCGAGGAAGAACTGGCGCGCGCCAGAAGCGCGCTCGTGGCGCTCGACAAGCAGATCGCGCTCACCCAGCGTGTCGTGAACGCGCAGAAGTTCGGCGCGG
The DNA here is from genome assembly GCF_009938265.1 of Burkholderia sp. THE68. Taxonomy (NCBI): domain Bacteria; kingdom Pseudomonadati; phylum Pseudomonadota; class Betaproteobacteria; order Burkholderiales; family Burkholderiaceae; genus Burkholderia; species Burkholderia sp. THE68. The sequence continues at coordinate 795,197 of NZ_AP022316.1, forward strand.
ACTCTGTCCACGCGCAAGTCGAGCGCGCTCGCGTCACCGCCGCGCAAACAACCGAAACGCTGCACCGCACCGAGCCGCTTTACGCGCCCGGCTATGTGTCGGCGGAGGACGTCGACCGCGTCCGCAGCGCGCAGCGCGTCGCGCAGGCCGATCTGGTCGCGGCGCGGCTCCAGGCGCAGCAGGCGAGCTCCTCCGTGACCGGTGTCGATGCGCTCGTCGCGCAGCGCGATGTCGTGCTCTCCGACATCGCGCTGATGCAACTGCGTCTCGGCATGGCGACGGTGCGCGCGCCGTTCGACGGGCGCGTCGTATCGCTGAAGACCGCGGTCGGGCAGTTCGCATCGGCGCTGCGGCCCGTGTTCACACTGATCGACACGCGCCAGTGGTATGTCATCGCCAATTTCCGTGAAACGGAGCTGAAGAACATCCGCGCCGGCACCCCCGCGACGGTCTATCTGATGAGCGATTCTCGCAAGCGCTTCAAGGGCACGGTCGATTCGATCGGCTTCGGCGTGCTGCCCGACGACGGCGGCCTTGTGCTGGGCGGCCTGCCGCGAGTGCAGCGCAGCATAAACTGGGTGCGCGTCGCGCAGCGCTTCCCGGTCAAGATCCGCGTCGAGGCGCCGGATGCCGCGCTGTTCCGGATCGGCGCATCGGCGCTCGCGCAACTCAAGCCGCAACCCGGCGACGCGCGTCCCGACAAGTGAGCGCGTCATGAACATGGTCAATCACCTTCCGGCGCGCGTTCGTGCGCTGGTGCGCTTCCTTCACGCGGAACTGACCGAAGCGCGGCCCGGGCGGCTCGCCCACACACTCCAGCTCGGCGCGCTGTGCCTCATCGTCACATTCGTGTCGATCACGCTTCATGTGCCGCTGCTCGCGGTCTCGCTGATCGTGCTGTTCTACGGCGTGCAGCCCAACGCGTTCTTCACGAAGGTCGTCGCCATCGTGTTCGTGGTCGCGACGATCCTCGACGTCGGCTGTCTGTTTCTCGTGCTCAAGTACGCGTATGGCTACCCGTTGCTGCGCATCCTTGCGGCGAGCCTGATCCTGCTCGCCGGCATGTACCTGATGCGGGTCAACAAGCTGGGACTGATGTTCTTCGCGGTCGCGCTGGTGGCGATCTACGGACAGACGATTCCCGACTCGCTCGACTTTCCCGAGATCGCTGTCCGCGCCCTCATGTGGTCAGTCGCCGCAGGTATGTATCCCGTGCTGCTGATGGTTATCGTCTGCTGCCTGCTGTTTCCTTCGCGGCCCGTCGCGCTGCTTCAGCAGGAAATGCGTCGCCAGTTGCAGGACGTATCCGCGCGCATGGCCCAACTGAGCGATCCGGCCAGGCGCACCGGCGAGCCGGCGACAGCGCCGGAACGCCGCATCGAAATCGATGCGCTCACCATGCTGCGCCTGCACGCCTTCGCGGTGCCCGACGATGCGCGTTACCGCGCCGCGCGGCACTACTGGCAGGCGTGCATCGCTGCGGTCGCGCATCTGCGCATGAACCTAAACCGGCTGTGCGCCGAGAGCGCGCCGCTCTCCAACGCCGCGGCTGCGCTGATGCGCAGGCTGCAGGGCGAGGTCGACAGGCTGGATGAATCGTTGGCACGTGCCGAGCCGTATCGCAGCAATTGGGACATAACCGATAGCGAACGTACCGTCGCCGTCGAGCATCGGCTGGAAGGCGTTTGCAGCACGTTACGCGATCTCGGGCGCTTCGAACTTTCCGCGCCTCCCCATGCTGACAAGAAGGACAGCCTGTTCGTGCCGGACCTGGCATCCAATCCCGCGTATCTGCGATTCGCGCTCAAGGTGCTGCTGGCGTCATTGATCTGCTACGTGTTCTATCACGGCGCCGCGTGGGACGGCATCCACACGAGCATGCTGACCTGCGTGATCGTCGCGTGCCCGGGCATGGGCGCGTCGTTCCAGAAGATGGCGCTGCGCGTCGGCGGCGCACTGATCGGCGCGTTGCTCGCCGTATTCGTGGCGATCTTCGTCATGCCTCATCTCGATGGCATCACCGGCCTTCTGCTGACGCTCGCGCCGATTTTCTTCGCCGGAGCGTGGGTCGCTACCGGCTCCGAGCGTTCGTCCTATATCGGCACGCAGTTCGTATTCACGTTCGCGCTCGCGATGCTCGAAGACCACTTCGGTCCTGTGAGTGATCTGACCGAGGTGCGCGATCGCGCGATCGGCATTCTGATCGGCATCGTCGTTTCATCGATAGTCTACACGCTGGTCTGGCCCGAAAGCGAGACCGGTACATTGCGGCAGAAGTTGCGCGAGGCATTGCGGAGCGTCGGCGGCGTCTTTCGCAAGGACGAAACCGCGGGCGGCTCGGCGCATCTGGCGTATCTCCAGCAATGCCTGACGTGCTGGGAAGCGTTCGATGACTGCGAAGAGATGCGTGAACGCGTGGCGCTGGAGGTCGATCGGCAATCCCCGGCACGCACTGCCTTGCTCGCGCACACCGAAGCGACGCTTGCGGGATGCCGCCGCATCGTCGCACAATGGGACGCGCTGCGAACCCAGGCGACCACGCTCGACGACGGCGCCGCCGGCGCACTCGATTCATCCCCTTGGCGTGACTGGCGCGCACGCACCGCAACCGCGCTCGAGCGCTACGCCGACGGCACGCCTGCGCCGTGCGCGACAGCCGCCGTCGACACGCCAGCGCAGCGGCGCATCGCCCGGCTGATCGACGATCTGCCCGACTGGCCCGTGCCGCCGTCCCGCGACATGGCCGGCGCGCAACCCGAACAGACTTCCTGACATGCCCAACGCACTTTCGCATTTCAAACGCCGCGCCCTTCTTTGCTGCATCGCGCTACTGTCCGGCTGCGCGCCGATGCTGGACGACACGCCGCCGCGCGCGCAGATCGCCCCGGAGCAAGTCAGCCTCGCCGCCGACATTCACCTCGCGCGCGCCGGTTGGCCGGACGCGCAATGGTGGAAGCGTTATGGCGACGCGCAACTGGACGCGCTGATCGACCTTGCGCGCACACGTTCGCCGACCATTGCGATGACGCGCGCGCGCGTCGCTCAGGCGAAATCGCAAGCGGAACTGCTCGACGGCTCCGGTCTCCAGATCGCCGCGTTTGCGTTGATCAATCAGCAGCGCACATCGAGCAACGGCTTTCTCGGGCCCTATGCGCTGAACTTGCCGCGTCTCGGCGTGGACGGCCCGTGGTACACCGAAGGCGCGCTCGGCGTGGCCGCCGACTGGAGCATCGATCTTTGGGGCAAGCGCCGCTCGGCCGTCGATGCCGCGCTCGGCGTACAGAACGCGCGCGCGGCCGAAGCCGCAGCGGCCGAACTCGAGATCGCCGCGGGCGTCACGCAGTTGTATTTCGGCATGCAGGAGACCTGGCAGATGCTCGCGCTGCTTCAGCAGACCAGGTCCGCGCTCGAGTTCGTTGTAAAAGCGCATCGCGGCAAGGCCGATCGCGGGCTGGAAGCGAAGACGCCGCTACTCGGCGCGCGCGGCCAGGCGCTGGCCGTCGAAAGGCAGATCGCCGCCGCGCAGGGACAGGTTACGGTGCTGCGCGAGTCCCTCCGCGCGCTGATCGGCGCAGGCGCCAACGACATGCCCGAGATTCGCCCGGCGCCCTTGCCGCCGCTCGCGGCCGGCCTGCCGGACTCACTCTCCTATGAATTGCTCGCTCGCCGCGCGGACCTTCAGGCCATGCGCTGGCTCGTGCAATCGTCGTTCAGCCAGGTCGATGCCGCCAAGGCCGCGTTCTACCCGAGCTTCGACATCAAGGCGCTGATCGGACTCGACGCCATTCACCTGAACAAGCTGTTCCGCAGTTCGAGCCAACAGATCAATCTGGTTCCGGGCCTGTATCTGCCGATCTTCGAGACCGCGCAACTGAACGCCCATCTGCGCAGCACCCGTGCGGCGAGCGACATGCTGATCGAGCAATACAACCAGGCGGTGCTCGACGCGGTGCGCGATGTCGCCGTGAGCGCCAGCCGCTTGCAGGCGCTCGACGACGAACGCGCGTTGCAGGCCGAAAGAGTCGAGGCCGTCCGTTTCGCGCAGGAATCGGCTGACGCGCACTATCAACGCGGGCTGGCAAGCCGCACGCTCGCCTCGGAAGCACGCGTGCCGGTGCTGGCCGAACAGATGGCGCTGCTCTTGCTGGATGGGCAAAGACTCGCGCAGGACATAGCGCTCACGCGGGCACTCGGCGGCGGGTATGTCGCCCCGGCAAACGAAGCCGTCGCGTCCGCCGCGCAATGAGTCCACCCGGCGGCGAGCCGGGTCAGCCCCGCGCCTTCGCGATCGCGGCGAGATTGCCTTCGCCGAAGCCGTGATGCCCGCGCCGCTCGACGATCTCGAAGAACATGTCGCCGGGCTTGCGTTCGACGAAGGTTTGCAGGAAAAGCTGCGGCGTGCCATCGGGAAGAATCTCGCCATCGACGAGAATGCCGCGCGAGCGCAGCCGTTCGATATCGAGACCGTGGCCGGGCAGCCGCTCGTCGATCTCGTCGAAATAGCGCGACGGCGGTTGCAGGAAGCGCACGCCGCGCGCCATCAGGGCGTCGACGGAAGCGAAGATATCGCTGGAAGCGAGCGCGATATGCTGCACGCCCTCGCCTTCGTGATCGGGCAGATACTGCTGCATCAGGTCCGTGCGATAGGTGCCTTCCTCGTACACCGGAATGCGGATCGAGCCGCACGGCGACAGCGTGACCGCCGAATCCTGCGACACATGCCAGTCCGGATGCACCTGATGAATCTCCGAAAAGTGCAGCACTTCTCGGTAGAAATCGAGCCATTCCTGGATGCGGCCCGCGCCGACCGTCTGCGTGAAGTGATCCACTTCGAGCAGCCCTGTGCCTGCCGGCTGCACAGCGGCGCCTGCGATCGGCCGAAAATCGATGTCGTAGATGGAGGTCTCGCCGCTGTCCTTGCCCGGCCAGTGATCGACGAAATAGATATGCGAATCGCCGATGCCCTGAATCGCCGGAATCGCAAGCTCGTTCGGGCCGATCTTCTCGCCCTCGAAATCCCACGCGCCGTATTCGAGCGCGCGCTCATGGGCGATCTGCGCATCGAGCACGCGAATGCCGATCGCGGCGATACCGACGCCATGCGACTGGGCGAACCGCGATGCGAACGAGTCCGGCTCGGCGTTCAGCAGAAAATTCATGCTGCCCTGGCGAAACAGCGTCACCGCCTTGCTCACGTGCTGCGCCGCGGGCACGAAGCCGAGCGTCTCGAACAGCGCGGCGAGCCCTTCAGGATCGGGACTGGAAAACTCGACGAACTCCAGCCCCGCGATGCCGAGCGGATTGTCGCCGAGGGTCGAATCGGGCGTCGCGCGGGCGGAGGAAGAGGAGTCGGGCTGGGTCATCGGCAATACCTCGAAAATGTACGATCTGGTTCACGGACGCAAAACTACCACGACCTGCCGCATCCGTGCGACCCGGCCACCATCAACAGCCGGATAAGATGCGCCTAGAGTAGCGGCAGCGGGATTGCCGTGTCAAAGCCGGGGCAGCCCGACGCGCCCCGGTCCATCGTACACATTCGGCATGCGCTCAGGCGGCGAGGCGTTGCGCGCTCATCGACGGGCGCTTGGCCTGCGGCGGAAACACGTTCCAGGTGCCGTCGTCGTGGCGGAAGAAGATGATCGCGAGCGGGCCGCCCGGATGCTGCGCCTCGATGCAGACATAGCGCGCGCCGGTCATGTGCGAGCGGCACAGACGCACGACGCGTGCCGGATGCGCGGGTGTCGGGGCGAGCCATTTGTCGACGGCCCAGTGCAGCGAGTTTTCGGCGGTTTGCATGATGGTCTCCTCGGAATCGATCGGCAAGACGTGCGGTTCAGGCTGCGAGCGCCGCGTTCATGCGGCGGCGGCGTTCGGCGGCGACATAGGCGCGAAACAGGCCCGACACCGCGCGCAATGCGGCGCGCGGGTGGACGAAGCACGCTTGCACCTGACGGCTGCGGGCGCGGCCGTCGAGGCACCACGTGACGAAGTGTTCGCAGTTGTTGGTCAGCAGGTGATACTTGTCTTCGCCGAGGCGGCTGCGCGCGCGGCTCACCGCTTCCATGCCGACGAACTTCGCGGCCGGGTTCTGATGGATCGTGACTTCGTGGCCAGCGGCGAACTGTTCGACGGTGACTTCTTCGACCGGACCGCGATGCAGCGACTTCGCGAAGCCGGCGTAGTGGATGACCATGCCGTTGCCGGCGTAGATGCCGTGGTGTTCGTAGCCCGAGCGGCGCGTAACGAGTTCGGTGCCGAGCGCCGGTTCGTCGTCGAGCGAGAAACCGCCCACGGCGGCTTGCTGGTCGATCAGTCCGGATTGTTGGTTGGTGGTCATGGCTGGCTCCGATTCTTTTTCAGCTTGGCGTCAGGTGTTTGTTTGGCGCCGGGTTGCCTAGCCATTTGCATCTTCCTTGCCAGCTTTCATAAGCCGTTGATTTTCAACAACTAACGACATTTTTGTAGGGATTCTCGAAGGCTTTGTGTTTTATATCAGCCAACAGTTTTCGCCGATGTTTGTTGGGCTGGGTGCGCCAGATTTCCAGACGCCAGAAAGACGGGGAGGCACGCGTGGAAAGGCATCTGGTCGCGCTGCTTCCGATGTGTTGGGTGGTTGCTGCTACGCCAACATCGTCTGTCGGTTGGCATCCAACTGATGCGGCTGTGTGATAGCCGATGCGAGGAGCGATGAATCCTGCCGAAAGCCCGCGCGATCGGCCAATGGTCGAAAAGCGCCGGCATGGGATGCCGGTCGGCATGAGCCTTGCATTAAGTCCGTGCGTCCTGCCTGCAGGCATTCACGGAGAAACCGACATGTGCGCTCTCACCGTCACCGATCTTCAATACGACCGCGAGCTGGATCACGCGGCGATGTCGGCCATCAACGGCGGAGGCGGCGCGCCATGGGTCTACGGCTGGATCACGCCGTATGTCGATCGCCCGTCGGGCGGCGCGGGCGGCGGCGCTGTCGTGAATCTCATAGACGTTACGAACAACATCTATGAGGTCACCAACAACGTCACCAACATCACGGTCGGCCAGATGATCAACCAGTTCCAGAACGTCGCGGTCAGCAACACCGGCAACGGCGCGACGCTCACGGTCAATCCGAACTCAGTGGCGGGAAACCGCGCGGGCTGATCGGTGCACATCAAGATTCGTTTCGCGCGCGGGTTGGGTCACAATGGGCGGGACCGTCCGCAACAGTCGCCCGACGCCGCGCCATCCAGCATTCCGGAGGTTGCCATGACCTTCAGCACCGAGTTTCGATGGACCTCCGCCGCCCGCACCGACACCGGCTGCGTGCGGCAGATCAACGAAGATGCGCTGCTCGATGCGCCCGAGCGCGGCCTGTGGGCCGTGGCGGACGGCATGGGCGGCCATGCGGTCGGCGACCTGGCGAGCCGGATGGTCATCGAGAGTCTCGCGAAGGTGTCGCCCGCGGGCGATCTGGCGGGCGTCATCGCCGATGCCCGCACGCGGCTTCTCGATGTGAACGAACGGCTACGCCTAGAGGCGGCGCGGCGCCAGGTTTCGCGTATCGGCAGCACGGTGGTGCTGCTCGTGGCGCGCGACGGCGCGTGCGGTTACGTGTGGGCCGGCGACAGCCGTATTTATCTGCTCCGGCAGGGACGGCTGATGCAGCTCACGCGCGATCACAGTCATGTCGAGGAACTGAAGGCGCGCGGGCAACTGACGGCCGAGGAAGCGCTGCATCATCCGGCGCAGCATCTGATCACGCGCGCGGTCGGCGCGCTCGACATTCTCGAACTCGACGAGAACACGTTCACCCTGAACGATGGCGATACGTTTCTGCTATGCAGCGACGGGTTGTCGAACGAGGTGAGCGAAGCGGAGATGGCGAGCGAACTCGCGCCCGGCAATTGCGAGACGGCGGCGCAGAAGTTGTTGGAGATCGCCCTGGCGCGGGGCGGACGCGACAATATTTCGGTTGTTGTCGCGCATGCGGAGGATTTGATGGCGTCGGATAAGACGCAGGTGAATCCGTCGATTTGAGGCGTTCAGGGATGACGCCTTTGCTGGGTCTGCATGTAGGCGCGCAGAAGCCGATTGATACGCGTCTGATATCCCTTTCCTTGCTGGCGAAACCATTCGAGCACGTCGGCATCCAACCGCATCGTCACGGCTTGTTTGGGCGGAACATGCAGTTCCGCCTGCTCGAAGAACGCGTCGTCGAGTTTTGGTATGTCGGAATAATCGATGTCGGCGTCCTTCATCTTCGCCAACCGGTCCCAGTCAGTTCCCGATTTCTTGCTCATATCTTTTCGCCTCGTGTCTGTCCGCTTTTCGCGCCGAGATGATACGGATCACATCCGCATATCGCTCGACATACACCACGACGCCTAATAGCTCCTTCATCCAGCCCAACGCTATCCAGCGTTCTTCTCCATACGCTTCCCGCGTATCAGGCCACGTCAACACCGGGTGATTGAACACGTCGACTGCATCTCGAAAATCGATTCCGTGCTTTCGAATGTTGGTTTGATTTTTCTTTTCATCCCATTCGAAATGCACGCACCACCCGTATTGACGTTTGTATGTACATTTTGCCTCCGACAAGCACGCAACGTCAACATGCTTTCGACGGCCAGGCCGCTACCCCTCCGCCTCCCGATTCTTCTGCGCCGCCGCCCGAAACTCCTTCGAATGCAGCCCATGCTTCTTCAAAAGCATCTGCAGATGCGACCGATTCATCTCATACCGCCGCGCGAGTTCCGCGACCGTCCCGCCGGTTTCCTGCAAGCCCCGCTCGAGAAACGCGCGCTCCGCCTCATCGCTTGCGACGCGTTTGGCTTCCGCAAGCGAACTGGCCGTCGCGATGCCGTTGCCGCTCGCCGCCGGACCGCCCATCGCCAGCGAGAGCGAAGACTTCGGGCGAATATCCACGGGCAGATGGTCGATGTCCGCCATATCGCCCGCCAGACAGGCGAGCCGGTACACCACGTTCCTCAACTCGCGGATATTTCCCGGGTAGTCATAGTTGCGCAGAAAATCGCGCAGCCTCGGCGACAGCTTCACCGGCCTGCGCTTCAACGTCGCCGCCGCTTCATCGCCGAAATAGGCGAGCAACAGCGAAATCTCGTCGCGCCGTTCGCGCAACGCCGGCAGCGTCAGATGAATCACGCTCAGCCGATAAAACAGATCCTCGCGAAAACGCCCTTCTTCGCAGAACTTGCGCAAGTTGCGATTCGTGGCCGCGACGATGCGCGTATCCACCCCGATCGGCTCATCCGAACCCACGCGCTGAATCTCGTGCGCTTCGAGCACGCGCAACAGCTTCACCTGCCCCGACAAAGGCAACTCACCGATTTCATCGAGAAAGATCGTGCCCGTATGCGCGCTTTCGAATTTGCCCTTGCGATCGTTGGTCGCGCCCGTGAACGCACCCTTGCGATGCCCAAATAATTCGGACTCCAGCAGATTATCCGGAATGGCGCCGCAGTTCACGGAAATATACGGCTTGTCCGCGCGCGAGCCGTTCGCGTGAATGACCTTCGCCATCAGTTCCTTGCCGGTGCCGCTTTCGCCGTCGATCAACACGGGCAGATCCGTCGGCGCGGCTTTCTCCGCGATTTCCAGCGCTTCGAGCAGCTTCGGGTTATCGCCGAAGGTGCCTTCGAACACGAAGCTGCGCTCGATCAGCGCCTGCCGCCGCGCGCCTGCCGGCAGATCGCGCTTCGGTTCCGCGGCGGCCGCCTGCACGAAACGCTCCTTGTGCGATAACTGCATGACTTCGTCGCGCAAGGTGCTCGCCTGCCGCAAGAGCTTTTCGATCTCGGGCCGTTCGAGGCGCGAGGTCCATCTGAGCGTCGAGCGCAGAATCTCGATCTTCTCGATGAGTCCCGCATACGAAATCGCCGATGTCGCTGGCGCGCTGGTATCGCTTTCCGGTTGATCGAGTATTTTCATGCTGCGCTCAGTTGCTTTTGCACGAGTTGGTAGTACATGCCCTTTCGCGCGACGAGTTCGTCGTGCTTGCCCTGCTCGACGATCCCGCCTTCGTACAGCACGAGAATCTTGTCGGCGCGCATGATCGTCGACAGCCGGTGCGCGATGATCACCGCCGTGCGCCCCTTCAATATCTCCTGCATGTTCCCGAGAATATTGCTTTCCGATTGCGTATCGAGCGCGGAGGTCGCTTCATCGAACACGAGCAGACGCGGGTCGTGATAGAGCGCGCGCGCGATGCATAGCCGCTGAATCTGTCCGCCCGAAAGGCCCACGCCGCGCTCGCCCACCACTTGCTCATAACCTAGCGGCATCTTCGCGATGAACGCGTGCGCGTCGGCCATCTTCGCCACTTCCTCGATGCGCCTTCTGTCCGGCGCTTCATCGCCGCTCGCGATGTTCTCCGCGATCGTGCCCGAGAACAGCAGATTGCTCTGCATCACATAGCCGATCTGCGCGCGAAAGAAACCCTTGTCGACGACGTTGATATCGTAGCCATCGACCGTCATCTTGCCTTCGCTCGGCGCGTAGAAGCCGACGAGCAGCTTCGCGAGCGTCGTCTTGCCCGAGCCGCTGCGTCCGACGATCGCGATCAGTTCGCCCGGCCTGATATCGAAGCTGATGTTCTCCAGCACGTAAGGCGCATCGCCTTCGCCATATCGGAAGTAGACGCCGTTGAAGCTGATATCGCCTTGCAGGTCGGGCAGCATGACGCGCTGCTGCATGTCCTCGGGCTTCTGTTCCGGCTCGATGTCGAGCACGTCGCCGAGCCGCTCCATCGCGACGCCCGCGTCGTTCAGCAAGCTCCACAAGTTGATGAGCCCCATCAGCGGCGCAAGCACGCTGCCCATGTAGGCATTGAACGCGATCAGTTGCCCGATGGTGAGTTCGCGCGCGAGCACGAGATTCGCGCCCACCCACAGCACGCCGATGGTCGTCGCCGCATTCAGCACCTGGCTGCACAGGCCCACCGCGATATTGAAGCGCTGCGACTTGTATTGCACTTCCAGCGACTTCGCGTACTTCTTCTCCCACTTCAGGCGCACCGGCCGTTCGATGCCCATGCCCTTGACCGTCTCCACGCCGCCGAGCGCTTCCATCAGATAGGAACGCGCGTCCGTGCCTGCCGAGAACGTCTCGCGCGCGTTCTGCTTGATGCGCGGTGTCGCGACGATGGTAAGCACCATCATCGGAATCACGAACGCGATCAGCAACAACGTGAGCTTCACGTTGTAGAGGAACATGATCGTGAAGTAGATGAAGATCATCAGCAGGTTCAGCACGGTCGACACCGTCGATTCCGTGAGGAAGGCGCGGATCGTGTGATTCTCCTGAAAGCGCGCGAACACGTCGCCGGTCTTGCGCTTCGCGAAGAAGCCGAACGGCAGCGAGAACGTGTGCCTGAAGAATTGCGACATCATCGCGAAGTCCATGTTGCGGACCATGAAGTTCGCGAGGTAGGCGCGTATTGTCGTCATCAGTTGCGTGAACGCGCTCGCGATCACGAGCCCGAAGATCAGCACGTGCAGGAGGTTGACGTTCTGATGCACGATCACGCCGTCGAGAATGTTCTGGATGATGAGCGGCGGTATCACGCCCAGCACCTGAATGACGAAGGTCGCGAGAAAGAGATGCAGCAGGATCTTCTTGTACGGCTTCAGATAGCCGACGAAGCGCAGCCACGGCGAGCGCGACACGGCCTTCTGCGCGAGATCCTGTCCCGGCGTGAACAGCAGGCATGTACCGCTCCAGCCGCGCTCGAACTCGCCGACCGTCATCTTCCGAAAGCCGATGGCCGGATCCGCGACCCACACGTTGTCGCTCGACACGCCATAGATGATGATGTAGTGGTATCCCTCCCAATGCGCGATGAACGGCATCTCGAAGCCGCGCAGCGATTCGAACGTGCACTGCACGCCGCGCGTCGTGAAGCCGAGCGATTCCCCCGCGCGCGAAAGCGAATCGAGCGTCGCGCCGGAGGTCGTCACGTTGGCGAGCTCGCGCAGCTTGCCGAGCGTCATGTTGATGCCGTAGTGGCGGCAGATCATCGCGAGACACGCGGCGCCGCAATCCATCTCCTCGGCCTGCTCGACCCACGCAAAACGCTTGATGACGCGTTCGCCCATCTCGGGCCTGGTGTGCAGATCGAGCATCGCGGGCAGCTTGCGGCGCTCGGCGAGCTTCTTTTGCCTCTGCAATTCGCGCTCGCTGAATCGGATGCGCTCTTCCAGCACCTCGCGCAGCTTCACGTTGCGCTCGATGATAAAATGCACCGTCTTCTCGGGAATCACGAGCAGGCGCGTATCGGCGCTCGCGATCGCGGACGCCATCTGCTCCTGACGCATCACGCAGGCTTTCTCGCCGAAGATCTCGCCGGGGCCGAGCGTCGCGATCACATGCTGCACGCCGCTCTCTTCGCGCACGATACGCACTTCGCCCTGACGCACGACATAAAGACGCCGGTCGTCGCGCGAATCCTGCTTGAGAATCTCCTTGCCTTCGGCCACGCGCTTCACGCCGACGCTGCGCACGCATTCCTCGAGTTCCGCCTTGTCGAGCTTGCCGCGCAGATCGAACAGCTTTGCGACGAAGCCGCCCGCCGAGTTGATCGCGACATAGCTCGTGATGAACGCAAGCGCGGCGGGGTTCTTCGCGATGACGGGTTCGATCGCGACGCGCGGAATATGCAGCAGTTCGGTCTTGCCGGAGGAACGCACCGACGACTCATGGCGGTACTCGCGCAGCATGGCGATATCCGCGAAGGTCTCGCGCTCCTTCTTCACCCCCATGCTGATTTCCTTGCCATGCTCCTCGGTGAAGATGCGTACGGACCCCGCCTTCACGATATAGAGCCCGTCGGCCGCATCGCCCGCATTGCAGACGGTCTCGCCGAAGCCGAAGCGGCGCGACACCGCGTGCGCCGCCAGATGCTCGATCTCCTCGCGCGTGAAGGGCGAGAGAATCTCGACCGACGAGAGAAACTCGGCCGGCGAATCAAGGCTCGATGGAGCGTCCATGTTCTATCGCGTTTCCGGTCGGGTCAGCGGGCTTCGATGACATGTTCCTGCGCGCGCGTCATCATCCATTCCTCGCGCAGCAGGCGGCGGATTTCCGCGGACACGTCTTCGTCGAGCTTGGCGGGATACTTGGCCGTCACCGCGAAGATTTCGTACGACGCGCCGTCGGCCGAGACGAACGGCCCGAGCAGATCGCCCACTTCCGCGTTGAACACTTTTGCCTCGACCTCCGGCTTCATCTGACCGCGCATCACGCGGCCGATCACGCCGCCTTCGTCGCGCGTATCGGCAAGCGAATGCTCGCGCGCCATCTCGGCGAAGCTGTCGGGATCGTCGTTGAGATACGAGATCATCTCCTTCGCGCTGCCTTCGGTATCCAGCAGGATATGGCTCACCTCGATGCTGTCGAACTTCGGCGAATTGAGCTGGAAGTACTCTTCGACCTCGCGCGGCGTGCCGACCTTGTCGAGCATCTTCTCGTGATAGAGCGTATCGGTGATGAACACCTCGAACTCGTCGAGACTCACGTGCAGCGCATCGAGATAGTTGTTCATGTCCGCCGCGCGATGCAGCCCGCGAATGCGGCGGAACTGATCGGCGCGATTCTGGATGTCATCGTCACTCAGGACGATGCCGGACTTCTTCGCCGCGCGCACGGTCAGCTTGTCGCGCACGAGTTGCTCGATGAGACCGTCGAACTGACCGTTCAACTTCAACAACCTGATGAATTCGCCGACGTCGACCACTTCGTCGTCGATACGCACAATCGCCGTCATATCGTTCTCCGTTCGGTTCTCTGTTGAATTGCGCATCTTGTCCGCGTTGCGGCGTTCGTGTAACCCCCCATTCCTATCCCGCCACGTTGCGGAACGGATCGAGCCCGAGGTCGATCAGGCGCCGCTCGCGCACCACGATCTCAGCGGTCGCCGTCATGCCGTAGCGCAGCGGATACTTCGTGTCCGCGACCTGGTACGAATCGCGATCGAGCGTCACGCGTCCTTCATAAACCGGCTGCTTCGTGCCCGGGCTCGGCTTGGTCGCGGGCGAGATGAATGCGAGGGTGCCCTCGATCACGCCGTAGCGCTGATAAGGAAACGCGTTGAACTTGAGCTTGACGCGCTGCCCTTCACGCAGAAACGCGCGGTCGTGCTCGGCGATCTCGATCTTCAGCACCGGCTTCGCATTGGCGGGCGCGATGCCGCCGAGCGGTGTGTTCGCCTGAATCTTGTCGCCGGGCTGCGTCGAAGTCACATCGGTGATCACGCCCGAAACCGGCGCGAGAATCAGCAGAAAGTTATCCTTGTCGATGTTCTCGAACTTGATGCGCGCCGCCGCGTCCGCGACCAGACGCGCCGTCTGTAGTTGCAGACGCAACTTGTCTTCGGTGCTCGCGACTTCGCGCATCGCGGCTTCGTATTGCAGACGCAGGCTCGTCGCTTCCTGGCCGCTCGTTTCGAGTTGACGCTTGGCCTGCGTGAAATCATGGCTCAGGCGAAAGTCCAGTTCCGCGAGGCGCGACTGCTCGACCCGATACGCGCCGTCTGCTTCGAGATACGTGTTGCGCTTCGCATCGACCTGCGTTTCCGCCACGCCGCCGCCGCCCGGCAATGCGAGCAGACGCTGAAAGCGGTCGTACTCGACCTTGGCGGCGTCGCGCGCGCGGCGCGCGTTTTCCAGCGTGCTGCGCGCTTCCTGCAACTGCGCCTTCTGACCTTCGGCGAGCTTGCTCGTACCTTCCGCGACGCGCTGCTGATGCTGATGCTCCTCCACGTCCATCTGATCCTTGAGCGCGGCGATGCGGCGCTCCATCAGCAGTTTCTTTTCGGGAAACTGCTTCCACTCGCGTTCGGCGTCATCGAGCTTCAGTTGCGCCTCGAGCGCATTCGTCGCCGCCTCGATCGCGCCGCGCGCATTCAGGCGGGCCACGACATCGTCCTTGCGCACGGGCTGCCCTTCGGCGATATAGAGGTCCGCGAGTTCGCCATCGATCGGCGCATAGAAACGGCGCACTTCCGATTCGGGCGCGAGCGTGCCCTGCGCGCTGACCATCACGTCCGCATGGCCGACGAACGACCACACGAGCGCCGACGCGACCAGCGCCACCATCGCGAAGACGAGGCCCTGCGTGAGCCGCGCCGGCTCGGCGGTCAGAATGGCGATGCCTTCGGCGCCGTGCTCGCCGAGCGCCTCCGACAACGACTTAAGGTGTGCGTCTCTCTTCACTGCCCGTGCCTCCGCCGATCAGACTCAGCTTGGTATTGAGAAGTCCTGGTTCGAGCACCATGCGCAGGTCCTGCAGCGAACGCCGCTGCAAGTCCGCTTCGGTGTCGATCTCGTTGGCGAGCGCGGTCCATTTCGCCGTCGCGCTATCCGCCTTCACTTGCCTGAAGATACGCATGCCGCGCGTGGCCGCATCCTGCGCGTCGGACAGCAGGCGCGCCTGCGTCCTGAATACGTCCGACACGCCCGATTCGAGCCGCTGCGACCCGCCGATGCCGCCATTCGTCCGATACTGCTGCCAGACCGTTTGCGCCTGCGTCATCAGTGTCTGCGCGCGGCTGGTGGCCTTGTCCTTGAGCGCTGCAACTTCGGGCGCGACCGCCTTCGCGTAGAACGTGTCGGCATCGAGATCGAGGGTTTCGTAGAACGACAGCAGCGCGTCCTCGTAATTTTTCGAACCGCGCGCCTTCTGCACGTCGGCGAACTGCGCGGCCACGGCCTTTTTGTGCGCGAGTTCCTTTTGCACCGTGGGCGACCATGTACCTTGCGGCAGCTTCTGCAGGCCATCGATTGCCTGCGCGCTCTGGCCGCGGTTCCACGCATCGGCGACGCTCGTGTATTGCGTGAGTACATCGGCCGGGGGCAACTGGCTCGCGCTCATCTGTTTGAATTTTTCCTGGAACGGCGGCGTCGAAAAACTGGTCTTGCCCACCGAGCCCGCGAGCGGCGCGAGGCTCGCGCCATTGAGACCGCGACGCAGACCGGCATAGGCATCGAGATCGGCGCGCACGCGGTCGAGACCCGCGAGGCGCGGATATTTATCGGCGTATTCCTTCAGCGTCGCGTTGATCGCATCGGGATCGTCCTGGCCGAGACTCTTGATGATGCTCGCATTGAGCCGGTCGATGGCCGCGAGATAAACGGAGTCGTCGCTTTGCAGCTTGCGCAGATGGCTCAGCGCGAGCGCATAGGGATCTCGGAACTCGGGCACGTAGCCCGCGATGCGGTCCAGATCGCGCTGATGCCCCCCCGCGTCCGCTTCCCAGTGCTTCAGGATCGCACTGATGCGCGACTCATCGCCATACATGCGGATCGGCGCCTCGGCGCCGCCGCGACCCATCACGAAGCTTTCCAGCTTGCCGATCCATTCGAGTTCGTCGACCAGCGAATGCACATCGGGGTTGTGCTCGGCGAGCGTTCGCATCTGCACGATGATCGCGTCCGCGCTCGCGAAATCGACCTTCTTCAACGCGGCGAGCCAGCGCGGCACGTTCGATTTGAGCACGGCCTCGGTGTTCATCGACGCAAACTGCGTGTCCTTCGGATGCGTCTTGAGGTAGTCGTTCGTGACCGTGGCCGCCTCGCCGAATTCGCCGCTCGACATCAGCGACTTCGCCTCACGCTCGGGCATGCCGATGTAAAAGAGCGCCGAACCGCCCGCGACGAGCACGGCCAGCACGCACGCGAGCACGATGCGCGTGCGGCGCGCGGCGTGCGGGTCGTCGCTGGCGAGCGCGCGGCGCACTTCGCCCACGAAGAGCGCGAACTTGCTGCGCTTCGCGGCACGCGCGTCCGGGCGCTTTTCCTCGGCGGGCACGGGCTGCGCTTCTTCGTTGACCTCGTCTTCGCGGGCTGCCGCCTGATCGACACAGAAGATATCGAGGAACGAATGCGCCGAGCCGACGAACGTGGTCTTGTCGCTGTCGAATTCGTCGTCGTGGTGAGTCGGCGCGACGGCTTGCGCCACCATCTCGGTGAGCGTCGACTCGCCTTCGTCGCCGTGCAGTTGCACCCGGTACACGAAGTGCGTGCCGCCGAACGCGACGGTATCGCCGTTCTTCAGCTCGACCGCCGACGCGCCGAGCCGCTCGCCGTTGATGAAAGTTCCATTGGTGCTGCCGAGATCCTCGACGAACGGCGCGCCGCCCTTGATGAAGACGTGCGCGTGCCGCCGCGACACGTAATTGACCTGATGCGGATACTGCTCGCGATAGCGCGAAAAGGTCTCGTCGGTCTTGCTGACGAGAAACGGGAACTGCGCGAGTTCGACCGGATGCAAACCGAGATCGTCGCGCTGCGGCGTGAGCGTGAGGCCGACAGGCTTCGGCGCGTCGAGCCGCCGCGTGCGCGGCGCGAACTGCACGCGATACGAAAGCCGGCTGCCGAATGAAATGGTGTCGCCGTTTCGCACGCGCGCGGGCGTGTCGCGCACGGGCGTGCCATTCACGGCAGTGCCGTTCTTGCTGCCGAGATCGGCGATATAGACGAGCCCATGCTCGACGAAGATGCGCGCATGGCGGCGCGAAAGCTGCGCCACGGCTTCGGCGGGGCTCGTGTCGAACGGCGCCTCGGTGCGGCCGATCGCGAAGAGATTCTCGTCGATACGGATTTCCGTGAGCCGCTCGGCAAGCTCGCCGGCAAGCTCTGGATGCGGCGCGGGCTTGAGGATGACGTCGAACGCCTCGCTCACACCCGGCTGCTGTATCGCGACGGAAACGCCTTGAGCCATGTCCATGTCACGAGGTACGTCCAGAGGAATGCCCGGCAACGCCGGGCGCATGGACAGGTTGGACGGCGCCGAAATCGATGTCATGTGCAACCGGCGGCTGTTGAGAGTTTAAGTCACGCATCGTCGTAGTCAATCGTGCAGCAGCGGCTCGTCATGCAAATGACGGGCGATTTAAAAACGATCGTTAGTTATTCATATCATTGCGTTCGACGTAATTCGTGAAGCGCTTCACTTCACCTCGTCCTTGCTCGCGCTTTGCACGTCGATCATTGGCCAGCCGCCGCCGAGCGCCTTATACAGCGTCACCGTGTCGGACAGAATCTGCTGATGATTCGCGAGCAGCGCGAGTTGCGCGGCGAGCAGCGTGCGCTCGGTCTCGAACACCTGAAGCTGCGAGATCACGCCCTCTTTCAGTTGGGCGTCGATCTGCGCGGCGACGATCGTCAACTGATCGACTTCCTGCTGCAACTCGACGCGCTGCTTCGTGTGCGAATCGAGATTGACGAGCGCGTTCTCCACTTCCTCGAACGCGTTCATCACCGTGCTGCGATATTGCTGCTCGGCGACCGCCGTTTGCGCTTCGGTCGTCTTCACGTGGGCGCGCACGGACGGATCGAGAATCGGGATATTGATGCTCGGCACGAAGCTCAACGTGAACATCTTCAGCAGATCGGTCAGCTGAAAGCTCGCCGAGCCGGCGCGGCCGGTCAGATTGATGGTCGGCAGTTGCGCGAGCTTCGCCTGGCCGACGAGGTCGTAGGCTTCGAGCACGCGATACTCGGCCGCGATCAGATCGGGGCGGCGCGCGAGCAGTTGCGACGGCAGGCCGCTCGGCACCGGCGGAACCTGCACGCGCTTTTGCAGCTTGCCGTCGGGCATTCTGAATTCGCCCGCGGGCACGCCGATCAGCGTGGAGAGCGCATTGTTCGCGAGATCGCGCGAGCGGCGCAGTTCCAGCAGCTCGCGCGTCAGGCGATTGAGTTCCGCGCGCTGCGTGAGCACCTGCGTCTTCGGCACGAGACCGTTCTTCTGCATGCCTTCGAAGATCGTCAGGATTTGCTGGTTCGTGTTGATGGTCTGCTGCTGCTGGGCGATCTGATCGTCGAACTGGAGAATCTGGAAGTATGTCGTCGATACGAGCGAGACGAGTTCGAGATAGCCCGCGCGCCAGTCGGCCTCGGTCGCGCGGAATTCGGCTTTCTGCGCCTGCACGCCCTTCTCGACCGAACCCCAGATGTCGATGTCCCAGCTCACCTGCGTCGCCAGGTTGTACTGCTTCGAGAACTTCTGGCCGGTGGTCTTCTCGAAGCTCGCGCCAGCGCCCAGATCCATCGACGGCAACGCGCCCGCGCGCGCCTCGCCGATCTGCGCACCCGCCACCTGAATGCGCGCGGCCAGCACCTTGATGTCGAAGTTGTTGCTGATTGCCTTCTCCACCAGCGCGTCCAGAGTCGGATCGTGGAACTGCTTCCACCAGTCGGGCTGGATGGTGTCGGACGCGGCGACCTTGGATGAGTCGATTTTCGTGAAGGCGGTTTTCTCGGGGGTATCGGGACGCTGATAGGTCGGCACTTTCACGTCAATGCAGCCCGACAGCAGCGCCGCGGCAATGAGCGCTGGCAGCACGGCCCCTTTTCGCTCGATGGTCACGCGCAACGATGACAACAAGGCTTGCACGATCTCGCTCCCGGTGAACGCGCACCGACGGTCAGGTTTTAGTGATGAGAAGCGCGGCGCCCGTTCGGTTCTTCAAGTAAATCACACGGCGCGCCGGGACTCCATACGGGTTAAGTCACGTGGCGCGCGCGTGCTCTTTGACACGTCGCGCGCCCGTGACGCGGTCCGGCTGGAGGATGCGACCCTCGCCGAACCGCAACGCCCCGGAATGCGGGCGGTGTTACAGCGGAGATCCCCGTACCCCGCTTTTACTGCTGACGGCATGGATGCTTTACTGCGTCGGCGCGCCGTTCATTCCGCGCGCCGATCGCTTCATGCGAGATTGCCCGCCAAGCCGAAGTTGACGTTGGCGATGTTGCGCGCGTCCTGCTTCGGCGCCACCGTGGATTGCGACTTGAGCGCCTCGGCGAACGCGATGTTGCTACCGTTCTGGTTGAACGTGGTCTGCGTCTGGTTGATGATCTGCTGCGGGTTGAACGGCATCGAGAGCGTCGCCCCGTCCATCGAGATGAAGCCGGGGAACAGCACGGCACTGCCTCCGTGCACGGCCGACATCGCACGGCGGTCGAGTTCGGTGGTGACGGGAAGGTCCTTGATGGTCAGCGTCTTCATTTCCGTGCTCCTTGGGTGCGCATCGCGCATTCGGTGGTGGCTTCGACAACTTGTCTGCTTGCAACCATTCAATGCATAGGGTGTGCCAACCGCGTCACGCACCTGCTGTTTTTCGTGTCCGCCCTTACTGCATATGGCTCTCGGCGGTACCTGAAATTTCTTGCCGTAACCATCGTGATGTCGCTCGACCAACACTTCGGACTCCGACTGTCGGTTTCGTTGCGACATCTCCCGACGACGCGCAGACGAACGTCTCCCTCCGCGTTACGCACGCGGAATCGAAGTCGATGAAGGAAACCGGGAAAGGCGCCGCTCGGCCTGCTCCAGCAGCGCCCAAACTTACTTGACGTAAATCGTGATCTTCCTGGAATACACCGGCGGGTTATGCGGTATGTGCTTGTCGTCGCCCATCAGAAGCTGAATCGTGTGCTTGCCCGGCGGCAGTTCGAGCATCGTTTCGGTTTCGCCGGCGCCGTAGTGCAGGTGATTGCGATCCGATGGAATCTCCTGATCCATCGGCGGCAGGTCCACGTCGATCAACAAATGATGATGCCCCGTGTTCGGAAACTTCACCCCGCGCGGCGCGACGCCCATGTAGCGCAGCCCGAACCAGACCTTGAACGGCTTGCCCGCAGGCAGGGTCTGGCCATCGTTCGGATAGCCGATATAGGCGTAAGCGTTGGCGGGCGCGGGCGTCGGCCCGGCGAACGCGCAAGGCGCGACGCACGCCGTCGCCAGCGCGGCGGCGACGAGGAGCGAACGCGAGAGCGCGAGCGCGTCAGCGGATCGATTCTTCATGTCGTATGCCCTCGGCAAATGCGCGGGTTTCGCGGGTCATTTCACAGTGATCGTGATCTTCTTCGAATAGACCGGCGGATCGTGCGGAACGTGGTTGTAGTCGCCCAACAGCAACTGCAGCGTGTGTTTGCCCGGCGGCAGTTCGAGCCGCGCATCGGTTTCGCCCGCGCCGTAGTGCAGATGATTGCGATCGGACGGAATCTCCTGATCGAGCGGCGGCAAGTCCACGTCGATCAGAAGATGGTGATGCCCCACGTTCGGCAGATCGACGCCCTTTGGACAGATGCCCATGTTGCGCAAGCCCATGCGAACCCACAGCTTGCCGCCGGAGATCACGGCGCCGTCGGGCGGCCAGATGATGTACGCCTCGGCGTTCGGCGGCGCGGGCGTGCGTGCACGCGCGGCGGAGAACGACGAATCGGCGGCCAGTGCGGCCAGGGAAGCCAGCGCGCCAAGCACGGTTCTTCTCAGCATGTTATGCACGCCTCTCTCGTTGAAAGGGCTCGCGGATGGGCCAGCGAAATTGCGCCTCGAAACGCGCGAACGCTCGTGCCCGGAGCGGGATGTATCGCGTGATGCATCGTCTTCGGCTTTTAGATTAGGACGTAACGTTTAAAAAAGATACGTACACAGGAGGGTCGTTCGTCCCTCATGACGAACCCCTTCTTTCAGGGGATTCAGGCTGCGCGCGAGCGCGTGCTATCGTTGTTGGTGCTGATTCACGAGGGCGCGGACCTCGCCCGAAGCAAGCCTCGGCATACCAGCGCGAATGCGCCGCTATGCCCTCCACTCAAAGCCGGACGGACAGGGTGTGAATATGTGGCGAACTCTACTCATCGCGGGCGTGTTCATGACGATCGGCGGCGTGTTTGCGCCAGCGAGCGCGGCGCCCTCTTCAATTGCGTCCCTGGCCTCGCCGGCCGCGCAAG
This sequence comes from Burkholderia sp. THE68, assembly GCF_009938265.1. Taxonomy (NCBI): domain Bacteria; kingdom Pseudomonadati; phylum Pseudomonadota; class Betaproteobacteria; order Burkholderiales; family Burkholderiaceae; genus Burkholderia; species Burkholderia sp. THE68. The sequence continues at coordinate 816,931 of NZ_AP022316.1, forward strand.
CGCCGAAACATCGCGCGCTCGTGATCGGCAATGCTGATTACGCCGAGCATCCCCTCAGAAGCGCATCGCGCGATGCCGATGACATGAGCGCGGCGCTCGCCTCGCTCGGTTTCGACGTCACCCGCCGCACGAATCTCGATGAAGCCGCGATGCGGCAAACGCTCGATGCGTTCACGGCGCGTCTGGGCCCGCACGATACGGCTCTCGTCTATTTCGCCGGTCACGGCGTGCAGGCGGGCGGCGACGCGCTGCTCGTGCCGCTCGATGCACGCGAGCGCGAGCCCGTGGCGCTCGTGCGCGACGCGCTTTCCGCGAAAGAGATCGTCGAACGCATGACGCGCGCGCGGCCCGGCGCGGCGAATATCGTCGTGCTGGATATGTGCCTCACCGATCCGTTCGGGAAAACGAGCATGGGGTCGTGGCCGCTGCCGCCGCGCACGCTCGTCGCGTATGCGGCCGCGCCGGGCGATGCCGCCACCGAAGGCGAGCGCAACGGGCGCTACACGGCGGCGCTTTTGCGCGCGCTCGACGCAGGCTCGCCGCTGACATCCGCGACCTTCGCCACCGCCGCATCCGATGTCGCGGCGACATCGCGTGGCGCACAACGGCCGTGGCTCGCATCGACGCTCGATACAGACTTCGCGATCGCCGATGCGTCGGCGCGCATGCACATCGCCGGTACGGACGCGAACGCCATCGATCCGACCGAATCCGCCAGCGCCATCCGCACGCGCGGCATCCTTCCGAAAGACAGCAACGAGCAGTACGAACTGACCTTCTGGGATTCGATCAAGGACAGCACCTTCCCCAGCGACTACGAGGCTTATCTGAAGTCCTATCCGAACGGCCGTTTCGCGGCGCTCGCCAAGGCGCGCATCGAGCGCCTGCGCGCGTCGGGAGCGGCGACCGCCAAGCCGGCCGCATCGGCGCCATCGGCACCGCCAGCGGCGACGGCCACGCCTGCCGCACCGACGCCGAAGCCGCCGCCAGTCACCGCCGCAGCACCGGAGAAACCGCGCCCGAGCGCACCGGCCGCGCCCGCCGCCGCCGCGCCCGCGGCACCGGCCGCCGCAGCCGCGAAGCCCGCCGCGAAAACCGCGAGCGGCGGCGAACTGAAGGATTGTCCGTCGTGCCCCGTGCTGATTCCGCTTTCGCCCGGCAGCTTCACGATGGGCAGCAACAACGACGATCCCGCCGAGAAGCCGCCGCATCGCGTGTCGATCGGGCATCCGTTCGCCATCGGCAAATACGAGGTGACCTTCGAGCAATGGAACGCGTGCGTCGATGCGGGCGCCTGCACACGCATCGCGCCGGAAGGCGACACGGCCCCGCCCGCCAATGCGCCGATGCGCAACGTGAGCTGGGACGACGCGCAGGTCTACGTCAAATGGCTGAGCAAGGTGGGCGGCAAGGCGTATCGGCTGCCGACGGAAGCGGAATGGGAATATGCCGCGCGCGGCGGCACGCAGTCGACCTACTGGTGGGGCGACCAGATGAAAAAAGGCACGGCGGACTGCAAGGACTGCGGCGATCCGTACAAGCCCGAAGCGCCGACGCCGGTCGGGTCGTTCGCGGCGAATCCGTACGGTCTCTACGACATGAACGGCAGTGTGTGGGAATGGGTCGCCGACTGCTGGCATAGCTCGTACAAGAACGGGCCCGCCGATGGCCGCGCGTGGGACGATCCCTCGTGCTCCGTGCGCGTGATTCGCGGCGGCTCGTGGCGCGAAGGCGCGGCCTACATGCAATCGGCGACGCGCTTCAAATACAGTTCGAGCGTGCGGCAGTCGCAGAACGGTTTCCGGGTCGCGCGCGATCTGGAGTGAGCCGCTAGCGGCCGGCCGCCTTCACGATGATCTGCGCCTGCGTGTCGCGTTCGATCGTCTTCAGCGCGGCCGACGCCGCCCGGAAGTCGTCGGGTGTGCAGACCTGCTTGCCGAAGCGCGCATCCAGCGTGCGCGAAATCTGGATGACATTGGTCGACGGATCGAACAGATAGCGCGCGCGATAGCGAAAGAACCCGCTCGTCAGGTCGACATCATCCGGGACTTCGGCCACGCGCATCGTCTTTGGCAGCGTGATCTGCGACACCTCGTCGAACGCGCCGCCGATGCACAGATACGGCTGCGTGCGCGTGCGCTCGGCGAGCCAGTTGCGCGTTTGCGTCGCGATGCCGCCCGACAGGCTCGTCAGCGCGGGCAGCGCGGTCGTGCCCGTCGGCCAGACGATGTCGTCGAGCGTGCCGCGCAAGGTGGTCGCGAACGGGCCGCCGGTCGCATCGACATCGCTCGTGGTCAGCGCGCCCGCGCCGCGCAGATTCGTGAAGCGCAGCCGGTCCGCCGCGATCTGGTCGCGCCGCTGCCCGTTCGCGGCCCGCAGCGTCATCCGCTCGATTTCCGCGCTCCAGCCCGCATCCTCGACCCAGTAGGCAAAGTGCGCCTCGCCTTGCGGCGCGACCTCGATCTGCAGGCGCGCCGTGCGCGCGAGCGGCTGCGTCGCGGGCGTGCGCGCAAGCGTGCCGCTCGTCACGAGCAGCGCGGGCCGGTCCATGTCCGCGAGCGGCAGAAAGCCGAACTCGACGCTCGCCGCCGTGCTGTCCGCATACACGTTCAGATCCGGCAGCCAGGTGATGACGTGATTGATCGCGCCCGACCCGTAGCCCGGCACCGACGGCAGCGTATAGACCGAGCCCAGGCCGATCAGCGCGGGCTCGTTGCGGATGCCGACGGCATCGAGCAGCGCGCCATACAGCGCGACGTGATCCTTGCAGTCGCCGTAGCGGTTCGCGAGCACGTCCGTCACGCGATGCGGCACCGCTGGACTCTGCCCGATGAACATCGCGACATAGCGGATCGTGTGACGCACCCAGTCGTACAGCGTTCTGGCTTTCGCGCGGTCGTCGGCGTCGTGCTGGGTGAGCGACTGCGCGAGCGCGCGAATCGCGGGATCGCTCGCGCCCGGATCGGCGGCGGCGTCGCGGTAACTTTTCGCGAAGCTCGCGTAGTCGGCGAAGGTCGTGACCATCAGGCGATCGCCGTACTGCGCGTAACCGACCGAGCCGCCTTCGATGCGCGCGATCCGCTCGCGCCGGTACACGAACGCGTAGCGCGTGCGCCCGTTCTCCGTCACGGGCGGTTCGGCGACATAGCCGCGCGCGTCGGCATACAGCGGTTTGTCGGCCGGCAGATCGAACACGAGCCGCTGCTGCAACACCGGCCGCTGCCCCGGATCGACGAAATAGTTGAACTGTCCCGGAATCACCGCCGCCGCCTGGCTCTTGCGAAAGCGCAGATGCACGGTCGATCCGGCGCCCACGGCCGGAAAGATCACCGCGCGCAGTTTGGCGTCCTGAAAGGTCGGCGCGCCCGCCGAGCGCGGCTCCTGAATGTCGCGGATCTGGTCCGCGGAGACATCGTGGCGCACCCGTTCGCATCGACGGTAAAAGCCTCGACGATATCCACCTGCGACACGCTCTTGTCATACCAGACATAGCGCTGTGCGATTTCGTCGACGCCCGCGGCGGTGTTGGCGCGCAGCACGGCGATGTCGTCTTCGGTGAGCGAGCCGTCGGCCGCGACGACGAATTCGTGGACGTCGCTGACGACAGTCGACGGATCGTCGTCCGGCGCCGCGACGGCGCACGACCACGCGCACGCGCCGACGATGACGCACGCCAGACGGGAGGTGAAGCGACGAGCCATGTCGAGGTGTCCGCGCCGCATGAGTGAAAGCTCATCGTACAGGAGGACGTCGCCGCCGCGCACGGCCGTCCCGCCGCGACTCGACGAAGCACGCGACAATTTGTATCATATTGCGATACAATTTTGAGATTGACGCACGCTTGCGCCCGCGCCACCGATCCGGCCAGCCAGTGTGATCCCTCCACAGACTCCACCGGAACGCTGAAAAGTGTCGCGTAACGCATTGCTTCGCTGGCTGCATGGCTTTCTTCCCGCTCCCGTCAACCTGCGCTGGGTGGAACGTCTGCGCGCGGGTCTCGGCGCGCTGATCGGCATTGCGCTGACGGGCGGGGTCGCGCATCTGCTCGTCGGCGATGCCGCGGCCATACCGTTTCTCATCGCGCCGATGGGCGCTTCCGCCGTGCTGCTCTTCGCCGTGCCCGCGAGTCCGCTGGCGCAGCCGTGGTCGATCATCGGCGGCAACATCGTGTCGGCGACGGTCGGCGTCACCTGCGCGATGTTCGTCCACGATCCCGTCGATGCCGCCGCGCTCGCCGCCTGCCTCGCGATCTGCGCGATGTTCGCGCTGCGCTGCGTGCACCCGCCGTCCGGCGCGGTCGCGCTGACGGCCGTGCTCGGCGGACCGTCGATCCACGCGCTCGGCTACGGCTTCGTGCTCGCGCCAGTGGCGATCCAGTCGCTGGCGCTGCTTTCGTCGGCGGTCGTGTTTCACTCGCTCACTGGCCATCGCTATCCGCACGGCCACGCCGCGCCGAAGCCCGCCGCCGCGCCGCCCGACGCCGCATCGTTCACGCGCGCCGATCTCGAAGCGGTGCTCGCGCGCCGCAGCGAAATGCTCGACGTCGATCCCGACGATCTCGAAGCGCTGCTGCGCGAAACGCAGTTGCAGGCCTACGCGCGCCGCTTCACGGAGTTCACCTGCGCGGACATCATGTCGCGCACGGTCGTCTCGGTGACGCCGCAGACCAGCGCGCGGGCCGCGCTCGCGCTCCTCGACCGGCATCAGGTGAAAGCGCTGCCGGTGATCGACGCGACGCACCGCGTATGCGGCATCGTCACGCGCGCGGACCTCGCGCCGGTGCGTCGCGGCGGCTTCGCCGAGGGCATGAAGCACGCGATCGAGCGGCTGATGCGCGGCCCGTCGGACGCACCGCCGCTCGTCGCCGCGCTGATGACGACGGACGTCTGCTCCGTGAAGACGGACACCGCCATCGCCGAACTGGTGCCGATGTTCGCGCACTTCGGGCACCACCATATTCCGGTGATCGGCCCGCACGATCAGCTCGTGGGCATGATCACCGAGACCGATCTGATTTCCGGCCTGTATCGACAATCGTTCGCGGGCGAGCGCAAAAGCGCCTGATCCGCGTCGCCCCTCACGACATCCGATGAACCACCCGCGCACGCTCAACAAGCCGGACTTCGAGCAGTTGTCCGAATTCCGTTATCAGATGCGGCGCTTCGAGCGCTTCTCCGAGCGCGCCGCGCAGGACGAAGGCATCACGCCGCTGCAATACCTGCTGCTACTGCACATCAAGGGCTATCCGGGCCGCGACTGGGCGACGGTCGGCGAACTGGCCGAGCGGCTGCAATCGCATCACCACGGCGTCGTGGCGCTGGTCACGCGCTGCGAGACGGCCGGCCTCGTGCGGCGCGCGCCGAGCGAAGACGATCGACGCCAGGTGCGGGTGCATCTCGAACCGCGCGGCGAAGACGTTCTCGAACGCCTTGCCGCGCTGCATCGCGCGGAGCTGAAGTCGCTCGAAGGCGCGTTCCGCGTGCCGCAAATCGATCTTTGAATTTCCGGGAGCACTGACCATGGACCATCACAAACGCGACTTTTCGGTCAACGACCGGCTGCTGAAGATATGCGGGCTCGCCGCCATCATCGGCGGGGTCAGCACGCTGGCGGCCGTCGTGCTTCTCGGGCTCATCCATCTGTTCACGAACCTGTTCTTCTTCGGCACGTTCTCCATCGAGGACCGCTCGCCCGCGCTCAACACACTCGGGGCCTGGGTCATCGTGATTCCGGTGATCGGCGGCCTGATCGTCGGGTTGATGGCGCGTTTCGGCTCGGAAAAGATTCGCGGCCACGGCATTCCCGAGGCGATCGAGGCGATCCTGTTCGGCAAGAGCCGCATGTCGCCGAAGGTGGCGATTCTCAAGCCGCTGTCGTCGGGCATCGTGATCGGCAGCGGCGGGCCGTTCGGCGCGGAAGGGCCGATCATCATGACCGGCGGCGCGCTCGGCTCGCTGATCGCGCAGTGCATCGACGTGACGGCCGCCGAGCGCAAGACGCTGCTCGTCGCGGGCGCGGCGGCGGGCATGACCGCCGTGTTCGGCACGCCGGTCGCGGCGGTGCTGCTGGCGGTGGAACTGCTGCTGTTCGAATGGCGGCCGCGCAGTTTCCTGCCGGTGGCGCTCGCGTGCGCGGTCGCGGGTTTCGCGCGCGCGGCGGTGTTCGGTACGGGCGCGCTGTTTCCGCTCGAAACGCAGCCGCCGCAGATGATTTCGCTGCTGTCGTGCCTCGTCGCCGGGCTGCTGTCGGGCGCGCTGGCGTCGGGCTTGTCGGCGGCGCTCTACAAGCTGGAGGATCTGTTCGGCAAGCTGCCGATCCACTGGATGTGGTGGCCGGCGCTCGGCGCGGTGGTCGTCGGCATCGGCGGGTATATCGAGCCGCGCGCGCTCGGCGTCGGCTATGACGTGATCGGCGATCTGCTGCATCAGCACATCGCGATTCAGGTGGCGCTGTCGATTCTCGCCGTGAAGGCCGTGATCTGGGTGGTCGCGCTCGCCTCCGGCACCTCGGGCGGCGTTCTCGCGCCGCTACTGATGCTCGGCGCGGGCCTCGGCACCGCGCTCGGCGCGATCCTGCCGGGCCACGATGCCGCGCTCTGGCCGCTCGTGTGCATGGCCGCGACGCTCGGCGCGACGCTCGGTGCGCCGCTGACCGCGATCGTCTTCGCGTTCGGCCTCACGCACGATGCGAACGCGCTCTTGCCGCTGCTCGCCGCGACGCTCGTCGCGCATGGCTTCGCGACCGTCGTGATGAAGCGCTCGATCATGACGGAAAAGATCGCGCGGCGCGGCTATCACATCTATCGCGAATACGGCGTGGACCCGCTGGAGCGCCATCATGTCGATGAAGTCATGACGCGCGACGTGCTGACGATCGACGCCGCCACGCCTCTGACCGACGTCCTCGCGCGGCACTTCGGGCCGCATCAGGCGCACCGGGCGTATCCGGTGGTGCGTGACGGCGTGCTCGTCGGCGTGCTGGATCGTGCGATGCTGGGGACGTTGATGGAGCGCGAGGCGAACGTGGCGGTCGGTGAGGCATTGCAGCGGCTCCGGCCGGACGCGCCGGTCTTCGCGCTGCCGGGCGAACCGTGCCGGCTCGCCGCGACGCGCCTGGCCGTGCATGAACTGGAGCGCCTGCCGGTGGTCGCGAACAGGCAGTCGCTGCGGCTCGTCGGCATCGTGTCGCGCAGTGATCTCGTGAAGCCCGCGCGCAAGCACTTCGACGAGGAACATCAGCGCGAACGCTTCAGGGGTTTTCGACGGGCGCCTGCGTTGAGAAAGCACTGAGGTCGGCCTGCAGGTCGGCGAGCGGCTGCGTCCAGTCGCCGAGTTCGGTCTGACGGTACAGTCGCATCGACGGATACCACGGCGTGAAGCGCTGGCAATCGAGCCAGCGTGAATCGCAAGCCTGCGACAACAGCAACCACACCGGGCGATTCAGCGCGCCGGCGAGATGCGCGGTGCCCGTGTCGATGGTGATGAGCAGATCGAGCTGTTCGAGCACGCGGGCGGTGTCGCCGAAGGTCGAAAGATGCGGCGCCATGTCGATGACGGCGTGGCGTTGCATGACGGCGCGTGTGTCTTCGCTGATTTCTCCGACCTGCAACGAATAGAAGCGGCACGCACGATTGGCAAGCACCGGTTCCAGCCGCTCCAGCGAAATCGACCGATACGGCTCGTGACGCACGCCGCTCGCGCTCGTCCAGACGAGACCGATTTTCGGACGCCGGGAGTCGGCGTACAGCAGCGCGCTCGCCGCGTCGGACAAGGTTTTGGCCGGATCGATGGCGATGCGCGCGCCCGGTTTCTCCGCAGGAAAATACGGCGAGCGTTGATATCGCGCGTAAAGACTGAAGCCGAAGGTGACGCGATCGCAGCGCTCGAGTTCGGCATTGCGCTGCTCCTCCGTCGCCATCGACAGCGTCACAGCGTCGCTCTGGCGGACGATCTCGTTCCATCCCGGGAACTGCTCCAGGACCACCTCGCGCGCGCCTTCGCGAAGCAGGACATCGACGTAGCGCGAGAACTGCACGAAGTCGCCGAAACCGCCTTCGCAAGCGATGAATATGCGCTTGCCCGCGACGGGTTCGTCCATGCCGAGGAGTTTTTGCGACAGTGCGGCCCGCCAAGCGGAATGACTTGCCAGAATGAGTTGATGGAAGGCGTCAGCGTGCGCCGGGCCGCGAATCACGCGGTATCGCTCGTTCGCTTCGTGAAACTTGCCGAGGATGAATTGCACGATCGCGAGTTCTTCGGAGAGGATGTAGCGATCGAGGTTATTCATCGACTCGTCCGCCAGCGCGCGTTTCAGATGCTTCTCCGCTTCGGCGTGCAGGCCGGCAAAGCTCAGGTCGATGCCAAGCTGGCCGATCCAGCAGCCGGGATCTTCGGACGCGGACAATCGTTTCCCAAGGGCCCGGGCCTCGCCTGCGCGGCCGGCCAGCCGGAGCGCGCGCATCAGTTCCAGCGGCGGCATGTTTTGCAGATCATTTGGCTGGGCCATGACGGATGGTGGTTGTCTGAGAGGTCTGGCGAAGGCTGGATATGCTACTTCCTCACTGCGTCCAAAAACGCAAAAAAGCGTAACTTCAAGGTAGACGCAGTTGCCCGGACATAGACGGACTTTGCGTCATCGTGCATTTCGGGGAGAGAAAGAATCGAACCGACGGTTACGCTTCGAGGAGCTGACAAATGGCCTTTCGCCCGCACCGCCCATGATCACCCGCCGCGACTTCCTCCGCCTCGCCGCAGCCGCGCTCGCCACGCAGGCCGCGCAAGCCGCCGAACCGCCCTCGCAAGCCATGCACAAACGCCCCATTCCCTCGACGAACGAGCCCTTGCCCGTCGTCGGCTGCGGCACCTGGCGCACCTTCGACGTCGACGATGACCCCGCGCGCCGCCGCGAGCTCGCCGAAGTCCTGCGCGTGCTGTTCGCCGCGGGCGGCTCGGTGATCGATTCATCGCCGATGTACGGCTCGTCGGAAGCGGTGGCGGGCGCGCTGCTCGCCGCATCGCATACGCGCGACAAGGCGTTCATCGCCACCAAGGTCTGGACCGATGGCCGCGCCGCCGGCATCGCGCAGATGGAGCAGTCGATGCGCCTGTGGCAGACCGGTCGCATCGACCTGATGCAGATTCACAACCTGCTCGACTGGCGCACGCAACTCGCCACCCTGCGCGACTGGAAAGCCGCCGGCAAAGTGCGCTACATCGGCGTGACGCATTACACGTCGAGCGCGTTTCCTCAGGTCGAAGCGGTGCTGCGTTCCGAGCGCGTCGATTTCGTGCAGATCAACTACGCCGCCAACGATCGCGATGCCGAAGCGCGCCTTCTGCCGCTCGCCGCCGAACGCGGCGTCGCGGTCATCGTGAACCAGCCGTTCGGCGGCGGCTCGCTGCTCGCGAGCCTGCGCAACCGCCCGGTGCCCGCGTTCGCGGGGGAGTTAGGCTGCACGACATGGGCACAGCTTCTGCTCAAGTTCGTGTTGGGCAACCCGGCCGTGACCTGCGTGATCCCCGGCACGGGGCGGCCCGAATACATGATCGACAACGCGCGCGCGGGCATCGGCGTCTATCCGGATGCGGCGATGAGACAACGCATCGCCGACGCGGTCGCGTAAGGAGCAAACCATGAGCGATCCCTACGACCTTCAGCGCTTCGTCGACGCACAGGAAAGCGTCATCGACGAGGTGCGCGCCGAACTTCGCGCCGGCCGCAAGCGCACGCACTGGATGTGGTTCGTGTTCCCGCAGATCGCCGGTCTCGGGCACAGCGCGATGGCGCAGCACTACGCGATTTCATCGCCCGACGAAGCGCGGGCCTATCTGGCGCATCCGGTGCTGGGCGCACGGCTCGTCGAGCTGACGCGCATCGTCGATGGCTTGCAGGGGCGCAGTGTCGGCGAGATCTTCGGCTATCCGGACGACATGAAATTTCATTCGTCGATGACACTTTTCGCGCATATCGCCGATGCGCCGGACGTGTTCCACGACGCGCTGCGCCACTACTTCGCAGGCCGGCCCGACGACGCGACGCTCGCGCGCCTGCGCTGACGGGCATGACGGTTGCGCTTCGCTGTGATCATATGTCACGGGAGCCGAACGCCATGAGCAAACCATTCAAGCTGCGCGATCACGTCCGCTGGAACACGCCGCAAGGCGAGACGACGGGACATATCGTGCGGATCGTCACCGAGCGCATGACGCTCGACGGACACACCGTCAACGCGTCGCGCGACGATCCGCACTACGAAGTCGAAAGCGACAAGACCGGCAAGCGCGCCGTGCACAAGGCCGATGCGCTCACGCGTCTATCTCACTGAATTCAGTATCGAATTCAACTTCGCCGCGCGCCGCACGTTCGCACTTTTATAGTGCGCGCGGCGCAAGCTTTCACCGCTCCTGCAAAGAAACCGATTAACGTTCAAACTTCTACCGCGCTGGAAGCTTGAATCGCGCACGTCCATTGAAACAGTCTGCCCATCCTTTGAGGAAACCAAGAATGAAATCGAAGCTCGTGGCACTGCTCGTTGCATCGTCGGCACTCGGCCTGACTTCCACGGCATCCTACGCCCAGGTCGCGGGCGCGCAGCCGCTCGGGGTGACGGTCGAAGTCTCGACCGCCATCATCGACGGCTGGAGCGTCAAGAAATCCGTCCTCAACAAGCCTGTCGTGAACGAACAGGGAGAGCGCGTCGGCGTGATCAACGACATCATCGTCGCGCCCGACAAGTCAGTTTCGTTCGCGATCATCGCGGCGAACAAGTTCCTGGGCGTCGCGCGTCACGATGTCGCGATTCCAATCGAGCAACTGGATGTGAAGGACGGCAAGTTCGTGCTCGCGGGCGCGACCAAGGACGCCATCAAGGCGCTGCCCGAGTTTCAGTACAACAAGGTGAAGGCGACGCCCAAGCCGCGCGCGGAATTCGAGCATCATTGATGCGTCATCCGACATAAACCAGGGCGGCCGCGCGCCGCCCTTTTTTTCATCCTTTCCGCCCGGGAGCACGCGATGTTCAACGCCCTCATGCTCGACAAACAGGACGATCGCACCGTCGCGTCCATTCAGTCGATCGACGAATCCCGGCTCGCCTCACCCGGCGATGGCGACGTGCTCGTGCGCGTCGACTTCTCGACGCTCAACTACAAAGACGGACTCGCGATCACGGGCAAGATCCCGGTCGTGCGCATGTGGCCGATGGTGCCGGGCATCGACTTCGCGGGCGTCGTCGAAACGAGTTCGCACCCGGATTACCAGCCCGGCGACAAGGTCGTGCTGAACGGCTGGGGCGCGGGCGAAACGCATTGGGGCGGGCTCGCGCAGAAGGCGCGCGTGCCGGGCGATCATTTGATCGCGCTGCCCGCGAACATCACGACACGCCAGGCGATGGCCGTCGGCACGGCGGGCTACACGGCGATGCTGTGTGTGCAGGCGCTGGAAAAACACGGCGTCGCGGCGACCGACGGCGACGTCCTCGTGACGGGTGCGAACGGCGGCGTCGGCAGCTTCGCGGTCGCGATTCTGGCGAAGCGCGGCTATCGCGTGATTGCGTCGACCGGTCGCCCCGAGGAAGCCGCGCGGCTGCGCGAGCTGGGCGCGGCGGACATCGTCGAGCGCGCGACGCTGTCCGAGCCGGGCAAGCCGCTGCAGAAGGAACGCTGGGCGGCGGCGGTCGATTGCGTCGGCAGCCACACGCTCGCCAATGTCTGCGCGAGCCTTCGCTACGGCGGCGCGGTGGCCGCGTGCGGCCTCGCGCAAGGCATGGATCTGCCCGCCACGGTCGCGCCGTTCATCCTGCGCGGCGTCGCGTTGCTGGGCGTGGACAGCGTCTACGTGCCGCGCGAGCGGCGTATCGCGGCGTGGCAGGCGATCGCGGACGAAGTGCCGGTCGCGACCATCGAAAGCGTCGCGACGACCATCGCGCTCGCCGATGCGCCCGAAGCCGCCGCGCGTCTGCTGCGCGGCGAAATCAAGGGGCGCGTGATCGTGGATGTGAACGCGTAGACGCGCGTCAGAAGGTGCTCCAGCCGTCGCCGCCGGCGACCTTCGCCGTCTGAACCTGAACCCGCGCCACGCGAGGCGCGGCCTTCGGGCGCGGCGCGGCCGGAGCGTGCGCGGTGAACGCAGCCGCCGCGCCCTGCACCGTGAAGAACGCCACCGCTTCGTTGAGCCTGCGTCCCTGCTCTTCGAGCGAGGTGGCCGCCGCCGCCGCTTCCTCGACCAGCGCCGCGTTCTGCTGCGTGACTTCGTCCATCTGCGTGATTGCCTGATTCACCTGCTCGATGCCGCGTCCCTGTTCCACCGACGCCGCCGCGATCTCCTCCATGATGTCCGTCACACGCGCGACGGCCTGCGTGACTTCGGCCATCGTCGTGCCCGCTTCGCCCGCCAGCACGGAGCCGTCGCGCACCTTGGCGGTCGAATCGGCGATCAGTTCCTTGATTTCCTTGGCCGCCGTCGACGAGCGCTGCGCGAGGCTGCGCACTTCGCTCGCGACGACCGCGAAGCCGCGGCCCTGCTCGCCCGCGCGCGCTGCCTCGACCGCCGCGTTGAGCGCGAGGATATTCGTCTGGAACGCGATACCTTCGATGATCCCGGTGATCTCGGCGATCTTGCCGGAGCTGTCGCTGATGCCGTTCATCGTCTCGACGACGCGGCCCACCACATCGCTGCCCTTCTTCGCGATATCCGACGCATTCGATGCGAGCGTACTCGCCTGCTGCGCGTTCTCGGCGTTCTGACGCACCGTGGACGTCAGTTCTTCCATGCTCGCCGCCGTTTCCTGCAAAGACGCCGCCTGTTCTTCGGTGCGCTGGCTCAGATCGGTATTGCCGGTCGCGAGCTCCTTCGCCGCGCCGCCGACCGCGCCGCTGCTTTCGCGCACGCGGCTGACGGTTTCGGTGAGGCGCGTGTTCATGGTGGCGAGCGCGCGCAGCAGGTCGCCGGTTTCGTCCGCCGTTTCCGCGACGATGTGGCTCGTCAGATCGCCACGCGCCACGGTCTGCGCGATGCCGACCGCCTCGCCGATCGGCGTCGTGATCGAGCGCGTGATCGCGATGCCCGCGCCCACCGCGAACAGCGCGGCAGCCGCGCACAGCGCGATCAGCACGTTGCGCTGCATCTCGTAGTTCGCCTCGTAGTCGCGCACGATCTCGTCGCGGCGCGTGGCGGTGTAGCTGGCGTAATCATCGGTGGCCTTGACCAGTTGCGCGAGCAGCGGACGGCACTCTTCGTCCATTCTGACGATCGCCTCGTCGCGCTTGCCCGCGAGCGCGAGCCCGACGATGCCCGTCGCGACGGGCCCGTACAGCGTCTCCACGCGCGCCATCTCGGCGACCAGGCTACGAGCCTTCTCGCTGGTGTCGGTCGCGTTGGCGACCATGTCCTTCAATTGCCGCAGGCGCGCCTGCACGTCCTCGTGCGCGCGGGTGACGTCGGCTTTTTCGAGTTCGAGGTCGGCGGGCTTCGTGACGAGCACGAGATTGCGCGCCGCGATCGCCCGCCGGTCGACGGCGGTGCGGATCTGCCCGGCGACATCGGCGCGGGCGTTGATGCCGTGGACATAGCGGACGAAGCCGTCCGTCGCGTTGGACAACGCGCGCAGCGACATGCCTGCGACCAGCACGACCAGTACGGCGAGAATGCCGAATCCCGCGATCAGCTTGTTTTTGATCGTGATGTTCTTGAGGTTCATGTTTTGGGTTCTCTCAGTGGTCCATTCATGGGACATACGGCGCCGTTTCCGCGTGTATGACGCGGCGCTCTTCTTGCTGATTACGGCGAGCCGCTTCGGGTCCTGAAGGGAAAAGATGCAAATAGTCTGCACTTTGTCCACGCCGATCGGTAATCCCGTTACCATGCACGACGGACCCTGTTGAGTAAGCATTACCTTTCTCTTGCCCATTCGATCCCGATGCCCGATTTCCTCGCCTACCGCACACCCGAATTCGAAGCCGCGCTTGCAACATTGCCGCCCACGCCGACGACCGCACTCGCCACCGACGAGCCTTACTGGGCGGCGGTGCGCGGCCTGTGGCGCCACTCGGACGCGCTGATCAATCTGGAGAACGGCTTCTGGGGCGCGATGACCGAGCCGGTGAAGGCGATGTTCCATCACTGGACCGAGCGCGTGAACCACGAGACGACTCTGCTGATCCGCCCGCATCTGATGACGCTGTATCAGGGCCTGCGCGAGCGCGTCGCGAAGGAAATGGGCTGCGCGGTCGAGGAAATCGAGCTGACGCGCAACGCGACCGAAGCGCTGCTCGCGCTGATCAGCGGCTACAACCGCCTCGCGCCGGGCGACTCGGTGCTCTACAGCGATCTCGATTACCCGTGCGGCAAGGACGCGATGGAATGGCTGCGCGAGCGGCGCGGCGTCACGCCCGTGCGTCTGACGATGCCCGAGCCCGCGACGCGCGAAGCGGTTCTCGAAACCTACGCGCGTGCGCTGCGCGAGCATCCGCGCACGCGGCTCGTGCTGCTCTCGCATGTGTGCTTCGCGACGGGCCTCGTCATGCCGGTCGCCGAACTGTCGGCGATGGCGAAGGCAGCGGGCGCGGACGTGATCGTCGATGCCGCGCATTCGTGGGGCCAACTGGATTTCGACATGCCCGACCTGCACGCGCCGTTCGCCGCGCTCAACCTGCACAAGTGGATCGGCGCGCCGCTCGGCTGCGGCGCGATCTACATCCGCAAGGGAGATCTCGCGTCGATCGATCCGTATCTCGGCGACCGCACCTGGCCCGCCGACGATATCCGCGCGCGCGTGCACACCGGTTCGCCGAACTTCGCCGCGTGGTTCACGCTGCCCGCCGCGCTGGATGTGCACGGCGCAATCGGGGCGAAGGCGAAGGAAGCGCGCCTGCGGGCATTGCGCGATGCGTGGGCGGAGCCCGCGCGCGCGCTGCCCGGCGTGCAGATCATGACGCCGGCCGACCCGACGATGAGCGCCGGCATCACCGCCTTCCGGCTCAACGGACACGCGACCAGGGCGGGCTGCGACGCGATCGTGGCCGCATTGCGCGATCGCTTCGGCGTGTTCACGGTGACGCGTCCCGGTCCCGACGCAGGCGAAGTCGTGCGCGTGACGCCCGCGCTGTTCTCGCGCATGTCGGACGCGCAGCGGCTGCTCGAAGGCATCGCGACGCTGTCGCGCGAGCTGAAGTAGTAGCGGCTAACCCGCGACCGGCCGCGCGTCGAGACGCTCGATCAGGCCTTCGAGCGCCGTCGAACATGGCGCTTCGACTTTGAGCGCAAGCAGCGCGTCGGCGCGTGTCTTGCCGATGTTGATCGCCGCGATCGGCTTGCCGCTCTTCGCCGCCCACTCGCAGAAGCGGTAGCCCGAGTACACCATCAGCGACGAGCCGACGACCAGCATCGCGTCGGCGGCTTCGAGCGAGCGCGCCGCGTCGTCGACGAGCGCGCGCGGCACGCTCTCGCCGAAGAACACCACGTCGGGCTTGAGCACGCCGCCGCAGCGCGTGCAGCCTGGCACATCGAACGCGGCGAAATCGAGATCCTCGATGTGCGCGTCGCCGTCCGGCACGGCGGGCGCCGTGTAGCCGACGAAGTCCGGATTCGCCGCTTCCAGCAGACGTTGCACCGCCGCGCGCGTATGACGCTCGCCGCATTCGATGCAGCGCACCCGGCCGATATTGCCGTGCAGCTCGATCACATCGGGATTGCCCGCGCGCGTGTGCAGCCCATCGACATTCTGCGTAACGAGCCGATGCACCCGCGAGCGCGCCGCCAGCGCCCGCAACGCGTGATGCGCGCCGTTCGGCTCGGCTTTGGCGACCACCGGCCAGCCGATCAGACTGCGCGCCCAGTATCGCCGCCGCGCATAGTCCGAACCGAGAAAATCCTTCAGCAGAATGGGCGCGCGGCCCGTGCGCTCGCCTTCGCGGTCGCGATAACAGGGAATGCCCGACTCCGTGCTGATGCCCGCGCCCGAGAGCACGAACAGCCGCGGATGCCGCTCGACGAATTCATGAAGCTGCTGCACGTGCCGTCCTTTTTTCGCGTTTTGCGGGGTTCGCTCTCGTGGAAATATAAGGCGAAACCGCGCGCGCCGCTGACCGCGCCTCTGGCCTTACCACTTTCATGTTATTTAAATTGGCTTGACCAAATACGCTGGCATCGTTAGATTGTTGGACGCCCCACTCCAACGACTCCACGAGACAAGAGCATGCTGACCGTCATTTGCGAAACGCCCGGAACCCTGAAAGCCGAACAGCGCGAGAAGCCGCAGCGCGGCGACAACGAAGTGCTGTTGCGCGTGAAGCGCGTCGGCGTGTGCGGCACCGATCTGCACATCTTCACCGGCAATCAGCCGTATCTGTCGTATCCGCGCGTGATGGGCCACGAACTCTCCGGCGTGATCGAGGAAGCGGACCCGGCGAGCGGCCTGAAGGCGGGCGACACGGTCTACGTGATGCCCTATCTCTCGTGCGGCAAGTGCATCGCGTGCCGTCAGGGCAAGACCAATTGCTGCGTGAATATCCAGGTGCTCGGCGTGCATCGCGACGGCGCGTTCACGGAATATCTGAATCTGCCCGCGCAGTTCGTTCACAAAGCCGAGGGCGTCACGCTCGATCAGGCCGCGATGATCGAATTCCTCGCGATCGGCGCGCACGCCGTGCGCCGCGCGGACGTGAAGCCGGGCCAGCGCGTGCTGGTCGTCGGCACGGGTCCGATCGGCATGGCGGCCATCACGTTCTCGCGCCTGCGCGGGGCGAACGTCACCGCGCTCGACACGCGCGAAGACCGCCTCGCGTTCTGCAAGCGCGAACTGAAAGTGGACGCGACCGTGCAGATCGGCGAGCACGACAAGGAAACCTTGTCGACGCTCACGAACGGCGAATTTTTCGATGTGGTGTTCGACGCGACCGGCAACTCGCGCGCGATGGAACGCGGCTTCGAGTTCATCGCGCACGGCGGGAAGTATGTGCTGGTGTCGATCGTGCCGGACCGCATCTCGTTCGCCGATCCGGAGTTCCACAAGCGCGAAGCGACGCTGCTCGCCAGCCGCAACGCGACGCCCGAGGACTTCGAGACCGTGCTCGCCGCGATGCGAAAAGGCGAAGTCCCGACCGATGCGCTCAATACGCATCGTCTGACGCTCGCCGACGTGCCCGAGCGATTCTCGTCGCTGCTCGATCCGAAGGCGGGCGTCGTGAAGGCGATCGTCGAGTGCTGATGGTTTGATCAGGGCGCGCCGCGTGCGTAGCGCGGCCGCCCTTGCGCGTCGTGCCACGGCTCGGCGCTTTGGCACCAGATTTCGTATTGCGGCGGATACAACCCGGTTTCATCGAAGATGCCGGTCGGCACTTCGATCTCGTCGACGCCGTCGAACGCCAGATATATCGGCGAGCCGCACAGGGGGCAATGGTGCCGCTTGCCTGTCGTCGAACTCTCCCACGCGGTGGTGTCGCCCGACACCTGAAACGCAGCGCGCGGAAAAATCGCATAGACGCCGAACGGCGCGCCGTGGATACGCCGGCACGTCATGCAATGGCACAGGTTCACTTCCTTCGGGTCGCCCGTGACGCGCACGCGCACCGCGCCGCAGGCGCATCCGCCTTCGTGGATCGGCTGAGCGGTCATGGGTCGGTCCTCCCGCGAGTCGCTGCGCGCCCGGGAGCGCCCGGGCGCGCAGCGAGGTTCAGCGCGTGAAGTAGCCGCGATTCTGCATGCATTCGCTATAGGCGCGCCAGTAGCGCGTCATCGGCGGCTCGGGCGGCGGCAGCGGCGGCATCTTCATGTCGCCGCCGTAGATCGCATCGGATGCGCCGGACGCGCCGGCCGCCATCGATGCCGGCATCGCGGGCATGCCGGGCATCGCGCCGGACGCGCCAGGCAGCCCGTTGGCGCCCGACACCCGCCCAGGCGGCAAGGCCGACGCCGCGATCGCCGCCGATGCGCCCGATGCGGGCGCCGCAGCCGAGGCCGCGAGCGCACCCGATGCACCCGATGCGCCCGGCGGCAATGGCGGTTCGACCGGACGCGGCGGCGTGAGCACGCGCGTTTCGCGCTGGGCATCGCGCGGCGGCGTTTGCGATTCGCGCGCCATGTTCACTTTCGTCGTCTGGTTGGCGTAGCCGTAGCAGGCGGCGTTGTCGACCGATTGCTGCCACGTGCTCTGGCTGCGTCCGGGCACGGTGAGCGGCTGTTGCGCGAAGGCGCTGCTACACGCCGCGAGCAAGGCGATTCCCGCATAAGTGGAAGGTCTCATTGGCTTGCAGTTCCCCGATGCAGTTTTATTAGTCGTTGCAGGCGCACGACGCTCATGCGTGATCGAGCGTCGCGAGTCTGCGCCGGGCCTGCTGTCAAGGATACCGCGGTCGTTCAACCGTCCACGCCAGAAGCACTGGCATCTTCCGCCAACATTCAGACAATGCGCGCGGCGGCACATATCGAGGAAGACCGCGCGTCAGAACTTCATGCCGACGCCCACGCCGATGATCCACGGATCGATCTTGAGCGAGCCGAGATCGGCGCCGTCCGCCGAAGCGCTCGTGCGCATCCAGATTTTCTTCACGTCCGCGTTGACGAAGAGGTTCGTCGCCACTTGCACGTCGACGCCCGCCTGCAGCGCCGGACCGAAGCTGCTGTGCCTGATCGACACGGGCGTGTCGCCCGCCTTCAGCTTGTCGTTGTAAAAATACGTGTAGTTCACGCCCGCGCCGACATACGGACGCACGCGGCCAGCGTGATTGAAGTGATATTGCAGAAGCAGCGTCGGAGGCAAGACGCTCACGCCGCCAAGCCCTCCGATGCCCGATGTCACCTGATGCCGCGAGGTCGCCAGAATCAGCTCCACGCCGATCTCGTCGCGGATCATGTAGGTGAAATCGAGCTCCGGCACGATCGCGTTGTTCACGTCGACGCTGAGCGTGCCGAGCGCGCCGCCGGCTTTCACATCCGGCTGGATGCTGATGGCGCGCAGCCGCACGAGCACGTCGCCGGCGTGAATGCCGCCCATCGAATCGTCCGACGATGCTTCGCCCGCCGCGTGCGCCACGCCCGCAAACAACGCCGCGCAAGTCAGCGCAAATGCCCCGAGACCTTTTCTCATTTCTATCTTGTTCACGTTAAAAATGAGAATTGTCCTAGCTGCTCGAAACCGCGCCCTTGACGGCTATCAACGCGCTTCGACCCGCGCGGAAACATCCGCGGGGAGCTTGCGCATTGACAAGTGCGCGCCGCTACGCCGCACTATTGCGGGCCCGCGCCTTGCTGCACATCGGGGAAAGTGCAGAACAAATGGGAGGCGGCAGATGAGACCCACACTCAGCACCTACGGACGCATGGCGGGGATTCTGCTCGGCGGCACGCTGGCCGTCGTGGCGAGTGCCCAGCAGGCGCCGGGCAAACCGAACAAGCTCGACTACGACAGCACGCCCGCGTATCAGGAGAAAAACGTCACGCCGCCCGCGGCAGCCGCCGCGAACGCCAGCGACGCGTTGAAGACGCGACCGGGCAAGACGTCATCGGGCAAGGGCGCCGCGCCCGACCGGCCGAACGGTCTCGGCTTCGACGCGGGCGCGAACAGCATGGGCAAAAAGCAGTGATGCAACGCTGCCTCGATCAGGCGTCGGCGGGCTTGTCCGGCCACGGCCAGGTCGAATAACGCGACGTTTTCGACTTGCTCTTTTTCTGCGGAACCGGAGTCGAAGTCGTCGCCGCTTCATGCGCCGGCGCCGCGCTTTCCGCGACATCCGGCAACGCTTCGCCGAACCACGGCACGTCCTTGCGCCGCTCTTCCGCGTAGGCATTCCAGCCCTTCGCGTTATCGGCGAAGAGATCGTGCTTGACGGTGTTGGCGAGCATCGGCCGATTCAGCGTTTCGTCGAGCAGTGCCTTCGGCCACACGAAGAACGCACCCGACGCGCGCCGGATGAAATCGCGCGGCGCCATCTTTTCGTCGATGAAGCCGAGCAGCGTGAAGCCCGCGAGCGCCTCGTTGCCCTTCACCGCTTCGCCGATGCTCGCGTATTCGTCGGCGCATTGGCTCAGGCAAAACACCGACTCCAGCACATCGCCCAGATGCAGAAGCAATGCGCGTCGTTCGTAGGGATCTTGCGTGGCGGTCTGTTGTTTCGTCATTCGCTGTTCCGATATGTCGAGGGTGGATTCTGCGGCGCGCGTACTGCCGGGCGCGCCGCGTTCATCTCAATTTTAACGAACCCGTCGCGACGCCGTCGTCACGATCACTTCGTGAAGCGTGTGCGAAAGCTCAGCCGATAGTCATTCGGCGACACACCGAGCCGCCGCGCGAACACGAGCCGCATGCGATCCGCCGTGCCGAAGCCGCAATCCCAGGCGACGGTTTTCAGCGGCGTGTCGCTGCTCTCGAGCATATTGCGGGCCGCGTCGACGCGCGCGCGTTCGACGAACTCGTGCGGCGTCATCTGCGCGAGCTGCACGAACGCGCGCGCGAAGTTGCGTTCGCTCATGCCGGCGACGCTCGCCAGTTGCGCGACCGCCAGCCGCTCGCCGATATGCTCCATCACGTAAGCCTGCACCTTCGCGACGGGCGACGTTTCATCGGCGGGCGCGCTGAGATACGGGCTGAACTGCGACTGGCCCCCGCGCCGCTGCGCGAACACGACGAGACGCTTCGCCACCGCGAGCGCGACCTGCGCGCCGTGATCCTCGGCGACGAGCGCGAGCGCGACATCGATGCCCGCCGTCACGCCCGCCGACGTGACGAGATTGCCGTCGCGCATGTAGATGCGGTCCAGTTCGACACGCGCGCGCGGAAAACGCTCCGCGAGACGCGGCGCGTTCTGCCAGTGCGTGGTCACGTCGCGGCCGTCGAGCAGACCCGCGTGTCCGAGCGCGAACGCGCCCGTGCAGATCGAGCCGTAGCGCTCGCAGCGCGATGCGACATCGGTGAGCCAGGCGCTCAGGCGCGGATCGGGTGCATCGACGGGAAGACTCGGGCCGCCCGCGACGAGCGCGGTGCCGAAACGGCGATCCGCTTCGTCGAATGACAGATCCGCGACGAGCCGCGTGCCGTTCGATGCCCGCACGATGCGCTCCTCGGGTCCGACCAGCGCGATCTCGTAGGCGTCCGATGCGCCAATGAAGCCGTTCGCTTCCGCGAAAACATCGACGGGACCCGCCACATCGAGCGCCTGCACGCCCTGGAAGATTGCGATCGCAACTGTACGCATCGAAAGGAATGTCCGTGATGGGTTCGCGTGGCAGGAGACGACGTGCGACTGGCAGGGTTCGACGCGTCGTTCCGATTGAGACGTGAAGGCGTTTTGACGAGACTTGAAGGCATCCGGCGCGCTGCGCGATTTTAGCAACGCACAGGCATTCGCGCGCTGGAGCCCACACTCACATCACGGAGCCACACTCATGAGCGAAATCATCGCAGGCATCAGGATTCCCGACAGCCAGATGGCGCGCGAAGCCACGCAACTCGTGCGCGATACCGAACCCGACCTGCTCTATCATCATTCGCGCCGCGTGTTCCTGTTCGGCGCGCTCGCCGGCGAGCGCAAGCAACTGAAGTACGATCCGGAGTTGCTCTATATCGGCGCGATGTTCCACGACATGGGTCTCACCGAAGCGTACAGCAGCCCGCACGATCGCTTCGAAGTCGATGGCGCGAACGCGGCGCGCGATTTCCTGCGCCAGCACGGCATCGTCGAATACGACATCGAGCAGGTATGGGACGCGATCGCGCTGCACACGACGCCGGGCATTCCGCAGTACAAGAAGCCGGTCGTCGCGCTGGTCACGGCGGGCGTGGAAATGGACGTGCTCGGCCTCGCCTACGACGAATTCAGCGCCGATCAACGCAGGCTCGTGGTTGCGGCGCATCCGCGCGAGGCGAACTTCAAGGAAGGCATCATCGATGCGTTCGCGAAGGGCACCATCGACAAGCCCGAGTCGACGTTCGGCAACGTCAAAGCAGATGTGCTCGCGTTGAAAGACCCGAACTACAAGCGGCTGAACTTCTGCAGCATCATCCTCGGCTCGGCGTGGAACGACCAGCCTCACGATCTTGCGACGTGCCGCAATCCGGCGCATCAGCACGCATGAAGTCATCGACAGACGCGGTACGGTCCCATGTCGACGTGAAAGTGCGTCTTGTGCAGCGCGTTGTAGTCGGGACCGAGCGTCGTGTCGAATGAACGGCATGCGCCTTCGTGAACGCGGCGAAGGAACTGGCCGTCGGGCGACGCAGCATCGTCCCAGCGCGCAAGCGTGATGCGGCGTCCGTCGTCGAGCACGAAACCCGTCAGGTCGATGGCGTTCGCGCGCGCGTGCTGACTCAACGCGGCGTCCTGCTGATGATTCACGTTGCGGCACGCATAGCTGCCGACATGTTCGATGCGTGCCACGCGTTCGCCATACATATCGAGCGCGGCGGGCTGGAGATACTGATGCGCGAAATACGCCATGCCGAGCGCGAGCGGACAGGTTGCGAGAAACGGCGCGCTGAAGCGCAGATCTTCGGCCTGGGTGACGCGCACCACGTCCGCGAGCGCGCAGCCGCCCGGCCCGGTCGCATCGGCCATCTCGCGATAGGCGAGACCGGAGCGCGCGAGCGAGGCATCGCAGCGTTGCGCGTCGCGCATCGTGCGCCATAGCTTGAAGCGCGTGAGCGGACCTTGCGGCGCGCGCACGTCGAGCGGCGCGAAGGGATCGTAGCGCTCGGGCAGCGCGACGCGCTTCGAATACACCGCGTAAGCGAACGCGACCGCGCCGATCAGCGACGCCAGCAACAGCCACGCGACGATGCGTGCGATCACGCGAAGCGCTTACGCGTCGTCGGCCGCGTGCGCGGCGTTGACGCGTTCGGCGAGTTTCGCGTCGTAGCTCGAATGCACGTGCACGCGTTTCTTCTCGGGATACGCATACGAATACGCCTTGCGCAGCGCGAGCGATGCTTCGTGAAAGCCCGACAGAATGAGCTTCTGCTTGTTCGGATAATTGGCGATATCGCCGACCGCGAAGATGCCCGGCCGCGACGATTCGTAATTCGACGTATCCACTTCGATGCGCCCGCCGCGCACATCGAGATTCCAGGTCGCGATCGGCCCGAGTTCCGAGACGAGGCCGTAGAGCGCGACGATCTTGTCCGCCGCGAGATCGGTCGCGCCTTCGACCTGCTTCACGCGCACGCCGCGCAATGTGCCATCGGGCGCGTCGAGCGATTCGATCATGCCGACGACGAACTCCATTTCGCCCGCTTCTACCGCGCGCTTCATCGTCGCGACGGAATTCGCCGCCGCCGAAAAACCGTTGCGCCGATGCACGAGCGTGAGTTTCTTCGCGATGTCTTTCAGTGCAAGCGCCCAGTCGAGGGCCGAGTCGCCGCCGCCCGCGACGATGATGTTTTTGTCGGCGAAATCCGCCGCGCGCGAGACGCTGTAGTGGATGTCCTTGTCTTCGAGCGCGGCGGCTTCGGGCAATTGCAGCCGCTGCGGCACGAAGGCGCCGTTGCCCGCGGCGATGAGGATCGCGGCGCAGTCGAAGGTCATGCCGCGCTCGGTGGTCACGGTCCAGCGATGATCGTCGTCGCGTTGCGTGACGGATTGCACGCGCTGATCGAGATGGATCGGGACATCGAAGGGGCGAATCTGCTCCAGCAACCTGTCGACGAGTTCGCGCGCGGTGCATGAGGGGATCGCGGGAATATCGTAGATGGGCTTGTCGGGATAGAGCTCGATGCATTGTCCGCCGATGCGGCCGAGCGTATCGACGATCTGGCATGTGAGACCGATCACGCCGGCTTCGAAGGCGGCGAATAGCCCTACTGGGCCCGCGCCTATGATCAGGATGTCGGTTTTGATTGCTTCCATTTCGGTTTCGCTTTTCCTTGGTCTGCTGGTTTTTTCAGCATTCTTTGGGTCACGATACAGAAAGGTCTTGCTTGCAGCAATCAAGTCCCTGTTGGGGTAGCGGCGATTTTTTTGCTCCGTTTGGCTTGTGCGGCTTCTATGGAATCCTGTGTTCGTGTCGGTCTATTGGCAATGCCCCTCCCCGGGGCGGGGGTCACTTTCTTTGCTGCTGCAAGAAAGTAACCAAAGAAAGCAGCTCGAGACGCCCGCGATCACACGCAATTTGGGTGTTCTTCTCATTGTTCGTGGCCTCAGTAGCGAGTGCCCTCATAGGCCTAACCGGGCTTGGACCGCACACGATCTGACAAGCCAGTCGGCCCGAACAGGGGCAACGCAAATAGACCAACGCGAATTCAGGATTCCATAGAAGCAAAGCCGAACTCACCTAACCGCATTCAACTCCCGCGCATAATACATCGCCGCCGCATCGATCTCCTCAGCGGTCATATTCCGCGCTACATTGCGCATTACCTCATTGATATCGTTGGTCCGCGTCCCGTTGGCGAACGCAACCAGCTGCGCCTTCGTATAAGCCGCCGGCAGTCCATCGAGCCACGGACTCCCCGCCTTGTTGTCGATGCCCCCATGACACGCCGCGCACGGCGCGATATTGCGCATCGGCGCGCCATGCGCCACGATCGCCGGTGCGAGCGCCTCGCTCACCTTGCGCTGCGCGGGCGGGCGCGGCAGGCTCGCGTAATACGCCGCAAGATCGCGCATGTCCTGATCGCTCAGGTTCATCGCCATCGGCGACATCACCGCGTTCGTGCGCGCACCCTTCTGGAAATCGATCAACTGCTTGTAGATCACCGCCCCATACTGCCCCGCGAGATTCGGCGAATTGGCTTCGCTCATGCCGCGCTCGCCATGGCACATCGTGCAGCGCAACGCCAAAGTCGCGCCGCGCCCGACAGAATTGGCGCTCACGTTCACGAGCAATTGCGGCGTGACCTCGACGCTCGTCAGCTTCATCTTCGGCTCGACCGTCGTATCGCCCGCATACCAGTTGCGCGGCACGCCCGCCGCGCTGCAGATGGCGTTCCAGATGCCGGTGGACGACGCGTCGCGCTGCGCCGAAGGCAACCACACGAAGCCGATCAACGCCGATACCACCGCGATCGCAATCGTCCCCAGCACGCTGACCGTGAACCAGCGGTTGCGGAATGTGAAGAGGCGTTCTTCGCTCATCGCTGCGCTCCGATCGGCACCGCGGGCACCGCCGTGTCCGAACGCGCGATGAGCTGTGCGATCGGATAGCCGTAGTTGACGAGCGTGAGGCCGATCATCAGCACGAGCCACAGCGCGAAACTGTTCAACGCCACCGGAATGGTGCGCGGCTCATGCACGGCGCGGCTGAAGCGAAACTCTTCGACCGTAACCTTCGGCGCGCGATGCGCCTTGATCAGCACGATGAAGAACAGCACCGCCGACACCACCAGAATGAATCCGCCCAGCACCGAAATCGCCACCGACATACCTTGCGCGGCGATCTCCGGATCGTTGTAGTCGTAGAACGCCATGCGCCGCGGCATCCCCAGAATGCCGACGAAATGCCACGGAAACGTCAGCACGATCATGCCGATGAACCACAGCCACAATTGCCAGCGCATCAGCTTCAGGCTCTGCAGCGCGCGGCCCGTCAGATGCGGCCACAGGTCGTACGCGATCGCAAAGTACATGATGACGATCGCGCCCGCGAAGATCAGATGGAAGTGGCCCGTCACCCATTGCGTGTTGTGCACGGTCGAGTCGAGCTGATAGCTCATGTTGATGAGCCCGCCCGCGCCGCCGAAGCCGAGCATCACGAAGGAGAACGCGACGGCGAGCATCATCGGGTTATCCCACGGCAGCGCCTTGATCCAGCCGAGCGGCCCGCGTCCGCCGCGCAGCCGCGCCGCGATCTCCACCGATGCGCAGATCGTGAACACCGTCAGCAGCGTCGGCACGGCGACGAGCGCGGTAAACACCGAATGCATGAACTTGAAGCCGGAGCCCACTTGCGGATCGGCGAACAGATGGTGAATGCCGATCGGCATCGACACGACGAGAAACAGGATGAACGAAATGCGCGCCATCGCATCGCTGTAGAGCCGGCCGCCGATCGCGCGTGGAATGATCGTGTAGTACGCGATATACGCGGGCATCAGCCAGAAGTAGACGATCGCGTGCAGCGTCCACGAGAAGAACACGCGCGCGAGCCCCGCGTCGATGGTCGATTTCCAGCCGAGCGCGACGGGCAGGATCATGAAGAGCACTTCGATCGCCGCGCCGACCGCCGTCCAGCCCCACAGATACGCGCCCGCCACCGTCGCGAACATCGCGAGCGGCACCGGCTTGCCACGGTTCTCGCGCTTCCATGACGCGAGATTCACCGACATCAGCGCGACCCACACCCACGAGCCGACGACGACCAGCACCACGCCGATGTAGTAGAACGCGTTGCCGATCATCGGCGGATAGAAGGTGTAGAGCACCGAGGCGAGTCCCATCGCGACGGGCACCATCGCGACGACCGCGCCGACGGCGACGAGCCAGAAGCCGAGCCACGCCCAGCGCAGGCCGACCAGCGGACGCTTCAGCGCAAGCTCGGAGACCGCGTAGCCGAAGCCCATCGCGATCAGCGTGGGAAAGACGTAGCCCATCGCGGAGCCGTGCGCGGTGACCGAGCGGTAGTAGATTTCCGGATTCTGCAGCCACGGATGCAGCGGGCTGCGCACGAGCATCTGCCACGCGCCGAGCAAGAGCGCGACGCCGAAGGCGATGAACGCCAGCCAGAAATGCGCGAGGACGAGGCGCTTGCTATTGAACACAGGACACTCTCCGCGAAGCGACCGGCACCTTGTCGGCCATCTGCATGAATTCGGCGCGATCGACCACCTTCACATGCGCCCACATGTTCTGATGCCCCGTGCCGCAGTATTCGTGACAGGGCATCAGATGTTCACCAGGCTTGTCGAAGGTCGTCTTGAAGGTCGAGACATAGCCCGGCTCCAGCATCGAATTGATGTTCGTGTTGGTGATGAGAAACCCGTGGATGACGTCCGAGCTCGTCGCGCGGAAGGTGATCGGCACGCCCGCCGGCACGACCAGGCATTGCGGCGTGAACGAATACTGCTGCGCGACGATGCGCACCGTCACCGAGCCGTCCGCCTCGGGCGCGCTGCCGAGATTGCTTTCGATGAATTCGCCCGACACGTGCAGCGTTTCCGGGCGAACCGTCTCGACGCGCGAGGGCGGCATCATCGCCCAGTGCACGCCGGTGTAGACGACCATGCCGACCAGCACGACGACGATCGCGAGAACGAGGATCGCCCAGCGCCGTTCGACCCGTTCGGCGACGTCGTGCGAGCTTGGATTGATGGCCATATGCGATGCCTTATTGAATCACGCCACGCGGCAGAAATACGGCGAAGTAGAAGATGAACCACATGCCGATCACGATCGCGGTCGAGATGCCCGCGAGCGCGATCGCGCCCGACGGGCCGCGCTTCACGATCTCGTCGAGCTTCGCGTCTTCCTTCGTGAGTTCGTTCGGGTCTTCGTTCATGGTGTGATCGATGCCTGGGTACTTAGTAAAGTGGCGCCGAACGCAGCTCGTTCACTTCCTTCACGCTGACCGGCGCGCCGTGATTGCCCCACGCGGTGCGGATATACGTGACCACGGCCGCGACCTCGAGATCCGAGAGCGACTGCGCGAACGGCGGCATGCCGTAAGGCTTCGGGTTCTTGAACGTGCCGGGCGGATAGCCGCCGTTCAGCACCATACGGATCGGGTTCACGGCCGAGTTCATCACGATCGACTGATTGTTCGCGAGCGGCGGGAAATCGGGCGGCTTGCCCTGACCTTGCGTGGCGTGGCATTCGGCGCATTGGGCCTCGTAGACCTTCTTGCCGAGCGGCGCGAGGTCCGAGCGCGCCTCGACAGCCGCCTGGCTCGGCGGCTCCGCCTTGTCACCCGAACGCGCGGGCAGCGCCTTCAGATAGACGGCCATCGCGCGCACGTCGTCTTCGGTCAGATATTGCAGGCTGTCGTAGACGACTTCGGCCATCGGTCCGTAGACCGCGCCGCGATTGGACACGCCCGCATGCAGCAGGCCGACGATGTCGTCGAGGCTCCAGTCGCCCAGACCCGCTTCGCGGTTCGACGTGAGCGACGGCGCGTACCAGTTCTGAATCGGGATCAGGCCGCCTTCGAACGCCTTCGATTTCACATTGCCGCCGAGCGCGTTGATGGCCGTGTGGCACATCGAGCAGTGTCCGAGCCCTTCGACCAGATACGCGCCGCGATTCCATTCGACCGATTGCGTCGCGTCGGGCTCATACTCGCCCGCGCGGAAGAACAGCGAGCGCCAGCCGAGCAGCAGCTCGCGGCGATTGAACGGGAAACGCAACTCGTGCGGCCGGTTCGGCTGATGCACCGGCGGCGTGGACATCAGGAACGCGTAGATGGCGTCGGAATCGGCGCGGGTGACTTTTGTATAGGACGTAAAGGGCATCGCCGGATAGAGCAGCGAGCCGTCGCGCGACTTGCCCGTGTGCATCATCGTGTAGAACTCGGCGGCGGTCCATTTGCCCAGCCCCGTCTCCTTGTCCGACGAAATGTTGGGTGTGTAGAGCGTGCCAAAGGGCGTGTCCATCGGGCGGCCGCCGCCGAAGGTCTTGCCCGCGGGCAGCGTATGGCACGCGATGCAATCGCCCGCGCGCGCAAGATACTCGCCGCGCTTCACGGTGGCGGCGTCGGCGGCCTGCGCCGTGGCCTGCTGGATGGGCGCGGCGCACGCCGCAAGAAAGACCGCGACGGTCAGCGCTCGGAACGGGCGAAATCGGAGCACGTCGGGTCCTCGGTTAGTTGTGAACGCTGCCGCAGGCGAGCGGCATCCTGAACGAACCGGCGGCGACGGGCACCGGATCGGTCGGCGCGGGCAG
Organism: Burkholderia sp. THE68; assembly: GCF_009938265.1. Classification (NCBI taxonomy): domain Bacteria; kingdom Pseudomonadati; phylum Pseudomonadota; class Betaproteobacteria; order Burkholderiales; family Burkholderiaceae; genus Burkholderia; species Burkholderia sp. THE68. The sequence goes on from NZ_AP022316.1 coordinate 845,727, forward strand.
CGACGCGAGATAGGCCGCGATCGCGGTGATGTCGCGATCGCTCAACAGTTTCGAGACTTGCCCCATGCAATCCGGCGCGACGGTCGAACGTGTGCCATAGCGCCACGCGCCCAGTTGCGCGCTGAGATAGTCGGCGTGCAGGCCGAGCAGCCCGGGAATCGCGGGTTCCATGCCGGTCATCGCCGCGCCGTGGCAACTCACGCAGGCAGGCACCTTGCGCGCGGCGTCACCCTTCGTGACCAGCGCCTTGCCGAGATCGAGCGTTTTTGCATCGACCTTGACGGGCGCGGGCGGCGGGAACGGCGGACGCTCGCTCGCGAAGTAGTCGGCGATCTGCTCCAGGTACGCATCGGGCAGATACGCAAGCAGGTAGTTCATCGGCGGATACTTGCGCCGGCCATCGCGGAACGCGAGCAACTGGTTGTACAGATAGCCGGCGGGTTTGCCGGACAGGCGCGGGAAGTAGTCGTTGTCGGTGCCCTCGCCGCGTGCGCCGTGGCAGGCCGCACAGCCCATCACGCGGGCCTGCATCGTATCGGGCGCGCGCTCCAGTGGGGCGGCGTCAGCCGCGAACGCGCCGAAGCTGGAAAACGCGAACAGCGCGGACAAGAGGAAAGCGCCGAGCTTTGCCACGTTTCGCACGTAACCCCCGTTGTCGATTTGCCGTGTTCGATTAGTCGGGCGTGAGGCATGCGTCCGACGCGGTTCTTCAAGGCGCTGCGATGTTCTTGGTGCCGATGGGTTGCGCTAGGCTTTTCTGATCTTAGAAGAGACGGCCCGCTTTTCCCAGCTTGGAGATTGTCTCAATGCATGACGTCGATGCGGTTCGCACAATGCATCCTTCTTTGCGTTTGAACAATGAATAGCATCTTTTTTAAGACGGGCAATGACTTTGTGTCGATCCGCTACTGAATACAGGTCATCGCTTTGAACAGTCGATTGAATTATTTCAAGACAAGCGATGCGTCACGCACCGCTCATTTGAGGCCGAGCCGCTTCGCCAGCCGGTTGAGATTCGCGCGATCCATCCCGAGCTCGCGCGCGGCCGATGCCCAGTTCTGATCGTGACGCTTGAGCGCGTCGAGGATGAGCGTGCGCTCGTACGCGCTCACCGCATCGCGGAAGTCAGCGCCCGGCGCGGGCAACGGCGGCGTGGGCGCGATCGCTGGCGTGCCGGGCGCGCCGCCGCCGGACAGCGTGAGATCGTCGGCGGTCAGCGTCAGGATGCGCGGGCGCTCCCGATGCGCCGCCAGCGCCTTCAACGCGCTCCGCCCGATCAGATGCTCCAGCTCGCGCACGTTGCCGGGCCAGCGGTACGCGAGCAGCGCGGCCTGGGCATCGGCGGAAAGACGCAGGCTCAGCAGACCGAGACGCGAGCGGTTTTCCTCCAGAAAGTAGCCCGCGAGCAGCAATACGTCGCGGCCGCGTTCGCGCAGCGGCGGCACCACCAGCGGATACACCGACAGCCGATGATAGAAATCCGCCCTGAACCGCCCCGCGCGCACTTCCTCGGCGAGATCGCGGTTGGTGGCGGCAATCAGCCGCACGTCGACCTTGTGCTCGCTGTCGGAGCCGATGCGCTGCAACTGGCCGTTCTGCAGCACGCGCAGAAGCTTCGCCTGCACCGGCAGCGGCAGTTCGCCGACTTCATCGAGAAAGAGCGTGCCGCCATCGGCGAGTTCGAACTTGCCGCGGCGGTCCGACGACGCGCCCGAGAACGCGCCGCGCACATGCCCGAAAAGCTCGCTCTCGACCAGCGTATCGGGCAGCGCCGCGCAGTTCAGGCTGACGAGCGGCTTGTCGGCGCGCGGCGAGAGCGCGTGGATCTCGCTCGCGACGAGTTCCTTGCCGACGCCTGTCTCGCCGGTGATGAGCACGGTGAGATCGCTCGATGCGACGATCGCAATCTCCTCCTGCAAGCGGTTGTGCGGCTCGCTGCTGCCGATCATCTCGCGCCGCCGCGGGCCGCTCGCCTGCCGATACACCTCCGCGCGCTGGCGCTCGGCCTCGCTCGTTCGCGCGAGGCTGTCGATGCGCTCGGCCACGCTCACGGTCGCCGCCGCGAGGCTGAGAAAGGCCTGCAGCGACGCCATGTCGATGCCGTCGAAGCGCGCGGGATCGAGCGCGTCGAGCGTCAGGACGCCCCAGGCGTGCCCGTTGATGAAGAGCGGGCAGCCGAGGCAATCGTGCACCTCCAGATGGCCGCTCACGCCTTTCACGAGACCATCGTAGGGATCGGGGAGATCGGAGCCGGCGGCGAAGCGCGTCGGCTCCTCGCGCGCGAGGATGCGCGCGAAGCGCGGATGCTCGCTTACCCGAAAGCGCCGCCCGAGCGTATCGCTCGACAGACCATCGATGGCGAGCGGCACCAGCGTGTCGCCGTCGAGCCGCAACAGCGCGGTGGCGTCGCCAGGAAAGAGCGCGCGCAGCGTGTGCAGCAAACGCCGGTAACGCTCGGTGTCGGGCATCGCGCTCGACAGGTCCTCGATCAGCGGAACCAAGGCGTCGAGCAGCACGCGCGAAGTCATTGCGACTACGTCGGCAGTCCTTTTGACTAGAGTCGAATCGACCATATGCGAAATTAACTGATTGATTTATCGACGATTCTACTCTGGCACAGTTCGTGTATGAGATGTTGTCGAAGACTTCGATGCGGAAGCGCCCCGCTTCCGCCCATCACACGAGGAACCGAAGCATGCTGTCAGCAGAACATCGCGCCATCGTCAAGGCAACCGTCCCCCTCCTGGAAAGCGGCGGTGAAGCGCTCACCCGGCACTTCTACAACAAGATGCTCACCGAGTACCCCGAAGTGCGCCCGATGTTCAATCAGGCGCATCAGGCCAGCGGCGCGCAGCAGCGCGCGCTCGCCAACGGCGTGCTGATGTACGCGCGGCATATCGATCAACTGGAGAAGCTCGGCGGGCTCGTCGGCCAGATTATCAACAAGCACGTCGCGCTGAATATCCAGCCGGAGCATTATCCGATCGTCGGAAGCTGCCTGCTCGCGTCGATCCGCGAAGTGCTCGGCGAGGAGATCGCGACCGACGCCGTCATCGACGCGTGGGCCGCCGCCTATGGGCAACTCGCCGATCTGCTGATCGGGCTGGAGGAAGGCATCTACAGCGAGCGCGAACAGGCGCCGGGCGGATGGCGCGGCACGCGGCGTTTCGTCGTCGCGCGCAAGGAAAAGGAGAGCGACGAAATCACCTCGTTCTATCTCGTGCCCGAAGACGGCGGCGCGCTGCTCGACTTTCATCCGGGTCAGTACATCGGCCTGCGCGTGCTCATCGACGGTGACGAACTGCGCCGCAATTACTCGCTGTCCGCCGCGCCCAACGGCCGCGAATATCGCATCAGCGTGAAGCGGGAAGCGAATGGCAAGGTGTCGAATTTCCTGCATGAGAACGTGCGCGAACGCGACGTGCTGGAGCTTTACCCGCCCGCCGGCGATTTCAAGCTCGAGCAAAGCGAGAAGCCGCTCGTGCTGATCAGCGGCGGCGTCGGCATCACGCCGACGCTCGCGATGCTGCAGGCCGCGCTCGAGACGAAGCGTCCGGTTCACTTCATCCACTCGGCGCGGCACGGCGGCGTGCACGCGTTCCGCGCGGTCATCGAGGATCTGGCGGCGCGTCATCCGCAGCTCAAGCGCTTCTACTGCTACGAGCACAAGCGCGACGGCGATCACGAAGCGCACGGCATCGGCTTCGTCGATGAAAAGCTGCTCGACACGTGGCTGCCGAAGAACCGCGATGTCGACGCGTATTTCCTCGGACCGAAGGCGTTCATGAAGGCCGTGAAGAAGCATCTGAAGACGCTCGGCGTGCCCGAGGCGCAAAGCCGCTTCGAGTTCTTCGGCCCGGCTGCCGCGCTCGACTGATTGCGCGGGTAGCGCGGCGCTTTCCGACCCGTGGTGCAGTCAGCCGCGGGTTTTTTGCGTGCCCGCGCAACATCGAAGATGTCGTCTTGCTGGTCACCTGAAATTTCCAAAAACCGGTCATTTCAAATAGCCGCCTGAACGCCTAATCTTCTCTTGCCGCGCCGATCTGGCGCACTTTTCGAACCCAAGCAAAGAGGATACTTCAATGCAACCCCGTCTCGACTTCTACAAAGCCAGCCCCGCCGCAATCAAGGCGCTCGTCGGTGTCGAAGAGCGCATCGCGAAGTCGGCGCTCGAAAAATCGCTGACCGAACTGGTGCGGCTGCGCGCATCGCAGATCAACGGCTGCGCGTTCTGCGTCGACATGCACACGACCGATGCGCGCAAGGGCGGCGAAACGGACCGCCGTCTGGCGACGGTGGTCGTGTGGCGCGAAACGCCGTTCTTCACCGATCGCGAGCGCGCCGCGCTGGAGTGGACCGAAGCGCTGACGCTCGTGTCGCACGATCACGTGCCCGACGCCGTCTGGGAAGCCGTGAAGCCGCATTTCAGCGACGAGGAAATCGTCGACCTGACGCTGCTCGTCTCCGCGATCAATAGCTGGAACCGCTTTGCGATCGCGTTCCGCAAGACGCCGGCGTGAGGGAATCGACATGAACTTGCGCAAGATTTTCGTCGTCGCGGCCGCGCTGATGCTCGGCGCGGCGAACGCCGGCGCGCACGACACGACAGGCGCGGAGGTCGTCACGCCGGTGATGAAGCAGACGATTCCGGAAGCCGCCGGCAAGAACGTGCTGATGGCGACGGTCTCGTACAAACCAGGACAGGCGTCCGAAGCGCATATGCATCCGGGGTCGATTTTCGCGTACGTGCTGGAAGGCCATGTGACTTCGCAGCTCGAAGGCTCGGCGGCAAAGACGTATGGTCCGGGCGAATCGTGGTACGAGCCGCCGGGGGCGCATCACATCGTCTCGAAGAATGCGAGCGCGACGAAACCGGCGAAGCTGCTCGTGTTCGCGGTCGTCGGCGAGAACGATCCGGTCAAGCAGCCGATTCCGCATTGATCGGAGCGATGTTTTCAACGTGAGGATGTCATGAAGATCGCAGAACCGAACGCCGTTTTCATCGCAGCGCCGGAAGGGCGAAAGCCTGAACATCGGCGGCGCCTCGCGCTGTTCGATCTCGGCTTTCGGCCGTTTTATCTGTGCGGCGCGGCGTTCGGCGCGCTCGCCCTGACGATCTGGCTGCTCGTGCTCGCGGGCGTGCCGCTCTTGGGCGGCTATCTGTTGCGCGCGGACCCGATCGGCTGGCACGCGCATGAAATGGTGTTCGGTTTCGCGGCGGCGATCGTCGTCGGCTTTCTGCTGACGGCGGTGCGCGCGTGGACCGGGCGCGATACCGCGAAAGGCGCGGCGCTCGCCTCGCTCGCACTGCTCTGGCTCGCGGGCCGCGTGCTCGTGTGGAGCGGACCGGCGCTGCCGGCTGCGGTCGTCGACAGCGTGTTCCTGCCCGTCGCGGCGCTCTTGCTGCTGCGCGTGCTCGTGAAGGCGGGCAACCGGCGCAACTATTTCATCGCTGCCGTGTTGCTGGCGTTCGGCGCGCTGAACGCCGCCTTCCATGCCTTCTCGATCGACGCGCGCCCCGATCTCGCGATGCGCACCGTGTACGCATCGGCGGGCATCGTCGTGTTGCTGGTCGGCGTGATCGGCGGACGCGTGATCCCGATGTTCACCGCCAACGCGATCCCCGGCTTCGTCGCGCGACGCTGGCGCTTCGTCGAACTGACGGTCGCGCCGCTCACGCTCGCGGCGTTCTTCGCCGACGCCTTCGCGCTCGATCGCGCGATCGTCGCGCCGCTAGCCGTGCTGGCGTGCGGCATGCATCTCGCGCGCATGACCGGCTGGCGCTCCTATGCAGTACGCGGACGCCCTATTCTCGCGATCCTGCATCTCGCGTATGCGTGGCTGCCAATCGGCTTCGCGATGCTCGCGCTCTCCGCTCTCGGATGGGCGCGCGTGCCGCACAGCCTCGCGATCCACGCGTTCGCAGCCGGCGCGATCGGCGGCGCGATCATCGCGATGATCACGCGCACCGCGCGCGGACATACGGGCCGTCCGCTCGTCGCGGACAGGCGCGACGTCGCGTGTTACGCGCTCGTGATGGCGGCGGGTGCGCTGCGCGTGTTCGGTCCGCTGGTCGCGCCGTCGTGGCATTCGGCATGGATCTTCGCCGCCGGCATCTGCTGGGTGGCCGCGTTCACGCTGTACGTTGCGAGTTACGCGGCGCCGCTCGCCCGGCCGCGCGAAGACGGCAAGCCGGGTTGAGACGGCAACGCTTTTTGACATCCGAATGGGCGGCTTCCGCGACAATCGCGTCCGCCCTTTCCCATTCCGATGTCACCATGAAACACCTTCGTATTCTTTGCGCCGCAGCCCTGCTCGTCGGCGCTTCCCTCACGCTCTCCGGCTGCGGCCTGCTCGGCTGCAGCGGTTTCGCGTCCAACGGCGGCGGCTTCGGCGGCTGCAGCGTCGGAACGCGGTTCTGAAAGTGCGGTCCCTGCGCATGCAGGGCTCGCTTCGTCTATCTCCTGAATAATCGCGCCGCCCCCGCGCGTGCCGGGTTTGCCCGCGCACCGTTCGCGAGGACACTACGTTCATTGGGCAACCGTCGGCGGCAGTCAAAACCGACATCGACTGGAGACAGGCATGAACGCTCACGTAAGTCTGCTACTTCTCGCTCTCGTTGCACCGGCCTGCGCGCTGGCCTTGCGGGTGTGGGTCGCCAGCATCGACGCATGCGTGCCGCGCCTCGCCTTCTGCGCCGTGCATCGCGGCGCGTCCAATCCAAGGCGGCATCTGCTCTCGTTCCGTGCGTCGCCGTAGTGCGCGACGGCGCTGAACGCCCATCCTGCTGCCGCGGGATCGCTCGAATCACGGGGATAAGGGAGCGAGGAGACTACCTGCCGGCGGCACGACAAAACGCGCATCCGCCATGCGGCCCGCGCGCCGCATGAAGAAGTCGCAGCCGCGGAAAGCGCGAGCTCGATAACTAGAAACGGGCGACACGCCGGGTCGCCCGCCCTGCCGGCATTACGCCCCGAGCATCAATCCTTCACGGGCGAATACGGCATGTCCAGCGATGTAGCGCGCGCATGCTTCTGCGAATGTGCGTTGCGCATCGGCTTCAGCACGAAAAGCGCGAGCAGCGCCGATATCGCCGCCATGCCCGCCGCCAGCATGAACACCGCGTGCCAGCTCCCCGTCATCGACGTGATGACGCTCGAGAACGGCACCAGCAGCGCGGCCGTGCCCTTCGCCGTGTAGAGCAGACCCGCGTTGGTCGCCGCGAACTTCGGTCCGAAGGTGTCGCCGCACGTCGCCGGGAAGAGGCTGTAGATCTCGCCCCACGCGAAGAACACGATGCCGGTCAGCACCACGAACGCCACCGGATTGTGCCCATACTTCGACAGCATGACGATGCCGACCGCCTCGATCGCGAACGCGATGAACATCGTGTTCTCCCGCCCGATCCGGTCCGATACCCAGCCGAAGAACGGCCGCGTCAGCCCGTTGAGCACGCGATCGATGGTCAGCGCGAAGGTCAGCGCGGGGAGCGTCAGACCGAGCAACGACACGGGCGAATCGTGCAGGCCGAAGTCCTTCGCGATCGGCCCGAGCTGCGCGGTCGCCATCAGACCGCCGGCGGCCATCATCACGAACATCAGGTACATGACCCAGAAGATCGGCGACGCCAGCACCTGCTTCGGGCTCGCGTTGTAGACCGCCGTTTTGACGGCGCTCTTCACCGACGCGATCATCTTCTCGGGCGGCGCAAACAGCGCCATGCCGAGCAGGAACACGACGAGCCCCTGGCCGAGACCGAACCACAGGAACGTCGCTTCATAGCCGCTCGACTTGATCATGTGCGCGATCGGCACGACGGTCGCAGCCGACCCCATCCCGAAGCCCGCCGCCGTGATGCCCGCAGCCAGCCCGCGCCGCTCCGGGAACCACTTCAGCGCATTGCCGACGCACGTGCCGTACACCGCGCCCGCGCCGACACCGCCGACCGCCGCCGCGAAGTACAGCAGCGGCAGCGACGACGCCACCGAGTTGAGCGCCCACGCAATCGCGCATAGCAGGCCGCCGCCGACCACGACGGGCCTGGGCCCGTATTTGTCGACGAGATAGCCTTCCACCGGCACGAGCCAGGTTTCCGTCACGACGAAGATCGTGAACGCCACCTGGATGGCCGCGCGACCCCAGTGATACTTCTCGTCGATCGGATTGACGAAGAGTGTCCAGCCATACTGCATGTTGGCGATCATCGCCATGCAAATCACGCCGAAAACCAACTGCACCCACGGCGACGCCAGGCGCGACACCTTGTCTTCGCGGCCCATCTGGTTCATTCCCATGCCTGTCTCCTTGGCAAGCTTGCCTTGTGTATTCGGACGCCGAACGGCGCCTCCCACGACGCTTTTTCATGCCGCGTCGCATATACACAGTATGTGATATATCAAGTAAGTCAAGCGAAAGAAATGACGGGGTTTTCACTTATGAAAGCTTTCAGCGTAAGCGCATGAAAGCTGCAGTGCGCGCCTTTGCGCAGACAAAAAAAAGCCCGGCAGAGACAGGCCTGCCGGGCGATGAGCGTGGCGAGACATGGCAATCCGCAGCACGCACCTCTATTTATAATTGAAAGATAAACGTAATGTAAACTGGTATTTTTGTAGGGTTTACGCTGTGCCGTATCTGACCGTTCTCAGAAGACGTTCACGGGAACGTTGACCATCAGGCGGTACACGTCGCTGGTGCCGTCCGGATAGTACGCGCTGTTGCTGTGATGATGCATGTAGTAGAACTTGATAGACGTGTTCTTGAACTTGCCGTCGGGGATCGTGTAACTCGGGATCACGCCGATTTCGTAGTGCGTACCATGCAGCGGTTCGCCGTTGATCACGTAGTTGGCGGCTTGCGCGGTGCCGCTGTTGGCCATCGAGCTGCCATCCGCGCCCCATCCATACGCACTCCACAGCGTGAACTTGAAGCCCGGCATGCCGTACTCCTTCATGTTCAGCGTGTACGACAGGCTCACGGATTTTTCGTGCGGCTGGTTGTAGTCGACATCGAGCGAATTCGAGAGGTAATCGCCCGCCGACTGGCCCATGTAGTCGAAGGTCTGATCGCTCACGATCTGCTGGAACGCGAACTGCAGCGTGTGCGCGCCGTGCGTGCCGGCGAGCGCCAGCGAGTACGCGTTGTTGTCGATCGAACCCTGCCGCTTGTCGCCGATCGCGCCCGTGTAGTAGTAGTTCAGCGAGCCGGTCCAGCGGATGCTCTTCGGATCGCCGATGCTCTGCGTCGCCGTCAGGTAGTACTGCTGCCACACGTTGTTCGCGACGCTGCCGTACAGCGAAACCGCGGTATCGTCGCCGCGCGTCCAGTCGCCGCCGAAGTACGTGAACTGCGAGACGTGCGTGCCGCCGTATTCAGTCGTGAGACCGGTAACAGTCGTCATGCCGCGCGCGATGACGCCGTCCACCGTGCCGGCCTTCAGCGTCAGATTCTTGATCTCGTCGCTCGCGAGCGAGAAGCCGCGATAGGTCGGCGGCAGCGCGCGGTTGTCGTGCGGCACGAGGAACGGGTTGTCGAAGAGTTGCTGACCGTATTTGAGCACCGTGTTCGACACGCGCGCCTTTACGTCCCACACGCCCGGATACGCCCACGCGAGCTGATTCGATCCGCCACCGTCCGTGCCGACGTGCACGCGATTGCCCGCGCCGTTGCCGCCGTTCAACTTGAACGCGCCGAACAGCGACACATCGCCGCCCAGCCCGATCAGCCCCTTCGTATAGCCCGATTCGAATACCGCCTGCGCGCCGAGCACCCAGGCGTCCTTCTTGCCCGCGCCCTTGAACTCGTCATGTTCGGTGAAGGAACGCGCGAGGATATTCAGATGCGAGTCCTCGATGAAACCCTTCGATTTCGCCTGGCTGCTCACCGGCGCGTCCGCTTCGGTATTGGGCGGCGAATCCGGCGGCGCTTCGGTGTGGCGCGAAGGCGGCTGGGCATCGGTTTCATCGGCGTGTGCGGCGACTGCGGCAGCCATGACACCACTGAACAGCAAAATCGATAGCGCGAGTGAACGTTTTTGTTTTTTCACGAAAAAAATCTCCACTTTTTAATTCAACTTCTAACGGCTTGATCGAAACTAAGGATTGCGAAAAGCCTCACCCGGCGACGTGGATAAAGCGTCGAGGTGTACAGGCGGATTTGGCAAACGGGGCAACAGAGGCGGCGCGGCCGCCTCATGGGTCAGTGTGATTTATTGCGGGGGAATCGTGTCCTCTGGTGTCGTGGGTTGTCTATCAGTGCGGCGTGCGTTTCACGCAAACAGGCACGCCGCGGACGAATCGGTTCCGAGCGTGCGCAGCGCGGGCACTTCTTGCGAGCAGCGCGCCTGCGCCATCGGACAGCGCGTATGGAACACGCAGCCCGAAGGCGGATCGATCGGGCTCGGAATATCGCCCGACAGGATCTGCACGGTCTTGGCGCGCTCGACCGCCGGATCGGGCACCGGCACCGCCGACAGCAGCGCGCGCGTGTACGGATGGCGCGGCGTGTCGTAGAGCGCGTGCTTGTCCGCGAGCTCCATTACGCGGCCGAGGTACATCACCATCACGCGATCGGAGATGTGGCGCACCACGGCCAGGTCGTGCGCGATGAAGATGAGCGCGAGCCTCATCTCCTTCTGCAGCGACTTGAGCAGGTTGACGATCTGCGCCTGAATCGACACATCGAGCGCGGACACCGGCTCGTCGCAGATGACGAGCTTCGGCTCGACGATCAGCGCGCGCGCAATGCCGATGCGCTGGCACTGCCCGCCCGAGAACTCGTGCGGATAGCGGTTGATCATCTGCTCGCGCAAACCGACCTTGGCCATCATCGCGCGCACGCGTACGTCGATCTCGCGCTTGGTCCAGCCGGGCCGATGCTCGACGAGCGGCTCCGCGATGATCTGCCCGATCGTCATGCGCGGATCGAGCGACGCGAGCGGGTCCTGAAAGATCATCTGCACATCGCCGCGCACGCGATGCCATTCGCGCGTCGATGCGCCCGACAGCTTCGCGCCCATCCATACGATATCGCCGGCGGTCGCGGGAATGAGGTTCAGGATCGCGCGCGACAAGGTGGACTTGCCGCAACCCGATTCGCCGACGACGCCGAGCGTCTCGCCCGCCTTGAGATCGAAGCTCACGCCGTCGACCGCCTTCAGCGTGCGGCGCGGCGCCCATGGCAGGCGGTTCTTCGGCTTCACCTGAAAATGCACGCGCATGTCGCGCACGGAAAGAATCGTCGCGTCAGACATGGCTCGTTTCCTTCGTGATCTGATGAACCGGACGATGGCAAGCCCGCAGCCAGCCCGGTCCGACGGCCTTCAGCGCAGGCGCATCGACGGCGCATTCGTCGCTGGCGTCCGCGCAGCGTTCGTGAAACGGACAGCCCGCCGGCGGCTGCGCCATGTTCGGCGGATTGCCGGGAATGCCGGTCAGCTCGCCGCCGTCGTGGTCGAGTCGCGGCACCGCGCGCAAAAGACCGATGGTGTACGGATGCGAAGGCTTCGCGAACAGCGTGGCCGCGTCGCACTGCTCCATCACGCGGCCGCCGTACATCACCATCACCTTTTCGCACAGTCCGGCGACCACGCCGAGATCGTGCGTGATCAGCACGATCGACGTGCCGAAGTCATGCTGCAGATTGCGCAGCAATTGCAGGATCTGCGCCTGCACGGTGACGTCGAGCGCGGTGGTCGGCTCGTCGGCGAACAGCACTTCGGGCTCGCACAGCAAGGCCATCGCGATCATCACGCGCTGGCGCATGCCGCCCGACAGCTCGTGCGGATACTGCCCGATGCGATGCGCCGCCTCCGGAATCCGCACGGCTTCGAGCATCGAAATCGCGCGCTTCTTCGCTTCGCGGCGCGTGACGTTCTTGTGCAGTTCCAGCACTTCGGTCATCTGCCGCTCGATCGTCAGATACGGATTGAGCGAACTCATCGGGTCCTGGAAGATCATCGAGAGACGATTGCCGCGAATCCGGTTCATCGCGCGATCCGACAAGCCGATGAGATTCTCGCCGCGATACATCGCACGGCCGCGCGCGCGTCCGTTCGATGCGAGCAGCCCCAGCATCGCGAGCACGCTCTGGCTCTTGCCCGAGCCCGATTCGCCGACGATGCCGAGCGTCTCGCCCTCTTCCAGCGTGAAGTTGACGCCGTTCACCGCGCGCACGGCGGCGTCGTGCGTTCTGAATTCGACCTGCAGATCATTGACTTCGAGTAGCGGCATGGCTCACCTGTCCTTCGGATCGAGCGCGTCGCGCAGCCCGTCGCCGACAAAGTTGATGCAGTAAAGCGTGATGGACAGCAACGCCGCCGGGAACAGCAGAATCCACGGCGCGGATTCCATCACGCCGACGCCGTCCTGGATCAGCACGCCCCAGCTCGTCATCGGTTCCTGCACGCCGAGACCGAGAAACGACAGCACCGATTCCGTGAGAATGACGCCGGGCACGGTCACGGTCGTGTAGATCGCGACGATGCCGAGCAGATTCGGCACCACGTGCCGCGCGATGATGCGCCGCGTCGGCACGCCGATCGCGCGCGCCGCCTCGACGTACTCCTTCGAGCGGATCGAGAGCGTCTGGCCGCGCACGACGCGGGCCATGTCCATCCACGAGAAGATCGTGATGGTGATCACGACGAGATAGAACTCGCGGCCGAGCAGTGTCACCATCAGGATCGCGATGAGCAGATACGGAATGGCGTACATCATGTCGACGACGCGCATCATCGCGTTATCGACGCGCCCGCCGACGAAGCCCGCGATCGCACCCCACACGATGCCGAGCGTGACCGACGTGAGCGTGGCGAGCGCGCCGATCATCAGCGACACGCGTCCGCCGACGAGGCAGCGCACGAGCAGATCGCGGCCGGTGTCGTCGGTGCCGAACAGATGCCAGTTCGCGAGCGTGGGCGGCGTGCCGGTCGCGTTCCAGTCGGTGGAATCGAACGCGTTCGGCGAGAGCCACGGCCCGATGATGCACGCGAGCGTGATCAGCACGAGCAAGGCTGCGCTCACGACGGCGGCCTTGTTGCGCAGGAAACGCGCGCGCGCGTCCTGCCACGGGCTGCGGCCCGCGACCGCCTTTTCGAGCATGGGTGCAAGAGAAGCAGATTTCATCGCGCGCCCTCTCAGTAGCGGATTTTCGGATCGAGCCATGCGTACGCAAGGTCGACCAGCAGATTGAGCAGCACGGCGACCACCGTCACCAGCACGACGAGGCCGAGCACGAGCGTGTAATCGCGATTGGCCGCGCCGTTCACGATCAGCTTGCCGATGCCCGGCAGCGAGAACACCGATTCCGTGACGACCGCCGCCGTGATCGACGAGATCGCGAGCGGCCCGATCACCGAAACGACCGGAATCAGCGTCGGCTTGAGCGCGTGGCGCAGCACGATGGTGTGCATCGGCAAGCCCTTTGCCCGCGCGGTGCGGATGTAGTTCGTGTTCAGCACCTCGATCAGGCTCGCGCGCGTCACGCGTCCCACGGTCGCGACGTTGATCATCGCGAGCAGCGCGATGGGCAGCGCCATGTAGCGCAACTGGAAGTCGTTCCAGCCGCCCGCCGGCAGCCACTTCAGCAGGATCGCGAAGACGAGGATCAGCACCGGTCCGAGCACGAACGACGGAAACGCATTGCCCGCGTTGCTGACGAGCATGAGCGCGTAGTCCGCGATGCTGTTGCGGCGCAGGGCCGCCGCGCAGCCGAGCGCGACGCCGGTCACGATGGCGAGCAGCATCGACACGCCGCCGATCGTGAGCGACACCGGCAGCGCGCGCAGCACGAGGTCGTTCACGCTCCAGTCGGCATAACGGAACGACGCGCCGAGATCGCCGTGCAGAAGGCCGTCGAGATAGAGCAGATACTGCTTCCACAGCGGCTCGTCGAGGTGATACTTCGCCTGCAGGTTCGCGAGCACTTCCGCGGACACCTTGCGCTCGCCGTCGAACGGACCGCCCGGCGTCGCGTGCAACAGCAGGTAGCAGATCGTCACGACGATCAGGAGTGTCGGCAGCGTGAGCAGCACGCGCCGCAACGTGTAGGACCACATGAGCGTTCCCCTTCGCTAATGTCAGTGAAACCGATGAATGTCAGTGCTTGACGATGTAGAGATCCTTGCTGCCGTAGTGATCCATCGGGTTCTTGAGCGAATAGCCGCCGACATAGCTCTTCACGAGACGCGGCAAGCCGTATTGCAGCAGCGGCAGCATCGGATAGTCGTCCATCACGATCTTGGCCGCCTGGGTCTGCAGCTGCGTGCGCTTGGCGAGATCCGCCGTTCCGGCCGCTTCCTTGACGAGCGCGTCGGCCTTCGGGCTGCAGTTGAAGTTGTCGTTCTGCTCCGACTTGCATTGCACGAGCGTGAGGAAGGTCGTCGCGTCGTTGTAGTCGGCCACCCAGCCGTTGCGCGCGATCTGGTAGTCGCCGCTATGACGCTTCTTGAGCAGCACCTTGAATTCCATCGACTCGATGTCCATCGTGAGGCCGAGCTTCGTCTTCCATTCCGACGCGACGAAAATCGCCATCTTCTTGTTGTAGTCGCTCGTGTTGGTCGCGAAATGCAGCTGCGTGCCCGGCTTCACGCCCGCCTGTTCCAGCAGCTTCTTCGCTTCTTCGACGCGCTTTGCCATCGGCCAGGCCGACCATTCGTAGTTCGATACGTCCGCGCCGCTCACGCCCTTCGGCAGCAGCCCGTACAGCGGCGTCTGGCCGTCGGCGGTCACGCGCTGCGCGAGCAGATCGCGGTCGATGACCATCGAAAGCGCCTTGCGCACGCGCACATCCTTCAGCAGCGGGTCGCGATTGTTGAAGCTGTAATAGCGCGTGCCGAGAATCAGCGAGTTGCGGATGTCCTTCGGGAATTGCTGGCTGTACTTCGCGTACGTGCCTGTGGGCAACTGATACGTCATGTCGTTTTCGCCGGACTGGAACAGCTTGACGTCGGTGTTTTCGTCCTCGACCGGCAGATAGGTGACCTGCGTCAACTGAACGTTCGTCTTGTCCCAGTAGTTCGCGTTTTTCGTCAGCACGAGCTTGCTGTTGACCTGCCAGTCCTTGAGTTGAAACGCGCCGTTGCTGACGAGATTGCCCGGCTTCGTCCAGTCCTTGCCGAATTTTTCTACCGTCGCGCGATGAATCGGCCCGAAATTCGGATTCGACATCAGTTCGGGCAGGAACGGCACGAGGCCGTCAGTTTTGACTTCGATCGTGTTCGCGTCGATGGCGCGCATGCCGAGCGCGCTCGCCGGCTTCTTGCCCGCGACGATATCCGCGCCGTTTTGCAGGAACGGACCAAACACGCTCGCATACGACGACGCCGTTTTCGGGTCGACGAAGCGCTGGCTGCCGTAGACGAAATCGTTTGCGGTGACGGCGTCGCCATTGGACCAGCGGGCGCTCTTGCGCAAGTGGAAGATCCAGGTCGTCGAGTCCTTCTGCTCCCACTTTTCCGCGACACCCGGCACTACTTTTCCGTCCGAATCGGTGGCGGTCAGGCTCTCGAACAGATCACGCGCGACGTTGGCCGCCACTACGGTTTCGACCAGCGCAGGATCGAGCGTCTCGACCTCGGAGCCGTTGTTGCGCACGAGTTCCTGCTTCGCGGCGAGCGTGACGCCGGACGGCACGATGGCGGCCGACGCGTGCAATGCGGACAGGGACAGCAGCGCCGCCGCCGCGGCGAATTTCGTGCGCTGGATCGATGCTTGGGAAATGGCAAAAACCGTCATGGGGATCCTCCTTCTTAGTCTCGTTTATCGCTTGTGCTTTTCGTTGTCCTTGCGGACGTTCGCGGTCTTCGTGCATCGGCTGTTTATCGCAATCAGGATAAACAAGCCGCGCTCGAACTTAGCAAAGCTAACGAAAAGCTTTCTGATTGCTGTCGGTGCGCTACGCTCACACACACTGGCGACGCGCGCCGGACGCGGGATTTCTTACGTCGACGCTTTCATTCGCGCTTCAGGCTGGCGGCGAGTATTTCGCATCAATAAGACGGATGCCACTCACATGTGCTTATAGACACTAAATTTTTCGAATACTCGTTCAATTTGTTGGATAAACGCACTTCGAAGCTTTGGGCCCGCACACAGGGATGCGGCAGCAAGTGCTTGTTTCCTATAAGATTGCGTCGCATTTTTTGACTTTTCTCAGCCGCTCACGAGCCGTCCGCAAGATGATCCGTTTTCGCCAGATCGAGGCTTTTCGCAGCCTCATCATGACCGGCACCAGTGTCGGCGCAGCAAAAAAACTCCATGTGACCCAACCCGCGATCAGCCGTCTGATCGCCGATCTCGAGGCCGATCTCGGCTTCAGCCTGTTTTCGCGCATCGGCGGCCGCCTGAATCCGACGACCGCCGGGCTGCGCTTCTACAAGTCCGTCGAGGAAAACTTCCTCGGGCTGGAACGTCTGAAGCAGGTCGCCGACATGATCCGCGAGGAAGCCTCCGATGGCCTCACCGTCGCATGCATGCCCGTGCTCGCGACGACGCTCCTGCCGCCCGTGCTCGCCGATTTCACCGAGCGGCATCCCGGCGTGCCGATCAAGGTCGATTCGGTGAAGGTGCCCGAAGTGCTCGTGAACCTGCAGAACCACAAGGCCGATGTCGCGCTGAGCCTCGCGTTCCCGGCGGTCGCGGGCATCGAGGTGGAGACGCTGCTCAAGGCGCCCGCCTCGTGCGCGATGCCCGCCACGCACAAGCTCGCGAAAAAGAAAATCGTGCGCCCGGCCGACTTGCGCGGCGAAAAGCTCATCGGCTGGCTGCCCAACTCGCGCCAGCCCTACGACGCCGAGCAATCGCTGATTTCTTCGACGGAAGACCGCCCGCGCTACACCGTCTTCACCGACACGGCCCACACGCGCTACGCGATGGTCGCGGGCGGGCTCGGCATCTCGATCGTCGAGCCGTTCGCGGCGAAGGTCTGGCGCCCGCACGGCGTGGTCGTGCGGCCGTTCGAGACCGACATCGAGTATGAATACGTGCTGTCGTATCCGAGCAGCGGTATCCGTTCGGATCTGGTCGCGGCGTTCCGCGATTCGGTGAAGCGCATCGTGGAGCACTATTCGTTCGATGCGCCGGAAGAGGTTCTGCTCGCCGCCGAGTGACGCGCCGAACACGCTTTCGCGCTTCGTTTCATACTCTTGCTTGTTGCCAATTCCCATCCACACGGAGCATTCATGCACGATCTGAAAGGCAAGTCGATCCTCATCACGGGCGCGAGCACCGGCATCGGCGCGGCGGCGGCCCGCGCGTTCGCGCAGTACGGCGCGAATGTCGCGGTGCACTACAACAGCTCGAAAGACAAAGCTGAAGAAGTCGCGAAGGACGTGCGTGCGCTCGGCGTCACGGCGATCACGGTCGGCGCGGACGTGCGCGATTCGAAGGCGATCGACGCCGCCGTCGCGCAGGTCGTCGACAGCTTCGGCAAGCTCGACGTGCTCATCAACAACGCGGGCAGCCTCGTGAAGCGCGAGCCGATCGCCTCCGTCAGCGACGAACTGTTCGACGAGATCATGCACATCAACGCGCGCTCGGTCGTCGCGTTCACGCGCGCGGCGCTGCCGTCGCTGCGCTCGGGCGGCGGCGGTTCGATCATCAACGTGACGTCTGTTGCGGCGCGCAACGGCGGCGGCCCGGGCGCGCTGCTCTACGCGGCCTCGAAGGGCTTCGTCAGCACGATCACCAAAGGCATGGCGAAGGAACTGATGCCCGATCGCATTCGCGTGAACGCCGTCGCGCCCGGCGTGATCCAGACGCCGTTTCAGGAGCGCTTCACCACGCCGGAACAACTGGAGTCGTTCCGCAAGTCCATTCCGATGGGCTTCATCGGCGAGCCCGACGATTGCAGCGGCGCGTTCCTCTATCTCGCGTCCGAAGCGATGTCGCGCTATGTGACCGGACAGATCATCGACGTGAACGGCGGCCAACTGATGCCGTGATCCTCGCGCGGCGTGCCGCGTGGTATATAAGCGTCTGGTCTTTCGTCGCAGATAACACAGGAGAACGCAGGAGATGTCCGTCAACCAGAAACCGCGCTTCCGCTCCCTCGCGCTCGGCGCCTTCGTCGCGTCCGCGCTCATGACGGCGGGATTCGTCGAGACCGCGCCGGCCTACGCGAAAACCGCCGACAGCCAGCCGCAGGTCCTCACGGCGTCGGCCGTCGCGGTGGCCGACAAATACGCCGCCGATACCGCCGAGCAGATCTTCAAGCTCGGCGGCAATGCGGTCGATGCGGCCGTCGCGATCGCCTTCACGCTCGCCGTCACTTATCCGGAAGCAGGCAATATCGGCGGCGGCGGCTTCATGACGCTCTACGTCGATCATCGTCCGTACTTTCTGGACTACCGCGAGCGCGCGCCGCTCGCCGCCACGCGCAACATGTATCTCGACGACAAGGGCGAGGTCATCAAGGGCATGAGCCTGTTCGGGCATCGCGCGGTGGGCGTGCCCGGCACCGTCGACGGCATGTGGGAAGCGCAGAAGCGCTTCGGCAAGCTCAAGTGGAAACAGGTGCTCGCACCCGCGATCAAGTACGCGCAGGACGGTTTCGTCGTCGACGATCAACTGGTCAAGCGCCGCGACGACGCGTCGAAGGACTTCGCCGGCAAGACCAACTTCGATCTGTATTTCGGCGGCATGAAGGCGGGCGAAGTCTTCAAGCAGCCCGATCTCGCGAAGACGCTGCAACGCATCTCCGACAAGGGCTCCAAAGGCTTCTACGAAGGCGAGACCGCCGAGCTGATCGCGAAGTCGATGGAAGGCCACGGCCTCATCACCAAGCGCGACCTGAAGGACTACAAGGCCGTGTGGCGTCAGCCGATCACCGCGAGCTGGAACGGCTATCGCGTGATCACCGCGCCGCCGCCGAGCTCGGGCGGCATCGGCCTCGTGCAGTTGCTGAAGATGAAGGCCGATCTCAAGGACAAGTTCCAGAACGTGCCGCTCGATTCCGCGCAGTACATTCACCTCGTCGCGGAAATCGAGAAGCGCGTGTTCGCGGATCGCGCGCAGTATCTCGGCGATCCCGATTTCTACAAGGTGCCGGTCGCGCAGCTCACCAATGACGACTACATCCTGAAGCGCGCGCAGGAAGTCAATCCGGACGAGCCTTCGGACACCAAGAGCGTGCAGCCGGGACTCGGCACGTCGATGCCCGAGAAGGCGGAAACGACGCATTACTCCGTCGTCGACAAATGGGGCAACGCGGTCTCGAACACGTACACGATCAACGGCTACTTCGGCGCGGGCGTGGTCGCGGAAGGCACCGGCGTCGTGCTCAACGACGAGATGGACGACTTCGCGTCGAAGCCGGGCGTGCCGAACATGTTCGGCGTCGTCGGCAGCGATGCGAACTCCATCGCGCCGAAGAAGCGTCCGCTTTCGTCGATGACGCCGACCATCCTCACGAAGGACGACAAGGTCGCGATGGTGATCGGCACGCCGGGCGGATCGCGTATCTTCACGTCGATCTTCCAGGTCATCACGAACGTGTACGACTTCGAGATGCCGCTCGCCGATGCCGTGGGCGCAACGCGCTTCCATCATCAACTGCTGCCGCCGAACACGATCTATCAGGAGCCGTATCATCAGCTCGACCCCGAGGTCGTGAAGCAGCTCGAAGCGAAGGGCTACAAGTTCACGATGCAGGGTTTCAACGGCGACATCCAGGCGATCCGCATCGACGGCGACAAGCCCGAACCGATGTCCGACCCGCGCGGACGCGGCGTGTCGCGCGTGATTCAATGATGCGGCGCACAACGCCAATCGCGTAAAATAGCGCCGCTGGCCGGCCTAGGCGTTTGCCCTAGTCCGGCCTTGTTCCGGTCTCGCGAGAGCCCCGCCCCGCGCGGGATTCGCCCCATATAAGCCCCTCGGCATGACCGGCATGTTTTTCATGGGATTGGACCCCGCGTTCTGTTCCCCTAGTCTCTGTCCTGACCGAGTGCAGCCGCTAACGCCCGTCACTCGGCACCATCCAGAACTACATACGAGACGACCCTGACGACGGACCCGCAGTGCCCGACGTGCTGATGCGCGGCGCACGGAGTTTCGTTTCAGCGTGCTGATAAAGGAGCAGTCATGTTGGAATCCTCCGCCCAGCAGCTTGGCGATATCGACATCACCCCCACAGAACGAGAGGACAGCGTTCCGTCCGGAAACGGCGGTTTTCTCGATCGCTACTTCGGCATTTCCAAAACCGGCAGCACCCAGAAGGTCGAAGTCGTCGCGGGCGTCACGACGTTCCTCGCGATGGTCTATTCCGTCTTCGTCGTGCCGGGCATGCTCGGCAAGGCTGGCTTCGACACCAGCGCGGTGTTCGTCGCCGTGTGCCTCACGACCGCATTCGGCTCGCTGCTGATGGGCGTCTGGGCGCGTCTGCCGATCGCCATCGGCTGCGCTATTTCGCTGACCGCCTTCACGGCGTTCGGGCTCGTGCTCGGCAAGGGTCTCACGCCGGCCATCGCGCTCGGCGCGGTGTTCCTGATGGGCGTCGTGTTCACGGCGATTTCCGTCACCGGCGTGCGCTCGTGGATCCTGCGCAATCTGCCGACCGGCGTCGCGCACGGCACGGGCATCGGCATCGGGCTGTTCCTGCTGCTGATCGCGTCGAACGATGTCGGCCTGATCATCAAGAATCCCGCGCCCGGCATGCCGGTGTCGCTCGGACATATCACGGCCTTTCCGGTGCTGATGTCGGTGCTCGGCCTCGCGGCGATCTTCGGTCTGGAGCGCCGGCGCGTGCCGGGCGGCATCCTGCTGGTGGTGATTGGCCTGTCGGTGATCGGCCTGATGTTCGATCCGTCGGTGCGCTATCACGGCGTGTTCGCGTGGCCCGCGCTGTCGGCGCCGGGTCATGCGTCGCTGATCGGCGCGATGGACATCAAGGGCGCGCTCTCGATGGCCGTATTGCCGAGCGTGCTCGCCCTGGTGATGACCGCCGTGTTCGACGCGACCGGCACGATCCGCGCCGTGGCGGGCCAGGCAGGCCAGATCGACAAGAACGGGCGCATCGTCAACGGCGGCCGCGCGCTGACCGCCGATTCGCTCAGCTCGATCTTCTCGGCCTGCTTCGGCGGCGCACCGGCGGCGGCCTACATCGAATCGTCGGTGGGCGTGGCGGCGGGTGCAAAGACGGGTCTGGCGGCGACGGTCGTCGGCGTGCTGTTCCTCGCGGTGATGTTCCTCTCGCCGCTCGCAGCACTCGTGCCGTCCTACGCGACCGCTCCGGCGCTGATGTACGTCGGCCTGCTGATGCTCGGCAACGTCAGCAAGCTGCACTTCGACGACACCGTCGACACCATGTCTGGTCTCGTCTGCGCGGTGTATATCGTGCTGTCGGCGAACATCGTGACGGGCATCATGCTCGGCTTCACCACGCTCGTGATCGGCCGGATCGTCGCGGGTGAATGGCGCAAGCTGAATGTCGGCACGGTGGCGATCGCGGTCGTGCTGGCGGTGTTCTATCTCGGCGGCTGGGCGATCTGACCGGCGGCTGCATCGCTTGAAACGCAAACGGCGCGCTGCCCGAAAGGACAGCGCGCCGTTTTCATTGCGCGGCTACTTCGTCGTCAGCGCGACGGCGCCCGTCTCCAGCAACGACTTGAGATTCGACAGAATCTTCGGCCAGCCGCCCGACACGGCCTCGATGAACGGTTTGCTCTCGCTCACATGCGTGACGGTGAGTTTCACCGCTTCGCCCTGCTGCTCCAGTTCGTAGGTGCAGCGCGAATACCCCGCGTTCTTCAGATCCTCGCGAAATTCGTTGCGCCACTTCAGCACGAGGCGCCTGCCCGGCTCGGCTTCGAGCACCTCGCCGGCATCCGCGACGCGTCCGTCGGAAAACAGCATCTTCCATGACGAGCCGGCCTTCCAGTCGGATTCCTGGTGCATGCCGAACCAGTATTTCCGGACGAATTCCGGTGTCGTCAACGCTTCCCACAGCTTCCCGGGCGTCGTGCGGATGTAAGTCACATACACGAACGTGTCACTACTCATGATCGTCTCCTTCAAGCGTGCGTTTCAGGTCGGACAAAGCGTCCAGGCGCGGACGCTCGAACTTGCTGATCCAGCGTTGCGCGATCTCGTGGATCGGCACCGGATTGAGGAAATGACGTTTCTCGCGCCCGTGGCGCTGTGTCGACACGAGATTCGCGGCCTCGAGTATCGCGAGATGCTTCGACACGGCCTGGCGCGTCATGCGAAGGCCGTCGCACAGATCGCCGAGCGTCTGGCCATTCTCCGCGTGCAGCCGGTCGAGCAATTGCCTGCGGCTCGCGTCCGCAAGCGCGCGAAAAACCGAATCGTCATCCATGAACGCATTATGCAACTATTTGGTTGCATGTCAAGCGGCTTCGAACGTCGAAACTGGCAGCGCACAAACGACAACGCCCCGGAAGCCTTTCGCTTCCGGGGCGTTGCCTGATGCCCTTGACCGGGTTTGCGTCGCGCGCTGCTTACTTGCGGCGATACGATTCGACGAGAATCTCGCAGTTCTGCAGATGCAGTTGCAGCGCACGGTTCCACTCACGACGCACCGCAGCCTTCGAAGCGCGCAGCCAGGAACCGAACGAAACGAGCAAGGATTGTTGAGTGGTGGTTTTCATGTGCGTCTCTCAGGATAAGTAGCTAGGGGATAACCCTGACTATACGCCTTTCACGCTGCATTGCAACAAATTCTCAAAAAAGCAACAGGGTATTCCCTAGGCATCCGGTCGATTTTGCCGCGGCGCGTCCGGCGCCAGTTGCACGCCTTTCTTGAAGATGAAGCAGCCGTATCCGCGCGTCTCGCCGGTCGCAATCACGCAATACGCCTGCTTCGCGCGCTCATAGAACGCGAAACGCTCGATCGACGCAAACGGCACCGCGCGCCCTTCGGCGGCGTCGACTTCGCGTTGAGCTTCGCGCTGCACGGCAGGCAGCGCGGCGGCATCGCCGACGACTTCCATGCGCTCAGCGGGATGATCGACGAACGTATCCAGCGGCAGCACCGACAGCACTGCCCGCACCGCGCGCGGCGCATCGACGCCGTCCACGCGCAGCAAACGGCCGAGCACCGTCTGGCGCGCGACGGAATCGGCGGGAAAGTTGGCGTCGCAGATCACGACTTCGTCGCCGTGGCCCATCGCGCAGAGGGCGTGCAGGATGTCGGCGTTGAGCAGCGGATCGATGTTCTTCAGCATGTTTTCTTGTTCTCCATGACGTGAAACCGGCCGAACCTATGGTAACCGCTAGGGCACGAGCAGATCGCCCGTGCGTGCGGCGTCGCGGCCCGCGATGCGCGCGACCAGCATTCCGGCCGTCGCGAAGCGGGTCCAGTGGCGCGCGTACAGCACGCCTTCGGTTTGCGCGACGAGCGGCACGAGCCGGTCGTCGAGCGGATCGAGCACTTCGGCGATGATGTCGCCCGCGCGCACCGTCTCGCCGATTTCCCGCCGATGCAGAACCACGCCCGATATCGGCGCGTGCACGTACTCGCATCCGGCGAGCGGCGTCGCGGGATGACGCAGCGGCGGCGGCTCCGGCGCCTCGCCCGCGATCATGCCGATATGCGTCAGATAGTCGACGATCGCCTGCGCGTCGCGCGCCGCCAGGTCATGCGACACGTCGCGCACACCGCGCAGTTCGAGCGTGACGGGCGTCGTTCCCATCGGAATCGGAAAGCGGTCGCCGAACGCGCCGCGCAGATAGCGCCCCGCCGACGCGCACGCTTCGTCGAACGGCTCGCCGCCGGACACATCCGCGAGCAATTGCGCCTCGCAGCCGAGATGGCGCGCGAGCGGCTCGATCGCGGGCCACGCGTCGGGCGTCGTATAGAGATGCGCGACAGCTTCCCAGTCGCAATGCAGGTCGATGACGAGATCGGCATCGCAGGCGAGCTTCATCAGTTCGATGCGTTGCGATTCGAGCTCGGAGGCCGCCTGCAGCGCCGACAGATGTCCGCGCAGCGCGGCGCGAACGAGCCGCGCATTGTGCGCGGCGTCGCCCGTCAGGCGATGCTTCAGATCGAGCGCCAGTGCGGGCCCGAACTCGGGAAAGCGCCGGTTGAAATCCTGACCCGAGCGCAGTTCGAAGCGGCCCATCTGCGCGCCGAACCAGTGTTGATTCAGACCCGCCGGATTCGCGACCGGCACGAGCACGACGCGCGCGGTCAGCCGCCCTTCCACTTCCAGCTCGGCGAAGCGCTGCTTCAGATACCACGCGACGACCATGCCGGGCAATTCGTCCGCGTGCAGCGACGCCTGGATGTACACCTTGCGCGATGCATCGCCGTCTTGCGGACCGAAACCGTAACTCGTGATCGCGCGCTGAGTGCCGAGCGCCGCACCGACGAGCCGATGATGATGAACCTGCATCTTCGAAAATCTCTCATCGAAAAGAAAAGGCATCGCGCGCGATGCCTTTCCGGTCGAATGCTTCAAAAAAAGCGCTTACTGGATCGAGATGTCCGTCTCGAAGTACTTCGCCATGATGCGCTTGAACGTGCCGTTCTTCCTGATCTCGGCAAACGCGCTGTTCAGGCCGTTCTTCAGATCGGCGTCGCCCTTGCGCAGGCCGATGGCCGTGCCCGGACCGATGATCGCGCGATCCTCCACGATCGGACCGACGAGCGCGAACGGCTTGCCCTGCGGCTTCTTCAGAAAGCCGATCGCGGCTTGCGCGGCGTCGGTGAACATCGCGTCGATGCGGCCCGCGACGAGATCGGCCTCGACCTGTTCCTGATCGCCGTAAGGCACGACCGTCACGCCTTGCGGCTCCCACTTCACTTTCGCGTAACGCTCCTGCACCGTGCCCTGCTCCACGCCGACGCGCTTGCCCTTCAACGCCTGCGGCGTCGGCAGGATGCCCGAACCGGCGCGGGCGACGAGCTGCGCGTGGGTATCGTAGAGTGGATCGGTGAAATCGATCTGCTTCAGGCGCTCTTCGGTGATGCCCATGTCGGACAGCACGGCGTCGAACTTGCGCGCCTTCAGGCCGGGAATCATGCCGTCGAAATTGTTTTCGACCCACACGCACTTGACCTTCATCTGCGCGCACAGGGCATTGCCGAGATCGATGTCGAAGCCGGCGAGCTTGCCATCGGCCTGCTTGGATTCGAACGGAGGATAGGACGGATCGACGGCAAAACGGATTTGCGTGATCTCTTTGGCTTGCGCGGAAAACGAAACGGCGGTGAGCGCAGCCAGCAACGCCAGCGACGCGGACTTCTTGAATGACATGCTTTTCCTTCGTGACTTTCGATGAGACGGCGAAACGTCGCGCGACCAGGAGCGAAGCGTCGCGCGAAAAACCGGGAATGGTAACAAAACCACACGGTTCGCCGCACGACGCCGATCAAGGCACGACCGAAAGAAACAGGAAAGCCGCAAAAATCACGAGATGCACGACGCCTTGCAGCACCGTCGAGCGCCCGGTGCCGAGCGTGATGACGGACACGAGCAGCGTGAGCGCCAGCATGACGATTTCCTTGGGTGCGAGCCCGAGCGAAATCGGCTGGCCGATGACGATCGACACGACCGCGACCGTCGGAATCGTCAGGCCGATGCTCGCGAGCGCCGAGCCGAGCGCGAGATTCAGGCTCGTCTGCAGGCGGTTCAGGCGCGCCGCGCGCACGGCGGCCAGGCCTTCCGGCAGCAGCACCAGCGCGGCGATCACGACGCCGACCACGGCCTCGGGCGCGCCCGCCGCCGCGACACCCGCCTCGACTGCCGGCGACAGGAGCTTGGCGAGCCCGACCACCGCGACGAGAGACAACATCAGGAAGCCGAGCGCGAGCCATGCCTCGCCGTTGCTTGGCGGCGGCGCGTGCGGCGCCTCTTCTTCGTCCAGAGCGCCCGCCACGACCGGCGGCGTGAAGGGCAGAAAATAATCGCGATGGCGGATCGTCTGCACGAACACGAAGGTCACGTACAGCACGAGCGAGATCACGCCGACGAAAATCAACTGCGATGTAGACAGCGCCGGACCCACTACGGTGCTCGTGAAATTCGGCAACACGAGCGTGAGCACGGAAAGCGCGCAGAGCATCGCGAGCGCGGCGCTCGCGCCTTGCAGCTGAAAGTCCTGAACGTGATGCCGCAAGCCGCCGATGAGCAGACACAAGCCGACGATCGCGCCGCTGCAGATCATGATCGCGGCGAATACGGTGTCGCGTGGCAGGCCCGCTTTCTCGGGGCCGCCGGAGAGCATCACCGAGACGATCAGCGCGACCTCGATCACCGTGACCGCGATCGCCAGCACCAGCGTGCCGAACGGCTCGCCGACGCGATGCGCGACCACTTCGGCATGATGCACGGCCGCAAACACGGCGAACGCGAGCGCGACAGCCGCGAGCACGATCAGCGCGGTGCTGTGGATCAGCGCGGTCGCGCCGAGCACGGCGAGCGCGAGAATCGGGGTAACGAGGGTCCAGTCCAGCTTGAATTTCATCGGCGCTCCGGGCGGATCGGGTGAAGGGGATCGTCGGCTCATGCGAGTTGGCCGCAGGTCTGCAAAGCGCGCCGAATGCGTCGGACCCGCTCGAGCGCCGGGCGTGCGAAGAGATTGCCGTGACAAACGGCCGCAAACGGCCGCAATAAGGCCGCAGCCCATCGGCATGATAGCGAAAACGCGGCCCGCCGCGCGTTCGCACGTCAGCGGATGAATCTATCGCGTAATTGTCGGAGAATAGCGCTTTCGATGGTCAAGCCCAGGAACCGGAGACACATGCTCGTCGCACCGATACCCGAGAACGAACCCGCCCGCCTCGCCACGCTGCGTACGCTCAGAATCCTCGACACTCCGCCGGAAGAGCGCTTCGACCGCCTGACGCGCCTCGCGCGGCGCCTGTTCGATGTGCCGATCGCGCTCGTGAGCCTCATCGACGAAAACCGGCAGTGGTTCAAGTCGTGCGCGGGTCTCGACGCACAGGAGACATCGCGCGATATCTCCTTTTGCGGACACGCGATCCTGCACGACGACGTCTTCATGATCCCCGATGCCCGCGCCGACGTGCGTTTTCACGACAATCCGCTCGTCACGGGCGGTCCGGGCATCCGTTTCTATGCGGGCCAGCCGCTGTCGATTCCCAATGGCACGCGGCTCGGCACGCTGTGCCTGATCGACACGCGTCCGCGCGAACTCGACACGGAGCAATGCGGATTGCTGCGCGACCTCGCGCATATCGTCGAACAGGAGATCACGGCGATCGAACTCGCGACCGTCGACGAACTGACGCTGATCGCCAACCGGCGCGGTTTCGAGGCGCTCGCGCAGCACGCGTTGAATGTCTGCAAGCGCATGGGCCGCGACGCGTCGCTGCTGTTTTTCGATCTCGACGATTTCAAGCGCATCAACGACACCTACGGCCATGCCGAAGGCGACCGCGCGCTGACGATCTTCGCGACCGCGTTGCGTGAGTCGCTGCGTGAAAGCGATGTGATCGGGCGGCTGGGCGGCGACGAGTTCGTCGCGCTCCTGACCGACGCCGGCGACGACGACGCGCGCCACGCGCTCGAGCGCTTGCGCGATGCGCTGGCGGCGCGCGACGCAGCATCGTCGCCTGGCTATCGGATTCGCTTCAGCGTCGGGCAGACGCGCTTCGAAGCGCAGCGGCACGCGTCGGTCATCGATCTGCTCGCATCGAGCGACAGCAAAATGTACGCGCACAAGGCCGCCCGCAGGAACGGCCAGGCGCGCTGAAAACCGTCATTCGCTGCCGCTCTCGCGGAAGTAGAGACGGCGCGGCAGGCCCCAGACGATCAGCATCGCGCCGAGCAGGCACGCGAACGCGATCGCGTAGAGACCGGGCGTCGCGCTGCCGGTCATCGTCTTCACCTTGCCGACCATGTACGGGCTGATGATGCCGCCGAACTGCCCGACCGAATTGATCAGCGCGATGCCGCTCGCCGCCGCGATGCCGGTGAGAAAGCGCGTCGGCAGAATCCAGAACAGCCCGAGCGAGGTGATGATGCCGGTCGCCGCGATCGTGAGGCCGATCACGAGCATCACCGTGTTGCCGGGGAAGAAGCCGCACAGCACGTAACCGACCGTGCCCGCGAGCGCGCACGCGCCGAGATGCCAGCGCCGCTCGCCGGTGCGGTCCGAATGCCTGCCGATCAGGATCATGCCGATGCCCGCGACCGCGTACGGCAGCATCGAGATCAGGCCGATCATGAACGGGTCGCTGGTGCCGGCGGTCTTCACGAGCTGCGGCATCCAGAAGACGAGACCGTAGATGCCCATCGCGAGGAAGAGATAGATGAGCGCCATCACGAGCGTCACGGGCTCGCTGAACGCGGCCCTCAGAGAATGCACTTCGCCGACTTTCGGATCGCTCGCGAGTTGCGCTTTCAGCGCGCGCTTTTCGCCGGCGTCGAGCCATTTCGCGTGATCGACTTCGTCATCGACGAACGCGAGCACGACGAAGCCGAGCACCACCGACGGAATGCCTTCGAGCAGAAAGAGCCATTGCCAGCCGGGCATGCCGTTCAGGCCGTCGCAGAACTTCATGATCGCGCCCGAGAGCGGACTGCCGATGATCCCGCACAGCGCGATCGACGCCATGAAGAACGAGTTGATGCGTCCGCGCCGCGACGACGGAAACCACTTCGTGAAGAAGTACAGCGCGCCCGGCACGAAGCCCGCTTCGAGCGCGCCGATCAGAAAACGCAGCACGTAGAACCATGTATCGGTACGCACGAACATCATGCACGCCGACGCGATGCCCCACGTGATCATGATCCGCGCGATCCAGCGCTTCGCCCCGACGCGATGCAAGACGATATTGCTCGGCACCTCGAACAGAAAATAGCCGACGAAGAACACGCTCGCGCCGAAGCCGTACATCGCGTCGGAGAAGCCGAGTTCGCTTTGCATCTGCAGCTTCGCGAAACTGATGTTGATGCGGTCGAGATACGAGAACACGAAGCACGCGACGAACAGCGGCACGAAGCGCCAGAACACCTTGCGGTAAATCTGGGCGTCGTCGTGCGCAACGTCGCGCGGGGCGGCGATGGAATCCACGGTGGTTGTCTCCTGTAATTGTTATTGCGATGCCGCGTTGATCAGTACGTCGCGCGTCCTCCGGAAAGATCGAACACCGCGCCCGTCGTGAACGAGTTCTCGGAGGACGCCAGGAACGCGACCATCGCCGCGATCTCCTTCACGTCGACGAAGCGCCCGCGCGGAATCTTCGACAGCATGTAGTCGATGTGTTCCTGCTTGATCTGCTCGAAGATTTTGGTGCGCGCGGCAGCGGGCGTCACGGCGTTCACCGCGATGTCGAGCCCAGCCGTTTCCTTGCCGAGGCTCTTGGTGAGCGCGATCACGCCCGCCTTTGCCGCGCTGTACGCCGATGCGTTCGGATTGCCTTCCTTGCCCGCGATCGACGCGATGTTGACGATGCGCCCGTAGCCGCGCGCGATCATCGTCCGGACGATCGCCTGATTGACGTGGAACGCGGCGTTCAGATCGACGTCGATCACGCGCGACCATTCTTGCGGCGCGTACTCGGCGACCGTCGCGTTGGCGCCCGCGATGCCCGCGCTGTGCACGAGGACGTCGATTTGCCCGAAGCGCTCCAGCGTGCGCGACGTGGCTTGAATGACGGCATCGCGATCCGTCAGATCGACGAGCACGGTTTGCACGTCGCGCAGACGCGCGCGCGCCTCGGACAACGCGCCTTCATCGCGATCCCACAGCGCGACGCGCGCCCCGCCTTCGAGCAGACGCTCCGCCACCGCGTAGCCGATGCCCTGCGCGCCACCCGTCACCACGGCTGCGCGATTCGTGAAGTCGTATTGGTTCATGCGTTCACCGTGCGTTGTCGTTGTTCACCCAGCCCTTCGATGCCGAGGCGCATTGTCTGTCCCGCGCGCAGATAGACGGCTTCGGGTTTCTGTCCCATGCCGACGCCCGGCGGCGTGCCCGTCGAGATGACGTCGCCCGGTTGCAGGCTCATGAAGCGCGAAAGATACGCGACGATTTCGCTGACCTTGAAGATCATCGTGCTGGTGTTGCCGTTCTGATAGCGCTTGCCGTCGACTTCGAGCCAGAGCGGCAGCCGGTGCGGATCGGGCACTTCGTCGGCGGTGACGAGCCACGGACCGATCGGGCCGAAGGTGTCGCAGCCCTTGCCCTTGTCCCAGGTGCCGCCGCGCTCGATCTGATACTCGCGCTCGGACACGTCGTTGATCACGCAGTAACCGGCGACGTGCTTCAGCGCATCGGCTTCGTCGATATACGCGCCGCCCTTGCCGATCACGACGCCCAGTTCCACTTCCCAGTCGGTCTTTTTCGAGCCGCGCGGAATGCGAACGTCGTCGTTCGGGCCGACGACCGCCGACAGCCATTTGTTGAACACGACCGGCTCGGACGGCACCGGCAGATTCGATTCCGCCGCGTGATCCGCGTAATTCAGGCCGATGCAGATGAACTTGCCGATGCGCCCCACGCACGGCCCGATACGCTCGCCCGCGGGCACGGCCGGCAGCGTCGACGGATCGAGTTTCGCGAGACGCGCGAGCGACTCGGGCAGCAGCGCGTCGCCGGCGATATCGCCGATCACGCCGGACAGGTCGCGGATCGCGCCGGTTGAATCGAGAAGGCCGGGTTTTTCCTGGCCGGGCGCGCCGTATCGCAGCAGCTTCATGAGTCGGGGTTTCCTTGAACAGGTTGAACGGAAGCCCACAATGTAGAGAAGCCGTCCGCCCTTGGATAATGAAAGCTGCTGCCTTGGCGATAACTTTCCGTTATCTTCTCGTCATCCCCTAGCCGCTTCGATCCATGCTGCCGAATGCCGATTCCATCGCCGCGCGCCTGCGGCTCAAGCAACTGCGCCTTCTGATCGCGCTCGACGATCACGGCTCGCTGCATCGCGCCGCCGATGAAATGGCGCTCACGCAGCCCGGCGCGACCAAGGCGCTGCGCGAGATCGAAGCGACGCTCGGCGCGACGCTCTTCACGCGCTCCGCGCAAGGCATCCAGCCGAACGAACTCGGGCGCTGCGTGATCCGTTACGCGCGGCTGATCCACATGGACGTCGCGCACTTGCGCGAGGAAATGGCCGGGATACTGCAAGGCACGGGCGGGCGGCTCGCGATCGGCGCGATCACCGGCGCGGTGTCGGGCGTGCTCGTCGATGCGCTCGCGCGTCTGCGCGAGCGGCAACCTCTGCTCACCGTCGAAGTGGTCGAGGATACGAGCGCGCGATTGCTCGCGCTGCTCGATCAGGGACGGCTCGATGTCGCCATCTGCCGCGCAAGCGTCGCGCGTCAGCCGGACCATTATCACTATGTCGAATTGCGCGACGAACCGCTCGCGATCGTCGCGGGCGTCGCGCACGCGCTCGTCGATGCGCCGCGCGTCGAACTGGCCGAACTCGCATCGAGCCGATGGATCGTCTATCCGGCCATTATGCCGATCCGCAATCTCTATGAGCGCGAATTCAGGGAAGCGGGCCTGCCGCTGCCGCTTCATCCGATCGAAACGGCCTCGACCATCACGACCGTCCTGCTGCTGCAACGCGATCCGACACTCGTCGCGATGATGCCGCTCGACATGGCGATGTTCCTCGAAACCCACGGGCTCGCGAAGCGGCTGGCCATCGCGGTGCGCTCGCGCACGGAGCCGTACGGCCTCGTGACGCGCAAAGGCGTGACGCTGCCGGCGCCCGCGCGGTTGATTATCGAGGAACTGACGCGCGGGTAATCGGTCCGTCCGTTTTGGGCGCTTAAGAAACCAGTTCGGCGTTCAGCGTGATCTTCGCGTTGCCCGCGAACAGCTTCGACACCGGGCAGCCTTCCTTGGCGGCCTGCGCGGCCTTGTCGAACGCGGCTTTATCGGCGCCGGGGATCTTCGCCTTCAGATCGAGCTGACAGGCGGTGATCGTGAAGCCGTCGCCGTCCTTGTCCAACGTGACCGTCGATTTGGTTTCGAGGCTCTCGGCCTTCATGCCCGCCAGTTCGAGTTGCAGCGAAAGCGCCATCGTGAAGCAGCCCGCATGCGCCGCGCCGATCAGTTCTTCCGGATTCGTGCCCGGACCTTCCTCGAAGCGCGATTTGAAGCCATACGGCGCTTCGTTGAGCACGCCGGTCTGTGTCGAGATGAAACCCTTGCCGTCCTTGATGCCGCCGCTCCATTTTGCCGATGCTGTCTTTTGCACGAAAGTTCTCCAGAGGATGAAGTGGAACTGCGTTGACCTGCAGGTGATAACGAGCCGCACGCGCCGTGCCCGCTCCGGCGTCTATCGATAGCCTGCGCGGTTGCCGCAAGCGCATCGATCTGCATCGTAGCGGAACGCGCGAGCGGGCGCACGGAGCTGGCCAACCGGCTTATGCCGTTCGGACGATGCTCGCCGATGTGCCTTGCGCGGCGGGCGTTTGCGACGGGTGTTCGCAATTCCGCTGCCGGGAGGCAATTTCATTCGTATGGTCAAAAACGAGCGATTCACTTAGCATGCCTTGACCCGCCGTTTTGACCCATGCGCGATAAGGCTCGCGTGGATCACGCATCCGATACGGCATCGCTTTCGCATCTCCCGGCAACTGGCATGAACGCAATACCGCAACCGAAAACGCATCAGATCGTCGATCGCATCAACGCGCTGCAAGGCGCTTCGCCTCGCTTCATCGACACATCGCAGGTCACCCCACTCTCGCGCGAATGGCGCGCGATCAAACACGACATCGATCAGTTGATGCGCGTGGACGCGTGCGCCGCGTGGGAGTTGACGGGATCATGGCGCGCGCTCGCCGGCGATGTCGAGGGCGCGGAGGCCGCGTTCAGAAACAGCGTGGCGCTCGGTGAGACGGATGTGAATCGCGAGAACTGGATGATCACGCGGTTGAATCTCGGTTTGTTTTCAGCGGCGCAGGCGTTGTATCGCGAGTTTGGCGTGACGCGAAATCGGGATATGGGAATCATCGCGCGGTATGGGTTTCTGGCTGGCGCGATCGGGCGTACGGCGGAGGTGATCGAAGACGGGCGGGCGAACAGATTCGCATGGGACGATCATTGGGCCGAACAGGTGATGACGGCGCGCAGGATCATGACAGAAACGAACGTTTCCGATGAGCAGATCGCGCAGCGGCTCGATTGCGCTGGTGAAGTGTTGAGACGGCATGGATTTCGGCCGGTGATCATGCCGAGCGTTTTGTACGTGGAAAGCGTCTGGCGCAGCGTGACGTACAACTTCGTGGCTCCCGTCCCATGGAAGGAGGCGCTTGAGATGGATAACGAAGTGATGCTGCTCGAGGAAGAACTGGACTTCGTAAAGGAAATCTCGTTCGGCACTGTGATAGAAGGAGTCCATGCATGAGCAGCACACCGCAGGAACTCGTCGAATGCGCATCCGCTCTGCTGCGCGATGCGGTTGACGAGCCGCAGTATCGAGCCGTTTGCAGCCGCGCGTACTATGGCGCATTTCATGCGGCGCTGGTTTTTCACCGTCACCTGGCGGCACCCGGCACGGTCGGGAACGCCCGCGGCCGTCACGAACAACTCATCACCCAACTGAGTCGCCCGATGATAAGTCCTCACGACAGGAAATATGCGGCATCGGTCGCGATCGGCAAACACCTTAGAAGGTCGTGTGATCTGCGCGTGAGGGCCGACTATCAATTAGGCGATCGAGTCGATCGCGCACTCGCGGCAGAGTCAGCAGAACTCGCCCTCACCGTTCTAAAGAGCACCACATAACATGGGTCCACCCACCGAACGCATCCCCGAAGACCGCACCCTTCCCAATCACGCCGATGTCGTCATCATCGGCGGCGGGGTCATCGGCATCAGCAGCGCGCGTGCGCTGGCAGAGAAAGGGTTGTCGGTCGCCGTGTGCGAAAAAGGAACTATCGCGGGCGAGCAGTCGAGCCGCAACTGGGGCTGGTGCCGTGCGACGCATCGCGACTTGCGCGAACTCGAACTGAGCCTCGAAAGCCTCAAGCTCTGGCGTCGCATCGATGCCGAACTCGGCATCGACACAGGCTATCGCGAATGCGGCATTCTCTACGCCGCCGACGACCCGAACGCCCTCGCCGATCACGAAGCCTGGCTCGCGCGCGCCGTCGCGCTCGTGGGCCGCGACGCGCTCGATTCGCGCATCGTCTCGCCGGATGAAACCGCTGCGTTGATGTCGGGCACCTCGCGGCGCTTCGCGGGCGGCATCTACACGCCGAGCGACGGCCGCGCGGAGCCGCAGCGCGCCGTGCCCGTGATGGCCGCCGCGCTGCGCGAACGCGGCGTCAAAGTGCTGACGCCCTGCGCGGTGCGCGGCATCGAGACGAGCGGCGGCGCGATCAGCGGTGTCGTGACGGAATACGGGCGCATCGGCTGCGCGAGCGTGGTCGTCGCGGGCGGCGCGTGGACGCGATATTTCGCTGGGAGCCTCGGCGTCGATGTGCCGCAGCTCATGGTGCGTTCGTCGGTCATGCGCACGGCCCCGCTGGAAAACGGACCGGAAGTGAGCGCGTGCAATCAGGAGATGGGCTACCGCAAACGTCTCGACGGCGGCTACACCATCGCCAACGCGTTTCACAGCCATCACGACATCACGCCGGACAGTTTCCGTCTGTTCGCCAAATTCCTGCCCGCGCTGAAGAGTCAGATCGGTTCGATCAAACTCGGCCTGAACGCGCGTTTCTTCGACGAGCTGCGTCGGCCGCGCCGCTGGCCGCTCGATCAGCCGACGCTTTTCGAAACTGCGCGCACGCTCGATCCCGAGCCCGTCGAGTCGTTCAACCGTACCGCGGTCACGGAGTTCCGCAAGTTTTTCCCGGCGCTCGCCGAACTGCGCATCGAACAGGCGTGGGCCGGCTACATCGACGTGACGCCCGATGCCGTGCCGGTCATCTCCAGCGTCGACCGGAAGCCCGGGCTGTTCATCGCGACGGGCTTTTCCGGCCACGGCTTCGGCATCGGGCCGGCCGCGGGCAGGCTGATGGCGGATCTCGTCGCGAACGACGCGCCGCTCGTCGATCCACGCGCCTTTCGCCTGTCGCGCTTCTTCGACGGCAGCAGGATCGAGATCGACGGCGGCTTCTGACGCGACCCGGACGCGCACGCCGACGGTCGGCTCGCGCTAACATACCGGTTTTGCGTCCGTCGCCGCTGCGCGACGTTCGCCTGGTTCAGTCAAACGGCGCACATGCGCCGTTCGCTTTTGAGGCTCACATGGCATCCACGCCTGTTCTGTTTATCGACGTCTGGTCGGACTTCGTGTGTCCGTTCTGCTATCTGGAAACGCCCGTGCTCGATCAATTCCGCAACGCATACGGCGATGCGATCGAAATCCGCTGGCATGCATTCGAGCTGCGTCCCGAGCCGACGCCGCTTGCTGATCCCAACAGCGACAAGATCGTCGAATCCTGGGAAAACTCGGTCCGACCGCTCGCGGAAGAGCGCGGCGTGACGATGCGTATGCCGCCTGTCACGCCACGCAGCCGCAAGGCCTTCGAAACAGCGATGTTCGCGCGTGAATCCGGACGCTTCGACCTCGTGCATCGCGCGATCTTCAAGGCGTATTTCGAGGAAGGCATCGATATTGGCGACACTGACGCA
This sequence comes from Burkholderia sp. THE68, assembly GCF_009938265.1. Lineage (NCBI taxonomy): Bacteria > Pseudomonadati > Pseudomonadota > Betaproteobacteria > Burkholderiales > Burkholderiaceae > Burkholderia > Burkholderia sp. THE68. The sequence goes on from NZ_AP022316.1 coordinate 881,258, forward strand.
CTGCTCGATATCGCGGCGACCTGCGGCATCGATCCCGAAATGCTCGAAGAAGCGCTCGACGACGGCACCTACACCGATCTCGTGATCGAAGACGAAGAGTTTGCGAAGAAGCTGGGCGTGGCCGGCGTGCCGTTCGCGGTGCTGTCGCGCGAAGGGGCGCCCGGTCAGGAAGCGCCGCCGCCGATCGCACTGCGCGGCGCGGCGCCGGTCCAGCATTTCGAAGCGGCGGTCGAGCGGCTCTTTCCGGATGGATTTCCGGGAAACTGAGCCCGCGGGCCTAGCTGTGCTCGGCCATGAACGACTTCAGCGCGATTCGTTGCGACGGCTCGATCGATTCGAATTCGAGTCCGTACGCCGCACTGCCGTCGGCGGGATCGAGCGTCCCGACATGACGCACGATCGCGATGGTGTCGATCTTCACATCGACGCCATCGGTCTTGAACTGAAACGAGAGTTGCAGGCGGTCGCCCACGCGCGCGGCCGGATTCGCGACCGTCAGCGACATGCCGTACGGGCTGATATCGCTCACGCGACTCAATTGCCGCGTGCTTTCCGGCTCGCCCTCGGCGGCGAAATGCGCCGCGAGGCGCGTCGGCATGCGCGCGAATTTGCGTGTGCGCAGTCTGCGGATCGCACCCGGCGCCGATAGCACCGCGTAATTGAACGGCTCGCGACAGGTTGCATCCACCGTGCAGGCGAAGCGGAACACGCCGCGCCCCGTCAGCGCGACGAGGTCGACCTGCTCGCCGAGCGTCAGATCGAGCGGATCGAATCCGGTCATCAGCGGTTGTGTCACGAACAGGGATCGCTCGCCGTTGCGACGCGGCGTCGAAAAACCGATCACCCGGCTCGCGTACATGGCCGAACCCGTACCACCCGTACCGCGCAAGCCGACCCGCGCGCCGATGGTCAGACCGATATCCTCCAGCGTCAGCTGACCGTCCTTGAGCGCGTCTTCGTCGGGCACGCTCTGCGCCGGCTCCTGAAGCGCGCGGTGCGGCTCGAAGTGCCGGAACATGAATTCGCGCGACGCGCCATCCGGCACGACGGTGCCTGCCCCGAACAGCAACGCGCCATCGGCGGCGACGATCGCGAATTCGAGCGCGGTGTCCAACGGAATCTCGGATGGTTCGAGGCGAACCAGAGACTGGCGCGCGTCTACGACGGTTTCTTCGGTCATCTTATCGGACGATTCTTAAGTGTTTTTTGCAATCGTCGTGCTTGCCGAGCTTGCCGTCAAGTGTCATGCGGCAAGTTTTACGTTAGCGCACCGATATTTTCGCTCGCCGCATGGACTTCCTACCGCCGAACCGTGGTGGGCAGGTTTATGCGCATAAAATTTTTTATGAGATAACGCGTTCGCCGAATTGCAATGGCGCGCCCGTCACGCTTTCGATGGCGGCCAGCACCTGCGTCACATTGGGCGGTGCGCCCTCCTCGCCGACCGAAACCGAGCGCCCCGGTTCGTTTATGCCGAAATGCTCGCGCGACGTCGCCGCGAACAGCATGACGGTACGGCGCTGCAGCGCATGCGCGAGATGCACGAGACCGGTATCCGTGCCGACGACCAGTTCCGACGCCTGAATCCAGTGCGCGCATTCCACGACAGAAAGCTTCGGCAGCACGGTCGCGCCCGGCACGAGCGCGGCAATGCCCTGCGCCTCGCCCTGCTCGCGTTCCGTGCCCCACGGCAGCGCGATCGAATAACCGCGCGCGGTGAGCCATCGGCCGACCTCGGCCCAGTGTTCCTTCGGCCACTTCTTGACATCCGCCGATGTCGCGTGGAACAGCATCGCGATGCGCGTATCGCGTGGAATCTCCAGATCGCGCGTGACTGCCGGAAGGCGAATGTTGTAGTCAGGCGTGTCGTCGAACCGATATCCGAGCGCATCGGCGACACTCACGCGCATGCCGCGCCAGGCGTCCGTGAGCGGACGCGGACCGAAGCGCGCGTTGTACGCGAAGGCCGCGCCGCGCTCGCCGAGATCCTGATTCAGATAGCCGTAACGCCGCCGCCCACGCGCGATGAACGCGATGATCGCGCTCTTGTAGACGCCGTGAATATCGACGATCACGTCGTATTTTTCCGCGCGAAGCTCGCCGATCGACGCACCGATTTCCTTCAGGTCATTCCAGCTACGCGCCTTCTTGAACTTGCGCAGCGGCGCGCTCAGCACGCGATCGACGCCCGGATTCCAGCGGATGATATCGGCGAAGGCAGCGTCGGCGGCCCAGTCGACCTTGGCGGACGGAAACGCGCGCCGCAAATCCGCAACGACCGGCAGCGTCTCGACGATATCGCCGAGCGACGTGACTTTGACGACCAGAATTCGCTTCATGAAAAGGTAGGAGAGTGTTCCGGTGCGTGTGCCGATCCGGCGGTCCGTCACATCACAAGGCGCGGCTGGCCGCGCCCCGGAAAAACTAGCGATTCTAAAGAATTTGAGACGAACGCACTGTCAGCGTTTGTAAGCATCGACAGCGCGTAACCGTGTTTCCTCGATTCAGAATAGTCCATTCCGGGATGAGCGGAACGTCGCCGAACATGCCGTCGTCGTCATTACAATGCGCGGGCCGAGAACGTATCGCACTGGCTGAGGTCGCCCGTCGACATGCCGCGCCGCAGCCAGCGCTGACGCTGCGCGCTCGTGCCGTGCGTGAACGCCTCGGGCACGACGCGTCCTTGCGACTGCTGCTGCAGGCGGTCATCGCCGATCGCCGCCGCCGCGTTCAAGCCCTGCTCGAAATCGCCTGGCTCGATCAGCTTCGCGTTCTCGCGCTGGGCGACCGCCGCCCACACGCCCGCGAAGCAGTCCGCCTGCAATTCCACGCGTACCGAGAGCGCGTTCGCCTGCTCGCGCGTCATCCGTGCGCGCGCCTGGTCGGCCTTGTCCATGATGCCGAGCACGTTCTGCACGTGATGCCCGACTTCATGCGCGATCACATAAGCCTGCGCGAAGTCGCCACTCGCGCCGAAACGATCGCGCAATTCGCGATAGAACGAGAGGTCGATATAGACCTTGCGGTCTCCGGGACAATAGAACGGTCCCATCGCCGCCTGTCCCATGCCGCAAGCGGTCTGCGTGCCGCCCGAAAAGAGCACGAGCTTCGGCGCCGGATAGTCCTGATTGAACTGCGCGCGGAAGATGTGCTGCCAGGTGCGCTCGGTATTGCCGAGGACGCGGCGCACGAACACCGAGCCGGCATCGTTGGCGGGCGGCGCATTGCTTGGCGCGGCCTGTTGCTGCGGCGCGTTGCCTTGCAACACCTGCGCGCCGTTGATGATCGTCATCGGATTGATGCCGAAGAAATACGATGCCGCGAGCGCCACGATGATCGTGCCGATACCGATCGATCCGCCGCCGACCCGAAAGCCGCCGCCTCCGCCGCGCCGGTCTTCGACGTTCCGACTTTCCGCTTCGTCATCGAGGCGCATGATGGTTCTCCTTGCTGCCCACGCGGTGCGCGTGTTCAAAAGCCATTATGGTACCCGCGCAAACCGCACGTCTCGTGCCGGCGCATCGTAAAAGTTCTTTCCGGCTTGCGCGCTCTGGGTTCGATCAGTGCGGTCGATTGTCGCGAAAGCCGCTGCGCGCTCTTGCCGCACCGCACCATCCAATCATCTCGAAATTACCAAAAAATCAATTCGATACGCACGCCAAACCCTTGAGCCTGCGGCATTTGCGCGCAATGCTAATTCACTGACGCAGCGCAACACTTTCTCGAAATGGCGCTAAGCTCCGGCCCGTTACACGTCTGATCCGATACAGGACAAAGCCGCCTCGCCATGCGGGCGCGGGTGAATTTCAAGGCACACGTCATCATGCATTCGACTCCCGAAGCACTCGATCTGGCGCGGATCCAGTTCGCGTTCACCGTCTCGTTTCACATCATCTTTCCGGCGCTCTCCATCGGGCTCGCGAGTTTCATCGCGGTGCTCGAAGGCGCCTGGCTCAAAACCGGCAAACCGGTCTACAAGGAACTGTGTCTGTTCTGGTCGAAGGTCTTTGCCGTCGCTTTCGGCATGGGCGTCGTGTCGGGCGTCGTCATGGCGTACGAGTTCGGCACCAACTGGGGCGGCTTCTCGACCTTCGCCGGCCCCATCACCGGGCCGCTGCTCACGTACGAAGTGATGACCGCGTTCTTCCTCGAAGCGGGCTTCCTCGGCATCATGCTGTTCGGCTGGAACAAAGTCGGCCCGAAGGCGCACTTCGGCGCGACGCTGATGGTCGCCATCGGCACGCTCATTTCCACCTTCTGGATTCTCGCGTCCAATAGCTGGATGCAGACGCCGCAGGGCTTTCGCATCGAAGGCGATCACGTCGTGCCGGTGGACTGGTGGGCGATCATCTTCAACCCGTCGTTTCCGTACCGGCTCGCGCATATGGCGATCGCGGCGTTCATCGTGGCGGCGCTCGTCGTGGCCGCGACCGGCGCGTGGCATCTGCTGAAAGGCCGCCGCGATCCGGCCATCAGGAAGATGTTTTCGATGTCGCTCTGGTTGCTGCTCGCATTGACGCCGATCCAGGCGCTCGTCGGCGACGCGCACGGTCTCAACACGCGCGAACATCAACCGGCGAAAATCGCCGCGATCGAAGGCATCTGGGAAACCGAGAAAGGCGGCACCGCGCTCAATCTCTTCGGCATCCCCGACATGGAAGCCGAAACCACGAAGTACGCCGTGTCGATTCCGCATCTGGGCAGCCTGATCCTCACGCATAGCTGGGACGGCGAGATTCGCGGCCTGAAGGAATTTCCGAAGGAAGACCGTCCGAACTCGACGCTCGTGTTCTGGAGTTTCCGCGTGATGGCAGGTCTGGGCGTGCTGATGATCGTGATGTCGGTGGCCGCGTGGTGGCTGCATCGCAGGCGCGCCTTGTTCGATGCGCGCTGGTTCCATCGCTTCGCATTGGCGATGGGTCCGACCGGTTTCATCACGCTGCTCGCGGGCTGGGTCACGACCGAAGCCGGCCGTCAGCCGTGGGTCGTCTACGGCGTGATGCGCACCGCCGATGCGGTGTCGCCCGTTACCGCGCAACAAGTCGGCGTGTCGCTGCTCGCGTTCGTAATCGTCTACACGATCGTGTTCGGCACCGGCATCTACTACCTGCTGAAGCTGCTGCGTCACGGCCCTGCGCTGCCGGGCTCGCCTTCGCAGCCTTCCGACGGCAGTGCGCGACGTCCGCTCAGCCTTCCGCATCAGTCCATCGAAGGAGCGTAACGATATGGATCTCACACTCGCCTGGGCCGCGATCATCGCGTTGGGGCTGTTCCTCTACGTGGTGCTCGACGGCTTCGACCTCGGCATCGGCATTCTCTTTCCGTTCTTTCCCGATCAGCACGATCGCGACGTGATGATGAACACCGTCGCGCCCGTCTGGGACGGCAACGAAACGTGGCTCGTGCTCGGCGGCGCGGGACTTTTCGCCGCGTTTCCGATGGTCTATTCGACCGTGCTTTCCGCGCTCTATCTGCCGCTCGTGCTGATGCTCGTGTGTCTGATTTTTCGCGGCGTGTCGTTCGAGATTCGCGCGAAGGCGCAGCGCACGAAGCACATGTGGGACCTTGCGTTCATCGGTGGATCGACGGGCGCGACCTTCTTTCAGGGCGTGGCGCTCGGCGCGTTTCTCAGTGGCATTCCCGTCGCCGATGGCCGGTTTTCCGGCGATGCCTTCGGCTGGTTCACGCCCTTCTCGATCTTCACGGGCGGCGCGCTCGTTGTCACGTATGCGCTGCTCGGCGCGTGCTGGCTGATCGCGAAGACCGAAGGCGATCTGCAGCGGCGGATGTATCGCGTCGTGTGGCCGTTGACCGTCTTGCAGCTCGCGACGATCGCGGTGGTCAGCATCTGGACGCCGTTGCAGGATGCGGGCATCGCGTCGCGCTGGTTCGACTCGCCGCTGTTTTACCGGCTGTTGCCGGTGCCGGTGCTCGTCGCCGCGTGCGCGTGGGCGATGCGTCGCTCGATCCGATCGCGGCACGAGAAGCGTCCGTTCGCGATGGCGCTCGGCTTCGTGCTGCTCGGCTATGCGGGACTGGTTGCGAGCATTTCACCGAACGAGATTTTTCCTGGCGTGTCGATCTGGGATGCGGCCGCGCCTCGTTCGAGCCAGCTTTTCACGATCGTCGGCGCGGCGGTGATTTTGCCGGTGATCGTCGGTTATACGATGCTGGGGTATTGGGTATTCAGAGGAAAGGTGCGCCATGGCGAACATCACTACCATTGAGCGCGCGCGGAAGGTGTTCTGGTTCGTCGCGCTGTGGGCGGCGGGCGTCGGCGGCACGATGCTGCTCGCGCTGCCGTTCAAGTTGTTGATCAGGGCGGGGGCGGCGATTCATTGAGCGGCTGAACGGTCACCCCTGATCATAAGAGCCGATCGGGTCGTACCATTTATTGTCTTTGAGCAGCAGATAGACATGCCCGCCGGCTTGCCAGTCGATTCTGGCCGAACCATCGGAATAAAGAATCCAGTCGGCCCGGAAGCCGTCCTTGAACGTGACCGTTCCTTTGGCGGCGCAAGGGGAATAGCGGTCGTGACTGGTTACGACGGGAGGAACAGGGACTGCGTTTGCGAAATATCGGCGTACCTGAGCAACAGTCGGCCGAAACGCTCGACACCAGAAGATCAGCGCCTCGTCTTTCTGTTCCGACTCAGGCCGCACGATGCCCACTTCGTCGATCGTCACGACTTTGATCCCGCGCGCCAGGCTGATTTCGCAACATGCGAGCAATATAAGAAAGAGCACGACGGACTTGATTCTGGAGAGTGCGCCGAATCTCACCATTGTGCTGCCTTCGCTTCGGTTGGATTTTTATAGGACACCGCCGGATGTGCGTAAACCTCGGCTTTGTCGATGCTGAGCGTTTCTATCAATTCCGCGATCAGCCATTTGAGGGAGTCGTTCTGCTCGCTTGTTGGATCTTCATAGATCTGCTCGTTGCCCTCGCCTCGATACATTCCAACGAGTTCGATCCCGATGGAATCGATGTTCGACGGCAAGCGGTCCGGCCACGATTTGGTCATCTCGTGCCGATTCAAACCCTTGTATTTGCCTTGGCGAAACGCTTCACGACTTGCGTCGATTTCCACCGGTGAACATTGCAACGTTTCCAGACACCGCGAGGACTGGGAAACGGCCCATTCCCAATTGAGCACATCGATTTGCTGCGCGTGAGCCGCATCCTGTGCCTCGCCGACGATGCCGCTGAGGTTCAGGAAAATGTCCTGGGCCATTTTTGCTGCCCCTATGTCAATGACGAATGGGACATTCTAGAAACTAGATTAAATCGATGTCACCACGAGTAATCCTAAATAATTAATGTCTGATCGCAGTCAATTCTCTGAAAAGACTGAATCTCAGCAAACAAGCGCTTCCAAACCAAAGCCCGAAAGCGCCCTGCTTCAAAAACCTATCAAAACACCGCCGCCGCAATCACCCCGCTCACAACCCCAAACCCCATCACCGCCACCGCCACAAACGCCAGCACGCGCGGCGGAAACGACCGCGCCAGCATCGCGAGCGACGGCACGCTGACCGGCGGCAAGGTCATCAACAGCGCACCCGCCGGCCCCGCCGCCATGCCGAGCGACAGCATCGCCTGAATGATGGGCACCTCGCCCGCCGTCGGAATCACGAACAGCGTGCCCGCGACCGCGAACGCGACGATCCACAGCATGCCGTTGTCGATATCCGGCCCGATGTGCGGAAAGAGCCACGCGCGCGCCGCGCCGAGCAGCAGCACGAGCACGATGTACTCCGGCACGAGCCGCAAGGTCATGCGGCCGAGGATCTTGATCCAGCGCGAGAACGCCGTGCCCGGTTCGTCCTGCTCGATCAGCTTCGCGAGCGTCGCGCGCGATGCCGCCGCCTGCGCGGGCGTCACCATGCGGTTCACCGCATATCCGAGTCCGAACACCATCAGCACGCCGAGCACGAGCCGCAAGCCGGTCCATTGCCAGCCGAGCACGAAGCCCATGAAAACCAGCGCGGCCGGATTGAGCACCGTGTTGCCGAGCCAGAACGCGACAGCCGCGCCCGGCGCCGCCTCGCGCGCACGCAAGCCCGCAACGACCGGCGCCGCGCAGCACGTACACATCATCCCCGGCAGGGACATCAGGCCGCCGTTCACCACGCTGCCGAAGTTGTGCTCTCCGAGCGCGCGCGCGACCCAGCGCGGCGGAATCAGCGCCTGCACCGCCGAGCCGAGCAACAGGCCGAGCACCATCGCCTGCCAGATCGCTTTTCCGTAGGCCATCGCGTAGTCGAGCGCGGCTTGCCATGAAGGCTCGGGCGCGCTCGTCGCCGTGCCCATCAGAATCGATTTGCCGATCGAATGCTGGCTCGCCGCGACAAACGCGCGGTTGTAGTACGGAAACCATTTCACATAGAACAGTCCTGCGACGGCGATCAGCAGGAACACCATCCAGCCAAGCGCGACGCGCGGTTGTCGGAGCGTGGTCATAGCGTTTTCTTTCAAGTGGTGAATGTCGATTCAAGTTGCGCGAGCAGGGCTTTCGCCTGATCGATGCTGTCCGCATCGTTCGGACGGAACAGCACGCGGAGCGCATGCGGCAATTCAGTATAGAGGGCCTGATTGCTGCGCCGGTATGCGGGATCGTAATGACGCTCGATCAGTTCGGCGAACAGCGCGGCGCGCGCGTTCTCATCGATCAGCCGATGCCAGTGCGCCACGCGCTCGCGACTATGCAGCGCGACGAGCTTCGACAACTGCGCCTTGAAGGACGCGGGATCGTCGAAGAGATGCGCGTAGTCTTGCAGCAGGAAGGCGATGCGGTCTTCGCGGCGCGCTTCCACTTGCACGCACGACGCCACGTGGAGCTTGTCGAGCACGGCGTCGGGCACCGTGATCGAGCCGATGCGCCGCCCTTCCGCTTCGACGAAAACCGGTTTGCCCGCGTCGAAGCCGGAAAGCGTGTTGACGAGCGCCGAATCGAACGCCTTCTGCGACGGCTGCGGACGCCCCGGCATCGCGCCGAGCAAGGATCCGCGATGCGCCGCGAGCCCTTCGAGATCGAGCGTCTGCGCGCCCGCGGCGTCGAGCGCCTGCAAAAGCCGCGTCTTGCCGCTGCCCGTATGGCCGATCAGCGCGACGTAGCGAAAGCGCCCGGGCAGCGTGCCGAGCCGCTCGATCACGTCGCGCCGGTAGCTCTTATAGCCGCCTTCCAGTTGACGCGCCTGCCAGCCGATCATGTTGAGCCACGTCGTCATCGCGCCGGAGCGCTTGCCGCCACGCCAGCAATAGACGAGCGGGCGCCAGTTGCGCGGTTTGACGGCGAAGAGCGTATCGAGATGCATCGCGATGTTGCGCGCGACCATCGCCGCGCCGACGCGCGTCGCCTCGAACGGCGAGACCTGCTTGTACATCGTCCCGATGATCACGCGCTCTTCATTGCTGAGCACCGGCGCGTTGATCGCGCCGGGAATATGATCTTCGGCGAATTCGAGCGGCGTGCGGACATCTACGATTTCGCCGAAATCGCCCAGACGGTCGATGGGAACAAGCAGGTTTTTCACGGGCTGCGGGCGAGGCCCAGGCTGAGTCGAGCGAAAAATTATCGCACGCGCGCGCGCTTTGCCCTCGCCGGGTATTTTTGAACGAGGCGCGGCGTGCGCGAAGCGGCTAAAGTGCTTGCATCGATCCATTCAGGGGGAGCGATGACTTATCACGAGACGATCGGCGTGCGCCGCTACCGCTTCGACGATCTGAAGACGCTGCTCGCGCGCGCGAGTCCGCGCCGCTCCGGCGACGAGCTTGCGAGCATCGCGGCGGCGACGGAGGAAGAGCGCGTCGCCGCGAAACTGGCGCTCGCGCAGGTGCCGCTCGCCGCGTTTCTCGACGAACCGCTCATTCCCTACGAGGACGACGAAGTCACGCGCCTCATCGTCGATACGCATTCGCGCGAGGCCTTCGCGCCGATCGCGCATCTGACGGTCGGCGAATTCCGCGAATGGCTGCTCGCCGATTCCACCGATACCGCCGCGCTCGAACGCATCACGATGGGCGTCACGCCGGAGATGGCCGCCGCCGTCTCCAAGCTGATGCGCAATCAGGATCTGATTCTCGCCGCGCGCAAGCGTCCGGTCATCACGCGCTTTCGCACGACGATCGGCCTGGCCGGGCATCTCTCGGTGCGCCTTCAGCCGAATCATCCGACCGACGATCCGAAGGGCATCGCCGCATCGATGCTCGACGGCCTGCTCTACGGCTGCGGCGATGCCGTCATCGGCGTGAACCCCGCCTCCGATTCGCCCGCCGCGATCGGCAGACTGCTCGCGATGATGGACGACTTCCGCCAGCGCTACGACGTGCCGATGCAGTCGTGCGTCCTGACCCACGTGACCAACACGCTCGCGGCGATCGAGCAAGGCGCGCCCGTTGATCTGGTATTTCAGTCGGTCGCGGGCACCGAGCGCGCGAACGCGAGCTTCGGCGTGTCGCTCGCGCTGCTGGAGGAAGCGCGCGACGCGGCGTTGTCGCTCGGACGCGGCACCGTCGGCGATAACGTCATGTACTTCGAGACCGGGCAAGGCAGCGCGTTGTCGGCGAACGCGCATCATGGCGTCGATCAGCAGACCTGCGAGGCGCGTGCCTATGCGGTCGCGCGCCGCTTCAGTCCGCTGCTGACGAATACGGTGGTCGGCTTCATCGGCCCGGAATATTTGTACGACGGGCGGCAGATCATCCGCGCGGGGCTCGAAGATCACTTCTGCGGCAAGCTGCTCGGCGTGCCGATGGGCTGCGACATCTGTTACACGAACCACGCCGAAGCCGATCAGGACGACATGGACACGCTGCTCACGCTGCTCGGCGTGGCGAACGTCAACTTCATCATGGGCGTGCCGGGCGCGGACGACGTGATGCTCAATTATCAGAGCACGTCGTTTCATGACGCGCTCTACGTGCGCCGCGTGCTGAACCTGAAACGCGCGCCGGAATTCGAGGCATGGCTCGCGAAGATGCGCGTCACCGATGGGCACGGCGCCCTCCTCGCGGCGAGCGCGCCGCCTTTGCTCGACTGGATCGACTCATGACGAACGCCAACGCCTGGGATGCGCTGCGGCGCTTCACCAACGCGCGCATCGCGCTCGGCCGCGCGGGCAGCAGCCTGCCGACCGCGCCCTTGCTCGCGTTCGAACTCGCGCATGCGCAGGCGCGCGACGCGGTGCATCAGCCGCTCGACACGGCCGCGCTCGCCGAAACGCTGCGTGCCGCCGGATTCGACACGCTCGACGTGCAAAGCGCCGCGCCCGATCGCGATCACTATCTGCGTCGCCCGGATCTTGGCCGCATGCTCGACGATGCGAGTGCGGCGCGTCTTGCCGAACATGCCGCCGCGCGAAGCGATGCGCCCGACCTTCTTTTCATCGCCGCGGATGGTCTTTCGGCTTTCGCCGCGCAACGCCACGTCGTGCCGCTGCTCACGCGCGTGCGCGCGAAACTCGATGGCTGGAGCGTTGCACCGGTCGTGATCGCGACGCAGGCGCGCGTCGCGCTGGGCGATCGTATCGGTGAGCTTTTACGGGCGAGGATCGTCGTCGTGATGATTGGTGAGCGGCCGGGGCTCAGTTCGCCCGACAGCCTCGGTCTTTATGTGACGTATGCGCCGCGCGCGGGCCGCCACGATGCCGAGCGCAACTGCATCTCGAACGTGCGGCCCGAAGGACTCGATTACGAATCCGCTGCGTTCAAGTTGATGTGGCTGGTGAACGAAGCGCGCAGGTTGAAGCTCACAGGCGTCGGGCTGAAAGACCTCAGCGGCGCGTTGCCCGCGCCCGACGCGGGAGCGCTCGAAGCCTAAACCCGCAACTTTCGATACAGCGTCGTCCGCGATATCCCCAGCGCGCGTGCCGTCGCCGACACATTCCCGCCATGCGCCGCAAGCGCACCCGCCACCGCGCTGGCCTCGATATCGACGAGCCGCGCTCCGCTCGCCAGCGGCGACGTCTGGCCGCACTGCACACGCTCACCGAGTTCATCGACGAAATCATGCGGCAGATGCTCGACGCGAATACGCGTATCGTGATCGTCGAGCATGGCGCTGGCCGTGCGCAGCACGTTGCTCAACTGCCGCAAATTCCCCGGCCACGGATGACGCGCAAAGAGCGCGAGCACATCATCGTCGATGCTCACGACGCGCCCCGCGAAGCGCTCATGCCGTACGATCCTGTCGACGACCGCGCGCAGGTCCGTGCGCTCGGCCAGCGGCGGCAGCGTCACCGAAAGACCGTTGATCCGGTAATACAGATCCTCCCGAAACGCCCCAAGCGCCACGCGCTCGCGCAACTTGCGATTGCTCGCGCAAACGAGCATGAAATCCACCGGCATGGCGCGCGCCGCGCCGAGCGGCTCGACGACGCGCTCCTGCAACACGCGCAGAAGGCGGCTTTGCATCGCGAGCGGCATGTCGCCGATTTCATCGAGAAAGAGTGTGCCGCCGTTCGCCTGCGCGATCTTGCCCGTCGCGCCGCGCTTCGCCGCGCCCGTGAACGCGCCCTGCGCATAGCCGAACAGCTCGGATTCGATCAGCGTCTCCGGCAGCGACGCGCAATTCACCGCGACGAACGGTCCCGCGTGGCGCGGCGAATCGCTGTGAATCGCGCGCGCGAGCATTTCCTTGCCCGCGCCCGTTTCCCCGCCGATCAGAATCGGGATGTTCTTGCCGATGACCTTGCGCACGCGCGCGACGATGTCGTTCATCTGCGCATCGCCGGTGCAGAGATCGGCGAGACTCGACTTCGTTCTGCCGCTGGTCGTAACCGCTACGTTCGGCGTGAGACGCGCGTTCACATCGACGCTCGCGAACACCACCACGCCGCTATGTAATTCGAGCCGGCAAGGTGCGTCGCCCGACCACGCGATGAGCGCATCGACACGCTCGCCGAACAGCGTCTCCAGCGTCTGCGAACGCAGAAGTCCGAGTTCGAGCCCGAGCTGGAACTGCGCGCTGCGGTTCGCGCACAGCAAACGCCCGTCGAGATCGAACACGGCGATGCCTTCCATCAGCGTGCCGAGGAATTCGGGCCGGCTATGAAAACGGATGCGCAGTCCGTCGCCGAACGCGCTCGCGATCAGACGGTTCTCGATCATCTGTCCGGACATCTTCACGAGCGCCATCGTGTGCTGGTGATAGCCGCGTCGATCGCCGGTGACGTCGAGCACGCCGGACAGATTGCCGTGCGGATCGAGGATCGGCACGCTGGAACAGGTGAGGAAATGATTGGCGCGCAGATAGTGCTGGTCGCCGTACACGGTGACGGCGGTGCGCTCGGCGATCGTGGTGCCGATCGCGTTCGTGCCCTGATGCGCCTCGCTCCACACCGCACCCGCCCGCAGCGCGACTTTTTCGGCGCGGGCGAGGAAGTCGTCGTCGCCGAGCGAATGCAGGATAAGACCGCTCGCGTCGGTCAGCGCGATCATGCTGTGCGTGTTCGCGATCTGCGCGTACAGCGTTTCCATTACCGGCAGCGCATGGGCGAAGAGCGCGCGGCTTTCATCGAGCTTGACGGCGAGTTCCGCGCCGGTCAGCACGGCGTATTCCGGGCGCATCGTCTCGAACAGGCCGAACGTGGCCGAGCGCTCGTGCGAGTGACGGATGACCTCGCGTTGCGCAGGCTGCAAGGCCGCGCCGATGGCATGCTGCATCGCCTCCTCCTTTTGGTTCATCGCGGCGAGCGTCGTCGCGTGAATGTCTCCTCGGGGCAATGTAACACCGTCGCGGCGCGGCGGTCGATTCGAGGAAGCACGCGGATGCGCGCGCTTCCCCGCGATCGCTACAGCACCAGCGATCCCGCCGTGATCGCGATCACCAGGAACACGACGAACAGGATCAGGAAGATGAAGAAGCAAATCTTCGCGATGCCCGCCGCGCCCGACGACACGCGCGTAAAACCGAAAAAGCCGGCAATGACGGAGATAACTGCGAAAAGAATGGCGAGCTTGAGCATGGCAGGTCCGGTTGTGTTGTGATGACTCTTGCCTGCAAGACGCGTGCCGCGCCCAGGTATTTGTTTAAAGGTCGCATATGAATCAGACCGTTAGTTGCGTAAAAGCGCAAATAAAAAGCGGACGGCACACCGCCCGCTTCGACCCGGCTCAGCGCACGCGATGGTCCGTCGCCGGCACGGTCGCGGGTGTGGGGGCCTTGGCCATTGCCCGCACCGGTTTTCGCGTATCGAGCCAGCCGGCGGCCCATTGTTGAACACGCGGCACGGCAAGCAACGCGCCGATGGCGATCGCATCCGCCGCGAGTCCGGCCGGCACGTTGATGAGGCCATCGGTCAGCGTGAAGAGGATCGAATCGACGACGAGCGAAATCACCGTGCCCGCGACGAACGACACCATGCCGGCGCGCCCCAACGCGCCGACCCACGGCAGCCGTTGCGCCACGGCCTTGACGACGCCATAGCGCGCGAGATTCGCCGCGACCCATGCGATGGCGAGGAAATTGACGACGCGCGGGCCGGCCAGATCGCGCTTGAAGGCGCTGTCCAGTATGGGCGGCAAGACGAGCAATTTGTAATAGGCCATGCCGGCGATCAGCGCGACGGCGCCCGCGCTCACGATCCAGCCGAAGCGGTTCGCGCTCACGCGCTGGTAAACCGGCTGGCAACGCGCCAGCACGCCGAGCACGAACATCAATTGCCACGCGGCAGGATTGAAATCCCAGAGGTTGTCGTCGACGGAAGGCAGATATTCGCCGATCTGCGCCCCGAAGGCCCACAACGCGAGGCTCAGACCAAGCAGGAGCCAGGGCTTGCTGCGCGCGAGCGGCAGCATGACCGGCACGGCGAGCGCAAAAAGCGCGTACATGGGCAGCACGGCGGCGAGATAAGGCTGGCGCTCGAAGGTGAGGATCTGCGCAATCGACGAAACCGGCTCCGACACGAAACTGTCGAGATCGTGCAGCGCGAGGTTCGGCGCGTGGCCGAAAAAGGGCCGCAGCAGGAAGGACGCGACGAGCATCAGCACGGCGGTGACGATAAACGCGCGGTACAGTTCGAACGCGCGCCTGACGAAGCGCATGCGCGCCGCGTGCTCGGAGCGGCGCGCGGCCAGCGACACATACGCCGTCGCCGTGGCGAAGCCGCCGAGGAAGACGAACACTTCGGCGGCGTCGTTCAGCGCGAACGAATGCAACGTGAAGCGCGACAACATGCTGCCGCCGATATGATCGACGACGATGATCAGCAGAACCAGTCCCCGGAAGAAGTCCAGCTCGATGAGACGTTGTGATTTTTGCTGCATGCGGCTTCGTGTGATGTCCTGCGGCTACAGGAAATTGAACGGCGGCCGCTGACACGCGGCTCGAAAGGATAAGAGTTTACCCGTAAATGACGCAGCGCATCATCAGAAGAAGCGCAAATAATCGTTTCGAATCCGGTATTTGTGGCCGATTCGGCAGTTGTGCCGACGAAACCGTTCGATCTCGTCAGAAGGTTTCAAGTTCCTTTCATTTCAGGCGATTATCAGGCTAAGATCACGCCCTCACCGTCGAACCCCTCGTGAACATGGACTATCTCGTCGCTTTACTTGCAGATCCCGCAGCCTGGGCCGCCCTCGCGACGCTCGTCGTCATGGAGGTCGTGCTCGGCATCGACAACCTGATTTTCATCTCGATCCTGACGAACAAACTGCCCGTCGCGCATCGGGCGCGCGCGCAGCGTATCGGCATCGGGCTGGCGCTCGTGTTGCGGCTGGGTCTGCTCGGCACCGTCGCGCTGATCGTGCGACTCACGACACCGATCTTCGAAGCGTTCGGCCACGGCTTTTCGTGGCGCGATCTGATCCTGATCGCGGGCGGCGTGTTTCTCGTCTGGAAAGCGACGACGGAAATCCACCATCACGTCGCGGCCGACGCCGACGATCACGCTGGCCCCGAATCCGGCAAGAGCCTGACGCCGCTTTCGGCGATCGGCCAGATTCTGCTGCTCGATCTCGTGTTTTCCATCGACAGCATCGTGACGGCGGTCGGCATGACCGAGCACATTCCGATCATGTTCGTCGCGGTGATCGCCGCCGTGACCGTGATGCT
This sequence comes from Burkholderia sp. THE68, assembly GCF_009938265.1. Taxonomy (NCBI): domain Bacteria; kingdom Pseudomonadati; phylum Pseudomonadota; class Betaproteobacteria; order Burkholderiales; family Burkholderiaceae; genus Burkholderia; species Burkholderia sp. THE68. Next base: position 897,313 of record NZ_AP022316.1, read on the forward strand.
GTTCGCGGCGGGGCCGCTGTCGCGCTTCATCGAACGCAATCCGACGATCGTCATGCTCGCGCTCGGCTTCCTGCTCGTGATCGGGATGACGCTGGTCGCAGAAGGCTTCGGCACGCACGTACCGAAGGGGTATATCTACGCGGCGATGGCGTTCTCGGCGCTGGTGGAAGGGTTGAACATGCTGGCGCGGCGGGCGAAGGGGCGCGGCAGAACTGCGCCGTAGCGCAACGCTAAAGTTCTCCCGTCATCCGCCGATATCGCACGGATGACGACCCAACCCGCTTCCATCGCACGCGAGCCCGCACGCCGTTGGTTCAACGGCTGGCGGGCGGGCGCCTGGTGCGCCACCGCCCTGCTCGCCTTTCAGTGCTTCGGTTTCTTTTTCAACGCCCGGCATTCCTGGGCCGCATACGGCCATCCGGGCGGCTGGGACTTTCTGACGTTTTGGGCCGCGTCGCGCCTCACGCTCGACGGAACACCGCTCGCGGCCTATTCCTGGACCTCAATCAAGCACGTCCTGCTGCAGTTGTCGCCGGATATCGTGATGCCCGGCCCGTGGTTCTATCCGCCGAATTTCCTGCTGCTGGTGCGCCCGTTCGCAGCGCTTCCCGCACCTGTCGGCTATGCGCTTTTCATCGGGTTGTCGTCGGCGCTGTTCGTCTTGCTGATCCGCCGCGTGCTGCCGATGCGGTCCATGCTGATCTGGATACTCGCGTTTCCCGGCCTGTGGCTCAACGCGGCGCAGGGACAGAACGCCTGCATCACCGCCAGTCTCGTGCTCGCCGCGTTCCTCGCGATGGGCAGGCGGCCCGTGCTCGCGGGCGTCTTCATCGGCCTGCTGTCGATCAAGCCGCATCTGGCCATCCTGTTTCCGGTCGCGCTCGCGTGCGCGGGCATGTGGACGACCTTCATCGCCGCCGCGGTGACGGCCGTGCTCTTCACGGCCGTATCGATCGCCGTGTTCGGCGTCGATATCGTGCCCGTGTTTCTGCACGGGCTCAGCGAAGCCAACGGCTATATCGCGAGCGGCGTGCTGCCCTGGGACCAGACGGCGAGCCTGTTCGCGACCCTGCGCATGGCGCACGTCGCGACCGGTCCCGCGTATGTCGCGCAGGCGTGTCAGGCGCTCGTCGCGGTCTGCGCGGTCGCGTGGGTATGGCGCAACGCCAAGGCGCTGGAAGTGCGGGCCACGGCGCTCGTCGCGGGCACGTTCATGATCAGCCCCTACATCTATAACTACGATGCGGTCTGGCTCGGCGTGCCGCTCGCGCTTCTCGCCGCCCGCGCGCTGCGCGATGGCTGGCTGCGCGGCGAAATCGCCATTCTGGTCGTCGCGTGGCTGTATCCGCAGATGGGCGACCTGCTCGCCAAACATCTCGGCGTGGGGCCGGGGCCGCTCGTGTTCGCGTCGCTGATATTCGTGGCAATACGGCGCGCGCGTCTCGAAGCCGCCGACACCGCCACGCTCGGCGCGTTCAAGCGCCGGTCAGAAAGGTAGGCGAAGCTGCGGATCGTCGGGCGTGGCGGCATTCACGGGCGGCAGCGGTTGCGCCCGCAGCCAGCGTTCGATCGCATCGACGACATGCTGGCGCTCGCTTTCATCGAGCGCCCTGCCCGCCGCGATGCCGTGCCACGTGGCGAGGCACGAGCGGCAGCACGTCGCCGTCGCGTGTTGCGCGATGAACACCGGATGCCCGCGAAACGGCGTCTGTTTGCCGTCGTTCAGCGGCGCTTGCGGCGCGAGCCGCTTGCCGATCAGTTCATGCGCCTGCGCGACAATTGTGTCGATGCCCTTCTCGCGCAGCATCTTCCCCTCCCGCACGCCGAGCGCGAAGCGCCGCCGGAACGCCGATTTCGCGAGCGCATCGAACACGGCGTCGAGGTCGCGCATGGCGTGATCAGTCCTTGGCGTAGAGCGTCGAATCCGCGAAACCTTCGGCGCTCAGCACGCGCCCGACGAGAATCATCGCCGTGCGCTCCATGCCCGCCGCGCGCACTCTCGAGGCGATATCGGCAAGCGTGCCTTCCACGCGCGTCTCGTCCGGCCAGCTCGCGCGAAACACGACCGCCGCCGGGCAGTCCGCGCCGTAGTGCGGTACGAGATCCGCGACGATGCGCTCGATATGCCGCACGCCGAGATGAATTGCGAGCGTGGCGCGGTGACGGGCGAGATCCGCGAGGCTTTCGCCTTCCGGCATCGACGTTTTGGTCGCGTAGCGCGTGAGGATCACGGTCTGCGAGATGCCCGGAAGCGTGAGTTCGCGCCTGAGCGCCGCCGCCGAGGCCGCCGCCGCCGTCACGCCCGGCACGACTTCATAGGGAATCGCGAGCGCGTCGAGCCGGCGGATCTGCTCGCCGATCGCGCCGTACAGCGACGGATCGCCCGAATGCACGCGCGCCACGTCCTGCCCGTTCGCGTGCGCGTCCTGCAACAGCGCGACGATCGCGTCGAGATCGAGTTCGGCCGTGTCGATGCAAGTCGTCGCGCGATGGCCTTCGAGCACCTCGCGCGGCACGAGCGACCCGGCGTAGAGAATCACGGGACACGCGCGGATGAGCCGCTGCCCCTTGACGGTGATGAGTTCGGGATCGCCCGGTCCGGCGCCGATGAAGTAAACAGTCATTGTCTGGTGAGCCAGTGTTGGAGCGCATCACGGGCGCTGGCGGCGTCGTCGAAAGTCTGGTCGGCGTCGGGCAGCGCGGGACGCGTGAGCATCACGACCGGCAAGCCCCGCTCCCGCGCGACGGCCAGTTTCGCCTCGGTCGCGCGCCCCCCGCTGTTCTTGCTGACGATCACGTCGATGCACGCCGCATCGAACAATGCGCGTTCGCCGGCAAGATCGAACGGGCCACGCGCATCGATGATATCGGCGCGTTCGTTGCCCGGATGCGCGTCGAGGCAGCGAATCGTCCAGTGCTGCGAAGCGGGAATCTCGTGCAGATGCGCGAGCGGTTCGCGTCCGAGCGTAAACAGCGGCCGATGAAACGCCGCGATCCGTTCGACGATCCCGCGCCAGTCCGCCGCCTCGCGCCAGTCGTCGCCCGGCTGCGGCTGCCATGCCGGACGGCGCACCGCCCAGAGCGGCACGCGCGCGAAGGTGCAGGCCTCGCGCGCGTGGCGGCTCATCTGCGCGGCATACGGATGCGTCGCATCGACGACGAGCGCGATGTCCGCGTCGCGCAGATAGCGCACGAGCCCGTCGACGCCGCCGAAACCGCCGACGCGCACCGCGCACGCCAGATCGCCCGGCACGCGCCCGAGGCCCGCGAGACTGTAGACATGCGCGGCGGGCAGGCTGCGCGCGATCGCGAGCGCGTCGCCGGTGCCGCCGAGCAGCAGCACGCGCCTCATGCCGCGCTCCCGACGATATTGCCCTGCCGGTCGATCGCGAAGGTCTCGATTTCGATGCCCGGCACGACATCGAGCGCGACGGCGCGCGCGCGACGGCACACGATATCGCCGAGCGCGATGCCTTCGGCGCGGGCGAGCTTGAGCGCTTCCTGACTCGTGTTGGCCGCGCGGATCGCCGCCTGCAGCACGTCGCTCGCGCCCGCGTCGGCGGCCCAGACGGCGAGCAGCGTCAGGTCGATGCTGGAGTTGCGGCTATGCAGATCCATGTGTCCCGCCGCCAGCTTGGACAGCTTGCCGAAGCCGCCGCACAGACTCAGTTTGTCGACGCTCACGCGGCGCAGATGCTTCAGCACGGCGCCCGCGAAGTCGCCCATTTCGATCAGCGCGATGTCGGGCAGGCCGTAATGCGCGCGCATCGCGTCCTCGCTCTGATTGCCGGTGCACGCGGCGATATGCCGATACCCGTTCGCCCGCGCCACATCGATGCCCTGATGAATCGACGCGATATACGCGGAGCACGAAAACGGCCTGACGATGCCCGTCGTGCCGAGTATCGACAAGCCGCCGACGATGCCGAGGCGCGGATTCATCGTCTTCTGCGCGAGCGCCTCGCCGTTCTCCACGCCGATGCTCACGTCGAAGCCGCCGCCGTAACCCGTGCTTGCGGCGAGCGCGTCGAGATGTTGCGTCATCATCTTGCGCGGCATCGGGTTGATCGCCGGTTCGCCGACGGCGAGCGCCAGCCCCGCGCGCGTCACGGTGCCGACGCCCGGTCCCGCATGGAAGCGCACGCCGGGTTCGTCGGACAGACGCACGCGCGCGAACACGAGCGCGCCGTGCGTGACGTCGGGATCGTCGCCCGCGTCCTTGATGACGCCTGCTTCCGCTGCGTCGGCTTGTTCGGCCACGCGGCGGCAGAAGGAAAGCGTCATGGTCACGCACTGGCCTTTCGGCAGCACGATCTCCGCGCGCTCGCTTGTTTCGCCGAGCAGCAACAGGCGCGCGGCCGCGAGGCTTGTCGCGGTCGCGCAGCTTCCGGTCGTGTAGCCGCTTCGGAGCGGCGCGGCCTGTTCCGGCGTTTCTTCACGCATGACGCATCATGGTTTGCTGGCGTGCAGAAGCGTGATCGGCAGCGCCTGCCGCCACGTATCGAAACTGCCGAGCGGCTCCGCCTGCGCGATGCCGATGCGCGTCAGCTCGCCGCCATGTCGCGCGCGCCATTCGACGAGCGCCGCTTCGCTTTGCAGCGTCACAGCATTGGCGACGAGGCGGCCGCCCTGACGCAGACGCGTCCAGCAGGCATCGAGCACGCCCGGCACGGTCAGTCCCCCGCCGATGAACACGGCATCCGGCGCGGGCAGGCCGTCGAGCGCGGCGGGCGCTTCGCCTTTCACGAGTTGCAGCGCGGGCACGCCGAGCGCATCGCGGTTGGATTCGATGAGACGCTGCCGGCTCTCGTTCGCTTCGATCGCGATTGCGCGGCACGCGCCATGCGCGCGCATCCATTCGATGCCGATCGAGCCGCAGCCCGCGCCCACGTCCCACAGCAATTCGCCCGGCTGCGGCGCGAGATGCGCGAGCGTCACGGCGCGCACGTCGCGCTTCGTGAGCTGGCCGTCGTGACGATAGGCGTCATCGGGCAAACCGGGCGTGAGCGGCGGACCGGCGTGGCCCGCATGCGTGCGGCAATCGATCGCGACGAGATTGAGCGCGGCGACGAGCGGCTCGCGCCAGTCGTCGGCGCGCTCGTCGATGCGGCGTTCGTGGTCGCCGCCCAGATGCTCGAACACGGTCATGCGGCTCGCGCCGAAGCCGTGCGCGGTCAAGAGCGCGGCGACGGCGGCGGGCGTGGTGCCGTCGGCGCTCAGCACGAGCAGGCGCACGCCGCGATGCAGACTCGCGAGCAGCGACGCGACGGGCCGCCCGACCAGCGACACGCACACCGCGTCCTGCAACGCCCAGCGCAGACGCGCCGCCGCCAGCGACAGCGACGACGGCGCGGGAATCACGCGCATTTCGCCATTGGCGACTTCACGCGCGAGCGTTGCGCCGACGCCGAAGCACATCGGATCGCCGCTCGCGAGCACGCATATGCGCGTCTTGCCGTCGCCGCGCCCGGCGAGCACGGCATCGATCGAAAAGGGCTTCGGCCACGGCACGCGGCGCGCGGCGATGCGCAAGGGCAGCAGCGCGAGATGGCGTTCGCCGCCGTGGATCGATTGCGCCTCGAGCAGCGCGCGGCGCGCCAGCCGGGAAAGGCCGTGCCAGCCGTCTTCGCCGATCCCCACCACGGTCAGCCAGGTCGACATGCGCCGCCTCCTTGCGATTCGAATCGCGCTTCGGGCTTGTGCCCTGAAGCGCCTGGATGGTCGATAAAAGCGGGCATAATACAGGTCCGTCGGTGCCCGTTGGGGCCTAAGAGGGAACACAGCAAAACTGTGGCTGCCCCCGCAATTGTACGCAGCGAGTCCGCGCTCCACTGCCACTGGTTTTTACCGGGAAGGCCGGCGCGAATGAAGACCTGCCAGCCAAGAGACCTGCCGACTCATCGCTTCGCGCGACGCCGACCGGGCGGGGTGTACCGGTTCGCTCATCACGCGCGAAGCCCAACGGGTCCCGCTTTTGACTTCAATCGACCGCCCGTCGCTCAACGCCGCCCCGCGCGCTTCGGCGTGTCCGGGCCTGACGCGCATCGTGCCCGCGCGCGATGGCGGCCTCGCGCGTCTGCGTCTCCCGGGCGGCGCACTGAGCGCGCACGCGGCGCGGGCCGTCGCGCGTGCGGCGCGTGCCTGCGGCTCGGGCGTGATCGAAGTGACCAATCGCGCGAACCTGCAACTGCGCGGCATCCGCGACGACGCCCACGCCGCGCTGATCGACATTGCGCTCGACGCGGGCCTCGGCCCGTCGACCGCGAGCGCCGACGACCTCCGCAACGTGATGCTGAGTCCGCTCGCGAGCGACGCCACGCGCGCACTCGCCGCGAACATCATCGACGCGATGCAGGCCGATGCCTCGTTGCACGCGCTGTCGCCCAAGTTCGCGCTGCAACTCGATGCCGGCGAGCGTCTCGCGATGCTCGATCATCCCCACGATCTCTGGTTCTCCGCATTCGACGACGGCGCGCGCTTCGCCTTCGGTTTCGCGGGAACGATGTCGCAGTGCGCGCTCGGCGCGGTGCCGCGCGCGAATCTGGTGACGTTCGCTGTGCGCGCGCTGCACAGGTTTCTCGCGCTCGCCACGCCTGAAGAACATCGTATGCGTGATCTGCTCGCGCGTGTCGGCGTCGCGCAATTTCTCGAAGGATTCGATTTCGACGCGGACGTGCAGACCTGGCGACGGGCCCCCGCCGATGCATCGCTGCGGCTCGGCGCGCACGCGGAACCGCATCGCGAGACGTGGTACGCGGGCGCGCAGACGCCGCTCGGACGCCTCGACGCGCGCACGCTCGCAGCCCTCGCCGATCTCGCCGACACGCGTGCCGAAGGCCTTCTGACGATGACGCCGTGGCAAAGCGTTCTGCTGCCGGGCATCGCGCAGAGCGACACGCACGAAGTGCTTCAAACCTTGCGCGCGCTCGGGCTCGCCACCGACCCGCGCGATCCGCTCGCGCGCCTGATCGCGTGCGCGGGCTCCGAGGGCTGCGCGAAAAGCCACGCCGACACCAAAGCCGACGCGCATCGCCTCGCCCCGCTGCTGCCCGCGCACAACGAAACGCCGGTGCATCTGAGCGGCTGCGAGCGTTCGTGCGCGGCGGCGCATCCGGTCCCGGTGACGCTCTATGCGGTCGCGCCGGGACGCTATGACTTTCATCGCGACGGCCGCATCGTCGCGCGCAATCTGACTATCGAAGAGGCGGCCGCACGGCTCGCCCGGAGCCATGCCGATGCCTGACTACATCCGCGACGGCGCGGAGATTTATCGCCAGTCGTTCGCGACGATCCGCGCCGAAGCCGACCTCGCCGCCATTCCTGCCGATCTGGAAAAGCTCGCGGTACGCCTGATCCATGCGTGCGGCATGGTCGATATCGTGAGCGATCTGCGCTTTTCTCCCGGCGCGGGCGACGCGGGCCGACGCGCGCTCGCAGCCGGCGCGCCGGTTCTGTGCGACGCGCGTATGGTCGCCGAGGGCATCACGCGCGCGCGGCTTCCCGCCGACAACCGCATCGTCTGCACGTTGAGCGACCCGTCGATTCCAGAGCGCGCCCGCGCGATGGGCAACACGCGCTCGGCCGCCGCGCTCGAACTGTGGCGGCCGGATCTCGAAGGCGCGATCGTCGCAATCGGCAATGCGCCGACCGCGCTCTTTCATCTGCTCGACATGCTCGATGCCGGGGCGCCGAAGCCCGCGCTCGTTCTGGGCTTTCCGGTCGGCTTCATTGGCGCGGCGGAATCCAAGGCAATGCTCGCCGCCGATAGCCGCGGCGTGCCCTTCGTCGCCCTGCTCGGCCGTCGCGGCGGCAGCGCGATGGCGGCAGCAGCGGTGAACGCGCTTGCTTCGGAGGCCGAATGATGAGCGGACGTCTTTTTGGACTTGGCGTCGGTCCTGGCGATCCGGAACTCATCACCGTGAAGGCGTTGCGCCTGCTGAAGGCGGCGCCCGTGGTCGCGTATTTCGTCGCGAAGGGCAAGAAAGGCAACGCGTTCGGCATCATCGAATCGCATCTCGACGATACCCAGACGCGCCTGCCGCTCGTCTATCCGGTGACGACCGAGGCGCTGGAGCCGCCGCTCTGCTACGAGACGATCATCAGCGCGTTCTACGACGAGGCCGCGCTCACGATCTCCGCTCATCTCGAAGCCGGCCGCGATGTCGCGGTGATCTGCGAAGGCGATCCGTTCTTCTATGGCTCGTACATGTATCTGCACGATCGGCTCGCCGGTCGCTTCGATGCGCAGGTCGTGCCCGGCGTGTGCTCGATGCTCGGCGGCGTCGCGGTATTGGGCGTGCCGCTCGTGTATCGCAATCAGAGCCTGTCGGTGCTGTCGGGCGTGTTGCCGGAAGACGATCTGAAGCGTCGTCTCGAAGCGGCGGATGCGGCTGTCATCATGAAACTCGGACGCAACTTCGAGAAGGTGCGGCGCGTGCTCGGCGAGCTCGGACTCGATGAGCGCGCGCTGTATGTCGAGCGCGCGACGATGGCCAATCAGCGCATCGTGCCGCTCGATGACGTCGATCCGATGGCGTCGCCGTATTTTTCGCTGCTCGTCGTGCCGGGGAAGAAATGGCGCGCATGATCGCTTCCACGCCGCTGGCGATCGTCGTGCTGGGTGCGGGCGCGCTCGTGACCGCGCGGCGCATCCAGGCGCGCTTTCCGGAATCGCGCGTGCATGGACTCGCGAGCCGCGTGAGCGCGGACATCGCTTATGACGATTTCGGCGCGCATGTGCGCGAGCTGTATGCAGCGGGAACGCCTGTCGTCGCGTTGTGCTCCGCGGGCATCGTGATTCGCGCACTCGCGCCGTGTCTCGCCGACAAAGGCGCCGAGCCGCCTGTGCTCGCCATCGCACAGGATGGCAGCGCGGTGGTGCCGTTGCTCGGCGGCATGCGCGGCGTGAATGGACTGGCGCGCGAGATCGGCGCCGCGCTCGACGTCGCGCCCGCGATCACGACCAGCGGCGAACTGCGCTTCGGGCAATGTCTGCTCGCGCCGCCGGAAGGTTATGCGCTCGCGGATATCGAGCAAGGCAAGCGCTTCGTGTCCGACTTGCTCGCGGGCGAGACGACGCGCGTCGAAGGCCACGCGCCCTGGCTCGATGATGCCGCGCTGCCTCGCGCCGACGATGCGCGTCGCACGGTGCGCGTCACGCCGTTTGCCGCAAGCGATGCGGATAGTCTCGTGATTCATCCGCGTTGCGTGCTGGCGTGGATCAACGATGTTTCGCGCGATGACGACATCGTGGAACGCGTGCGTCGCGCATTGCGCGATCGGGGTCTCGCGCCGCTCGCGCTCGCGGCGTTGTGCGCGCCCGTGCGTGACATGGCATCGCAATCGCTTGCCGATGCCGCTCACGCACTCGATGTGCCGCTGCGCTTTTGCGATGCCGCGCCGTTCGATGTGAGCGATGCGCGCGAAATCGGCTTGCAGGTGCAAGATGCGCCCATCGATGCACAATCGATAGGCCGCGCGCGCGGCACGCTGACGGTGATCGGACTCGGCCCCGGCAGCGCCGCACTGATGACGCCCGCCGCGAAAGATGCGCTTGCCGCCGCGCAAGACGTGCTCGGCTATGAGACCTACGTTCGCATGGCCGGCCCGTTTCGCGACGATCAGCGCGTGCATATCACCGACAACCGCGAGGAATTGCAGCGTGCGCGTCACGCGTTCGAACTGGCGAGCGAAGGACGGCGTGTGGTCGTGGTGTCATCGGGCGATCCGGGCGTGTTCGCGATGGCGGCTGCCGTGCTCGAAGCGCTCGACGAAGGACGCGCTGCGTATCCCGCGTGGAGCGCGGTGAAACTTGCGATCGTGCCGGGGGTGTCGGCATCGCTTGCGACGGCTGCGCGCGCGGGTGCGCCGTTGGGTCATGATTTTTGCGTGATGTCGTTGTCGGATAACTTGAAGCCTTGGAGCGTGATCGAGAAACGCATCGCGCATGCGGGTGAAGCCGATCTCGTGATGGCGTTCTATAACCCGCTGTCGAAGGCGCGGCCGTGGCAGTTTGATCGTGCGATTGAAATCGTGAGGCGGTATCGTGGCGTGGGGACGCCTGTCGTGCTTGGAAGAGATATCGGGCGGCCGGCTGAAGCGCTGCGTGTCGTTACGCTGGGCGAATTGAAAAGCGAACTCGTCGATATGCGGACGATGGTGATCGTGGGGTCGTCGACCACGCGGGTGGTGGGGGATTGGGTTTATACGCCGCGGTGGTATGCGTAAGGCTATTTCTTTGTGATTCAATTCAGAGAGTCTTATTCGCCGGATCCCGTTTTCGTGTCGGTCTATTGGCGTTGCCCCTGTGCGGGGCGGCACCTACTTTCTTTGCTGCTGCAAAGAAAGTAGGCAAAGAAAGCAGCTCGAGACGCCCGCGGTCATACGCAATTTGGCCACTATTCTCGTTGTTCGTGGCCTCTGTAGCGAGTGCCCTCGTAGGCCTAACCGGGCTTGGACCGCGCACGGTCTGACTAGCTAGTTGTTTTAAGCGCGCTGGTTCAGCACGAAATAGCTTCGGCACAGCGCTGCGCGCTGCCGTGGGGTATGCAAGGGAAACCGACGAGAAAGTAGAAACGCAGAAGCACACGCAGACCCGATTGACCCATCGGCCGCGAAGCGGGCAGGAGCTATTTCGTGCTGAACCAGTTTGTTCCGTGGTGCGATGTGACAGACCGTGCGCGGTCCAAGCCCGGTTAGGCCTACGAGGGCACTCGCTACAGACGCCACGAGCGAGGAGAAAGATACCCAAATTGCGTATGACCGCGGGCGTCTCGAGCTGCTTTCTTTGGTTACTTTCTTTGCAGCAGCAAAGAAAGTGACTGCCGCCCCGCACAGGGGCAGTGCTAATAGACCGACACGAATACGGGATCCGGCGACAGAACCAAGCCCGCGAACTGCCACTCGCAAGGCAAAAACACTCTACCGCCCCATGTCTCCAATCAATTCCCCGACGACGCAATACTCCGCATCCCAACGACGCGCCAACTCGCTACATCGCCCCACACGCACCAACCCCTCTTCAAAATCCACAACGACGATCTCATCCGCCGATCCCGGCGCCGCCGGTCGTTCATTCGTGCGCCCATCGGTCAGCACCCAAAGCCTGCGCCGCTGCGACGGCCTGCGCCTGGCCGCGCGCTCGAGCACCGTCGCCGCACTCGCCAGCCCGAGCGCGAGCGGCGTGCCGCCGCCACCGGCGATCGGCGCAACCCAGCGCTCATTGAACCAATGCGCCGCGCCCGGCTGCCGACGCACATGCGCACGCCCGCCGCCGAAACACACGAGCGCGATTTCAGCACGCTCGCGATAAGCCCGATCGAATAACGCGACGAGCATGCCTTTCGCGCGCGCGAGCCGTTCGCCCGCGAGCATCGAACCGGAGCAATCGAGCAGAAAGCAATGCAGCACCGCGCCTTCGCCCTGCGTGCGTCGATAGCGCAGATGCTCACTATCCAAGCGTGCAGAACGCTTCGCGCGCAAGGTCGCCAGCCAGTCGATGGACGCGCTGCGTTCCCCATCGCGCGTAGCGAAACGGCCTTTCGTACGCGCTTCGTTCCATCGAAGGCGATGCCCCACGTTGATGGCATCCGCGTCGCGCCTTCGATGGTTCAGGCTTTTTTTGCGGGCAACGGCCTCACTTGCTTGATCTTCGCGGTTCCAGTCGGCTCCGGCGGCACATAACCCCAGTCCGAATCGCCCGAACCTGTATCGCGCTGCGTCGATTCACGCGCGGCCGGCTCACGCGCAGGCGCTTCACCTTCAACCTCTCGCCGCCGATGCTTCAACACCGCATCCGCGACACGCTCGACATGCGTCACGACCACCTTCGATGCGCCTTCGAACGCAGCCAGCGCCCGCGCCGCGCGCAACATCACAATGTCCGCACGCAAACCATCCACGTGCGCCTCGATGCAAAGCTCGCTCACGCGCGCATGAACCGCATCGTCGAAATCGAATGACGGTAGCGCCGCACGCGCCGCATGAATGCGCGCGCTAAGCGACGTCTGCTTGCTTGCATGCAGCGCGCGGAATGCATCGGAATCCGTATCGAATGCGAGACGCGCCTTCACGATGCGCTGTCGCACACTCGCATCGAAGGAATTGCTCATCTCAACAGCGAGCCCGAAGCGATCGAGCAATTGCGGACGCAACTCGCCCTCTTCCGGATTCATCGTGCCGATCAGCACGAACCGCGCGTCATGCCGATGCGAAATGCCATCGCGCTCGATGATGTTCACGCCGCTCGCCGCGACATCGAGCAGTTGATCCACGAGCGGATTCGGCAGCAGATTGACCTCGTCGACATACAGCACGCCCAGATGCGCTTTCGCGAGCAAGCCCGGCGAAAACTGCACGCCGCCATCGCGCAACGCGCTTTGAATGTCGAGCGTGCCGATCAACTGCTCCTCGCTCGCGCCGAGCGGCAAGGTCACGAGCCGCCCTTCAGGCAACAACTCCGCGAGCGCGCGCGCAGCCGTCGATTTCGCCGTGCCGCGCGGCCCGCTGACGAGCACGCCGCCTAACGCGGGATCCACCGCCGCAAGAAGCAAAGCCTGTTGCAGCGGCTCCTGATCCACGAGCGCGGTAAAGGGAAAAGTGAGTGGATTCAATGTTGTCGGCCTTCGATGCGCTGTTCGATATCGAGCAGATGCCGTTCGACCTGCTCGCGATAATCGGCAGGCTCCTGCCACAAGCCGCGCTGCATCGCTTCGAGCAGGCGTTCGCAGATCGATTGCAGCGCGTGGGGATTGTGTTGCGCAATGAACGCGCGCGTGTCCTCATCGTTCACATAGGCATCGGTGACGAGCGCGTATTGATGATCCGACACGACGCGCGCGGTGGCGTCATAGCCGAACAGATAATCGACAGTCGCGGCAAGCTCGGACGCGCCCTTGTAGCCGTGACGCTTCACGCCGTCGATCCACTTCGGATTGACGACGCGCGAACGCACCACGCGCGCGATCTCTTCATTCAATGTGCGTACGCGCGGCGCGGCGGGATTGCTGTGATCCGCGTTATAAGCCTGTGGCTGCACGCCGGACAGATAGCGCACGGCCGCGACCATGCCGCCCTGAAACTGATGATAGTCGTTCGAATCGAGCAGATCGTGTTCGCGGTTGTCCTGATTCTGCAGCACGACATCGAGCGTCGATAGCCGCATGCCGAAGCTCGCGCGCGCTTCGACGCCATCGCCGGTTTGCGAATACGCGTAGCCGCCCGTGCTTTGATACGCGGCGGAGAGATCCGCATCGGTGTGCCATTGCTTCGCGTCGATCAGCTCCTGCAGGCCCGCGCCGTATGCGCCGGGCTTCGTGCTGAACACGCGCCAGCCCGCGCGACGCCGCGCTTCCTTCGTATCGATGCCGCGCGCGATGAGTTCGTCGCGTTCGCGCAGGATGCGAGCGCGGATCGGGTTGACGTCGGCGGGTTCGTCGTCGAGTTCGGCGACCGCTTGCACGGCCGCATCGAAAAGATGAATCAGATTGGCGAATGCGTCGCGGAAGAAGCCCGACACGCGCAATGTCACGTCGATGCGCGGCCTGTTGAAGATGGCGATCGGCAGAATCTCGAAGTCGGTCACGCGATGACTGCCCGCGGCCCACTTCGGCCGCACGCCGATCAGCGCGAAGGCTTGCGCGATATCGTCGCCGCCCGTACGCATCGTTGCCGTGCCCCACACGGACAGACCGATCGCGCGCGGAAAATCGCCGTGATCCTGCACGTGACGTTCGACCAGCGCATTCGCCGACTTGAGGCCGAGCGACCACGCCGCCTGCGTCGGCAAGGCACGCGTATCGACGGAATAGAAGTTGCGGCCCGTGGGCAACACGTCGGGCCGACCGCGCGACGGCGATCCGCTCGGACCCGGCGGCACGAAACGTCCTTCCAGACCGCGCTTCAGTTGCAAAAGCTCTTGCGGACCACACGCATCGAGCCGCGCGAGCACGTCGCCACGCAGGCGTTCGAGCACGAGCGATGCGTGCGGACCGGGCGCGACGGCATCGTCGTCCGACAGGAGTTGCATCGCGAACCATTCGATGCGCTCGCGCGTGTCGCCGTGATGACGCCATGGCGCATCGCTTGTTTCGACGAGCGCGCGCGGACGCGGTCCGTGCCACGGCGCAGCCCAGTCGGCATCGAGCGGATCGAAATCGGCGGGCAATTGCAGATCGCGCGCGATCGCCGTGATGAGGCTCTCGTTGCTGCCCTGCCCGTCGCCGACTGGAAAGCGGCCGAGCGCGAGCAGCGTGTCGCGACGCTGCACGCCTTGCGGCGAGACGCCGAACACATGCAGGCCGTCGCGAATCTGCGCTTCCTTCAGTTCGCAGAGGTAGGCATCGGCGCGCGTGAGCAACGCATCTTCACCGACGCTATCGCGCGGCGCATCGAGCCCGAGCTCCTCATGCAACCTGTTCTCGACGATGTTTTGAAGGATCGACTTGCGCAACAGCTTCGCGCGGCGCGCATCGACCATCAATGCTTCGTAGTATTCGTCGACCTGGCGCTCCAGATCCTGCAAGGGCCCGTAGTTTTCGGCGCGCGTGAGCGGCGGCATCAGATGATCGATGATCACCGCCTGCGCGCGACGCTTCGCCTGGCTGCCCTCGCCCGGATCGTTCACGATGAACGGATAGAGATGCGGCATCGGTCCGAGGATCGCGTCTGGCCAGCATGACGACGATAGCGCGACGCTCTTGCCCGGCAGCCATTCGAGATTGCCGTGCTTGCCGACATGCACGAGCGCATCCATCTGAAAGCGTAGACGCAGCCAGAAATAGAACGCGAGATAAGAATGCGGCGGCACGAGTTCGGCGTCGTGATAGCTCGCGTAATCGTTGCGTGCGCGCGAGCGCGAGGGCTGAATGCCGACGAATACCTCACCGCAGCGATAGCCCGCGATCATGAAGCGGCCGCGTCTGATGGTCGGATCGTCTTCGGGCGCGCCCCAGGTCGTTTCCAGCGCGGCGCGCGCATCGGCGGGCAGTGAGCGATACGCATCGAGATACTCGTCGAGCGAAAGACTCTGCAACGCGGGGCGCAAGTCGCGCACGACCGGATCGTTGGTCACGCCTTCGGTGAGCGCCGCAATGAGCGCATCGCCATGCACCGGAATCTCGCCCACGCGATAACCCTCGCGCGCGAGCATCGACAGAATGCCGATTGCCGATGCGGGCGTATCGAGACCCACGCCATTGCCGATGCGCCCTTCGCTCGCCGGATAGTTCGCGAGCACGAGCGCGATACGTTTGTGTGCGTTCGGCGTGTGGCGCAGCCTGCACCATCGGCGGCTCAGTTCGGCGACGAAGCGCACGCGCTCCGCATCGGCCTGATAGCGCACGACATCCACCTGCGTGTGCTTGCAGTAATACGCGAGCCCCTTGAAGCTCACCGCGCGCGTGATGATGCGGCCGTCGACTTCAGGAAGCGCGACATGCATCGCGACATCGCGCGAGTTCAGGCCGTGATTGTCCTTTTGCCAGTCGTCGCGATTGCCGCCGCTCAGAATGACTTGCAGCACGGGCGCATCGCCTGCGACTTCGAATGCATCGTCTTCGCCGATCACGCTCGCGGCGAACGCGGTCGTGTTCAATACGAGCGATGCGCGATGCTCCGCGCACAAACGCTCGACCACTTCACGGCTCACGCTTTCCTTCAGCGACGAAATCGCGATGGGCAGCGGATTCATGCCTTCCTGTTCGAGCGCTTCGATCAGCGCATCGAACACGGCGGTATTGCCCGACTGCAAATGCGCGCGATAAAACAGAATCGCGGTGACCGGCGCGCCTTCGGTCCAGCGCGCCTGCCAGTCCTCGATGGCCGCGATATCGCGTTCGGGATGATAGATCGCGACCGCGGGCAACGGGCTCGGGCGTTGCGGTTCGCGCCCGAAACCGAATGCGGCATACGCGATCGAACGCAGGAATTCTTCCGCGTTGCGCGCGCCGCCTTCGCGCAGATAGCGCGACAACTCACGGCAGAACGCCGCGTCCGCCGTGCTTTTCGCGGTCAGATTCGGGTCTTCCGCGAGATCGCCCGAGAACATCACGAGCATCTGCTTGCGCTCTTTCGCGAGCGCAACGATCCGCTCGATACCATAAGGCCAGTACGATTCGCCGCCGAGATGATCGACGATGACGACCTTCGCGTGACGCAATACATCGTCGACGTAGAAATCGACCGATGCGGGCTGACGCAGAAACGATTGATTCGCGAGCCGCACTTCGGGAAAGCCCGCTTCCAGGCGCGGAAATACGCTCGCGAGCAACGCGAGCGTGGTGTCGGCGGAACTGAGCACGACGATCGGCGCGCGCGTCTGCTCGATCCGCATCACGCCTTGCGTATCGTCGACGAAGCCTCCCGGCGTGGTGCGAAGCAGATGCATCGCGTCAGACCTGCGCCGGCGTGCCCGCGAGCGCGGCATCGAACGCGCGCTGCAATGCATCGCGTTCGAGGTCTTCGCCGATCAGCACGAAACGGCTTTGCGTCTTCGCTTCGCCGGCTTCCCAGCGGCGATCGAAATAGCTGTCGAAACGTCGTCCGACGCCCTGCACGACGAGCCGCATCGCAGCGCCCGGCAGCGCCGCGAAGCCCTTCACGCGATAGATCGTGTGATGCTCGACGAGCGCATGCAAGGCGGCGATCGCCTGTTCGCGCGATTCGACCTCGCCATGCACGACGATCGAATCGAACTCGTCATGGTGATGATCGGCGTGGCCTTCATCGTCGGGCGCGCCGTGATGATCGTGCCGCAGATGAATGGTCTCTTCCGATGCCGCTTCGAGCCCGAGCAGCGTATGCACATCGAGCTTGCCCATCTGCGCGGGCACGATCTTCACTTCGGGCGGAATCTCCGGACGCACGAGCGCTTCGACCTTTCGCAGCGCTGCATCATCCATGAGATCGGTCTTGTTGACGATGACGAGATCCGCCGACGCAAGCTGATCCTCGAACAATTCGTGCAGCGGCGATTCGTGATCGAGATTCGGATCAGCCTTGCGTTGCGCATCGACGGCAACGGGATTCGCCGCGAACTGGCCGCTTGCTGCAGCGGGACCATCGACGACGGTCACGACCGCATCGACGGTAAAGGCGTTCTTGATCGACGGCCAGTTGAACGCCTGCACGAGCGGCTTCGGCAACGCGAGTCCGGACGTTTCGATCAGCACGTGATCGATGCTGTCGCGCCGCTCGACGAGCTGCTCCATCACCGGATAGAACTCTTCCTGCACGGTGCAGCAGAGGCAACCGTTGGCGAGTTCGTACAGATTGCGGTCTTTCGAGCCGGCTTCATCGTCGCAGCCGATGCCGCAGCCCTTGAGGATTTCCCCGTCGATGCCGAGTTCGCCGAACTCGTTGACGATCACCGCGATGCGCTTTCCTTGCGCGTTGGACAGGATATGGCGCATCAGCGTGGTCTTGCCGCTGCCGAGAAAACCGGTCACGACGGTAACGGGGATCTTGCGGGTTTGCATCGTAGCTCCGTGGCTTTTCAGGTGCGTGCGCTTCGTGTCGCGCGATGCGTGGCAACGCTGCTGGACAAAAAGGAAACACACGCTTCGATGGATCACGGACCGCGCCGCATCCCCGCGGCAGCGATCCTTCTGAAAGTCTGGCCGGTATCCGGGCTGACGACCACGCCGCTTCGCCTTCCCGCGCGTTACACGCGCAGTGGCCTCGAAGCCGGCTCCCCATACATGCGATGAAAACATCGCACATACCGGGGCATCGCTTACCGTTGCGGGGGCAGCGCAGGTTGACGTCCGTTCGATCGGCGGAATGGAACGCGCCCTGCTTCCCGTTTAACTGCGCGCGAGAGAATCCGCGCGCGAGCACCAAAAACTGCGTGAAAGTCTAGGCCCGGCGGCTACGAGCGTCAAGAATGGAAGGGCCGCGCGCGCGACGTGCTGTGTTAATGTTGGCGCGCTTTTTTAAATTTCACACGCTTCGGATCGACATGGAATCCGTTATCGCGCGACTCGCGGTGGGAATTGGATGCAGGCGCGGCGTCAGCGCGGATGCGATCGAACACGCCGTGCGGATGGCGCTCGGTACGCATGCGTTCGGCGATATCGCGATCGTCGCGAGCATCGACGCGAAGCGGGAAGAAGCGGGTTTGCTCGCGTTCTGCGAGCGTCATGGTTTGCCGTTGTGTTTCTATCGCGCCGATGAAATTGCGCAGGCGCCTCGCACGGTGATTTCGCAACACGCGGAGAAGCATCTGAACGTGGACGGCGTATGCGAGCCATGCGCGCTGCTCGCGGGCAACGCGCGCACGCTCATCGTGCCAAAGACGATCGGTTGTGGCGTAACCGTCGCGATCGCACTGGCGCGCGAGTCCTGCGCGGGCGCGACTTGACGGTCGTGCGGGGGGCGTCCTTGCCGGCCGCCGGTTTGGCGACGACGGATATCAGCTTGTCGCGGCACAGCCAGGCGAGAATCGCCAGCGCTACGAGTTCCAGATATAGGTAGATCGCGTCCATTTCCTTGCTCCCGATGTCGGTGGTTGCTTCATTGCCTGACTGCTTGTTGGCATGATGCACTCCGTCTGTTAGCGCAGAATTAACGCGTGGATGGGCTCGCTTGCTGGAAAAGATTCATAGGCTTTTGCCGGATCCCGTTATCATGTCGGTCTATTGGCGTTGCCCCTGTGCGGGGCGGCAGTCACTTTCTTTGCTGCTGCAAAGAAAGTAACCAAAGAAAGCAGCCTGATACGCCCGCGGTCACACGCAATTTGGGTGTTCTTCTCGTTGTTCGTGGGCTCTGTAGCGAGTGCCCTCGTAGGCCTGACCGGGCTTGGACCGCGCACGGTCTGACGAGCTAGTACCCAAAAGACGCTGGTTCAGCACGAAACAGTTCCGGCACAGCGCTACGCGCTGCCGTTGGGTATACAAGGGAAACCGACGAGAAAAGAGAAACGCAGAAGCACACGCAGACCCGATGCACCCATCGGCCGCGAAGCGGGCCGGAGCCATTTGGTGCTGAACCAGTCGCGCACGCGGCGCGATGTGTCAGACCGTGCGCGGTCCACGCCCGATCAGGCCTACGAGGGCACTCGCTACAGACGCCACGAGCGAGGAGAAGGATACCCAAATTGCGTATGACCGCGGGCGTCTCAAGCTGTTTCTTTGGTTACTTTCTTTGCAGCAGCAAAGAAAGTGACTGCCGCCCCGCACAGGGGCAACGCTAATAGACCAACACCAATACGGGATCCGGCGACAAAACCCACCGCCCAAGCCCCATCCCCCTCGGAGTTCACGTGAAAACCGATACCGAATCGCATCTGCGCATGACCCAGCGCCGCAAGGAAGGCCACGAAAAGAAACAGGCCGCCGCCGACCACGAGAAAGGCTTGCTGATCGTGAATACCGGCAACGGCAAGGGCAAGACCACAGCCGCCTTCGGCATGGCCGTCCGCGTCCTCGGCCACGGCATGAAACTCGGCGTCGTGCAGTTCATCAAAGGCGCATTGCATACGTCGGAACGCGATTTCCTCGGCGCGATCGCGCATTGCGATTTCATCACGATGGGCGACGGCTACACCTGGAACACGCAGAACCGCGAAGCTGATATCGCCACCGCGCGCAAAGGCTGGAACGAGGCGCGGCGCATGATCGAAAGCGGCGAGTATCAGATGGTCGTGCTCGACGAACTGAACACCGTGCTCAAGTATGAATATCTGCCGCTCGACGAAGTGCTCGACGTGCTGAAGGCAAGGCCCGCGATGCTGCATGTCGTCGTGACGGGACGCCACGCTCCCGATGCGCTCGTCGAGCTCGCCGATCTCGTCACCGAGATGCGCCTCGTGAAGCATCCGTATCGCGAGCAGGGCGTGAAGGCACAACGCGGCGTGGAATTCTAAGCGCGATGCCGGACTGCCCCGCTCTTTTCATCGGCGCGAGTGCGTCGCATCAAGGCAAGACCACGGTGACGGCCGCGCTCGCGCGCTATCACACGCGACGTGGCCTGAAGGTGCGCGTCTTCAAGACAGGTCCGGATTTTCTCGATCCGATGATCCTCGAACGCGCATGCGGCGCGCCCGTCTATTCGCTGCATCTGTCGATGGTCGGGCTCGACGCGTGCCGCGCATTGCTCGCGCACGCGGCGCGCGAGGCGGACCTCATTCTCATCGAAGGCGTGATGGGTCTGTTCGACGGCACGCCGAGCAGCGCCGATCTCGCCGCCGCGTTCAACGTGCCCGTGCTCGCGGTGATCGGCGCGCACGGCATGGCGCAAACCTTCGGCGCCATCGCGTTCGGGCTCGCGCGCTATCGCGCGGACGTGCCGTTTCATGGCGTGCTCGCGAATCGCGTCGCGTCGGCGCGTCATGCGCAAATGCTGTCGGAGACGATTCCCGAGGGCTTGCGCTATTGCGGCCATCTGTCGAATGCCGACGATATCGCATTGCCCGAACGTCATCTCGGTCTCACGCAGCCCGAAGAAGTCGCGGGCCTCGACGCGCGGCTCGAACGCGCCGCCGACGCCATCGCGCAAACCGCGCTCGCCGATCTGCCACCGCCGGTTCATTTCGACGATGCCACGCTTCCCGCACCGCCGCGTCTGCTCGAAGGCCTGCATATCGCGATGGCGCGCGACGCCGCGTTTTCCTTCGTCTATCCGGCGAATGTGGATCTGCTCGTCGCGATGGGTGCGCGCATCAGCACGTTCTCGCCGCTCGCCGACGAACCCGCGCCCGCCGATGCCAATGCGCTCTATCTTCCCGGCGGCTATCCCGAGCTGCATGCCGCCGCGCTCGCCGCGCATTCGCGCACGCGCGCTTCCATCGATGAACACGTCGCGCAAGCAAAACCGGTCGTCGCGGAATGCGGCGGCATGCTGTATCTGCTCGACACGCTGACTGACATCGAAGGCACCCGGCACGCGATGCTCGGCATTCTGCCCGGCGACGCCGCGATGCAACGCAAGCTGTCGCGCCTCGCGATGCAATGTATCGACACGACGCACGGCCCGATGACGGGCCACACGTTCCACTACTCGACCTTGCAGACGCCGATGCAGCCCACGCTTCAGGCAACGCACGCGACCACCGGCACATCGGGCGAAGCGCTTTATCGACACGGCCCGGTCACGGCCACCTACATGCACGCATACTGGCCGTCGAATCCGGCCGCAGCCGCCGCGCTCTTTCGCGGTGAATCACTATGACGACCACGCCAGACATTCGCACGCCGCTCGACCTCGCATTCACGATCGAACGCGCCAAAACTCAGCAACCAGTCGGCTCGCCCTGCACCGACGTCTGCAAGCTCGATGCCAATAACGGGCTGTGCCTCGGCTGCTTTCGAAGCCGCGAAGAGATCAAGACCTTCCGCGCGATGGATGACGCCGCGAAACTCGCCTTATTCGACGAACTGCTTGCGCGGCGTGCGGCGATAACGAAATAGGCAACGCGGCCGTTCAAGCCGCGGCCATGCGCCTGACTGCCGGCCGTTCCAGTTCCCGCGCCGCGAGCGCGCCGAACACGAGACCGAGCGCGGCCCAGATCAGCGCCTGAATCCCGATCGCGGCGAGCCGGAAATTCCACAAGAGCGATGCGGAGAATTCGGCCGGGACTTCATCAATACGGGGCAACGCGACCTGCGCCACCACGATCACGACGAGATACGCCGCCGCGCCGATGAGCGTCGCGTTCCAGCCGCCATGCCGCGCCTGCATGCGCCGCTGGAGCCGCACGGCAAACACAGCCGCCGCGATCGAAATGGCCACCATGCCGAAGAAGAGCGCCGTGCGCGGCCCGATGGTCTCGGGATTGCCCACTGCCGGCGGATTCGGCGGGTACTTGAGAAACGGCACGATGGCCACGCTCACGAAGCCGAACAACGCCAGCAGCGCCGACGTGCCGCGCGCATGCAGCGCGCCGAGCCGTCCATAAGCGAACGCGAACACGAGCGAAAAAAGACCGCCCAGCGCGGTGCCAAATACGGCAACGCCGGTCAGCAGACCAAGGCCCGCTTGGGTATCGCGTGAGACGAGTTCTTCGTCGCCGTGATCGTGCGAATGCGCTGCTGTAGCCGATGCATCGGCATGGTCATGTTCATGCGGCGCCTGCGCATGCTCATGCTGCTCCTCGAACGCGATCGCGCGCGCCACCGACGGCTCGCCGAACGCACGCGCGAAACCGAAGCCGATCAGGCCCGCGACCAATCCCGCGATCATGCCGCGTATCAGCAAAGTGCGAATCATGACGGGACCTCAGTGGCACGGAAAGCCGAGCAGATGCCGGCCGTCGTGAACGAATTCGTGGACGTAGGTGCCCGAGAAAATCGACGTCGCGCCCTGCTCGGCCCCGACGAAATAGATGGCGATCAACAGAATCAGGCCGATGAATACGGCCCAGGGCAGCACTTCGCGCACCGGAATGGGCACGGGTACGTCGAGCGACGGGGAAACCGGAGCGGAAAAGGCCGGCGCGTTGGAAGCATTCATTTTGGTTCTCCAGGGAAAAGCGCGTCCCGATTGATGAAGAGCGTGCAGCGGGGTCTGACTCGCGGCACAGCGCCTTTCGACACACGAACCGCATACAGTGGCGCGACCGTGCCGGGTTTGCACCGGCTTCCTCGCACTGCAAGCTTGCCATTCTATGACGATTGACGGCAAAGTAAAACGATCTCATCCCGCCGGTCCCGCTCCCTTGGAACTCATCCTCCTGTGCCACGCCGCCACGCGCGCGATGAAAACCGGCCGCTTTCCCACCGGCGACGAACCCGCCGAGCACGAAGGGCGCGCTGTGCTCGCGTCGTTGCGCGCGAATGGCCAGACGCGCGTGATCGCGAGCCCCGCACGCGTGACGCGCGAGACGGCAGGATGGATCGCGAATGCGTTCGAGATCGTGCCCGCGTTCGACGACCTCGACTATGGCCGCTGGCGTGGGCTGTCCATCCGCGAGACGGGCGAGCGCGAGCCGGAGCATGTCGCAGCGTGGCTCGCGGACCCGCTCGCGCGTCCGCACGGCGGCGAGAGCGTCGGCATGCTGGCGATTCGCGTCGCGCAGGGGCTCGCCTTCATCGACCGCCTGAATGCGCGCGAGCGCTGCATCGTCGTCACGCATGCGATCGTCGTGAAAGTGGCGCTGGCGCATGTGCTCGGCACGCCGCTCGCGTCCGTCTACGGAATGGACCTCGCGCCGCTTTCGTCCACCGTGCTCAAACGCGCGTCGCCCGGAGATGCCTGGACGCTCGCCTGAACTTCGTTCCTTACAAAACGCTCAAACGAGCAGCGCATCGCATGCGCGGCCCTTTCCCGAACCGATTCAGGAGACTCAGATGGCGCACTACGTGGATGGATTCGTCGTACCCGTGCCGATCGACAAGATCGACGCCTACCGCGCGATGGCCGAAGCCGCCGGCAAGATCTGGCTGGAGCACGGCGCGCTGCAGTTCGTGGAGACCCTCGCCGACGACGTGAAGCCGGGCAAGGTCACATCGTTTCCGCAGAGCGTGCAGTTGAAGGACGGCGAGACTGTCGTGTTCTCGTATATCGTCTACGCATCGCGTGAAGAGCGCGACCGCGTCAACGCGAAGGTGATGGAAGACGCGCGCCTCAAGACGATGATGGAATCCGGCGACATGCCGTTCGACCCGCAGCGCATGTTTTTCGGCGGCTTCACGACGATCGTCGAACTCGGGCGCGGCTGATATCTTCTACTTTTGACCGCTTACGTTGAAGGAAACGCATCGACATGTATATCGCCATGAACCGCTTCAAGATCGTGCCCGGCGCCGAGGCCGATTTCGAACGCCTGTGGACCAGCCGCGACACGCATCTCAAGGACGTACCGGGATTCGTCGAGTTTCATCTGCTCAAAGGGCCCGCGAAAGACGATCACGTTCTCTATTCGAGCCATACGATCTGGGCAAATCAGGCAGCCTTCGAGGACTGGACGCGCTCGGACGCGTTTCGCGCGGCGCATCGCAACGCCGGCGGCGAAACGCGCCAGCTTTATCTCGGCCACCCGGAGTTCGAAGGATTCGAGGTGATTCAGACTGTCAAATAGGCGAGTAAGGCGCGCGTTTCGAACGAATGCGCGCTTTCGGCGGCACGCGCGTTTTACACTCGTGTGAAAAAACGCGCCTCGTCCGATATGTTTTTGATTACGCCTTCGCACCACGCGCCATGCGCTGCAAGGTGGATGAATCGATCGCGGCGGCGCAGATACGGACCGCTTCTTTCAGCGTGCGCGGCCGGCCTTCGCCGAATTGCGATTCGAGCATGGCCACGGCGCGCACGCGCTCGTCACTTCCAAGCTTCTCGCCGGTGGCAAGCTCCAGTACGGAAATGAAGTAGGCCGCTGGCGGTGAGGCGCTTCCCTGGGAAGCCGCCTGGCGCTCCCCGCCCGCGCCTTCGCGCCCGTCTTCGCGCGCGGGAATCCACGGATGCCATTTGCTGTCGTATCGACTTTTCATGGGTTGGTTCACTGGCTCGGTTGCTGTGGCGCATTGCTGCGCCGTTTGTGCGGTGGGGCTTTGCGCCCGTCCATATTTGTAAACCTCCAGCAAGTACCGTTCCAAGCTCGATCACTCTACGCTGTCCCGCTTTCTTCCGACAAAACCGCGCGCGCCACGCGGCATGCCGCCAGATCCCACGCCGCGCAGCCGACCGATTTGAACATCACCGGACGCGCGGCATCGACGGTGCTCGACGATGTCGCGAGCGCTTCGGCCAGCGCATGCACCGCGCTCCAGTCGATGCCCGCGAGAATGAAATCGCCCGCTTCGTGCCGCGCACCGGCGGGATCGTCGACATAAAGCTCGCTCGCATGAACGGTCGCGGCGTCAATCTCGGCGGCATCGGCGGTGAAGGCGCCCACGCCGATCACGAGGCGGCCCGCGCGCGCGGGCATCGTGTAGACGGGCGTCTTGCTCGTGGTCGCGGCGATGACGACATCGATCGAATCGGGGATCGTGGCTTCGTCCAACGCGGCGAGATTGCCCGACGCCGACGCATGCGCCGCGCAAAATTCACGGGCGCGCCCCGGACGCGAGCCCTGCACACGAATGCGCGCTTCGGGATAAACCGCTGCGAGCGCTTCGACGTGATACGCCGCCTGCTTGCCCGTGCCGATCACGAGCACTTCGCGCGGCGCATCGGCATGAAGCGCGCGGATCGCGAGCATCGACACCGAGGCCGTGCGGCGACCCGTCACCGTCGGGCCGTCGAGCATGAACTGCGGCACGCCGGTCGCGGCATCGTAGGCGGTGACCTGGCCGTGGATCGTCGGCAGACCGCGCGCGCCGTTGCCAGCGCAGACGTTCACAAGCTTGTGCATCGCGAGATCGGCGGCACTCGCGGGCATCGAGAGCATGACGCCCCCCTCGATCGGCACCACCATGCGCTCGGGACTTACGATGCGGCCCGCCGCGTAATCGAGCATCGTCGCGGCGAGCGTGTCCACGAGCCGGTCGTACGGCACGAGGCGCGCGGTTTGGGCTTCGTCGAAACTCTGGATCGTTGCGGTCATCGGGTTCGCTCGCTGTGGGCGTTGAATGGAGGCTGGCAATGCCATCGGCATGCCATCGAAGTGCGGGAACATTCTAACGGTGCGCGACATCGCGTTACTACAATGCCCGAATCAGCCGCTGTCATATGAATGCCATCGAATATCGGCATAATCGGCGGTTCCGCGCCGCGACCGGTTTCGATCCGGCGGCCGCCCCAGAACGCCCACGGAGCCCTTCATGAACACGACGGACAAGCAGCGCCGTTTTCACGCCGATATCATCGACAGTTATGACGAAGAGTTCGAGATGGAGGTCGACGATCGCTTCCTGGACGGCGAATCGACCTTCTCGGAAGAAGAGCGGCAATTACGCAAGACCTATTTCCGCGAACTGTTCCGTCTGCAGGGCGAGCTCGTGAAGTTGCAGGACTGGGTCGTGCATACGGGGCATCGGCTCGTCGTGATCTTCGAGGGACGCGACGCCGCCGGCAAGGGCGGCGCGATCAAGCGCATCACGCAACGGCTGAATCCGCGTGTGTGCCGCGTGGCGGCCCTGCCCGCGCCGAACAACCGCGAACGCACGCAGTGGTATTTCCAGCGTTATGTGTCGCATTTGCCGGCGGCTGGCGAGATCGTGTTGTTCGATCGCAGCTGGTATAACCGCGCGGGCGTCGAACGTGTGATGAATTTCTGCACCGACGCCGAGTATGAAGAATTCTTTCGCTCGGTCCCCGAGTTCGAGAAGATGCTAGTGCGCAGCGGCGTCCAGATCATCAAGTACTGGTTCTCGATCACCGACGACGAACAGGAAGTGCGCTTCGAGGCGCGCATCGAAGATCCGCTCAAGCAATGGAAGTTGAGCCCGATGGACCTGGAAAGCCGCCGCCGATGGGAAGCGTACACGGCGGCGAAGGAAGTGATGCTTCAGCGCACGCACATCGCCGAAGCGCCATGGTGGGTCGTGCAGGCCGTCGACAAGAAGCGGGCGCGACTGAACTGCATTCATCATCTGCTGAGTCAGGTGCCGTATCACGAGATCGAACATCAGCAGATCGAGTTGCCGGCTCGTGTGTTCAACCCCGATTATCTGCGGCAGCCTGTGCCGGATGAGATGTACGTTCCCGAGATCTATTGAGCGTCGATATTGTCGCGGCTTGCGTCAGCAGCAGTTGCTGCAGGGAAGATGCTTCACTGTGGCATTGCTGCGCTGACGTGCCGTTGCAAGACGCAGCGCGAATTGATACGCGTGCTGCGAACCTCTCAGCATGATCACGAACATCACCTGCGCGAGATTGAAGTCGAGCGTGACCATCAGGCGCGTCAACAGTAGCAGTGGCAGCACCACCGCCGGCTGATACAGTTGTCTTGCAATCAAGTCTTTCATCTTCGGCTCCCTATCCCATAGTTAGAATTTTATGGATTTGGGGCTTGCGGATAAACGCTCCGTAGGTGAAGACATATGTTCCATTCGACGAACAATCGGTTTTGTTTATCGAGTAAACAGACTTTCGCCGGATCTCGTATTCGGGACCCGGCGACGAAAACCCAAAAAACAAAACCTACTTCTGCGCGAGACTCGGCTCCACGACAGGCTTGGGCATGGCATCGCCCCAACCGCCCCCCAACGCGCGAATCAGATTCACCGTCGATACCGCCTGCGTCCCCTGCAACTGCACCGACGCGCGCTGCGTCTGAAGCACCGTCCTTTCGGCATCGATGACATCGAGATAATTCACTGCCCCTTCGGTGTACTGCGTCCGCGAAAGCTGCGCGGCCCGCACCGAAGCCTTCACAGCATCGTCCTGCGTCGCGGTCTGACCTTCGAGGATGCGCAGATCGGAAAGATTGTCTTCAACCTCGCGGAATGCAACCAGCACTTGTTGCCGATAATTCGCGACATCCTCTTCATACACGGCACGCGCATTCGCGAGATTGCCCTTGCGACGACCGCCATCGAAGATCGGGATATTCAGCGCGGTGCCCGCAAACGGCCCGAGCAGGAACGTGCGGCTCGACCATTTGAAAAGATCGCCGAGCGTCGCCGATTCGAAGCCGCCCGAACCCGTCAGCGTCAACGACGGAAAAAACGCCGCCTTCGCCACACCGATGCGCGCATTGGCCGCCGCCATCGCGCGTTCCGCCGCCGCGATATCCGGACGGCGTTCGAGCAACGCCGAAGGCAATCCCGGCGGCACACGCACCGTCACCTGCTTGAGCGGATTCGCCGCCATCGAGAACTCGGCGGGCGCCTTGCCGAGCAGCACCGCGAGACTATGTTCCGACGCCGCGCGCAGACGCTGGACCGTCATCGCGTCCGAACGCGCGGTCGCGAGTTCCGACTTCGCGCGCGCGACGTCGAGTTCGCTGATATCGCCTTCCGTGAAGCGCTTCTGCACGAGCTTCAGCGCTTGCTCGCGCAACTGCACCGTGCGCGTGAAGACATCAGTTTCGGCATCCAGCTCGCGCAGATTGAAGTAGTTCTGCGCGACGTCCGCCTGCAAGGCAAGCTGCACCGAACGGAACAGCGCCTCGCTTTGCTGCGTGTCGGCGTTGGCGGCCTGCACCGAGTTCGACACGCGGCCGAACAGGTCCACTTCATACGACACGCTCGCCTGCGCGCGCCACAGCGTTTGCGCGGGCACGTTGCCATCGGCCGGCAGGAACTGCGATGCGGGCGAGAACTTCTCGCGCGTCGGGCCGAAGCCCGCGTCGAGCGTCGGGAACAGGCCCGCGCGCGCCGTCTGGTTGATCGCGCGCGCTTCCTTCACGCGCGCCGCCGTCGCCTTCAGGTTCTGGTTCGCATCCTGTGCCTGCTTTTCCAGATCGTTCAGCGTGGCGTCGTCGAAGATCGTCCACCATTCGCCGCGCAACATCTCTTCCGAAGGTTGCGCGGTCTTCCAGGTGCCCGCCTCGGATGCGTCGAGCGTCTGTTGCGGCGTTTCCTTGTAGGCGGACGGCGCGCTGACGTCCGGCTTCTCGTAAGTGGGCGCGAGCGAGCAGCCTGCCACCAGCAACAGCGTGGCCATCAGACTCGATACGATATGTAGCTTGTTCATCATCATCGACCTCATTGCGCCTCGTAGGAGGCACCGATACCGCGCATCTGCGGATGCGAGCCGTGCTTGTCCGTCACATGCTCGGTGCGGGACAGCTTGCGCAGGATCACGTAGAACACCGGCGTCAGCATCAGACCGAAGAGCGTCACGCCCAACATGCCGAAGAACACGGCGACGCCCATCGCGTGACGCATCTCCGAACCCGCTCCCGTCGACACCACGAGCGGCACCACGCCCATGATGAACGCGATGGAGGTCATCAGGATCGGGCGCAGACGCAGCCGGCTCGCTTCGATCGCGGCCTGCACGATCGAGCGTCCCTGCATCTCCAGCTCGCGTGCGAACTCGACGATCAGGATCGCGTTCTTCGCCGACAAGCCCACCAGGACCATCAAGCCGATCTGCGTGAAGATGTTGTTGTCGCCATCGGTGAGCCATACGCCGACCAACGCGGACAGAATGCTCATCGGCACGATCAGGATCACCGCGAGCGGCAGCGTCAGGCTTTCATACAGCGCCGCGAGCACGAGGAACACGAGCAGCACGCTGATCGGGAACACCCACAGCGCCGCGTTGCCCGCGAGGATCTGCTGATACGTGAGATCGGTCCATTCGAACTTGATCCCGCGCGGCAGCACTTCCGCCGCGATGCGTTCAGCCGCCGCCTGCGCCTGACCCGACGAGTAGCCCGGCGCCGGGCCGCCGTTGATGTCGGCCGCGGTGTAGCCGTTATAGCGAACCACCATCTCGGGGCCGTACGTCGGCGTCACCTTCACGAGCGACGACAAAGGCACCATGTCGCCATTCGCGTTGCGCGTCTTCAGCAAGCCGATATCTTCCGGATTCGCACGGAACGGCGCGTCCGCCTGCACGCGCACCTGATACACGCGTCCGAAGCGATTGAAGTCGTTCACGTAGAGCGAGCCGAGATAGACCTGCATCGTGTCGAACACGTCCGTCACCGAGACGCCCAGTTGCTTCGCCTTCACGCGATCCAGATCGACGTTCAACTGCGGCACGTTGATCTGATAGCTGGAGAACGTCGGGCCGAGTTCGGGCGTCTGCGATGCGCGCTTGATGAACGCCTGCGTCGCATCGGCGAGCGCCGCATAGCCGAGCGCGCCGCGATCCTCAAGTTGCATCTTGAAGCCGCCGAGCGTGCCGAGGCCGAGCACCGGCGGCGGCGGGAACACGGCGATGAACGAGCCCTTGATGCCCGCGTACTTCTGATTCAACGCGCCGGCAATCGCATTCGCCGACAGCGCCTTGTCATGCACGCGTTCCTTGAAAGGCTTCAGCGTGACGAACACGATGCCCGCGCTCGACGAGTTGGTGAAGCCGTTCACCGACAAGCCCGGGAATTCGACCGCGCTTTCCACGCCCGGCTGCTTCAATGCGATATCCGACATCTGGCGGATCACGCCTTCGGTGCGATCGAGCGATGCGCCGTTCGGCAACTGCGCGAAGCTGATCAGATACTCCTTGTCCTGCGCGGGCACGAAGCCGCCCGGCACAACCTTGCCCATCAGCACGGCGCCAGCGAGCAGCACGGCATACACGACCATCATCAGCGCCTTGCGATTGATGACGCTCTTCACGCCCTTGCCATACGCATCCGAACCGCGATGAAACACCTTGTTGAAAGCGCGGAAGAAGCCGCCGAACACGCGATCCATGCCACGCGTGAGCCAGTCCTTCGGCTCGTCGTGCCCCTTGAGCAGGAGCGCGGCGAGTGCCGGCGACAGCGTCAGCGAATTGAACGCGGAGATCACCGTCGAGATGGCGATGGTCATCGCGAACTGCTTGTAGAACTGGCCCGTGAGACCCGACATGAACGCGAGCGGCACGAACACGGCGACGAGCGTCAGCGCAATCGCGATGATCGGCCCGCTCACCTCGCGCATCGCCTGATACGTGGCCTCCCGCGCCGATAACCCCGCTTCGATGTTGCGCTCGACGTTTTCGACGACCACGATCGCATCGTCGACGACGATACCGATCGCGAGCACCATCCCGAACAATGACAATGCGTTGATCGAGAAGCCGAACGCGAGCAGCAGCGAGAACGTACCAACGATCGACACCGGCACCGCGAGCAATGGAATGATCGATGCGCGCCACGTTTGCAGGAACACGATCACGACGAGCACGACCAGCGCGATGGCTTCCGCGAGCGTGTGAATGACCGCTTCGATACTCGAACGCACGAACTGCGTCGGGTCATAGACGATCTGATATTCCAGGCCCGCCGGCATGTCTGCTTGCAGTTCCTTCATCGTCTTGCGGACTTCGTCGGAGATCTGCAGCGAGTTCGCGCCCGGCTGCTGATTGATCGCGATTGCAACGGCCGACTTGTTGTCGAGCAACGAGCGCAAGCCATATTCCGATGCGGCGAGTTCCACACGCGCCACATCGGAGAGATGCGTGACCGCGCCATCCGGCGACGTCTTCAACACGATGTCGCGGAACTCCGACTCGCTCGTGAGACGGCCGCGCGCGTTCACGTTCAGTTGCAGCGGCACATTCGGCAGCGTCGGCGAACCGCCGATCACGCCCGCGGCGACCTGCACGTTCTGCTCGCGGATCGCGTTGGCGACATCCGTCGCCGTCATGCCGCGCTGCGCGACCTTTTGCGGATCGAGCCATACGCGCATCGAGTAATCACCCGAGCCCCACAACTGCACTTCGCCCACGCCCGCGATGCGTTCGAGCCGGTCCTTCACGTTGATCAGCGCATAGTTGCGCAGATACGTCATGTCGTAACGGCCGTTGGGCGAGTTCAGGTGGACGACCATAGTCAAGGTCGGCGACGACTTGATGGTCGTCACGCCCAGGCGCTGCACATCCTGCGGCAGGCGCGGCAGCGCCTGGTTCACGCGGTTCTGCACGAGCTGCGTGTTCTTGTCAGGATCGGTGCCGAGCTTGAACGTGACGGTGGTCGTGAGGTTGCCGTCGCTATTGGCTTGCGACTGCATGTAGAGCATGTCCTCGACGCCGTTGATCTGCTCTTCGAGCGGCGAGGCCACGGTCTCCGCGATCACCTTCGGGTTCGCCCCGGGATACTGCGCATGCACGACGACCGAAGGCGGCACGACTTCCGGATACTCGGAGATCGGCAGCTTGAACATCGCAATGATGCCCGCCAGCAGCACGACCACCGATAGCACGCCCGCAAAGATCGGGCGATCGATGAAGAATTTGGATATGTTCATGACGAGTTCTGTCAGTTGCGGATGACGCGCATCACTGTGCGGATGCGGTCTTCACGACGGGTGCATCGCTGTCGTTCATCGCGACGTTGTTGGCCTTGATCACATCGTTCGGGCGCACACGCTGCAAGCCGTTCACGACGATGCGCTCGCCTGGCTGCAGGCCCTTCGATATCACGCGCAGGCCTTCATGCGTCTGCGCGGTGATCACTTCGCGATACTGCACGCGGTTGTCCTTGTCGACGACCATGACGTACTTCTTGTCCTGATCGGTGCCGATGGCTTCGTCTTCCACGAGCACGGCCGGGTGCGGCGTGCCGCCGCCCACTTTCACGCGTGCATAGAGACCCGGCACGAGCGTACCGTCGGGGTTGTTGAAGCGCGCGCGCACGCGGATCGTGCCGGACGTGGTATCGAGCCGGTTGTCGACCGAATCGACGACGCCATCGCGCGAATAACCGTCCTCGTTCGCGAGACCGAGCGACACTGGCACGGCGCTGCCCGCGTCGCGGCCGAGATAGCGCAAGTACGTCTGTTCATCGACATCGAACGATGCGTAGATCGGCGAGACCGATACGAGCGTCGTCAGCAAAGGCGCGTTCGCGCCCGTCGATACGATGTTGCCGACCGTGAGTTCCGCACGCGATACGCGGCCCGCGACAGGCGCGACGATATGCGTATAGGCGAGATTGATCTTCGCAGTTTCGAGCGCAGCCTGCGCGGCCTTCAGATTGGCGACGGCCTCGCGCGCGGCGTTCTGCTTCTCGTCGTAGTCGCGCTTGGCGATCGCGTTATCGGCGAGCAGACGTTCCGCACGCGCCGCATCGGTCGACGTATAGCCATTGCGAGCCTGCGCCGCTGCGATCTGCGCCTGCGCGCGATCCACTTCGGCTTCGTAGGGACGCGGATCGATCGTGAAGAGCGGATCGCCCTTCTTCACGAGCTGGCCATCCTTGAAATGCACGGCGACGATCGTGCCCGGCACGAGCGGACGAATGTCGACGTGATCGACGGCTTCGAGCCGGCCCGAATAGCTTTGCCAATCGGTGATGGTCTTCGAGACCACGGTCGCCACGTCCACCTCGGTGGCGGTCGGGCTGTGTGCGGCGGCTTGCGCCTGATTGATCGCCGCGTCGCCGTGACCGCGCCAGGCGGTATAGCCGCCCGCGCCGGCGACGATCAGCGTCGCGCCCAGCGCGGCGTAGATGCGTTTGCGAGTGAATAACATGGTCAAAGGCTCCGGTTACGTTGAGATTGTTGTTGTCTGGTGCGTGTGCGGCGTGCCGTTTCTTGCGCTCATTTCCCGCGCGCAAGCCGTTTTCTGAAGAACGTGACGACATCGGCGAGCGCATCGGGATGCGCGGCGAGCGCCTGATGCGATGTCTTGCCGTGGCGCGTGACTTCGGTCGGGACACCCGCCGCGATCAGTTCGCCCGCGTATTTCTCGGCTTCGATATGCAGAAGATCGTGCTCGGCGCTCGCGATGAGCGCGGGCGGCAGGCCCGCGAGACGGCGCGATTCGAGCGGCGCCGCATATGGATGCAGCCGCTGCGACGGATTCGGCAGATACGCGCGATACCACTGCGCGCATTCGCATGCTTCGAAATCGGGGCACAACACTTTGCGTTCGTCGGCGAGGCGCGTCATGCTCGGATCGAGCAGCGGCGCGAGCAGCGCTTGCGCGGACATGCGAATATCACCGCGATCGCGCGCGATGGCCGCGACGCACGTGGCGATATTGCCGCCCGCGTCATGGCCCATGACGCCGATGCGCTGCGGGTCCGCGCGCTGCGAACGAGCATGCGCGACAGCCCATTGCGCCGCGCGATAACCGTCTTCCGGCGCGGCGGGAAACGGAAATTTCGGCGCGAGCGAATAGCCCACCGCGACGACCCAGGCGGGCGTATCGCGCGCAATGGTCGCCGCGGCGATATCCGCGTCGTCGAGTCCGCCGCGAATAAAACCGCCGCCGTGAAAGTACAGAACGATGGGCAGCACCGTGCCGTCCGACGCCGGGCGATAGCTGCGCAGGGTAATCGGTTGCGCGTGTCCCGTGATGTGCACATCCTCGATGCACAAACGCGGGCCCGACTCGAGATCCAACAGTGTTGCCATGGTTATTTTCGGTGCAGGGCCGATTCTGCAAGGCCTTCACGCATGAGTTGCGATGGTCCGAATTCTGGAGTCCGCGCCTTTTTAGATAAATGCCTATAATCCGGCAACACAATTCGGTCGCACCGAACAATCGTGGTTATCCCTTGCGATTGTTTTTTTCGGCCACTCTTTAGCGCGCGCTTAATTAGCGCATCGCTAGTCAAGGAAGGTGAGAGAACATGGATCGGCTTCAGGCAATGCAGGTCTTCACTCGCGTCGTAGACACCAACAGCTTTTCGCGCGCAGCGGACACGCTCAATCTGCCGCGCGCTTCGGTCACGACGATCATCCAGAATCTGGAAGCGCATCTGAACGTGCGGCTGCTCCAGCGCACGACGCGCAGGCTCAATCTCACGCCCGATGGCGCGGCGTACTACGAGCGCTGCGTACGCATCCTCGCCGACATCGAAGAAGCGGAAGGTTCGTTCTCGAATAACGGCAAGGGTCCGCACGGCAAGCTGCGCGTGGACATGCCGGGCGCGATCGGGCGGCTCATCGTGATGCCGCAGCTATGCGATTTCCACACGCGCTATCCGGATATCGAGCTGATGATGGGCTTCGGCGACAAACCGGTCGATCTGATTCAGGAAGGCGTCGACTGCGTGATTCGCGTGGGCACGCTGCAGGATTCGAGTCTGGTCGCGCGGCGTATCGGCGTGTTCCAGGGTGTGACGGTGGCGGCTCCACAATATCTCGAACGCAACGGCACACCGAAAACGATCGAGGATTTGCAGAATCACACGGCAGTGAATTACTTTTCGAGCCGCACGGGACGCGTCATGGACATGGACTTCGTCATCGACGATGAAACCATCGAAGTGAAGATGCGCGGCATGATCGCGGTAAACGACGCCGAAGCGTATCTGAGCTGCGGCTTGAAGGGTGTCGGCATCATTCAGGTGCCGCGCTTCATGGCGTTGCCGCATCTGCGCGCGGGCGAGCTCGTCGAAGTGTTGCCGCAATGGAATCCGCTGCCGATGCCGATTTCCGCGGTGTACCCGCATAACCGCCATCTTTCGCCGAAGGTGCGCGTGTTCGTCGACTGGGCCGCCGAACTGTTCGAGCGTTGCCCGCTGCTGCAAGGTCAGAAGGATGCGGAAGAGCGCTGCCTGCCGACGAGCACGTCGTCGCCGACCATCGTGCGTCACGGCACGCCGGAAGTGGCGGGCACCGAGGATGTCGTCGCATAGCTAACCATCCACCGCTGGCGGCGCTGCAAGCGGGACAAGAACACCAATGAACGAAAACGTCACCGTGCGCCGCATAGGCGCGAACGAAGTAGCGGGGTATGTCGAGTCGCTGGCGGATGTGCTCATCGATTGCGTCGAAGGCGGCGCATCCGTCAGCTTCATGTTGCCGATCTCACGCGCGACGGCTCTCGCGTTCTGGACGCGCGTCGCACATGGCGTCGCGCGCGACGAACGCATACTGCTCGTCGCCGAGAACGCTGAAGGGCATGTGCTGGGCACGGTGCAGCTCGTCATCGATCAACCGGAGAATCAGCCGCATCGCGCCGATGTCGCGAAGATGCTCGTCGCGCGTCGAGCGCGGCGCCAGGGCATTGCAGGCCGACTGATGACAGCCGCCGACGATGCGGCGCGCGACGCCGGCAAGTCTGTTCTCGTGCTCGACACCGTCACCGGCGGCGATGCCGAGCGTCTCTACGAGCGCGCAGGGTGGCAGCGCGTGGGCGTGGTGCCGAACTACGCGTTGATGCCCGACGGCACGCCATGCGGGACCACTTTCTTCCATAAGCAACTCGTTTGACGCGGGCCGCAAACGCCCGCCCATCAAGCCTGCGCACGATTATTCGCCGAAATCGATAAATCTATTCGCTGATACGGCATTTATCCGCCCGGTCCGCGCGGCTACATTCGCTCCTAACGCAGCGTGCTTCACACCGAATGCAATCCGCATTTGCCCGCACGCCGCATCGGAAAGAAAGGAGTCGCAAGCATGAAACAGCTCATCACGGGGTTCTCTCTCGCCGCCATCTCCGCCGTCGTCTCGACCACCGCATTTGCGGAGGGCGGCCAGGGCATCGGCCGCGCGGGCACGTATCAGGTTTCGACGCAGACGCAAGCGAGCGCGAGCGATACGCCCAAGACCCGCGCGCAAGTACGTGCCGAACTCGTCGCTGCGTATTCGAATGGCTCGCTGCCCGCATTGAACCGCAACACCTATCCCGAGCGCAGCATGTGGGGCGATGCCGTCGCCGCGCAAGCGGAAGCGCGCAACCGTGAGATCGTCGAGTACGCCAATGGCTCGGCCACGCATGCAAACGTGACGGCGCGCTGATCGCATCGTCAGGAAAAGATTCAAGAGGTCATCATGTTCGAAAACACATCGCTCGATCAGTTCTCGCTTCTCGACGAACTTCCTTCGCTCACGCCGGTATGGCATCCGTTCACGCAGCACGCATCGCATGGGTCGGATGTTGCGCACGAATCGCACGAAGAGAGCAAGACCGAACGCTCGCATCGAGCGTGACAGAGAAGGCGCGGACGAAAGCCCGCGCCTTTTTTTCTTCAACTCAACCGCACGCGCCGATTTCGCCGCACGCCGTGCAGAAGTCGCAGCCATCCTTGCGGATTACTGCATTCGCACCACATGTCGCGCACTTTCGGCCGTGCATCAGGGGAAGGCTATGCGGATCGATCTCGACTCGCGCGATACCCTCGGATACTTCTTCGCCCTCGTCCGCTACAGCTACTGCATGCGGCGCGCGATCGGCACCCTTGCGCGCAAGCACGCGCGACGGTACGTGGTTTCCTTCTGCATCAAGAAAACCGCGGCGATGAAGAATCTGCTGGATCGCATACGCTAGCGCGGCGACTTCCGAATCGTGCCAGCGCGGGCTGCGATGTCCATCGAGCCGTTCGACATCGCCGAGACGCACCTGTCCGCGATCCCACGACACCTTGCGCATGTCCTGCAAGGTGCGCGCCGCAAAGCCGCCGCGCGCGGCCAGTGACAGCGAACGCATCGTTGCCGTGATCCATTGCTGCGATTCGTCGCGCTGGCCGGTGGGAATGAAGAATTCGATGGGCCGCTCGATGGTCACGTCTTCACCCGAGATGCGCCCTGTCACCTCGATGAACGACACCGCGAGATAGATCGACTTCTTCCCCGCCTGCGTCAGATACTCGACCTTCTCGATGATCGCGGGCAATTCTCCTCGTGGCCGATGATCAATCGCGATGCGCAGCGGGTCGAGATCGAGTTCGGGGTCCGGCGAATCGCTCGGCGTTTCAGCGGGCGTGACGGAAAGCACCGCACCCAATGTCTCGTTCGGCCGATACGTCGCGAGCCCCTTCAGGCCGCGCCGCCACGCTTCGAAATAGAGATCCTGAAACTTGTCGAATGGATAATCGGCGGGCACGTTCACGGTCTTCGAGATCGACGTGTCGACGAACGGCTGCACCGCCGCCATCATCTCCATGTGATCGTGCGCGGACATCTCCAGTGCGCTGACGAAGTACGCGGGCAACGCGTTCACATCGCCGCCCATCTCGCGATACAGCCTGTAGGCGTGATCTTCCACGGCGAAGGTCTGACGCGAGCCGTCCGCCATGCGCTTCGTGCGCTGATACGTCCACGAGAACGCAGGCTCGATGCCGTTCGATGCATTGTCCGCGAACGCGAGGCTCACCGTGCCCGTCGGCGCGATCGACAGCAGATGGCTGTTGCGAATGCCGTGCTCGCGAATCGCGCTCTTGATGTCGTCCGGCAAGCGCGATGCGAACGTGCCCTCCTCCAGATAACGTTTCGCATCGAAGAGCGGAAACTTGCCGCGCTCCTTCGCGAGTTCGACGGACGCGCGGTACGCTTCATCCCGCATCGTGCGCGCAACGCGCGTGGCGAAGTCGCGCCCTTCCTGTTCGTCATAGCGCAGGCCGAGCATCACGAGCGTGTCGCCGAGACCCGTGAAACCGACGCCGATACGGCGCTTCGCCTCCGCTTCGCGCGCCTGTTCGTCGAGCGGCCAGAGCGTGACGTCGAGCACGTCGTCGAGGAAACGCACCTGCGTGCGCGTCGTGCGCGCGAGACCGTCCCAGTCGAACGACGGCACGCCGCCGCGCATCTGCGCGAACGGATCGTTCACGAAGCGCGTGAGATTGAGCGGACCGAGATTGCAGCAGCCGTATGCGGGCAAAGGCTGTTCGCCGCATGGATTGGTCGCGCGAATCGCTTCGACCGCGCGCAGGTTGTTGTCGTCGTTCATGCGCGACATGAACACGACGCCGGGCTCCGCGACGTCGTAGGTCGAGCGCATGATCGTGTTCCACACTTCGCGCGCCTTCACTTCGCGATAGACCCACAGTCCATCTTCACGCTGGTGCATGTCTTCGGCCGCACGCTGCGCGGGCGAAGGCTCGGCCTTGTGCGTGAGCTGCCAGGTGGCGTCGTCGGCGACGGCCTGCATGAATTCGTCGGTCACCGCGACCGATACGTTGAAATTGTTCCAGCGTCCTTTCGTATGTTTTGCCGCGATGAATTCGAGCAGGTCGGGATGCGAGCAATCGAGAATGCCCATCTGCGCGCCGCGCCGCGAGCCGGCGCTTTCCACCGTGCGACACGACGCATCGAACACGTCCATGTAGCTGCATGGACCCGACGCCGCCGATCCCGTCGAATGCACGCGCGCGCCGCGCGGACGAATCGCGGAGAAGTTATAACCGACGCCGCCGCCGCGACGCATCGTCTCGGCCGCCTGCAACAGCGCGACGTAGATACCTGGTAGCCCGTTGCTGTCGACGCTCTGGATCGCGTCGCCCACCGGCTGCACGAAACAATTGATGAGCGTCGCGTCGATGCCCGCGCCTGCCGCGCTCATGATGCGGCCTGCGCCGAGCGCGCCGCGCCGGAAGTTGTCGACGAACTCCGCTTCGATCTTCGCGCGTGCCTCTTTCGGCTCGGCTTGCGCGACACCGCGCGCCACGCGGCGATAAATATCCTCGACGCGCGTCTCGTCGCCCTTGGCATATTTTTCGAGCATCACGTCGATGGAAAACTGCTGCGGTGCGAGAGCGGTGCTGGGATTGTCTTCGGCCATGTCGGAGATCCTTTGATTGCTGCCTCGCGCGATGAGGGTCGGAAACGCGTTGCGCGCGCTGGCGTGAAGTGCCGCAAAGGCAATGCCCGACGATAGCGCGATTTGTCCTCGCTCGCCATCGACCCGTTAAACTCGCCTGATCGAAACCAGAACAAAGTGCCGACCCTTCGCATGAATCCGCACCATCCGCCGCTATTCGGCATCTCGGGCCGCTCGGGCCAGGGCAAGACCACCTTGATCGAAGCGCTGCTGCCGTGGCTGCGCGCACGCGGCCTCACGGTCAACGTCATCAAGCACAGTCATCACTCGATCGAACTTGAGCCGCCGGGCAAGGACAGTGCGCGCTTTCGGCGCGCGGGCGCGGGTGAAGTGCTGATCGCATCGCCTTACCGGTATGCGATCGTGCGTGAGCTGAACGGCGACGCGGAGCCGCCGCTTACCGAGCTGGCCGCGCGGCTGTCGCACGCGGACCTCGTGATCGTCGAAGGATTCGCGCGCGAGGCGATGCCGCGTCTGGAAGTCGTGCGGCCGTCGGCTGGCCGCGAGCCGCTCTACAAGACCGATGTGGAGATCGTGGCAATCGCAACCGATGAGCCCGCCGCGATCGATTCCGCGTTGCCGCTGCTCGCGCTCGACGACATCGCGGGCATCGGTGCGTTTATCTGCGAGCGCGCGGGCATCGTGCTGAAGATTTAACTGGCGGCGAGGCCGTGACGCGCCATCGTCAACGCTTCCTTCAGCACGTCGTTGTCGCCGATATGATTCGCCAGCAGCAGGATCAGCTTCGCGTTGAGCATCTGGCTTTCTTCATCGGTAAGCCCGTTATGGGTGTCGATGAGACGCTCGTAGAACGCGTCATGGTCCGCGATATTCAGTTCGAGATTGAGCTTCATACGATTCATCATCCGTTGCAGGTTGCGCGCTTGACCGCCGCCGTGACCGATGCGGCTTCGAAGGTGCGCCAGCGGGCGCACACGTGTTGATCGGGACGCAGCAGATAGAACGTGCCCGGCCGCGCGTCGAAGCGATGCGCGACCATGCCTTCGACATCTTCCACCACCGTCACGCCCGGCACCGTGCAGGCCATGCCTCTCGGCACGACGATCAGCGTACGCACCGGCAGCGGCGCCTTCGACAATTCAGCGAGACTTTGCGCGCAGACGTCGGGGCCGTGGCCCAGCCCGCAGAAATAGATGCCCGTGAACGCGCCGCCATGGGTTTGCGGCAACAGCCACGCATCGCGGTCATCGACGCGCACGGGCGCATCCACGCATGGCGCGCCGGGGATCATCGCGCAGTCGAAGGCATCGTCGTTTGCATCGGGCGTGTTGAGCGTCGAGTCGCGCAGCACCGCGGACACCGAGAGCCGGCCGCTGTTCGCCATGCGCCGCGCGAACGCGCAATCCTTCGCGAGCTTGAGCGTCGCATCGCGAAAGAGGCGTGAAACCGCGCTCTTCGGCGTGATGAAATCGGTGGCGCGCGTCGAGTTGAGGATGTTTTCGTCGGCGGCGTATTCGCGCTCGGAAGCGTAGGTATCGAGCAGCGCGGGCGGTGCATCGCCATTGACGACGAGCTTCAGCTTCCACGCGAGGTTATCGGCATCCTGCACGCCGCTGTTCGCGCCACGAGCGCCGAACGGCGACACGCCATGCGCCGAATCGCCCGCGAAGATGATGCGGCCATGTCTGAAGCTATCCATGCGCAGACACGAGAACGTGTAGACGCTCACCCACTCCAGTTCGAATTCGGCGTCTTCGCCGAGCAGCGCCTTCACGCGTGGAATCACGCGTTCGGGTTCTTTTTCCGCGACGGGGTCCGCGTCCCAGCCGAGCTGGAAATCGATACGCCATACGTTGTCCGGCTGGCGATGCAGCAGCACCGACTGATTGCGATGAAACGGCGGATCGAACCAGAACCAGCGTTCGGTCGGAAACGGCGCTTTCATCTTCACGTCGGCGATCAGAAAGCGGTCCTTGAACGTACGGCCGTGGCTATCGAGATTGAGCGCGCGGCGCATCGGGCTGCGTGCGCCATCGGCGGCCACGACGTATTGCGCCTTCAGAGGATAGACGCCGTCGGGCGTTTCGACTTGCAGTTCGACATATTCGTCGTGTTGCGTCGCGCCGATCACATTGCTTTTCCAGCGCAATTGCAGGTGCTCCATCTGCATTGCGCGTTCCGCGAGAAAGCCTTCGACGTAGTACTGCTGCAAGTTGATGAATGCGGGACGCGCGTGCCCCGTTTCCGGCAGAAGATTGAAGGTGTAGACGAGATCGTCATGCAGGAACACCTTGCCGACGTTCCAGCTCACGCCCTTTTCGATCATCCTGTCGCCGCAGCCGAGACGATCGAATATTTCCAGCGTGCGCTTGGCGAAACAGATCGCGCGTGAGCCGGTGGATACGGTGTCGTCATTGTCGAGGAGGACGGTGCGTACGCCCTGCTGCGCGAGATCGATCGCTGTCGCGAGACCCACCGGGCCTGCGCCGATCACGGCGACGGGATATGGCGAGGATGCGGGCGCATCGTGCTCGGGGGCGCGGGCGTAGTCGAAACGCAGCGTGGCGTAGTTCACGGACATTCGATCGTCTCCATCGTGGAGCCTTCTCTCGTCGTCGTTGCATGACGCTTCGGGCTCGGGTGCGAATTGCTTCGATTTCGGTTATATGTTTATCATTGTACAAGGCGTTTTATATTGTTGAATTTGCGTTTACCCGTATGGGGTGGCATGCGTGTGGGTTTCGCCGGATCCCGTTTGCGTGTCGGTTTATAAGCGTTGCCCCTGTGCGGGGCGGCAGTCACTAAAGAAAGCAGCCCGATACGCCCGCGGTCACACGCAATTTGGGCATTCTTCTCCTCGCTCGTGGCTTCTGTAGCGAGTTCCCTCGTAGGCCACTTCGGGCTTGGACCGCGCACGGTCTGACACGCTAGAACGTTTAGCGCGCTGGTTCAG
Source organism: Burkholderia sp. THE68 (assembly GCF_009938265.1). Classification (NCBI taxonomy): domain Bacteria; kingdom Pseudomonadati; phylum Pseudomonadota; class Betaproteobacteria; order Burkholderiales; family Burkholderiaceae; genus Burkholderia; species Burkholderia sp. THE68. The sequence goes on from NZ_AP022316.1 coordinate 939,197, forward strand.
CACGAAATAGCTTCGGCACAGCGCTACGCGCTGCCGTGGGGTATGCATGGGAAACCGACGAGAAAAGAGAAGCGCAGAAGCACACGCAGACCCGACGTACCCATCGGCCGCGAAGCAGGCCGGAGCCATTTCGTGCTGAACCAGCCACGCACGTGGTGCGATGTGACAGACCGTGCGCGGTCCAAGCCCGAGGTGGCCTACGAGGGCACTCGCTACTGAGCCCACGATCGACGAGAAGAACACCCAAATTGCGTGTGACCGCGGGCGGCTCAAGCTGCTTTCTTTGGTTACTTTCTTTGCAGCAGCAAAGAAAGTGACTGCCGCCCCGCACAGGGGCAGTGCTAATAAACCGACGCGAATACGGGATCCGGCGACCAAACCAAAAGCAAAAAAAACCGCAACGGCCCCTTTCGGCCCGAGCCGAAATCAAACAACAACAAACCCGAGCATCTTCGACACCCGTCCCGCGCAATCGCGCAATGCCCTCGCGATATCACCACTCCATGCCCCATCAAACGAACCACTCGGTCCAATCGCCGTGATCGCAAGCACGATATTGCGCGAGTGATCGAACACCGGCGCGCTCATCGCGCTAATCCCCGCGACGGGTTCGTCGATCGCCCTCGCGATGCCATGCTCGCGCACTTCGGCAAGCATTGCGTCGATCTGCCCACGCGTGTAATCGCGGCGTTGCGCGCCGATCTGCAACGCGCCCGCGCGCTCGATCGCGACGAGCGCATCGACCGTCATCGGCGGCAGATACGCGGCGAATGCGCGGCCCGTCGCGGTCTGCAACAGCGACATCACCGTACCGGTACGCATCGTCACGTGAATGGGCACGCTGGCCTGCTGGATATGCACGATGGTCGGTCCATAACTGCCCGCGCTCGCGAGCGCAACCGTATGCTCGACGCGCGGCGTCATGTTCGCCACTTCCGCAATCGCCAGACGCACCGGATCGACGCGTTGCAGGCTGATCAGACCCATCTGCAAGGCAAACGGCCCGAGCTCGTAACGCCCCGTCGCAGCGTCCTGCTGAATCAGGCCGAGGTTGCCGTACGACACGAGATAAGGATGCGCCTTCGCCGAAGGCATGCCCGCCTTCTTTGCGAGATCGCCGAGCAGCATCGGGCCGCCATGATCCACCAGCGCGCGCAACAGCGCCCCACCTACTTCGATCGATTGAATCCCGCGGCGCACTACGCTCATGCCTGACCTTCCGTTGTTGTCGATGATGCGCGCGATGATAACCGCACTCGCGTGGTCACGGATTCGAGCCTAGCCGCGCGATCAGCTCGCGATGCTGCGGATAGCGCGTTTCGAGCGCGCCCGGCGCGGCAAGTTCGAACTCGCTGAATTCGAAGCCCGGCGCGACCGTGCAGCCGACCAGCGCCGCGCCATCCGCATCGTGACACTCGGCGGCAAACCAGTCGCCTGCCTCGACGACGGCCTGAAACACAGCATCCGCATGCACGAGCGCGTTGCCCAGACGATGCGTGACGAGCGCGCCGTTCGCATCGAGCACATGCACGTCGATCGGATCGCCCGCGTAGAAATGCCAGACCTCGTCGGAGCGAATGCGATGCCACGCCGAATGCGCGCCATCGCATAGCAGGAAATAGATCGCGGTCAACGCCGAACGGGGTTCGCCGCCGTTTTCGCGTGTGACACGGCCACTCGCGCGATACGTCTCACGAAAGAATCCACCTTCAGGATGCGGTTCGAGCCCGAGGCGCTCGATCAATGCACTGCTATCGATACGTTCGCGTTGCATGCCGTTCCTTTGCAATAGCGGTTGCGGTTCGCGTATTCTGCATCGGATTGCCCGCATCGCCATTCCTCTTCACTCATCGACGAATGCCATGACTCTTTCCGCTTCCTTGCGTAATGCCCTCGCACCCACCGGCACGCTGCGCGCGTCGCTCAATCTCGGCAACCCGGTCCTCGTGAATCGCACCGACAGCGGCAAGCCGGGCGGCGTATCGGTCGATCTCGCGCGCGAACTTGCGTCGCGGCTCGGCGTGCCGGTCGCTTTCACCGAATTCGATCGCGCCGCGGAGTCGGTCGAAACCGTCACGAACGAAGGCGCCGACGTCGGCTTCTTCGCGATCGATCCGCTGCGCGGCGCGGGCATCGCGTTCAGCGCGCCGTATGTGCTGATCGAGGGCTGCTATCTCGTGCGCGACGCCTCGCCGCTTGCGCGCAACGAAGACGTCGATCGCGAAGGCAACCGCATTCTGGTCGGCAAGGGCAGCGCGTACGACCTCTTTCTGACGCGCGAAATCAGGCGCGCGCAGATCGTACGCACGGCGTTGTCGCAGACCGTCGTCGATGAGTTTCTGCGCGATGACCTCGAAGTCGCGGCGGGCGTCAGGCAGCAGCTCGAAGCCGATGCCGCGCGCACGCCCGGACTGCGCCTGCTCGACGGACGATTCATGGTGATCGAGCAGGCGATGGGTCTGTCGAAACGACGCGGCGACGAGGCCGCGAATTATCTGCGCGAGTTCGTGGAGGATGCGAAGCGCTCGGGCTTCGTCGCGGATGCGCTCGCGCGGCACGGCATCCAGGGCGCGTCGGTCGCGCCGGCGGCGCAGGTCTGAGAATTCACATGAGCGCGGACGTCACCCTGGCAGTCACCGACTGGATCGACGCGAGTTTCGAGCGCGACGTCGCGGGCGGGCTCGCCGCGTTCAACTGCGCGCAACTCGGCCCGAGCCATCAGCGCGATCTGGCGGTGTCGCTCTATCGCGACGACGATTTTCTCGGCGGCCTCGCGGGCTATACCGCGTGGGACTGGCTCTTCGTGAAATGGCTGTGGATACGCGAGGATGCGCGCGGCCTCGGACTCGGCGAGCGCGCCCTGCAAGCCGCGGAAACCGAAGCGAAGAAGCGACACTGCCGCGCGGCCTGGCTCGATACGGTCAATCCCGCAGCGCACGCGCTTTACGCGCGCTGCGGGTATGAGACCTTCGGCGAACTCGCCGATTTCCACGGCGGCCAGCCACGCTATTTCATGCAAAAGCGGTTCTAGCGCTTTGGCGTTTTGCATTACGCATGCATTCGACCATCCGGCATTTTGCGTTTTGCATTACGCATTCAGTTTCAGCCGTTCCGCGACGCGCGCCGTAATCGCGCCGCGCGCCGCGAGTGACGGCGCGGAACGCTCGCGCACGTCGCTGACGACCGCCGCCGGCGCGCGCGCCGGATCGCCCGCGTCGAACGGCGGCGCGGGCGCGTATTCCATTTGCAGTTGAATCGCCTGCGCCTCGTGTTCGCCGACGAGTTCCGCCACGAGCGTCAACGCGAAGTCGATCCCCGCCGTGATGCCGCCGCCCGTGAACAGATTGCCGTCCCGCACGACGCGCTCATGCACCGGAATCGCGCCCAGTTCCGCGAGCAGCCCGTGAAACGCCCAGTGCGTCGTCGCGCGCTTGCCGCGCAGCAGGCCCGCCGCGCCGAGCACGAGCGAACCCGTGCAAACCGACGTCACATAGCGTGCGCCCGCCGCCTGCGCGCGGATGAACGCGAGCGTCTCCTCGTCCTCCATCAGATCGCCGACGCCCGAGCCGCCCGGCACGCACAGCACGTCGAGCGCGGGGCAATCGGCGTAGGTCGCATCGGGCGTCAGGATCATGCCGGCGCTCGATTTGACCGGTTCGCGCGTCTTCCAGATCAGATGCACCTGGGTGTCGGCCATGTGCGCGAACGCGTCGTAAGGGCCGGTCATGTCGAGTTGCTGCACGCGCGGGAACACCAGCAGGCCGATGTGTAAGGTCATCGTCTTCTCCTTGATCGATGGTTTTTCGCAGTAGACGAACCGATGCTACGCCGCTACGCTATGGCGAACTCGACACACAACCCACGTTTTCCGCCAAATGTTGTCCTTCGGGGAAACCGCCATGCAAACCGACGCCCCACGCATCATCGACGTGCTCGCCTTCCCCGACGTCCAGTTGCTCGACGTCGCCGGCCCCTTGCAGGTGTTCGCGTCCGCGAACGATCTGGCGACGGCGGCGGGCTTGCCGCGGCCGTATCGTCCGCGCGTCGTGGCGCGGGGCGGGACGGCGAACGCGTCGGCGGGGCTGGGACTCGTGGGCGAGGCCTTGCCGGATGCGGCCGACGCCTGCGACACGCTGATCGTCGCCGGCGGCTGGGGCGTGCACGCAGCGGTGCGTGACCGCGAACTGGTCGACTGGGTGCGCGCGCATTCCGCGCATGCGCGGCGCACCGCGTCGGTCTGCACCGGCGCGTTCCTGCTCGCAGCCGCGGGCCTGCTGAACGAGCGCCGCGCCGTCACGCACTGGACGCGCTGCGCCGAACTCGCCACGCGCTTTCCGGCGGTCCATGTCGAGCCCGATCCGATCTTCATCCGCGATGGCGACGTGTGGACCTCGGCGGGCGTCACCGCGGGCATCGACCTGTCTCTCGCGCTCGTCGAAGAAGATCTCGGGCGCACGCTCGCGCTCGATGTCGCGCGCCATCTCGTCGTGTTTCTGAAGCGCCCCGGCGGGCAGGCGCAGTTCAGCGCGGCGCTGTCGCTGCAGAAATCGGGCGAGCGGTTCGGCGAGTTGCACGCGTGGATCGCGGAGAATCTCGCGGCGGATCTGTCGGTCGGCGTGCTGGCCGCGCGCGTCGGCATGAGCGAGCGCAGTTTCGTGCGCCATTACCGCGCGCAGACCGGCACGACGCCCGCGCGTTCGATCGAGCGCATGCGGCTCGAAGCGGCGCGGCGACTGCTCGGCGATACAGCGTTGCCGGTGAAGCGCGTCGCGGCCCGCTGCGGCTTCGGCACCGAGGAAACGATGCGGCGCGGCTTTCTGCGCTCGCTCGGCGTATCGCCGCAGGCGTACCGCGAGAGATTTACCGGACACGACCACGCCGGTGCCGCGCATCCGGCATGAATGCCCGCCCGCGCGGCGGTGCCAACGCTTTTTTTGTTTTGCGTACTCAAGCCTGTATGCTCGCTGCCGTTACCCCTATAAGACCGTTTGCTAAAGACACGCGCCCCGGGCTGCGTGCGAGCGCAGTCGCTGAACGAGACCCGCCCGAGGGGGCGGCAAATATGGCCTGGAGCGCCGATGAGTGTGTTTCCCGCGTTCGACGCGCAGGTTGCCCGCGTAACCGCGGCCGACCCTGCAACCGTGACGGCGACCGACGAAAAGGTCTTCGCCGGCGTCGCGTCATCGATCGACGCCTTGCTGCGCGAGGCCGCCGCGATGGGCTGTCCGCGGCAGTGGGCCTGGTATCGCGCGGGCGAGCAGTTGCATCTTGAGCGACGCGGCGATGCGCCATTGCCCGACGCGCAAGCCTGGCCGCACAGCATCGCGGAGGAACGGCTCGCGGAGACCTGCGCCACGCAGGGCTGGCACTGCTGGCCGACCGGACACGGCGAAAGCGTGCTCGGCTGGCTGCTCGCGCCCGTCGGGCATCGCGACGACATGCATCTCACCGAACTTGCGCGCACGCTCGGCGAGCGCGTACAGGCCGACGCACTCGCGCGCGCGCAACTCACGCAGCGCGTGCTCTATGAAATCGCGTATCTCGCGAGTTCGGTGCCCGAGCGCGCCGATTTTCTGCGCGGCGTGCACGAACGTCTCGGCACGCTGATCGATGCGGAGAACTTCTATCTCGCGCTCTACGATCGCAAGACGGGCAAGATCACCTATCCGTATTACGTCGATGTGATCGACACCGATGTCGTCGCCGCCGAGAACTACGACATTCTGAATCCGGCGCGCCTGTCGATGACGGGCCAGGTGCTCACGAGCGGGCAGCCGCTCTTCATCACCGCCGCCGATATCTGCGCCGCCGAACGCGCGGGCCGTTTCTATTGCATCGGCGATCGTCCCGAGTTCTGGATGGGCGCGCCGCTCAAGAACGCGAGCGACGAAGTGTTCGGCATGCTCGCGATGCAGGTCTACGACGTCTCGCGCATCTATACCGCTGAAGATCGCGCGCTCTTTCTCGTCGTCGCGCGCCATGTGGCGATGGCGCTCGATCGTATCCTGCACCGCGCCGACCTCGAAGAGCAGGTCGCGCGGCGCACGTCCGAATTGTCGAAGCTCAACGCGGCGCTGCGTCACGGCATTGCCGAGCGCGAACGTTCCGAGCACTTGCAGGCCGCGCTGTATCAGATCGCCGAACTGTCGAGCCGTCCGGGCGACACGATGGAGTTCTTTCGCAGCCTGCATGGCATCGTCGGCGAGCTGCTCTATGCGCGCAACTTTTATATCGCGCTGTTCGAAACGGAAACCGACGAAGTGTCGTTTCCCTATTACGTCGACGAGATCGTGCAGGAACGCCCCGCGCCGCGACGCGGACAACGCGGCCTTACCGAATACGTGATCCGCGAGCGGCGCGCGCGGCTCATCGACCATTCCGAGGCGCTGCGTCTGATCGAAGAAGGCGCGTTCGAGATCGAGCATCGCGAAGTGCGCCTGCGTTCGTGGCTCGGCATTCCGCTCTTCGATGGCGATGTCGTGCGCGGCGTGCTCGCGGTGCAAAGTTATTCGCCGCTCGTGCGCTATTCGCTGCGCGATCAGGAGTTGCTGACCTTCGTGTCGCGCCATATCGACACCGCGCTTTCACGCCGTCGCGATGCCGAAGCGCTGCACGCTGCGAACCTCGAACTCGAAGCGCGCGTGCAGGCCCGCACGCGCGAACTCGACGACGTGAACGCACGCCTGCTCTACGAGAACTCGCACGATGCATTGACGGGCCTGCCCAATCGCAGCCATCTGATGCAGCGGCTGCGCTGCGCGTGGCGGGACTATCAAACGCGCGGCGACGAACTGTCGGTGATGTTCATCGACCTCGATCGCTTCAAGGTCGTGAACGACAGCCTCGGTCATCACTTCGGCGACATGCTGCTCGTGCAGGCCGCGGCGCGTCTGCGCGACTGCCTGCGCTCGACGGATCTGCTCGCGCGTCTGGGCGGCGATGAATTTGCCGTGCTCTCGCCGAATGCGCCCGTGCGCGACGCGGTGTCGATCGCGAAGCGCATCCTCGCCGCGTTCGATCTGCCGTTTCATATCGAAGAGCACGTCGTGTTTTCGTCGTGCAGCATCGGCATCGTGAGTGCGGACAGTCAGTTCCATACGGAACCCGCCGATCTTCTGCGCGATGCCGATACTGCGATGTATCGGGTGAAGAACGCGGGTCGCGACAGCTTCGTCGTGTTCAATCAGGAACTGCGACGCGAAGTGTCGGACCAAGTGGAACGCGAAGGCGCGCTGCGCAACGCGATCAAGCGCGACGATGAATTGCTGCCCTACTTCCAGCCGATCGTCGATGTGAAGAGCGGCGAAATCGTCGCGCTCGAAGCGTTGATTCGCTGGCGTCAACCGGATGGCCGAGTCGTCGGGCCGGGTGAGTTTCTGCCGTCGGTCGAGGGCCTGAGGCTCATCGGCAGGCTCGATCTCTACATGCTCGAACGCGTTGCCGCGATTCTCGCCAATGCACATTTCGCGCACTGGCCGCCGGTGCATGTGAACTGCTCGAGCTACAGCATGACGCGCCCCGAATTCGCCGACGACGTGCTCGCGTTGTTGCGGCGCTATCGCGTGTCGCCATCGCGCGTCTGTCTGGAGTTGACCGAAGGCGCGCTCGTCGCCGAGCCGGATCTCGCGCGCCGCACGATGCAGCGTCTTGCGGACAACGGCATGTCCGTCGTGCTCGACGATTTCGGCGCGGGCTTCTCGTCGCTCAGCTATGTGCATCAATATCAGTTCACCGGCCTGAAAATCGACAAGTCGTTCATTCTCGAATTGACCGAGAGTCCGCGCAGCCGCGCGATCGTTCGCGCCATCGTACGCATGGCCGAGTCGCTCGATCTGACGCTCGTCGCGGAAGGCGTGGAGGATGCTGCGACGCTCGCCGTATTGCGCGACATGGGCGCGGCGCAGGCGCAAGGCTATTTCTTCGACAAGCCGCTGCCGCTCGAAGCACTCACGCGCGCATCGCTCGCGCCGCGTTCGACCACGACAAGCGCGGCGTTTTGAATCTTCTTTGCCGTAACGGCAATGATCTGAGCAATATCGATGCAGGGTAAACGCTCCCTGACAATAAGCGCACATCACCTGACATTCATAAAATCGTCAAAGATCGCTATAAATAAATTAAATGAACGCCGGTGCAATTTCCAATCGTGCGGACCGCGAACTCGCGTAGGATGAAGAGAGCGTCGATTCATGTGCGCGGATTTGCACGGCGCCTGCAGTAGAACAACCGCGCAATGGTCCGACATCCGTCTGGCCAATCATGCACAAGGAGGCTCTATGAAGTGGGAAACCCCGAGTTTCACCGACATGCGCTTCGGATTTGAAATTACGATGTATATCGCGACGCGTTAATCGGGCATGAATGACGAAACGGCCACGTTAAGTGGCCGTTTTGCTTTTTGGCCCCGTGGCGCGGGCCTATTTGAAAGCTCAGATCGCCTGCGTCGCGAGCGCCGAACCGATGACTTCGTTCGCGACCGCATCAACGGCCTGCTTGACGATACCGACGATCTCATCCACTTCAGCGCGCGTCGTGACGAGCGGAGGCGCAAAGCCGAGAATATCGCCATGCGGCATCGCACGCGCGATCACGCCGCGCTCGAGGGCTGCCGCCGAGACTTTCGGCCCAACCTTCAGTGCCGCATCGAACGGCTTGCGCGCGTCCTTGTCGGCCATGAATTCGAGCGCCGCCAGCATGCCCGCACCGCGCACTTCGCCGACGAGCGGATGCGCGTCGAACGCCGTATGCAATTGCTGCTGCAAGTACGCGCCGACATCGGCGGCATTTTGCGTGAGGTTCTCGCGCTCCAGGATATCGAGATTGGCGATTGCCGCGGCCGCGCAAATCGGATGTCCCGAATACGTCCAGCCGTGACCCATCGGGCCGAATTCCTGCGAGCCTTTCTCGATCACGTCCCACACCTTCTCGCCGACGATCACGCCCGACAGCGGCGTATATGCGCTCGTCAAACCCTTCGCCACCGTTATGAGATCCGGCTTGATGCCGAAGTGCTGCGCGCCCATCTTCGAGCCGAGACGGCCGAAGCCGCACACGACTTCATCGGAGATCAAAAGGATATCGTGCTTCCTGAGCACGTCCTGGATCGCTTCCCAGTAGCCTTGCGGCGGCGCGATGATACCGCCCGTGCCCATCACCGGTTCGGCGATGAATGCGGCGATGGTATCGGCGCCTTCCTTTGCGATCAGCTTTTCGAGTTCGTCAACGCAATACGCGGTGAATTGCGCTTCGCTCATGCCGGCGGGCGCCTTGCGATACCAGTGCGGACAAACGGTGTGCTTCACGCGATCGATCGGCAGATCGAAGTTTTGATGAAAGCTCGGCAGGCCGGTCAGGCTACCGGTCACGATGCCCGATCCGTGATAGCCGCGTTCGCGCGAAATGATCTTCTTCTTGTTCGGGCGGCCCAGCACGTTGTTGTAATACCAGACGATCTTGATCTGCGTTTCGTTCGCATCCGATCCCGACATGCCGTAGTACACCTTCTTCATGCCTTCGGGCGACCAGTCGATGATGCGCGACGACAACTCGATGATCGTATCCGTCGAGTGTCCGACATAGGTGTGGTAATACGCGAGCTTTTTCGCTTGCTCGTAGATCGCATCGGCCACTTCGGTGCGACCATAACCGATGTTCACGCAATAAAGACCCGCGAATGCATCGATATAACTTTTTCCCTGATGATCCTGAATGCGGATGCCCTTCGCGCCCGTGACGATCTTGCCGGGCAGCGCGCCGCTCGCGTGATCGTGCGCGTGCGTGGACGGGTGCATGAAGTGCGCGCGGTCTTCGGCGAAGAGTTGTTCGAGCGATTGATTCTGCTGGGTCATGTGCTTCTCCTTGAATTCCTGATGCATCTCTTTGAGGATAGTTCGTTCAGGCTGCGCTCGTGAGCGGCAGGCCCAGATTGCCGAGGCAAAAGTATTTCGTTTCGACGAAAGGCTCGAAGCCTTCCGCGCCGCCTTCGCGGCCGAGACCCGACGCTTTCATGCCGCCGAATGGAATCGGCGCGCCGGTGAATTTCACGCCATTGACCGACACCATCGCGAAATCGAGTCGACGCACGAGCTGAAAGATCGTGTCGATGCGCGTCGCGCAGACGTAGGCGGCGAGGCCGTATTCCGTGTCGTTGGCGCGCGCGACGGCTTCGTCGAGCGTATCGAACGGCGAAATCGCGGAGATCGGCGCGAAGTTCTCTTCGTCATAGACGCGCATGCCGGGTTTGGCATCGGCCACGACGGTCGGTTCATAAAACCAGCCGCCGAGCGCATGTGCGTTGCCGCCGACGGTGATGCGCGCACCCTGCGCTCTCGCGTCCTCAATGCGTACGACGGTTGCGTCGAAGGCGGCCTGATGCATGAGCGGGCCGATATCGACATTCGACTCGAATGCATTGCCCACGTTCAGCGCTTTCACGGCTTCCGTATAGCGTTCGACGAATTGCTCATAGAGCGGACGCGCGACCAGAATGCGGTTCGCGGCGCAGCAATCCTGTCCGGACGTCTGAAACTTCGCACCTACTGCGATGCGCACGGCTTGTTCCAGGTCAGCGTCTTCCGTCACGATGAACGGCGCATTGCCGCCTAATTCCAGTGCAAGCTTCTTGATGCCCGATTGCGCGGCCGCTTTCGCAACCAGACTGCCGACACGCGTCGATCCCGTGAAGCTGACGGCGCGCACGCGCGTATCGCTGACGAGCGTTTCCATCGCCATCTGCGGCTCGCCGATCACGACGTTGAATACGCCTGGCGGGAAGCCGGCTTCTTCCGCGAGTTGTGCGAGTGCGATCGCCGAGAAAGGCGTTTCATGCGCGGGTTTCACGACGACCGTGCAGCCTGCGGCGATCGCGGCGGCGGCTTTACGCGTGATCATCGCGACGGGGAAATTCCACGGCGTGATCAGTGCAGCGACGCCGACCGGCTCCATCACGGTGCCGAGATGCGCGCCATCGATATGAGTGGGAATCGTGCGGCCCGTGAGGCGCTTTGCTTCGTTCGCGAACCATTCGATGAAACTCGCGGCATAGGCGATCTCGCCTTTGGATTCGGCGAGTGGCTTTCCCTGTTCCAGCGACAGGATGCCCGCGAGGTCCGATTGATGACGCATGATCAGTTCATGCCAGCGCAACAGCAGTGCGCCGCGTTTTTGCTGCGGCATCCAGCGCCAGGACTGGAATGCGCGATCGGCAGCGTCGATCGAACCGACGATTTGCGACTTGTCGAGCATGGGTACGTGACCGATCACCTTTTGATCCGCAGGATTCGTCACGGCGATCGATGCAGCGTCGCTGCTGTGGACCCAGCGGCCGTCGATATAGCACAGCGATTTGAATAGAACGGGATGGCCTAGCAGCATGGGAGTCTCCTTTCGCATGTGGACTTTGCCCTCGCGGGCGTGCGATTTAACGTTTGATCCGATGCGTTCTACTTTACGGTTCTTATCGTTCTCGTTGTTTTCGTTATCGCGTTGCGGGGTTGGTGTTTTTTCTGTTTCTTGGGCGTTGGTTTGGGTGTTTTTTTTGGGCTTCTATGGAAGCCTGATTTCGCGTCGGTCTATTAGCGTTGCCCCTGTGCGGGGCGGCACCTACTTTCTTTGCTGCTGCAAAGAAAGTAGGCAAAGAAAGCAGCTCGAGACGCCCGCGGTCATACGCAATTTGGCCACTATTCTCGTTGCTCGTGGGCTCTGTAGCGAGTGCCCTCGTAGGCCTGACCGGGCTTGGACCGCGCACGGTCTGACAAGCCATAACTTCCATCACGCTGGTTCAGCACGAAAGAGTTCCGGCACAGCGCTACGCGCTGCCGTGGGGTATGCAAGGGAAACCAACGAGAAAGTAGAAACGCAGAAGCACGCGCAAACCGGATGTACCCATCGGCCGCGAAGCGGGCCGGAGCCATTTCGTGCTGAACCAGTGTGTTATGTGGTGCGATGCGGCAGACCGTGCGCGGTCCAAGCCCGAGGTGACCTTTGAGGGCACTCGCTACTGAGCCCACGAACGACGAGAAGAATGCCCAAATTGCGTATGACCGCGGGCGTCTCGAGCTGCTTTCTTTGGTTACTTTCTTTGCAGCAGCAAAGAAAGTGACTGCCGCCCCGCACAGGGGCAACGCTAATAGACCGACGCGAATACGGGATCCGGCGACAACCCAAACCCCCAAAACCAAACCCCAAACCCCCATCAAACCTCAACCCACTCCGGCGCCCCATCCCCCAAATCCTTGACGACCTTGGTAACGATATACGTAAAGTACCTCTCGATCCCAAGCTCCTCGACGAGCAGAGAATCAATGAACCGCTGATAGTGATCGATATCCCTGGCCACGACATGCAGCACATAATCCACGCCACCCCCGGTGGCAAAACACTGCACGATCTCCGAAGCCCCCGCAACGCGCTCTTCGAAACGCCGCATATCCGCCGCCGTATGACGCGATAGCGTCACTTCGACGACAATACGGCTCCCCTTGAATGCCGCCGTCCAATCCACATCGGCGCGATAGCCGCGAATAACCCCGCTGTCCTCGAGCTTCTTCACCCGCTCCCAGGCCGGCGAGATCGACAGATTGACCTCCTCCGCGAGTCGCGATTTCGTAATGCGGCCATCCCGCGCAAGGATGCGCAGGATGCCCAGATCGTAGCGGTCGAGCTTGATCAAGTTACACGCTCACAGCAATGTTGCGTTCAACGATATCCGCGACTACCGCCACGGTATCGCCCGTCTGCACGAGGCCCGGAAAATGCCGCGCCGCCAGCAGCCCATCCCGCTTCGCGCGATATTCGACCGGCGCCGCGCCCGTGCGCGTGATGTCATAGACGCGCGCAAGCACATCACCTGCTTTCACCCTATCCCCGAGATCGCGGCACATTTCAAGCAGCCCGCCATGCTCGCTCGTCGTGTAACAGGAACCATCAGGCATATCCAGCAAGGTCGTCGTGCGCGCTTCCTCACGCGCGACCTCTTTCTCGATGATGCCCGCATACGCGAGAAAGCCATAGACGCCGCGCTCCGCGATCGCCACGCTCCTGGCCGTCGAGGAACCGCCGCCGCCCAGTTCCGTCGATACGAATACCTTGCCCGCTTCCTCAGCGGCGCTGTCGTAAAGACCGATGCTGTCGAGTTCGAGCATCCGCATCGAATACGGCGCGCCGAACGCGCGCATCGCCGCCTCGCAACGCGCTTGCTGTGTCGCGTCGTTCAGCACGTGAATCGCCGCAAACGGCAGGAAGTCGAGCGTGCGGCCGCCCGCATGGATATCGAGCACATAATCGGCGAGCGGCAACAGATGACGCTGAAAATAATCCGCGATCTTCTCCGTCACCGTGCCGTCCGGCTTGCCGGGAAAGCTGCGATTCAGGTTGCCCGCATCGATCGGCGACGTGCGCGCGCCCGCTCGGAACGCCGGGTAGTTCATGTACGGCACGATGATCACGCGGCCGTTCACGTCGCTTGCCTCGAGTGTCGATGCGAGCTTCGCCAGCGCGATCGGCCCTTCGTATTCGTCGCCGTGATTGCCGCCCGTAAGCAGCGCGGTCGGACCGTCGCCGCGCTTGATCACGGTGACCGGGATCATCACGGCGCCCCACGCGGAATCGTTGCGCGAGTACGGCAGCTTCAGGAAGCCGTGCTGAACGCCCTCGGCATCGAAGTCGACTGTCGGGCTGATCGGTGACGCGCGCATCGTGTTACTCCTTCACGAACAATTTTCGAGGCGTGTTGCAGAAGGTCTCGACGCCGGTCTCCGTAATCAGGATGCTCTCCGTGATTTCGAGGCCCCAGTCGTCGAGCCACAGCCCCGGCATGAAGTGAAACGTCATGCCAGGTTCGAGGACGGTCTTGTCCCCGGGACGCAGGCTCATCGTGCGCTCGCCCCAGTCCGGCGGATAGCTCGCACCGATCGGATAACCACAGCGGCTGTCCTTCTCGATGCCGAATTTGCGCAACACCGCGAAGAACGCATTGGCGATGTCCTCGGTCTTGTTGCCCGGCTTCGCAACCGCGAGGCCCGCCTCGATGCCCTCGACAACTGCCTTCTCGCCTTCGATGAAATGCTGCGGCGGCTTGCCCAGATACACGGTGCGCGACAGCGGACAGTGATAGCGCCTGAAGCAGCCCGCAATCTCGAAGAACGTGCCGGCGTTCGCGGTGAACGCCGAATCGTCCCACGTAAGATGCGGCGCGGCGGCGTCGGCGCCGGTCGGCAGCAGCGGCACGATCGCCGGATAGTCGCCGCCATAACCTTCGACGCCCGTGATGCCGGCTTCATAGATCTGCGCGACGAGATCGCTCTTCTTCATGCCCGGCTCGACCGTGTCGAGAATGCGCGCATGCATCTTCTCGACGATGCGCGCCGCGACGCGCATGTACTCGATCTCGCGCGGCGACTTCACCGCACGCTGCCAGTTGACGAGCGCGGTCGCATCGACGAACTTCGCGTGGGGCAGATGCTGCGTCAGCGACGCATACGCCTTCGCGCTGAAGTAGTAGTTGTCCATCTCCACGCCGATGCGCTTGCCGTCCCATCCACGAGCGGCGATGACCTCGGCCGACAGGTAATCCATCGGATGGCGAACCTGCGACTGCACATAATGATCAGGATAGCCGATGATATTGTCGTGTGACATGAACACCGTGCGCTTCGCGCCATTCGCGTCCTGGCCGCGGCCGTACCAGACCGGCTCGCCGTCCATCGCGAGCAATACGCATTGATGCACATAGAACGACCAGCCGTCGTAACCTGTGAGCCACGCCATGTTGGTCGGGTCGGTCACGATCATCAGATCGATGCCCGCCTTCTCCATCGCGCGCCGTGTCTTCGCGATGCGCGCGTCGTACTCGCTGCGCTCGAACGGCAGGCGCACCACGGGCGCCCGGCCTTTCTTCTCTTGCATGATTTCGGACATCGTCCCCTCTATCAAGCGGTCACATCGTTGTGGAAAATGGTTCCTGCCTGGCTCCCGCGCGCGCGCTGAATCGCAAGCGTTGCAATCGCGGTGTCCTGCGCGCCCGTGCCGGTCAGATCGCACACGGTTATTTCGTCGTCGTCCACGCGGCCCGTTGTCTTGCCTGCGATCACTTCGCCCAATTCGGCGAACGACGCATCGGCATCGATCACACCGGCTTCGATCGCGTGATGCAGTTCGCCCAGCACGCGCACTTGCTGCACGCGGTCGCATACGTAGCGCGCTTTCGCGAAGACATCTGGCGCGATTTCGTTCTTGTGCTCGGCATCCGAGCCCATCGCCGTGATATGCAGGCCGGGATGCAGATCGCGCGCGTGGATCAGAGGCTCGCGGCTCGGCGTCGTGGTGATGGCGATGTCGGCGTTTCTGAGCGCCTGATTGACGCTGTCCGCGACATCGCACGGCAGGTCTTCGCAGTCACGCGCGAAGCGATGCGCGCTGGCCGAATCGCGCGCCCATACGGTCACGTGATCGATATCGCGCACGAGGCGCAATGCCTTCAATTGCAGGCGCGCCTGCTCGCCCGCGCCGATGATCGCGACACGCTTCGCATCCTTGCGAGCGAGCCAGCGCGCAGCAACCGCGCCGGCCGCCGCAGTACGCACCGCGGTCAGATAACCGTTGTCGAGCAACACGGCTTCGGTCAGGCCGGTATGCGCCGACAGCACCAGCATCAGCCCGTTCAGACTCGGCAGCCCGAGCGACGGATTGTTGAAGAAGCCCGGACTCACCTTGATCGCAAAGCTCGGAAAACGCGGCAAATACGCGGTTTTCACGTCGACTTCGCCCGCGTGCTCGGGAATGTCGAGACGCAGGATCGGCGGCATCGCGACGGCTTCGGTCGCAAGCGATCTGAACGCGGCTTCGACTTGCTCGATCGCGTCGAGGTCGAGCGGCACGAGCTTGCGCAATTGCGCCTGCCCGAGCAACACGGTGGATGTATCGATGTTGGACATATGTTCAGGCCGCTCCGATAAGGCGGCGATGCGTTTCGATATCGATGTTGCTGCCGCTCACCACGACGACGACCGGCCCGTCTTGCAGCTTGATCGCGCCATCGAGCAGCGCCGCGATGCCGACCGCAGCCGCGCCTTCGACGACGAGCCGTTCCTCGCGGTACGCATGCACGATGCCGCGCGCGATCGACACTTCATCGAGCAGCACGATGTCGTCGATGAGATCGCGCGTCATGGCGAAGGTATGCCGGTTGTCGAGGCCGATGCCGCCGCCGAGCGAATCGGCCAGCGTATTCAGTTCATCGACGAACACGGGCTTGCCCGCCGCGAGACTCGCATGCATGGCCGCGCCACGTTCCATCGACACGCCGATCATCTTGACGTCGGCACGAATGTTTTTTGCCGCGAACGCGACGCCACTGAACAAGCCGCCGCCCGACAATGGCACGACGATGCTCGCCGCATCGGGCAACGCTTCGAGAATTTCGAGGCCGATGGTGGCCTGTCCCGCGATCACGCGTTCATCGTCGAAAGGCGGCACGAATGCGTAGCCTTCCTCGCGCACGAGACGTTGCGCTTCGACCTGCGCATCGTCCTGACTCTTGCCCGCAATGACGACACGCGCGCCGAGCTCGGCGACGGCATCGACCTTGTTCTGCGGCACCAGCGAAGACATGCACACCGCCGCTTCGATGCCGAGCGAGCGCGCCGCGTGGGCAACCGCGCGGCCATGATTGCCCGTCGATGCCGTCACCACGCGCTTGCAGCCTTCTTCCGCAAGTTGCGCGAGCGCATTGGTCGCGCCGCGCAGCTTGAAGCTGCCCGTGGGTTGAAGCGGTTCGAGCTTCAGATGAACCGGCACGCCCGCGATGCGCGAGAGCGCAGCCGACTGAACCAGCGGCGTGACGAGCGCGCGGCCTTCGATGCGCTGGCGGGCGCGGTAGACATCGGCGAGCGTAAGTGCGGACATGTCGGGCTGAATTGCGTGTTCAAGTGAACGATGCAACTCAGTCTAATGTCCTAAAAAATCGTTTTCGATTGTCCTAGTTCATTTAGTTGAAGTCGTGCACGTGCGGGTACTGGCCGAAGACTTCGCGCATCGTTTCCACCGCGCTGCGAAACGTGCCTTCACCGACTTCCGCGCCCACGCAGAGCCGCACCGCGTTGGGCCGGTCCGCGCCGCGCACGAGAAACGGATCGGGCGACGTCACCGCGATATTGCGATTGCGCAATTCACGCGTGATGCGTTCCGCTTCCCATTCGTCGGGTACGCGCAACCACACGGACAGCGCGTTCGGATGACTGCCCAGCACGTATTCGCCGAGCACTTCACGCACGACGCCCTGGCGCGCCGCGAGCCGCTCGCGCTGAATCTGCACGAGGCGTTGCGCCGTGCCGTCCATGATCCAGCGCGAGGTGACTTCCGCGATCGGCGAGGTCGCCATCCAGCAGCTCACGCGCAGCACGCTTTCCGCACGCAGCGCGAGACGCCGCGGCACCGTCATGAACCCCGTGCGCAAACCGCTCAGTACCGACTTCGTCATGCTCGTGCAATAGAACGCAAGCTCGGGAATCAGGCTCGCGATAGGCGTCTGCGTCTTCGCGGGCAGCGCGCCGTAGACATCGTCCTCGATCACATACACGCCATAGCGCTCCGCAATGCGCGCAATCGCGCGGCGGCGCGAATCGGGCATCATCGCGACGGTCGGATTGTTGAGCGTCGGCGTGCAGACGAGCGCGCTTACCCGTTCGCTGTCGCAGACTTCCTCGAAGTGCTCGGGGCGAATGCCGTGCTCGTCGATTTCCAGACCTTTGAGCGTAAACCCCAGCACGTTGGCCGATCCGATCACGCCGTGATCCGTGAGGCTTTCGCACAGCACCGTATCGCCCGGACCGACGATCGACGCCAACGCAAGAAAGATGCTGTGCGCGACGCCATTGGTGACGAGCAGCGTCTCCACTTTCGCGGGCATGTTGAGCGATGCGAGCCATTCGACGCCCGCCTGACGATGACTGTCGAAGCCCGCAATCGGCCGGAATGCGCGAATCCACGGCTGATCCTCGATGGTCGAGAGTGTCGCGCAGACCTTGCGCCACATCGCGTCGTGCTCGGGCGTATGAACGATGCGCGCAATCGAAAAATCGACCACGGAACGCTCGGCCGTGTCGAGCATGTAATGGGACATCGTCTCGGTCACGCGCGCGGAGACGAAGCTGCCGCGCCCCACTTCGCAGCGGATCAGCCCTTGCCTTTCCAGTTCCTTGTACGCGTTGGTGACGGTCTGCACGCTGATCGCCAGATCGGCCGCGACTTCGCGTTGCGGCGGCAGACGTTCGCCCGATGCGAGCGCGCCGCTTTCGATATCGGCGGCCATCGCCTTGACCAGCCGCTTGTACTTGGACTGCACGCCCTGCACCGTTCGCACGGCGTCGCGCCATCTTTCGTTCACGTCCTGCTCCTCGCTTGCCTGATTCCATGCGCAATAGTGGCGCAAAAGCGCACGCGAAAATAATTGTCCTAGAGCAATCGGAACAAATATATGGCTTTGTATTCTCCGGTCGTGGCTGTGTTGCGAGATGCGTCAAACCCCTGAGGAGTAAGGGTTTTCTCTGTCTCTCGCGCGTATCCCGGCCATTGGATTGCCCTCACTCGACCACGCTTGAAGAACCATCAATACGGGAACGATATGAACACGAAGCGACTGTCTGGCATGCTGGCAGCGGCGTGCGTCGCGGCGGCGGCCCTCGCCGCCCATGCCACGAGCGCAAGCGCGGAAACCACGTTGCAGCGCATCCAGCGCACCGGCGAGGTGCGTATCGGCTATGCGAACGAAACGCCTTTTGCCTACACGACGCCCGATGGCACCGTGACCGGCGAATCGCCCGAGATCGCGAAGAAGGTGTTCGCCAAGCTGGGCGTGAAGAAAGTCGACGCGGTGCTGACCGAATGGGGCGCACTGATTCCCGGCTTGAAAGCCGGCCGCTTCGACGTGATCGCGGCGGGCATGTACATCACGCCCGAGCGTTGCAAGCAGGTCGCGTTCGCCGATCCGCAATACCAGATCCCCGATACGCTGCTGACGATGAAAGGCAATCCCAAGAATCTGCACAGCTATGCCGATGTCGCCAAGCAACCGGACACGAAACTTGCTGTGATGGCAGGGACGGCCGAGCTGGGTTATGCGCGCCAGGCGGGCATTAAGGATGACCAGATCCTGCAGGTTCCGGACACCACCGCGCAATTGCAGGCCGTGCGCGCGCGCCGCGCCGATGCGGCCGTGGGCACCGCGCTGACGATGAAGGGTCTCGCAACGAAGGGCGGCCCGCAGGTTGAAGCGATTAGCCAGTTCAACGACGATCCGAAGCACACCGGCTACGGCGCGCTTGCGTTCCGTCCTGAAGACACCGACCTGCGCGATGCCGTGAACAAGGAACTGCATCAGTGGCTCGGCACCGACGATCACCTGAAGACGGTCGGGCCCTTCGGCTTCGACAAGTCCAACGTGACGACGAAGAAAGCGCCGGAACTGTGCGCCGGCTGAACGTCGCTTTTTTCCAGTGACGCACCGCGTCCAACTATCAGCGAGGACCCGTCATGAGTGACCTCAATGAGCTTCTGCCCTTGATGATGAAGGGCGCGCTCGTCACGATCCAGATCGCCGTCATCGGCATCCTGCTCGCGATCGTCATGGCGAGTGTCGCGACGGCGTTGCGCGCCGCGCCCTATCGCGCCGTGCGCTGGGCCGGCAACGTATATGTCGAAGTCTTTCGCGGCACCTCGCTGCTGGTGCAGTTGTTCTGGCTGTTCTTCGTATTGCCGCTGCCGCCCTTCAACGTGCAGTTGACGCCGTTCACGGTCGCCATCGTCGGGCTGGGGCTGCACTATGGCGCGTATGGCTCGGAGATTCTGCGCGGCGCGCTGCGCTCAGTGCCGGGCGGACAATACGAAGCGGCGCTCGCGCTGAACATGCCGGCGGCGGCGCGGCTGCGCCGCGTGGTGCTGCCGCAGGCGATGATCAACGCGCTGCCGCCCGCGACCAACCTGATGATCGAACTGCTCAAGGGCACTTCGCTCGTCTCGCTGATCACGCTTTCGGACCTTACTTTCCGCGCACGCCAGCTCGACGAAGCGACCTTCAAGACGGCGGAGGTATTCGGTCTCACACTGCTCATCTACTTCGTGCTCGCGCAGGTGATCGTCGCCGTGATGCGCGTGTTCGAGCGGCGCGTAAGCAGTCACGTCGCCATTCGTCGCAACAGCCGCGCCGTTCCGAGGGCTGCATCATGAATTCGCTCGGTCAACTCTTCGATGTGAAATATGCGCTGCATATCCTGCCCGAGCTCGCGCGCGCGGCGACGTACACGATCGGCATCACGCTCGTCGGCTTCGCGATCGCACTCGTGCTCGGCCTCGTGCTCGCAATCATGCGGCGCAGCGAGTTCGCCCCGCTCGCGAAGACGACTGCGCTCTTCATCGAGTTCATCCGCAGCACGCCGCTCCTGATTCAGGTGTACGTGCTCTTCTATGTCGCGCCGCTCTACGGCTTCACGATGTCCGCGCTCACCGCGGGCACGCTCGGCATCGCGGTGCACTATGCGTGCTATGTGTCCGAGGTGTATCGCGCGGGTCTGAACGGCGTCGCGCGCGGGCAATGGGAAGCGTCGTGCGCGCTGTCGCTCTCGCCGTGGCGCACCTATACCGGCGTGGTTCTGCCGCAGGCGATTCGCCCGGTGATTCCCGCGCTCGGCAACTATCTCGTCGCAATGTTCAAGGACACACCGGTGCTGTCCGCGATCACCGTTGTCGAACTGATGCAGCAGGCGAAGAACATCGGCTCCGAGACTTTCCGCTATCTCGAACCGATCACGATGACGGGCATCTTCTTTCTCATCATCAGCGTGACGTTTGCCTCGGGCGTGCGTCATCTCGAACGGCGCGTGAGGCTGCCATGATGGCTCGCCCTCGCGTATCGACCACTCCGACCCCGCTGGACGGCGCACGGTAATGCAACTCCAGGAGCAGCAGATGAAACGAGATCTCGACCCGGCGCTTGGCGCGGCGGCACAGCAGAACGCGAACACGCCGATCGTGCGCTTTCGCAACGTCACCAAACGCTATGGCCCGCTCACCGTGCTCGACGGCCTCGATCTCGATGTCGCGCGCAACGAGAAGGTGGCGATCATCGGGCCGAGCGGCTCGGGCAAATCCACCCTTTTGCGCGTGCTGATGACGCTCGATCCACTGACCGATGGCGTCATCGAAGTGGACGGCGAACCGCTCACGCACGAGATGCGCGGCGGCAAGCTCGTGCCCGCATCGCCGCGACATGTGCGTCAGGTGCGCAGCAAGATCGGCATGGTGTTTCAGAGCTTCAATCTGTTTCCGCACATGACCGCGCTCGCGAACACCATCGAAGCGCCGATGAGCGTGCTCGGGCTGTCGAAGAAGGAAGCGAACGAGCGCGCGCGCGAACTGTTGTCGCTGGTGGGCCTTGCCGAAAAGTGCAATCACTATCCGTCGCAGTTGTCGGGCGGACAGCAGCAGCGTGTCGCGATAGCACGCGCGCTCGCGATGCGCCCGAAGATCATGCTGTTCGACGAAGTGACCTCCGCGCTCGATCCCGAACTGTGCGGCGAAGTGCTCAACGTCATTCGCCGTCTCGGCGAGGAGCATGACCTGACGATGCTGATGGTCACGCACCAGATGGGTTTCGCGAAAGAGTTCGCCGATCGCGTGTGTTTCTTCTCGCAAGGCAAGATCATCGAGCAGGCGCCGCCGCAGCAGTTCTTCTCCGCGCCGCAGCATGAGCGCACGCGCCAGTTCCTGCGCGCGGTGACCGAAGCGCTTTGATCAAGCGGGGTGTCGCGGTCCGATTATTGCTTCGCGCTCTCCGTATGGCCTATGCGTAAGCCAGGAGAGTGCGATGTCCCCCACCCTGCATAAAGTCGCGCGCTTCGCGGATTTGCCCGCCGAGCGCGGCACACGCGTGAGCGTCAAGAGCGACGATAAAGACGCGAAGGAAATCCCCATCCTGCTCGTGCGCGACGGCGATGCCGTGCGCGCCTACACGGCCGAATGTCCACACGCGGGCGGCCCGCTCGATGAAGGCGCGATCTGCAATGGACGCATCGTGTGTCCGTGGCACAAGGGCACGTTCGAGGTCCGCGACGGCAGCCTCGTCGAACCGCCGCCGCTGAAAGCGCTGACGCGTTATGAAGCGACGATCAGGGACGGCGACGTGTATGTGTCCGCACAGCCTGTCGACAGTGGCGAGATACGTAACGAGCCACGCAACGCGAATCGGACCATGCTCATCGTCGGCGCGGGCGCAGCAGGCGCGGCCGCATGCTCTGCCCTGCGCGAGGCCGGCTTCGACGGACGCATCGTGCTCGCGGGCGACGATGCGCGCGAGCCATACGATCGCACGTCGCTCAGCAAGTTCACGCTCGCGGGCGACATGCCGCCCGACGACGTCCCGCCCCTGCTCGATGGCGATTTCTTCGCGATACACGGCATCGAGCGCATCGAAGCGCAGGCCGTGAAGCTCGATGCGAATGCGAAGCGCGCCGAACTCGCCGACGGTCAGGCTATCGATTACGAAGCCGCGCTCGTCTGTACGGGCGGCGTTCCGAAGCCGCTCGATATTCCCGGCGCGAAGCTGAAACACGTTCATCTGCTGCGCACGCGTGACGATGCGCGAGCGATTCTCGAATCGCTCGAGGGATGCAGGCGCGCGGTCATCGTCGGCGCAAGCTTCATCGGGCTCGAAGCGGCTTCTTGTCTGCGGAAACGCAAGATCGAGGTAAGCGTCGTTGCGCCTGGCAAGGTGCCGTTCGCGAAGCAGTTCGGCGAGCGCATCGGCGAGATGTTCAGGAAACTGCATGAGACGAACGGCGTGACGTTTCATATGAATGCGCGCGTTGCCGCATTCGGCGGTGGCGATACGGTGACGGAAGTGATCCTCGATTCGGGCGAAAAGATCGCGGCGGATGTCGTGATCGCGGGCACGGGCGTCGTGCCCGCTACATCGTTTCTATCGGGCGTCACGCTCGCGGACGACGGCGGTGTCGACGTCGATGCCACCATGCTCGTCGCGCCCGCGCTCTATGCAGCCGGCGATATTGCGCGCTTTCCCTTGCCGCGTTCGGATCAGAGCGTGCGCATAGAGCACTGGCGCGTCGCGCAGCAGCACGCGCGCGTGGCCGCGTGCAACATGGCGGGCAGCGCGCGCGAGTATGGCGGCGTGCCTTATTTCTGGACTTATCACTACGAGAAGACGTTCGATTATCTCGGGCATGTCAGCGAGCCGGACGCGATCGAAATAGATGGCGATCTGGAGGCGCAGCATTTCATCGCGTATCTGATGAAGCATGGACACGTGGGGGCGATCGTCGCATGCGAGCACGACGCCGCCGTGTGCCGTCTTGCCGAAGCGATGCGCGAGCCGCTCACGCTCGACGAAGCGCGGCGCATCGTGAACGCCTGAGCGAGCCGGCATGGCGACGACCCGCAAGACCGCATCGAAGAAAAGCGGCAAGCGTCCGAGCACGCGGCAAAGACACTCGCTTGCGAGCGCCCGCAAGAAGCCGACGCGATCGACGCACCGCTGGTCTCATCACGTGATGGAAACCAGCGACGCAATGGATATCCAGCGTGACATCTTCAAGACGGGCAACGCACAGGAAATCGCCGACTCGCTGAAGCGCTCGTCCACACGCAGCACGCGCCGCAAGGGCTCGCCGTTTCAATCGGCGATGTCGATGCTCAATTTCTATATCAATCGCGCGGGGCGCAATCTGCCGAAATCGCGCAAGAGCACGCTGGAACGCGCGAAGAAGCGGCTGCGCGAGGCGTTCGGACGCAAGCCTTGAAAGGCCATCGTGTGTGAAAAAACTGCCAGAGCCATGCAAGCCTTGCAAGCTTTCAAGGAACGTCGTTTGCTCTGCAGTGATGCGATGCAATCCCACACCGTCAGGAGCCTCGCTTGAGAACCCAGTCAAAACAACGCATACGCGCCATCGCGCTCGCGCTGATGCTCGCAAGCGGCTCAGCTATCGCCGACGACTACGCCGATGGCTTCGGCCCGAATCCATCCCTCCCCGCGCCGCACAAATCGCTGATGCCGACGGTCAACATCGCGCCGGCGAAGCCATGGCCGCAGGGACAGAAGCCCACGGCGCCCGCCGGTTTCGACGTAACCGCGTTTGGCGCAGGGCTCACTCATCCGCGCTGGCTCGCGACGCTGCCCAATGGCGATGTGCTCGTCGCCGAAAGCAACGCGCCCGAGAAGCACGATGAAAACGCCGGCATCAAGGGCTTCGTGATGAAGAAGGTCCAGAAGCGCGCGGGCGCCGCCGTGCCGAGCCCCGATCGCATCATGCTGCTGCGCGATGCCGATGGCGATGGCGTCGCCGAAACGCGCACCGTGTTCATCGACAAACTGCATTCGCCGTTCGGCATGGCGCTCGTCGGCGACGATCTCTACGTTGCGGATACCGATGCAATCATGCGCTTCAAGTACGAAAACGGCGCGACGCAGATCACGACGCCCGGCGAAAAATTCATCGATCTGCCCGCCGGCGAGATCAATCATCACTGGACCAAGAACATCATTGCGAGCGCGGACGGCAAGAAGCTTTATGTGACAGTCGGCTCGAACAGCAACGCGGCCGAGAACGGCATCGATGCGGAAAATGGGCGCGCGGCGATCATGGAAGTGGATATCGAAACGAAACAATCGCGGCTGTTCGCAACGGGCTTGCGCAATCCGAACGGCATGTCGTGGCAGCCGCAAAGCGGTGCGCTGTGGACCGTCGTGAACGAGCGCGATGAACTCGGCAATGACCTCGTGCCGGACTATCTGACCTCGGTGAAGGATGGCGCATTCTATGGCTGGCCGTACAGCTATTACGGACAACATGTCGATGATCGCGTAAAGCCGCAGCGCGCGGACCTCGTACAGGCGGCGCTCGCGCCCGACTATGCGCTCGGCGCGCATACCGCCTCGCTCGGACTCACGTTCTACGAAGGCACGGCGTTCCCGGAGCGCTACCGCAATGGCGCGTTCATCGGCCAGCATGGTTCGTGGAATCGCAAGCCGAGAAGCGGCTACAAGGTCATCTTCGTGCCGTTCGAGAACGGCAAGCCTTCAGGACCGCCCGAAGATATCCTGACGGGTTTTCTTTCCTCGGATGGTCATGCGCTCGGGCGGCCCGTGGGCGTCGCGGTCGACGCCAGGGGCGCGTTGCTCGTCGCCGACGATGTCGGCAACACCGTGTGGCGGGTCGCGCCCGCCGCGAAGTGAATGGCCGCGAAGACACCGCGAAGGCCAAGTCTGTTCGCGCTCGCGGAGCGGCAGATCATCGCGCTCTACGATGCGGGCGTGATGTCGCCCGCCGTGCTGCATCACGTCCTCGCGGCGTATGCCGACAGCGGCATCGACTGGAACGATGAAGGCACGCTGCAAACCGTCGATGGCCATACGGTGCAGCAAGCCGTCGTGCTCGTCATGATGCCGGGGCGTGCGTTGAAGAGTGCGAAGAAGGATTTTATGTCGGTCGTCGAGCATCTTGCCGTGAGCGAACCCGAGGCCGTCGAGGAACAAACCGAAGATGCCGAGGATGACGACGACTTGCTGGCTCAGCTAGGCGGCGACACGAAGAAAGCGACACGTGCAAAGAAAAGCACGCAGGCAGCCGAGCCGAAGCGCGCTGCGTTCAATCCACTCGTCGGCGCGCGCGCCGTGAAGGGCAACAAGCGCTGAGCGCGATCAGGGCGCGACACCTGGAGCGATCAGATCGAGCAGATCGTCCATGTCGAAGGGCTTCGCGAGAATCGGCACGCCGAGTTGCTTCGCGCGCTCCAGCTCATCGGCATAACCGGTCATCAGTACGAGCTTCTGCGACGGCAGGCGCTTCATGATCTGCTCGGCCAGATCGATGCCGTTCATGCGGCCGGGCATCTGCACGTCGGAGAGCACCAGATCGAAGCTGTGGCCTTCGCCCATCAGCGCGAACGCGGCGTCCGCGCTCTCTTCATGATGCACGGCGCAGCCGACCACTTCGAGCACCGCCGTCACGCCCGCCGCCACGTCCGCGTTGTCCTCCACCAGAAGCACCGACGTGCCGCGCAACGGCACGTCCGCATCATGGTTCGCCGCAACGAGGGGCGGCGTCGCGGTATCGGCTGGCAGGTACGCTTTCGATGCCGCCGGCGCCGCACCCTGATGACGCGGCAAATAAAGCCGCACGGTCGTGCCCGCGCCCGGCACGCTCGTGATGCGCGCGGTACCGCCCGCCTGCTCACATGCGGCGAGCACCTGCGCGAGACCGAGGCCCGTGCCCGCGCCGCGCTGCTTGGTCGTGAATAGCGGCTCGAACGCGCGCCGCTGCACTTGTTCGGTCATGCCCTCGCCGTTGTCGGTGATCGAGACGAGCACGTATTCGCCATCGGGAATATCCGTGTCCACGCTGCGCACGCGCGCATTCTGGCAGCGGATCACGACGCGCCCGCCGTGCGGCATCGCATCGTTCGCATTCACGGCGATATTCACGAGCGCCAGCTCCAGCTCGATCGGATCGGCCATCACCTTCCACAGATCCGGCGACAACTCCAGCGTCAATGTGACGGACGGATGAATCGACTTCTTCACGAGATCGAGCACGCTCTTCAACCAGTCGGCGGGGTCGATCACCTCCTGCTTGAGAGGCTGCTTGCGCGCGACGCTCATCAGCCGTCGTGCGAGCGATTCGGCGCCCGCGGTCGCGCGCTCCACCGCGAGCACTTCGTTCTCGACGCCGTTGAAATGCTTGCGCCGCGCCAGTTCCATGTTCGATCCGACCACCATCAGCAGATTGTTGAAGTCGTGCGCGACGTTCGCGACGAGATTGCCGAGCGCGCCCATGCGCCGCAACTGCCGGCTCGATGCCTCGATGGAAAGACGTGTCGCGACTTCCGCCTGCCAGCGCTCCCACGCGGCCTGCTCCGCATCGAGACGGCGAATCGAAAAGGCGATCAGCAGCCACACGCCGATGCACGGCAACGCCGCGATCGCCGCGACGAGCGCGAGATTGTCGCGCCAGCGCGCTTCGACGACAGAAGTCGCGTAACCCGTCGCGACATAGAGCGGATAGTCCCCCACGCGCCTGAACGCAAGCAGCCGCTCGACCTGATCGACGCTCGAACGCATGCGAATGCTGCCGTAGAGTTCGTTGTTGCGAAATGCGTTGGTGAACGGCGTGTTCGTTGCAGGTTGCGTGCTGTCCGCGTTCGTCGGAAAGCGCGCGAGGATGTTGCCGTCGCGACGATACAGCCCGATCACGACGGCGTGATCGCCGGCCGCGAGTTCGCGATAGAAGTCGGTGAAATAGCTGCGCTTGAGCGCAATCGACACGACGCCGAGAAACTGCCCGTTGCGGCCGATGCGGCCCATCGTGGTCGTGAAGACATCGGAGCGCGCCACCTTGCCGCGCAATGGCAGCGAGAAGTACGTGACGGGCGCGACCGCGCGGGCGGACTGGAAATCGTCGCGCTCCGCGATCGATACGACAGGCGCCGGAAACCAGCGGCTGTTCGCGAGCAGCCCGCCGTTTCCGCCGAACACGGAGATCGCGGCAATCTGCGCGAGCGTGCCGCTCATGTCGTCGAGCGTGCGATGCAACGCTTCTTCGTGGCTTTTGATAAGCGCGTCGTCGCTATCGCCCAGCAGATCGACGATGCGCGTCTCCAGTTGCTGATTCAGGTCGATCACCTTCAGCGCATGCTCGTTCGCCACGCGCGTGAGGCGCTGGGTCAGTTCCCGCGCATCCGCGAAGCGGCGCTGATGATCGTAATAGCCATAGATGCAGAGGCACGCGAGCGGAACCACGATCGATACGCCCAGCACGAGCAGCAGCATCTTTCGCATCGAGGCGAAATTGCGCGCGGGCAGCGGCAGATCGAATGTCGCGGTTTCGGTGGAGTCCAAGTGTTGCGTCTCCGGGAAAGCCGGGCCGGAGCATGCGTCAATCGGCCCGGCTCTGCTACTGTCAGCGAAGCGCGTGCCTGCGCCAGTCGTCGTAGGGCGTGATCGGCAGCACGCGCTTGTGATGGGTCGCGTCGTAGAAGCGGTAGATGGTCGTGTAGACCGCGTCGGAGACTGGCTTGCCTTCGAGAAAATCGTCGATGTCCTCGTAGCTGATGCCGTAGCTGTCTTCGTCGGGCTTCATCGGCGTGAGCGTTTCGAGGTCGGCGGTCGGCACCTTTTTCGAAATGTCGTTGCTCGCGCCGAGCAATTCCGCGAGCGCGCGCACGCGGCGTTTGTTCAGGCCGTAGAGCGGCAGCACGTCCGCGCCGCCGTCGCCGAACTTGGTGAAAAACCCCATCAGCGATTCGGCGGCGTGGTCCGTGCCGATCACGACGCCCGAGTGCGCGGCGGCCACCGCGTATTGCGCGATCATCCGCTGACGCGCCTTGATATTGCCGAGCACGAAGTCTTCGTGCTTGTGATCGCGATACACGAGACCCGAGGTCGCGAGCGATTCACGCATCGCATCGGCGGCGGGCTTCACGTTGACGACAAGTGTCTCGTCGGGCTGGATGAACGCGAGCGCGCGTTGCGCATCGGCTTCGTCGCGCTGCTCGCCGTACGGCAGACGCATCGCGATGAAGCGCACATCGACATTGCGCGCCCGCAGGCGCTCGACCGCGAGTTGCGCGAGACGGCCCGCCGTCGACGAATCCACGCCGCCGCTGATGCCGAGCACATAGGTCTTGAGCTTCTGCGCTTCGAGATAGTCGGCGAGAAACGCGATGCGGCGCTCGCGTTCTGCTTCGATATCGAATACGGCGGGGACCTTCAGTTCTTCGATGATGCCGGGCTGACGGGTGGCGTGACCGTTCGACATTGCGTGTGCTCGCTTCGCTTCTGAAGTCGCTACGTTACCGCAAGTTGCGCAGCGCCTCTATCTGCACGCGTCGATATCAGCCCGCCATTTCCCGATCCGGCGTCGACGAGATGCGATGAATCGCGAGATCGGCGCCATTGAACTCTTCTTCGCGATCGAGCCGCAGACCGACCGTCCACTTTATCGCCCCATAGACGGCCGCACCGCCCGCGAGCGCCAGCGCGATCGCGCCCACCGTGCCGATGAGTTGCGAGCCGATCGCGACGCCGCCGATGCCGCCCAGCGCCTTCTGCCCGAAGATGCCCGCCGCGATGCCGCCCCACGCGCCGCACATGCCGTGCAACGGCCATACTCCGAGCACATCGTCGATGCGCCAGCGGTTCTGCACGCACGTGAACATCTGCACGAACAGCACGCCCGCGACCGCGCCCACGATCAGCGCGCCGAGCGGGTGCATCAGGTCCGAGCCGGCACACACCGCGACCAGACCCGCGAGCGGTCCGTTATACGTGAAGCCCGGATCGTTGCGGCCCGCGAACCACGCGGCGAGCGTGCCGCCGACCATCGCCATCAGCGAATTGACCGCGACGAGGCCGCTGATCTTGTCGACGGTCTGCGCGCTCATCACGTTGAAGCCGAACCAGCCGACCGCGAGCACCCACGCGCCCAGCGCGAGAAACGGAATGCTCGATGGCGGATGCGCCGCGATGCGCCCGTCCTTGTGATAGCGCCCGTGACGCGGCCCGAGCAGCAGCACCGCCGGCAGCGCGACCCAGCCGCCGAACGCATGCACGACGACGGAACCGGCGAAGTCATGAAACGGCGCGCCGAACGCCTGCGTCAGCCAGCCCTGAATGCCGAAGCGTTCGTTCCACGCCACGCCTTCGAGCAGCGGATAAATGAAGCCGACGATCACGCAGGTCGCGAACAGTTGCGGATTGAACTTCGCGCGCTCGGCGATGCCGCCCGACACGATCGCCGGAATCGCTGCGGCGAACGTCAGCAGGAAGAAGAAACGCACGAGCGCATAGCCGTTGTGCTCGGCGAGGATATCGGCGCTGTGCATGAACTGCACGCCATACGCGATGTTGTAGCCGATAAAGAAGTACGCGAGCGTCGACACCGCGAAGTCCACGAGGATCTTCACGAGCGCGTTCACCTGGTTTTCGCGGCGCACCGTGCCGAGTTCGAGGAAAGCGAAACCGGCGTGCATCGCGAGCACCATTGCAGCGCCCAGCAGCAGAAAGAGAGTGTCGGTTCCGGATTGAAGTGCCTGCATGATTCGAGCGGTCGGTCGGGAAAAGGCGCTGATTTTGCAAGTTCCGGGCCAACTTGGCGCACCTGGCATCGAAACGGTGCGCGCGCCTGATTCCGCGTGGTAAAGCGTGGTGCAATGCGCGTCGTTATCGCTCATGGGCGCGTGCTCGGTATTGGTGCAATGCCCGTTCATGTTGCATTAAATGCACCGCTTGCGCGCCTGAATTTTCAGCATGAAGGCAGATCGTAGGCCAATAGCAAGCGGCGAAGCGCGCGCTCGCGGTGCACGTTCGCGGCGCGCCGCGAGTATCCTGAAGCCTTGGATTCGCGCGAATCAAGAGGTTATCGATGTCATCTCGCATCGAACGCATCGGCGATCACGTGCGTACGGAAACGCTCGCGCGCGATGCTCGCGTCGTGACAGTCGTGCTGGATCGGCCCGCGCGACGCAACGCGGTCGATCGCGGCATCGCCGATGCGTTGCGTGATGCGTTCGAGCGCTTCGACGCGGACGATGCGTTGTCGGTCGCCGTGTTATGGGGCGCGGGCGGCACGTTTTGCGCGGGCGCGCATCTCTCCGCATTGAACGACGACGCACGCCGCAACGAAATTCACGCCGACGGCAGCGGCCCCGGCCCGATGGGTCCCACGCGTCTCGCGCTCAACAAGCCCGTGATCGCGGCGATCGCGGGTCATGCGGTCGCGGGCGGGCTCGAACTCGCGGCGTGGTGCGATCTGCGCATCGTCGAGGAAGATGCGGTGCTCGGCGTGTTCTGCCGGCGCGTCGGCGTACCGCTCATCGATGGCGGCACGATACGGCTGCCGCGTCTCATCGGCATGTCGCGTGCGCTGGATCTGATTCTCACCGGGCGCGCGGTCGATGCGAACGAAGCGCTCGCCGTCGGGCTCGCCAATCGCATCGCGCCGCACGGCGAGGCGCGCAACATCGCGGAAGCGCTCGCGTGCGAGCTGGCCGCGCTGCCGCAGGCCGCGATGCGCGCGGATCTGCGCTCGGTCCATGAAAACGCGTTCGACGCCGATATCGCCCAGGCCTTGCAGCGTGAAGGCGCGAATGGATATCGCGCGGTATTCGATGAAGGTATCGACGGCGCGGCGCGATTCGTCTCGCGTGATTCGCGTGTTTCGCGGCCGAAAGGACAGGCAACATGAATTCAGTGTTCGAGAACCGACGCGATGCGGGCCGCGCGCTCGCCACACAACTCACGCATTACGCCAATCGTGACAACGTCACCGTGCTCGCCTTGCCGCGCGGCGGCGTGCCTGTCGCGTATGAAGTGGCGCGCGCGCTGCGGGCGCGGCTCGACGTACTCGTCGTGCGCAAGCTCGGCGTGCCGGTTCAGCCTGAACTCGCGATGGGCGCGATCGCATCCGGCGATGCCTTCTTTCTCGACGAGCGCATCGTGCAATATGCGGGCGTTTCGAAGGACGAACTCGATCGCGTGATCGCGAAGGAACGCGCCGAACTCGCGCGGCGCGAGACGCTTTATCGCGGTGATAAACCGCCGCTCGACGTGAGCGGGCGCGTTGCGATCGTCGTCGATGACGGCATGGCGACCGGCGCGACGATGAAGGCCGCGGCGATGTCGCTGCGTCATGCGCATCCGGCGAAGATCGTCGCGGCGCTGCCGGTCGCGCCGCTCGACTCGGAAGCGCGTGTGGAGGAGTTCGTCGATGAATTCGTGTGTGTGATGCGGCCGCATCGGTACTTCGGCGTCGGGCAGTTTTATATCGACTTCGATCAGACCAGCGATGATGAAGTGCGTGAGTTGCTCGATGCGGCGCGCAATGATGCCTACCGCAGCCACGGCGCGTCGTGAGCCTCCTGCGTCTTGCCGTATTTCTCACGCGCGGCCTTCAACACCGCCTTGTCGATAACCGCATCGTCCACGAGCGATTTCAACGCCGCAATCACGATCGACACACGATCCACTTCGAAGAACTCGCGCAGCGCCTGCCGCGTATCGCTGCGGCCGAAGCCATCGGTGCCGAGCGTGACGTATCGCCGCGACACGTAGGCGCGAATCAGTTCGGGCACCGCGCGCACATAATCGGTCGCCGCGATCACGGGGCCCCGCGATGCGTCGAGCGCGCGCGTGACGAACGGCGTTGGCGCATCGTCGTCGCTCAGGCGCGCGAGCCGCTCGCATGAAGCGCCATCGCGATGCAGCTCCGTATAGCTCGTCACGCTCCATACGGCGGCATCGATGTTCCAGTCCTGCTTGAGCATCGCGCGCGCGGCGATCGCTTCGTTGAGGATCGCGCCGGAGCCGAGCAGTTGCACTTGCGCATCGGCTGCCTCGCCATCGAGGCGATAGATGCCGCGCAAAATGCCCTCGCGCGTTTGCGCGTCCAGCGAGCCGCCAGGCACGGAAGGCTGCGCGTAATTCTCGTTGGTCACGGTGACGTAATAGAACACGTCGTTCTGGCGCATCATCATTTCCTGCATGCCTTCGTCGACGATGGCCGCGACTTCGTACGCAAACGCGGGATCGTAGGCGCGGCAGTTCGGGATCGTCGACGCGGCGAGATGGCTCGTGCCGTCCTGGTGCTGCAGGCCTTCGCCGCCGAGCGTCGTGCGCCCCGCCGTCGCGCCGATGAGAAAGCCGCGCGAGCGCTGGTCCGCCGCCGCGAAAATCAGATCGCCGATGCGCTGAAAGCCGAACATAGAGTAGTAGATATAGAACGGCAGCATCGGCAGATCGTGCACGCTGTAGGAAGTCGCCGCCGCGATCCACGACGACACCGCGCCCGCCTCCGAGATGCCCTCTTCGAGAATCTGCCCGCGCGTGTCCTCGCGGTAGTACAGCATCGAGCCCATGTCCTCGGGCTCGTACAACTGGCCGAGCGGCGAATAGATGCCCACTTGCCTGAAGAGATTCGCCATGCCGAACGTGCGCGCTTCGTCGGCGACCACGGGCACGACGCGCGGCCCGAGCGTCTTGTCCTTCAGCAGGCTGCCGAGCATGCGCACGAACGCCATCGTCGTCGACATCTCCTTGCCCGATGCATCGAGCGCGAACTGGCCCCACGTGTCGAGCGCAGGCGGGGTCATGCCTTGCGACGCCTTCGCGCGACGGCGCGGCAGATAGCCGCCCAATGCCGCGCGCCGCTCGTGCAGATAGCGCATCTCGGGCGCGTTGTCGGCGGGCTTGTAGAACCTGACCTGCTCGACATCTTCATCCGACAGCGGCAGGCGGAAGCGATCGCGGAACTGCTTGAGATCGTCGAGATCGAGCTTCTTCTGCTGATGCGTCGTCATGCGGCCCTGCCCGACCGTGCCCATGCCGAAGCCTTTCATCGTCTTGGCGAGGATCACCGTCGGCTGGCCCTTGTGCGCGAGCGCCTTCGCATAAGCCGCGTGCAGCTTGCGCACGTCGTGGCCGCCGCGACGCAAGCGGTCGATGTCTTCATCCGACATATGCGCGACCAGCGCCGCGAGTTCCGGATTCTGGCCGAAGAAACGTTCGCGGTTATAGCGGCCGTCGTTGGCCGAGAAGGTCTGAAACTGTCCGTCGACGGTATGCGCGAATGCGCGCAGCAAGGCATTGCCGCGATCGCGCGCGAACAGCGCATCCCAGTCCGAGCCCCACAGCACCTTGATCACGTTCCAGCCGGCGCCGGTGAATTGCGCTTCGAGTTCGTCGACGATGCGGCCATTGCTGCGCACCGGACCGTCGAGCCGTTGCAGATTGCAGTTGATGACGAACACGAGGTTATCGAGCTGCTCGCGCGCCGCGAGCGACAGCGCGCCGATCGATTCGGGCTCGTCCATCTCGCCGTCGCCGAAGAAGCCCCACACCTTGCGGCCGTCCGTGCGCTGCAGATTGCGGTTCTGCAAATAACGCATGAAACGCGCTTGATAGATCGAGTTGATCGGACCGATGCCCATGGAACCGGTCGGGAATTGCCAGAAATCCGGCATCAGCCACGGATGCGGATACGAACACAATCCCGGCCCCGCGATCTCGCGCCGATAGTGCTTCAGATGTTCTTCATCGAGAAAGCCTTCGAGATAGGCGCGCGCATACACGCCCGGCGAAGAATGCGGCTGGAAGTAGACGATATCGCCGCCGTTGTTCGCGTCGGCCGCCTTGAAGAAATGATTGAACCCGACTTCGAACAGATCCGCTGCCGACGCATAACTCGCGATATGGCCACCGAGTTCGCCATACGCGCGATTCGCGCGCACGACCATCGCGAGCGCATTCCAGCGCAGCACGGCCGCGAGCCTTTCCTCGATGTCGAGACTGCCCGGATAAGGCGGCTGCTGCGATACGGGGATCGTGTTCGCGTAGGGCGTCGCGCGCGCCCGTGCCGATTCCACGCCTACCGACAATGCATGTTCCGCGAGCCTGTCGAAGAGATATTGCGCGCGCTCACGGCCGACATGCGCGACGACCGCATCGAGCGCCTCCAGCCATTCGGCCGTTTCGCCGGGATCGACGTCTTCGCGTCCCTTGGCAATGGAAAGAAGCTGGTTGGTTCCGCTCGACAAGTCCGTCATGGCGACTCCGTTCTGGCTAAAGGAATACGTTCAAGCATATCCATTGATGCGCAGAATGTGCGTCTCATTTGGCTGCCGCCGCGCTTTGCGGTAGTGTGTTTATTCTTCAAAAAAGCCCAAAACCGGAATCTTTCGACTATGACGGCAAACGCGAAGCAGCGCCTCGACCGCACCGACATCGGCATCCTGAATCAGCTTCAGCAAAACGCGCGCATCACCAATTCGGAACTCGCGCGCGCGGTGAATCTTTCGCCGACGCCCTGCTTCAATCGCGTGCGCGCGCTGGAAAAGGCGGGGCTTTTCAAGCAGCACGTCACCTTGCTCAATCCGGAAGCGCTCGGGCTTTCCATCAATGTCTTCATTCAGGTCAGTCTGGAAAAGCAGATCAAGGATGCGCTCGCGCGTTTCGAGCAGGCGATCAGCGAGCGCCCCGAAGTGATGGAGTGTTATCTGATGACAGGCGATGCCGATTACCTTTTGCGCGTCGTGCTGCCCGATGTGGCCGCGCTCGAACGCTTCATCCTCGAACGTCTCACGAAGATGCCGGGCGTCTCCAATATCCGTTCGAGCTTCGCGCTCAAGCAGGTGCGCTACAAGACCGCGTTGCCCTTGCCCGCCTCCGGGCTGACCCTGCCCGACCCGAACGCCGACGAAGCGGAATGGACGTGACGGCGTGAACCAAGCGGTCGATCCTTCCGACAAACATTAAACGCTCGCGTAAGTCTTGCGATGATGCGGCGCGTCGCCTATAACTCGTACGGCCCATGCGGCATGTTTTCCCGGCTTGCCGCGTTCCCAGACGAAATGCCACGCACGCGAGAAAAACATGAACCTCGACACCGTACGTGTATTCATCATGACGCGCGGCGTCGACTTCGCGATCATGGTCGCTGGCGCGATTGCGCTGTGGATCATCGGACGCTGGCTCATCGGTCTCGTCACCAGCGCGTTGCGCAAGCTGCTCGGGCGCAATGGCCGGGTCGATCCGACGCTCGCGCATTATCTCGGCTCGATCGTTGGCGTCATCCTGAATCTGCTGCTCGTCCTCGCGATTCTGCAGATCTTTGGGGTTCAGACCACATCCTTTGCGGCACTGCTCGCGGGTCTCGGTCTTGCCATCGGCACCGCGTGGGGCGGACTGCTCGCGCATTTCGCGGCGGGCATCTTCATGCAGGTGCTGCGGCCTTTCAAGGTTGGCGACTTCGTGACGGCGGGCGGCGTGACCGGCACCGTCACCGAACTCGGCCTCTTCGGCACGACGATCACGACGCCCGATAACGTCGCGGCCATCATCGGCAACAACAAGATCTTTTCCGACACGATCTGGAATTTCAGTTTGCTGCCGCATCGGCGCGTCGAACTGTCGGCGAAGATCGCGAACGGCGTCGATCCGCTCGATGCCATCGCGCGCCTGAAGGAAGCGGTCGCGAAGATCCCGAACGTCGCCACGACGCCGCCGCCGGATGTCGAAGTGCTGTCTTTCACGCCCGAAGGTCCGCTTCTGTGCGTGCGGCCTTACACCAGCACCAACGACTATTGGCAGGTTTATTTCGACACCAATCGCGCAATCATCGAAACATTCAAGCAGGCCGGCTATCCGACGCCGGAGACGCCGCTCGTGCGCCGCGTCCTGAACTGATTTGCACGCGCCATTGCTGAACTAGAATGGGTGGAACCGGCGTTCATTGCGCCGGATCACCGCCGCGCGCGGGAGGATGTCATGCCGACTTATCAGTACCGTTGTCAGGAATGCGGCGAAAGCTTCGAGCACGCGGAGCACGTCGCCGAACATGCGACGGTGCAGCTCAAATGTCCCAAGTGCGGCAGCGAAAAGATCGCGCACGCGCCCGCGCCGTTCGTCGCGAAGACTTCAAAGAAAAGCTGAACCGTCGACGCGTGCGTCACGCCGCGCGAAATCTGACTTCGTGGGACGGCAGGCCGCCCAGGCGTGATGCGACGTGATCGATGAATGCGCGCAGGCGCGGCGCTTCATGACGGCTCGGCGGCCAGAGAATCTGGAACACGCCTTCCGCGCGCACATGCGTGCCGAGCACCGCGCGCAGCATGCCGCCTTCGAGTGCGCTCTTCGCGACGAAATCGGGCACGCATGCCAACCCCAGGCCCGAGATGCACGCGGCGAGCACCGCTTCCATGTCGTTGAACGTGAGCGTCGCGTGCGGCTCGATGGCGAAGGTGTGATCTTCGCGCGCGAAACGCCACGGCTCGGTCCGGCCGTTCGCCGGAGAACGAAAGCGGATGCACGCGTGGCCTTCGAGATCGGCGGGTGTCGTGGGTTCGCCATGGCCCGCGAGATACGCGGGCGAGCCGACCACCACCGGACCGAATTGCGCGAGCGGCCGCGCGAGCAATTGAGAATCGGCGAGACGTCCGCTGCGAATCACGGCGTCGTAGCCTTCCTGTGTGACATCGACCACGCGATCGCTGAACTCGATATCCAGTTCGATATCCGGATAGCGCCGCCTGAATTCCGGCACGAGCGGCAGCAACAGCCGGCAGCCGAGC
Organism: Burkholderia sp. THE68; assembly: GCF_009938265.1. Classification (NCBI taxonomy): domain Bacteria; kingdom Pseudomonadati; phylum Pseudomonadota; class Betaproteobacteria; order Burkholderiales; family Burkholderiaceae; genus Burkholderia; species Burkholderia sp. THE68. Next base: position 976,319 of record NZ_AP022316.1, read on the forward strand.
GACGGCGCGCTGATGCGCAAGCGCCCGCGCGGTGACGAGGTCGAATGGAACAGCTCGCTTTCCGCTTCTTCGAGATCGGCGAGCATGCGTTTGCAGCGCGCGAAGAAGCGCGCGCCTTCGTGCGTGAGGCCGATCCGGCGCGTGGTGCGATTGAGCAGTTGCACGCCGAGCTTCGCTTCGAGCCGCATCACGCTCTTGCCAACCGCCGACGCCGACAGCCCGAGCGCGCGCCCCGCCGCCACGAAACTGCCCGACTCCGCCGCGCGCACGAATGCGACCATGCCGGAGAGGCTTTCTGTCGAAGGGGACGCCCCGAAGGAAGTCCCCTTCGGGAGCGCAGGGGACGCGGTGGGCGTCTGCAACTGAGCGGTCGTCATTTGGATTGATCCAGCGAGAAGTACGGCGCGACGGAATGCGCCTGTCTCCTGCATGAACGTCCGCGAAGCCGATTTATTCCCGCATTTCTTGCAGTCCGCGCTGATCAGACGAATGGCGTGAGCCGGTTCAGCCGTTCAGTTCCTCGTGCAGCGCCAGATATTCCTGCGCGAGCTTGTGACGCGGTTCGAGGTAGATCATCGGGCGCGCGTGCTGATGGCTCTCGCGGATCTTCACCGAGAGCGACAGATGCGAATTGAGCACCGGCAGATCCTCGCTGCGCAGTTCATCGACGAGTTGCTGCGGCAGGCTCGCGCGCGGCTGGAACTGATTGATGACGATGCCCTCGACGCTCAGATCCGGATTGTGATCATGGCGGATTTCCTGCACGTTATCGAGCACCGAATAGAGCGCGCGGCGCGAGAAGTCGTCGCAATCGAAGGGAATCAGGCAGCGTTCGACCGCGATCAGCGCGGAGCGCGTGAAGAAATTGAGCGCGGGCGGCGTGTCGATATATACGGCGTCGTATTGTTGCAGGTTCTTCAGCGCGTCGCGCAGCTTGTAGATCTTGTAGCGCGATTCGAGCTTGCTTTGCAGCGCTTCGAGACTCGGATGCGACGGGACGATGTCGAGATTCTCGAACGGGGTCGAATGAATGAACGATTCGAACGCCGGTTCGCGGAAGCTGTAACTCAAGGCCGACTCGAAAAAACTCGCGAGATTCGGCTGGGCGTCGCGGGATTGTGCGCCGAGCAGGTACTGGCTCGCGTTGCCTTGCGGATCGAGGTCGATGACCAGTGTGCGCAGGCCGCGGGAGGCGCTGATCGCGGCCAGATTGCAGACGATGGTGGACTTGCCTACGCCACCCTTTTGATTGAAGACCACACGGCGCATCAGGTTATTCATCCTCGGTTTTGAACGCTCGTTTTTTTATGGCGTTCTTTAGCTGGGTTGGGTTCGTCTTACGCGGGATGAATATTAGCGCATCAGAATTTACGGGTTTGGGTTCAGGGGTGTTTTTTGTTGGCTTCAATATCAAGGAAACGCCGGAATCGTAGGATCGGCCCCTTCGACATCGGCCTCCGGATGATGACTCTTGACGAGTGCCTCGATCTCCTCGACCCGATCCTTCGTCACATCCACCATCATCAACAATTCGCCTTCCTCGATCGCGTGCTCGAATCGCCGCAAGCGCGTATTGGGAATGCCCACTCCGATCATCGTCGCCGCCCACGCTCCGAAACCCATGCTCGCGAGCGTCATGCAAACGACGACACCACCGGCGATCGTCAAACCCGCCGGCGGAAACGCCATCGCGACGAGTCCCGCGAGCGCGCCGGTCACACCACCCGCCGCTGTGCCGCGAGCAAGCGCGGGCAGAAGATCGCTACGTTGCGCAAGGGTGGCCTGCGGCAAATCCTCCAGCGGCTCATGAGGCCGCGCGAGCACGTGAATATGCCGCCATTCGATACGCTTCAAAAGCAGTTCGTCGATGATTCCCTTCGCGCTCGCCACGCTGGGAAGCAGAAAATAGATGCGCCTCATCTCGCACCTCCATACCGGATCTCCATGAGTCCAATATAGACGACATGCACACGAAGCGAATCGCTTACGTTATCCCGACGGTTTGACGAACGCGCGCGCCGCTCTCATCGAAGAAATAGATCCGCTCGCGATTCACGCGCACACCCGCCGCGCCGCCGATCTCGCCCGCGAATGTATTCGGCACCTTCACGACGATCTGCTGTTCGCCGATGTTCATCGTGACGAGCGAATGATCGCCGATCAGTTCGACCGAATAGATGCGCCCCTGCAGTTCGCCCTCGCCGGCCGCGACGAGCGAGCACTCCTCCGGCCGCACGCCAAGCGTCGCCTTGCCTTCGTGACGAACCGGCGTGGCAAGCGAGATATCGGGCGCGTCGAAACGTCCTTGCGCGAGCGTGCCACGCAGAAAGTTCATCGGCGGCGAGCCGATGAAGCCCGCGACGAACAGATTCGCCGGATCGGAATAGATACGCGCGGGCGTATCGAGCTGCTGCAACGCGCCCTTGTCGAGGACGGCAACGCGATGCGCAAGCGTCATCGCTTCGATCTGATCGTGGGTCACGTAGATCGTCGTGATACCGAGCTTATGCTGCATGTGCTTCAGTTCGGCACGCATGTGGCCGCGCAGCTTGGCATCGAGATTCGAGAGCGGCTCATCCATCAGGAACGCGGAGGGCCGCCGCACGATCGCGCGCGCCAGCGCCACGCGCTGACGCTGCCCACCGGACAACTGGCGCGGCAAACGCAACAGCAACGGTTCCAGTTGCACGCTCGCCGCCACTTCGCGCACGGCGGCATCGATCTCCGCCTTCGGGCGCTTTCTCACGATGAGCGGATACGCGATGTTCTCGAACACGGTCTTGTGCGGATAGAGCGCATACGACTGAAACACCATCGCGACATCGCGGTCGCGCGGCAAATGATGCGTGACATCGGTATCGCCGACGAAGACCGCGCCTTCGGTCGCCGATTCGAGTCCCGCGACGATGCGCAGCGCCGTCGTCTTGCCGCAGCCCGATTCGCCGAGCAAAACGAGAAATTCGCCCGCCTGCACGTCGAGCGACAGATCGCGTAGAACACGCGTATCGCCGAACATCTTGCCGACGTTTCTCAGCGACACGCTCTTCGACTGGCGCGCCGCCGCGATCTTCGTCAGGCGGGCGTCGTCGACCTTCATCGCCTCGCTGTCCATGACCGTCATCCTTTCACCGCTCCCACGAGAATGCCCCGCACGATGAAGCGCTGCAATGTCAGCGTCAGCAGCATCACCGGCAGGATCATGATGAGTATCAGCACCGACATGTTCCACCATTGCGGACCGCGCGTCGCGTTCTGCGCGGCGACCAGCAGCGGCATCGTCTGCGCATTCGCGGTCGTCAGAAAGAGCGCGAACAGGTATTCGTTCCACGAGAGAATCAACACCAGCAGCGCCGTTGCAACGAGACCGGGCGCGACGAGCGGCAATACGATGCCGAACAGGATCGCGAAGCGAGTCGCGCCGTCGATCTGTGCGCTCTCTTCTATTTCGCGCGGCACGCCGTCGAAGAAGTCGAACATCAGCCATACGACGATCGGCAGATTCGCGGTCGCGTACGTGATGATGAGCGCGAGGTGCGTGTCGAGCAGGCCCACGTCCCTGAACATGAGATAGATCGGGATCACCGTGACGACGGGCGGCAGGATGCGCTGCGATATGACCCAGAAGAGAATGTCGTCGTTGTTCAGATGCTTGCGCGCGCGGCGCACGATCGGGCGCAACAGCAGGAAGAAGAGCGCGAAAGCGACGGCCAGCGCGATGCGCAAATCGACATGCCCCCACGCGACCGCCGCGATCAGCAACGCGATCAACAGGACGCCGAGGCTCACTGCCGCGACCGGTGGCCGATATTGAATGCGCGCGAGCGCGTAGGCGGCCATCGAGCCGAGAAAGACCGAAGCCGCCGTGCCGCATGTCGCGACGATCAGCGAGTTCATATAAGGCCGATACGTATCCGGCCCGAGGTCGACGAAGATGTAATGCCACGCGTCGAGATGCGGCTGGAAGTCGACGAATGGGATATAGAACGGACCCGTCGATACATCCACCGGCAGCTTGAACGATGTTATCGCCATCCAGTAAAGCGGAAACAGCACGACGAGCGACCATAGCCCGAGCAACAGATAAGCCACCGCCTTGCCGCCGACGGGCAACTCATCCACGCGCGCGGGCACGAACCAGCGTTTCAATACGCTCATGCCTGATCTCCCCGCGCGCGCCGCACGACGAACTGGAAGAATGAAACGCATGCGATCGTCGAGACGAAGAACAACATGTACGCCACCGCCGATGCGCCGCCGAGATTCAGCGCGCGCCATTCGATGAACGCGTGCAGCGTCATCGATTCGGTCGCGATGCCGGGGCCGCCATTGGTCAGCACGTTCGGCAGGTCGACGATCTTGAACGCCTCGATCAGGCGGATCAGCACGGCGCTCGCGGCGACCGGCGCGATCGATGGCCATGTGACGTCGCGAAACACGCGCCACGCCGATGCGCCGTCGAGCTGCGCCGCCTCGATCTGTTCGCGCGAAGTGCCTTCGAGCGCCGCAAGCATCACGAGGAACATGAAGGGCACCCATTGCCATGTATCGCCGATTACGACGACGAGCCGCGCGAGCCACGGGTCCGCCGCCCACGCGATCTGGCCGAGGCCGAGCCACGACCATACTGGCGCGAGCGGGCCGACGGACGTATCGGCCATCATGCGAAACATATATGCGATGCCGACGGGCGTCACCATCAACGGCAGGAAGAACAGCAGACGAAAGAAGCGCCCACCCACGAGCGGCAGCGTGCACAGATAGGCAAGCCCGAGCCCGATGAGAAACTGCAGCGCGACACCGAGCACGACATAGAAGATCGTGACCATCAGACTGCCGAGCGCGCCACCGCCGCCCAGCGTGTTCGCCGCGAGCCACACGAGCGCGAGAAACGCGGCGGCGGCGATCAGGCGGCCGAGCGTGCCCATGACCGAACGGCGCTCGCTCGCCAGATAACGATAGAACCAGACCAGCACGGCGAGCCACGCTATCACGATCGTTGCAATGCTGATGATTCCCGGTGCGCGAAACACGCCGGTGAAGTGATATTGCTGGCTGCCGGAAAAGAGCCGCACGTAGTTGCGCAGGCCCGTGAAGGTCAGTTGATAGCCGCCCTCGCCCAGTTCGAAGCGCGTGAGCGAAAGATAAGCCGACGTCACGAGCGGAAAGATCGAGAACGCGAGAATCAGCAGCACGGTCGGCAGCACGAATACGAAAGGCGCCTGCCGGTCGAGCCAGTTCGCGACGCGCGCGCGCGCGCCGCGCTCGTTGGTGACCACGGAAGATGCGTGCGACGGCGTGTTCATCCTCTCTCCGATGCAAGGCGAGCGCGCCGCGCATGCGCGCGCTCGCCATCCCCTTTACTTCGCGCCGATCGACGCCTTGTAGGCACGCAACTGCGTGTCCTTGCCGAGATCGTCGGTAATCTCGCTCCAGCCGCTGTCGATGGCTTTCATCGTCGCGTCCGCATCGATTTCGCCCGCGACGAAGCGTGCGACAGCGGTATCGAGCACGACCTGCTCATAGCGCTGGTTTTGCGGAATACGCAGATCGATGATCATGTTCGGGCTCTGCAAGCTCTGCTGGATCGCGCCGAGATACGACTTCGCCGCCGCGTCGCTCATGCCCGCTTTTTTCCACGCCGACATATCCGTGAACTGCGAACGCCGATAAGGATTGAAGCCCGATGCGCCGATCGTCACGTCGACGTTCGACTGCGCCGGCTGGCTCATGAACGAAAGGAATGCATAGGCGGCGTCCTTCACCTTCGGCTTCGCCTTCGCGTTGATGCCGCCCGACCAGCCGCCGAAGGCCGCGAACGGTGCGTGATTCACGCCGTCGATCGCATACGGGCAGGTGGCCTTGTCGCACGGCACGAGCTTGCCCGTGTCGCGATCGACTACTTTGCGCGAGCCGGGCAGGATCACCGCGCCGACCTTGTCGATGACCTTCGACTGCTTCGGATCGATCGCGAGCACGCCGACATCGCCCCAGTCGAGCGTCAACGCGCAATGGCCGGAGATGAACGCGCTGCGCGTATCGCCGACATCGAGATTGATTTCGTTGGGCGGGCCGTAGGACGTCGACTCCTTATAGATGCGCAGCGCTTCCTTGAAGCCGTCGTTGTTCACGAGCGCCTTGAAGTTGCGCGGATCGAAGAATGCGCCCTGCGCCGTGCCCTTCGATTGCAGATAGCCGCCCGCGATCGAGATGATCGCCCAGTACGCCTGCGCGTTGCGCTTCTTCGAAATGCACGAGCCCGCGACCGGCTTGCCGTCGCCGCCGAAGACCTTGCCGTTGGCGGCTTTGGCGATGTCGAGATAATCGTCCCAGGTTTTCGGCGGCTGCTTGCCGAGCTGCTGAAGGATGTCGGTGCGGTAATAGACCATCTGGAAGTCGCCGTCGAGCGCGACGAGATAGGTCTTGCCGTTGAACTTCTGCGAGAAGTCGACGAAGAACGGCATCACGTCGTCTTCCTTCAATGCCGCATCTTTCGCGACGCGCTGCGTCAGGTCTTCGAGAAACGCACCCTTGGTGTAATCGACCATCCACTGCGGTGCGAACACGGCTGCATCGACGGAGTTCGTGCCGGACGCCCAGTCCGTCAACAGCTTTTGATAGAGATCGGAGAACGGCACCGTCAGCACGTTCACTTTCGCGCCGGTCAGCTTCTCGAACTCGGGCGCGCGGCGCTGCAGCGGCTCGGCGATCTGCGGACCGACGAAGGTCATCACGTTGACGGTCACGCCCTTGAAGTCCTCGGCCGCTGTCGCCTGCGATGCGGCGAGACAGGCAGCCGCGAGCGCGGCCACGGCGCCGGCTTGTTTGAACAGGTTCATTGTGTGTCTCCTCCATTGCGGTTGACTACATGTCGCTCGTCTTCCTTGTCTTCTACTCCCTGAACAGGTCCGGTCTTTCAACAGAAAAGCGCCGCAGTTCCGCGACGACTTCATCCAGGTGATCGTGCATCGCGCGCGCGGCGGCATCACCATCGCGCGCGCGAATCGCATCGGCAATGCGTGTGTGCTCGGCGAGCGTATGCGCGTGACGCTCGGGACTCGCCATCAGACGGCGCGCTCGATCGAGTGCATTGCGCGAGGCCGCGACGATCTCCTTCACACGCGGCAGATCGATCGCGTCCAGTAGCAATTCGTGGAACGCGAGATCGAGCAAATGAAACTCGCGGCGCATGCCTTGCTGCACTGCATCGCGCTCGCGTTCTAGATTGGCGGCGAGCGCATCGAGTGTCGAGGCGTCGCATGCGGCGGCGAGCGTACGCACGGTCTCCACTTCGAGCGCGCTGCGAATGAACAGGTGCTGGCGTATGTCGTGCATGACAATGGGCATGACGCGTGTGCCGCGCTGCGGCAAGACCTCGACGAGACCCGCCGACGCGAGCTTCGCCAGTGCAGACGAAACCGGAAAGCGCGATACGCCCATGCGCTCACACACTGCGAGCTTGTCGATCATCATGCCGGGCTCCATCGCCAGATTGACGATAGCCGCGCGCAGCGCCTGTTCGACCGCGTCGGTCAGGCTGCCGCGCCCCGCGGCGTGCAAGCGAGGCAACGCGCGGTAAGGGTCGGCGGCAAGGCTGTTTTCATTCGTCGATGAGCTCACGCCGCCCTTGATTTCGCACTAACATGCTAGCAGGCTAGGAGGCGAATCACGGCTTGTCAATGCAGTTTGCTCGCGTGCGTTGCAGCATATTTGCGCCTTGATATTGGCCTCCGAACAAACCCAAGGAGATGAACATGACCCGCATCACGAAGCTCTCCGTACGCGATATCCGCTTCCCCACTTCGCGTTCGCTCGACGGCTCCGACGCGATGAACGCCGCGCCCGATTATTCCGCCGCCTACGTGATACTCGAAACCGATGCGCCCGGACTTGCGGGTCATGGACTCACGTTCACGATCGGGCGTGGCACGGAAGTGGTCGTCGCGGCGGTCGAGGCGCTCGCGCCGCTCGTCGTCAGCAAGACTGTCGAGGACATCGCCGCGGACATGGGCGGCTTCTGGCGCGCGTTCACATCGGACAGTCAGTTGCGCTGGATCGGTCCGGAGAAAGGCGTCATTCATCTCGCGACCGCTGCGGTGGTCAACGCCGTGTGGGATCTCTGGGCCAAGAGCGAGAAAAAGCCGGTGTGGAAACTGCTCGTCGACATGACGCCGGAACAGCTCGTGCGTTGTCTCGACTTCCGTTACGTGACCGATGCGATCACGCCATCCGAAGCACTAGCGTTGCTCAAGCGCCTGCAACACACGCGCGGCGAACGCGAAAAGGAAATGCTCGCGCAAGGCTTTCCCGCATACACCACTTCCGCAGGCTGGCTGGGTTATGACGACGACAAGATTCGCCGTCTCGCGCGCGAAGGCGTCGCGGCGGGCTGGACCCACTTCAAGCAGAAAGTCGGCGGCAATCTCGAAGAGGACATGCGTCGCGCGCGCATCCTGCGCGAAGAGATCGGCCCCGACCGCAAGCTGATGATGGACGCCAACCAAGTGTGGGAAGTCGATGAAGCGATCGCGAACATGCGCCGTCTCGCCGAATTCGATCCGTGGTGGATCGAAGAGCCGACGAGCCCCGACGACGTGCTCGGCCACGCCGCGATCCGCAAGCGTCTCGCCCCGATGATCGGCGTCGCGACCGGCGAGCATTGCCAGAACCGCGTGATCTTCAAGCAGCTGCTGCAAGCCGAAGCGATCGACTTCTGTCAGATCGATAGCTGCCGTCTCGGCGGCCTGAACGAAGTGCTCGTCGTGCTTCTGATGGCCGCGAAGTTCGGCGTTCCGGTGTGTCCGCATGCGGGCGGCGTCGGCTTGTGCGAGTATGTGCAGCATATTTCGCTGTTCGATTACATCTGCGTGTCGGGCTCGCTCGAGAACCGCGTGCTCGAATACGTTGATCATCTGCACGAGCATTTTCTCGATCCGGTCGTCATCCGCAACGGGCGATACATGCCGCCGCAAACGCCCGGATACAGCATCGAGATGCATGCGGCATCGCTCGAACGTCACGAGTTCGGCAAGGGAGAAGCATGGCGCGAATGAACGCTCCGTCCTGGCAGGCAATCGTCACGCAGACGGAGCGCGCGCTCGCATGCGGCGCGCTGCGTTCCTTCGATACGGTGCAAAGCGTGATCGAAGACAGCGGCGTGCGCTTTCTCGTCAGGCAGGCGGCGAATCTCGCGCGAAAGGAAGAAGCGTCGAAGCTCGCGGCGAAATCCACAGCCGATGCCGCGAGCGCATGGCGCGATCCATTCTCGCCTTGCGAAGAGGCCTTGCGTGTCGGCGATATCGGCGAGCGGCACTTTCTGCTGCTCAACAAGTTCAACGTGCTCGCGCATCATCTGCTCATCGTGACGACGGATTTCGAGCCGCAGGAATCGCTCATCGGCCAGGAAGATTTCGCGGCGCTGTTCGCGTGTCTCGATCGTTTCGACGGGCTCGGCTTCTACAACGGCGGCACGGTCGCCGGATCGAGCCAGCCGCACAAGCATCTGCAGATGGTGCCGCTGCCGCTCGATGGTCACGCGTTGCCGGTCGAAGCGAGCATCGAAGCGGCGCGCACGAGCGGCGTCTTTCGTGCGCCGCAACTCGCGTTCACGCACGCGGCGGCATGGCTCGACGACGACAGCGCAGCGAACGCGCACGCGATCTATCTGCAACTGTTGAACGCGATCGGCGTGCAGCCATTCGATGTCGCGGGCGTTGCGCATCAGAGCGCGCCATACAACCTGCTCGTCACGCGCCGCTGGATGCTGGCGGTGCCGCGCGGCGCGTCGCATGTCGAAGGCGTCGCGGTGAACGCGCTCGGCTTCGCGGGCTCGCTTTTCGTGCGCGACGATGCGCAACGCGGCATCGTCGAAACGCTCGGGCCGATGCAGTTGCTTGCGAACGCAACGATCTCTTGAAATCGGCGGCCGCAGCCCGCATGTCCGCTTCCAGAACATCGGGAGTCAAGGAACATGGGAAGCAGGCCTCAATTCATCGACGATCTTGCGCGCGGCGCGCAGGACGCCGCGCCCTCTGCACCGCTCGACCATATCGACGATAACGCCCTGCTCGACGCGTATTCGCGCACGGTGATCGGCGCGCTCGAGCGCGTGCAGCAGGCAGTCGTGTTCATTTCGGTCGAGCGGCAAGTCGCCGATCAGCGCGGCGCGCGCCGCCAGGTCGGCGGCACGGGCTCGGGATTCATCTTCACGCCCGACGGCTATCTGCTGACCAATAGTCATGTCGTGCATGGCGCGACGCATATCGTCGTCACGCTCGCCGACGGCGCGCGCTTCGATGCCGATCTCGTCGGCGACGATCCCGCGAGCGATCTCGCGGTACTGCGCATCGGTTCGCCGGAGCCGCTGCCGCATGTGGAACTGGGCCATTCCGGCGGTGTGCGCGTCGGGCAGATCGCGATCGCGGTGGGCAATCCGCTCGGGCTCGCGCAGACCGTCACGACGGGCGTCGTGTCCGCGCTCGGGCGCTCGTTGCGTTCCACGTCGGGCCGCATGATCTACGACGTCATCCAGACCGACGCCGCGCTCAATCCCGGCAACTCCGGCGGACCGCTCATCGATTCGGCGGGACGGGTGATCGGCGTGAACACCGCGATCATCGCCGGCGCGCAGGCGATCTCGTTCGCGACCGCGATCGACACGGCCAAGTGGGTCATCATGCAGATCTTCGCGTACGGGCGGGTGCGGCGCGCGTATATCGGCGTGGCGGGCACGACCACGCCGATTTCGCGGCGCGTGCAGCGCTTCTTCGAACTCGCGTCGGCGAGCGGCGTGCATGTGATGGAGATCGTGAAAGGCAGCCCGGCCGCGCTCGGCGGTTTGCGCACGGGCGATCGCATCGTCGCGGTGGATGGCGTCGGCGTCGATAGTGTCGATGGTTTGCAGCGCTCGCTGGACGCGTCGCGCATCGACAGGCCGGTGAAGGTCGCGGTGCTGCGCGGCTCGCAGAAGCTCGATATCGAAGTGACGCCGGTCGAGCAAGCCGGTTGACGTTACGGCGGCGCATGCCGGATTTCAGATGCGCCGCCGTTCACGCCGCTTCGCTTCGTTTTCTGCCGCCAGTCTCCTGCGCCGCTCTCCCGCTTGCCCCGTGTCTCGTTCGGGCGCGTCGGCGAAGACGTCTGCGAGACGCTCGCGCAGCGCCGCCGCATCGCGCCGCAGCGGTTCGTTCGTCGATGCGGCCATCAGTACATCGATGCGCTTTTGCCAGTATTCCGGCCGCATGACGGCAAGCCGCAGCGGGTCGCCGCGCCCCGTCATCGCGCGCTCCAGCTCCGCGATCATTCGCCCGATGTGCGCGAGTTCCTCTTGCGCATGTAGATCGGCGCTCACAGGCTTCTCCTCCCTTGCCCGCGTCTCGCTTCCAGCGCGGGTTCCTGCAGTGCTAAACGGCCGGGACGTAAGGTTTATTCCAGGTGCGTAAGCAATCCCCATGGCTATGTGCGCTAACAGCCGGTTCCGTATGCGCGGCTACGGCTTAATGTGACAGCAGCAGGCAGCGTTCGCGCGCACGGGTCGCCCCGTCGAACGATCATGCCCTGTCGGGGAAGGTCCTAAAAAAGGATTGCCATGACCACGCACAAGAAAAACCAGACGGCGCCGCGCCGCGAAGGGTTCCGCTGCACCGGCGCGCAACTCGACGCCATTTGGCGCTTCGCCGAAGAGCGCAAGCTGGAGCATCAGCCGCTGCATATCGTGGTCGCCGAATACTGGCGCTGTCACGCGCACGCGAAAGCGGCCTGATCGTTCGTTCTTCTTTCGATTGCAGCGCAGCGCCGATGCGAGCGCACGGACGCTATTGTCCCGACAGCGCGCGCTGCTTGAGCACCCAGATCGCGGTCGGCACCGCGTAATAGCTGCTGACGTTGCCCGTGACGAGCTTGCCCGTCAGCTGGATGCGCGCGTTGTCCGCCGGCGTTGCGTCGATGATCTGCACCGCCGATACCGTCGACTGTTGCCGCCCGCCTTGTCCCGTGCTCGCGCTCGTGACGCAGATCGGGCTCGTCAGCGTGAGTACCCACGCCGGCTTCGCGGACGCGTCCGCTTCACGCGCGCCCTGGCGGGTCGCCGTGCCTTCGAGTGTGACGACATCGCCGTCGCTGTAGCACGGCGCCGCCGCCGCGGAGCCTGCCATCAGCACGAGCATCCAAGCACAGGCTTTCGCAATCATTCGAACCTCGCGAAGAGCGCGTCGCGTGACGCGCGGTTCCGGGACAAGAAGCTCAGTTACTTTAGGTGATAGCCGTTGGGGTCGCAACCTGCTACGGATTCGTCATCGACATCCTTCCTTTCAAAACCACCATGCGGGAACGGCCGTTGCTGATGTTCTTCTGACGAAATAAACAACACGGAGCGCGGATCAGACACGCGCATAAACACATCCGTTGCTTGGTGCGCTCGACGAAGCGGACCGACAGAGGGGGCGACGATGAATCAGGTCATAGTTGGGGTGTTCGGTTCCTATCGGGATGGACACGACGCGCTTCGCGCATTGCAGCTCGCGGGCTTGCGACGCGACGATGCACATCTTTACCGCGCGGGACGAGGAGACGTCGACATCGATGCGCTTCTGCCGCCCGCACACGACGAGGACGATGCCGAATACGTCGCGCATGGCGAGCATCAGGGCGTGATCGGCGCGCGCAACCGGTTCGTGCCGCATGAGCCATTGCCGCCGCGTCCGCCCACGCCGCACGTCTCCGATGACGCGACGCCGCAGCGAACCTTGCTCGTCATCCGTATCTCCGACGAGATCAAGCCTGGCGCCATCGGCGAGGTGCTGCACGAGCATGGCGCGATCGCGGTGAAGGACGCGAGCGGGCACTGGCGCTTCTCGCCGTTCAGAAATCCGGCACGCGTCTGAGCGGACGACGCTCAATGCATGCCCGGATGCGGCTTGCGCACAGCGAGATGCGCTTCGGACTCGGCACGCTCGTCCTCTTCCGCGTCGTCCTGCGATGCCTCATTGGCGAGATCGCGCGCTTCTTGCGCCGCTGCGGCCGCGCGCAAGCGCCGGCAATGCGCGGCATGACGAAACGTGGCGAGCATACGCACGACTTCGCGGGTTCTCGTTCTCATCGTTGCCTCCCTCGAAGCAGTTGAGAAACTACTTTAAGTGTAGGCGGCAAATACTCAGGCGCAAGGCGTTTGAGCGAAATAATGAGCCTGGATACTTTCCCGTTGGCGCAGGCTGACGCCACGTGAAAAAGCCGGGCGGCTGCTTGCGCAAACGCCCGGCTTTTGTACTGCATCACTTCTACTACAACTACTCACTTTCACGCGGTTATTACTACTGCACTGCTGTTGCAACTACTCACTTCCAAGTCACTGCGTTACCGCTATTGCTACTGCTACTGCTTCGCTACTAGTTACTGCCACTGCTTTACTACCACCGCTCCAACATCGCGACGGCATCGGTCGGCGAACGATTCTGCTCGTGATCGACCGCAAACATCGTGCTGCTATCTGAATACATGTCGAATGCGGCGCGGCCGGTATTCATCGACATGAACGCGATCAGGCTCATCGACATGACCGCGGCGGCGAGGATGATGCGCTTCTTGTTCATGATTGCTGTTCGTGCTGTGTCGTTCGGCGTTGATGAAATATTAGAGAGCCACGCATAGGAAAGCTCTAATCCGCGTCTTAAATTGCATCGACAAAAATTAGGACCGAAAAGCACGAACGGTTGATGATCCCCACTGCCGCATCACGCGTTTGTTCGAACCGTCTAGTACATTTACCGTGTCGTGACCCACACACAACACGCATGAAAAGAACTTTACTGTCGCCTTGCCAGTAGCCTGCGATGCCGGGAGAATTGAAGCAACGGCCTAAAAGCCGTCCTTCACAAACGAGAGTTCGATGGCAACCTTAGAGGGCAAGGCGCGATACCGGATTGATACCGATAACACCGGCACCGGTATCGCCATCATGATCCTGACGACGGCACTCTTCGCTGCCAGCGATTCCACCGTCAAGCTGATCGGCACCGCGGTCCCTCTGCTTGCGCTCCTCTGGGTGCGCTATCTCTTCCAGATGATCGTGCTGGGCGTCTGGCAAGTCCGGCGCGGCGCGTTCGGGCTGTTTCGCACGGGCGCGATCAAGCTCCAGGTCGTGCGCGCGGTGCTCCTCCTCACCAATTCCGCCTGCACGTTCGCGGGCCTGCGGCATCTGCCGCTGCCGGTCACGACATCGCTCGCGATGCTCGCGCCGCTCATCTCCACGCTGCTCGCCGCGCTCGTGCTGAAAGACGAAGTGCCGCGCAGCAAATGGGCGATGGTCGTGCTCGGTTTCATCGGCATGTTGCTCGTCGTGCGGCCGGGCGGCAGTCAGTTCAGCTGGACCGTGATCTTTCCGATCGGCGCGGCGACGACCTTCGCGTGCTTTCAAGTCTTGTCGAGCCATCTTTCGCGTGTCGACGACGCGATCACCACCAACTTTCTCACGGCGCTCGTCGCGACGGTCGTGCTGTGCGTGCTCGTCTGGATGGATCAGGCCGAGACCTTGCCGGCGCTCGCGCAAGTGCGCGTGGGAAGCTGGCTGCTCGTCGTCTTCATGGCGACGATGGCAACCGGCGGGCAACTGCTGATGTTGCAGGCGCTGCGCCGCGCGCCGCTGTCCCTGCTGACGCCCTTTTCCTACGGTCAGCTCGCATTCGCCGCGTTCTTCAGCTGGCTGCTGTTCGGCCAGGTGCCCGACATGTGGATGGCAATCGGCATGTGCGTGATCGCCGCGAGCGGCATCGGCACCGTGCTGATGCATGGACGCAAGCCGGCGCCGTCCGTACCGACGGAAATCTGACGTTCAGGGAAGCACGACAGACGGCGCGCGCAAGGCGCGCCGCCGCGAACGCGTTCAGTTGGCGTGATGCGCGTGCTGCGCCTGGCCCGTGCAGAGCCAGTGCGGATCGATATCCAGCGCTTTCGCGATGCGGCTGAATGCGGCAAACGGCGGAACCGTGATGCCGCGCCGCCAGAATTGCACGTCGTGCTCGCTTACGTCGAGCCAGCCAGCGGCTTTTGCGGAACTGATGTTGGCTTTCTGCAGGGCTCGGTCGAGCCGCGCGGCCATGGCGCGCCGCAAGGTGTTGTCTTCGTGACTACGCTCAAGGTGGCCCAGGGTTTGGGAATGTCGCCCCATTTTCTCTAATTCTCTCGATTTATATCTATATGCCGTTCAGCGCCGGCTCATTCGCGCGAGGTGAAGCGTACGCATTTACGATGACGAGGCAGTGACAGGAACAACTCCTCTCGCCTGCTCTGGAAATGCCGATCGACCCGCGCGTTGCAGTGCGAGATTGTTTCAACTGGCACATCAATGCGTCAAGTGGGTAAACAACGCATTCGAACGCTTTTGGCTTAGGTGTTTACGAGCAGAATGCCGCTACGCTTGACGGACAGGCAGCTATGCGACCGCAGCTTCTCCGTCCGGTCGGACGGGATTCTTTCGAATTTCGGAATATTGCCAGAAAATGAAATGATCGTTCGGATTATGTGATGCGTGATCAGAGTATACAGTCCTCAAAGCCTGCTTATTAATTGACTATTAGCCATTATTTTTGATCAGATAGCAGCCTGGTTTAAAGTCAAGCGGGGAAAACGTAATTGACACTTCATCCACTTGGCTTAGAATAAGGCATTCGCTGCACTGCACAATTCAGCGGTACCTCATTGCGCTATCTATTCGCAACTTCCCTATGGAGTCGAGCATGAGCAGTCTTGCGCCGGAAAACGTAATCGCGTCACAAAAGGCCGGAGTCGACACGACCTTCGGTCTCGCCTCCCGAGCTGTCGAGGGTTTCGAGAAACTGGTCGATTTGAACGTGCGTACGGTCAGAACGACGCTCGACGAACATCAGGCGCTGATCGCCCGGTCGCTGTCCGTGCGCGATCCGCAGGAATTCTTCGCGTTTCAGAACCAGCATCTGCAAGACAGCGCGAAGCGCGTGCAGGCTTACTGGCTGGGCGTCTATGAGATCGCGGCGGGCGTGCGCGGCGGTTATCTCGAAGCGGCGCAGGATCAGATCGAGAAGTCGCAGCGCAATGTTCAGGCGTTCGTCCAGAGCCTCGCGAGCAACGCGCCCGTCGGCAGCGAAGCCGTGGTGACGGCGTGGAAGACCGCGATCGACGCCGCGACCGAATCGGCGAATTCGGCTTATGAAGCCGCCAAGCGAGCCGCGCAGCAAGTGGTCGAGGCCGCGCAGAACGACGCTAGCGTAGCGAGTCAGACGGCCGTGCGCGCCGTGTCGCCGAAAACGGCCAGCGCGAAGAAGTAATCTCGCGAGCAGTCAAGAAAAGGCGGACGCGGTCCGCCTTTTTCTTTTTGCATCAGCCACCCAGACTCGTCAGCACGAGTTCGTGCGAACGGCCGATCCACACGGCCGAATCGCGATGATCGACGAGCGCATCGCCGGTATTCGGATGCATGAAGACGTCGAGCGCGCCGTGATTGAGCGTGAGCCACGCGAGCATCGGCGCGAGCAGGTCGCCGCCGAATCCCAACTGGAACGACCACATCGGATGCGGTCCAACCGGGCGTTCGTGAAAACGGCCGAGGCGCAACGCGCCGCTTTGCAGTTCGTCCGCGAAACGCGCTTCAATGACGAGCCGCAATTGCCACGCGGCGTCGCGGCTCACGGCATCGAAATAAACGTGCGCGTGCCAGTCGGCGATCGTGCGGGTGTGCGTGGCTTCCATCGTTTCGTCCGTGCGCGGCAATATCGAGATGCGTTCATTCTAGCGAAGCGCTTTCAGCCGTGTTCGAGCGTCCATAGCAGCGAGCCGTCGTCCCACGCGCGATGATGCTGCGCGCGCATACCGATCTCCGCGCCCAGTTGCGCGAAAACGAAGGCATCCGCGAAGCGCGTGATTCCGCCGATTCCATCGGAACGCGCAACCGCTTCCTTCGACAATCGCTCGATCCAGAGCCAGCCCGCATCGCCGGAAAGCGCGGCGAAACGGGCGTCCCGACGCAACACGAGGCGACGTTGCGGCAAGTCCCGATCGACGACCCAGATGCGCGTCGAAGCCCGCATGACGACGCCGGACGCGTTCCACGGCCATCCCGCTGCGCCCATCGCGATGAGGAACTCACGCCGCGTCGTGCTCATCATCCGTCCCGCGAAAAAAACTTCGACGGCCAGATGCCCTGCTTGCCCGGCGACAGAATGCCGTTCGGATCGAGCGCGCGCTTGATCGTTTCCGATAGCCGCATCGAGGCGTGATCGTTGAAATCGTATTGCGCGGCGGCGAGATCCATATACGCGAGATGCGTCCGATATTGCCCGTAGCCCGCCGCGCCCGCGTCGCGGATCAGCGTTTCGATCAGCGCGCCCGCCGCGCGCGACTGTTTCGGATCGTCGAGATCGAAAATCGCCGCGAAGATGTGATGCATCGCGCGTTCGCCCACCGTGAAACCGCCGTAATAGTCGAAGCCGGATTGCTCGGCACGCTCGCGGACCATACGCACCTGTTTGACGGCATCGCGTCCGATCGGCGGGCAGACCGGCGAGAAATCGATATGCGCGCCCGAGCCGCCACGCCAGTTCAGCAGGCTGAATGCTTCGAGACCGGGAATGCCCACTTGCGCGCGATCGCCGCCGCCCTCGGGTTCCACGACGCCCTCGCGATACGGCATCTCGAAGAGCGTCGCGCCCGCGATCGGCTTGAAGCGTGCGTGCACGATATCGCGCCGCGCCTTCACGAGCGACTCCGGCCCGTACAGGCAGAAGCGCAGATTCCAGCGCCCGATGCCGATCCTGCGCGCCATCGCGTCGATGGCGTCGTCGGGCATGGCGCCGTCGCCGTCGTACCACTGTTTGCGCGTCGACACGCCCGCCGCCCAGCGCACCGCGCTTTCGATGACCGCGTTGCTCTGGATCGTGCCGTCGCGCCTGAGCGGGCGCAGCGTATCGACGATGGCTTCCAGATCGTCCTCGCGCGCGAATGCGTAGCGGCAGATCATGTAGCCCTCGGGCGCCGGCATGAGCCAAAGACCCAGTTTCGTGACCACGCCGAAGTTCGACTGCATGAACATGCCGTCATATGACGGCCCGAAGCCGCTTTTGAACACCTGCCAGTCGCGGCTCGACGACATCGCGCCCATGCCGGTGCGTACCACCTCGCCGTTCGCGAGCACGACTTCCATGCCGCACTGATTGGCCGCGTGGTCGCCGTAAGGCGTCGTGCCGTAGCCGCGTTCGAGCGTGTTGCCGATCACGCTGCCCCAGCCGGCCGCGGGCGGATCGAGCCAGAAACGCCGCGGCGTGCCGAGCGCGCGATGCAGATCGTAGTACGTCACGCCCGGCTCGACGAGCGCATGACCCAATGTCTCGTCGATCTCGATGATGCGGTTCATCCGCCGCAGATCGAGCACGACGCAACCGCGCATGCGCGGGGCCGCGCCGCCGTATGCGAAGTTGCGCCCCGTCGAGACGGTCCAGAGCGGCACGCGATACCGGTTCGCCACCGCCAACGCCGCGCGCACGCCGTCGACATCGTTCGGCAGCACGACGGCGGACGGCGCATGCGCCGACGCATCGCCGGGCGCGAACGGATCGAGATACGGCTCGAGTTGCGAAGCGGCATCGTTCGGCACCACCGCATCGCCGCCGAGCGCCGCCGCGAAAGCCGCGAGCGCCGCACGAAACTGCGCCGCCGACATGCCCGGCGGCAACGGCGCGGTGTCGGGACCGGCAGACGCGCTCAATATCCGCCGCTGCTGCCGCTGCTGGACGTCGTGCCGGATGACGTCGAACCGCCATCGGTCTGACATCCCGCGAGCAGGCCGGCGAGGAGCGCGAGCACGACTGTTGCGATTCTGGCGAGTTTCATGAAACGACCTCCGAAAGTTTCAAAACCAGGCGCGGCGATTAAACCGCTTGTCCATTAAACGCGCGGCGGTACGTCGATATTCCTTCGCGAAACCGTGTGAGACAATTTCGCGCCGCGCAAAGCCTGCGCGCGAACTCTTACTCACGTCACGCGATGAAGCGCTATCAAGCCCTTGCCGACACGATGGCCGCCGAGATTCGCGCGGGCCGGCTGGCCGTCGGCACGCGCCTGCCTTCGGTGCGGCATTTGACGACGCAATACGGCGTCGGACAATCGACGGTCTTTCGGGCGTATTACCTGCTCGAAGAGTGGGGGCTGATTCGCGCGCGCGAGCGCTCCGGCTATTACGTCGCGCCGGGCGCGACGCTGCCGCAGCAAACGCCGCCGCCCGCCCCGCTCACGGAGCCCGCGCCCATCGACGTGAGCAGTCTCGTCTTCTCCGTGCTCGATGCCGTCAAGCGTCCGGACATCGTGCCGCTGGGTTCGGCGTTTCCATCGCCGGCGCTCTTTCCGTTGCCGCGTCTCGCGAAATCGCTCGCGCACGCGGCCCGCATGCTCGATCCGTGGAGCACCGTCGTCGACATGCCGCCGGGCAACGAGCAACTGCGGCGGCAGATCGCGCTGCGTTACATCGGCATGGGCATCGCGCAGCCGGTGGACGAACTCATCGTCACGAACGGCGCGATGGAAGCGCTCACGCTCTGTCTGATGGCGGTGACGAAGCCCGGCGATGTTGTCGCGATCGAATCGCCGTGCTTCTATGCGGCGTTGCAGGCGGTCGAGCATCTGGGACTGCGCGCGGTCGAGATTCCCGTCGATCCGCGTGATGGTCTCGATCTCGACGTGCTCGCCGAAGCGCTCGACAAACATCCGGTGCGCGCGTGCTGGTTCATGACGAACTTCCAGAATCCGACCGGCGTGACGCTGTCCGTCGAGAAAAAGCGCGCGCTGGTCGCGTTGCTGGCGAAGCACGAGGTTCCGCTCATCGAGGACGACGTCTACGGCGAGCTGCATTTCGCGCAGGATCGCCCACCGCCCGCGAAAGCCTTCGATACCCAAGGGCTCGTGATGCATTGCGCATCGCTGTCGAAGACGCTCGCGCCGGGTTATCGGCTCGGCTGGGTCGCGGCGGGCCGCCATGCCGGCGCGATCCGCCGTCTCAAGCTGATGACGAGCATCTCGACCAGCATTCCGATTCAGGCGGGCATCGCGGACTATCTTCAGCACGGCGGCTTCGACAAGCATCTGCGCAAGCTGCGCGGCGCCCTGCTCGCGCAACGCGACGCGATGGAGCAGGCCATCGCGCGCTGGCTGCCGCCGGACGTCGCGTGCGTGCGGCCCGAAGGCGGCTATTTCATGTGGCTGCAACTGGCCGGACACGTCGACGCAATGCAGTTGCATCGGCGCGCGCTCGAGCACGGCATCAACGTGACGCCGGGGCCGATCTTCTCCGCGCGCCACGCGTTCGGGAACCACGTGCGCATCAACTTCGGCCATCCGTGGTCGCCGCAGATCGAAAGCGCGATGAAAACCCTCGGCACGCTGTTGCGCGCGGCATCCTGAAACGCGCTTTGGCGTCGATAAGCGCATGCTAGACTGCTGTACATGCATACAGTACCCGAGCCCGCCTACACGGTCGCCGTACGCGCGCTGTGCGAGTTCACGGCGAAGCAGGGCGATCTCGATCTGCGCTTCACGCCGACGCCGAGCGCGCAGGAAGGCGTCGCGGGCCACGTGACCGTCACGGGCCGGCGGCCTGCCGGCTACCAGAAGGAAATCTCGCTGTCGGAAACCTGGGGGCCGCTGTGCGTGCGTGGCCGCGCCGACGGCTACGATCCCGCGCTCAACCGGCTCGAAGAGATCAAGACGCATCGCGGCAGGCTCGAATCGATGCCGCAGAATCATCGGCATCTGCATTGGGCGCAGGCGCGCGTCTACGGACATCTGATGTGCCGCAAGCTCGGGCTCGACGCCATCGAGATCGCGCTCGTCTATTTCGATATCGTCGATCAGAGCGAGAGCGCGCTCGTCGAGACGCATACGGCCAGCGCGCTCGCCGCGCATTTCGAGGCGCAGTGCGAACGCTTCATCGCGTGGGCGCGGCAGGAACTCGCGCACGCCGCCGCGCGCGACGCCGCACTCTCCGCGCTCGCGTTTCCGCACGCGGATTTCCGGCCCGGCCAGCGCGCGCTCGCGGAAGCGGTGTATCGCTCGGCGGTGTCGGGGCGCTGTCTTGCCGTGCAGGCGCCGACTGGCATCGGCAAGACGGTCGGCACGCTCTTTCCGCTTCTCAAGGCGTGGCCGGGCCAGCGACTCGACAAGATCTTCTTTCTCACGGCGAAAAGCGCGGGACGCCAGTTGGCGCTCGATGCGCTGACGACGCTCGCCGCGACGCCCTTGCGCGTCGTCGAACTCGTCGCGCGCGACAAGGCTTGTGAATATCCGGATCGCGCGTGTCACGGCGAATCGTGTCCGCTCGCGCGCGGCTTCTACGATCGCCTCGCCGATGCGCGCGCCGCCGCGCTCGACTGCGCGCAGCTCGATCGCGCGTCGATTGCCGAGGTCGCGCGGCGGCATGAAGTCTGTCCGTACTATCTGAGCCAGGAACTGTCGCGCTGGGGCGATGTGATCGTCGGCGATTACAACTACTACTTCGATACCAGCGCGATGCTGTTCGCGCTCGCGGAGGCGAGTCGCTGGCGCGTGGCGGTGCTCGTCGACGAAGCTCACAATCTCGTCGAACGCGCGCGCGGCATGTATTCCGCGACGCTCGATCAGGCCGCCTTCAACGCGATGCGCCGTGGCGCGCCGCCGTTGCTGAAAAAGGCGCTCGGCCGTGTCGCGCGAAGCTGGAACGAGACGGCGAGCGGCCAGCACGCCGCCGGCGTCGAATACGCGGCGCATCCGGAATCGCCCGCGCGGTTTCTGAAAGCGCTCGGGCAAGCCGTCTCGCTGATGACCGAGACGCTCGGCGAGCAACCCGACGTTTTCACGCCCGACACCCTGCGTTTCTATTTCGATGCGCTGCATTTCACGCGTATCGCGGAGCGTTTCGGGACGCATTCGATCTTCGACATCACGCTGACGCTCGCGGCTTCGGCCACGAAAAAGCCCAACGCCGTGCTGTGCCTGCGCAACGTGATTCCCGCGCCGCATCTCGCGCCGCGCTTCGCGCGCGCGCACTGCGTCGCGCTCTTTTCCGCGACGCTCACGCCCGCGCATTTCTACGCCGATACGCTCGGGCTGCCGCAGTCGAGCGTGCGTATCGATGTCGAATCGCCCTTCTCCGCCGATCAACTCGACGTGCGCGCGATCGCCGATCTCTCCACGCGCTATCGCGACCGCGAGCGCTCGGTGGATCGCATCGCGGATCTCATCGCCGCGCAGTATTTCCGCGCCGAAGGCAACTATCTGAGCTTCTTCAGCAGCTTCGACTATCTCGCGCAGGTGGCGGCGGCGCTCGCGGCGCGGCATCCTTCGATTCCATGCTGGCAGCAGTCCCGCGCGATGAGCGAGGCGGCGCAACGCGAATTTCTCGCGCGCTTCGTGCCGGACGGACGCGGCGTCGGCTTCGCGGTGCTGGGCGGCGCGTTCGGCGAAGCGATCGACTTGCCGGGCACGCGGCTCATCGGCGCGTTCGTCGCGACGCTCGGCCTGCCGCAGTTGAACCCCGTCAACCAGCAGATGAAGGCGCGCATGCACGAAGCGTTCGGCGAAGGCTACGCGTACACGTATCTCTTTCCCGGCTTGCAGAAAGTCGTGCAGGCGGCCGGCCGCGTGATTCGCGGGCCGCTCGATCGCGGCGTGCTGTTTCTGATCGACGACCGCTTCGCGCGCGCCGAAGTGCGGCGACTGTTGCCCGCGTGGTGGCGGGTGAAGGTGCTGCGGCAACGTGACCTGAACATTGCGGTGGATTCGACCATTTAGACCGGCGCGACGACGCCGTTAACTGGTCAAATCGCGGGCATTTGTCTTGCTGCACTTCGGCATCTCAGGACACGCAGATGTCGCTTGACGGGCCGCCAGAGCCCTTTATTGGAGAACCCCATGTCTATCGCTCAAACCCCGCGACCCATTGATGCGCTCGACATGCTCGAAGCCGATCACCGTGCGATCGAACAATTGTTCGATGCCTTCGAACGCGCCGACGCCAACGATTTCGAGCGCAGGAACGCGCTCGCGCAGCGCGCGTGCGAGTTGCTGACGATTCACACGATCGTCGAGGAAGAATTGCTGTATGCCGATGCCCAGCATGCGCTCGCCGCGCACGAACGTATCGATGTGGACGAGGCCTATGTCGAGCATTTTCTCGTCAAGACGCTGATCGAACGGCTCACGAACCTGAAAGCGGGCGAAGACGGCTTCGACGCGACCTTCAAGGTGCTCAAGGAAAACACGACGCATCACATCGAGGAAGAAGAATCCACGCTCTTTCCGGAAGTGCGCAGAGCGAAGATGGAACTCGTCGCGCTCGGCGCGAAGATGGCCGCGCGCAAGGCCGCGCTGCAGGAGCGCATCGCGGAGACCGCGATGGCGCATTGACCGCCGGCGCGAATTGCACAGCAAGACCCGGAGTGCGTGAACCGGGCGCCCGGCGCACACTGCGGGCACGCTCACGCACATCCGGAGAAACGACATGAAGGTGCTCGAACGCGCAACGGCGGCGAATATGGAAGCACGCATCGACGCGCTCGACTGGGCCGATCTCGAAGCCCAACTGGATGGCTACGGCTGCGCCACGACGCCCGCGCTCCTCACGCCCGAAGAATGCGAGGCGCTTGCCGCCCAGTACGATCGCGACGGGATTTTTCGCAGCCGCGTCGTGATGGAGCGCCACGGCTTCGGGCGCGGCGAATACAAGTACTTCGCGTATCCCCTGCCCGACACGCTCGAGCGCGTGCGGCGCGCGGTCTATCCGCATCTCGCGCCGGTCGCCAATCGCTGGAATGAGGTCATGCGTATCGAGATGCGCTATCCAGGTGAGCACGCGGCGTTCATCGAGCGCTGTCATCGCGCGGGGCAGACGCGGCCGACGCCGTTGTTGCTACGTTACGTGCCCGGCGATTTCAACTGCCTGCATCAGGATCTCTACGGCGAACACGTTTTCCCGATTCAGATGGCGATCCTGCTTTCCGCGCCCGGCCGCGATTTCACCGGCGGCGAATTCGTGATGACCGAGCAGCGTCCGCGCATGCAGTCGCGCGCGGAAGTCGTGCCGCTTTCACAGGGCGATGCGGTGTTCTTCGCCGTGCATCATCGGCCGGTGCAGGGCACGCGCGGGCCGTATCGCGTGAACATGAAGCACGGCGTGAGCCGCCTGCGCTCGGGGCGGCGGCACATGCTGGGGGTGATCTTTCACGACGCGCGGTGAGCGCGGGTCTTATTCGTTCTCGTCGAAGTAATGCCCGAAGCGCGCCTGCTTCGTCTTGATGTAACGCTCGTTTTCCTCGCGCATCGGAATGGCGAGCGCGACGCGTTCGCACACGGGAATATCGTGCTTGAGCAGCGTGTCGAACTTCGACGGATTGTTGCTCATCAGACGCACCGACTTCACGTTCATCGAGCGCAGGATCGCGGCGGCGGAGTCGTATTCGCGCGCGTCGTCGGGCAGGCCGAGATGCAGGTTCGCATCGACGGTATCGAGTCCCTGTTCCTGCAGCGCATACGCCCGGATCTTGTTGGCAAGGCCGATGCCGCGCCCTTCATGCCCGCGCAGATACAGCAGAATGCCGCGATCCTCCGCGGCGATATAGCGCAGCGCCAGATCGAGCTGCTCGCCGCAATCGCAGCGGTAGGAGCCGAAGACATCGCCCGTCACGCATTCGGAATGCAGGCGCGTCAGCACCGAGTCGCCGTTGCTCACGTCGCCCATCACGAAAGCGATGTGCTCGACGTCCGTGTGCTTCACGCGATAAACGTAGGAATCGAAGGTGCCGTAGCGGGTCGGAATCGTGGCGGTCGCGACGAGTTCGACATCCGCGCACTCATCGCACTCGCCGAAGCGGTGTTGCGGGTTCTGCACGTCCTGCGGGGGAGAAGCGGTTTTCATAGATCAATCTGCGAGTCCACGACGGCGGACGATGACTCGATGAATCACGCCCATCGCGCCAGCCCGGTCCGTCATGTTAAGGCTCATCGGGAAAGTTTGCAGATTGTCGCACGGCGCGCGCCGCTTCTCGCGCTTTCCCGTACGGACGTTCCGCTTATCGAACCCGTCAAGCCCGGCTCCGGAAATTCCGAATTTCATGCCATCTCCGTTGAAATGAAGATGTAAGTCACCATGTCTTTTAGAGCAGCGTGTGGATGCGGGAAAACGAGAAAATATCGGGCCGATAGGCCATCGCTATCTCGACAATAAAATCAATCCACTTCGCAAGTGTGATAGCTTTCCTGTATAGTTCACGTACTTCTTCAACACCACTCCAAAGAGGAATCTGGTAATGCCCATCATCAACAGTCAAGTCAAGCCGTTCAAAGCAACCGCCTACCACAATGGCGACTTCCAGACCGTCACCGATGAAAGCCTGAAGGGCAAGTGGTCGGTGTTCGTGTTCTACCCGGCCGACTTCACGTTCGTGTGCCCGACCGAATTGGGCGACCTGGCTGACCGTTACGACGAATTCAAGAAGCTCGGCGTGGAAATCTACTCGGTGTCGACCGACACGCACTTCACGCACAAGGCCTGGCACGACACGTCGGACACGATCCAGAAGATCAAGTACCCGATGATCGCCGACCCGACGCTCGCCATCTCGCGCGCTTTCGACGTGCTGATCGAGGAAGAAGGCCTGGCGCTGCGCGGCACGTTCGTGATCAATCCGGAAGGCCAGATCAAGCTGTGCGAAATCCACGACAACGGCATCGGCCGTGACGCCGGCGAACTGCTCCGCAAGGTTCAGGCAGCGCAATACATCGCCAAGCACCCGGGTCAAGTGTGCCCCGCCAAGTGGACGCCGGGCGCTGAAACGCTGACCCCGTCGCTCGACCTGATCGGCAAGATCTAAGCCTCGTCACGAGCGCTGCATCGAACCTGCCGCGATTCAGCGGCGGGTTCACCCCAAAAGACGCCTTCGTCCGGCGCTGCGAGCTTCGCAGCGCCGCGGTGAAGCGCGTCTGCACTACCCAAGTCAAGGAACGGACATCGCCATGCTCGACGCCAATCTCAAGAATCAGTTAAAAGCGTATTTGGAAAAAGTCACCCGGCCGATCGAACTCGTCGCCTTCCTCGACGACGGTGACAAGTCGCGCGAGCTGAAAAGCCTGCTCGACGAGATCGCCTCGCTGTCGCATCAGATCAGCGTCGTCGAGAAAGAGGACGCCAGCGTGCGTCGTCCTTCCTTCACCATCGGCGAGGCGGGCAAGAGCGCGGGCATCCAGTTCGCCGGCATCCCGATGGGCCATGAATTCACGTCGCTCGTCCTTGCGCTGTTGCAGACGGGCGGCCATCCGATCAAGCTCGACGACGCCACCATCGAGCAGATCCGCAACCTCGACGGCGACTTCGCATTCGAGACGTATTTCTCGCTGTCGTGCCAGAACTGCCCGGAAGTCGTGCAGGCGCTGAACGTGATGGCGATCATCAATCCGCGCATCAGACACGTCGCGATCGACGGCGCGTTGTTCCAGAAGGAAGTGGAAGACCGTCAGGTGATGTCCGTGCCGATGATGTTCATCAACGGCGAGAGCTTCGGCTCGGGTCGCATTGGCGTAAAGGAAATCCTGGCGAAGCTGGACACGGGCGCATCGGCGCGCGCCGCGAAGGAACTTGAAAACAAGCCGGTGTTCGACACGCTGATCGTCGGCGGCGGTCCGGCTGGCGCGGCTGCGGCGATCTATTCGGCTCGCAAGGGCATCGCGACGGGCGTCGTCGCCGAGCGCTTCGGCGGCCAGGTGCTCGACACGATGGCGATCGAAAACTTCGTCTCCGTGCAGGAAACCGAGGGACCGAAGTTCGCGACGGCGCTGGAACAGCACGTGAAAAGCTATGAAGTCGACGTGATGGACGTGCAGCGCGCCGAGAAGCTCGTGCCGGGCCGCATCAACGAGATTCATCTGGCGAGCGGCGCGGTGCTGAAGGCGAAGACCGTGATTCTGTCGACCGGCGCGCGCTGGCGCGAAATCAACGTGCCGGGCGAGCGTGAGTATCGCGGCCGCGGCGTGGCGTACTGCCCGCACTGCGACGGGCCGCTCTTCAAGGGCAAGCGCGTCGCGGTGATCGGCGGCGGCAATTCGGGCGTGGAAGCGGCGATCGATCTCGCGGGCCTCGTCTCAGCGGTGACGCTGATCGAATTCGGCAACGAACTGCGCGCCGACGCGGTGCTGCAGAAGAAGCTGCGCAGCCTCGTGAACGTGACCATCGTCACAGAGGCGCAGACGACCGAAGTCACCGGCGACGGCAAGAAGGTCAATGGCATCACGTACACGGACCGCGCGACGGGCGCGAGTCACCATGTCGAACTGGAAGGCGTGTTCGTGCAGATCGGCCTCGTGCCGAACACCGAATGGCTGAAGGGCACGGTGGAATTGTCGAAGCACGGCGAAATCGTGGTCGATGCGCGCGGCGCGACGTCCTTGCCGGGCGTGTTCGCGGCGGGCGACGTGACGACGGTGCCCTACAAGCAGATCGTGATCGCGGTCGGCGAAGGCGCGAAGGCATCACTCTCGGCGTTCGATCATCTGATCCGGGCGTCGGTGGAAGACGAAGCAGTGGTCGAAGAAGAAGCGACGGCCTGAGCGTAGCTCGGGGGTCGTAGTGACCGGAAGGCGGACGGGGCGACCCGTTCGCCTTTTTTTCTTTACTGGCCTTGCGCCGCCTTCGGTTCCAGCACCATCGGGAACGTCACTTCGAACACGCTGCCGTGCCCTTTCGACGACTGGAACCGCAAGTCCCCTTCCAGCGTGCGAGACAATTCCTTGACGATCGCGAGTCCGAGCCCCACGCCGGGGATGTCGTCATCGGCGGCGCGCTCGAACTCCTCGAACACGCGTTCCTGATCCGCCGCGCCGATGCCCACGCCCGTATCGGCGACGCGTAATTTCCAGCACGCGTCGGGCGCGGCGGTAATGGCGAGGACGATCTCGCCCGAGGTCGTGTACTTGATCGCGTTCGACAGCAGATTCAGCGCCACCTGTTTCACCTTCAGCCGGCTCGACGTCACCGCGCCGAGCGCCGGATCGAAATGCCCGACGAGCTTCAATCCCTTCGCTTCGGTCGAGATACGGCACGCCTGCATCAGTTCGTCGAAGAGTCCGACGAGATCGAATGGCTCGACGACCAGCAGCGAATCGTCGCCGAGCACTTTCGAGTATTCGACCATTTCATCGACGAGCGTCGCCATATCGGCGACTTGCCGGTTCGCGAGACCGAGCGCCGTGTCGCGCTTCGCGGGCGAGCGCGTGGCGAGTTGCAGCGCCGTCGAGAATACATTGAGGAAATTGCGCAGATCGTGGGCGACGCGCCGCGTGATCTGCATGCGCGTTTCGTAAAGATCGCTAATGAGCTTCTGGCGCAGTGTCAGCTCGTAGTTCGCGCGCTCCAGCATGCCGGTGTATTCGTCGATCTTGCGATCGCGCTCGCCGATCGCCTCGCGAATCGACGCGAGGGTTACGAAGCTCACCACTTCGTCGGTCATGAGGCGGGCGTGCTCCTCGTCGGCGCGGGAAAAATCCTCGTGCGTGCTCGCGTACTCGCCGATTGCGAGCAGCAGCACCTGACGGAACAGATCGAGCTCGCGCACCAGTTCGTCGACACGATAACCCTGCTGCCAGCGCCATTGCCCGTGCTGACGCGCGTCGCGCTCGATCGCGCCTTCCTGGTCGCGCAGATTGCGCGATTCCAGCACGATGCAGATCTCTTCGAAAATGCTCGGCAGATGATCCGCGAGCTGTCGATAGGTGAGTTGATCGGAATGTTCGACTTCCTGATCGCCGAACACGAGCTTCATCCATCGCTCGGTGAGCGCGGGTTGTTGCTCGCGCAGCGCGGCCACGAGACCCTTCAAGCCGCCGACTGACGTGTCGCTCATCTACGAAGTCCCGATTTGCTGAACGCGCCGGACCGCGGCGCGTGTGGTGACGGTGATATGCAGTCGAAAGCATTGCCCCGGTGGCCGGAGCCGCCCGCGATCGCTTCGCCAGTATAGGCGCGATGCTCGCATCAAAGTGCCATACCCGAGTTTTCCCTTGGACCTTTCCGCGACCTGGATTCAGTACTTCCTTCAAATGCCATCGGACGGTTTCATCAGCATGGCGTAGAGCGCCTGCGCTGCCGGCGACAGCGACGCCGTCTTGCGCGTCACGAGCACGAGCGAGCGCGTGACCGTCGGCTCGACGAGCTCGATCGCCCGCACGGTCGGATACGCGTCCTTCTGAATCGCGAGCGCCGGCACGACCGCCGCGCCGACGCGCTGCGCCACGAGCCCGAGCGCGGTCGAACTGCGCTGGACTTCGTAGAACGAATGCAAGCGGATGCCGCTGCCCTCCAGCGCGGCATCGATCAGGGCGCGGTTGCCGCTCACGTCGCCCGCGAGAATCAGCGCATGCTCCGACAGCGCGCGCCACGCGATCCGTCTGCGTTTCGCGAGCGGATGATCGCGATGGCAGACGAGCACGTAGCTGTCGTCGACGAGCGGCTCGGTGTGCAGTTCCGGATGATGCTCGCCGGCGATCTTGATGCCGAATTCCACCTCCCGATGCAGCACCGCCTGCGCGACCGCCGACGACGCGTGATCGAGAATCCGGATGCGGTTATGCGGGTAGCGCGCGGAGTACGCCTGTAGAACGCGCGGCAGATATTGCACGCCGACGGTCGGCACGCACGCGATCGAGACGTCGCCGCGCTGCGCCATGCCGGTCTCGCGAATCTCGACCAGCGCGGCAGACAGTTCCGCCAGCAGACGCCGCGCTTGCGGCAGGAACGTGCGCCCGGTTTCGGTCAGATTCATCGATCGCGTGGTGCGCTCGATCAGCGGCACGCCGAGGAACTCCTCGAGCTTCTGCAGGCGCTGGGTGATCGCGGTCTGCGTGATGTTGAGGCGCTCGGCCGCGCCCCGGAAGCTGCCCTGATCGGCGATGGCGACGAAAGCCTGCACACCCAGCGTGTCGATTTTCATAAGAAAAACCAAATAATCCGCAGCATAAATTCATTTTACGCTGAGCACGCGCGGGTCCAGAATCGCGGCTGTCCCCAACACGAAACATCGACTGGAGTCCGACATGACGACACAATCGACCGACTGGCAAGCCCGCCAATACACGCTGTTCGAAGCGCAGCGTACGCGGCCCGTGCGCGATCTGCTGAACGCGGCGCAGGCCGCGACCGCGCGCACCGCGATCGACCTCGGCTGCGGCCCCGCCAATTCAACCGAAACGCTGCTCGACTTTGCACCGCACGCGCGCGTCATCGGGGTCGACAATTCCGCCGACATGATCGATGCGGCAAGAAAACGCCTGCCGGGCGTCGATTTCGAACTCGCCGACATTTCCGCGTGGGCGGACGAAGGCCCGTTCGATCTGATCCTCGCGAACGCGTCGCTGCAGTGGGTGCCCGATCACGAGACGCTGTTGCCGTCGCTGGTTCGCAAGCTCTCGCAAGGCGGACGGCTCGCCGTGCAGATGCCGGACAATCTCGACGAACCCGCGCATCGGCTGATGCGCGAAATCGCCGCCGACGGCCCGTGGCGCGACAGGCTGAAGGGCGTGGAGCGCACGGCGCGTTATCGCGCAGAGGCGTATTACGCGCTGCTTGCGCCGCTGTGCGCGAGCGTCGATGTGTGGCGCACGACGTACCATCATCCGCTCGAAGGCGGCGTCGATGCGATCATCGAATGGTTCAAGGGCAGCGGGCTGCGGCCGTTCCTCGCGCCGCTCGACGCCGATGAAAAGACCGCGTATCTCGAACGCTATCGCGACGGGCTGAAAGCCGCCTACACGGTATTCGACGACGGCACCGCGCTACTGCCCTTCCCGCGCATCTTCATCGTCGCGACGCGCTGAACGTCGTTGAAGGTCAATGCGGCCGGCTCTGTTCGCGCAGCATCTGCACGAACTGCCGCGCGGCCTGCGAGAGCGCCCCGCCCTTGCGCGTGACGACGCCGTAGGTCTGCGATTTCGATTTCATCCGCACCGGCAGGATCCGCAGCATGCCGTAGCGCTCGAACACGCGCGCGACGCTCGCCGGCAGAATCGACACGAGCTGCGGGCTTTCCTGCAGCAGCGTCACCGTCATGAGCGGCGAAGCGGTGGAGATCGGATTGGCGGGCATCGGCAGGCCGGCGAGATCGAGTTCGCGTTCGAGCAGCGCGCTCATCGGCATGTAGCTCGGGTAGGTCACCCAGCGATACGGCGCGAGGTCCGCGAACCCCACTTCCCGCGCGCCCGTGCGCTCGTGCGCCGGACCGACGACGATGCACAGCGGCTCGTCCGCGAGCGGCTGATAGTGATATTTCGACGGCTGATCCGACACGCTCGAGCGGCCGATCACGAGATCGACGCGGCCGTCGTCGAGCATCGGCAGCATGCGCGCGCTCGTATCCTCGATGATCTCGATGGCCAGATCCGGATGCTTCGCGTGCATGTCGTTGACGATCGGCGCGACGACGGCCGGCACCGCGCCCATGATCGTGCCGACCGTGAGCCGCCCGCCCGTGCCCGCGCGAATCTGCGCGACTTCCTGACACAGCGCGCTCAGATCGGCGGCCAGCACGCGCGCGTAGCGCACGACGCAGCGGCCGAACGGATTCGGGATCAGTCCGCTTTTCGCGCGCTCGAACAGCGGCGCCTCCAGCATCGATTCGAGTTCGGCGAGCGCCTTGCTGGCGGCCGATTGCGTCATCGCCATCGCGCTCGAGGCCTTGTGCAGCGATTTATGATCGTCCAGCGAGATCAGCAATTGCAGCTGCTTCATGCGCAGCCGCGACATCAGTACGTCGAGCGTGTTCTTCATGCCTCAGCCTGCGGGAAAGCGCGGGGTGATTCCAAAAAGCGATCAAGCGATGGAAAGGTTTCACTATACAGCCGCCCGCGCGAAGCCGTATAGTCGGGCATGATGCAGTCATCGTACAACTGGCTGCCGCGAATCAATTCAAGCAAGGACGAGACAACATGCAACTCACTGGCAACCTGCTCATCGGTCAGGAATCGGTCTTCGGTTCGAACGGCTCGATCAAGGCCGTCAACGCGTCGACCGGCGCGGCCATCGAACCGGCTTTCGGCGGCGCGACGCTCGCCGACCTCGACCGCGCGTGCGCGCTCGCGTGGACCGCGTTCGACGTCTATCGCGAAACCGCGCCCGAGGCGCGCGCGAAGTTCCTCGAAACGATTGCGCAGAACATCCTCGATATCGGCGATGACCTGATCGAGCGCTGCATGATCGAAAGCGGCCTGCCGCGCGCGCGTCTCGAAGGCGAGCGCGGCCGCACGGTCGGCCAGTTGCGCATGTTCGCCGACGTGGTCCGCAATGGCGACTTCCTCGGCGTGCGTATCGATCCGGCGCAGCCCGAGCGCAAGCCGCTGCCGCGCGTCGATCTGCGCCTGCGCCATATCGGCGTCGGTCCGGTCGCCGTGTTCGGCGCGAGCAACTTCCCGCTCGCGTTCTCGGTCGCGGGCGGCGACACGGCTTCGGCGCTCGCCGCCGGCTGCCCGGTCATCGTCAAGGCGCACTCGGCGCACCCGGGCACGGCGGAACTGGTCGGCCGCGCGGTGCAGAAGGCCGTGAAGGACTGCGGCATGCCCGAAGGCACGTTCTCGCTGCTGTTCGACAGCGGCCGCGACGTCGGCCAGGGTCTGGTCAAGGACAACCGCATCAAGGCGGCCGGCTTCACCGGCTCGCGCGGCGGCGGCACGGCGCTGATGCAGCTCGCGGCGGCGCGTACCGAGCCGATCCCCGTCTACGCGGAAATGAGCAGCATCAACCCGGTTCTGCTGTTCCCGGCGGCGCTCGCGAACCGTGGCGAAGCCATCGCCAAGGCGTTCGTGGGCTCGCTCGTGCTCGGCGCAGGCCAGTTCTGCACGAATCCGGGTCTGGTGCTCGCCGTCGACGGCCCGGATCTCGACAAGTTCATCGCAGCCGCGTCGGCGGCGCTGAATGAAACTGCCGCGCAGACCATGCTCACGCCGGGCATCTGCAAGACGTATCAGAGCGCCGTGGCGCGCGCCGGCGAGCATGCCGGCGTGACGACCGCCGCGCGCGGCGTCGAGCCGAAGGGCGAAAACCAGGGCCAGTCGGCGCTGTTCGTCACCACCGCCGACGCGTTCCGCAAGAGCCACGCGCTGCAGGAAGAGATTTTCGGCGCGTCGTCGCTCGTCGTGCGTTGCCCGGACCTCGCGACGCTGCTCGCGCTGGTCGAATCGCTGGAAGGCCAGCTGACCTCGGCGCTGCACATCGACGAAGCGGATTACGCCGAAGCGAAGCGCATCCTGCCCGCGCTCGAGCGCCGCACCGGCCGTCTGCTGGTGAACGGCTTCGGCACGGGCGTGGAAGTCGGCCACGCGATGGTGCACGGCGGCCCGTTCCCGTCGACGGCGGATGGCCGCTCGACGTCGGTCGGCAGCCTGGCGATCAACCGCTTCCTGCGCCCGGTCAGCTATCAGGATCTGCCTGACGCACTTCTGCCCGATGCGCTGAAGACGGACAATCCGCTCGGTCTGAACCGCCGTATCGACGGCAAGCTGCAACTGGCCAGCTAAGGTCTCTCCGAGTCCGATCCCGGCCGCGACGCGAAACACGCGTCGCGGCCCTTTCGTTTTGCGGACAAAGATTCGGAAACCTTAACAATCCGGCCGCGAAGTGTTCGCCGACTGGCCAATCCGTGTTTACGCACCCCCGACGTGGGCGCGTAACAACGCTTCGGCGTGGAGCGTAAACGCTTTGGCATCAGTGGGTTATCCGGCCATTGCGCGCCCTTGTCGGTTAACGGCTAAGGATTGGCGGTTCAAAACCGCCGGCGACATCCCAAAATGTCAGAAATATCGTGAGCGAGAGAAGCGTGGCGCTCTGCGCGCGCCGGTCCGGAACCGTACGCGCATCGATCCGACGCTTTCACATCGACATCAGGGCCATGCGCGGCACAGCGAAACGCTTTGGTGTAGCCGCTTAAAATACGCCTGAAAGTGGCCCGGAAGTAGGTGCGAAAGGCAATTGACGTCCGATAGCGCTTGAACCATAGTCGAAATGTCGCTCCCCGACTGCGCAGCGTGCGCGGGGAAGGATGACGAAGGATTGCTGTCGCGGAACCGAGCTTCCGCGTACAGGCGCGACGACTCGGCGCGCATTGGCGGCCACGCGAATTTGGCAACCTCACGCACATGTCCTTCGAGGGCTCCAGCATGACCACGCGTCTGACGTTTCCCGCATCCATGTTCTCCGTCGTCTGCCAGCGGTGCGGCAGCACGATGCGCAAAAACGCCGACAGTTGCCCCAATTGCGGCGCCGATCGCAACGCAGCATTCGGCCAGCAGCGCGAAACCGCCTCGGGCAAGCCGCGCACGAACGTGTTCGAAGAAGCCGCGCCGCTCGCATCGGCGGCGGCTTCGGCTTCTGCATCGCCTTCCTCCGGGTCGATGGGCGCGCGCGGCAAGCCGTCCGAGCGCGTCGAGCCGGGCATGCGCTCGCGCTGGACGGAGCGCGCGAGCGAGCGCATCGCCCAGAAAGCCGCGGAATACCGCGCACGGCGCGCAGAAGAAGCCGCGCGCAACGCCTACGCCGAATCCAGCAACGATGCCGACGCCCTGCCCGGCTCCGAGCGCTGGAATCAGAAGAAGACCGTCATCGCGGGCGCATGTGCGCTCGTGCTGCTGCTGGGCGCGGCGTTCTATTACCAGCTCGGCGATTCCGAGGGCGGCGGGACGCCTTCCGCCGATCACAGTGTCTCCGGCGTCATCGATTCGAAAGTCGGTTCGCTGATCCGCGGCGCGACCGACACGCCCGCCGCGCCCGCCGCACCGGCCGTCGCGGAGCGGCGCGTGCCCGCCGATACCCGTCCGCTCGCATCCGGCGATCCGCTGCAAGGCGTGCGCGCCGCGCTCGACGACCACGATCTCGCCACCGCCCGCGCGCGGCTGAGAGTTTTTCCGACGCAGCAGCAAGGCCGCGCGGAATATGAAACGCTGAAGGACGAACTCGTCAAGCGCGAATCCCAGCGCGACGCGGCGCTGCAACTCGCGCGCGCCTGCGAACGCACGTCCGCGTGGGCCTGCGTGCAGCAGAACGCGGGTGAGGCGCTCGCGCTCGACGGCAGCAACATCGAATCGCAAGCCATGCTCGAACGCGTGATCTCGCACGCGGGCTGGCTCGCTCCGACGGCATCGGCGGCGCTTGCGAAAAAGGTGCCCAGCACGACGCCTTCGGCGGCTGTGGCTGCCACCGCGTCGAAGCCTGCCGACACGGCGGCAATCGCGGCGGCCAAACCCAGCGCCAGCGCGCCCGCGCCGCTGCCCGCGCAGGCAAACGTTGCAGCGTCCGCCAAGCCGAATGTCCTCGCGCAGAAGCCGCCGACGGAGCGGCGTCCGGCGCAGCGCAGCGCCGCCGCGCGGCAGGCCGACGATGAAGCCGCCGCCCTCGAAGCGCGCGCGGAGAAGTTCGCACGCGGCCAGGCGGCGACCAACGCGATCACCGCGGCGACCATCACGCCGCCCGCCGCACCTACCGTCGCCACCACGATGACGACGCCCGCGCCCGCGCAGGCGCCTCGACAAGCCGCTGCCGCGCCGTCGTCAGCGGCGCAGCAGCCAGCGGCGAAGCCCAGCGCGCCTCCGGTCACGCAGGCGGCACGCACGCCCTACTATCTCGGCGACGAAGAACAGCAGCCTGCCGCCGCCGCGAATCCGCGTGCCGCGAGCCCGCGCGCGCCCTACTATCTCGGCGACGAGCCGCAGCAGCAGCAGACCACGCGCCCGGCCAACGCGCGCGGCCCGTATTACCTCGGCGAGGACCCGCCGCAGCCGGGCGCGCGCGCCACCGTGCCGCGGCCGCCGCAATCGGGCAGCCAGAGCAGTTCGACGACGGCACCATCCACCGCGACGACGCAGGCCGCCGTGCCGCGTCCGCCCGCGGCGGCCAGCACGCAACCGGTCGCGCAGCGCAGCACACAGTCGGCGGCCGCCACCACGGCGTCGCCGCAGTTCGCCACCATGCCGGCGGGCGCGCACATGGATTCGGACAAGTCAGAGGAACTCGAGCGCGCCATCAAGCAATACGGCTGGAGCGGCGACTCGACGCCCAAGCCGTCGCGCTGAAAAAAGCACAAGAACACGCAGAGACAACCACGACGCACGGCACACACGCCATCACGCATCTTCGCGTCGGGCCGCATGTGAGTGACAGCGCATGAGCAGATTGCGCGCGCCGCGAATCGACCTTCGCATCGCGCGAGTTTCAAAAGCACCCGTCCAACTCCGATCAAAGGGTCAATCATGTTCACCACAAAAAGCATGCGCAACGCCGCACGGGGCGCGCTGGCACTTCTTGCCATCGCCGGGCTGATCGGCGCAGGAGCGAGTTTCGCCGCCGATCCCGTGCCCTACAAGATCACGACGGGCCAGGAGCGCGGCACGTATATCCAGATCGGCCAGGACTTGTCGAAGTACGTGGCCGAGCCGGCGGGGATCGAGCTGGAAGTGCTGCCGTCGAAGGGGTCGGCGGAGAACGTGCAGCGCATGCGCTACGAACCCGGCGTGAAGTTCGCGCTGGTGCAGTCGGACGTGTATCAGGCGTACATGGACATGGCGACCTCGGGCAACGCGGAGGCGGGCAAGATCATCAAGCCGCTGCGGCTCATCATGCCGCTCTACGACGAGGAAATTTACTTCGTCACGCGCGCGGATTCGCCGATGAAATACATCCACGAGATCAAGGGCAAGAACATCAGCGTCGGGCCGATCGGCAGCGGCACGGCGCAATCGGCGGAGACGCTGTATCGGCTGATGTTCGGCGAGCCGATCGCCGATGCGAACGAGCAGCACCTCAACAACGAGGATTCGCTCGCGCGGCTGATCGTCGGCAAGATCGACGTGGCGGTGATCGTCGCGGGCCAGCCGGCGAAACTCTTCCAGGACATGAATCCCGAGTTGCTGAAGCAGATCAAGCTGCTGCGCCTCGATTCGAGCGCGCAGGAAACCGCGCGCGCGAAGCAGACCTATTTCCCCGCGACGATCCGCACGACGAGCTATCCGAACTGGATTCAGGAAGACACCCCGACGCTCACGGTGAAGGCGTTCCTCGTGACCTACGATTACGGCTTGCGCGGCACGGTCGGCGCGCTGTCGAAGTTCGCCGATTCACTGTGCACGAACTTCGACACGCTGCAGGCCAACGGCCATCCGAAGTGGAAGCAGGTGCATCTGGAACTGCCGCCGCTCACGCGCGGCTGGAAATACTATCCGCCGATGGAAAAGCACTTGCGCGCGTGCATCGCGCAGCGCACGGCGGCGGCCGAGCAGTCGCAGAACCCGACGCGCAGAGTCGCCACGCGTGACCAGGACCCGGCCGCGCAAAAGCCGAAGAAAGCAAGTTGCAGCGCGCAGGAAAAGCTGCTGCTGTTGTGCGATCAGTGATCGTCGAAGGCTAGCGGGCGAGCGTCGGCATGAGCGCGGCGAGGCGCGTCATGCCGCGCTCGACCGCGGCGGCGTTCGTTCCGCCGTAGCCGAACAGCACGCCCTGCTGCGCCGGCGCGCCCGCGTAGAGCGCGCCGATTCCATACAGCCCGACCGACACGGCGCGCGCCGCCGCGACCACCGCTTCTTCCCGCAACGGTTCCGCGAGCCGCGCCACCAGATGGATTCCCGCCGTCGCGGGCAGCGGCTCGAACCAGGGCGCGAGTTCGCCTCTCAGATGCCCGATCAGTATCGCGCGACGTTCCGCATACGCCTTGTGCATGCGGCGCAGATGCTTCGCGTATTCGCCGTCGAGCATGAACGCGCCGAGCGCCGTCTGCGTCAGCATGCAACTGTGCCAGTCGCCGATCTGCTTGGCGTTCCAGAGCGGCCCGGACAGCGTCGCCGGTGGCACCACGTAGCCGAGCCGCAGATCGGGAAAGAGCGTCTTTGAAAACGTGCCGACATACGCGACCAGCCCGGCGCGATCCAGACTCTTGAGCGATTCCACCGGCCGGCCTTCGAAGCGGAATTCGCCGTCGTAGTCATCCTCGACGATCATCGCGCCGCGCTTCGCCGCCCATTCGAGCAGTTCGACGCGCCGGTCGAGGCTCATGGGCATGCCGAGCGGAAACTGATGCGACGGCGTCACGTAGACGAGCCGCGTGTTGCGCGGCAGCTTCCCGACGATGAGACCTTCGCCGTCCACCGGCACATGTGCGATGCGCGCGCCGAGCGCCGCGAAGATCGCTCGCGCGGGCGGATAGCCCGGCTCCTCGACCGCGACGACATCGCCTGGCTGGAGTGTGACGCGCGCGAGCAGATCGAGCGCCTGTTGCGCGCCCTGCGTCACGAGCACGTCCTGCCAGTTGCACACGACCGCGCGGCTGAACGCGAGATAACGCGCGATGCCGAGCCGCAATTCCTGCTCGCCACCCGGATCGCGATACCCCGCGACGCCGCCGCTCGAGCGCGCCTGCGCGCGCAATGCGTGATTCATACAGCGTCGCCAGACGTCGTGGGGAAAGAGGGATTTGTCGGTCACGCCGCCCTTGAAATCGCAGTCGAGCGTTTCGCGGGCGGGCGGCATGGGCATCGACATGCGTTCGGGCATATTGCGCCAGATGCCGGTCGCGCGGGCGCGGGCCGACGCAACAGGTTCGGGTTGCGCGGACGGCAGGCGCGTGAGCCCTTCCGCGACGAAGGTGCCGTCGCCCGCGCGCGTGCGCAGAAAGCCTTCCGCGATGAGGCGTTCGAAGACTTCGAGCGTGGTCTTGCGCGAGACGCCGAGTTGCACGGCGAGATCGCGCGTGGAAGGAAGGCGCGCGTTCGCGGCGAGCCGCCCTTCGATGATGCCCGCGCGAAGCTGGCCGTAGATCTGGCCGGTAAGGTCGCGGCGGCCGAGCAGGGTGATGTGGATGTCCAAGGGCTGAGCAGTAAGGCTAAGTGGCCACCTATGATGCACCCAGATCTGTCGAATGACGAGGCCATTCGATTTGCGACCCGTTCACGAACCCTCCCCGAACACCGCCCGACACAGCCTCACCCCTTCCTCCGTCAACCACGCGCTTCCTGTCCCTTCTTCGTTCATCTGCATCTCGATAAGCCCGCTATCGGCCAATCCGGTCAATTGCCGTCGCAACGCGCTCATCGGCAGATCGGACTGTTTCGCCAGCTTCGCGAGCGACCACGCGCGCCCGGGCGTTTCCGTCCGCGCGCGCCAGAGCTGCGCCAGCACGGCGACGAGTGCCGGATCGATGTCATCACTCATGCGCGATCTCCCTTGCCGTGGCCAAACTCGCCGACGAGTTCGCCGAGCCGCTGCAACGCGGTCTCGCTCTGCGCGGTCCACGGATAACTGTAATTGAGCCGGATAAAGTGGCTGAAGGCATTGCGCGTCGAGAACATATGGCCCGGCCCGACCGTAATGCCGCTTTCGAGCGCCGCGCGATACAGCCGCATCGAATCGACGCGTTCCGGCAACTCCACCCACAACACGTAACCGCCCTGCGGCGCCGACGTACGCGTGCCCGCCGGGAAAAACCGCTCGACCATCGCGCTCATGATCCGCGACTGCTGCCGATACAGCTTCCGCACGCGCCGCAGATGCCGGTCGTAGCCGTCCTGCCGCAGATAATCGGCGATCGCGACCTGCGGCACCGACGGCGTCGTCAGCGTGTTAAGGAACTTGAGCTTTTCGACCTGCGCCCGATACCGCCCCGGCATCGCCCAGCCGATACGGTACGACGCCGTCAGACTCTTCGAGAACGATGCGCAATGCAGCACCAGCCCTTTCGTGTCGAAGTTCTTGAGCGCCGACGGACGCGCATCGCCGTAATACAACTCGTGATAGACATCGTTCTCGATGACCGGTATCTCATGCGCGGACAACAGCTCGACGAGTTGCCGCTTGCGCTCATCCGGCATCTGGAAGCCGAGCGGATTCTGGAAGTTCGGCATCACCATGCACGCGGCGATCTTCCTGCGCGCGATGATCTGCGCGAGCGCCTCGATGTCGATGCCCTCGGCCGGATGCGTCGGCACCTCGATCGCGCGCATGCCGAGACGCTCGATCGCATGCAGCATCGCGTAGTACGTCGGCGATTCGACCGCGACCGTGTCGCCCGGCTTCGCGACCGCTTGCAGGCTCAGGTTGATTGCCTCGGTCGCGCCGACGGTAATCACGATCTCCTCGGGATCGACCGGCACGCCGTTCTCCGCGTAGCGCCGCGCGATCTGGCGGATCAGTTCCGGATTGCCCGGCGGCAGATCGTCGATGAGGTTCCAGCTCGCATGCCGCCGCGCGATCGCGTTCGCGTACTGGTTGATGCGCCGCCACGGGAACGGCCCGGGATCGGGATACGGCGAGCCGAACGGCACGGCATCGTGCGCGCCGATACTGCGCAAGGTCGAGAGCACGAGCCGGCTCACATCGACCTCCGAGGCGGTCGCGATCACGCGCTTCGGCTGAGTGCGCGCCGCGCTCATTTGCGGCTTCGCGCGCACGAAATAACCTGATTGCGGACGCGTTTCCAGAATGCCGCGGCTTTCCAGAATCGCGTACGCATGCAGCACGGTCTTGATGCTCACGCCGTGCTGCTGGCTCGCCTGCCGCACGGACGCGATCTTTTCGCCCGGCGCGAACACGCCGCGGCGCACGGCTTCCGCGATTTCATCGGCGAGTTTTTCGTAGAGGTTCAACGGGCGCTTTCCGGTGGTTTCGGACGTGAGTTGCAGTCTAGGGCAAAACGCCGCAACTGTATCCCTCCGATTTCGCTTTTTCTGTGCGCCGCGTTCAATTCGGAACACAGTACGCTTCAGTCATCGCATGCTCTACCTCGACCAAACGCCATGACGAAGCCCGAAGCCCGCATCGAACCGTACACACATCCCGCCGCTGGCTGGGGCGCGCTGAAGCAGGTCGCCATCAATCTCGTCAAGGAACGAGTGGCCGGCGGGAACTACCGGACACTCTTCAAGCAGAATCAGCCCAATGGCTTCGATTGCCCCGGCTGCGCGTGGCCGGACCGCGAGCACGCCTCGACCTTCGAGTTCTGCGAGAACGGCGTGAAGGCCGTCGCCGCCGAAGCGACGAGCAAGCGCGTAACGCCCGCGTTCTTCGAGGCGAACACGGTGTCGTCGCTGATGGCGCAAACGGATTACGAACTGGAGCAGCACGGGCGTCTCACCGATCCGCTCGTCTACGATGCGAAGCGCGACCGCTACGTGCCGATCGAATGGAACGATGCGTTCGAACTGATCGCGTCGCACCTGAAGAAACTCGACGATCCGGACCGCGCCGCCTTCTACACTTCCGGCCGCGCGAGCAACGAAGCCGCGTTTCTGTATCAGTTGTTCGTGCGTATGTACGGCACCAACAACTTCCCCGACTGCTCGAACATGTGCCACGAAGCGACGAGCCGCGGCTTGCCGCATACGGTCGGCATCGGCAAGGGCACGGTCACGCTCGACGACTTCGAGCACGCCGACACGCTGCTGCTGTTCGGCCAGAACCCGGCGACGAACCATCCGCGCATGCTCGGCGAACTGCGTGACTGCGCGAAGCGCGGCGCGACCATCGTGTCGATCAATCCGCTAAAGGAGCGCGGCCTCGAACGCTTCGCGAGCCCGCAACACACGCTCGACATGCTCTCGCCGAAGGGCGTGAAAATCAGCTCGGTGTTCGTCCGCCCGAAAGTGGGCGGCGACTTCGCGCTCATCAAGGGCGTCGCGAAGCGCGTGATCGAACTGGACGACGAAGCCCGCGCGAACGGCGCCGAACGCGTGATCGATGCCGATTTCATCGCGGAGCATACGGTCGGTTTCGACGCCTTCGCCGATGACCTGCGCGCCGAAAGCTGGGACGCGATCATCGCGGAATCGGGCGTGGACATGGACGAACTGCTCAATCTCGCCGATATCTACGCGAAAGGCCGCGCCGTCATCGCGACATGGGGCATGGGCCTCACGCAGCACAAGAACTCCGTGCCGACCATTCAGATTCTCTCGAACCTGATGATGATGCGCGGCAATATCGGCCGGCGCGGCGCGGGTCTGTGCCCGGTGCGCGGCCATTCGAACGTGCAGGGTGACCGCACGGTGGGCATCGAGGAAAAGCCGACTCAGGAATTTCTCGACAAGCTCGGCGCCGCGTACGATTTCGAGCCGCCGCGCGAGCACGGCCACGACGTCGTCGAAACCATTCACGCGATGCTCGAAGGCAAGGTGAAGGTGTTCATCGGACTGGGCGGCAATTTTTCGATCGCGACGCCCGACACGCCGCGCACCTGGGAAGCGATGCGCTCGTGCGATCTCACCGTGCACATCACGACCAAGCTCAACCGCAGCCATCTCGTGCATGGCCGCGACGCGCTCATTCTGCCGACGCTCGGCCGCACGGAAATCGACTTGCAGAACGGCGTGCCGCAAGGCGTGAGCGTCGAGGATTCGATGAGCATGGTGCACATCTCGTACGGCATGAACAAGCCAGCCTCGCAGAATCTGCTTTCCGAAGTGGCGATCGTCGCGCGCATGGCGCGTGCGACGCTCGGTTCATCGAAGGTCGACTGGCTCGCGCATGCGGCCGACTACGCGTTGATCCGCGATGGCATCGAAAAAGTGATCGAGGGCTTCGAACGGTATAACGAGCGCCTGAAGCAGCCGGGCGGCTTTCATCTCGGCGTGGCTTCGCGAGATCGCGTCTGGAAGACGCCGAGCGGCAAGGCGCAATTCATCGTGCACGAGATCGCGTTCGATACGCCGATCCACCGCGCCCGCGCGCTTCACGGCGAGCGCCTGATGACGCTCATGACGACGCGCTCGCATGATCAATACAACACGACGATCTACGGCCTCGACGATCGGTATCGCGGTGTGTACGGACAGCGGCACGTGCTGTTCGCCAACCGCGAAGATATCGACATGCTCGGCTTCGAGCCGGGTGAGCTCGTGGATATCACGAGCGTGTGGGACGACGGCGTGGAGCGCCGCGTGGACGGTTTCAAACTCGTCGAATACGACATTCCGCGAGGCTGCCTCGGTGCGTATTACCCGGAAACCAACCCGCTCGTGCCGTTGTCATCGGTTGCGGATGGCGCCGGTACGCCGACGTCGAAGTCCATTCCCGTGTTGTTGACGTCCTCCAGTCAGGCCATTGCTGCCTGAAGTCAGTCATCGCGGACATGTTGCAGAGCGCGTAAAGGCGCGCCTTCTCGCGCTGACGAATGCGACGTTCGAGCGCAGCCGCGCCACTGAACCGGCGATCGATGAATGCGCCCAGCATGGCGAGAATCGCAACCCATGCGATCCATCCGGCGGCGAAGCTGTCGAACTGGCTGCTGAACCACGCGCCGCCCAGCATGGCGGCGGCGAACACCAGCATGACGAGGGTAAGCGGCGGACAGTCCTCGTACTCGATATGGGTAGTGCGGCAGGCTCCCATGCCCAGTTGATAGCCGCTCAACGAATAGGCGCCGATGGAGTAAATCATTCCGTTATCCAAACTGTTATCGATTTGTGCCCATCACAAAATTTACGCAGTTGGAGCGCCCAGCAATACCAGATAATTCCGAACAACATGTTTCGGTGCTTCGCGGTTGACTTTTGCGAAGCACCAAAAAACGCTTGCGGCGCGAGACCTCATTTCGCTCCGGCGAACTCCTGAATATCGGCATCGGCTTCGCCCGCGAGCGGGACGACGCCGGACGGTCCCGTCGCATGCGGATGCAACAGCAGCGCGACCAGTCCGCTCCAGCCCGTCTGATGCGATGCGCCCACGCCGCGCCCGTTGTCGCCGTGGAAGTATTCGTGAAAGAGCACGAGATCGCGCGAGCGCGGATCGGCCTGAAGCAGCGGGTAAGCGCCCATCACCGGGCGTTCGCCGTTTTTATCGAGCAGAAAGAGCGTGGTGACGCGGCGCGCGAGTTCGTCGGCGATCTGGGCGAGCGAGAACTTCTGCCCCGAGCCGGTCGGATATTCGACGCGAAAATCGTCGCCGTAATAGCGATGAAACTCGCGGATCGATTCGATCAGCAGATAATTCACCGGCATCCACACCGGCCCGCGCCAGTTCGAATTGCCGCCGAACACGCGCGAGTCCGATTCCGCCGGAAGG
The DNA here is from genome assembly GCF_009938265.1 of Burkholderia sp. THE68. Taxonomy (NCBI): domain Bacteria; kingdom Pseudomonadati; phylum Pseudomonadota; class Betaproteobacteria; order Burkholderiales; family Burkholderiaceae; genus Burkholderia; species Burkholderia sp. THE68. The sequence continues at coordinate 1,020,369 of NZ_AP022316.1, forward strand.
TAGCGGATGCTGAAGCTCTCGCTGTTGTGATAGAAGACGAACGGGTTGTCCAGATGCACGCGCGAGAGCGCGCGCACGCCGTGGTCGGAGAGGAACTCGGTTTCGTCGAGCATGCGCGCGAGGAGCGCCTTCATCCGGTGTCCACGCAACAGCGACAGCAGCACGCTGTTGCCTTGCCCCGCGACATTCCAGCGCGACACGAGCCGCGCGAGATCGGTGCGATGTTCCAGGAACCAGTGCAGGCGCTCGCGCAATTCAGGCAACGAGCGATACACCTTCGGCTCCAGCACGTGCACGGCAAATAGCGGAATCAGCCCGACGATCGAGCGAATTCGCATCGGGATGTTGGAGCCGTCCGGCAGACGCAGCTTGTCGTAGAAGAATTCGTCCTCGCTGTCCCAGAGACCGGTATCGCAGTTGTCCTCGCAGCTCACCGCCTCGGCGATATACAGGAAGTGCTCGAAGAACTTCACCGCGATATCGACGAATACCTTGTTCGCGTACGCCAGCTCCAGCGCGATACGCATCAGGTCGAGCGCGTACGCGGCCATCCACGCGGTGCCGTCGGCCTGATCGATGTGGCCGCCCGTGGGCAGCGGCGACGAACGATCGAAGATGCCCACGTTGTCCAGCCCGAGAAAGCCGCCCTGAAAGATGTTCTTGCCGTCGGCGTCCTTGCGGTTGACCCACCACGAGAAGTTCAGAAGCAGTTTGTGGAACACCAGTTCCAGAAAATCGCGATCGCCCTTGCCCGTGATCGCGCGATCGATTTCGTAGACGCGCCATGTCGCCCACGCGTGCACGGGCGGGTTGGCATCGCTGAAGGCCCATTCGTAGGCGGGCAACTGGCCGTTCGGATGCTGATAGCGGTCCTTCACGAGCAGCAATAACTGACGCTTCGCGAACTCCGGATCGATCAGCGCGAACGCCGCCGCGTGAAACGCGAGATCCCACGACGCGTACCACGGATATTCCCACTTGTCCGGCATCGACACGATGTCCGCGTTGCACAGATGCCGCCAGTCCACGTTGCGCCCGAAGCGCCGCTGTTTCGGCGGCTTCGGCTGGAGCGGGTCGCCGTCGAGCCAGCGCGTCACGTCGAACTGATAGAACTGCTTCGACCACAGCATGCCCGCGAGCGCCTGGCGCTGCACGAGCCGCTGATCGGCATCGACGATGTCGTGTTGCAGCGCGCCGTAGAACTCGTCCGCTTCCGCGAGACGGCGCGCGAAGAGACCGTCGACATCGAGCGGCACGGCGTCAGGCGCGGATTCGGGCCGCCAGCGCAGATACACCACCGCCTTGCCGTGCGGCGCAAGTTCCAGATGCACATGCGCCGCCGCGCGCGTGCCCGTATCGCGGCGGATCGCGTCCGTGTTGCCGTTCAGGATGTAATCATTGAAGCCGTCCTTGAACGGCCCTTCGCCTTCCATATGAAACAGACGTTTGACGTTGGTCTCGTTTTCGCAGAAAAGCCATTCGAAATCCTGAGCATCAGGCGACCATGCGGTGACGACCATCGGTTCGTGATTGCCCTGTTGCGCGAGCACATAGGTTCCCTCGCCCTGCACCGTCTCCACTTTCAGCGACGGCTTCACGGGCGTCTCTTTCCATGACCACGTATTGCGCGCCCAGATCTGCGGCAGCACATCGAGCGCCGCGGAGACGTCGCCGCGATTCTCGATCGTCACGCGCATCAGGATGTCGTCGGCCGTGTGCTTCGCGTATTCGACCTGCACGTCGAAGTAGCGCTCGTCGTCGAACACGCCGGTGTCGAGCACTTCGTACTCGGGCATGTCGGCGCCGCGCCGCGCGTTTTCATCGACGAGATCGGCGTAGGGAAACGCCGCATGCGGATACTTGTAGAGCATACGCATGTAGGAATGCGTCGGCGTGCCGTCGAGGTAGAAGTACAGTTCCTTCACGTCCTCGCCGTGGTTGCCCTCTTCGTTTGTCAGACCGAAGAGCCGCTCCTTGAGGATCGGATCACAGCCGTTCCAGAGCGCGAGCGAGATGCACCAGTTGAGTTTGTCGTCGCCGAAGCCCGCGAGCCCGTCCTCGCCCCAGCGATACGCGCGGCTGCGCGCGTGATCGTGCGGGAAGTATTCCCACGCGGTGCCGAATTCGCTGTAGTCCTCGCGGACCGTGCCCCATTGGCGCTCGCTCAGATACGGGCCCCAGCGCTGCCAGCGCGAGCAGTCCTGCGAATGGAGCCGCGAGCCCTCGACGGTGTCGAGCTGATTGACGGGGCGCGATTTCGGCATGGACGTCTCCTCGTTTGCGAAGGCAACACAGCAGGCAAGACTGGTAATTTAGCGCGTTTCAGCCGGCATCGAGCAGCTTCTCGATACGCAGCAACTCCGCCAGCGACCACGCCTGGAATGGCGTGCCGCCGGGCGTGTGCGGCGCGTCGCCATCGGCGACTTCGCTGACGTGATCGAGGCCGTAGTGATCGAGATGCGCGTACAGCGGCGCGAGAAAGCGCTCGCGCGCGCCCGCCGCGCCGTGCACGCGCACCCATGCCTCGACGAACGGCCCGATCAGCCACGGCCACACGGTGCCTTCGTGATACGCGCCGTCGCGTTCCAGCACGCCGCCCGCGTAGCGCGCCTTGTACGCCGGATCGGACGGCGCGAGCGTGCGCAATCCGAGCGGCGTGAGCAGTTGCGTTTCGACCTGCGCGACGACGGCGCGCGCGATATCGCCATCGACGAGCGGAAACGGCAAACCGCCGACCGCGAAGATCTGATTCGGACGAATCGAGCGATCGACCTTGCCGGACTCGTGATCGGCGTCGACGACATCGAACAGCGTGTGCGTGTCCGGATCGACGAAGCGCGCGGCGAACGCGCCCTGCGCCTGATCGCGCAACGCCTGCCAGTGCGGATTCCACATGCTCGCGATGGAGAGCGCGTTGATCCACAGCGCCTGCACCTCGACCGGCTTGCCGATGCGCGGTGTCACGACCCAGTCGCCCGCCTTCGCGTCCATCCACGTCAGTTGCACGCCGGGCGTGCCCGCACGCAGCAGGCCGTCGGTATCGGCGGCGATGTTGAAGCGCGTGCCGCGCGCATAGCCTTCGAGAATGGCGTCGGCGGCGCGTTGCAGGCGGCTCGTGGTCGCGGCGTGCGCGTGGCCCGTCGCCAGATACTCGTGCACGGCGACGACGAACCACAGCGAGGCATCGACCGAGTTGTACTCGGGCAGCCCGCCGCCGTCCGGGAAGCGGTTCGGCACCATGCCTTCGGAGATCGTGTCGGCCCATTCGAGCAGGATCGATTCCGCTTCCTGATGGCGTCCCGATGCGAGCAGCAGACCGCGCATCGAGATGAAGGTGTCGCGGCCCCAGTCGGTGAACCACGGAAAGCCCGCGATGATCGTGCGCCCGACGTTGCGGTTGACGACATACGCGTCCGCCGAGCGCGCGAGCCGCGAACCCAGCGCCGCGCGGCGCTCCGTTTCCCGCGCCGCCAGCCGTGCTGCATGTGCGAGTGCGCTGTCTTCGAACGGTTTGTCGTGACCGGCGTGCGCGTGCAGGATCATCACGGCGTCGCCGCGCGCGAGGTCGAAGCTGAAGACGCCGGGCGTCGCGAGGTCTTCGACGAAATCGAGGCCGCGCTCGCGTTCGCGCGCATAGCAGAAGTTGCGATACCAGTCGGGCGCGTGCTCGTAGGCGCCGTTCGACGTCGCGCAGATGGCGGGCAGATCGCCGTAGGTTTGCCATTGCACGCGTTCGCCTTCGAGCGTGGCATCGAAGGAAAACGCGGGATTCTCGTGATGCAGCGCGTGATAGTCGCGTCCTGACAGGAGCGGACGCACTTCGAGTTTCGCCGCTTTCGGTGCGCCTTCGAGGTGCCAGCGCAGCACGGTCTCCCGGTCCTCTTTCGCGACGAACACCTCCGCGACGACGGTCGCATCCTCGCCGATGCGAAAGCGCCACGTCGGCCACGGTTCGGTGTCGAAGGAAAGCAGGCTTGCGGATGCGTCCGGGTAGAGCACGTCGGGAGCGTAGCGCTGCATCGTCAGGGGAAAGCGCGTGCCGTTCACGTCGAGCCACGCTTCGATGCCGTTCACGAGCACGACGCGTCCGGCGGGCGGTTGCGTCGCGGCGAGCAGGAGCGCGTGATAACGCCGCGTGCGCGTCGTTCCGACGGTGCCGGAAGCGAAACCGCCGTTGGCATCGGCTTCGAGCCATTCGTCTTCGATATTGCTTTCGTCGGGGCGGTCGATCCGGGTCATGGCGTCGACGCCTTCTGGCGATATGCCTTGAGCGCCGTGCGGGCCTTTTTCTGGATCGCGCGCTGCATCTGCGGCGTCCAGCCGAACAGCCAGCCGCTCACGCCGAGCGCCTGACGGCTCCATCGCCAGAGATCGAAGACATCGGTTTGTTCGACAATCAGGCCGTCGCGGATCGCGAAACGCGACTGGATTGCGTTGACGACGGTGTTGCCCGTGGCGGAATAGGTATAGCACGCGATGGCTTTCGCGCTCGCGGTCTGACCGATGGAGTCGATGCTGTCGTAGGTGAGCGTGAAGTCGGTCGCGCGGCCGAGGAGCATGCGCCACATGTCGCCCGCTTCCGCGCCGCGCAGTACGCCGAAGGCGGGGTCCTGGAAGTGGATGTCGGGGGCGTAGCAGGCGGACATCGCTTCCGCATCGCGGTTCTGGAACGCTGTGTAGAAGCGTTCGATCAGGGCGGTGTTGGCGTTGGGCATTGGTTTTGTTTTGCGCTTTGTCGTGACGCTGCTCTTGGGTTTGTCGCTGGATCCCGTGATCGTGTCGGTCTATTAGCACTGCCCCTGTGCGGGGCGGCAGTCACTTTCTTTGCTGCTGCAAAGAAAGTAACCAAAGAAAGCAGCTCCACACGCCCGCGGTCACACGCAATTTGGCCACTATTCTCATCGTTCGTGGGGTCAGTAGCGAGTGCCCTCGTAGGCCTGACCGGGCGTGGACCGCGCACGGTCTGACGAGCTAGTTCCCTGAACACAAAGGTCCAGCAATCATACATCCGGCACAGCGCTACGCGCTGCCGAAGGGTATGCAAGGGAAACCAACGAGAAAAGAGCAAAGAGCAAAGAGAAACGCAGAAGCCCACGCAGACCCGATGGACCCATCGGCCGCGAAGCGGGCCGGAGCCATTTCGTGCTGAACCAGCGTGTTATGTGGTGCGATGTGACAGACCGTGCGCGGTCCAAGCCCGAGGTGGCCTACGAGGGCACTCGCTACAGACGCCACGAGCGAGGAGAAGGATACCCAAATTGCGTGTGACCGCGGGCGTATCAGGCTGCTTTCTTTGGTTACTTTCTTTGCAGCAGCAAAGAAAGTGACTGCCGCCCCGCACAGGGGCAACGCCAATAAACCAACACGAATACGGGATCCGGCGACAACACCCTCACCCCACCCAAACCGTCACGGCATGAATGAGAATCCCGACAGCCCCCCCAACAAGCGTCCCATTCACGCGAATAAACTGCAAATCCCGCCCGATATTGAGCTCGACATCCCGCACGAGCGTAGCGTCATCCCACTGCTTGACCGTAGCCGCGATATGCTTAGCGATGCCATCGCGCAACTCCGGCGCAAGCGCCTTCAACGCATCGCGCATATGCTCGTTGATCGAATCACGCAACGCCGGATCATTCCCGAGCGCTGCGGCAAAGCTTGCCGCCATCCCCACGACCTTCGTATGCAGCGCCGACTCCGGCCGCCTGATATCCGCATCGAGCCACGCGATGAACTCGTCCCAGAGCCCGTTCACATAGTCGCGCAACTCCGGCCGCTCGAGCCATTCGCGCTTGTGCTCGTCGATTCGCGCCTTGAAGGTCTCATCCGTCTTCAGCCGCTCGACGAACCTTTCCACCGCAGCATCGAACGCACGCCGACGCTCGTGCTCCGGATCGCTGCTCACGTCGTGCAGCCATTGATTCGCGCCGCGCACGAGCCCGGCGGCAAACTTGTTGCCGAGATCCTCGGCGTTCAGCCCGACGAAACCCAGCATGCCGATGAGCTTCGGATACTCCTCGCCCGCCACCGCGACGATGCGCCCCGCAAGCATCTCCTGCACCTCGGGCTTGTCGAGCCAGGCGGCCATCTGCTTCAGGCCTTCGTCGAGCAGCAACTGATGACGCCGGTCCGACGTCAGCGTCGACAGCACGCTGCCCGCCGCGCTCGCGAGATCGAACGACGCCGCGCGGCGACGCAGCGTGTCGTAGAGCATGGTCTTCACGCGCTCGTCGTCGACGAAAGACAGCAACTGGCCCACGGCCGTCACCGCCTTCTTGCCGAGCAGTTCCGCGTTCTTCGGCTCCGCGAGCCACATCGACAGACGGCTCGCCGGATCGAACGCGTTCACGCGCGCGACCAGCGCATCGGTGCCGAGAAAACGGTCGCGCACGAACACGGCGAGATTGTCCGCGACGCGCGCCTTGTTGGCGGGCAGGATCGCCGTGTGCGGAATCGGCACGCCGAGCGGATGGCGAAACAGCGCGACGACCGCAAACCAGTCCGCGAGCGCGCCGACCATCGCGGCTTCCGCGAACGACGACACCCACGCCCACACGCCCGCATCGTGCTGGCTTTTCGCGAGCGCGAACAGGCAACCCGCCGCGACGAGCAATGCAGCGGCGAACCATTTCATTCTTTTGAGCGCGACGGCTTTGTCCTGCGTTTCCATCTATGTCGATTTCATGGTTTTGGAGAGGCCGAAAGCTTACCAGCAGCGCGTTGCAAATCCTGAAGAACGTCGACGGCGCGCTCGCCATCATCGACAGGAACGAAGATGTGATCGTGATACGCCGCCGCAATCACGTTGCAACTGATGTTGGCGTCGCCGAGCGCACGCGCGAACGCCGCCGTCAAACCGACCGCGTGCAGATCGGAATGAACGGTCAGCGTGATCCACGCCGCGCGAAACAGCGGCGCGACGCCCGCCGCCTGCGCCGCGCTTTCCTCCATCACGACCGTCAAGCCCTCGCGCTCGCGAAACGTCGCGACGATGCCCGCGCCGCTCATCGCCGCATCGTGCGGCAGCGACGCGAACACATACACGCCCGGCTGCAACTCCGGCTGCATCGATGCGATCAGCGTATCGAGATCACGCAGCATTTTCGGCCTCCCGCGTGCGCGCAAGCACCGGCCGCAGCGCCGCGCCCGTGTGGCTGCGCGGATGCGTCGCGAGCGTGTCCGGGTCCGCCGCCGCGACGATCGTGCCGCCGTTCACGCCGCCTTCCGGTCCGAGATCGAGCACCCAGTCGGCTTCGGCGATCACATCGAGATCGTGTTCGATGACGATCACGCTATGCCCGCCATCCACCAGCCGATGCAGCACGCGAATCAGCTTCGCGACGTCCGCCATGTGCAAGCCGACCGTCGGCTCATCCAGCACATAGAGCGTGTGCGGCGGCTTCTGGCCGCGGCGCGTGATGTCGTCGCGCACCTTCGACAGTTCGGTGACGAGCTTGATGCGCTGCGCTTCGCCGCCCGACAGCGTAGGCGACGGCTGGCCGAGCGTCAGATAACCGAGCCCGACATCGCACAGCAACTGCAACGGATGCGCGATGCTCTGCATCGACGAGAAGAACTCGACGGCTTCGTCGATCTCCATCGTCAGCACTTCGCCGATGTTCTTGCCGCGCCACGTCACCGCCAGCGTCTCCGGGTTGAAGCGCTGGCCATGACACACGTCGCACGGCACCTTCACGTCGGGCAGGAAGCTCATCGCGATGGTGCGCACGCCCTGGCCTTCGCACGCCGGACAGCGCCCGTCGCCGGTATTGAACGAGAAGCGCGACGGCGTGTAGCCTCGCGCGCGGGCTTCGAGCGTATCGGCGAACAGCTTGCGGATGGTGTCCCACATGCCGATGTACGTCGCCGGACACGAGCGCGGCGTCTTGCCGATCGGCGTCTGATCGACTTCGAGCACGCGATCGATCGCCTCGAAGCCGGTCACGCCGCGACAGCCCTGCCACGCGTGCGCGACATCGAACTTCGGACGCGGCGCTTCGCGCGCGAGCACGCTGGCGCGCGATTTCGTCCCGGGCTTGCTCGTGTCCGACGCCTGCGCCGCCTTGCGCGCACGCCGCACCGCAGGCGACGACAGCACCGAGCGGCCGACGGCATCGAGCAGATTGGTCATCAGCACATCGCGCGCGAGCGTCGACTTGCCTGAGCCCGATACGCCCGTGATCGCGACGAGGCGATTCAACGGCATGCTGGCGGTCACGTTGCGCAGGTTGTGCAGCGTCGCGCCTTCGACCGTCAGCCACTGCTCGGGCACGGCCGACCGCTTCGGCGTTGCTGCACGCACTTCACGGCGCGGCTGCAACGGATGCACGATCGGGTTTGCAAGATACTGCCCCGTCAGCGACGCCTTGTGCGCCGCGAGATCGGTGACGTTGCCTTGCGCGACCACCGTGCCGCCGCGCTTGCCCGCGCCCGGCCCGATATCGATGATGTGATCGGCGCGGCGAATCGTATCCTCGTCATGCTCGACGACCACCAGCGTATTGCCCTTGTCGTTCAGCTTCTTCAGCGCGCTCAACAGGATGAGGTTGTCGCGCGGATGCAAACCGATGGTCGGCTCATCGAGCACATAACACACGCCTTGCAGATTGCTGCCGAGTTGCGCGGCGAGACGAATGCGCTGCGCTTCGCCGCCGGAGAGCGTCGGCGCGGCGCGATCGAGACTCAGATAACCCAGCCCGACTTCTTCGAGAAACTGCAAACGCCCTTCGATTTCGCTGACCACGTCACGCGCGATATCCGCTTCGCGGCCCTTGAGCTTCAGCTTCGAAATCCACTCGCGCGTATCGCTGACGGTCCAGCGGCCCACTTCCGTGATCGGATAGTCGCCGAACGTGACCGCGCGCGCGACATCGTTCAGACGCGTGCCTTCGCAGTCCGGACACGGCTGATCGACGATATCGTCCGGCTCCTGATCCACCGAACCAATGCTCTGCTCGCGGCCGCGATCGTCCTGCGCAAACACCGTATCGTCGAATGCGGCGCGCTGTTCGCGCGTCAGCTTCACGCCCGTGCCGACGCACGTATTGCACCAGCCATGCTTGCTGTTGTACGAGAACATGCGCGGATCGAGTTCGGGATAACTCGTGCTGCAAACCGGACATGCACGCTTGGTCGAGAACACGCGCGTTTCTTCCTTGCCCCGGCGCGCGCCGTCCTGCCACGATCCATGCAGGTCGTCGAGCGGCGCGCACAGATGCATCACGCCCTTGCCGATTTCGAGCGTTTCATCGAGCAGGCGGCGCAGTTCGGCTTCGTTATCCGCCGATACGACCAGGTCCGCGACCGGCAGCTCGATCGTATGTTCGCGGAAGCGGTCGAGCTTCGGCCACGGACTCACCGGCAGAAATTCGCCATCCACGCGCAGATGCGTATTGCCGCGCGCCTTCGCCCATTTCGCGAGATCGGTATAGACGCCCTTGCGATTCACGACGAGCGGCGCGAGCAGGCCTACATGCTGACCCTTGAAGTCGCGCATGATTTGCGCGGCGATCGATTCCGAGCTTTGCGACTGCACCGGCGTGCCATCGTGGATGCAGTGCTGGATGCCGAGCTTCACGTACAGCAGACGCAGGAAGTGCCAGACTTCCGATGTCGTCGCCACCGTCGACTTGCGGCCGCCGCGCGACAGGCGCTGCTCGATCGCGACGGTCGGCGGAATGCCATAGACCGCATCGACTTCGGGACGGCCCGCCGGCTGCACGATGGAGCGCGCATACGCGTTCAGCGATTCGAGGTAGCGGCGCTGGCCTTCGTGAAAGAGGATGTCGAACGCAAGCGTCGACTTGCCCGAACCCGACACGCCCGTCACGACGTTGAACTTGTTGTGCGGGATATCGACATCGAGCGACTTCAGGTTGTGCTCGCGCGCATTCACGATACGCACGACGTTCTCGCCCTGCAGGGCACGGCGCGCGCTCGCGACTTCCGCCGCGCGTTGCAGCGGCACGCCCGCGCGCTTTTCCGCCGCGCCCGGCGCCATCGCTTCTTCGTAGTCGACGAGCGCGCGGCCCGTATGCGACTGCTCGCACGCGGCGACATCGTCCGGCGTGCCGATGCACACCACTTGCCCGCCGCCATCGCCGCCTTCCGGACCGAGATCGATGATCCAGTCCGCCGCGCGAATCACGTCGAGATTGTGTTCGATGACGATCAGCGAATGCCCGCGCTCCAGCAAGCGCCGCAGCGCCTGCATCAGCTTGGCGATGTCGTCGAAGTGCAGGCCCGTGGTCGGCTCGTCGAACATGAAGAGGCGGCGTTCGCTGTTCTTGGCCTGCGAGGTTTCCGCCAGAAAACCCGCGAGCTTGAGACGCTGTGCTTCGCCGCCCGAGAGCGTCGGCACCGGCTGACCGAGCTTCACGTATTCCAGACCGACATCGACGATCGGTTGCAGGACGCGCAGCACTTCCTTGTCCTCGGCAAAGAGCGCGACGGCTTCGCTGACGGTCAGTTCGAGCACGTCCGCGACGCTCAACTGACGGTCGCCGCGCTCGATCTTCACTTCGAGAATTTCCGCGCGATAGCGCCGTCCGTCGCAGTCCGGGCAGCGCAGATAGACATCGCTCAGGAATTGCATCTCGACGTGCTCGAAGCCCGAGCCGCCGCACGTCGGGCAACGGCCATCGCCCGAGTTGAAGCTGAACATGCTCGCGCTGTAGCCGCGCTGCAACGCGAGCGGCGCCTTCGCATAGAGCTTGCGGATTTCATCGAATGCGCCTACGTAGCTCGCCGGATTCGAGCGTGCCGTGCGTCCGATCGGCGACTGATCGACGAACACGACATCGCTCAAATGCTCCGCGCCCTTCAATGCGCGAAACGCGCCGGGCGCTTCCGTCGCTCTGCCGAAGTGACGCATCAGCGCGGGCGCGAGCACGTCCTGAATCAGCGTCGATTTGCCCGAACCCGACACGCCCGTCACGCAGACGAGCCGTTGCAGCGGAATCTCGACCGTGACGTCTTGCAAGTTGTGATCGCTCGCGCCTTCGAGCGTGAGACGCGGCGTGTTCGCATCGACGATGCGCCGGTTCCAGTTCGATGCATGCGCGACATGCTTGCGGCCGCCGAGATACGCGCCGGTCAATGTATCGGTGACCTGAATATCGCCGGGCGCGCCGTCGTAGACGATCTGCCCGCCGCGCTCGCCCGGACCCGGTCCCATGTCGATGAGACGATCCGCCGCGAGCATCACCGAAGGATCGTGCTCGACGACGACGAGCGTATTGCCCGCATCGCGCAGCCGATGCATTGCCTCGACGATGCGGTTCAGATCCCGCGGATGCAGACCGATGCTCGGTTCATCGAGCACGAACAGTGTGTTGACGAGCGATGTGCCGAGCGCGGTCGTCAGGTTGATACGCTGCACTTCGCCGCCGGACAGCGTGCGGCTCTGGCGATCGAGCGTCAGATAGCCGAGGCCCACATCGCAGAGATATTTCAGACGCGTGCGTACTTCCGCGTGCAGCAGCTTGAGCGCTTCATCGAGCAAGGTCGATGGCAGCGTCAGCGAATCGAAGAAGCGGCGGATGCGCTCGATCGGCATCAGCATCAGATCGTGCACGGTGAGGCCCGGCAGGGCTTCGAGCTGCGCGCGTGTCCAGTCGACGCCTTCCGGCTTGAAGCGTTGCGACGGCGGCAATACCGCGTCGGCCTGTTCCTTCGTGCCGAGACGCCACAGCAGCGATTCGGTTTTCAGGCGCGCGCCCGCGCACACCGGACACGTCGTGTAGCTGCGATATTTCGACAGCAGCACGCGGATGTGCATCTTGTACGCCTTCGACTCCAGATAGTCGAAGAAGCGCTGCACGCCGTACCACTGGTTCTGCCACTTGCCGGTCCAGTCGGGCGAGCCCTTGATGACCCAGTCGCGCTCTTCTCGCGTGAGATCCTTCCAGGGCACGCCGAGACGAATGCCCGCCTTCGCGCCGTAACGCACCAGATCGTCCTGATTTTCTTTCCATGCGGGCGTCTGCAGCGTCTTGACCGCGCCTTCGCGCAGAGTCTTGTTTTCGTCAGGGATGACGAGGCCGTAATCGACGCCGATCACGCGGCCGAAGCCACGGCACGTTTCGCACGCGCCGTAGGCGGAGTTGAAGGAGAACAGCGCGGGCTGCGGGTCGGCGTAGCGCAAGTCGCTTTCGGGGCTGTGCAGGCCGGTCGAGAAGCGCCAGATTTCCGGCTCGGTTTCTTCCTTCAGCACATAGACGTTCACGCGCCCGGTGCCGCGCAGCAACGCGCTTTCGATCGCTTCCAGCGCGCGCGAGCGCTCGGTGTTCTGCAAGCGGAAACGATCCGCGACGACATCGAGCATCTGCCGTGCGCCGGTTTCCGTCTGCACGTGACGCTTCGCCTGCACGCGCGTGTAGCCGCTCGCGGACAGCCATTGCTCGACTTCCTCGTCGCTGGCGGTATCGGGCAATTCGACCGGGAACGTGACCGCGAGGCGCGGATCGTCGGCGCGCGTGCGTTCGAGCAGCTCGGCGTAGATCGTTTCGGGCGTGTCGTGGCGCACGCGGTGCGAGGTCTTCTTGTCGAACAGCTCGGCGGCGCGCGCGTAGAACAGCTTCAGGTGGTCGTTCAGCTCGGTCATCGTGCCGACGGTCGAACGCGAACTGCGCACCGGATTCGTCTGGTCGATGGCGATGGCGGGCGGCACGCCGTCCACGCGATCGACCTGCGGGCGGTCCATCCGGTCGAGAAACTGGCGCGCGTAGGCGCTGAAGGTCTCGACGTAGCGCCGCTGACCTTCCGCGTAGAGCGTGTCAAAGACGAGGCTCGACTTGCCGGAGCCGGACGGGCCGGTCACGACGGTCATCTGGCCGGTGTGCAGGTCGAGATCGAGATTCTTCAGATTATGCTGACGAGCGCCACGAATGCGGATTGCGTTGTTCGATGCCAATTTTTCAACCGGTTCAATGAGTTAGGCGGCTTTCGGAGCCGCTTGGCGGTCCGCTCGACCGTTCGGAAGCGCACAGCCGCCATAGCGAACAGTACTGTACACGCATACAGTAATTGTCGCCAAACGTGTCAGGAGTGTCCGCTTCCGGTGCGCAAGACACTCGCCTGATCCGTCGGTCACTTCAGATGCGCGATGACCGCGTCCGCGACGGCGTCCGGCGCTTCGCGCAGGGGAAAGTGCCCCGCTCCGTCGATGACGACGCGTCGATAGCCCGCCGTGAAATATTTTTCCTGGTCTTCCGAACTGGAGGGCTCGTCGCAGGCGTCCGCGCCGCCCTGGATCATTAGCGCGGGCACGTCGATGCGCTCGATCGTCGCCAGCCGGGCGTACAGATCGGCCAGCGCCGGATCGGACGGCTGATCGCCGCGCCAGCGTCGCCGGTAGGCGTTGAGGGTGATCGGCACCCAGTCGGGGTTGTCGAAGGCGCGCGCCGTGGCCGCGAATTCGGCCTCGTCGAACCAGCCGGGCGGCGACCACGTGTCCCACTGCATGCGCGCGAAGCCTTTGGGATCGGCGGCGACGGCGTCGGGGCCGCCGTCGAGCGACATGAACCATTGGTACCAGAAGCGCCGCGCCTGCGAAAAATCCGGCAATTCGAATACGCCGCGCGGCTGATAGGCGAGCGCCAGCGCAGCCATGCGGCGCACGCATTGCGGAAACAATGCGGACATCGTATATGCGGCGCGCGCGCCCCAGTCGTGGCCGACGACATCGAATTGCGCGATGCCGAGCGCGTCCGCGAGATCGATGCAGTCTTTTGCGAGCGCGACGCCCGAGCCGTCGCGCACGGTGTCATCGCGCAGAAAGCGGGTGCCGCCCGCGCCGCGCAACTCGGGCACGATGGTGCGGTAGTTCGCGTCGTTGAGCCGTTTGGCGACCGCGTGCCACGCGCGCGCCGCATCCGGCCAGCCGTGGATCAGCACGACGATTGGAGCGTCGGCGGGACCGGAGTCGGCGTAGGCGATATCGAGCGTGGGCGTGCGGGCGTGGTGTGCGAAGTCCAGCATGGCGAGACTCCTCGGGAGGGAGGAGTCATTCTAGCCATCACGGAAGAGGCGTGCTTGTCGGGACGATCGATCTGCGACGGGCGCCGTCACGCCCCGATCAACACACCTGTGCGCACCGCCTTCTCCCCCGTCACCCGCCCCATCGGCGCCCCCGCATACACGAAGCGAATCGCGCGCCGCATATAAAACACGCCATCATTGCTCGTAGTGACGGTCGTGACGTCATCGGTGATCGGATCGACGATATCGAACACTGCATCGCCTGCTTTCAACAGCGCGCCCACTTTCGCGCGATACACCACGATCCCGCTCACCGGCGCAGTCAACTGCTGGCTGCCCGCGAGCGGCGTCGCCGGTTGCGCGAGCGGCGGCGCGTCGTTCGCTTCGCCTTCGATCACCCCGCGCGCGATCAGATAATCGACGATGGCATCCGCATCCTGCGATGCCGTGTCGTAATCCACGTCCCGTTGCCCGCGATGCTCGATCGTCGCCGCGATATTCGGCGCGCCGAGCGGCGCGCGATCCCCGAGGCGCGCGCGCACCTCGTTCCACAGCAGCGCGTGAACCTCATCGAACGACTGTCCGCCGGAATCGGTCGCGAGCAGCACGCCGTTGGCGCCGAGATAGCGCGCGAGCGGCTCGATCGCGGGCCAGCTCGCGGGGCTCGTATAGACGTGCATCGTCGCTTCGAGCGAGCAATGCAGATCGAGCACGATATCGGCTTGCGACGCCATCGTGAGGAGCGTGAGCCGCAGCGACTCGAACTCGTTCTTCGCGGACATTTCGCCGAGCATCCCGACGAGCGTGTCACGCAGAACGCGCGCGTTGTACGCTGCATCGTCGGATGACAGGCGCGCGCCCATGCGTTCGATCAGCGCGTCGGCGCACGGCAACGGAAAGCCGCGATTGAAATTGTGGCCGCTGTTCGCCTCGAAGCGCCCGAGAAACTGTCCGAGCACGTGCTGCGACAAACCGATCGGATTCGCCACCGGCACGAGCACGATTTCACCGCTCACGCGGCCTGCGGCCTCGAGATCGGCGAGGCGCTTCTTCAAGGTCCACGCGGTGAGCATCGCGGGCGTTTCGTCGGCATGCAGCGAGGACTGGATATAAACCCGTTCGCCGCCGCGCCCGGCGTCGCCGAACTGAAAGCTGACGAGTTCGCGCGAGGTGCCGAGCGTCGTCGAGACGAGCGGTGTGCGTCGTGTCTGCATCGAATGATCCTCAGTCGCCGTACACGTCGAAATCGAAATACTTGCGCGCGATCTTCTGATACGTGCCGTCGGCGCGCATGTCGGTCACGGCCTTGTCGACCTTCGCTTTGAGCGCGGCGTCGTCCTGCCGCAGGCCCATGCCGACGCCGTGATCGCCCATCGAAAGCGGCTCGCCGACGAACGCGAAGCCGGCGCCGCGCGAGGTCTTCAGAAAGCCGTGTTCCGCTTCGACGGAGCCGAGCAGCGCCGCGTCGATCCGGCCGGCGGCGAGGTCGTTGAAGACGCCTTCCTGACTCTGATACGCGACCACTTCTACGCCGCCGGGCTGCCAGTTCTTCATCGCGTAGGTTTCGAACTGGCTGCCGCTCTGCACGCCGACGCGCTTGCCGCGCAGCCCTTCCGCGCTCGCCTTGAGCGGCGCGCCGCTGCGCGCGATCAGACGCGAGCGAAACTGGAACAGCTTGGTGGAAAACGCGATCTGCTTGAGACGCTTGTCGGTGATCGCCATCGACGACATGATCCCGTCGATCTTGCGCGCCTGCAGCGCGGGGATCATCCCCGAGAACTCGAGTTCGACCCATTGGCAACGCATCGCGATGCGGCGGCAGATTTCGTCGCCGAGATCGACGTCGAAGCCCGCGACGTGGCCGTCGGGCGTCTTCACGTCCATCGGCGGATAGCCTGGGTCGATGCCGAGGCGCAAGGTGTCGGCGTCTTTCGCGTGAACCGGCGCGGCGGCCACGAGCGCGGCGGCCAGAAATAAAGAGCTGAGTCTGAACATGAACGCGGTGTCTCCGTAAGGTTGGCACCGATACTACGGCTGCAAAACGCTCGCAAAAAGAGGCGTTTTGCTTATCATGATCACTTTTCGAGATCACCCGACGGGAGCGCCGAGCGTGGACCTGACCTTGACGCAGTTGCGCATGTTCGTCGCCGTCGCCGATGCGGGCAGCGTGCGTGCCGCCGCGCGGCGGCTCGATATCGCGCAAAGCGGCATCACGCAGCAACTTCACAAGCTGGAAGCGCAGGCGGGCGGCCCGCTGTTCGAACGCGATGTGCGCGGCGCGCGCCTGACGCCGATCGGCGAACGCTTGCGCGTGCGGGCCGAACTGATACTCGGCGAATGCAGAAAAACCGAAGAGGAAATGCGCCAGTTGCGCGGTGAACTGACGGGCCGCGTCGCGCTCGGGCTCGCGGCGGAAGCGACGATGCGGCTCTTTCCCGCGTTGCTCGCGAGTTACCGGGAGCGGTGTCCGCGTATCGAGGTGCATCTGACGAGCGCGACCTCGCGCATGCTGACGTCTTGGGTACGCGACGGCAGCCTCGATTTCGCGCTTGCGCTGATCGCGCCCGACGCCGATATCCACGACATGGACACGACACCGCTCTTCGATACCGACGTCGCGGTGATCGCGCGGCGCGGTCATCCGCTCGGGCGCTCGCGCAGGCTCGCGGACTTGCGGCATGTCGAATGGGTCAGCACGCGACAGCGCGGCGGGGGCGTGACGGGCAACAAGCTATCGGCGCTTTTCGAGAATGCGAAACTCGCGCCGCCGCACATCGCTGCGACGACCGAGGCGGTCTTCGACACCTTGCACTGCATCGCATCGAGCGATTATCTCGGGCTCGAACCCACGAGTCTCGCGGAGCATCCGTTCTTTCGCGGGCATGTCGAGATCGTGCCGATCGCGGAGCGTGCCGCGAAAACGCCGGTGTGTCTGCTGCGTCGCGCGGGCGTTCCGCTCACGCCCGCGGCACAGGAACTCGCGACGATGGCCGTCTCGTTTGCGCGGATGCTTCCCGCTCAACGCGAAGCGTGACGCGTGCGCGATCCCTTCGATGCGGCAGCGGCACGCGCGCGGCGTGTGGCCCAGCCCTTTTTCGCCGCCGCCGATCGATCCGCCGCCGAACGCCGGCTGGCCGCCGCATGCGATTGCCGCGACAGTGACTTGTGCGAAGCCGTCTTGGTGCTTTCGCGCTTGAGCACGCGCGTGGACGCGGCGGAGCGCTTCGATTTCGACTCCGTGCTCGGGCTCTTCTTCGTGCGATGCGCGGCCTTGGTGTGCTGTGCGGCCTTCTTGCGCGTCGCCTCGGAGGTTGTGCCCTGCTTCGGCGACTTCATCTTCACGCCCGAGCGCCGCGCCTCGGACAGCCCGATCGCGATGGCCTGCTTCGCCGATTTCGCACCGTGCTTGCCCTCGCGGATGTGATCGATCTGCTCCTTCACGAACTCGCCTGCCTGCGTGCTCGGGGATTTGCCTGCGCGTTTTGCCTTCGCTGCGCGCTCGAGGGTTTTCTTCTCGGGCATGTCGGACCTCCTTGATGAAGTGGACCTGCTCTTGCGGTGTTAGCAACGTACGTGCCTTGGGTTTCGTTTCGCGCCGGATCCCGTATTGGTGTTGGTCTATTAGCACTGCCCCGCACAGGGGCAACGCCAATAAACCGACACGAACACGGGATCCGGCGACGCCCCAAAAAACCTCACTGCGTAAGTCGCAACACCCCAAGATTCCCCGCAATCTGCTGGAAGATCTGATTGAGCGTCGCGTTACTCGGCGCGTGAAAGTAGTTCCCCGGACTCGCACAACTCTGCATCGTCGCTTGCGCGTTACCCGGATCGGTGCCGTAATCGCCGAACGTGATCGAATAGACAATGATCCCCTCCTGCTTCATGGCTGAACACACCGCGAGCTGGAACGCATTGAGATCGGTGACGGAGCCCATCGAACCCGGATTAAGCGTCGACCCATCCGCGCGACGCACGCTCGACGCCTGCAGATCGGCCCGACCCACGCCAGAAAGACCATTGAAAGCCTGTGGCGGCATGATGCCCGTCGATCCGCCCGGATCGTTCTGTCCATCCGACAGCACGATGACCACGCGCTGCAGCGCCTGCGTCGTCTCGAGGCGCGGCAGGCTCGTATCGGTCGAAATCCAGCCGTTGCCCTTGCCCGCCACATTGTCCGACCAGGGCGACTTCAGCATGCGCCAGCCCCACAGCAGACCGGTCGGGATGAGCGTCGAGCCGGCCGCCTGCATGTTCGAGATCGCGGTGGTCAACGCGCTCTTGTCCTTCGACAAGAACAGCGCCGGCGCAATAGCGCACGGCCCGTTGTTGTTGAAATTAGTGTTGCCGTTCTGATCGTACGTAGTCGTGGTCGTGCCGCTCGACTTCTGATACCAGCGGTCGTAAATCGACGGAACGGTGCTGCTGTCTGCAACGGTATTGCACGACGTCGAAAGTCCGCCGCTCTTCAGCGTGAGCGGCACGCCCTGCACGACGATCGGACTGGAAATCGTGCAGGTCGTCTTGCCGTTCTTCGTCGCTGTCGTGTAGTTGTAGACCGAGAAGCCGTTCTTCGGCACGTTGTAGAAGAACGGCGTGAAGCCCGGCGTCTTGGCCGGTTCGTAGGCCTGCGCCTGCAGGTTGCTGCCCACGTCGCGCGGCTCGACCGCGCAACCGCCCCAGCCGGACCCCTGGTAGCTCTTGTTGACGGCCATGTAGACCTGCTGGTTGTTGTACTTGTCGAAGCTCGGGGTCAGCCACTTGCCGGTGGGCTGCAACGCGTTCTTCAGATTCACCATCGTCGTGAAGGGCACGAGGCCGATGTACGAATCGTTGCCCGTCACGGAGAAAAGACTGTCGACGAGGTTCTGCGCCGCCAGACGCAGACCGTATATCTTCGTGCCCTGCGTGTGGTCCTTGCTGTTCGCGTAGTCGCTCATCGAGCCGGTGTTGTCGAGCACCATCACGAGTTCGAGCGTGCTCTTCGGCAAACGCAGCGCCGCATTGCTCGCGCTGACCTTCGCCGTGTCGGGCGTCGCCTGGTTGCCGCCCGTGCCGCCGTTGCCCGAGCCGTTGTTCACCGTGTTCTTGCCGAAAATGACGGGCGCGATGAGCGGCATCGAGCCCGTCGCCGACAACTGGATGGTCTGCCCCGTCGCGGGCGCGCCCGACACCTGCGCCGAAAAGTTCGCATTGGGCAAGTTCAGCGCCATGTAGCCCGAGGGCATGTTGACGTCGTAATAGGCGCGCGCGTCGGTCTGCCACTTCGCGAGATCGGCGGGCTTGGTCGTGTCGTAGTGCGCGAGGTCCGCGCCCGCCGAGAGCGTCGCGACGTCAAGCGCCATCTGCATGCGCGCCTGCGTCATCTCGTAGTGGATCGCGTCGATGGCCGTGCACATCGAGCCGATCATGACGCTCGCGCACACCGCGAATACCATCGTGACGGCGCCCTCGTCGCCGCACAGCAGATTGCGCACACTGCGCGCGCCCAGCGGGCCGCCACTGCTTCGCTTCGCGCTCATGATGCCTTCGTGAGAGTGAGCGCCTGCCCGTTGCGCGGACGCACGTAGACGCGCTCGTAAATGATCGTGGCGACCGGCGCGTTGCGCCAGAACGGCGCCGTCAGCGAGAACGGCGTATAGCGGTAGAACACTTCCACCGCGATGGCCGAATCGCCGTAGCGGAACGGCCAGTTCGACGGCACCACTTTCGTCGTCGTGATGGTCGACGGCATGTCCTGCGGCTGCCACTTCGGACTCGCGGTCCAGAGCACCGCCGCCGTGCCCGCGTCCTGCGAGGGATTGAGCACCGACTGCCCGCTGCAGTTCACCGTCTTGTCGCAGATCGACGTGATGATCACGCCGCCGTTTGCATCGAGCTTGTTCGGCGACGATAGCTGGATCGCGGCGGCGTAGATCGAACCGAGACTGTTGGCGCTGCCGGTGCCGCTGCTGTCGTTGATGACGTTGCTCATCTGGCCGATCGAGTCCGCCAGCGTGAACGCCGTGTGCTCGGTGAGGCTCACCGCGCGCATGTAGAGATACAGCTCGGTGAAGCCCAGCAGCACGAGCAACATGAGCGGCACGACGATCACGAATTCGATCGTCACGCTGCCGCGCTCCGAGCGCATCAGGCGCGTCGACACACAGCGCGCGCGCCGCGTGAGCGCCGCCTTGAACGCCGATCGCATCGTTCCGTTCGCGGGCTTCATTTTTCGTTCTGTACGAGATAGCTGCGTTGGAAGGTCAGCGAGTCGATGCCGAAAAGCTTCGGGATACCCGAGAAGCTCGGGATCGTCACGCTGATGTTGTAGAGCACGACGTCGCCGAAGCCACCCATCGAGTCCTGATAGTTGCTGCTGCCGATGTCGTTGTAGGTGGTGTAGGCGCGCGTCGTGATGCTCACGCTGCCGCCGATGTTGGTCCAGCCGCCGAGCACGTTGTTGACGATGCGCCGCGCCTCGGCATCGCGGGTGCCGCTCGACGGGACAGTGGTCGTGAGACCCGCGCGCGATGCCTGCTGCGCGGCGAACTGCACGGAGGCATCGACGATCATGTCGAGCGCTACTTCCACCGTGCCCAGAATCAGGATGAACACAATCGGCCCGACGAGCGCGAACTCGATCGCCGACACGCCGCGCTCGTCGCGCGCGAGACGCGGCAGAAAGCGGCCTGGCTTCGGCGCTGGCGCGCGCATCGTCACTTCACGCTCGCCGTCTGAACCTTCGGCGTCGCGACGCTCGACACGGCGACGCTCTTGGCCGGCTGCGGGCGCGTCGTCTGACCATCGCGCATACGCTGCAGCTCGTAATAGCGCAGGTTGTCCTGCACCGACGCCTTCGGCAGATCGCGCGAGAGAATCGCCGCGGCCGCGTCGTCGTTGCCGAGCAGACCGTAGGCGAGCGCGAGATTCTGGCGCGCCTGCGGCGGCGCGGCGGGGAAACGCGTCACGTCGAGCAGCACGTTCGCGCCCTGACGCGGATCGCCCGCGAGCGTGAGCGACAGACCGAGATTCACCGACAGCATCGGATCGCCGGGATTGGCGATCAGCGCTTCACGCAGCAACGCTTGCGCATGCGCGTGATCGCCGGACATATCGAGCGCCGCGCCGAGGCCCGCGCAGGCGAGCGGGTCGTTCGGCGTGATCGTGAGCACGCGGCGATACGTGGCGATGGCGTCGTCGAACCGGCGCTGATGGATCGCCACGCGCGCAATGCCGATGAGCGGCGGCGTCGCCTTCGGATCGATCTGGCTCGCGCGCTGATAGTAGACGCCCGCGCGCGTGTAGTCGCCCACGCTATACAGCGTGTTGCCGAGACCCGTCAGGCCCGGCACGGACTTCGGATCGGCCTGCACGGCCTTTTCGTACAGCGAGGTCGCCAGATCGAAGTTGTTCGATTCCAGCGCCGTGTCGGCGATGCGCAGTTCGCTCATCGTGCTCGGCGCGGAGTTGCGCAGCACGGGACGCGTATCGGTGACCTGGCGCACGCTCGTCGTGCAGCCCGTTGCGGCCAGCAGGAGTGCGACAGCGCAGGAGAGACCCGCGATACGTTGAGTGGATGACTTCATTTCGAATTTCCCGCGATGAACGCAAGCAACTGAATAACGGCAGGTCCCGCGGCAATCGCGATGATCGCGGGAAGAATGAACAGCATCATCGGCACGACCATCTTCGGCGCGAGCTTCGCCGCCTTCTCTTCCAGCGACACGATGTGCGCCACGCGCTCGGTGCGCGAAAGCGTGCGCAGCGCCTGCGTGATCGGCGTGCCGTAGCGCATCGACTGCGTGAGCGTCGAAATGAGCGCGCGGATCGACGGCAGATCGATGCGGTCGGCGAGATTGTTGAGCGCGCGCGTGCTGTCGCCTGACAGCTTCAGCTCGTCGGCGGCAAGCGAGAACTCGTCGGAAAGCGGCGGGCAGATCGTCGTCAGTTCGTCGGCCACGCGCCGGATCGACACGCCGAGACTGTTGCCCGCGTTCGTGCAGATGACGAGCAGATCGAGCGCGTCGGGCAGACACGCGCCCATCGCCTTGCGGCGGCGCGCCGCCTTGAACGCGACGATGTACTCCGGCACGATCATCCCGACGATGAAGACCATCAGCATCGCGATGCCGCGCGCCGCCGGATACGCGCCGATCATCGGAATGCGCGAACCGAGCATCACGGTCGCGGCCGCGCACGCGAGCCCGCAGAAGAACTTCACCGCGAGCAGGATCGACACCGCGAGGTGGCTGCGATAGCCGCTGCGCACCATTTCCTTTTGCAGCTTGAGGCGATACTTCGCGTCGAACAGCGGAATCTTGTCGCCGATGCGCGCGAGACGCCGCAGCAGACGCTCGGAGAACGTGGTGTTCTCGCCGTCGTTCTCCGCCGCAGCGCTCTCGAAGCGATGCGTGGCCGCGGCCATGCGCGCGCGCTCCGCGATGCGTCCGCGCTTGCCGCCGTGCTTGTGCGCCCACCACACCGCGAGGGCCGCGAGCAGCCCGAGCAGCATCAGCAGATTGATGAGGGTTTCGACGTTGTTCGGGTTCATCGCGAGGTATCGAGCTTCGACATCTTGCTGATCACGAACAGGCCCATGCCAATGGATATCACGCCGAACGTGAGCAGGTTATGCCCCGATTCGGTGTTGAACAGCACCATCAGATAGGCCCGGTTGAGCGCGTACATCGACAGCATGATGATCACGGGAATGGCGGCGAGAATCTTCGTCGTGATGCGCGCCTCGCCGGTCAATGCCTTGGTCTTCTGGCGAATCTCGCGGCGCGTGCGCACGATGCCCGACAGGTTCTCCAGCGTTTCGCCGAGCTGGCCGCCGGTCTCGCGCTGCAGCAGCAGACACACGCAGAAGAACGAGAAGTCCGCGATTTCGATGCGCCGCATCGCCACCGTGAGCACTTCGTCGAGATCGAGACCGACCTGCAACGAATCGGCCATCAGCTGGAACTCGCTTTTCAAGGGCTCGCGGCATTCGCTCGCCGCCGAACCGATCACCTGCGTGACCGGCACGCCCGCGCGCACCGCGCGCACGATCATGTCGATGACATCGGGGAAACCATCGAGAAAGCGCTTGCGAAAGCGTTCCACCAGAAAGCGATACGACTGCACCAGCGCGAGCACCGGCAAGCCGATGATGATGAGCGGCCGCGTGAAATCGGGCAGCGGCATGAACTGATTCATCAGCACGGCGACGAGCTCGCCCACGAGCGCCGCGATGACCACGACGCGCACGCCGTTCGCGCCCGCGACGGTGCGCAGGCGCGCGAGACGCGGCCCCGTCCAGCGCGTGAGCGCGTTGTTCTGGCGGTTGACGAGGAAGATGTCGAAATCGAGCTTGTTCGCCTGCGCCGCCTGCGCGCCCTGCGACACGAACGACTTCTGCATGCGCTGACGGATGCGCGAGGGCGGCTGGTTGTTGCGCATGTCCTGCACGATCACGATCATCACGCCGAAGAGCAGCACGCAGGTGAACGCAGCGAAGGTGATCAGGTTGACGAGGTTCATGGCTTCATCGCATCCAGAAGGGCGTCTTCCAGACCGTAGTAAGCGGCGCGTTGCGAGAAGGCCGGCCGCACCGCGCCGGTTTCGAACACGCCCTTCACTTCCTCGCTGTAGGCGCTCGCGTCGTAGCGGAACGCGAACAGATCCTGCGTGATGATGACGTCGCCTTCCATGCCGACCAGCTCGGTCACGCGCGTCACGCGCCGCATGCCGTCTCGCATGCGCTCGATCTGCACGATCAGATGCACCGCGCTCGCAATCTGACGGCGGATCGACAGCAGCGGCAGATTGCCGTTGGCCATCATCACCATGCTTTCCAGACGCGTGATGCCATCGCGCGGCGTGTTCGCGTGGATGGTCGTCATCGAGCCGTCGTGGCCCGTGTTCATCGCCTGCAGCACGTCGAAGGCTTCAGCGCCGCGCGTCTCCCCGAGGATGATGCGGTCCGGACGCATCCGCAGCGCGTTGCGCACCAGATCGCGCTGCGTCACCGCGCCGAGCCCTTCGGCGTTTTCCGGGCGCGTTTCGAGACTCACGACATGCGGCTGCACGAGCTGCAGCTCGGCCGCATCCTCGATCGTCACCGTGCGCTCACCGTGACCGATGAAGTGCGACAGCGCGTTGAGCAGCGTCGTCTTGCCCGAGCCCGTGCCGCCCGACACGATCACGTTGAGCCGGCACGTGCTCGCGAGCTTGAGCACGTTGGCCATCGCGGGCGACATGTTGCCCTGCTGCGCCATGCGGTGCAGCGTGATGTTGCGTTTCGAGAATTTCCGGATCGAGATCGATGCGCCGTGAATCGCGAGCGGCGGCAGCACGACGTTCACGCGGCTGCCGTCGGCGAGACGCGCATCGACCATCGGACTGCTTTCGTCGACGCGCCGCCCGACGCCTGCCGCGATACGCTGCGCGACGTTGATCACATGCGCGTTGTCGCGGAACTTGCAGTTGGTCAGCTCCAGCCGCCCGTGCCGCTCGACCCACACCTGATCGGGTCCGTTGACGAGCACGTCGGTGATGGTTTCATCGGCGAGCAAGGGTTCGATCGGGCCGAGACCGAACATGTCGTTCAGCAGCTCACCGACCATCTGCACCTGCTCCGCGATGGTGATGTTCAGGCGCTCGCGCTCAGCGACATCGACCACGAGCGTCTCGACGGCGGGCTTCATCTGCTCGCGCGTCTTGCCGACCGCAGCCGACGGATTCATCGCCGCGAACACGCCCGCGCGGATCGTCCTGAAGAGATCGGAACGCACCAGCGTTTCGTTGCCTTCAGCGGGCTGCGCGCGCAGGGAAGCGGGCGCGGGCGCGGGGGCCGCCGGCTTTTCGACGACCGCAAGCGGCGGCGCCTCGCCGGGTGGCGACGCACCGTCCTCGATCCCGGACGGCGACGTGGCGCGCGCCTGCTTCTGCCCGAACATCACGCCCTCCTCAGCTTGAACTTGCTCAGGAACGTGCGCTCGACGTTGGCATGCTGCCCGGTCAGATCGTTGGCGATGCGCGCGATCGCCTGCATGAAGTTGTTCTGGCTGCGCTCGGGGGGCGCTTCGCCCAGATTCTCGGCGGTCGCGAGCGCCTTCGCTTCGAACTGCACCTCATGCAGCACGGTGCGGCCCACGGCCGTCATGAAGTCGGTCGGTTGCACCTTGCCCGAAGTCGCCGCGTTCGGGTTGTTCAGGAGAACGGATGTCGGTGGATTGTTGTCGCGGTCCTCGATATAGCGCAGCATACGAATGGTTTCGCGCGTCGAATGCACCGAGCGGTCCGCGACGAGATACACACGCGATGCGTGATCGAGCGCTTCGGCCGCGAGCGCGTCGTTCGGGTCGCCGATATCGAGGATCACGTAGTGGAAGCTGTCGCACAGCAACTCGACCACGCGGCGCAGCGCGCCCGGCTCGAACTGTTTGCTCGCGCCGTAATCGATGTCCGCCGACAGCACGAAGAGCCGGCTGCCGTTCGCGACCAGCGTGCGTTCCACATACTGCGGATCGAGCCGGTGCACGTTCTGCAGCACGTCGACGAGACCGTTGTTGCTCTGCGTGCCGAGCATGCTGTTGGCGGCCCCGCCGCACAGCGTCAGGTCGACATACGCGACGCGCCGATGCGTGTCTTCCGCGAGATAGCGCGCGAGATTGAGTGCGAGCGTGGTCACGCCGACCCCGCCGCGCGCGCCCGCGAAGGCGATGGTCTTGCCCGCGCGCGCCAGCGTGACGGGGCTCACCTTGCCCTCGGACACGTTGACGGTGCGCTTGAGCAGCTCGACGGTCAGCGGCTTCACGAGATAGTCGCGCACGCCGATCTTGAGCAGGCTGCGGAACAGACCGACGTCGTTGCGCTCGCCGATCGCGACGACCTGCACCGACGGCTCGCACACTTCCGCGAGGCGGCCGAGGTCGGAGAGCGGCATCACCGAGCCTTCGAGATCGACGAGCAGAAAGAGCGGCGAGCGCTCGATCTTCGACAGATGCGCGATGGCGTCGTCCACGTTGCCCACGGCGATATGCACGTGCGGCATCGCCTGTTCGAGCACGAAACTCTTCAACACCTGCTCGGTCTTGCGGTCCGCCACGAACGCGATAAAGTCCGCGATTCGCACGCCCTGCTTGCCCTTGAAGAAACTGATCTCTGTGGTGCTCATGATGTCCGTCCTTGCGCTACTTCGATTCGCGCGACGAGCTCGTGTCGAGCGGCGTCACGTGGCCGGTTTCGTAGCGGCGCATCGCGCTCGCCGCCGTCGCGCCGTTGGCCGGGCCGAGCGTTTGCGGCGCGACGATATCGGCGGGACGCGCGAGTTGCGCCGCGAGGTTCGTGTAGGTTGCGCAACCCCATTGCATCGATGGCCGGCGCAGGCCCGCATCGGTCAGGAGCGATGCGCGCGTGAGCGAGTCGCAATCGGGCGCCACGGCGTTTCTGCCGTCGAAGCCGATCACCGTGTCGTTGGGCATGTTGCGCGGCGGCTGGAAGCATCCGGTCGCGCCGCAGGCGAAGGCGACGAGCGCCGTGAGCATGAGATGACGTGCATATTTCATGATTCGGCGCTCAATAGACATAGCCCGCCGCGCCCACGAGGCGCGGTTCGGAAGCGGACGGCTGCGCGGCGTTCGACTGCCCCGCCCTGCGCTGGAAGCTGTATTCGACATCGCTCGAAGGCGAGATCAGCGAATCGAGCGGCGAGCGCAGCTTCGCGGAGTCGGTCGGCTCGACGAGATACGGCGTCACCATGATGACGAGCTCGGTCTTGTTGTTCTGATAGTTCGACGACGAGAACAGCTTGCCGAGCACCGGAATCGAGCCGATGCCGGGCACCTGCGAAACGATGTCCGTCGTATTGCTCTGCAGGAGGCCGCCGATTGCGAAGCTCTGGCCGCTCGCGAGCTCGACGGTCGTGTCGGCGCGGCGCACCGAGAGGCCCGGCACGGTCACGCCGCCCGTGGTCACGCTCGCGGTCGGGTCGATCTGGCTCACTTCCGGACGCACCTTCAGGCTGATGCGGCGCTCGTTCAGCACGGTCGGCGTGAAG
The DNA here is from genome assembly GCF_009938265.1 of Burkholderia sp. THE68. Taxonomy (NCBI): domain Bacteria; kingdom Pseudomonadati; phylum Pseudomonadota; class Betaproteobacteria; order Burkholderiales; family Burkholderiaceae; genus Burkholderia; species Burkholderia sp. THE68. The sequence goes on from NZ_AP022316.1 coordinate 1,047,376, forward strand.
TCGAGCTTGACGCCGAACTGCTTGAACTCGACCGAGATCGCGCCGTTGGTCTGCGAGACCGGGATCGGGAATTCGCCGCCGGCGAGAAAGCTCGCCGTCTGGCCGGACATCGCGACCAGGTTCGGCTCCGCGAGCACGGTGAGCAGGCCTTCCTGGTTCAGCGCGTCGATGAGCGCGCGGATATCGGTATTGCCGGTCTTGAAGCCCGCGAGGAACGAGAACGCGTTATTCGACGGCAGGTTGATCGGATAGCTGATGCCGCCGTTGCCGTTGACGATCGGTTGGGTCAGGTTCTGGATCGCGCGGCCGCTGAAGAGGCCGCCGAGCCAGTTGCCCGAGCTGCCGAGCGCCTGCCAGTTGATGCCGAGCTGCTGCGTCACGTTGCGGTCCACTTCGGTGATACGCACGCGCAGTTGCACCTGCAACGGACGATCCACGGTCAGCCGGTTGATCAGCACTTCCTTGTCGGTGAGAAAGGGCGTGACGGCCTGCACGATCGCGTCGGCATCGGCGGAAGTCGGCACCTGGCCCGCGACGAGCAGCGAGCCCTGGCTCGTCGTCGCCTGCACGTTCAGGTTCGGAAAGCGCGACGAGATCATGTTGCGCAAGGCCATCATGTCGCGCGCGACGATCACCGTGCGCTGCAGCAGCGTCTTGTTGTTCGGGCCGAGCACATAGAGCGTGGTCGTGCCGGTCTTCTTGCCGAGCACGAAGACGGTCTTCGGCGACGGCACATGGACATCCGCGATCGACGGATCGGCGACGAACACCGACGTGGCATCTTCCGGCAGACGCAGCATCGTGCCCTTGCCCGCGTCGAGCGTGAGCGCGCCCTGCCCGATCTCGACGCCCGGCGCGGCGGCGGCCTTCGCTGCGAGCGCGGTCCGGATGAGCGCGGGTTGTGCCGTGCGCGCCTGCGCGAGCTGGACGGCCGGCGCCGTTACATGGTCCGACTGCTTCGCGGGCGCGGCCGGCTGCGCCGCCTGAGCGGACCATGCCAGCAGCATTCCCGCGCACGCGAGCGCGATGTGCCCGCCCCGTCTTTCGATGCTGCTGAAGTCCAACTGCGTTCTCATGAGATTCGATCCTGGCACTGTGCTGCCGTGACTTGATGCTGTGTTCGTCGTGGTCGGGCTGCTTGTCGCTGTCTATCGCGCGGGCACCGTCGGCAATGGCGGCGCCTCCGACGATGCGCCGACCTGCGCGACCGTCGAACCGGCATCGCCCTTGTCCGAGCCGCGGTAGATCGTGACGGCGCGCGGAGGCGTCGGCGCGTGAGTCGCGGCGACCTGCGCGGGCCGCGCGCGCGGCAGATCGCGCACGGCGCGGGAAATATCGCCCGCCCAGATCGGCGTGCGTTGCGTGGATGAAGCCGCGACAGCCGCCGATGCGGCGGGATCGCGCGTATCGGTCGCGAAGCTGCGCAGCGCGAGCGACAGCGAGCCGAGACGCGCCGCGACCGCGACGACTTCGCCCATGCGCGGCGTCACTTCGAGCGTCACGGTGCGGGCGCGCGTGACGACTTCGGTCGCGTCGCCGGTATTCTTGGGCCGCTTGATCTCGGAGCCGACCGCGAGCACGCGCACATGCTCGACCACGGTCTCGCTCGATACCGCGAGGTCCGGCGAATCGGTGCGGCGATCCATCTGCTGCGTGAGAATCAGGTCGACATAGTCGCCCGGCTGGATCAGGCCGGCGTTGCCGGACACGTCGTCCACCGCGACCGACACGGCGCGCATGTCGGGCTTGAGCGTCGCGGCGAGAAAACCCGGCGCGTTCGGCAGGATGACGTCGGCGGACGTGAGCACCGCACCGCTTTCGACCGGATGGCGCAACAGCGCGCCCTTGATGTCGACCGCGTTCTCCGCGCCTTCGACGATCGCGTTGGGTGGCAACTGCGAGACCGGCAGCGTCTTCCAGGTGAGGTCTTCGTCGCGCAGCAGCAGACCTTGCGGCAGCTCGGCGGCGCTCACCTGCGCCTTCGCGGTGGTGACGGCATGTTCCGTCGGGCGCGAAGCGCTCGCCACGACGACGCGCACGATGAGCGCGATGAGCAAAGCGCCGACCAGAAGCACGGCGAACTTGATGATGTTGGACATGAGCGCGCCGTCCTATCGGTTCGCGAGGAAAGGCAGGAGCGCCGGCAGCACGATCACGAGACCGCCGCCGAGTGCGAGGGCCACGCCATAGGGCACGCCGCGCGCGCCAGAGAACATCGCGAGCGCCCGCATCGGCATGAACTGCTGATCCGGATTCATGTAGCGCGTCGCGAGACTGATCAGGGACACGACGGTCCCGATCACGGAAATGAGCGTCAGGGCGGGCAGCGACAAGGCGAGGCCGGCCCAGAGAAAAATTACGGAGGCGAGTTTTGCATCGCCTCCGCCCAGCATTTTCGCCGCGAACAGCACGGCGCAGACCAGGAATACGCCAAGCGCGAGCAGCAGATGAACGATGACATCGTCGACCGGCATGCGGCGGGCGAGCGCATCGGCAAAGAAGAGCGCACCGACGGCCAGCACGATTTTGGTCGGCAGGCGTCGGGAGCGCACGTCGATGACCGCGAGCCAGAGCAGCACGCAGAGCACGATCAGGCGAATGGCAAGAGACAATAGCTGCACGATGGTTTCGTTTTTCGGTGGACGGTGTGATCCTCAGCTACGAGCGACGACGCCCGAGCGAAGCACGCATGCCATCAACTTACTTTCTGTGCCGTCGAAACCTTATTGAACAGGCTGTCGAACATCGAGCCGATGCTGGTGCTGAACGTGCTTGCCATCGCGCCCAGTGCCAGCACGACGATGCCGGCGAGGACTGCATACTCCATCGCGCTGACACCGCGCTCGTCGCGCACGAATGCCTTCATCAATTTGCGCATTTTTCTTTCCTTCAAGGTTTAGGTAGGTGTGGACCCGGCAAAAGGATTACCGGGCACGACACATCCTAGCCATGTTGGAAAGAAATAACTTCGCGAATCAAAGGCCAGAAATGGCCTCTTTTGAAGGTTTAGAAATGCTCTGCGAGCGCCCTTATCGGCAGAAATTCGAAAACCTTTAGGGCGTGGAATTTTTCTATTTTGCTTTTTATTGACCGGGCGGGATGCGTGCGGATCGTTGCCGCTTCTTCGGGGCAGTTTGCGAGAACGTTTGCGATGCTTAGGGGAAGGCGTTCGCAAAATACGGCTGGCCGGCGCGCTATCGTGGAATGCGAGCTTACATTCCCTGACGCGATTTTGTCACGCACTTTGCAAAGCCCGCAACGAAAATATCCCAAACTTTAAAAATCTGCCTTTCCGCGCAAGCTTAGCGATCACGCTTATCGTCTTGAGGAAAAGAAGGCATCTCTATATCGGTACTAGGCGAGCGCAAGTTATCCCGCGCATCCTGCGCAAGCTTTTCATAGCGCTTGCGAAACACCGCGAGTTCCTTTTCGTCGAGTTCCTCGAGATCGAGCAGCGCGTTATGCGCCTTATCAACCGCGCGAATGAGCTCGTCGAGCTTGATCTGCATTGCCGCGGTGTCGCGATTCTGCGTGTTCTGAATCAGGAACACCATCAAGAACGTGACGATGGTCGTCGACGTATTGATGACGAGTTGCCACGTATCGCTGAAGTGAAAAAGCGGCCCCGAGACCGCCCAGACGATCACCAGCAGCACCGCGATGACGAAGGTCGATGCATGACCCGCAACCTGCGCGAGCGCGTTCGAGAACTTGAGAAACCACGAGGTCTTCATTCGGCGTCTCCTGACTGTAGTGCGTCGGCATGGCGCGGCTAGAATACCGCTGATGAACAGCAAGCCCAAGCCCATCGATTTTCATGCGCCGTCCGAGATCGTCGCGCAACGCCTGATCGGCGCGATCGTGACCGTCGACGGGGTCGGCGGCCGCATCGTCGAAACGGAAGCGTATGACCGGGAAGACCCCGCGTCGCACAGCTTCTCCGGTCCGACGCCCCGCAATGCAGCAATGTTCGGGCCGCCCGCGCACGCCTACGTGTATCGCTCCTACGGCATCCACTGGTGCCTGAACTTCGTGTGCCGCGAGGCGGGCCACGGCGCGGGGGTGCTGATTCGCGCCATCGAGCCGCTCGTCGGCATCGACGCGATGCGCGAGCGGCGCGGACTGGAGCCGCTCAAATTGCTTTGCTCGGGGCCGGGCCGTGTCGCGCAGGCGCTCGGCATCACGCATCGGAACAACGGCATGTCGCTGCTGGAGTCGCCGTTTCATATCGAGCCGCCCGAGGAAAAGTTTTCCATCGTGCATGGGCCGCGCATCGGCATCACCAAGGCAATCGACGTGCCGTGGCGCTTCGGGCTCGCCGGATCGAAGTTCGTCAGCAAGCCCTTTCCGAAGTCCTGACGACGTTATTCCGCCGGACGCAGCTTCTTCACTTCGTCATCTGACGGCTGCACGCTCGCGCCATCGACATAGCGGTACGACGTCATCACGCCCTTGCCGTCCTTCAGCCCCGTCACGCCGACATAGGCGCCCATCGTCGATTGATTGTCCTGCCTGCGATAGGTGATCGGACCGAAAGGCGTATCGACGGTCAAGCCCTTGAATGCGGCGGCGAGTTTGTCGGCGTCAGGCGAGGCGGCTTTTTTCAGGCCGTTGGCGATCGACATCATCGCCGTATAGCCCACGACCGAGCCCAAACGCGGATAGTCGTGATACTTCGCCTCATACGCAGCGACGAATTTCTTGTTCTCGGGCGTATCGATCGAATACCACGGATAGCCCGTCACGATCCAGCCGACCGGCGCTTCCTTGCCCAACGGATCGAGATAATCCGGCTCGCCCGTCAGCAACGATACGACCGCGCGATCCTTGAACAAACCGCGTGTATTGCCCTCGCGCACGAACTTGCCCAGATCGGCGCTGAAGAGCACGTTGAAGATGGCGTCCGGTTTCGCATCGGCGAGCGCCTGCGTGACGGCGCCCGCATCGACGTTGCCGAGCGGCGTCGCTTGTTCCATGACGAATTCGACATCCGGCTGTGCGGCCTTCAGCAAGCGCTTGAAGGTGGCCGCCGCGGACTGGCCATACTCGTAGTTCGGATAGACGAGCGCCCAGCGCTTCTTCTTGAGCTTCGCGGCTTCGGGCACGAGCATCGCGACCTGCATGTAAGTCGACGGACGCAGACGATACGTGTATTTGTTGCCGTCCTGCCAGACGATCTTGTCGGTGAGCGGCTCGGCCGCGAGGAAGAAGATGTGCCGCTGTTTCGCATAGTCTGCGAGCGCGAGTCCCGTGTTCGACAGGAAGCCGCCGAAGAGCAGCTTCACCTGTTCGCGCGCGACGAGTTCCTGCGCGACACGAACCGTATCGCCGGGGTTGCCGTTGTCGTCGCGCGAGACGACTTCGAGCTTGTTGCCGTTGATGCCGCCCGCCGCGTTGATCTCATCGAGCGCGAGATTCCAGCCGTTCTTGTACGGCAGCAGAAACGCGGGCTGCGCCTTGTAGCTGTTGATTTCGCCGATCTTGATGGTGTCGGCGTGCGCGGCGAATGCGATGCTCGCTGCGATGGCGGCGAGGGTTAAGCGCAGTGGCGTCATCGGGTTCTGTCCTCTCTGTTTGGATGTGATTCGTTCATACGCCAAGGAATTCGCGGCGCGCGGCATCGTCGCTGGCGAATGCGTTCATCGCGCCTCGATAGCGTATCTGGCCTTTTTCCAGCACATAAACGCGGTCGCTGACGAGTTGCGCGAAATGCAGGTTCTGCTCGGACAACAGAATCGCGAGCCCTTCGCGTTTCAGTTCGAGAATCATATCGGCCATCTGCTCGACGATCACGGGCGCGACGCCTTCCGATGGTTCATCGAGCAGCACGAGACGCGGATTGCCCATCAGCGTGCGCGACACGGTCAGCATCTGCTGCTCGCCGCCGCTCATGCGGCTCGCGCGACGGTTGCGCATTTCACCGAGATTCGGAAACACGCGAAAGAGCTTCTCGGGGGTCCACAACGGTGCGTCATCGCGCGGCGGCTGACGGCCCGTGTCGAGATTCTCCATCACGGTCAGATCGCCGAACACGCGGCGATCTTCAGGCACATAGCCCAAACCCCTGCGCGCGATGCGATACGGCGCCATGCCCGCAATGCTCTCGCCCATGAACGACACCGCGCCCGAGATGCGCGGCAGAAGGCCCATTACGGCTTTCATCGTCGTCGACTTGCCTGCGCCGTTGCGGCCCATCAGCGCGACGACTTCGCCGCGCTGCACCTCGAAGCCGACATCGAACAGGATCTGCGCGCGGCCATAGAACGCATTCAACGCGTCGACTTTCAGCAGCGTCATGACGATGCTCCCGCGCCCAGCGCCGCACGCGGCGCGAACGACGCGCCCGTGCCGAGATAGACCTCGCGTACGCGCGCATTGTTGCGGATGGCTTCGGCATCGCCTTGTGCGATCAGACGGCCACGCGCGAGCACGATCAGCTGGTCCGCGTGCGCGAACACCACGTCCATGCTGTGCTCCGTGAACAGCACGCCGATGTTGCGCTCTTTCGCGAGACGCGCGGTCAGCGCCATCAGTTCATTGCGTTCCTGCGGCGCCATGCCCGCGGTCGGTTCGTCCATCAACAGAAGCCTCGGATGATTGGCCAGCGCGATCGCCAGTTCGACGCGCTTCACGTCGCCGTATGCGAGCACCGCGCAACTGCGGCGCGCGTGCGCCGTCATGCCGACGAGATCGAGCAAGGCCATCGCTTCATCTTCCTTCCATGACGCGACACGCCCGAACAGGCTATGGATGCGCCGCTCGCGCGACAGCAGCGCCATCTGCACGTTTTCGAGCACGGTCATCGAATTGAAGGTCGCGGCGATCTGAAACGTGCGGCCCACGCCGAGCCGCCAGATGTCGCGCGCCCGCATGCCGGCGATGTCGCGTCCGTCGAAACGGATCGAGCCCGCGCTCGGCCGGATCTGTCCGTTGATCATGTTGAAGCACGTCGATTTGCCCGCGCCGTTGGGGCCGATCAGCGCGAGCAGGCGCCCCGCTTCGAGATCGAACGATACGTCGTCGACGGCCTGCACGCCGTCGAACGACTTCGAGAGATGCGCGATGGACAGCAGCGTCATTGCGCCTCCCTGAAGAATCGATCGCGCACGAAGCCCGCAATGCCTTGCGGAAACGCGATGACCATCACGAGAATCGCCGCGCCGAGCAGCGCCTGCCAGTAGTCGGTCTGTCGCGCGACAGTGTCTTGCAACCAGGTGAACACGCTCGCGCCGACGATCGGTCCCGCCAGCGTCTGAATGCCGCCGAGCAGGACCATCACGAGGCCATCGACCGAGCGGCCCACGCTGATGACTTCGGGCGAGATGTTGCCCTTCGAGAACGCGTAGAGCGAACCCGCCAGCCCGCACACGAGCGACGCGACGATGAACGCAGCCCACTGTACGCGCGCGACGTTCACGCCGATCACTTCGGCGCGCAAGGGCGAATCGCGGCCCGCGCGCATCGCGAAGCCCAGCGGAGAGAACAGCATGCGGCGCAACAGCCAGATGCCGATCACCGCGAACACGAGCGTCAAGTAATAGAACGCGGCGGGCGATGCGAGCCACGGCGACGGCCAGATGCCCAGAATGCCGTTGCTGCCGCCCGTCACCGCGTCCCATTGAAAGACGACGGACCACACGATCTGCGCGAACGCGAGCGTGAGCATCGCCAGATACACACCGGAGAGACGCACGCAGAACCAGCCGAACACGAGCGCGCCCATGCCCGCGAGAAGCGGACCAAGCACGAGCGCGGCTTCCATCGGCAACGCGAAGACCTTGAGAAACAGGGCCGCGCCGTATGCGCCCAGTCCAAAGTACGCCGCGTGGCCGAACGAGTGCATGCCGCCCGGTCCCATGATGAAGTGCAGGCTCGCGGCGAACAGCACCGCAATCATGATCTCGACCAGCAGCACGGGCAGATACGGAAACGCATCGGCGGCGAGCGGCGCGAGCGCAAGCGCAGCCGCCACGACGGCCGCGCCGATCTTCATGGTGCGCGTGGCGGGCCGCAAAGGCTGATCGGCGGGCGCGGCGGAACGGGCGATGGCCTGCGCGCGCCCGAACAATCCCCACGGACGCAGCACGAGCACGACGGCCATCACGACGAACTCCGCGACGAGCGTGAACTTCGACAACGAGAAGTCGATGCCCCCGATCGACACGTGCCCGATACCGATGCACATCGCCTTGATCTCCGCGATCAGCAACGCGGCGACGAACGCGCCCGGAATCGAACCCATGCCGCCGACCACGACCACGACGAACGCATTGCCGATGGTTTCGAGATCGAGCGACAGATTCGCCGACATGCGCGGCACCTGCAGCGCGCCGCCGAGTCCCGCGAGCAACGCGCCGACGAAGAACACGCCGGTGAATAGCCACGCCTGATTGACGCCGAGCGCGCCGAGCATCTCGCGATCCGCGCTCGCCGCGCGCACCAGCGTGCCCCAGCGCGTGCGCGTGAGCGCATACCAGAGCGCGAGCAGCACGAGCGGACCGATGACGATCAACGCGAGATCGTAAGTGGGCAACGCATGGCCGAGCAACTGCACCGCGCCTTCGAGATGCGGCGCGCGCCGGCCGAACAGATCTTCCGGTCCCCACACGTAGAGCGCGGCATCGCGAATGATCAGCACGAGCGCGAAGGTGGCGAGCAGATGAAAGAGTTCGGGCGCGCGATAGATGCGCCTCAGCACGCCCACTTCAATCGCCGCGCCGATCGCGCCGACCAGGAGCGCCGCGCCCGCCACCGACGCCCAGAAACCCGCCACGCTCGCGCCGAAACGGCTCGTCAGGCTATACGCGATATACACGCCGAGCATGTACAGCGAGCCATGCGCGAAGTTGACGATGCGCGTGACGCCGAAGATGAGCGACAGGCCCGACGCGACGAGAAAGAGCGCACAGGCATCGGCCAGGCCGTTGACGAGTTGGACGAGCAGGTTGGAGAGCATCGGGCTCTGTGGACGTTCGAAGCGAAAGAGCCGACATTATCGATGAATTGCGCAACGAACTCCGAAACGCTCGCGCGGCGAGAATCATTCGCGTGCGGCCGCTCGAAAAAACGTATTGACGGCGTTTATGTCTCGTATATCCTCGTTGAAGGGCAATTGTCGGCATTGCATCGCCGGCGCTCGCTCTGCCAATCAACTCGCCAAACGAGTGTTATCGTGAAAGCCCAAAGCCCTCTGGCCCGTCGGAGCGTGTATCGCTCCTGCGCCGATCGCTGCGGCACGACTTCCGGGCGCCGCTTCCTGTCGGTTCTGACCGTTCTTTCCCGCCGCTGCGTGCGGCGTCGCAACGTCGTCTCTGCGCGTGCGTTCATCGCCGTGCAACGCGTCGGCGCAGCGTCACTGCTGCCGTAGCGCCTCCTCCCGTTTCCCCTCGCTAGCTGACTGGTTCGCGCGCGTGCGTCCGCACGCGTGAATGCGCGCGCCTTTTCATTGCGCCTTCGCGATGCATCGCAAAGGCCGTGGATGCATGCGCCTGCTCAATACACGAGAACGACAATGGAACGCATCGACGAATTCCTCCGAAAACATCGCATCACCGAAATCGAAGCGATCATTCCCGATATGGCCGGCACCGCGCGCGGCAAGATCATTCCGCGCAGCAAGTTCGAATCGGGCGAATCGATGCGCCTGCCGCAAGCCGTGATGATCCAGACCGTCACGGGCGACTATCCCGTCGACGGCAGCTTCACCGGCGTCACCGATCCCGACATGGTGTGCGTGCCCGATCCCGCGACGATCCGCCTGATCCCGTGGGCCGCCGATCCTACCGCGCAGGTCATCCACGACTGCGTGCATTTCGACGGCACGCCCGTGGCCATTTCGCCGCGCCGCGTGTTGCGGCAAGTGCTGCAGAAATTCGCGGCGAAGGGCTGGCGGCCGGTCGTTGCGCCCGAACTCGAATTCTTTCTCGTCGACATGAACCGCGATCCGGACCTGCCGTTGCAGCCCCCCGTTGGCAGAACCGGGCGCGCGGAAACGGGACGTCAGGCCTATTCGATCGATGCGGTCAACGAGTTCGATCCGCTCTTCGAAGACATCTACGAGTATTGCGAAGTGCAGGAACTCGAAGTCGATACGCTGATTCACGAAGTGGGCGCGGCGCAGATGGAAATCAACTTCATGCACGGCGATGCGCTCAATCTCGCGGACCGCGTGTTTCTCTTCAAGCGCACGGTGCGCGAGGCGGCGCTGCGCCACAAGATGTACGCGACCTTCATGGCCAAGCCGATGGAAACCGAGCCGGGTTCGGCGATGCACGTGCATCAGAGCATCGTCGATGAAGAGACCGGGCGCAATCTCTTCACCAATCGCGAAGGTGAAGCGACCGGGCTTTTCTATAGCTACATCGCGGGCTTGCAGAAATACACGCCCGCGCTCATGCCGATCTTCGCGCCGTATATCAATTCTTATCGCCGGCTATCGCGCTTCATGGCCGCGCCGATCAACGTGCAATGGGGCTACGACAATCGCACCGTGGGCTTTCGCGTGCCGCATTCGTCGCCACAGGCGCGGCGCATCGAGAATCGCATACCGGGCGTCGACTGCAACCCGTATCTCGCGATCGCGGCGACGCTGGCCGCCGGTTATCTCGGCATGACGCAGCATCTCGAACCGACCGAGCCGCTTGCAAGCGACGGCTATCGCCAGCCGTATCAGCTGCCGCGCAATCTCGAAGAAGGCCTCACGCTGATGGGCGCCTGCGAGCCGCTCGCCGAGATGTTCGGCGAGAAGTTCGTGCGCGCGTTTCTCGCGCTGAAGGAAACCGAATATGAAGCGTTCTTCCGCGTGATCAGTTCGTGGGAACGCAAGCATCTTTTATTGCACGTCTGATATCGGGAGAAGACGACATGAACGATCGAATCGATTCGACAGCTCAATACCGCGCGCTCGATGCCGCGTATCATCTGCATCCGTTCTCCGACATGGGCGCGCTCAATCGCGCGGGCAGCCGCGTGATCGTGAAGGCCGAGGGCGTTTATCTGTGGGACTCGGACGGCAATCGCATCATCGACGGCATGGCTGGTTTGTGGTGCGTGAACGTGGGCTATGGACGCCGCGAACTCGCGGATGCCGCGCTGAGGCAGATGCAGGCGCTGCCCTACTACAACACCTTCTTCAAGACGACACATCCGCCGGTGATCGAACTCTCCGCCTTGCTCGCGGAACTCGCGCCCGCGCGATTCAATCGCTTTCTCTATTGCAACAGCGGCTCGGAAGCGAACGATACGGCGCTGCGGGCGGTGCATCGTTACTGGGCCGTGCAGGGCAAGCCGAAGAAGCGTCATGTGATCGCGCGCACGAACGCCTATCACGGCTCGACCATCGCGGGCGCCACGCTCGGCGGCATGAGCTACATGCACGAGCAGATGCCGTCGAAGATGGAGCATGTCGCGCATATCGATCAACCCTACTGGTTCGGCGAAGGCGGCGCGATGAGCGCGGACGCGTTCGGGCTCGCGCGTGCCCGCCAGCTCGAAGAAAAGATCATCGAACTCGGCGCGGACAACGTTGCGGCGTTCATCGGCGAGCCGTTTCAGGGCGCGGGCGGCGTGATCTTTCCGCCAGAGAGCTATTGGCCGGAGATCGAGCGTATCTGCCGCAAGCATGATGTATTGCTGATCGCCGATGAAGTGATCGGTGGCTTCGGGCGCACCGGCGAATGGTTCGCGCATCGGCACTTCGGCTTCGAGCCGGATGTCATCACGATGGCCAAGGGTCTCACGAGCGGCTATGTGCCGATGGGCGCGGTCGCGCTATCGGACACCATCGCGGACGCGATCGTGAACAGCGGCGAGTTCAATCACGGCTTCACGTATTCGGGGCATCCCGTCGCTGCCGCCGTCGCCGTGGCGAATCTTAAGCTGCTGCGAGACGAAGGCATCGTGGCGCGCGTGAAGAACGATGCAGGCCCGTACTTTCAACAGCGCTTGCGCGACGCGCTGGGCGACCATCCGATTGTCGGAGAGATTGCGGGCGTGGGGCTCGTCGCGGGCATTCAGTTGGCCGTTGATCGTGTGACGAGAAAGCGCTTCGCCAATGGCGACGATATCGGCACCCTGTGCCGAGATTTCTGCTTTGCGGGCAATCTCGTGATGCGCGCGAGTCACGATCGCATGTTGCTGTCGCCGCCGCTCGTTGTCACGCATGACGAAATCGACGAGATCGTCGAGAAGGCCAAGGCCGCGCTCGACGCGACATCACACGCGATCACGCACGCCGCTTGACGAAGTATTCCGCCGCCATGTGCCGGAAGGCCGTGACGGCGGGATTGTCCTGATCCGTGCGCCACGCCATGCTCATTTCCGCCTGAACGGTATTGCCGGCGATGTCCCTGAACTCGACGTTGTCGTAATGAAACCGTTGCGACGATGCCGGAAGAATCGACACGCCCAGGCCCGCGCGCACGAGCGACAGAATGGTCGGCGTCTGATCGATGTATTGCGTGAAATGCGGCTTCACTTCATCGGCGACGAGCATGCTCATGATGCGATCGTGAAAGTATTTGCCGTGCGTGGGCGAATGCATGATGAACGCCTGCTCGTGCAACTGCGCGAGTTCGAGTTGTTCGAAACGGCACAGTTCGTGTTTCGCGGGCAGCGCGACGATCATCGGCTCGCGATCGACAAGAAGGAACTCCACTTTCTGACGCGACGGCAGCGGCCGCATGAAGCCGAGGTCGATCGCGTTCGCCTCGAAGCCTTCGATCTGCGCGACCGAGATCATCTCCAGCAACACGACATCGATATCCGGCAGATCACGCTTCGCCGCGACGAGCAACTCGGGTATCAACTCGTATCCCGCAGCGCCCGTGAAGCCGATTCGCACCCGCCCGGTCTTGCCCTTGCTCGCGCGCCTGACCGCGCTTTCCGCCTGCTCGGAGAGATTGAGCAGACGCGTTGCATCCGCGAGAAACACGCGCCCTTCGGTCGTCAGCTTGACCGCGCGGCCGACGCGTTCGAAAAGCTGCACGCCCAGGTTCTCTTCCAGCAGATGAATCTGTCTGGAAAGCGGCGGCTGCGTCATGTGGAGCAACGCCGCCGCGCGCCTGAAATTCAGCTCCGTCGCGGCGGCGACGAAGCAACGCACTTGTCCGAGATCGAGCATTCGTAATCGACGTTGAAGTGATAGCCGATCATTATATGTTCGCCCCGGATACGTTGATGCCGCGTTTATGTCGTCAGGCTGCCTTCGGGACGTTGTCCCGCGAGACCTTGCGCAAGACTCGCGAGCACCATCTCGCCCATCGCGGTGCGCGATTCCACCGTCGCGCTCGCGCGATGCGCCTGCAGCACGACGCGATCCATGCCGAACAGTTCGACGGGCACATTGGGTTCATCGACGAACACGTCGAGCCCCGCGCCCGCGATCGCACCGCGCGACAGCGCTTCGACGAGATCGCTTTCCACCACCAGCTTGCCGCGCGCGATGTTGATGAGATAGCCGTCCTTGCCCAATGCATCGAGCACGGCCGCGTTCACGATGCCCTTTGCCTTGTCGGCCGCCGCTGCAAGAATCAGAATGTCGCTTTCGCGCGCGAGCGACAGCAGATCCGGCACGAAGCGATAGTCGACGCCGTCGATCGGGCGCACGTCCGTATAGGCGATCGGGCAGGCGAATGCGGCGGCGCGCTGCGCGATCGCGCGACCGACCTTGCCGAGCCCCACGATGCCCACGCGCTTGCCGCTGAAACGGCGCACCAACGGAATCGCGCTCGGGCTCGGGTTCTTCACCCATTTGCCGGTCTTCACGAAGTCGTTGCCGGGGCAGATCTCACGCAGCACGGTCAGGATCAAACCGATCGCGAGATCGGCCACGTCCTCGGTCAACGCGCCGAAAGTGCCCGTCACCGGAATGCCGCGCGAACGCGCGAATTCGAGATCGACCGCATCGGTGCCGACGCCGTTCACCGCGATCACCTGCAACGCGGGCAAGCGCTCGATCAGATCGTTCGAAATGCCCGTATGCCCGCCGGTGATCACGCCGCGAATCGACGCGCCGTGCTCGCTGATATAAGCGTCCTTGTCGCCCTTTTCGAACAGGCGATGCATCGTGTAGAGCGCATCCAGTTTCTCGTTGATGGCCGGTACGAGGATGGGGTTCAGTTGCAGAATGCTCGGCTTCAATTCGCGTGCTCCATGAGGTTCGTTTCCGATGTGGAGCGGATGATGTCCGCTTCTGCCGGTCGCGTCCAATCCCAAAAGGCTATCAATTGATCCACGAATCGAACCAGCGTCGATAACGCCTGCGATCGATTCAATCCGGGAATCAGGTAATAGCAATAAAAGATTGGACGCTGTTGCGGGCCATCCCCACAATTCGAAGCATCAGAAGGCATATCAACAATAAAGCCTTGAAAAATGACATCGGAGACAACAGCGTGAGCCTGCGCCCTACCAGCAACGCCGACGGCATCATCGCTTCCTCGAACGCGGAACCCATCGCCGAGAAGCGCACGAAACATCGCTGGATCGTGATGGGACTGATCTTCTGCATCTGGGCCATCGCGTGCGCGGATCGCGCCAATTTCGGCATTGCGCTGCCGTATCTGAAGAAGGAATATCACATCACCAATACCGAAGCGGGGCTCATCGTGAGCCTGTTTTCCTTCGCGTATGGCTTCGTGCAGATTCCTGTCGGCCTCCTCTATAAACGGCTCAGCGAGAAGACGACGGGCTTGCTGTTCTCCGTCTTCATGATCCTGACTTCGGTGTTCACGGGCTTGATGGGCACGACATCGTCGGTGTTTCTGCTGATGACGTATCGCGTGGGGCTCGGGCTGTCGGAAGGACCGCTCGGCATCGGCTGCACGAACGTGATCAATCGCTGGTTTCCCGCGAAGGAAAAAGGCACCGCAACGGGTCTGTGGATCGCCGCGTCGAAGCTCGGGCCGCTGATCGTGCCTTCGGTGTGCCTCATCGTGATCCACTTGTGGGGATGGCGCGAGATCTTCTATGTGTTCGCGATTCCGGGCATTATCCTCGCGCTCGTCTGGTTGATGTTCGTGACGAATTCGCCCGGCGAGAACCGCTTCTGCTCGCCCGCCGAGCGCCGCTATATCGCCGATGAAGCGACCGTCGACAGCAACGGCGGCAAGTCGCTCTCCCGCGCGCGCATGACGCCGATGCCCCGGCTCGACGCGATCAATCGCACGAAGCGCGTGCCGCAACTGGAGACGATTCGCCAGGTGTTCGGCTCGTGGAACATCTTCGGCATTGCGCTGGGTTATGGCTGCATGATCGGCATCAGCAACATCTTCATCTCGTGGATTCCCACGTATCTCATCACGGTGAAGGGCTTCGCTTCGGTGAAGATGGGCTTTCTCGCGTCAGCGCCTTTCATCGGCGCGGTGACGGGCAACATGCTCGGCGGCATCATCTCGGATCGCCTGCTCGGCGGCCGCCGCAAGCCGATGATGATGCTCGGCGCACTTGGCACGATGATCATGACGTTCCTGCTGATCGACGCACCCGACAGCGTCGCTTACCTTGGCGCGGCGCTGATCATGGCGGGTCTCATGCTGGGTATCGGCTTCGCGGGTTACTCGGCGTATCCGATGGGACTCGCCACCAAGTCGACGTATCCGACGGCGTTCGGCATCGTGAATTCGGTGGGGCAGATCGGCGGCGCATGCGCCCCGCTCGCGGTCGGTTTCCTGCTCGACAGCTATAGCTGGACCGCGGTCTTTCTCTACATGGTCGGAACGGCGACCTTGTGCCTGCTGCTGCTCTTGAGCGTGGTCGAGCCGATAGCGGACCGGTCGAAATAAGCAGACGAATCGCGCCGCTGCGGGCGAACGGGTACCAGCCGAAACTCAACCGCTCAAAGCCCGCTGTCGACCATATCGAGCAGACGCTCGGCAAGCGGTTCGATCTGCGCGCGTGCAAGACCCTGCAACGGCCCCTCGATCACGAGCAACGCGAAGCCGTGCACCGCGCTCCACGCGAGATACTCGGCCTCAGGCCGCCGCTTCGCATCGAGTGCGCCGGCCTCTACCATGTCGTCCAGCGCACGGCTCAGCAACTCGAACGGATCGAGTCCGCTCGGTCCGGCGCCGTAAGACGCGTCGTGTTCGCCCCACTCGCACTGAGGCGCGGCGAACGCCGTGCGAAAGAGCCCGGTTTCCTTTTGTGCAAAGCGCAGGTAGCCCGCGCCGATGGCTCGCAATCCCGCGCGTGCCGCATCGGCGCGGCGGCGCTTTTTCGGGCGCGCGGCCAACTCCTCTTCCATTGCCTGCGCCACCCGCGACAGCGCCGCCGAACGCACCGCCGATAGCAATTCCAGACGGCTTTCGAAGTGACGATAGGCTGCGTTCGGCACGACGCCCGCGCGGCGCGTCGCTTCGCGGAGCACGATCGCATCCGGTCCGCCTTCGCGCGCCAGCTCGATACCCGCATCGATCAGCGCGCGGCGCAGGTCGCCATGTCGGTAGGTGCTGCGCGGCTTGCCATTTGTCATTTTGATTCGTCGGGCTTTCCATATGTGGACACTGTCCATTATCTCTGCTACTTTTTGTGGACGGTGTACACAAACTCAAAAATAATTGTTCATCGGCTTTTGTCGTTGCTTTGTCACGACGCGGCGGCATCGTTTCCAATACGTGCAAGGAGGCAATCATGACCGGACCAGACGATGTCGCGCGCATCCGTGAACTGATCGAAGCGTGGCGGCAGGCGGTGCTCGCGAAAGACGTCGGCGCGCTCGTCAGTCATTACGCGCCGGATGTCGTCGTGTTCGATGTCGTGCCGCCGGCATCGATCAAGGGCGTCGAGCATTATCGCGAGAACTGGCGGCGCTGGTTCGACAGCATGAAAGGCCCGCTCACGTTCGAGATGCGGGAAGTGGAAGTCGCCGCGAGCGGCGATCTGGCTTACGCGCACTCCGTCAATCGCGTCGCCGTGGGCGAGCAGGAGGACATCGTGCGCGCCACCGTGTGCTTCAGGAAGATCGACGGCGACTGGCGTGTCGTGCACGAACACGCATCGGTGCCGCTCATGATGGATATGGACCCCGACGAAAAGTCATAACGCAAGGAGCAGACATGCAAGTGCAACCCTATCTGTTTTTCGAAGGCCGCTGCGAAGAGGCGATCACGTTTTATCGCGAGAATCTGGGCGCGCAAGTCGTCATGATGATGCGCTTCAGCGAAAATCCGGAAGCCGGCAAGGCCGAAACGGCCAGCGGATGCAGCCTGCCGCCGGGATCGGAAAACAAGATCATGCATGCGGCCTTCACCATCGGCGATTCCATGCTGATGGCGTCCGACGGCATGTGCAGCGGCAAGCCGGAGTTCAAGGGCGTATCGCTCTCGCTCACGGCCAGCGACGAACAGCAGGCGGAAAAGTACTTCAATGCGCTTTCGAATGGCGGCCAGGTGCAGATGCCGATGACGCAAACCTTCTTCGCCAAGCGCTTCGGCATGGTCGCCGACAAGTTCGGCGTCTCGTGGATGGTGCTGGGCGGCGTCGAGCACAAGCCCGCGTGAGCGCATCGTCCGGCTGGAACGCCGCTTGCGCACCTTTCATCGCATCAATTCGAAAGGAGACGCACCATGAGCAACTACGCCGGACGTTCTCAGGAAGACCGCATCGCGCAGCGCAAGGGCAAGGCGCAACCTGCGCAGGAACAGCCGGGCGGGTCGATGGCCGAGCCCGGCACGGAGCCCGACAAGGACCATAGCAGCGGCCAGTTGTCGGAGGAAGGCAAGCGGGTCTGGCGAACGGGTTCGGGTATCGATGGAGGCGGAAAGACCTGACATTCATATCGACCATCGGAAACGTGAAACAATAGCGGGATGCAGAACGCATTGATTGCATCTTGACTGACAGGAGTTTTCGATGAGCGCCCCGCGCAAAAACCATCTTTCAGGCTCGGACATGCCTGCTGAACAAGCCGATCGTCCGACCCGCGAGGAAGCCGAAGCCGCCGTGCGCGTTCTCTTGCGCTGGGCCGGCGACGACCCGAGGCGCGAGGGACTGCTCGACACCCCGGGCCGCGTCGTGCGCGCCTACGAGGAGTTTTTCGCGGGCTACGATCAGAATCCGCACGAGATCCTTGCGCGCACGTTTTCCGAAGTGCAGGGTTATGACGAGATGATCGTCCTGAAGGACATTCGTTTCGAAAGCTATTGCGAGCATCACATGGTGCCGATCATCGGCCGCGCGCATGTCGCGTATCTGCCGAACAAACGCGTGGTCGGCATTTCGAAGCTCGCGCGCCTCGTCGATGCATTCGCCAAGCGCCTGCAGATTCAGGAGAAGATGACCGCGCAGATCGCCGATACGCTGAACGAAGTGCTGCAACCGATCGGCGTCGGCGTGATTCTCGAAGCCGCGCATCAATGCATGTCGACGCGCGGCGTGCACAAGGCGGGCGTCGCGATGGTCACGTCGCGCATGCTCGGATCGTTTCGCGACGATCCATCGACGCGGCGCGAGTTTCTATCGATCGTCGGCAACGCGAGCGCATTCAGCGTATCGAATACGTAAAGAACGCGACGACAGAAAGGGCCTCGCGGCCCTTTCGTCATTTCATGCGCCGAATCCGTTGCCTGGCACATCCGGACCGCTGCCCTCGCGGATCTTGCCCTGCGACACGTTGCTGCCTGGCGGCACGCTGTGCGTGAGCCAGACATTGCCGCCGATCACCGAACCCTTGCCGATGGTCACGCGGCCGAGAATGGTCGCGCCCGCATAAATGACGACATCGTCCTCGACGACAGGATGCCGCGCGTTGCCCTTCACGAGCGCGCCATCGCTGGTCGAAGGAAAGCTCTTCGCGCCGAGCGTCACGGCCTGATAGACACGCACATGCTGGCCGATCACCGCCGTCTCGCCGATCACGACGCCCGTGCCGTGATCGATGAAGAAGCTCGGCCCGATCGTCGCGCCCGGGTGAATGTCGATGCCCGTCAGCGAATGCGCGATTTCGTTGATGAAGCGCGCGAGCAACGGCACGCCGAGCTTGTGCAGCGCGTGCGCGAGACGATGATGCGTCATCGCCCAGATGCCGGGATAGCACAGCAGAATCTCGGTGATGTGCTGCGCGGCCGGATCACCGGTGAACGCCGCCTGAATATCGCTCACGAGCAGCGCGCGAATCTGCGGCAACTGCGAGCCGAATTCGCGCGCGACCGCAAAGGCCTGCGCGGCGAGTTCGGCTTCGCTCGTATCGCGATGCTCGGGCAGGAAGCGCAACGCGCGGCGAATCTGCTCGCGCAGCAGGCGCAAGTTGCTTTCGAGCGTCTGGCCGACGTAGTAATCGACGCTTTCGTCGGTCAGATCCGGCGCGCCGTAATGCGTGGGAAACAGCGCGGAACGCAGACCGTTGACGATCCTGACGATCGCATCGCGTGAAGGCAGCTCGCGGATGCCGAGCGGATGCCGCGTGCGATGCAACTCTTCGCGCGACTGACGCAAGTCCGCCACGATGCGGGCAAGGCCCCATTCCTGAGGCGTGTCGCGTGATGTTTCGCGAGAGGATTCGAGCGGCGGTATGGATCCAGGCGTGGGCGTGTTCTGCATGTCGGCGATGAAGCAAGAGAAGCGGCCGCCGCGCCTTGCGCAACGGGTCAAACGTCAAGATTAACCGGTTTTGGCGAAGGCTGCCGCCCGGCGCCTCGCGCGCCCGGGTTCGCGATGTTTCATCCGGACATCGCTCACGCCGTTACGTTACTGGCGTCGATCCAGCGCACGGCCCAGTCGCGCGCGTGCGCGATGGCGGCCTCTGCGTCGCGAAATCGCAGGTCCGACGGAAAGAAGCGGTTCGCGACGAGTTCGCCATCGCTCGATCGCGAGATCACCACATACGGCTGGTAGCTGCCATCTCCGGCCCGGGCGGGCGCGCAGTTCAGAAGGTAGCCTCGATGTGAAAAGGCTGCATCGTGTTGCATGAGTCACCTGTGTGAAAGTGCCCTGCTCGTTCGAATCGCATTGCTCTTCTTCGACGGCAACGTGAAACGCGCCCTCCCGATTGTTCGCGTCCCGCCTTGCGCTTTGCCGCCGACCGGTTCCAAATAATACTTGCAGGAAAACGGCTTGGGGTCGAAAAAAATGGCCGAAATTTTCGCTGTGCGGCGAGGCGCCCTCAGGCAAGGCTCGCGGTTCCGTCGCCAAATATCCGGAATGAGTCTTGCGTAGCGGTGGGTCGGTTCAGATCAACGGAGCACGCGATGAGCAACGCTGAAGCCAACAAGCATGTCGGTCCGCAGGGCCTCTATGAGAAAGCGCCGCGCGGTATCGATGTCGCCAACGATGACGGACCCGACGACACTGTCGATGCCGATATGAAGAACATCCACGCACGACGCGAAGCCGAGATGCGCGCGCGCGAGCCGGACGCCGTCATCAATTCGAACGCAACGCGGGTGAACTACGTGGCGGAGCCGGGCGATGGCCTCGGCGGCTTCGACAGCCGTCCCGGACGCAACGGCGTGTTGCTCGCGCTCGAGCGGGGTTATCGGCTGATCGATCACGGCATGGTCGCGCCGACGGTGCCCGAGATCGAAGACAAGGTGCGCTTCGAGGGACGCGATCCACACGGCCATACCTTGCGCGGGCGCAAGCACTACGCGCTCAATCATATGCGGCCGTCGCGATTGTTCGAGCTGGAACGCGGTTGAATCATCATAAGCAAAGAGCCGCATCGAATATGCGGCTCTCTTGCTTCAACGCGCATTCAGATCACTTCTTTTCGTCTTTCTTATCGTCCGTTTCGATGCGCGTCACGCCGCCGGTCGCGGGCGGATCGCTGGCGGGAAACGTGTCTTCGACGGCCTTGTCGAGATCGTCTTCATCACGCTCCGAGTGAGGATGCTGCTCTTTGACGTTGTTCATCGCGGGCTCCTTTTGGTCGCTGGTTTATCGGCATAAACTGGAAGCAACGCGCGTTCCTCGGAGCAGGCACGGCGTATGCGCAGTGACACCGCCAACGAAGCGCCGCATCGCAACAAAAATCGAGCGCGGCCGACAAAACGCACTGCAAGCGATCAAAGGGGAAAGGCCAGATGACGACGATCCACGCATACGACAATTACCCGCAAGATTCCGGCGAAGCCGCGCAACTGCAACCGGGCGCGCGCCATGTAGTCACCCCCGAACAGCGCTTCACGTCAGCGATTGCCTGCCTCGGCGCGGCCTACGCGCTGTCGTGGGCCGAGTTCGCGCTGACGCTCGCGATCGGCCTTCCCGGCGACGCCTCGAGCCATCCGCTGGCGGCGTCGATCACCTCGCGCGTGCTGGTCGGCCTGCTTTACGTGTGCGTCGCGTCGCGGCTGCAATGGGCGCGCTGGCTCGCCGTCGCGCTCGGGTTCGTGTCCGTCGCGCTCGTCGCGCCGACGCTCGCGCTGCAGTGGCACGCGTTCCCGGCAGGTGCGTTCATCTGCGGCGCGGGACTCGTCTGCAAGTTCGCGGCATCGCTGTATCTGCTTTCGCCGATGCCCGCGCGCGCGGTGTCCGCCTAGTCATTCGAAACCCGCCGTTTGCAATCCTTGAAGCGGGCGCGTCTTTTTCGCGCACGCGCGCGCCCGCGCAATGGCTGACATTCCCTCAACGCAAACTGTGCGAGCCAATCATGAAAATCGCTGTCATCGGCGCCACTGGTACGGTCGGCCGGGCGGTCGCCGCCGAACTGAAATCCCGTCATGAAGTCTTCGAGATCGGCGCGACGCGCGGCGCGCATCGCGTCGATCTGCTCGATCCGAACAGCATCCAGCGGCTTTTCGAAGAAATCGGCCGCGTCGATGCGATCGTTGCGGCAGCCGGCCATGTGCACTTCGGGCCGCTCGTGAAGATGACGCCCGAGCAATTCCGCCGCGGTCTCGACGACAAGCTGATGGGACAGGTCAATCTCGTGCTCACCGCGCGTGATCATCTGAACGACGGCGGCTCGTTCACGCTGACGAGCGGCATTGTCGGCGCGGCGCCGATCCGGGACGGCGCGAGCGCGGCGGCGGTCAACGGCGCGATCGAAGGTTTCGTGCGCGGCGCGGCGATCGAGTTGCCGCGCGGCCTGCGCATCAACGTCGTCAGCCCGACGATGCTGGAGGAAGCGCGCGAAAGCTTCGGCCCGTACTTCCGCGGTTTCGAGGCCGCGAGCGGCGCGCGCGTGGCGCTCGCGTACAGCCGCAGCGTCGAAGGCGCGGAAACCGGCCGCATCTACAACGTGCACTGACACTGACAGACGCAAAGTGTGCATGGAGCACGGCGCGTCGATCGCCTATTCTCGTCGCTTCATGACGCACATGGAGCGACGCGATGCAGTGGACCCGGGACGACTATCGGCTGAGCACCGACATCGATGAATTCGACTTCGATGTCGTGCATCGTTACCTGAGCGAAGTGGCGTACTGGTCGCCCGGCATCGCGCGCGAAAAGGTCGAGCGCGCCGCCCGTCACTCGCTCGCGTTCGGGCTTTTTCGCGGCAACGCGCAGATCGGCTATGCGCGCATGATCACCGATACCGCGACCTTCGCCTATCTCGCCGATGTCTTCGTGCTGCCCGGGCATCAGGGCGCGGGCCTCGGCAAATGGATGATGCAATGCGTGATGGCGCATCCCGATCTGCAGGGATTGCGCCGCATGATGCTCGTCACATCCGACGCGCACGGGCTCTATGCGCGCCACGGCTTCGCCGCGAGCAAACATCCCGAGCGCATCATGGAAAGGATCGCGAAGGCTTAGCCGCCTTTTGCGCCCTGCGTGTTGACATAGAGCGAATACAGCCCGTGGCTCGCCGCCATGAACAGCCGGTGGCGATGCCGCCCTCCGAAGCACACATTCGCGCAGCGCTCCGGCAAATCGATATGTCCGATCGCCTCGCCTTGCGGCGTGAACACGCGCACGCCGTCGAGTTCGGCGTCGCCCATGCCCCAGCCGCACCAGAGGTTGCCGTGAATATCCACGCGAAAGCCGTCGGGCGTACCGGGGCCCGCATCGATCAGAAGACGCGGCTCGCCGAGTCTGCGGCCACCGTCGAGCACGTCGAACGCGTGGATCGTGCGCGGCGTCGCGCGCGATTCCACCACGTACAGCACTGATTCATCCGGCGAGAACGCGAGACCGTTCGGGCCGACGAAAGCGTCGATCATCATCGTGATCGCGCCGCTCTGACCATCCACGCGATACACGCACGGCTTGAGTTGTGCTTCGTGCTTCTCGCCTTCGTAGAAGCCGTCAATGCCGAAGCTCGGATCGGTGAACCAGATCGAGCCATCCGACTTCACGACGACATCGTTCGGCGAATTGAACGGCTTGCCGTCGAAACTATCGGCAATGACAGTGATGGAGCCGTCGTATTCGGTGCGCGTCACGCGCCGCGTGAGATGCTCGCAGGTCACGAGCCGCCCTTCGCGGTCGCGGGTGTTACCGTTCGCATTGTTCGACGGCTTGCGAAACACGCCGACCTGGCCGCTCTCTTCGTCCCAGCGCAGGATGCGGTTGTTCGGAATATCGCTCCACAGCAGATAGCGGCCGTCGCCGAACCAGACCGGCCCTTCGGACCAGCGCGCGCCCTGATAAAGACATTCCACCGATGCCGACGCGATGCGCAACGCGTTGAAACGCGGGTCCAGCACGCGCACGGCGGGATCGGGATAGCGGCGCTCGGTGTTCGTCATGCTTTTTTGTCTCCAAGGGAAAGAGCGGGCGCGTGGGCGTCCTGACTATGCAGGCATCGCTTCGAGGGCGGCAAGCGACTTGCGCATGCCGCTGAAAATACGCTCGGCCACGCGAGGTGGAAAATCGGCCGGTAATTGCGCCGCGACTTCATCGATGACCGCGGGCGTCCGCTCGATGATGCGCCCGATGATCGGTTCGGCGCTTTCTCCGAAGCCGCATCTCAGCGCCATCGCGTTGAAATGCCGCCGTTGGATCTCACGAAACGCGTAGTGCCTTGCCTTGCCGGATATGGCCATCGCGAGCTTGGCCTTGTGCCAGGACCATTGATTCGCGCCATCGCCTTCCACCGGCCAGATCGACATGACGTCGTAGAGCGGCGTGAGGCGGTATTGTCCGCCTCTGAGCAGGTGAATGCTGAAGTTCTTCGCGTGGCCGTCCGGCGCGGCGAACAGCCAGAACAGAATCTGCGCCGTCACCAACGTTTCGATGTCGCGGCGCGCATCGCTCGATTGCTGCAGCACGCGCGCGAGATCGAGCACGCCCGGACCGCCGTCCTGTTCATACTTCTTGTGCGGCGGCAACGCGTTCACCTGGCAGAAATCTTCCTGCGGCAAACGCAAAATCCATTTCCCTGCGGGATGCAAACGCCGGTCGAAGCGCTCGACGACGAGCACGCGCCGCTCACCGAACGTCGCGATGTCCGCGTTCGCGACCGGCAGGCCGAACGTGTGCAGAATGCGCATGCAAAGCCATTCGTTTTCGACGGACGTCGTGAGATCGGCGCGGCGATTGCCGACGAGACCGAGCGGCAGCTTGAGGATGTGCGTCGTCGGTGTCGCGCCGTGCGGCCTGAGCCAGCGGCCATCGTGCCGCAGCAGCGCCGTCTTTTCCTGCGCTCCGGCGAGCGAGATGCGGAAATCGTCGTCATCGTCCGTGCCGAAGGGCGCGCTGCCGGCCACCTGATTCAGCAGGTTTTCGATGTCATGATCGGTGAGCGGCGTGCCTTCGATCGTTTCGACGCCCGTGGGCGATTCGTCTTCCGCGAGCAATTGCACCGCGCCCACGCAGTCGCGCCCGATGGCCTGCAGCAAGTCGAAGGCATCGAGGCTGTCGGTCTGGAACCGCTGCGCGATGCGCCGCCGGATCGCCTCGCTGTCGGGAAGCAGATTGTCGAAGTAATTGAGCACCGCGTCGCCTTTGAGCGGCGCGCCGTCGAGCCGGATCGGCAGCGACAGTGAAAGCGGGCGTACCTCGCCCGAGCGGACCCAGGTGTCGTCGTAGACGAGTTCGGCCTGACCGCGCGCAGGCAGACGCCACGTCGCCACGCGCTGACCGTTGGCCCAGACGGACAATGCCCGCGAATGAGGCCGGCGTCCGGGCATTACCACTCCGCCTCGTTCGCTTCGATCAGGGAATTGTCGGGCCGGTCCTGCACGAGCAACTGAAGACCGTATGCGCCGAACAAAGCGAGCAACTGGTCCAGCGTCAGCGCGCCGGAATCGCGTTCGAGCGTCGATATGCGGCTCTGACTGATGCCCAGCCGCGCCGCCGCTTGCGCTTGCGTCAATCCGGCGCGTTTGCGGCCAGCCGCGAGCACGTGGCCCATCTGACCGATCGTTGCGATAACTTGCTGCATGGCGGGCGTATCTGTTTGGCGAATAAATGCATTTTATTTGTCAAACAGATATTCGTCAAGATATCTCTCTGGCGAATAAAAGACGTTTATTCGCCAGAGAGATAATCAACTCACCCTCAGTTAGGTCCCAGTTGCCCATCCCTCAAACGCCAGAGCGAGAGCGGATTGTCATCCGCGAGAGATTCGGGCAACAGCGCCGCCGGCAAATCCTGATAGCACACCGGTCGCAGGAAGCGTTCGATCGCCATCGCGCCGACGGACGTCGAGCGGCTGTCGGACGTGGCCGGATACGGCCCGCCGTGCACCATCGCGTAGGACACTTCGACGCCGGTCGGGAAACCGTTCGCGAGAATCCGCCCAGCCTTGCGCTCCAGCACCGGAAGAAGCCGCCGCGCCAGCTCGACATCGTCCTTTTCCATCAGCAGCGTCGCGGTAAGCTGACCTTCGAGACGGCGCGCGACCGCGATCAATTCGTCCTCGTCGCGACACACGACCACCACCGAAGTCGGCCCGAAAATCTCCTCCGCCAGTTGCGGCTTCGCGAGAAACTCCTCCGCGCTCACGCGATACAGCGCCGGCAGCGCGCCGCTCGACACCTCGCTCTGCGTGCCGGTCGCGATGCGCCTGGCGGCTCCGTCGCGGTGCTTGACGCCGTCTTCATACGCCGCCGCGATGCCCGCTGTGAGCATCGTCTGCGTGCCCTTCTTTTCGAGCGCGGCTGCGGCGTTGTCGATGAAATCGTCGAGGTCGGAATCCGCGAGACCGATCACGAGACCCGGATTCGTGCAGAACTGGCCGACGCCCAGCGTGACCGAATCGATATATCCCGCCGCGAGCGTATCGCCGCGTGCCGCCAGCGCGCCCGGCAGCGCGAACACCGGATTGACGCTGCTCATCTCGGCAAAAACGGGAATCGGCACCGGCCGCTGCGACGCGATATCGACGAGCGCCAGCCCACCGCGCCGCGAACCTGTGAAGCCGACCGCCTGAATCGCCGGATGCGCGACCAGCGCTTCGCCGATGGCATTGCCCGCGCCGACGACCAGCGAAAACGTGCCCTCCGGCAAGCCGCTGTCCGCGACCGCCTTCTGCACCGCGCGCCCGACCAGTTCGGAGGTGCCCAGATGCCCCGGATGCGATTTCACGACGACCGGACAGCCCGCCGCGAACGCCGACGCGGTATCGCCGCCCGCCACGGAAAACGCGAGCGGAAAGTTGCTCGCGCCGAACACCGCGACCGGGCCGACGGGAATCTTTTGCAGACGCAGATCGGAGCGCGGCAGCGGCTTTCGATCCGGCTGCGCAGAATCGAGCGTGGCGGCGAGCCAGCGGCCCTCGCGCACGAGCGACGCGAACAGGCGCAACTGCCCGACCGTGCGGGCGCGCTCGCCTTCGAGGCGCGCCTTGGGCAGCGCGGATTCGGCCATCGCGCGTTCGATCAGCGTGTCGCCGAGCGCGATGATGTTGTCGGCGATGGCTTCGAGAAACTGCGCGCGCGTTTCGAAAGGCGCGTGGCGATAGTCGTCGAAAGCGGCATCGGCGAGTTCGCACGCGCGCGCGACTTCCGCCGCGCCGCCGCCGCCGAACGCGGGCTCCAGATCGGCGTTGCGGGCAGGGTCGAACGCGCGGAGCGTGGCATCGGTGCCCCGCACGGCCGATGCGCCGATCAGCATGTCTCCGGTGATCTTCATGTCAGCTCCTCATCTCTGTTGGCGATGGGCGGCAGGCCTGTCGCGCGGCCGCCCGCTAAAGCGAGTGACCCGCAGCGCGCGCAAGCGTTCCGCGCGAGACGTGCGAGCCGCCGTCGAGGACGATGAAGCAAGCGCGGTGCGCGGTCGAAGCCGAGTCGATATCCGGTCCGTCCGGCGACGCAGGAACTATAGGCGCGACCAACCACTTATCAAAGGTTGCGCTCTAGGACTTCGGCACCGGCGTCGCGTGCTTTCTGAACGTGATGTGCGCGATGCGCCGCACCAGCAGCGCCGCCACCAGCGCCGCGACGGCCGTCAGCATCACGCCGATGTGGATCGACTGCACGAGTGCATCGCGCGCGGCGTCGAGGAGCGCGGCGGCATCCAGGCCGGCCGAGGTCAGTTCGGCGAGGACGTGCTCGCGCAACGCTTCATCGACGAGAATGCGCGGGTCGGACAGGCGCGGCAGCCATTGCGCCGAGGTCGCCGGGCCGAGCACGCTGACCGTGCGCGCCACGACGCTCGCATAGTGATGCGCGACGATCGTCCCGACGATGCTGGTGCCCAGCATCCCGCCGACCATGCGCGTCGATTGCAGCAGCGCGGTCGTGATGCCGAAGCGCTCGCGCCCCGCGATCTCCTGCCCGAAGACATTCATGTTGTTCAGGACAAAGCCGAGGCCGATGCCGATCGCAGCCATCGGCAATTCGATCCACAGATGCGGCGTCGACTCGCGCGCGAACGCCAGCGCCACCGACGCGATCAGGAGCAGCGTGAAGCCGATCGAGAGAATGTTCACCGGCTTGCGCATATGAATGACGATGCGCGTGTTGATGAAGCTGCCGAGCGCGATGCACGCGGCGATCGGCGTCGCGAGCAGGCCCGCGGCCTGCGGCGACAACCCGAAGCCGCCTTGCAGCAGGAGCGGCGCGAAGAAGATCAGCGAAAACATCACGAAGCCAGCCAGAAACGACAGCGTAAAGAGCGTGTTGAGTTGCGGATCGCGGAAGATGTCGAGCGGGATGATCGGATGCGTCGCGCGCCGTTCGCAAATCAGGAGCGCCACCGCGCACACCGCCACGCCGATGCCCAGCGCGATATTGGCGGTCGTGAGGCCGTCTTTCGGCAACGCCTCGATCAGCGCCTGAAAGCCGCCGAGCACCAGCGCGACGAGCGCGGCGCCGGTCCAGTCGATCTTCACGCTGCCCTCGCGCGGCCGGTGCAGATTCGGCAGATGCGACCAGATGAAGTAAAGCGCCGCCGCGCCGACCGGCAGATTCACGAGGAACGTCGAGCGCCAGCCCCAGTGCTGGCTCATCCATCCGCCGAGCGACGGCCCCGCCGCCGTGCCGATGCCGTAAGCGGCCGCCAGCACGACCTGCCAGCGCACGCGGGTGCGCGGATCGGGAAACAGATCGGGAATCGATGCGAACGCGGTGCCGACCATCATCCCGCCGCCGACGCCCTGCAGGCCGCGCGCGAGCACGAGAAACAGCATGCTGGGCGCGATGCCGCACAGCACCGAGGCGACCGTGAACACGATCACCGCCGCGATCACGAAGCGCTTGCGCCCGAAGTAATCGCCGAGCCGCCCGAACACCGGCACCGTGACGACCGATGCGAGCAGATAGGCGCTCGCGATCCACGCGTAGAACTCGAAGCCGTGCAGTTCCGCGACGATCGACGGCAGCGCGGTGCTGACCACGGTCTGATCCAGCGCAACGAGCATGTTGACGAGACCGATGCCGAGCATCGCGTAGAGAGCGGTTCTGAACGGTAAGGCGGGCGGCGTCTGAGTCACGGTCGGGCAGGCTGGCTGGAGAAGTGCTAAAAAGAGGTCGCGCCGGCGCTTTTAAGCGGGCGCTGATGCCGAAGAACCACGAATTGTACGGCCTGCCTTGCGCTGGATCGACTTATCGCAAAAAAGCGGCGTCGAGGTGGAACACGCGCGCTCTATGATGCGAAGTCATGAGGCGCTGCGCGCGCCGTACGCCGATCGACCGTTTCAGGGGAAACTACCGTCATGTTCAAACGCATTCTCGTCGCCATCGACGGCAGCCGGACTTCCGAGCGTGCCTTCAGCGCCGCGCTCGATCTCGCCGTCACGCATCAGGCGGTCGTGCAGCCGTATTACGTCGTCGAAGGCAGCCCGATGTATCTCGACGTGCCCGGCTACGATCCCTCCTCGCTGCACGCGAGCCTAATGGAACAGGGCGCGTCGCTCGCGCGCGAGGCCGCCGATCAGATGAAGGCGCGCGGCGTGAGCGGCGAAGTCGTGACGATCGAAGCGACCGCGAGCGACGATGTCGCGACGCTCATCATCAAGGCCGCCGACGCGTTCAACGCCGATCTGCTGATCATGGGCACACACGGCCGCAAGGGCTTTCAGCGGCTGATTCTCGGCAGCGTGGCCGAACGGTGTCTGCGTCAGGCAACGTTGCCGGTATTGCTGATTCCATCGGCGGCGGGCGAGCCTCGCGAAAAGGCAACTCCATAAGGTAAAAAAGTTTGATCGATGCCCCGCCCGCGTCAATTTTTCACGCGGGCGGGCCGATGGCCTATGGGACAATCGTTTTGTCATTCATCAACAAAACGAGCCCAAAAATGACCGCCCTGTCCGATAGTTCCCGCGCGCGGCGCAATTCGGCGCACTGCTCGACCTGTGCGATGCGGCATCTCTGCATGCCCGAAGGCCTGTGCGCCAACGACATCGCGAAACTGGAGGACATCATCTCCGTGACGCGCAAGGTCAAGCGCGGCGACGCGCTGTTTCGCGCCGGCGACCGCTTCGATGCGCTGTTCGCGGTGCGCTCCGGGTCGATCAAGACAGTCATCACGCATGACGGCGGCCGCGAGCAGGTCACCGGTCTGCTGCTGGCGGGCGATGCGCTCGGCTTCGAAGGCATCGAGGAAGGCGAGCATATGTGCGACGCCATCGCGCTGGAAGACAGCTCGGTCTGCGTCGTTCCGTATTCGCTGTTCGAGCGCATGTGCCGCGAGACCGACGCATTGCAAAAGCGTCTGCATCGCATGATGAGCCACGCGGTGAATCGCGAGGCGAGCCACGTCGTCAGGCTCGGCATGCTGCGCGCGGACGAACGGGTCGCGCGGCTGCTGCTCGATCTCTCGTCGCGGCTCGCGAAGCGCGGTTACGCGTCCTCGGAATTCACGCTGCGCATGACGCGCGACGACATGGGCAGCTATCTCGGCATGACGCTCGAAACCGTGAGCCGCACGCTGTCGCGTTTCGACAAGGCGGGCTTCATCGAAACGCAGGGCAAGTTCATCCGCATTCGCGACTTCGACGCCCTGCGCGCCGTCTGACGGAACGTCGCTCGCGATTATTGCGCCTACACGAATAATCGCCACCCATATTTCAGTTGGCACGCGGTTCGCTACGGTTTAGTCTCTTTTGTTCGGCCAAACGGGCGCTGCGGCGTTCGCTTCGGCCGATGCAAAGCTACTGGCCAGCCACGGAGATTGGGCGACATGAACCGCGAACCTTCCCTGCGTCATCCTCTGCTCGAGCGCCTCGCCGAAGCGCGCCGCGTCACCGACGAGATTTTCGACGTAGTCAAGCCCGAGCACCTTTACGACAGGCCGATCGCCGAGCGGCATCGCATCGTCTTTTATATCGGGCATCTCGAAGCCTTCGATCGCAATCTCTTCGATCAGCGTCTGTTCGACCTGCCGAGCCCGAATCCCGCCTACGACCAGCTTTTCGCCTTCGGCATCGATCCGGTGGATGGCGGCCTGCCAACCGATCAGCCGGCCGACTGGCCATCGCTCGATGAAGTGCGCGCGTATCGGCAAACGGTCCGCGCGCTCATCGATGCGTGCTTCAATCCGAACGAGATCGCCGCCAATCCGCTATCCGCCGACGAATCCCCCACGCAATTGCTTGAAGTCGCGATCGAGCACAGGCTGATGCACGCCGAAACGCTCGCGTACATGCTGCATCAACTGCCGGTCGATAGAAAAATTGCACCAGCGAACGCGCGTTCTGAGCGCACGTCCGATCGCGAACTGAAACATGAAACCGTGCGCGTGCCGGCGGGCAGCGCGACGCTCGGCCTGACGCGCGAAAGTGGCCGGTTCGGCTGGGACAACGAGTTCGGCGAGGAACGCGTCGACGTTCCCGCGTTCGAAATCGACCGCTATATGGTCACGAACGGCGAGTTTCTGCGCTTCATCGATGCAGGCGGCTACTGGAACCGCGATTATTGGGACGAAGCCGACTGGGCGTGGAAGGAAGACGAGCGCATCGCGCATCCCGCCTTCTGGATTCCCGGCGACGGCGACGACGCGCTGGACGCGTGGAAACTGCGCACGATGTTCGACGAGATCGCGCTGCCGCCCGACTGGCCCGCGTACGTGAGTTACGCCGAAGCGAAGGCGTACGCGCGCTGGGCGGGCAAGTCATTGCCGACCGAAGCACAATGGCAGCGCGCGGCGTCGGGCGCGCCGGGAGTCGCGGAAGGCAACTTCGATTTCCGCCGATGGGACCCGTCGCCGGTGCAGGCGTATCCGGAGAATCGCAGCGAGTTCGGCGTCGAAGGCCAGTTCGGCAATGGCTGGGAATGGACGTCGACGGAATTCGGCCCGTTGCGGGGCTTCGAGCCGTTTCCGTTCTATCTCGGTTATTCGGCGAATTTCTTCGACGGCAAACACTTCGTCATCAAGGGCGGCTCGCCGCGCACGGCGGCCTGCATGTTGCGGC
The DNA here is from genome assembly GCF_009938265.1 of Burkholderia sp. THE68. Taxonomy (NCBI): domain Bacteria; kingdom Pseudomonadati; phylum Pseudomonadota; class Betaproteobacteria; order Burkholderiales; family Burkholderiaceae; genus Burkholderia; species Burkholderia sp. THE68. Next base: position 1,079,051 of record NZ_AP022316.1, read on the forward strand.
CGAGTTTCCGAAACTGGTTTCAGGGGCATTATCAATACGTGTATGCCGGATTCCGGTGCGTGAAGAATCCGGCCGATACACCTAGCTGACCGTCACGGGTTCGCTGGCGCGCCGCACTGGCTGCAGAATTTCGCGCCCGGGGCCAGCGCCTGCTTGCATGTCGAGCAGGCTTGCGGCGCAAGTGAAGTCGCGCACTGGTCGCAAAAGCGCGAACCGGCGGCATTGGCTGCGCCGCACTTCGGGCAGTTGACGCCTGGCGGCGCTGGCGTCGCGTTCGGTACTCTGCCCCACCCTTCGTTCGACTGGCGAGTCCGGTCATCGCCGTATCCGCCGTGGGATCCTCCATGCGATCCGCCATGCCCGCGATCATGCCCGCCACGGTTCTGGCCACCGTGGTGGCCCCCAAACATGCGTTCAAGCCAGCTCATGATTTCTCCAGTTATCCTTACTTCCGAAGCAAGCGCAATCCGTTACCCACGACCAGCAGGCTCGCGCCGACATCGGCGAAGACAGCCATCCACATCGTGCCGAGTCCGGAGAGCGTCAACACGAGGAAGACAGCCTTGATCCCGAGCGCCAGCGAGATGTTCTGCACGAGGATCCCGTGCGTGGCGCGAGAAAGGCGAATGAACGACGGAATCTTGCGCAGGTCGTCGTCCATCAAGGCAACGTCCGCCGTCTCGATGGCCGTGTCCGTGCCCATCGCGCCCATCGCGAAACCGATGTGGGCTTGCGCGAGCGCCGGGGCATCGTTGATGCCGTCGCCGACCATGCCCACCATCGAGCCGCCTTTCGAGAGCGCTTTCACGATGCGCAGCTTGTCCTCGGGCAACTGATTGCCTTCGGCGCGGTCGATGCCGACCTGATCTGCGATCGCCTTGGCGGTGTGCGGATTGTCGCCGGTGAGCATCGCCGTTCGCACGCCGAGCGCATGCAGCTCGGAAATGGCGTCCTTGCTGCTGTCCTTCACCGTATCGGCAACCGCGAACAGTCCAAGCACGCGCTCGTCGTCGATCAACATCACCACCGTCCTGCCCGCGCGCTCGAGCGCATCGAGCCGGGCTTCGAGTTCCGTCGAGCAGCGCGCGAGTTCCTCGACGAGACGATGATTGCCAAGCGAATAACGCCGTCCGCAAACGACGCCCGCGACGCCACGCCCCGGAAGCGCTTCGAAGGCATCGACAGGCACGCGCGCAATGCCATCCGCATCGCCCTTCTGCGCGATCGCCATCGATACGGGATGATCCGATCGCCCCGCGAGGCTGGCGGCGACGGAACGAACCCAGGCGCTATCGACCTCGGTCGCACGAAGTTCGAATTCCGTCTGGACCGGCTTTCCGTGCGTGACGGTGCCGGTCTTGTCGAGCGCCAGCCACGCGAGCTTGCGACCCTGTTCGAGATACGTGCCCCCTTTGACCAGAATCCCCCGGCGCGCCGCAGCGGCCAGCCCGCTCACGATCGTGACCGGCGTGGAAATCACCAGCGCGCACGGACAGGCGATCACCAGCAGCACGAGCGCCTTGTAGATCCAGTCGAACCACGCGCCCGCGAAAAACAGCGGCGGAATCACGGCGACCCCGAGTGCGATCAGGAACACGATCGGCGTGTAGACGCGCGCGAATTGATCGACGAAACGCTGCGTCGGTGCTTTGGCGCCTTGCGCTTCCTCGACCGCGTGAATGATCCGGGCGAGCGTCGTATTGCTCGCCGCAGCCGTCACGCGGTACTCGAACGACCCCGCCTCGTTGATGGTGCCGGCGAACACGAGATCGCCCTGCGCCTTGTCGACCGGCAAGCTCTCGCCTGTGATCGGTGCCTGATTCACCGTCGAACGGCCACTCACGATCTCGCCATCGAGCCCGATCCGCTCGCCCGGCTTGACTCGAACGACGGCGCCGGGCGTGACTGTCGCGGCCTCGACTTCGAGCCACGAACCGTCAGGCTGTCTGATCGTCGCCTTCTCGGGTGCGAGACGCATGAGTCCCTGAATGGCATTGCGCGCGCGATCCAGCGATTTCGCCTCGATGAGCTCGGCGATCGTGAACAGGACCATCACCATCGCGGCCTCTGGCCACTGCCCGAGCACCAGTGCGCCCGTCACGGCAATGCTCATCAGCGCATTGATGTTGAGATTGCGGTTGCGAATCGCGATCCAGCCCTTCCTGTACGTTCCCAAACCGGAGCAGGCGACCGCGACGAGCGCAAGCGCCGCCACAGCCCAGACGGGCGCGCCGGCCCAGCTCGCGGCTTCGGAGCCGGCAGCGGCGACGCCCGCCACTGCGAGCGGCCACCACGACTTCGGTGTTGCCGGCGCGACCGGAGCGTTAGCTGATGCGCGATCGTTGCTGGCAAGTTCGGGCGTGAATCCGAGCGTGCCGAGCGCCTTGACGATCGCGTCGAGGCTGTCCGGCTTGTGGACGACCGTCAGGACTCGCTGCATCAAATTGAACTGAAGCTCCGACACCTGCGGCATGGCGCCGAGCTTTTTGCGGATGAGCGTTTCTTCTGTCGGACAGTCCATCTGCAGAATACGCATCTGAGTACGGATCGAATCGCCGGTTGCAACGGACCGGCCAAGCGTCGGTAAGGATGCCGGAGCAGCGCCGCAGCACGAACCTTCCGCTGCGTGCGCGTGTTTGTGATCGTGTGCATGCGGCGTTCTCGTCGCCGTTTCTTCATGTCCGGGTGCCATGCTATTGTCCTTTGTCTGCTGTATGCTCCCAGTACACACCTTGAAGCTGCTTCAAGGTCAAGAACTTTTGCAGTGAGATGCCGCGATGAAAATTGGCGAACTCGCGAAACTTGCGAAATGCACGACCGAGACAATCCGGTTCTATGAGAGAGAGGCATTGCTTCCGCCACCGGATCGAACTGCCGCGAATTACCGCAGCTACAATTCCGGGCACGTCGATCGCCTGCGTTTCATTCGGAACTGTCGAGCGCTGGACATGACGCACGATGAAGTGCGGGCGCTGCTCGCGGCCTCCGATGGGCCGGGCGGCACATGCGAGAGCGTCAACGCGCTCGTCGACGCGCACATCGCGCACGTGGACGCGCGCATCGCTGAACTGACGCAGCTGCGCGAACAACTCACGACGCTCAGGAATCGCTGCGGCGAGGAAGCACCGCTCGAGCAGTGCGGCATCGTCGAGGGTCTGACATCGATGGAGACCGTCGCGCCGAGGGCGCGCACGACTCACCTGGGTTGATGCGAAATGAAAACGCCGCGCGTTCTCACGAACGCGCGGCGTTTTTCATCGCTTCGAAGAGACCGATCAGAAATCCGTCGTCATCGACAGCAGCACCGTGCGCGGCGCGCCCTGCGTCAGATAGCCACCGATCGTCGACGACCAGTAGGACTTGTTCGCCACGTTCAGCACGCTCGCGCGGAACGTCGTCGGCTTGCCGAACAGCACGGTCGCATAACGCGCGCCGAGATCGAAGCGATCCCATGCGGGAATCGACAGCGTGTTCGTCACGTTCAGATACTGCGAGCCCGTGCGGATCCAGCGCGCCGTCAGCGTGAGGCCGTTGAGCACCGGCACGTCGTATTCCGCGTTGACGTTGAACATCATCGTCGGCACGCCGATCGGCTTGTTGCCGTCCGTCGAGCCCGTGCCCGTGTCGTACTGCGTCGCGTGGATGTACGTCGCGCCCGCGATCAGGCGCACGCCGTGCACCGGCTCGCCGTAGATCGACGCTTCCAGCCCGCGATTACGCTGCGTGCCGTCAGCCACGAAAAAGTTCGAACTATTGACGAAAGTCAGCGGCTTCTCGATCTGGAACGCCGCGAACGACGCGCCGTACTGGCCGTTGTCATACTTCGCGCCGACTTCCCATTGCTTCGACTTCGCAGGCGGCAACTGCTCGCCGAAGTTCGCCGCGGTGTTGGGCGCCGAATCGCCGATCGTCAGCGCTTCGCTGTGATTCGCGAAGAGCGCGACGTTCTGCATCGGCTTGACGACGAGACCGAAAACCGGCGTCGTGATCGAATCGTTGTAGGCCTGCGTCTGGACGCCGGCGTAGCTGTAACCGTTGGTCAGCAGTTCCTGGTGGCGCGCGCCGATGGTGAACAGCACGCGATCGTTCAGGAAGCCGAGCGTGTCGGAGATCGACACGCTGCGCATCAGATTGAGCGTCACCGTCTGCGGATCGGAAAGATTGCCGCCCGTCAGGATAGTCGCCGGATACGGCACTTGCGGCGTGTCGTAGATGCTGGTCGGGAACGAGCTGCTGAACGTGAACGCCGACTTCGAATCGACACGCACGATCGACGCGCCCGCCGTCACGAAGTGCGACACCGGCCCGGTGTTGAAGTGGCCGCGCACGCCTGCTTCGGCGGAAGTGCCGTCTTCCTTGTGCGGCACGCCGAGGCGCGTCGCGGTGGTCGTGCCGTTGGCCTGGATGCTCGGCGACGAATACTCGCCGTGCTCGTCGGTGTGGCGCGCGCCGCCCGCGATGTAGGCCGTCCAGCCTGGCAGGAAATCGTACTCGGCGCGCAGGATGCCGACGGTATCCTCGATCGAGCTGAAGCTCCAGGTCTGACCGTAGTTGTACGTCGCCGAAGGCGGCTCCGGAATGAAGTTCGCGAAGTCGTTGACGGTCGGGCGGCCGCCGTTGATGCGCTGGCGCTGATACAGGAAGTCGGCGTAGAGACGCAGCTTGTCGCCGCGCCAGTCGAGCGAGACGGCCGTGGTGTTGTCGCGGCGATGTTCGCCGTCGACGCTCGATTCGCCGTCGTGATTCGCCTGATTCACGCGGATGCCGAACTGCCCTTCGCTGCCGAAGCGCCGGCCGATATCGATATGCGCGCCGATCTCGCCCGATGCCGAGCCTTCGAGCGTCACGCGCGTGAGCGGCTTGTCGTCGGCGCGCTTGAGTTGCAGGTTCAGGCCGCCGCCCACCGCCGAGCCGTTCGGCGACGCGCCGTTCAGAAACGCATTCGCGCCCTTGAACAGATCGACACGCTCGAGCGCATCGGTCGCGACGAGCTGGCGCGGCGTGATGCCGTACAGGCCGTTGAGCGAAACATCGTCGCCCTGCAACTGGAAGCCGCGGATGACGTAGGTTTCCGCGAAATTGCCGAACGCGTACGCAGTCCGAACGGACGGATCGTTCGCGAGCACATCGGCGAGGGTGCGCGCCTGCTGGTCTTCGATCAGCTTCGACGTATAGGTCGTCATGCTGAACGGCACGTCGATCATCTTCTGCTGGCCGAGCACGCCGAAATCGGCGCCGCGCGCGACCTGGCCACCCGCGAAGGTCGGCGCGAGGTCGCCGGGCAAGGCTTCCTTCGACGCCTGAACCTTGACGGCCGGCAACGCGCTGTCCTGCGGCGCGGCGGTGCTGGCGTTGCCGGAATCGGTCGATTGCGCGTGGGCGGACAGGGAGAAAGCCATCGCGACGGCAACGGCGATGACGGCGCGATGAGACAGCGCCTGCGCAGGCGCGGCCTGCGAGCGGGACGAACGGGAAGCGGACATGAATACGCAAACTACGATGGTGGTCGGTCTTCCGTCCCGGGGCGTGATTGGAATCCGGGCGGCATTGTTCTGAGTCGCAAGACCGGTCGCGGCTGGCGCGGGACGGGTGAGACTGAGTTATGCGCGGATTATAAGTTAAATAAGAGTCGTTATCATTCAAGAAGCGAAGAATTTGCGCGAACGCAACATCCCACCCGCGCGGGGCGTTCTCATCGAGCTTTGTGCGAGGTTAGTTGACCCGATTCGACGGTATCGTCAGGGCGCTACAGAGCCGCGCGCGGTGCGTGCGTTCGCTGCGGCGGCGGAATGACGTCGCGCCACGCGTTTTCTGAACCAGATGATGAGGCCGGTCGCGCTCAGCATTGCAACCGCGATGCCCACCGCGCTCACCAGAATGCGCCCGCCCAGTCCGACGATGCGCCCGGAATGCAGCGGAAACTGCGCCTGCATGAAGATGTCGCCGGCCGAGCCGCGGCCCGGAATCGACGATCCCGCGAGCGCGCCGGTCTGGCCGTTGTAGTAGAGCCAGGCGTTGCCGAGACCCATGTCGCCGTGGTCGCGGCCGGGCGCGAAGAAACCGACGCCGTACGCCTTGAACATCGGCGCGAAATAGAGCGCGCCCATCGGCTCGGTCAGGTTTTCGCGTTTCGCATCGCGCGCAGCCATCTCCAGAATCTGCTCGCGCGTGGCGAGCGGCTTGCCCGGCGGCCCAGCGCGCACGAGTTCGGCGTTGTCGAGGAACGAAGGCGAGAGTTTCGAGAAGATCGACACGACCGGGCGCATCACGGGCTCGGCGAGATTCATCGAGATCGACGTGAGCGCCATCACGAGCAGCAAGCCCCAGATCCAGACGCCGCCCGAGCGATGCAAATCGAACGTGAGCGCGTAGCCACCGCGCTTCACGCGAAACGCGAATGACTTGCGCCACGCCTTCACGCTCGGGAACGACAGAATCAGCGCGATGCCGCTATCGAAAAACCACAGCATGCCGACGATGCCGATCAGCCACGTGCCGATATCGAAACCGCCGACGATCGGCAAATGCAGCGTGTAGTGCAGCTTGTAGAGAAACGGCATCAGATCGATGCGCGCGAGCGACAGCGCGCCCCACATGCGCTGCGCCTGGACCTGCCCCGTCGCGGGATCGACGGCGATCTGGTTGTACGCGACGTCGTACGGCGCGTTGGTCGCCGGGTTGGTGCGCGGCATCACCATCATCTGCGCGGTATGTCCCGGCTCGAAACCGAGCGGCATATACGTCACTTCGACGCGCGGATCGGCCGCCTCGACGCGTCGCGCGAGTTCGAGCGGCGGCAGCGCGGGGCCGTCGGTGCGCGCGTGGAAGAAGGCCGGATTGAGGATCTCGTCGATTTCGTGATCCCACGCGATGATCGCGCCGGTGAGACCCGAGACGAACAGAAAGAGCGCGGTCGCGACGCCGAGCCAGCGATGCAGGCGAACCAGAACCGGTCTCATGCCCGCGAACCCTCGGAGCGATTGTCGTGCGCGACGGCGATCATCTTTCTGATGCGATGTAAATAGGAATTGTTCGCATTCTATCGATGTTCACCGGGACGCACAAGGTTTTCGTAAGCTGCTTACGCTGTTGAATGCCGTTTCGGATTGAACGCAACGCAGGAGGCGCCGAGTCGAGCCATCGCGCGCCGACATACTTTGAAATAACTCCCGCGAGACGCCCGCCCCTTATGCCACAAGGCTTTGCGGGCGGGCCGTGACATTTCATGAAATAGTTTGTGCGTGGTTTTTAACCGGGCCGATCGCCAGAATGGGTTCATTCGCAACCACCCACCAAGGCGAACCGTCATGGAACTGGATCTGCTCGGAAAAATCTCGATGTATGTGATGGGCATCGTGCTCGCCGCGTCGATGATCGAAGCTGTCGTTTTGCACTTCAAGTACAAAGGCACCGACAAGGCCTTTGACTGGCACGAGACCTGGATCTCGCTCGTCGATCTCGTCGGCCGCAAGCTGCTCGCGTTCCTGCCGATCTCGCTCGCGACGCCGGTCTTCAACTTCGCGTGGGAACATCGCATCCACACGGTCACGACGAACACCGCGCTCACGATCTTCCTGCTCTTCATCGGACAGGAGTTCTGCTACTACTGGTATCACCGCGCGTCGCACACGATCCGCTTCTTCTGGGCGAACCACGCGGTCCATCACTCGCCGAACCAGTTGACGCTGTCGTCCGCCTACCGTCTCGGCTGGCTGACCAAGATCGCCGGCTCGGCCATCTTCTTCACCCCGCTCGTGTGGTTCGGCGTGAAACCGGATGTGGTGCTCGCGGTCGTGTCGATCAACCTGCTCTACCAGTTCTGGCTGCATGCGACGTGGATTCCGAAGCTCGGCTGGCTCGAATATGTGTTCAACACGCCGTCGGCGCACCGTGTGCACCATGCGTCGAACGAGATCTATCTCGATGCGAACTTCGGCGGCGTGCTGGTCATCTTCGACCGTCTGTTCGGCACCTACGTGGAAGAACGCGCCGACGAGCCCTGCCGCTACGGTCTGACGACGCCCGTGACTTCGCACAACCCGATCGTCGTCGAAATGGAACACTGGGTCAGTCTCGTGAAGGACATGTTCAACGCGAAGAGCGTGTCGGATGCTGTCGGCTTCCTGCTGCGTCCTCCGGGCTGGCTGCCGAACGGCGAAGGGCAGACGACCGAAGAATTGCAAAAGCGCGCCAAGGCGATCGAACAACAACCGGCTCATGTGGGCCACTAACAAGCGCATCGAAGCGGTACCTTCGAACCCCGATGACCGGCATCGGGGTTTTTTTATTTCTTGCGACTGATCGTCACCGCCGCGACGCCCGCCGCGGCGAACGCGCACGCGGCGGACAGCAACGCGACGGCGCGCAACGCATCGGCGATGGCATCGGCCTGCGCGCGGGCGAGCGGCGTCGATGACGCGGAAGGCGGCGCCTGCGCTTCGAGCGAGCGCGCGTCCGGGTGCGGCAGATGCAGGCGATCGAGCCGAGCCGACAACGCCGCATCGTGCGACCACACGAACACGATGCCGAGCACCGCGATCGCCAGCAGGCTCGCCACGCGCGCGACCGCGTTGTTGACGCCGGACGCGACGCCCGCGCGCTCGCCCGGCACCGACGCCATCACGGTCGTGGTCAGCGGCGCGACGGTGATCGTCAGGCCGATCCCGAGCACGATGAGCGCGGGGAAAAACCCCGCCCAGTAGCCACGCGCGGCGAATGGCAGCGCGAGCATCGCGAAGCCGAGTCCGGCGACGCACGGCCCGGCGACGAGCAACGCCCGCGCGCCGAAACGGCCCGTCAATCCGCCCGTGAAACGCGACAGCACGCCGATGATGAGCGGCATCGGCAGCACCGCCGCGCCGGCCTCGGTCGCGCTGTAGCCGTACGCGCGTATCAGCGTGAACGGCAGGAAGAACAGCACGCCGCCGAGCCCGAAATACAGCAGCAGCGTGACGAGATTCGCGCCGCTGAAATCGCGCGAACGGAAGATGTCGAGCGGGATCATCGGATCGCGGGACTTCGTTTCGATCGCGATGAACGCGGCGAGCAGCACCACACCCGCGCCGATCATGCCCAGCACCAGCGGATCGGCAAAACCGCGCGACGGCGCTTCCGTAAGACCGTACGTGAGCGCCGCGAGGCCCGCCGCGGTGCAGGCCGCGCCGGGCCAGTCGAGGGTTTGCGGCGCGTCGGCGTCGTGGCTGTCGGGCACGGACATCAGCGCCAGCGCGATCGTCGCGGCGGCGAGCGGCAGATTGAGGAAGAAGATCGCGCGCCAGGAAAACGCATCGACGAGCCAGCCGCCCGCCGCCGGGCCGACCGACGACGTGATCGCGCCGACGCCCGCCCACGTGCCGATCGCGCGTCCGCGTTCCTCGCCCTCGAACACCGCGCCGATGATCGCAAGGCTGCCCGGCACCAGCAGCGCCGCGCCGACGCCCTGTAGCGCGCGCGCCGCGATCAGCCAGCGCATGCCCGGCGCGAAGCCGCACGCCGCCGACGCCACCGTGAAGATCGCGACGCCCGCGATGAACACCTTGCGCCGGCCGAGCTTGTCGCCCATCGAACCGCCGACCAGCACCAGCGCACCGAGCAGCAGCAGATACGCGTTGACGACCCACTGCATCGCCGCGATGCTCGCCCCGAGTTCGCTCTGTATCGACGGCAATGCGACGTTGACGACCGAGCCGTCGATGAAGGCCATGCTCGAGCCGAGAATCGTCGCTGACAACGCGAGGCGCTTGCGCCGGCATGGCTGACCAGCCGCGACGGGTTGCGCGCGAATGACGAGTTCGTCGCACGGGCTCGCCTGCGACGCGACGGCGTGCGCGTGGGGCGGGGTATCGAGGTGTCGGCTGGCCAAGGTCGCGTCCGGAGGTTCACGTGAAGGCCCAAGTAAAGGCCAATCGTCGCCGCATGTCCACGCCGGCAACGTGGTTGGCAAGCTCAAATGATAATGGTTATCATTAAGCATCCCGAGTACGCAGGCTTTCGGTCGACGCAAAGGGCGATGGAACAGGAGCCTTCGCCATGCATCAGCAGATTGCAGACTTTGTATTGCCGACGTCCGACACGCCCAGCCTGCCCCTGTGGGAAACCGCGATGCGCCAGGCCGTGAAAGCCGAGCGCGACCGGCAAACCGCGCTGGCGCTCGCCGGTTACGAGCGCGCGCTGTCGATCGCGCAACGCCTGATCGACGCACCGCCCGCGGGGCGCGCCAACGATTGCCTCGCCGCGCTAGTCGTCTCGCATCACAACCTCGCCGATCTTCGGGTCGCCCAGGGCGACCCGAACGCCGCTGCCCCGCTTCTGTGCCGCGTCCATGAAACGCTGATCGCGCTGTCGCTCGACGCCGCGCGGCCCGTGTCGCTGCGGCAGGCCGCCCTGCATCACAGCCGCGAAACGTATGTCGCGCTGATTCGCCATATCGCGCGGCACGGGCCGCATCCGCTCATCACCTGCGCCATTGCCGGCGCAGACGCCGCGCTCCACGGCGCGAGTCCCGCGCGTCATTGAGCGCTTCCATCGATACGACAAGGAGATTTCCGATGCCCTACAGCCTGCCTCCCCTGCCCTATGCCTTCGATGCGCTCGAACCGCACATCGACGCCCGCACGATGGAAGTGCATCACACGAAGCATCATCAGACCTACGTGAACAACCTGAATGCGGCGCTGGAGAAGTCGGATCATCGGGATGTGGCGGTCGAAACGCTCATCGCGCGGATCGACGCGCTGCCCGAAGCGCTCCGTGCGCCCGTGCGCAACAACGGCGGCGGACACGCGAATCACAGCCTCTTCTGGACGATCATGTCGCCCGATGGCGGCGGCGCGCCGGATGGCGATCTGGCCGCTGCGATCGATCAGGATCTCGGCGGCTTCGACGCCTTCAAGGACGAATTCACCAAAGCCGCGTTGACGCGCTTCGGCAGCGGCTGGGCGTGGCTCAACGTCGACAAAGAAGGCAAGCTCTCGATCGAAAGCACCGGCAATCAGGACAGTCCGCTGATGGCGGATATCGCGTCGGGCAACACGCCGATTCTCGGACTCGACGTCTGGGAGCACGCCTATTATCTGAAGTATGAGAACCGCAGGCCGGAGTACATCGCGGCGTTTTACAACGTGATCAACTGGCCGGAAGTGTCGCGCCGGTACGCGGCGGCGCGCGGCGCATAGGCAGTTGTCTCAGGAGACGCGCGAAACCGGGGCGAGTAAGCTAGGCGATTCCGCTGTCATCGAGTTACGTCATGAGTCGAACCGATGGGATCGCGCAAAGCCGATGGCTCGCCGACGCACGCGAAGAAATCGCCGCGGCGCTTCGCACCTCCGACGAAGCATGGCTTCACGACATGAGCATGCGCTGGGGCTGCCGCCTTGCGATGCTCGTCGCCGATTTCGGCGTGCGCGTGATGCTGCATGAAGAAGGCATCGTCATCAAGATCGAGCCGCCGAACGATATCGTCGGCGGTCTCATCGACTGCGACGACGGCACGCCGGATTCGCTCGCCCGCGCTGCATGGATCAAGCTGTCGAAACTCGAAGAGCACGCCACCGCCGTGCTGGAGGCGAGCGCGCTCGTTCAGGGCGATGCGCAATGCGACGCCTGCCGCGAGACCATTCTCGCGTGGCGCCGGATGCTGATCGCGGCGAACGAGTGGCCGCGCGAAGAGGCGGACCCTTTCATCAGCCATGCATGCCGGCCGATCCTGAAGGCGTTACTGAATCTGGCGTCGTGCGCGACCGGCGGGAATCCGTTCGAACTCGCGCGCGAGGGCCATTACGAAGATGCGTGGCGCGAGTTCGAAAACTTCTGCGAGGACGAACACGCGCGCCCCGTGACCGAATGGGGCCGCAAATATCGTCATCGGCAAGGTGGCGAGTTCGCGCGGCGGCAGCTTTCCCGTGCGTACGAAGCCGGGGCGGGAATTCGTCTCGCGTGACTCGTCAGGCGTGACGCCCGGCCATCACGCCGCCATCTACCGGAAGCACGGCGCCCGTGATCCACGCGGCCTGCGATGCGAGAAGCAGGATCGCTTCGGCGACGTCGCCGGACTGGCCATTGCGCCCGAGCGGATGAAACGCGTTGAAGGCGCGGATTGAAGATCAATAATTCGGCGGCGGTGCTGCAAGCGGCCATCGACGGACAAGGCATCGCGCTCGCGCGCAGCGCATGCATCCCGCTCGCGTTGAAGCGGGCGTTCAGAAACGATGCCGCAATCCGACTGTCGCCTCGACCTGATTGCTCGTCGATGACGGCGCGGTGAGGCCGTTGATCCACGCGGCGCCCAACGGCGATCCGCTGCTCGCGCTCACGCCCTGCCACACGCCCTGCACATAGACATCGGTGCGCCGCGTGAAGCTGTAGCCGGCCATCGCGCTGACCTGATTCCAGTGTGGATTGCCGCCGCCCGTGAGTCCGCCCGCGCGCGTATAGGTGTAAGCGGCGGAAAGCTCGACTGCGGGCGTCAGTGCATAACGCAGGTTGCCTTCGAAGTTCTGGAAGTGCGTGCTGAGGCCGCTCTGGAACAGTTGCGTCAGATTCGTTTGCGTATAGACGAGGCCCGCCACGGCGGGACCGAACGCATAGTTGACACCCGCGCCCCACGTCTGCTGACGGCTCGACAGCGCGCCCAGCGGCACGGCATTCGACGTGAGCACGCCCGCGAGCGATGAACCCGACGTATCGGTGACCGCGCCATTCGTGTTGAGCTGTCCCGCCGTCGCGGCGTCGCTATTGAGTTGCATGAAGGCAGCGCCGAAATTCAGCGGTCCCCACATATACGACATGCCGAGGCTATATGCACGATTGTTCGAAAAGCCACCGGCCTGATTGGAAAAGCCATAAAGCGCGCCGAGCTTGAATCCCGCGAAATCCGGGCTTTGATACTTCACCGCGTTATTGATCTGAAACGAATCGTTGAGATTGTCGATGTCGAACGGATGCGCGAAGTGCGTGCCGCCATACTGCGTGCCGGTCAACGAAAGCGGCGCGACGAAATCGACCATGTCGTCGGTCTGACGGCCGAACGTCAGCACGCCGAATTCACGGCTCGACAAGCCCACATACGCCTGCCGGTTGAAAATGCGATTGCTCGACGTGTACTGTCCGTTGTTCAGGTTGAAGCCACTCTCCAGGTTGAAGATGGCTTTCAGCCCGCCGCCCAGATCCTCGGCACCGCGCAAGCCCCAGCGGCTGTACTCGACCGGGCCGCTTTTCAGCTCCCAGTTACTATGCCCGGCGCCCGTCGTGTTGATCTGGTTGTTCGTGTAAGTGACGCCCGCGTCGATCAAACCGTACAGCGTGACGCTGCTCTGCGCATGCGCCGCGCCCGAGAGCGTGACCATTGCCGCCGCACCGGTTACCAGCAACTTGTTCATTTGCCTGGGCTCCATCGATGTCGGGATAAGACGCGGGATGCTCCATCCACTTTATGCGACGGCATCGGCGACCGGCAAGCGCAAAGTATGAATGTTCAGAAGTCGTGGCGTACGGAGAAAGTCACACCCTTTTCGTGCTCATGATTCGCGCCAAGTTGCGGATTGGCGGAGAAATGCCATTCGTCTTCTCCGCTCGTGAGATCGTCGCGCGGCTTCATCGGCGCGGAGACGGAAGTCGGCGAAGGCGGCTGCGGAGAGAGCCGGGCGAGCTGGCCGATGTCCGGATGAATGCTCTTTTCGTATCTGGAGAGCGTGATCGCGTCCAGCGCGTCGATAGTGCTCTTGAAGAGATACCGCGGATGACGAGGCTTCGCCGACGGGACGCTGGCAGTCGAGACGACTGCCGGAGAGGGAAAGAACAGCCAGTCCGCCGCGAGTCGCTGAAATGAAATCAGGCGCGTTTGTTCATTGGCTGATGCAAAGCTGCCGACAAGTAAAGCCACGATGCCGGCGACCCAAAATCTTTGGATATGGCGTGTCATCGAATGCCTGAGAGGACGCTACTGTCGGGCAAAGCCCGGCGTTCTTAAAGCATTTTAATTCATTTGCGGACACATTTCCGAACGATGAATTTTTCGCGACATTGGCTCTGCTAATCGAATCGCGCCGAACGATTGTGCAGGCAATCGAAACAGTCGTGCTTCACGCGCCCGGCTGGCGAGACGTCATTCGGGGGCGCCGCTCAGCACGACGCGACGAAAGAATTGCGCGAGAACGTCTTCGGCGAATTGCGCCGGCACCGATTGCGGGTCCGACGAATAAAAGAACTGCACGCCGTCGCACAGCGCAATGAGCCCGAGCGCCATCTGTTCCGGCGGCATCGTGAGCGGCGTGCCCACGCGCTCGGAGAATGCCCTGATGTAATCGGTCGTGGTCTGCCTGAGTTCGCGCATCAGCGCATTGAAGCTCGCGCGAAAGCCTGGATCGCGGCTCGCGTGCAGCTTCGCCTCGACCCACAGCAGGAAGCACGCGTTGTTCTGATAACACTCGCTGTAGTACTGCAGCACGCGCGCTTCCATGTCGGCGCGCGAGGCCTCGCCGTCCTCGAACAGGGCGGACATGCGCTGCATGATGGTGTCGTGATCGCGCTTGAGCACGTTGAGCAGCAACTCGGCCTTGCTCGAAAAGTTCGAATAGAACGCGCCGCGCGTATAACCCGCGTCGGCGGCCACATCTTCCACGCTCGACGCGCCGAATCCCTTCTTGATGAAGACCGCCTGCGCAGCGTCGAGCAGACGCTGACGCGTCTGGTCACGACTCTGCTCGCGGGTAAGACGTACTGGTTTCATGTGCCAAAGTGTAGCATCGGCGGGCTTACAAATCCGTCTTTGCATTCAGATACAACTGTGTATTAGAATGCACTTCGTATTCTCGTCCGGGTCGTCGAAACCCTTGCCGGACGGGGCTTTCGGGTCAGTACACAGATCCGCCCCGCTCAGGTTCGCTTCTCGACGATGTTCGCCGGACACCCTTTTCTCTTGCTTCGCCCATGAGCGGCGCGTCGCGGTTGCCCGGCGCGCGGCACCATGCCCTTGCGGGCGCCGAGGTTCCTGTGAAGCTCTTCCACTCACCCGCGTCGGTCGTGGCGCGCGCGGCATTCGTTCCCATCGTCTGCGTTGCGCTCGTCGCCTGCAAACGGCATGAAGCGCCGGCGCCGGCGCCCCGCCCGGTCGTCGCCGTCGCGGCACAGGCGGATGGTCACGCGGGCACGTCCAGCCTGCCCGGACAGGTTCAGTCGCGCTATTCGACGCCGCTGTCCTTTCGCATCAACGGCAAGATTCTCGAGCGGCGCGTGCGCCTCGGCGATACCGTGAAAGCCGGACAGATCGTCGCCCGGCTCGATCCCGCCGATGCCGAGAAGAACAACGCGAGCGCGCGCGCACAGCTCGACGCCGCCGAGCATCAGCTCGTCTATGCGAAGCAGCAGCTCGACCGCGATCGCGCGCAGGCTGCGGAAAACCTCATCGCGCCCGCGCAGCTCGAACAGACGCAGAACGCCTATGCTTCCGCGCTCGCGCAGCGCAATCAGGCGCAGCAGCAGGCGGGTCTGTCAGCCGATCAACTGCGCTACGCGACCCTCAGCGCCGATCACGCGGGCGTCATCACCGCCGAGCAGGCCGACACCGGGCAGAACGTCACGTCAGGCCAGGCCGTCTACACGCTCGCGTGGAGCGGCGATATCGACGTGATCTGCGACGTGCCCGAAGCCGCGCTCGGCGCATTCGCCGTGGGCCGCGAAGCGAGCGTGAAACTCGCCGCATTGCCGAAGCAGACCTTCAAGGCGCGCGTGCGCGAACTCTCGCCCGCCGCCGATACGCAAAGCCGCACCTGGCGCGCCAAGCTCACGCTCGAAGCGCCGACGCCCGACGTGCGCCTCGGCATGACGGCGGATATCGCGTTCGCCGCGTCGAACGGCGCGCAAGGCGCGTTCACCGTTCCGTCGACGGCGCTCTTCCACGACAACGGCCATCCCGCCGTGTGGGTCGTGAAGCAGGGCGACGCGCTCGAACTGAGACGCGTCGAAGTCGCGCGCTATGGCGAGCGCACGGTGACGCTCGCGGGCGGCATCGCGGCCGGCGAGCGCATCGTGTGGCAAGGCGTGCATACGGTGTCCGCGGGCGAGAAAGTGCGCGTCGTCGCGCCGCTGCATCCCGAGGACTTCGCGTCATGAGCGACACTCGCGAAGACGACAACCCGCATCGCCACGAAGAAGGCCGCTTCAATCTCTCCGCGTGGGCCCTGCGGCATCGCGCGCTCGTCGTGTTCCTCATCGCGATGGCGACGATCTTCGGCATCCTCTCGTACACGCGGCTCGCGCAATCCGAAGATCCGCCCTTCACGTTCCGCGTGATGGTGATCCGCACGTTCTGGCCGGGCGCAACCGCGCGTCAGGTGCAGGAGGAAGTGACCGACCGCATCGCGCGCAAGCTCCAGGAAACGCCGTACACGGACTTCATGCGCAGCTACTCGCGCCCCGGCGAATCGCTGATCTTCTTTCAGATGAAGGACTCCGCGCCCGCGAAGGACGTGCCGGAGGAGTGGTATCAGATCCGCAAGAAAGTGGGCGATATCGCCGCGACCCTGCCGCCCGGCGTGCAAGGCCCGTTCTTCAACGACGAATTCGGCGACGTCTACACCAATATCTACGCGCTCGAAGGCGACGGCTTTTCGCCCGCGCAACTGCACGATTACGCCGATGCGTTGCGCACCGTTCTGTTGCGCGTGCCGGGCGTCGCGAAGGTCGACTACTTCGGCGATCAGGAAGAGCGCATCTACGTGGAGATTCCCAACACCACGCTCACGCGCCTGAACATCTCGCCGCAGCAGATCGCGCAGGCCATCGACGGACAGAACGCCGTATCCCCCGCAGGCGTGCTGACGACGCCCAACGATCGCGTGTTCGTGCGTCCGAGCGGTCAGTTCAAGGACGTGAATGCGCTCGCCGATACGCTCATCAACGTGAACGGCCGTTCGTTCCGTCTCGGCGATATCGCTACGATCCAGCGCGGCTACCTCGACCCGCCCGCCACGCAGATGCGCTCGGCGGGCACGCCCGTGCTCGGCATCGGCATCTCGATGCAGCCGGGCGAAGACGTCGTGCGGCTCGGCAAGTCGCTCGATGAAACCATGGTCAAGTTGCGCGCGCACCTGCCGGCGGGACTGAAGCTGACCGAAGTGTCCAGCATGCCGCACGCGGTCTCGCATTCCGTCGACGACTTTCTGGAGGCGGTGGCCGAAGCGGTCGTCATCGTGCTGATCGTGAGTCTGGTGTCGCTCGGCGTGCGTACGGGCATGGTGGTCGTGATCTCGATTCCGATCGTGCTCGCCGTCACCGCGCTCTTCATGTATCTGTTCGATATCGGCCTGCACAAGGTCTCGCTCGGCACGCTGATCCTGGCGCTCGGTCTGCTCGTCGATGACGCGATCATCGCCGTCGAGATGATGGCCGTGAAACTGGAGCAGGGCTGGACGCGCGCGCGCGCCGCCGCGTTCGCCTACACGAGCACCGCGTTCCCGATGCTGACCGGCACGCTCGTCACCGTCGCGGGCTTTTTGCCGATCGCGCTCGCGAAATCGAGCACCGGCGAATACACGCGCTCGATCTTCGAAGTCTCGGCGATCGCGCTGATCGCGTCGTGGCTCGCGGCGGTCGTGCTGATTCCGTTGCTCGGCTACAAGCTGCTGCCCGAGCGCAAGAAGGAAGCGCATCTGCCCGACGATCACGAACACGATATCTACGACACGAAGTTCTACGGACGCCTGCGCCGCTGGGTCGGCTGGTGCGTGAAGCGGCGTTTCGTGGTGCTCGCGATCACGGTCGTGCTGTTCGTCATCGCGATGGCCGGCTTCACGCTCGTGCCGCAGCAGTTCTTCCCGAGCTCGGACCGTCCCGAACTGCTGATCGACGTGAGGTTGCAGGAAGGCGCATCGTTCGACGCGACCTTGCGCGAAGCGAAGCGGCTCGAAGAAGCGCTGAAGGGCCGCGATGAAATCGATCATGTGGTGAGCTTCGTCGGCACGGGCGCGCCGCGTTTCTATCTGCCGCTCGACCAGCAATTGCCGACGCCCAACTTCGCGCAGTTCGTCGTCACGGCGAAGTCGGTCGAAGCGCGCGAGGCGCTCGCGCGCTGGCTCGATCCGATGCTGCGCGAGCGCTTCCCCGCCGTACGCACGCGTCTGTCGCGGCTGGAAAACGGTCCGCCCGTGGGTTATCCGGTGCAGTTCCGCGTGAGCGGCGACGACATCGGCACGGTGCGTCATATCGCCGAGCAGGTCTCCGCCGACATGCGCGCCGATGCGCGCACGACCAATGTGCAGTTCGACTGGGACGAGCCTTCGGAGCGCTCGGTGCGCTTCGAGATCGACCAGCAGAAAGCGCGCGATGCGGGCGTCACGTCGCAGGACGTCGCGAGCTTTCTCGCGATGACGCTGACCGGCACCACAGTCACGCAGTATCGCGAACGCGACAAGCTGATCAGCGTCGATTTGCGCGCGCCGCGCGCCGAGCGCGTCGATCCTTCGCGGCTCGCGACGCTCGCGATGCCGACGCCGCACGGACCGGTGCCGTTGAGCGCGCTGGGCCGCATCGTCGATACGCTCGAATACGGCGTGATCTGGGAACGCGACCGTCAGCCGACCATCACCGTGCAGTCCGACGTCAAGGGCGACGCGCAAGGCATCGACGTGACGCAGGCCATCGACAAAAAACTCGACGAGATTCGCCGCGCGCTGCCGGTGGGTTATCGCATCGAGGTGGGCGGCCCGGTCGAGGAAAGCGGCAAGGGTCAGGCGTCGATCAACGCGCAGATTCCGGTGATGGTGATCGTCGTGCTCACGCTTCTGATGATCCAGTTGCAGAGCTTCTCGCGCGTCATGATGGTCATCCTCACCGCGCCGCTCGGGTTGATCGGCGTGGTCGTGACGCTGCTCGCGTTCGGCAAGCCGTTCGGCTTCGTCGCGATGCTCGGCGTCATCGCGATGTTCGGCATCATCATGCGCAACTCGGTGATTCTCGTCGATCAGATCGAGCAGGACATCGCCTCCGGGCACAAGCGTTTCGATGCGATCATCGGCGCGACGGTGCGGCGTTTCCGGCCGATCACGCTGACCGCCGCCGCCGCCGTGCTCGCGCTGATTCCGCTTCTGCGCAGCAACTTCTTCGGCCCGATGGCGACCGCGCTGATGGGCGGCATCACGAGCGCGACCGTGCTCACCCTCTTCTATCTGCCCGCGCTCTACGCCGCGTGGTTTCGCGTGAAGCTCGACGAACGCGAAGGAGCATCGTCATGAATCGCCGGCTTTTGATGATCGCGGCGTGCTGCGCGCTCGGCGCGTGCGCGCTCGGTCCGGATGGCAAGCCGCCCGCCATGCCGCAACCCGCGCATTACGGCGCTAAGCCGCAGGCGGACGCGAGCGTGACGGCCGAAGGCGCATCGCAGCGATTCGTCGCGGGCGCCGCGCCCGTGCCCGAATGGTGGAAGCTGTATCGCTCGGATGCGCTGAATGCGCTCGTCGATGAAGGCCTGCGCGCGAGCCCGAATCTCGCCGCCGCCGACAAGGGCCTCGTCGCCGCGCGCGAGCAGTTGCGCGCGCAAGTGGGTTCGTCGCTGCTGCCGCAGATCGATGCGGGCGGCCAAGCGACCCGGCAACGTGGTTTCGGCATTCCCCAGGGCGGCCCGCCGACCGTGCTCTACAACCTTTTCGTCGGCCAGATTCAGGCGCAATACACGTTCGATCTCTTCGGCGCGGCGCGTTTCGCGAATGCCGCGCTCGCCGCGCAGGTCGATCAACAGGCCTTTCAGCTCGATGCCGCGCGTCGCGCGCTCGCGGCGAACATCGTGACGGGCGCGATCGGCGCGGCGGCATTGCATGCACAAATCGACGTGACCGAGCGCCTCGTCGCACTCGCCAACGACGATGCACATGATGCAGAGCGCCGCTATGCGCTCGGCTCGGCATCGCGCGCGGACATGCTCAGCGCGCAACAGAACGCGGCATCGCTCGCATCGCAATTGCCGGGCTTGCGCGCGCAATGGCTCGCGACGCGTCATGCGCTCGCCGTGCTGCTCGGACGCACGCCGGATCGCGCGCCGGACGATCTCGACCTCGCGACTCTCACGGTGCCGCCGGATGTGCCGGTCGTTCTGCCATCCGAACTGCTGCAAACGCGCCCTGACATCCAGGCCGCCGACTCCGCGCTGAAAGGCGCCGCCGCGCAAGTCGGCGTGGCGACGGCGCAGTTGTTCCCGAGTCTTTCGATCTCCGCGTCGATGGGCAAAGGCGGCTTCGACTGGCCGACGGCGCTGTCCGGCGCGGGCGCGCTGTGGAGCGTGGGCGCGTCGCTGTCGCAGCCGCTTTTTCATGGCGGCGCGCTGCTCGCGCAACGGCGCGCGGCCATCGCCACGTATGACGCCGCTGTCGAACAGTACAAGCAGACCGTGCTGGCGGCGTTTCAGAATGTCGCGAACACGCTGGCGTCGCTCGAAACCGACAGCGAAGCGCTCGCCTTCGCCGACACCGCCAGCAACGCCGCGCGCGACGCATCGGCGGATGCGGCGGCGCGCGTGCGGCTCGGCGCAATCCCGCCGCGCGCCGCGCGCGGCAGCGAACAGCAGTATCTCAACGCGCGGCTCTCCACGATCCGCGCGAGCAGCGCGCGCATGAGCGACACGGCCGCGCTGTTTCAGGCGATGGGCTCGCCCGTCGCGTCGGGTTCGAGCGTCGCGCGAGCCGATCACGAGACGCACAAGTAGCGCACGTTCTCAGTCAGTGAGATGCCGCAGCGTCTGCTCGGGCGCAGTCGACGGGCGTTCGATGCGCGCCTGCGCAAGCGCGCGATAGGCAAGCGACGCGCCCGCCATGGCCAGCGCCGTGGGAATCAGGAAGTCGTGATTGAAGCGCGTGAACTCGATCATCAGCACGAGCGCGGTCAGCGGCATCTGCATCGCCGGGCCGAGGAACGCCGCCGCGCCGATCACCGCGAACGCGCCGAGCGGCGTGCCGGGCCAGATGGCGTTCCACACGCTGCCGAGGACCACGCCGAGCAACGCGCCGTTCGTCAGGCTCGGCGTGAGCAGGCCGCCTTGCGCGCCCGCGCGCAGCGAGCTGACTTCGATCGTCACCTTCAGGATCAGCAGCACGCCGGCGAGCGCAAAGCCCAGCGAATCGTCGAACGAAAGACCGGCGGGACCACGGCCGTTGCCCGCGAGTTGCGGGAACCAGATGACGAGCACGCCGATCAGCGCGAAGTTCAGGATCGACAGCACGGGCAATGTGTTGCCGCGCGGCGCGCTCTTGCGCGCGGCGCTCGCGAGCTTCATGAAGCACCATGCGGCCGCGCCGAACACGGGTCCCATGACGATGGCCCAGACGACCATCTGCGTATCGAGCGCGAAGGCGGGCAAGCGGTACTGATGCCCGTCGCCGAGGCCGATCCACGCGACGATCGCGCCGATCGCCGAGGTGGCGAAGGCCGTCGCGATGATGACGCCATCGAACGTGCAGAGCAGCACTTCGAGCACGAAGACCGCGCCGCCGAGCGGCACGTTATAGACGGCGGCGAGTCCCGCGCCCGCGCCGCACGCGACCATGAGGCGCGATTGCGCGGGCGTGAGCTTCGCGTAGTGCGCGAGCCAGCCCGCCCACAGCGAGCCGATTTCGCGCGGCGCGACTTCGCGGCCGAGCGGCGAGCCCATCGCCACCGTGACGATCTGCAAAAGCGCATGCGCGATCGTGCTGCCGGGCGGCATGCGCGGATCCTCGGAATCGACGGCCTGGCGGATGCTCACGAGCGGTTTGCCGAAGCGATGCACGCACCACCAGCCGACGCCCGCGATCACGCCGCACAGCGTCAGCACGACGAAGCGGCGCAGCGGCGACGCGGCCGAGATGCCGATGAGAAAGCTTTCGCCGCCGGTCAACGCATCGAGGCTGTAGCCGAACGCGACGTGCTGGATCTCGTGCAGCAGCAGCGCGAGCAGCATGCCGCCGAGCCCCGCGCCCAGCCCGACGAGCACAGTGACGACGATGAGCTTCACGGTCGGTGTCGATGACGGCATCGCGCGCACCTCGCAGGTAAAGGGCATAGCGTAGCGCGGCCAAATTGCGCGCGCCTCGCCGGGATGCAGCAAATTATAGTTACGCACGGCATTATTTCGATGCCCGAAATCTTCTTGGGAAATGCGCAAACGCCCACTATCCTCGGGACAATAAGGTATCGAAAAACATCCGGGAGGCAGCGTGAGTCTGGTGATTTCCGGCCGCATCGTCGCGCTTGCGCGCACGTCCGAGAAAAGCACGTTTGCCGGCAAGGTGTGGATCGGCGACGACGGGCGCATCGAACGCGTCACGCGCGGCAATGCGGCCGGTCCGCGCAGCGGCTTCGACAAGGCTGCCGCCGTCGATGTCGGAGATGACCTCGTGCTGCCCGGCTTCATCGATCTGCACAGTCATCTCGCCTACGCGACGCTGCCGCTCTGGACCGAGCCCGGCCGCACGACACCGTTCCTGCATCACGACTCGTGGCCGTCCGCCAGCACCTATGCCGGCGACATCACCTGGCCCGCCTACGCGTTCATCGAGGCCGCGCCCGAAGCCTTGCTCGCCTACGCCGAAGTGCGTGCGCTCATCGGCGGGACGACGAGCATTCAGGGTTCGCCGCCGAAGAACCGGCCGCTCGACGGCTGGATGGTGCGCAACGTCGAGGACGAGAGCTTCGGCGGGAACGTCTTGTCGAACCGCGTGCTGGCATCCACGTTGACGCTCAAGCCCGAAGTCCTCGCGACGCGATCGGCGCAGATGAGAGCGGGCGCGGGCTTCATCTATCACTGCGCCGAAGGGCAAGCGAATTCCATCGCCGTGAACGAGTATCAGAGCGCGCGCAAGTGCGGTTGCCTGCAAAAGGATTTCGTCGCCATTCACACCAATGCGCTCAATCCGGGCGACTACGATGCCTGGACCGATCCCGGCACCGTCGTCTGGTCGCCGTTCTCGAACCTGTGGCTCTATGGCAGCACGACCAACGTGCCGTCCGCGCTGGCGAGGAAGATCCGCGTGTGCGTCGGGTCCGACTGGGGGCCATCGGGCACGCGCAACGTGCTCGGAGAAATCAAGGTCGCCGCGCTGGTGAGCCAGCACGAACGATGGAAGCTCACGCCCTTCGATCTCGTGCGCATGATCACGTGCGAACCCGGCGACGCGCTCGCCGGTCCCTGGAACGTGCAGGCCGGACGCCTTCAGCCGGATGCGCTCGGCGATGTCGTCGTCATCGCGGCCAAAGCCGCCGCCGATCCGTTCGCGACCGTGCTCGCCGCCACCGAGCAAGACGTGCGGCTGGTGGTCATCGGCGGAAGCGCGCGCTACGGGGATGCGACGCTCATGAAGGCCGCGAAGGCGACGTTTCCATCCGAATTGAAGATTGCCGGAACGAAGCGCGTCCTGTCGATGACGAAGCTCGACGACGCCTCTGAGCCGTGGAGTTTCGCGCAGGTGCTGACGCGGCTGGAACAGGTGCGCGCCGATCCGAAGAAGGCCATCGACTCAGCCGGCGATGCGTCGGCGCAGGCGCGGCTGGCGGGCGAAGCGCCTCGTCTGCGGCTCGCGCTCGACATGCCGCTCGGCAAGTTGCCCATCGGCGGGCTGCCGAAGAATCTCGGCGAAATCGTCGTGCCGCCGATCCAGCCGCTCGAACACGATGCGGCCTTCTTCGCCTCGCTCGTGGGACGCGGGTTCCACGGCGGACTGCTCGACGGTCTCAAAAAGTTCTATGCGTGACATCGCGAGCGAATCATGGCCACGAGAACACCATCGTTATTGAAGTCGCAGACGGGCATGCTGCTCGCCGATCGCACGGGCTTCATGAAGACGACTCACGCGCGGCTTCCGGCCGCGTCCGCCGATCAGCTCGATGCCGCCGATCGCGAAGTCATCGTCGATGCGCTGCTGACCGCGATCGGCGGGGCGTACTGTCATCTGCATCAGAAGCGCGCGGGCTACGCCAACGATCCCGTGCAGGCGCTCGAACTCCTGCGCGTGCGCGCCGCCGACATGAGCGAGGCCGAGTTCCACATGATCGTGACGGGCATCATCGTCGATCTGCGCGATGCGCACACGCTCTATGCCGGACCGGCGTCGCTCGCCGGCGCGGTCGCGCAACTGCCCTTTCTGGTCGAACAGTACGGCTCGACGGACGAGCCGCAGTTTCTCGTCACCAAAGTCGGACACAGCAAGCTCATCAAGGACCCCGCGTTCAAGCCCGGCGTCCTGCTGGACACCTGGAACGGCATACCGTTCGAGCGCGCGGTCGCGATCCATGCCGACCGCGAAACGGGCGGACGCCCCGATGCGCGGCTCGCTCGCGCGCTCGAATCGCTGACGTTCCGCTCGCTGCAGTACGGTCCGCCGCCCGACGAACTATGGGTCGACATCGGCTTTCGCGATGGTCCGGCGCGCGCGCGGCGCGAAGTGCGCATTCCGTGGCGCATCGTCTGGCCGGGCCGCCCCGCGACCGGCGTGCGGCCCGGCGCGCACACCGCGCTGCGCGTCGCGGTGAGTCCGGCGGCGGAACAGGTCCGGCGCGCGAAAAAGCTGATGTTCTCCGGCAAGGAATGGCACGCCGAGCATCTGCGCGCGGAGATGGCGCGCGACGCCGGCTGGATCAAAACCCGCTTTCCCGACGCGCTGTCCGCGCGCACGTTTCCGACCAAAGTACTCGGCGATGTCGGCTACGTGCGCATCTGGACCTTCGATGTAAACGATCACGAAGCCTTCGTCGATGAAGTCACGCGTCTCGTCGAACAGTTGCCGGACACCGGGCTCATCGTCGATGTGCGCGGCAATCCCGGCGGCCTGATCTGGGCGGCGGAGCGCCTCCTGCAACTCTTCACGCCGAACAAGGTGCAGCCGACGCGCTTCAGCCTCGTCGCCACGCCTTTGACGCGCGCGATGGCGAAGAGCGCGTTCAACCGCATGGAGCTCGAACCGTGGATCGCGTCGCTCGAATCGGCGATCTCGACCGGCGAGGCGTACTCGCAGGCGTTGCCGATCACCGATCCGTCCTGGTGCGACGACGTCGGTCAGCGTTATGGCGGGCCGGTCGTGTGCGTCGCCGACGCCAATACGTACTCATCCGGCGATCTTTTCTGCGCGGGCTTCGTGGACAACGAAATCGGACCGCTGTTGTGCGTGGGCCAGGCGACCGGCGCGGGCGGCGCGAACGTGTGGACGAATCATGACCTGGCCGATGCGCTGGACGGCACGGACTTCGCGCTGCCGCGACTGCCCGATGGCGTGAGCTTCACGATGGCGTTTCGCCGCGCGGTGCGTGCCGGCGACGCGGCCGGCGTGCCGATCGAAGACCTGGGCATCGCCGGCATTCCGTATGCGATGACCCGTCGCGATGTGCTTGATGGCAACGTCGATCTGATCGACTGGTGCGCGCGGTTTCTGGCGGGCGCGCCTTATTCGAGTTTGCGCGTGACGCTCGGCAAGTCGGAACTGACAGTCACGGCGGCCGGGCTCGACGAGCTTGAACTTTATGTCGACGGCAGGCCGATCGACGCGGCGCGGGTGATCGGGGACGGGGTTTTGAAGGTGCCGCGGCCTGGGGCGGGGGAGCGGCTCGAGGTGGTGGGTCGCAAAGGTGGAGTGGTGGTTCAGCGTCGGAGGGTTGGGCTGGGGTGAGGGATGGAATTTGTGGCCAGCACGGGTTGCGATTTGTGTTCACTCCACCCGACCTTACAAGATCAACCTTTTGAAACAATACGATTGTATCATTGAGTGCAAATCTTGCTCCTCCGCAAAAAGCTCGTCTTTGTCAGTGCCCTTTTTCAGCAAAAGCCCTCAAGTCGAGCAGACTATCTCATCGGATATCATTGAAATCTTCTCGCGGCAAAATCTGGTAGCCTCTTTGCCGTACCGACGCGTCATTAGCACATGTCCGATTAAATATTATCCGACCATTTTTGAATGCAATCACCCCGGCACTGGAGTCGCTTCCGTCTTTCGTCACCGACATCCTATCGAACATATAGTAGGTATATTCACCATTATTGAAGCGCACATGTGTCTCACCGCCGCCGACCAGCGGTCTGGACGAGAGATAGAAAAAATTCTCTTTTCTTCGATTCGATATTTCCAGTTTTATCTTATTTTTTTCCCCCGACCGATAAATGATGGAACCGTCGCTCGATTCACATAGAGAGCTCATCGACTGGGAGAATTCACAATTAAATATTTCCCGTTCCTTATATAAACATAATCCTTCAGCGAGGGCGACATCAAAACATAAAAATTGGATCATTACTGCAAGCATCACCAGGCTTTTTTTCACTGTCACTCCGCGGAAACATTTAATATGTGCGCAACACGATTAAATCTTGACAATCGATCGACAATGCCTTTCTGCCCGCCATTGACTCTCTGAGTAACACTGACGACGGTTCCATTATCAGCGACAGCGTTTAGTGAATTTTTAGACCAAAATACGTAGACAGATTCAACTGCATAGTTCAAATCGGACAACAGATCCGGGGTTTGAACGAAATCCTTCACGTCATCGGGTGACCGGCGATTGTGCTCTTCCATAAATGACCTGTAGTTATCGCGGCCAGTAGTTTGAATAAATCCACGTCCGCGATATTTATAGCCGTCGCCACTCTCTTCGTCACCATTTCCCATCCTATCTGCATAAACATAGTTTGCAAGATGTTCGGGGTTGAATTGATAGTAATCTGATTGAGTCCAAAGCTTTTCCCTCAGTCTACCCATCGTGCAATCGTCACAATGTGGATCGTAACGCTTATCTCCCCCTTTGCATCCAAAGGTTTTTCTCATTTGTTTCGAGCTATAGCTTAGCCCCTCATCCACAGCGCGAAGAGAACTTTCATGGGCCATCTGCGACAAAAAATGTGCTATCCGTCGCGGCGTATCTACGGAATAGAGCTCGGCGTACTTGTTTAACGGATCTAGGATAGTCTGGGAATATTCTCTTGAATTTTCAGGAGCAACGGCCAGTAGCATTTCCATAGAGATCAGACCGGTTTTGCTTTTGAAATTTCCGACCAGTCCCACCGGATGGACATGAAACACATCCGGCCCAGGAAATCCCGGCACACCCGCCTTCACTTCATCCCACCACACCAGCTTCTCGATGCGCTTCTGTTCTTCTTCATACCGCGGATTCGTCGCGCCCTGTTCGATTTCCGTATAAAGCCGTCGCCACTTTTGCGGATTCGCCCACTCGCTTTCATGCTTCACAATCAGCCGCGATGCCGCTTGCATAAGCCATGGATAGTGGCCTGATTCATCTGCTTAATTCAGACACAAATCGTCCGCAGCCAGACTGCCGTCACCTTGCGAAAACAGCTTCCGATACACCGCTTGCATGACTGGACTGAGCTTGGCTTGCAACTTCGCATCCGGAGCCTGTTTGGAAAAATCAACCCACGCCTTGGTCGTCGCAAATACTGTGTGAGCGGCGTCATGTGCGCCATCGAGACAATCGAAGTCCACCCATTTTTGCGCAAGCTCCCGCGTTACTGTTCCCCCCGCGAAATTCTCTTCACGCACCCAACCATTGATCGCCTGTCCACGCTGGTCGGCGCTGCTAACGCGCCACCAGTTCAGCTTACGCCCGCTGCGATCCGCAGTTGCTTCAAGATGCTTCCTGTTTGAATCACGTGCCAACTCAGCTAGCGACCACCGCTGCACCACACCCGTCACTGGGGGCGCGGCACCCTCCTGCTCCGCTTTGCGAAACAGCTTCGTCCCCTCCGCGATACGCAACAGCGTCGGCTCGGAAGAAAGCCCCAACGGTTTCCAGTCGTCCGGATGCGCGCCGTGCGAGCCAACCCACGACCTGCCCTGCTCGATGAATGACTTAACGCTCTCGTCACAGAACACTTCAATGTGCGCCAGACGCGTCGCGGAAGGCGGACTCGTACTCAGTGAGTCGAAACGACCAAGATGCCCCATCAGATCGCCTGCTTTCACGGCAATGCCTTTAGCATTCGCGTCGCTTGCGTCGCCGGACGTTGAGAGGGTAACGACTACGCGATCGAAGGCATCATCAGGCATGAATCCCTGTGCTACCGGCCCACCATGTTCGTTACCCAGGAAAATCCAGCCGCCCACAACGGTAGTAGGCGGAACTTCGCCGACCTTGGGCGCGTACAGTTGCGCTCCATGCGCATCCGTAATCTTGCCCCAGCCCTTTTGTTGCTCGCCGATGCTCACACATGCGCCCTGTGGCAGGATGCCAAGTGAATGTGCCCCCCGGTGGCCGCCCTTCGGACCGCTACGCACCCTCAGGCCTTGCTGTCCCTCCGGCAACTGGCCGAGACGACTCGCATCAGGCTTGTCTTGCGCATGCTCCGTGACCTTATACTGCGTCGGCCAATACGTCGGCTTAGTCGTCGGCGCGTCTCGCTCATACTCCTCGTACGCCTGAAGATGCATGTACAAGCTGTAAAACGTCAGCTTCGTGCCTTTCGGAAACTCCATCGTATGGCGCACCAGCGCGAATCCCGTACTGTAGGGCGCTTGCACACCTCCGAGCTGACTCATGGGATAAGTCCGGTTCACGCGGTACGCGATGACGTGGCCATCCGCGATGCATCGGATACTTGCTTCAAATCGAGCTTGCGGCCCGCGCCGTTCTCGGTGATGTGAATACCGCCATGCCAGAACCCGTTCTTACTCACCAGAAAACTGCCACCGGGCTCCTTGTCCGCCAGCAGTTGATAGATCTCGTGCTCGTCGGTGAATTTGACTGCAGCGTCCGCGTCACTCCGCCCCTTCTTCAGAAACGGAAACGCGAACGACGGTTGCTTGACCTTCGTGTCAGCGGATGCAGGCTGTGGCCTCGACGCGGGCTGTTGTGTAGGGAGTGCGGAAGTTGCCATTTCGATGCTTACTCAGAAAATCCAAAGGAAACCGGGGTCTTGATGTCTTGCACTGTTGTGTTGGACCAGGATGGGAAAGTGAAGCTTCCGCCATCAGCATCGCCGACGGTCAGATTGACCTTCAACTCAATCTCACCCGCCGTACTGGCCCGTCGTATCGGTGACGATCTCGATGACGGATTGCCTCTGGAACAACCGACATTTGCGTCCTCGCCCATCTCCGCAATTTTTGGCACCAGCGTGACTCAATAGCGGGTTTCGTCGGCTTCCTGCGGGTGGATGGGATCGATGGTGAAGACCGCGGGCCGTCCTACGACCTGGTCCATCGGAATGTCGGCCACCGGGCTCGTGAACTCGATGTTGAATTCGTAGAGCTCAGTTATTTTTTCCTCGCCGTTAAACCTCAATATCGAGATAAGCGCAGGTTGCGGTTTAACCTGTAACGAGTACGCTTGCGACGGCAACACCATGGACATGCAAGGAACTCCCTGAACTCACGCCGTGTGTTCGACGGCAAAATCGAGACGGCCCTGTTCAGAGATGAATATTCGGAACGGGGCCAATACAGGTATTTTGGCCTACAAAATTCCTGCCCGAAAGCAGCGATTCCCCGTGCTTCCGGTCGATTCGATTGAATTCAGTTAGTTAGTCGAATTAGATCAACCCTGTTTTTCGGATCTGTCTTATAAGCAGATTGACTAACTCATCCAACCCAACGGGTCGCGAATTCCGAATACGGTTTTACGCCCCCAACTGCCGTGTTTCCGGTGGCGATAATTGAACGGAGACGACCTCCAAGTTCTAAAGATCGCAAACCCATTTCCGGAAACCGTCCGAGAACAGGCGCGCGAAGAACCACCTTCGCAACGCAGCCGCACCGAGACCGATGCCGCCACGCCGGCCAATCGCGGCCTGCCCGCCCCCATTGCAATGCTGGTCCAGCGCCGCAGAGTCACACTGGCCTGACGGCCTCGGTCAATTCCTCTCCGCCACCACCTTATCAAACGTCCCCCCATCCGCGAAGTGCACTTGCTGCGCCTTCTGCCAACTCCCAAACATCTGCTCCACCGTAAACGTCTTCAACGCCTTGAATTCACCCGCATGCTTCGCCAGCACATCGGCGCTGCGCGGCCGCAGATGATGCTGCGCGATGATCTCCTGCGCAGCCGGCGTGAACAAAAAGTCGAGATACGCCTGCGCCTGCTTGCGCGTGCCGCGCTTGTCCACCACCTTGTCGACGATCGAGACCGGCGGCTCCGCCAGCAGACTCACCGACGGATACACCGCCTCGAAATCCTTCGCACCCGGCCCGGCGCTCATCAATCCGACTTCGTTCTCGAACGTGACGAGCACGTCGCCGATGCCGCGCTGCGTGAACGTCGTCGTGGCTCCGCGTCCGCCCGTATCGAGCACGGGCACGTTCTTGAAGATGGCCTTCTCGAAGTCCTGTGCCTGCGCATCGGTTGCGCCCTGCTGCTTCTTGTAGCCCCACGCCGCGAGATACGCATAGCGCCCGTTGCCCGAAGTCTTCGGATTGGCGATCACCACCTGCACGCCGGGCCGCGCGAGGTCGTTCCAGTCCTTGATGTTCTTCGGATTGCCCTTGTGGACGAGAAAGACCATCGTCGTGGTATAGGGCGCGCTCGCGTCCGGCAGACGGCTGCGCCAGTTCGCGGGCACCAGCTGTCCGCGTTCCGCGAGCAGGTCGATGTCGTTCGGCTGGTTCATCGTCACGACATCGGCCTGAAGGCCTTGCGTCACCGAAAGCGCCTGCGCGCTCGACGCCCCGTGCGACTGCCGCACCGACACCGTCTCGCCGGTCTTTTGCCGGTAGTCCGCGACGAAGGCCGCGTCGATATCCTTGTAGAGCTCGCGCGTCACGTCGTAGGACACGTTGAGCAACGTCGTTTCAGCCTGCGCGATGCTCGCCGCGAGGCCGAGCGCAACGGTGATGACCAGCTTTTTATAGACCGCCATTTTTTCTCCAGACAGGGGTTCAAACCATACCGCACAACAGACAAAGGCCGCCGAAGGCGGCCATGCAGGCATCGCGCGTCATCCCGATGCGGGATCAGCCGTACGCGCGTTGCTCCTCTTCTTCGTATTCGGAGGATACGCGGCGCGCGAGCGTTTCGACGAAATGCTTCGCGAGCGGCCACGGCCCGAATCCCGCCGATGTGTTGATATGCCCCGCGTTGCCGAGATTCACGAACGCGCTGTTCCAGCGTTGCGCGAGCGTGCGCGCTTCATCGAGCGGCATCCACGGGTCGGTCTCGCTGCCGACCACGAGTGACAGCGTATCGAGCCGGCGCGCACTGAACGCACCCGCGAAACGGAACTTCGCCGGACTCGCGGGCGCGACGAACAGCACGCCCTTGACGCTCGCGCCATGCGTATGAAAAGCGCCCGCGTGCGACAACGCATGCGCCGTAGCAAGACAGCCGAAGCTATGCGCCGCAAGCACCACAGGGCCGTCGACGCTCGCGATCACGTCGCGCACGGCATCGCTCCAGATGGCCAGATTCGGCGCATCCCAGTCACGCTGCTCGACGCGCCGCGCGCCGGGCATCTCGCGCTCCAGCCAGCTCTGCCAGTGCGCGTCTTCGCTGCCGTACAGGCCGGGCACGGTCACGAGCGTAACCGGCAACGACGACCGCCCCGTTCCCCGTGCATTCCACGCGCTGCGCTCACTCATCTTCGATCCTCGCTGCGACTCGAACTAGCCAGTCTGCATTCTCGATGACCCGGCGAGCGCGGCTAACCAATATTTCGTCATTTGTTTATGGGGATGAAGCCGGGACGCGCCGCTATAATCGCTGCTCGATGCGCCGCCTCCTTGCCCCGCCCTCTCCCATGCCCATCCGCCGCCCATCCGTCTCGCTCGATTCACACGTGCCCCTCTACGCACAGATCAAGGACGTGTTGCGCACCGGCATTCTCGATGGCCGTTATCCGCCGATGAGCCGCATGCCCTCGGAAAGCGAGCTGATGGCGATGTTCGACGTGAGCCGCATCACGATCCGCCAGGCGCTCGGCGACCTGCAGAAGGAAGGGCTGATCTTCAAGGTCCACGGCAAGGGCTCGTTCGTGTCGCAGCCCAAGGCGTTTCAGAACGTGACGTCGCTGCAGGGTTTCGCCGAAGCGATGGCGGAAAGCGGCCACGAGATCATCAACCGCGTCGTGCAGATGCGCTTCGTCAGCGCGCCCGCGGAAGTCGCGGCGCAACTCGGTCTTGCCGAGGGCGCGAGCGTCGCCGAGATTCATCGCGTGCGGCTGCTCAATCGCGCGCCCGTCTCGTACGAAGTGACGTTTCTGCCCGAGGCCGTCGGCAAGCGTCTCAAGCGCGCCGAACTCGCGACGCGCGATATCTTCCTGATGCTCGAGAACGACTGCGGCATGCCGCTCGGCCACGCGGATCTCGCCATCGACGCCATCGCGGCCGCGCCGGAGATCGCGGAGGCGCTCGATGTGAAGAAAGGCGCGCCGCTCCTGCGCATCGAGCGCCTCACGCACGATGCACAGGGCCAGCCGGTCGATTTCGAATACCTCTATTTCCGTGGCGATACGTTTCAGTATCGTCTGCGCATCGACCGCGAGCGGCCTGCCGCCAGCGCCCGGCGCGTTATTCGAAGCAGGCACAAGCAAAGCACAAACAATTGATTCCAACGCGGTTCGCGCGCTTCTAGAATCTGGTCCTGACTTGTCATAACAAGCGGCGATCCCAGATCATGCAGACCCACGAACTCGAATACGACATCGTCGTCGTTGGCGGCGGCACGGCCGGCCCGATGGCGGCCATCAAGGCGAAACAGCGCGACCCGAGCCTCCGCGTACTGCTCATCGACAAGGCGCACGTGAAGCGCAGCGGCGCGATCTCGATGGGCATGGACGGGCTGAACAACGCCATCATCCCCGGCCACGCGACGCCCGAGCAGTACACGAAGGAAATCACCGTCGCGAACGACGGCATCGTCAATCAGGCCACGATCTACGCGTATGCGCGTCACAGCTTCAAGACGATCGAGGAGCTCGATCGCTGGGGCGTGAAGTTCGAGAAGGATCACACCGGCGATTACGCGGTGCGCAAGGTGCATCACATGGGCGCGTATGTGCTGCCGATGCCCGAAGGCCACGACGTCAAGAAGGTCCTGTACCGGCAGCTGAAACGTGCGCGCGTGGAGATCACGAATCGCGTCGTCGCGACGCGCCTGCTGAACGGCCCGAACGGCGAGATCGCGGGCGTGATGGGCTTCGATTGCCGCAGCGCCGATTTCTACGTGATCCGCGCGAAGGCCGTGATTCTCTGCTGCGGCGCGGCCGGACGCCTGGGCCTGCCGGCATCGGGTTATCTGATGGGCACCTACGAGAACCCGACCAACGCCGGCGACGGTTACGCGATGGCGTATCACGCCGGCGCCGAGCTATCGAATCTCGAATGCTTCCAGATCAATCCGCTCATCAAGGATTACAACGGCCCGGCGTGCGCGTATGTGACCGGCCCGCTCGGCGGCTATACGGCCAATGGCAAGGGCGAACGCTTCATCGAATGCGATTACTGGAGCGGGCAGATGATGTGGGAGTTCTACCAGGAACTCCAGAGCGGCAACGGTCCCGTGTTTCTGAAGCTCGATCATCTCGCGGAAGAAACCATTCAGACCATCGAGACGATCCTGCACACCAACGAGCGCCCGAGCCGCGGACGCTTTCACGCGCGACGCGGCAACGACTACCGCACGCGCATGATCGAGATGCATATCTCGGAGATCGGTTTGTGCAGCGGTCACAGCGCGTCGGGCGTATGGGTCGACGAGCACGCGCGCACCTCCGTGCAAGGGCTTTACGCAGCGGGCGACATGGCCGCCGTGCCGCACAACTACATGCTCGGCGCGTTCACCTACGGCTGGTTCGCGGGTGAAGACGCCGCCTCGCATGTCGCGGGCCGTGCGCTGTCCGCGCTCGATGCATCGCAGGTCGAGCAGGAACGTGCGCGCATCTTCGCGCCGCTCACGCGCGAGCACGGCTTGCCGCCCGCGCAGGTCGAATACAAGCTGCGCCGCTTCGTCAACGACTATCTGCAGCCGCCCAAGGTCACGCGGCGCATGGAGATCGGGCTGCAACGCTTCGCGGAGATTCGCGAGGATGTCGAGAACCTCGCCGCCGCCGATCCGCACGAACTGATGCGCGCCGCCGAAGTCGCCGCGATTCTCGATTGCGCCGAGATGGCCGCGCGCGCGTCGCTGTATCGCACGGAGAGCCGTTGGGGTCTCTATCACCATCGCGTCGATTTTCCCGAGCGCAACGATGACGAGTGGTTCTGCCACGCGCATCTGAAGAAGGATGCATCGGGACGCATGACGTCGTTCAAAAAAGCCGTGGAACCGTATGTGGTTCCCATCGACGAGTCCGAGCGCGGCGCGTATTCGCGTCTGCGGCTCGCTCGCACGTCGCAGCCCGTCGCTGCATAGGAGAAAAAAGCATGGCCCTCGTGCCCCGCGAAGCGCGTCAGCGCTCGAGCCTTCCCGTGATGATCGACGAAGACAAGTGCATCGCCGACAAGGGCTGCACGGTCTGCATCGACGTCTGTCCGATGGATCTGCTCGCGATCGATCCCGACACCGGCAAGGCCTTCATGAAGTTCGACGAATGCTGGTACTGCATGCCCTGCGAGCGCGATTGTCCGACCAATGCCGTGCATGTCGACATTCCGTATCTTCTTCGATGACGAGGACACACGCATCATGAAACAGACGCTATTGCTGGCCCTGACGGCCGCGCTCTTCGCAAGCGCCGCGCATGCGGAAACGATCCGCGTCGCCATCGGCACGCAGGACACGACGATCAACACGGCGGCGGGTGGCGCATTGATCCGCGAGCTGCATCTGCTCGACAAATACCTGCCGCACGACGGCAAATACAAGGATGCGCAGTACGACATCCAGTGGAAGAACTTCACGAGCGGCGCGCCGATCACGAATGAAATGGTCGCGGGCAAGCTCGACTTCGGCTCGATGGCCGATTTCCCCGGCGTGCTGAACGGCGTCGCGAACCAGAAGGCGGGCAAGAGCAGCATCTTCATCAGCGTGCTGTCGGGCAGCGTGCGCGGCAGCGGCAACGGCATCGTCGTGCCGACGGATTCGCCCGCGCAGTCCATCGCCGATCTGAAGGGCAAGACCATTTCGGTGCCGTTTGCATCGACCGCGCACGGCATGCTGCTGCGCGCCGTTGCCGCGCAAGGCTGGGACCCGGAGCGCGACGTGAACATCGTCACGCAGGCGCCTGAAGTGGCCGGTCCCGCCTTGCAGACGCGCAAGATCGACGCGCACGCGGACTTCGTGCCCTTTGCCGAACTGTTCCCATATCGCGGCTTCGCGCGCAAGATCTACGACGGCTCGCAGGCCGGATCGGCGACGCTGCACGGCACCCTCGTCGAGAAGGACTACGCGCAGAAGTATCCGGAAGTCGTCGTGGCGTATCTGCGCGCGGCGATCGAAGCGAACCGGCTGCTCACGGCCGAGCCGGAGAAGTACAGCGAGCTGATCGCGAAGGTCACGGGCATCGAGCCTGAAGTCGATTATCTGTTTCATGGCCCGCTCGGTTTGCAGACGCGCGATCTCACGTGGAAGCCCGAGTATCGCAAGGCCGTGCAGACTTCGTTCGATACGCTCAAGCTGCTCAAGCGCGCGGACGGCGATCTGAACGCCAACACCTTTATCGACGATAGTTATCTGCGCGCCGCCTTCAAGGCCGAGCATCTCGATTACGACGCCGCGCTGAAGAACTACGCGCCGACGCCGCTCGTCGCGAACGATGCGTTGACCGGCAAGCCGATTGCGCAGACGGATCGCGTCGCGCAGATCTGGGTGCGCGGCGAGCCGAAGGTGCGCAGTTTCGCGTCGCCGGAAGAGGCTGTGCGCGAACTGGCCACGCTGGAGCGCGACGGCAAGCAAGTGCGCGCGTTCTATGCGCAGGATCGCGAGAGCGGCATCAAGCTGCTCGGCAATCAGGCATGGTTCGCGAAAACCGGCGACGGCCAGTTGAACGCGTTCCTCCTGAAGGATCGCGCGCAGGCGTGGGCGAACGCGCATGGCGGCCAGGTGCTCGATTTCGCCGCCGTACGCCAGCCGACCGCGCTCGCCAACCGCTGAGGCGAACATGGCGACGCTCGCATACTCCACTCCATCGCTCCTGCGTTCACGTGGCGCGCGTGCCGGCGTGCAGTGGGCGTCGCTCGCGCTGTGCCTCGTGCTCTGGCATCTCGCGACGACCCAGCGCTGGAATCTCGGCATCGTCACCTTCGAGAACGTGCCGACGCCCGCCGATACGCTCGCGGCCATCGTCGAACTCGTGCATTCGCCCAAGCTGCTGTCGGATCTCGCGAGCAGCGTGCGACGCATCGCGGCGGGTTATTTCGCGGCGGCTGTCGGCGGCGTCGTGCTCGGGCTCGCCATTGGCCGTTCGCAATGGGCGCGTCTCGCGCTGCTCACGCCGCTCGAAGTCTTGCGGCCGATTCCCGCCGTCGCGTGGATACCCCTGGCCATCCTGATGTTTCCATCTTCCGAAATGTCGATGATCTACATTACCTTCACCGGCGCGTTCTTTCCGATCCTGCTCGGCACGATCCACGGCGTCGAAGGCGTCGAGCCGCGCCTCGTGTCGTCCGCGCGCAGTCTCGGCGCGAGCCAGCGCGTGATTCTGCGCGAAGTGATCCTGCCGGGCGCCGCGCCCGCGATCGTCACCGGGCTCGCGATCGGCATGGGCACGTCCTGGTTCTGCCTCGTCACCGCCGAGATGATCTCGGGTCAATTCGGCATCGGCTATTACACGTGGCAGTCGTACACGGTGCAGCGTTATCCCGATGTGGTCGTCGGCATGTTGCTGATCGGCCTGCTCGGCATGGGCAGCAGCGCGCTCGTGCGTATCGCCGGCAACCGGCTCACGCCGTGGCTCGCCGCCGGGAGCCGCCGATGAGCGCGGGCCGCATCGAACTCGAAGCGCTCGCCATCACGCTGGGTGAAGGCGCGCACGCATTCACCGCCGTGCGCGATGTGAGCGCGGTCATCGCAGCGGGCGAGTTCGTCTGCATACTCGGGCCGTCGGGCTGCGGCAAGTCGACCTTGCTGGCCGCGCTGGCGGGACACGTCGGCGCGCACGCGGGACGCGCGACGCTCGACGGCAAGCCGATCGACGGACCGCATCCCGAGCGCGGCATGGTATTTCAGCAGCACACGCTGCTGCCGTGGCGCAAGACGCTCGACAACGTCGCCTTCGGCCTGAAGCTGCGCGGCGTGGGCAAGCGCGAGCGGCATCGTCGCGCGCAGGCGCTGCTCGATCGCGTCGGGCTCGGCGCGTTCGCGGATCGCTATCCCGCGCAACTGTCGGGCGGCATGCAGCAGCGCGCGGAGATCGCGCGCGCGATGCTCAACGAACCGCGCGTCCTGCTGATGGACGAGCCCTTCGGCGCGCTCGATGCGCAAACACGCGCACTGATGCAGTCGCTCCTGCTCGATGTATGGAGCGAGCGGCGGCCGACTGTCGTGTTCGTCACGCATGACATCGACGAAGCGCTGTTTCTCGCCGATCGCATTCTCGTGATGAGCCACAGCCCCGGCACGGTGCTCGAAGAACTGCGCGTGCCGTTCGCGCGGCCGCGCGAGCGCGACCTCGTCACCGAGCCGGGGTTCGTCGCGCTCAAACGCCGCTGCCTCGCGCTGCTTCGCCATCCGCATGCGGGCGCACCCGTCACGTCGAGCGACGCGCCCGCGCGCATCGACATCTCACACTCGGTTTTTTCATGACGCATACCAATCCTCTCTTCGATCCAGTCACCGACGACGCCCTCGCCGCGCGTTTCACCGATGCCGACGCCGCCGTGCGACGCCTCGCCGTCATCGAAGCCGCCGACCTCGAAGAAGAAGCGTGGCTGCCCGCGATCGCAGATGCGTTGCGTCACGACGCGGATGCCGCCGTGCGTCGGACGGCGGCGCAACGTCTCGGCGCATGGGATACGGATGAAGCCGTCGATGCGCTGTGCGCCGCGCTGGCCGATAGCGACACGGGCACGCGCGAAGCCTCCGCCGACAGTCTCTCTGCGTTGAAGGACCCCGTTGCGGGCGAACGTCTGCTGCCGCATCTCGCGAGTGCCAGTGCCAATGCGTTCACGCGCGCGGCCCTGTTGCGCGCATTGCGCGAATTGCGCCTGCCGAAGGCGGCGCAGCCCGCGCTCGCGGCTTTATCGGATGCTGCGCCGCTCGTGAGGCGCGAGGCGGTCGGCGTGCTCGGCTGGCTGCGTCATGCGAGCGCGCTGCCGCAACTGACGCAGCTCGCACGCGCCGATACGTCGGTCGACGTGCGTCATGCCGCGGTCGGCGCGCTCGGCTTCGCGACCGACGACAGCGTGCTCGATACGCTGAAGCACGCGCTATCGGATGACGAATGGCGCGTGCGCGAAGAGGCGGCCGCCACGCTCGGCAAGCTGCGCCTGGTTGCCGCGCGGGATGCGCTCGAACGCGCGCTCGCGGACGATTACTGGCAGGTGACGTTGCAGGCGGCGCGTGCGCTCGGTCGTCTGCGCGATGTCGCGAGCACGCACGCGGTTGCCGAGTTGCTGACCTTTCCGATCAGCAACGTCCGCAAGGAGGCCGCGCTCGCGCTTGGCGAACTTGGTAATCGCGACGCGCTCGACGTTCTTGAGGCCGCGCTCGGTGATGGAGATCCGGAAGTGCGCAAGGCGGCGCGGATCGCGATTGCGCAGATCGGTGAGCGGCATGGCTCGCGTGGCGATTGAGCGTGGTGGGTGCTTTTGCTTCGCCTGACTAGGTGTTCGCCGGATCCCGCTGGCGTGTTGGTCTATTGGCGTTGCCCCTGTGCGGGGCGGCAGTCACTTTCTTTGCTGCTGCAAAGAAAGTAACCAAAGAAAGCAGCTCGAGACGCCCGCGGTCATACGCAATTTGGGTATCCTTCTCTTCGCCCGTGGCCTCTGTAGCGAGTGCCCTCGTAGGCCTAACCGGGCTTGAACCGCGCACGGTCTGTCACATCGCACCACGTGCGTGGCTGGTTCAGCACGAAAAGGCTCCGGCCCGCTTCGCGGCCGATGGGTACATCCGGGATGCGTGTGCTTCTGCGTATCCTTTTTCTCGCCGGTTTCCCTTGCATACCCCACGGCAGCGCGTAGCGCTGTGCCGGAACTCTTTCGTGCTGAACCAGTGTCCTTGGGGAACTAGCTCGGCAGTCCGTGCGCGGTCCAAGCCCGGTCTGGCCTACGAGGGCACTCGCTACTGAGCCCACGAACAACGAGAATAGTGGCCAAATTGCGTGTGACCGCGGGCGGCTCGAGCTGCTTTCTTTGGTTACTTTCTTTGCAGCAGCAAAGAAAGTGACTGCCGCCCCGCACAGGGGCAGTGCTAATAAACCGACGCGAAAACAGGATTCCATAGAAGCCCAGGCAAACAAAAAAAGCCCGAGCATCAAGCTAATGACTGATCATCCAAGGCCGCCCCGCCGGCGACTTCATCGCAGACCGCGCGGCATCGCCCGCTGAGCCCACTTTCGGCTTGCAACACGCGCACGAAGGCCCATGCCGATACCCAAGACTCTTCGAACTCGTCGGCGCATGCGCGCTGCGCTCATTCGTCGCGCAGGCATCGCGCCGGCTCTGCGGCATCAACGAAAGCATCGCCGTGCCCGTAATGGCGCGCGTCGTCTGCGCGCCGCATTCGGGACACAGATGCGGCGCATCCCGATCCGCGATGCTGCGCATCACGTCGAAGCTGCCGCAAAATTCACATTCGTATTGATAGATCGGCATGAGTCCCCCGCTCAGTGCAAGAAGGCGCGATGCGTGCCTCGCATCGCGCCGTTCGATCGCCTCGACGTCAGGCCTTGTCCTGCGACAGCGGAATATCCACACCGCCCTTCACAGCCTTCACCGGGCCATCGGCGTTGGGGCGAATGTCGAAGTCGAAGATCTGCGTGGGCAGCCACAAGGTCGCGCATGCGTTCGGGATATCCACCACGCCGCTGATATGCCCTTGCACCGGCGCGGTCCCGAGAATCGAATACGCCTGTGCGCGTGTGTAACCGAACTTCGTCAGATATTCGATCGCGTTCAGACACGCCTGCCGATATGCGATATGCACGTCGAGATAATGCTGTTTGCCCGCTTCATCGACGGAAATGCCTTCGAAGATCAGATAGTCGTCGTAACGCGGCGTGATCGGGCTCGGCCTGAAGATCGGGTTCTTGATGCCGTACTTCGCCATGCCGTCCTTGATCACGCTCACGCGCATATGCACCCAACCCGCCATTTCGATCGCGCCGCAGAACGTGATTTCGCCATCGCCCTGGCTGAAGTGCAGATCGCCGACAGACAGCCCCGCGCCATCCACGTACACCGGGAAGAAGATCTTCGACCCGCGCGACAGATCCTTGATGTCGCAATTGCCGCCATGCTCGCGCGGCGGCACCGTGCGCGCGCCTTCGGCCGCGGCTTTTTCGCGCTCGTTGCCCGTCATCTTGCCCATGTGCGCGGTCGCGGCGAACGGCGGATTCGCGAGCGGAGGCACGCGGTCGGGCTGCGTCTTGATGAAATCGACCTCGCGCTGATTCCAGGTCGCGAGCAGCTTCGGATCAGGCAGGCAGCCGATCAGGCCCGGATGAATCAGGCCGGCGAACGAGACTTGCGGCACATGGCGCGACGTCGTGTAGAGCCCGTGGAAATCCCAGATGGACTTCTGCGCGAGCGGGAAGTGATCGGTCAGGAAGCCGCCGCCGTTCTTCTTCGAGAAGAAGCCGTTGAAGCCCCACTGGCTATCGGCCTTCGTGCCGATATCGAGCAGATCCACGACGAGCAGATCGCCCGGCGCCGCGCCGTGCACGCCGACCGGCCCGGATAGAAAGTGGACGATCGACAGATCGATGTCGCGCACATCGTCCGCAGAATCGTTGTTCTTGATGAAGCCGCCGGTCCAGTCGTAGGTCTCCAGGATGAACTCTTCGCCGGGCTTGACCCATGCGGCCATCGGAATGTCGGGGTGCCAGCGGTTGTGCACCTGCTCGTTATCGAATGCGGACTGATTCAGGTCGACCTTGATTAGCGTTTCAGCCATGACGAATGTCTCCTTGTCGGATCAGGCCGGCTCGCATGCCGGCATAGGGACAGCACTTCGGTTGCAGCGTGATCAGCTCAGCGTGCCGTTGAGCAAGAGGTAGCCGGGCAGCCAGCCGGTGAGAATGCCCGCGATCACCGTGACCGCGCCCGTCAGCTTCACGATGGGACGTTGCAGCGCGAGCAGTACGAAGAACAGCAGCCACAGGAACGCCCAGCCGAACCAGCAGAGCGCGAACCACACGGACCATGCCGAACTCGCGTGCATGATCGAATCGATGCCGACGGGAATGATCGTGATCGCGACGAACAGGCTGAACCAGCCGAGCCCGCGGCCATCGGCGCCGTTATAGCGATTGATCGCCACCCAGAAGTACGTGAACGTGAAGAGCAAGGTGAGCGCGGCGGCCTTGATCGATGCCGCATCCGCGCCCGCGCCGAACGCGAGTTTCAGCGACGCGAGCAAGGTGATGCCGCCCGCGAAAACATTGATGACCCAGATCTCGCGGTCGCCGATTTTTCCCAGCAACCAGAGCCCATTGAGAAACAGTACGGCGCCGACATAGAGCAAACACAAACCCAGCATGGTGATCTCCTCATCGCGCACGGGAGCGGCGCAAGGTGTTTGGCAGCGCGGCTTGGGACACGACTCATGATAGGGACGCGCTTCGCAGCGCGAATCCCCCAGCGCGAGGAATCTGTTTGGCCCGGATGGGGCATGCGGCCTCACCCAGTTGGGTGAGGTTTCAGATCAGAGGGATATGCAGATGCGGCCGTGCAGATGGACGAGTTCCATCTGGCTGTGCGTGTCGGTCTTCTGGAAGATCTGCTTGAGATGGCTGCGCGCCGTGTTTTCGGATACGTGCAATTCACGCGCCGCGCTTGCGATGGAATGTCCCGTGACGATCAGCGAACTCATGCGCGCCTGCGCCGGGCTGAGGCCGAATTGCCGCACGAACGCGCAATCGGCGTGATCGTCTTCCGAAGGCACGTTGAGCGCCGTGACGATGGCGAGGCGCCGCATCTCGCCGAGTTCCGCGCTGAATACGGCGCCGGCTGCGCGAATCGATATGA
This sequence comes from Burkholderia sp. THE68, assembly GCF_009938265.1. Taxonomy (NCBI): domain Bacteria; kingdom Pseudomonadati; phylum Pseudomonadota; class Betaproteobacteria; order Burkholderiales; family Burkholderiaceae; genus Burkholderia; species Burkholderia sp. THE68. The sequence continues at coordinate 1,121,065 of NZ_AP022316.1, forward strand.
CGCTCGGCTGCGAACGGCCCGGCGCGGAAAGAGAAAGCACTTGCGCCGCGCGCTCGTCCACGTCGGCGGATGCATGCGTCGCGCGGGCGATCGCTTCCTGCAATGCGCGATGATCCGCGCTGGCGGCGGCCACGATGCGCCCGTCCTCGATCCGCAGCCCCGCCACGGCTTCGCACACGTCATGCGCGGCTCGATCGCCGAACACCATGCGCGCATCCGCATCGACGAGCATCGCAGCGCGCGCATGCGTGCTCACGATGCTCCTGAGCGCGCGATTCATGTCGTCGGTCTCGCGCAGGCGCCAGCGCACGTCGAGCGCGAGCGTGAGATGCGGCAGGAGCGCGGCGAACGCGTTGCGTTCGCGCGGGCCAAAGCGTGGCTCATCGGGACCGCGATGCAGGTCGAGATAATAGACGAGCGTGTTGCGCCGCGCGATCACTCCGCACAGGCGATGATAAAGCCCGTGCGGCAGCATCAGCCCGCGATAGAAATCGGTCTTGACGAGTTCACGATTGCTGAGCAGTTCGTCGCCGGCCATCACGCGGCCTTCGCGATACGCATCGCTCGACAGGAACCACGGATTGCGCGATGCGTAGTCGGAAAGCGCCGCGCTCAACTGCGGATCGCGCGGCGCGGAATACAGCGCGAAGCCCTGACGCGTGGCGAAGCTATGACGCGCGAGCGCTGCCCAGCGCACGCGAAAGCGCTCGCGGATCTGGGTGAGCACGCCGGACCAGGCGTCGTCGGAATCGCCGGCTGCGTGAACGCGATAGACAAGGTCGTCGCCGGCGACAGGTGCCACGGCGCTCGCGAACAGCGGCGTCATGTCTGCTCCGTAACGGAATGTGGATGCGTCGGGAAAGATGCGAAACGACACCATGACGATGTCGCCTGCCAGTGTTGGCAGATGAACATGCACGGTCAATCGGCACAAACCCTCTCACGGCAAGTTTCAATATTGCGGCGATGCAGCTTTGAGCGAATAATCGGATCGTCCAATCGAAAGGCTTGCAGATCCGGTGGCCAACCGACATGCGAATCAAACGCGACTATCAATCCTGGGTGGCCAACGAGACACTGGAAGACTATGCGCTGCGCTACGCGGCCAGTTCGTATCGGCGCTGGTCGCCCGCGACGCTCGCCAATACCGCCATCGGCGGCATTTCGTTTCTTGCGCTCGAAGCCATCGGCGCGAGCATCACGCTGAGCTTCGGCTTTCATAACGCGTTCCCCGCCATTCTCGTCGTGTGCGCGCTGATCTTTCTCGTCAGCGTGCCGATCGCGTATTACTCGAGCGAAGCCAATGTCGATATCGACCTGCTCACGCGCGGCGCGGGCTTCGGCTATGTCGGATCCACGATCACGTCGCTGATCTATGCTTCATTCACGTTCATCTTCTTCGCGCTCGAAGCCGCGATACTCGCGCAGGCGCTGGAGCTGGCGGCGGGCATCAACATCGTGATCGGCTATCTGCTGTCTTCGTTGCTGATCATTCCGCTCGTGTTCTTCGGCGTCACGCTGATCAACAAGCTGCAGAGGTGGACACAGCCGCTCTGGGTGATCCTGCTGGTCGCGCCGTTCGTCTTCATCCTCTGGCAGGACCCGGACGTGCTGCATCGATGGGCGGCATTTCCCGGCATCGGCGCGACGGCAGAGGCGCGCGGCGGCAGCATCGACGTCCTGCTGTTCGGCACTGCCGCCGGCGTGCTGTTCTCGCTGATGGGGCAGATCGGCGAACAGGTCGATTATCTGCGCTTCCTGCCGGATCGCACGGCGAAGAATCGCTTCGCATGGTGGGCCGCGATGCTCACGGCCGGTCCCGGCTGGATCGTGGTGGGCGGCCTTAAGCTTCTCGCGGGCAGCCTGCTCGCCGTGCTCGCGTTGCAGGACGGCCTGCCCGCGATCGATGCCGTCGTGCCCGTGCACATGTATGTCACCGCGTACCGGCATGTGTTCGAGAGTCCCGCGCTGGCGCTCGCGGTCGCGACGGTGTTCGTCGTGATCTCGCAGGTGAAGATCAACGTGACCAACGCGTATGCGGGATCGCTCGCGTGGTCCAACGTGTTCGCGCGGCTCACGCATTACCATCCGGGGCGCGTCGTCTGGCTCGTGTTCAACGTGATGATCGCGTTGCTGCTCACCTTGCTCGGCATCTTCAAGACGCTCGAAACGGTATTGAGCGTGTATTCGAATCTCGTGATCGCGTGGCTCGGCGCGCTCGTCGCGGACCTCGTCGTGCTCAAGCCGCTCGGCGTGAGTCCGCGCCGCATCGAGTTCAAGCGCGCGCATCTGTATCAGGTGAATCCGGTCGGCTGCGGTGCGATGCTGATCGCATCGGTCGTGTCGACGTGCGCGTTCGCGGGCCTGTTCGGCGATTACGCGCGCGCGTACTCCGCGTTCATCGCGCTGTTTCTCGCGTTCGTCAGCGCGATCGCGATCGCCTATGCGACGGGCGGGCGCTATTACATCGCGCGAGTCGACGAGCGGCACGCCGATGTGCCGCGCACGCAGCTCGTGCGCTGCTGCATCTGCGAGCGCGACTACGAAGCCGCCGACATGGCGTGGTGCCCGTTCAATCAAGGCTCGATCTGCTCGCTGTGCTGCGGTCTCGACAATCATTGCCGCGACCGCTGCAAGATGCCGGCCGCATCGACCGTGGACGAACTTGCGCAACCGCCCGGGCCCAGCACGCTCGCGCCGCATTTCGGCCGGCGCATCGGGCGCTTCTTCGGCTTGTTCGTGATCGCATCGACCGCGACGGGCGCGGTGTTTCTGCTGTCGTATCGACTGATCGAAATTGCCGACGCTGCGGCGCGCGGCCAGATCGCCGATGTCCTGCTGCACACCTATGCGGCCACGCTGCCCCTGCTCGCGTTCGGCGCGTGGTGGATCGTGCTGTCGCAGGAGAGCCGCGAGCTTGCGCAAGGCGACCTGCTGCAGTCGCTGCACAACCTCGAAGCGACGCGCAAGGAACTCGTCGAGTCGGAACGGATGGCTTCGCTCGGCGGACTCGTCGCCGGTGTCGCGCACGAGATCAATACGCCGGTCGGGATCGTCGTGAGCGCGGCATCGTATCTGCGCGACCGGACCGAGAGCATCAGCGAGAGCCTGAAGCGTCAGGATCTCACCGAGGAAGCGCTCGGCAATTATCTGCGCGATGCAGGGCAATCGACGCGCCTCATGCTCTCCAACGCCGATCGCGCCGCGCGTCTCGTGCAGAGCTTCAAGCAGGTTTCGGTTGATCAGGTCAGCGAGGCGCGGCGTCATTTCGATCTCGGCGAGTACATTCGCGAAACCGTGCTGAGCGTCGAGCCGAAGCTGCGCGGCACGCGCGTGGCGCTGCGCGTCGACTGCCCGCCCGGCATTCTGATGGACTCGTTTCCGGGTCCGCTCGCGCAAGTGCTGACCAACCTGATCCTCAACTCGCTCGTGCATGCGTTCGCGCCGGGCGAGGTCGGGCATATCGTGATATCGGCGCGGCGTTCGGGCGACACGCATGTCGTGCTCGAACATGCAGACGATGGCTGCGGCATTCCCGACGAACTGCACGAGCGCATCTTCGAGCCGTTCTTCACGACCCGGCGCGGCTCGGGCGGCAGCGGTCTCGGCCTGCATCTCGCCTACGCGCTCGTCACGCGCGCGCTCGACGGCACGCTCGCAGTGCGCAACGGCGCAAGCGCGGGCGCGGTGTTCGTGGTCACGCTGCCGCGCACCGCGCGCTCGCATGACGGCGCGATCCATGCTATACCGGGCGCTCAGGGAGAACAGACATGACCGCGCCTTCATGGTTGCGAAGCGAACCGGCGCGCGCCGATGCATCGCGCGCGCTGGCCGGCCCGCAGGCTCCGCCGTGGCATGTCCTGCTCGTCGACGATGCGCCCGAGATCCACGAAGTCACCCGCCTCGTGCTCGCGGATGCCGCGTTCTCGGGCAGGCCGATCGAACTGGCGAGCGCGCTGTCCGCCGCCGAGGCGCGCGCGTATCTCGCAGCGCATCCGGGCACCGCGCTGATCCTGCTCGACGTCGTGATGGAAGCCGACGATGCCGGGCTCGAACTCGTGCGCCATATCCGCGACACGCTCGAAGACCGCGACGTGCAGATCATCCTGCGCACCGGCCAACCCGGCATGGCGCCGGAACGCGACGTCATCACGCGCTACGAGATCAACGGCTACTTTCTGAAGACCGAACTGACCGCGCAGAAGCTGACGTCCATCGTGGTCACCGGCTTGCGCACGTACGAGACGATCAAGGCATTGCGCTGCGCGCAAACGCTCGCCGCCGCGCCTGCAATCAACGACACCGACGGCCCGATCGATCGCGAACACGAGCGCGCGATTCGCGCGGATCTCGAAGCGGCCTTGCATGACGATACCTGGAGCGTTCAGGCGCTGCCGCAGATCGACCTTGCATCGAATGCGCTCAGGGGCATCGAGATGCAGTCCGCATGGCCGACGAAAGCCGGCACGCTATCGCCCGAACAGATCGCCGCGCTGACCGACGATGCCGCGCTGCTCCAGTCGCTCGACCAGGCGATGCTGCGTCGCGCGTGTGCCATCGCGCGCGATTGCCGCGATAGCGGCAACACGCCCGCGCCGCGCGTCTCGACGCCGTTGCTGTCGAAGCATCTCACCGACGAGCAGTTGATCGCGATGGTGAAGACATCGCTCGCCGATTCGAAGCTCCACGGCGATGCGCTCGATCTGCAATTCAGCGGCGCATTGCTCGGCGCGCGCCGTCTCGCTGCGCGCGCGTTGCAGGCGCTGGATGTGTCGATCACGCTGGTGGATTTCGGTCTGGAGCGTATCTCGCTCTTCGATCTCCAGGCGCTGCGCCCGAACCGGATCAGGATCCACTCGAAGTTCGTGAAGGATGTCACGCATCAGAGCGAATGCGCGGTGGTTGCGCGCGCCATTATTGCGCTTGCGCATACGCTCGGGCTCAGCGCCATCGCCGATGGCGTGCCGGATAGCGACGTTCTGCAGTTTTTCAGATGGGAAGGTTGCGATATTGGGCAAGGCGAGGCACTGGGGGCGCCGCGGGTGGTGTAGCCGCGACGATCCAGCCTCGTGGCGGAAGGCAGCCCACTCGCACTAATATCGGTACGCATTCCGCGCACGCCACCTGCGCGTCAAAAATCGACATGCGGAATCACGTACTTTCGCGCACGCAGCGTGTAAGATGTACGGCCCTATACAGCAGTTCACATTATTTCATTTTCGCTATCCATATGGGATATTGAATCGCCGATTTATTGCGACTCCTGATCGTTTATGCCTGCGACGATGGTTGTATGTAAACCCGTTTGTCACTCCGGAGGCTATTTTGAAACGATCTGGTTATCTGTTGGTCGTCGCGCTGTTGCGTCTGTTTGCAATACTTCCTTACCCGTTCGTCGCAAGGCTGGGCAGCGCACTGGGCGCAGCCCTATATGCGCTTCCAGGCAGGCGCCGGCACATTGTCCAGGTCAATCTTGGCCTTTGTTTTCCCGACATGCCGGCGAACGAACGCGACGCGCTCGCGAAAGAACACTTCCGGCAGGTCGTGCGCAGCTATTTCGAACGCGGCATTCAGTGGTTCGGTAGCGCGCAACGGGTCGAAAACCTCGTTCAAGTCCAAAGCGCGATTGACCTTGAAGACAAAAATGCGCCGCCCACGATTTTCCTGGGCTTTCATTTCGTGGCCATCGAAACCGGTTGTCTGTTTTATTCGATGAAGATGCCGGCTGCTTCCCTGTACACGCGTATGTCCAATACACGTCTTTGCGAGCTGGCCAGACGGCAGCGCGGCCGCTTCGGCGCAGAACTCATCGAGCGTTCGACCAGCGCCCGGCAAATCGTCAGGCTGCTGCAGACGGGCACACCCGTGATGCTGGCCGCCGACATGGATCACGGCGTCGACAATTCGGTGTTTGCGCCATTCTTCGGCGTTCCCGCCTGCACGCTGACGTCTGTTTCGCGACTGGCACGTTTGGGGCACGCACGCGTTGTGCCCTTCGTCACGGAAGTGCTGCCGGATTTCAAGGGATACCGGTTGAGGGTCTTCGAGCCGCTCAGCGATTTCCCATCCGGGAACGATGCCGATGACGCGGGTCGCATGAACGCGTTCCTCGAGACCCAGATCATGAAAATCCCAGCCCAGTATTACTGGGTACATCGACGGTTCAAACACCGTCCAGCGGGTATGGCCGCGGTCTATTGATCGATACGCGTCGGCACGTGTGGTCAGAGTGTCGAGTGACTCCACTCGTGTCGCGAGAAAGACCCTACGCATGTCGCCTTTTCGCCTTGCGGGGCGCACAGCCCCGCACAACAAGGGCATGCCGGAACCTACGCATGTCGCGTTTTTGGTTTCCTGCACCCTGCTGCTGTCGCATTTTTCCAAAAGGGGAAACGTTGACCGTGTTGCGACCTCCGATCGGAATGTCGATGTCTTGTGGTACCTAAAGTCGTAAATATCTTTATTCGTCTTCGCGTCAAGGGTAAACGCGGGTACGATGAACTTTGAGATCGCAGTTCCAAATCCGGATCGACTCCGTTACGAGAGCAAATCGATCCCAATAATATTTGCCTCCGAGCCCGACCTTCGCAGCAGCCACGCGCCTAACCTGGTTTTCCAAGGATTCACCGCATTTGTCCTCGCCGGAAATATACATTCGAATTTTCCCGGCACAAACCGGTGGCGGGCCATTGTTCGATCGATACTCGACACCCGCGCAAAATCAGTTCGAATAAAAGAGTCCAATGAAAAATATCAACGCAACAGCCGTAATGCACAATTCGGGTCACCCCTCTTTCGACAGTTCATCGTCTCCCTTAATAGGCTTGTTTGTTTCTCGCGTCGGCAACGACCTGGTCGAAGCTGCGGATTTCGATTCGTGCTCACCGGAAGCGCAAAACAAAGCCACTCGCGCGCTTCAACCCGGCCCGCAATGGCTCTCGGGTCGGTTTTCCCACCCGACGGGAGTACACGACTTCAAGATCTACGTTCCAGCGAATTACCGCGGCGCACCCACCTCCCTGATCGTCATGCTTCATGGCGCCGGGCAGGACGCCGACGACTTTGCACTCGGTACCGGAATGAATCTGGCCGCAGAAAGTGGCGGTTGTATCGTCGTGTATCCCGAGCAGGGAACGAGTGCCAACATGTTCCGGTGCTGGAACTGGTTTCGTCCGGCAGATCAGGTCCGCGATTCAGGCGAAGCTTCGATCATCGCGGGAATTACGCGCGAGGTGATGGCATCCTATGAGATTGACCCAACCCGCGTTTTTATTGCCGGAATGTCGGCGGGCGCGGCGATGGCAGTGAACCTTGCGGTAACTCATCCCGACCTTTACTCGGCCGCCGGGATTCATTCGGGCTTGGCCTTCGGTGTCGCCGACGAAGCATTTTCGGCCATGACTGCAATGAGGATGGGAAACGGCACGGCTCAACTGAGCACCGCACGAGATGCGATTGGCGTTTGCCGCGCGGTGCCCCTCATCGTCTTTCACGGTGATCAGGACACCACGGTGCATCCGCTGAACGCAGAGGGACTGATGCAGATGCATCAGAGCCTGATGCTGGGCACGGATGAAGCATGCGCGTCGGTTACCACCGACCTCGGACAAGTGGAGCAAGGCTATCCCTATACCCGCAATACGTATCGTCGTGGCAGCGGCGGGGAAGTCTTCGGCGAACAGTGGCTGATCCACGGGCTCGGTCACGCCTGGTCGGGTGGCGATCCCAACGCCACTCACACGGACCCCCGAGGACCGCACGCTGCGCGAGAGATGATGCGATTCTTCGAGGCCGTCGCTAACGCGCGATAGATGGGCCTCGCATCGCTTCGATCAACCAGGCGGCGTGCGGAAATATTAATTGGGGCGTTTATACCTTTTTTCATGTTATCCAGCCCACGAATAAAAAGGGGCGGCGTAAAAAATACGACCGGTGAATTTCACTTTGAAATAAATCAAATAAGCCTTGACGCTTGATTTTAATGCTGTAGGATGAATTTCACCGTGCAGTGCAGCAACACACTTTCCAGTTTTCCCGAAATTCCAATCCCGTCTAAAATTAAAACGGAGTAATCCATGTTCTTTTTTCCCCCGCAGCAAATGGCAGCGTTTCAAAAAGCTAAATTCCAGGCTTGGATGAGCTTGACCGATAAGTATATGGACGGTTTTCAAAAGCTGACGCAGTTGAATGTGCAAACCATTAGAACGCTCATTTCCGAAAACGACGGTGTTACCAGGCCAGTGCCTGAAAATGCGAGCGACGTGAGCGAATGGCAATCGAAGTTGCTTACGCAAGTTCCGGAAAAAGCAGCATCGTATAGTCGGCATTTTTTCGCAATTGTTTCGGCAACAGGCGAGCAGGTGGCGCGAGAGGCGCAAAGCCAGTTTGCATCATACGGCGGTCACATGAACGAGATTTTCAAGACTGCGGTCGATAACGCATCCGAGGCGTCGGAAAAGGCTGCTGTGGCCTTGGAGACGAACTTGAAGCAAGCGACCACGGCCTCGGTCGAGGCGACAGCGAACGCGGCTGATTCCCTGACGAAGGAAACCCAGTCGAACGTCTCGGCCGCGAGCAATGCAATGAAGACCGGCGCCGATACGGCCATGCAATCGATGAACAAGCCGAATCAAAAGCACTAAGCATCGGCAGTCCCGCTGCTTCAGGACTAGTCACTGCAACGACAAGCAAAGACCCGCTTCCGAGCGGGTTTTTGCTTGTTGAACTCCGACAGCAACACCAGCTCGCCCCGTCGCGACCTCGCCTGGCTGTCCGCCGTTCCAGGTTCTTGAATCATCCATCAACTCCAGCTTGTTCCAGTGCAACGCTGGCCATGCGTCGTGGGCAATGAATTCTTTCGATTCTCACGCCTGGAGCGGATACCCCCTATTTGCATTCGTACAAGTGACGTAACTTGCAAATAAAGGTTCGCGCCGTCGTCTGACCCGCCTGGGAATAGCCCTTGCGCTATACACCACAACCCCAATTTCCGAAATCACACTTTGCGGTTTCCTAACTGGTCGCGCGAACGCCGCAGCAAAGCGCGGTGTGGTTTATTTCTGGACCGCAGCGCTTACGCCCGCCAAACCCAGAAATCGCAAGGTAAATCGATAACTGACCTCCGGTGCTCACATCTCATCGCGAGATGAAGTCACCTCTTCCGCACGACCCTGTCAGCAACCTGAAGTAACCACGCCAAGGCGATGTCAGCTTTGAGAACTGAGCGCCTTCATGAGAAGGCGTTCCGCGTCAATTCTGGCGCGGGACCGCTCGGCGAAAGATCGTCACTCGCGAGAAACGTGCACCAAATGCGCAACGTCGCGCGTATGGCGAAAGCTCTTCTCCAAAGGAAAAAGTCATGTTCATGCATAACAAGCGCCTTCAATATACGGTGCGTGTCGCGGCGCCCAATCCCGGTCTTGCAAACCTGCTGCTGGAACAGTTCGGAGGACCGCAAGGCGAACTCGGCGCTGCGTGCCGCTACTTTACGCAGGCAGTGGGTGAGGACGATCCCGGCCGTAAGGATCTCCTGTTCGACATTGCAACCGAGGAATTGAGCCACCTGGAAATCATCGGTTCGATTATCGCGATGCTGAACAAGGGTGCAAAAGGCCAGTTGGCCGAAGCGGTCGAGAGCGAGGCCGAACTTTATCGCTCGATGACAGGCGGCGGCAACGATTCGCACACCACGTCCCTGCTTTATGGTGGAGGACCCGCGCTGATCAACTCGGCCGGCACGCCGTGGACGGCTGCGTACGTCGATACGATCGGCGAACCGACCGCCGACCTGCGTTCCAACATAGCGGCCGAAGCACGCGCCAAGATTGTTTATGAGCGGCTCATCAACGTAACCGACGATCCGGGCATTCGCGAAACGCTGGGCTTTCTAATGACGCGAGAGATCGCGCATCAAAAGTCGTTCGAAAAAGCCCTTCATTCGATACAGCCGAACTTTCCGCAAGGCAAACTTCCCGGCTTCCCGGAATTCACCGGCGTCTACTACAAGATGTCGCAAGGCGAAGCTTCCGCAACACGTGGCCCGTGGAATGAGGGACCGGAGTGGACGTTCGTCGACGATCCCCGACCGGCTGTCGATGGCGGCGATGGATTGGCGACCGTAACGATTACTCCGGCGGACGTGGAGACACTGCAAGCGATGGCGGCACGCACGGCTTCCGACGCTGGCAGCGACCCGGTCACGGGTGCTGAACTCGGGGCGGGTCAAGCTGCCTGACTCGTGGCGTTGCGCATAAAAATCTGGAAAAGCGGCCTGCAAGGGCCGCGTCGGGTTGGCCGTCATACACACGCTGCATTCCATCCTCGCCGAACCGTCCGACGACTACCTAGTGGCGATCGGATGGCGATGACACAGGACGCTCAGAGCCTTTTTGCCACGAGTCATGCCGCAGTTCAAAATGAGATATCACTGCTCGGCGCGAGCGCATCCCAAAGATGCTTTCCCGCATTACCTCGCCCACCTCGAACATCAGCACCCCTCGCCGCCAACATGCACGTCCGACGGATCCGCAACCGTTCGCTCTACGCTTGCGGCGGTCCGCTGGTGCCAATGAAAGACGAACGAGCAACGAGTAGTGGCGTGCTTCGGCTTCGTCATCGACCTTGATTCAGGTGCCAATTTCCGAACCATCCCTCTTCCCATCGATGACGTCCTCGGCCAGCCGCGTGAGCCGGGCGAGAGCTTCCGCTTCCGAGAATACGGCGGTCCGCCAGGCAGGCGTGAACTGTCTGTCGTCGTCAGCGTCACCCACCTCATGCGTAATAACAAACGTTCCCGAGTAAGCGCCGCGAGCGTCAGGACCGATCACGTCGACGCTGATGTTGCAATCCTTGTAGGTCGAGTTCTGAACTGTCATTAGCCCTCCCTCCAGTGAGCGTCCGCGGCAATTCAGGGTGACGACGCGCTGCCGGCGCGGCAGCGAATTCATCCGAATCCTCGACGCCATCTCTTGCCTCGCTGATGTTGAACCGACCCGCGCACGCGCCCGTCATGATGCCGTTACACGCTTCGAATATTCAACGGTCGAGTCCTGATGATGCGCTTTTCCGGCACAAGACTCAGCGCGATTTTATTGATACTCGAAAAGACCCGGCGCCCCGCGGATAGATTCGTTCAATTCTTCCCCGAAGCCATCTCTGTCTCGGCGAGCGCCTTCAAGAACGACTCGGACCACCAGCGAACATCCTCTTTGCGGACCCGGTCGGCGAGTGCGGCATGTCGATTGATGCGCTCATCGAGCGGCATGACCAATGCACGCTGGATGGCGTCTGCTGTGCCTTGTGTGTCATAGGGGTTGACGAGCAGCGCTTCCGTCAGTTGCTCGGCCGCGCCGGCGAAACGCGAAAGCACCAGCATGCCCGGGTCAGCCGGATCCTGAGCAGCGATAAACTCCTTCGCCACCAGGTTCATGCCGTCGCGCAACGGCGTCACCAGCGCCACACGACTCGCGCGATAGAGTCCCGGCAGTCGTTTGCGGGCTACATTGCGATGAATGTACCTGACCGGCATCCAGTCCAATTCTCCAAAGTCACCGTTGATTGCGCCGCACAGGCTGTCCATTTCACGGCGAAGATCATCGTACGCCCCGACATCCTCGCGGCTCGGCGACGCGATCTGAATCAGCGTAGCGCTGTCACGATTTTCCGGGTAGCGCTCCAGCAATTGCCGGAAAGCGTGAATCCTTTGCGGTAATCCTTTCGAATAATCGAGTCGGTCGACGCCGAGAAGCAAGCGCCGCCGTGAGTATTCGTCACGCATGCGCGCAAACATCTCGCGCCCTTCCTTGGCCCTGGCAAGGCGTGCAAATTCCTCGACGTCGATGCCGATCGGAAAGGCACCTACTTGTAGCGTGCGATCGAACGCACGGAGGTGATTCGGACCCACGCGGACCGCCCGAGCCTCCGATTCGACATAGTGCGAAAAGTGCGTGACATCGGAATGCGCCTGGAAGCCGACGAGATCGTATGCGAAGAGCGACCGCATGAGCCACTCGTGCTCGGGAATAGCCGCCATGATCAGCGGGGGCGGCATCGGAATGTGCAGGAAAAAGCCGATGCGGTTGCTGCAGCCGGCCGCACGCAATTCCGCGGCCAGCGGAATCAGATGATAGTCATGCACCCACAGGATGTCATCTGGCTTCAACATCGTGAGCAACTTGCGCGCGAACAACCGGTTTACGCGTCGGTAACCCTCAGCGAAGCGTGTGTCGAATTTCGCGAGATCCAGGCGATAGTGGCACACCGGCCACAGCACGCCGTTGGAGTATCCCGCGTAATAGGTGTCGTGCTCGTCGCGGGTCAGATCGAGCGTCGCCAGCGTCACATTCCCGCTTGTATGAACGTCAAGTCCATGCTGATCGGCAGCCCTCCCCTCCGTGTCGTCGCTTAGCTTTCCGCTCCAGCCGAACCATACTCCGCCGGTTTGTTCAAGGCTTTCCCGCAGGGCAACGGCGAGGCCTCCTGCCGCGGATTTGCGAGGATCGGAAGTGCGGTTTGACACGACCACCAGACGGCTCATATCAGGCTCGGAGTTGGCAATTAAATCCACACTGGCACGGTAACATGATGCGTCGCGCTTTCAGCCTATGACGCGTACCTAATGCGACTTAATTTCCCGCCCCGTCTCTTCAGGCGCGCAGGGCGTCGGGCGTGCACATGTCGGCGGAACGCGACGCCCCGTTTTCGATCGACGAGTTCCGCACGCTGAACGCTGCCTGGACAACGCGATCGCCGATGCTGTCACCGATTTTCATTATCAGAGCGATTTCAAGACAGCTGGGCTTGAGGAAGAGGTCTTTCGCGCATGAGCTTCGCAGCTTCCTGCAGCGGCAAACCTCGCGTTTGCCGCTGCAAAAAGCTGGAATTTACCCTTGTTTGGCGCTACCTGGGCGCGGTGTTGGAACGGAGCCTGACGGGCCTGGAGAAGCTCATTGAGCGTCAATCGGAGACGCCCGTAACTCTTATTGATGTGAGGGATCGTGGCGGTGGTTTTGTCGCCAGGCAACGCAGAAACACGTTGATGAAGAAATAGCCAATGTGCCGTCGGACATCACAGACTGAACGTCTTTAGCGCCTTATGACCGAACAGAGCCAGACGTCAACATTCACGAATCCCGACGCGCGGGATCAGTCAGTTGGGCCGAGCAACACGTCGATCGCGGCTTGTCCGGCGATCTCCGCAACCAGATAGGCCCATCGTTCAGTGAAAGGGCCGTTTCGCACCGCTATGCGGCTTCCACGTGCGCCGAGGACTTCCAAGTTGGTTCCACCTTTGATCTGAAAAGTCACGTCGAATAGATCGTCAGCAACCCAAATCAATTCGACATGAATCTCGAAACCCCGGTACGCAATCACTCGTTGCATGAAAAACGTGACCTCGAACATGATTTTCCCGGATCATATGTTAGCACCTTGCCCCATCATGAAGTAAATAGGGCCACCGATCCGAACAACCGATCAGTTGATGCGGAGCCGCGCCGCATCGCGGCTGCGATGCCTTGCCTGCCATGGCCGAGAACCGATCCGGCATCACCTTCGCCACATGCCGGTCGACCGCTTCTAGAAGCCCTTCACTTCGTCCGGTCCCTGCCGGCAGGTCAGTGCCCGCGGCGTTTCCGGCTGATCGATCGAACCTTACCTCCATGATTCGAAGTCCCCCCGGGTTCCTTCCAGACTGATCTGCGGCGCCAGCAGGCATGGAGAGCCGCATGGTGTGCCGTTTCCAGACGGCATCGAGCCCGGAACCTGCTCACGGCTCAGCACCCCTCTGATGACGCGACCGTCGCGCTCGACGACGATCTGGACATCGAGTATCGCGCCCGCCTGCGGCGCTCCCGGAAACTCGATGTGCATCGAGCCCGTGCAGTCACTATTCACCTGATACGTGCCGGTCTGTCCTTGCGCGAAACCGGCGGAATTAACCGCGCCCGGTCGCGCCATGCCGGTGTTCATCAGGAAGTCCTTGCGCGTGAACGAACCTCTGCCATCGAACGTCTGTACGGCTACGCCGTCGATCAACTGAGGACTCGCGTACGGATAGATCGTTCCGCCGACAATGATGCCTACCAGCGAACCGTGCGCGGAGAAGGCGTATGTCCCTCTCAGGGTAGCGTTTGAGCACTGGTGATCATCGGCGCGCGCGACGCCGCCAGAGAGCAGCAATGCGCCGGCCAAGGCCGCGTAAGCACTCCAGAATCGGTGTTTCATTTCAGTCCCCTTTTGTCATCGACACTGATCCATACTGCGGCGGCGACGGGCGACCAACAATCGAGACGCGATGAAGAAATCGTGAATGACGGACGCTTTTCAGGCGTCGGAGAGAAGAAAACTGCCCTACTCTTAATCGAAACCGATCGCCGGCATCAATGGAGGCGCCTCGTGTCGAGAAAACCAAATAACCATTCACCAGCCATGACGGCCATGACTGCCCGCCAGCGCTGGACCATCCTGGTGGCCAGTACAGGTGGCGCACTCGAAGTCTTCGATTTCGTGATCTATGGCTTCTTCGCCCGCAACATTGGAGCCGCATTTTTTTCTCGGCACGCGGGCACATCCGGCGAGATGCTGTCCTTCATGGTGCTTGCTATCGGCTATCTCTCCAGACCTGTCGGCGGCATCGTGTTTGGCCGCCTGGGCGATCTGTATGGCCGGCGCATTGCTTTTCTGTCATCCGCGATGATCGCGTCCGTTGCGACCTTCCTCATTGGAGTGCTTCCTACATATTCCGACTGGGGCATCGCCGCGCCCGTGCTTCTCGTGCTGCTGCGACTGATTCAGGGATTGTGTCTCGGCGGAGAACTCCCGGGTGCCGTCGTCTATGCGGTGGAAACCGCCCGCGCACGGCCAGGGTTTCTATGCGGCATCGTGTTCGTCGCCGTCAATCTCGCCCTGCTCCTCGCGACCTGCGTCAATCTCGTCGTGCAAAGGTCGCTTACTCCCCTTCAGATGGACGATTACGGCTGGCGGCTCGGCTTTCTCATCGGCGGCATGATCGGTCTATTGAGCTTCGCGATACGCAGGCGTCTCGCCGAAACCGACGAGTACGCGCGCGCCGTCAGCGCACGCCATCGTGAGCCCTTCAATACGCTCTGCCGTCGACATTTCACGCGTCTGGTGACCGGTACGGGCGCGTGCCTTCTGGTAGGCGCGTCGAGCGGCATTTTGCTCGGCTATCTGCCGACCTATCTGCGTGGACTCCGCTATGAGCAGGCCCAGATCATCGACGCGCAAATCAGTTATCTCATCTCCGTCGCGGCGTGCATCCTCGTTACATCGCATCTCGGCGACCGCGTGTCCCGCCGCCAAGTGTTCAGACTCGGGACGATTCTGTCCGCACTCTTCGCGCCTGTCTTTTTCATCGCGGTGACGAATCGTTCGTGCAACCTGTCCGCGCTATATGTAATGGCCGGGGTCATCGCGTCGCTGGCGAACGGCACGTACGCCTGCGCGATCGCCGAGTCGTTTCCGCTCGACGTCCGGTTCAGCGGTGTCGCCACCACGATGAATCTCGGGCTCACCCTGGCGCTCGGGTTGACACCCCTCGCGGCGCATCTTCTGGATGCGCGACTGCGCGCTTCGCCCGCGCTCGTCATGGTGGCGTGCGCGCTGCTGTCGTTCGCCGCATCGTTCGGGATGGCGCGCAACGCGCGGTCGGCCGACGCAACGAATGTGAACATACGATCGCCCCTGAGAGAGCGCCCATGAACACGCCCGGCCCCGCAAACATGGAAGACGTCGAGCTGGACATGCGCCGCTACGAGTTGCGGCGCCGCGGCGAACCGGTCAAGCTCGAACGTCTGCCGATGGAGCTGCTGATCCTGATGGCATCGCGCAACGGGCAGCTCGTCACGCGCGCGGACATCGTGCGGGCGCTGTGGGGCGCGAATGCGTACCGTGACACCGACACGAGCATCAACACAGCCATCCGAAAGATCCGTATCGCGCTCGACGAAGACCCCGACGTCCCGCGCTATCTGATCACAGTCAAGGGCAAGGGCTACCGCCTGGAAGGCATTCGAGCGGTGGCCGGGGAGCCCGCCACGGAAGCCGCGCCTGCTGCCGCGTCCGCCGCTCCGATCCGCGTCCTGGTTTTGCCGTTCGAGAACAACAGCGACGACACCAGCCTCGACAGTTTTTGCGCCGCGCTCGCCGATGAGACCTCCGCCAATCTCGGCATGCTCGATCCGCAGCGGATCCTGGTAATCGCGCGCACCACGGCCGCTCGCTATCAGCGGGCCAACAAGAGCATCGCCCAGATTGCCCACGAGCTGGATGTCGACTATGTGCTGGAAGGATCGCTGATGCGCGAGGGCGGACGGGTTCGCATTCTGGCGCAACTGATTCGCTCCTTCGACCAGGTGCAGCTCCTGGGCTGCGCGCACGAGCCGATGGCGAGAGGCGCGCTCGATATTCAAAAAGAGGTTGGCGCGGCGCTCGCGAAGGAAGTCTCGCCCGCACTCGCCGAGCGGCAGCAACACAGGTTGTCACGCAGGCTGCCGATCGATCCGGCCGCGCACGACGCGTATCTGCGCGGTCGCTACTACTGGACGCGCCGCGTGCATTTCGATGCCGGCTTCGCCGCGCATCATGCGCTGAACGACGAGGACTTCATCCGTGCACACAGCTACTTCGAAACCGCACTGGATCTCGACCCGACCTATGCACTGGGCTACGTGGGGATGTCGAACATCTATGGCTCGACGGCGACGCATGGCTTCTACGCGCCCTCGCAGGGCTATCCGAAAGCGCGCGAAGCGGCACTGCGCGCCCTGGAGCTGGACCCAAGCCTTCCCGAGGCGCATCAGGCCCTCGCGGGCGTCCATTACTTCTACGACTGGGACTGGCGCCGCGCGGAAGAGGAGTTTCTCGCGGCGCTGCGTCTGAATCCGAGTCACGCTGAAACCAGCCGCCTCTATGCGCGACTGTTGCTCGTGCTCGGCCGCGAGGCGGAAGGACGCGCCCAGTTTGAACTCGCGGAAAGAGTCGATCCCCTCGGATTTGAAGGTTCGCGTGTTTTCGGGCTCGTGCAGTCAGGCCGGCATGACGAAGTGATTCGCGAGTATCTCAGCGCGGGGCACGGCCCGAGCTCGCCGCTCATTTATCAACTGCTCGCGACCGCTTTCGAGGTCGAGGAGCATTTCGAGGAAGCGATCGACGCAACCATCGACGCGCTCACGCGCTGCAATGAATTCGCCCGTGCCGAGGCGATTCGGACAGTGTGGTGTTCCGGCGGTTATAAAAAAGTTCTCGAATGGTACTTACAGGATTTGCTGGCGAGACGACGAAACCGCTACACCTCGCCTTTCCTGCTCGCCGAAATCTACGCGCGACTCGAGCGGCCGGACGAAATGTTCCATTGGCTCGAAGTCGCGCTCGCGGAACGCTCGCCCCTGCTTTGCGAGCTTCGCACGAACGCGTGGTTTAGGCGTTTCCGCTCGATGGGACGTTTCCGCAACGTCGAACGGCGCATCGGCCACTGACTTTTCCGTGCGACCGTTCAGTGATGGCGAAACGTATCGGACCGCACGCGCATCTCACTCGACCGGGCCGAATCGCCAGGACTGGAATAACCTCGGTCCAGGGACGAAAGCGAACCTGCGCTCGTGACCGACGTATCAGCGACCCCGCCGATATCCTTTGCGGACGGCGTTGATTGAGGCTGCTGAGCCGGCGGTCCGTCTTGCGCCCAAACGTGGCACGAGACGACCATCGCCGCGACAACCGTTACGACTTGGATCATTTTCATTTCGACTTACTCCGGTTCCGGATTCGGCACGCCTGTCGAGAGACCAGCCGTGGACGTCGGCGCGTAGAGGACGCCAGAGGTGGCATTTGACTTCGCGCCTGGCAGAATCAGGATGCACCGAGCTGAACACGAAGACCATCGACGAAACCTGAAGAAAAGCTGAAGCACGCTCGGTTGATCCGGCGTCTATTGGAGCGTGCCAAGTCGGCAATTCCGCCATAAGTGTGTCGCAGATCCGACCCGAACCGCCCCTTCAGAATTCCCCAGACTGCCGTTCAACGGATGCGGCCGCTTCCATGCCGAGTACTTCTTGGAATTCGGGCGCTACGTGGGCGCTGGCCGCAAAATTCGGGAAAACCGTTACACCATCAAACCCGCCAAACAGAGGACATCAAGAAAGCCACGAAGCAAGTATTCCTGCATTTGGTCACGAAGTCGGCTCCGTCCTCAGATTTAGAGCGGACGACGAAGCGGTAAGAGAATCCTGCAGCATCGACAAATCGGCGAGGCATGGCGGCGCAGGCGGAAGCTCTACGGGCGGAATACCGAGAATCTTTGCTGACAGCGCAATTCCCTGAGCGTGATTCCCGGATGAAAACGCCACCACTCCCGCCCTACGCTGCTCAGGCGAGAACTTTGACAAGGCACTAAATGCGCCCCGAAACTTGAACGCACCCATGCGTTGAAAGTCTTCGCACTCGAAGAAAAACTCAGCCCCTGTGATTTCGTTAAAGGTGCGCGAGATTTACACTTGCCTACGATGTGCGACGCCCGCGATGCGCAAGGCCGCAGCCTCCACATCCACGTAGGTAGGAAGCTCAAAAGTACTCGTGTCAGATTCTCAAGTAGATATGTTTTACCAAGGCCACTCAACGGCGGTGCCGAGTTGCTTCGCTTTTGCATGCTCATACAGGAAGCGCGCAACCGTGAGGTCCTTCAGGGCAAGGCCAGTCATATCGAAGACAGTGATATCACTGGGTGAGCGGTCGAACGACGTCGCACCGGATAGGAGGTCACCGATTTCGGTGGCAGGTACGGTCGGCGCCCATTGGCATTCACCGATGCTTCGCGCTTGAACCTGGTCATCCACGAATACTCGCGCCCGTTGCAGCACGCCGTCCGGAAGCTCTCGCTTGCCAACCGTGTCGGCGCCGACACACGTAAGGTGAGTGCCGGGTCGTACTGCATCAGCTGCAAACAGAGCTCCGCCACCGGGTGTCGCCGTGATAACGACATCGCTGTTGGCTACAGAATCGTTGCGGTCTTTCGCCACGCGAATATCGCACTGATCGCTGAATGCGGCCTCGAAGGCCGGTTCGACGTCGCCGTTGAGGGTCACGTACTCGACCATGCAACGCTGGTTGAGCAATTTCAGCGCGTACTGAAGCTGAACTCGAGCCTGAACTCCCGTACCAAAAATGCAGATTCGGGTGCTTTCCGGCCGAGCTAGCTGCTGAAGACCCAAGCCTCCCGCGGCACCCGTCCGAGCGGTCGTGATCGCGTTGCCGTCCATGATGCAAAGCGGTCGACCGGTTTGCGGGTCAAACAGTGCGACCGTAGCCTGATGCGGCTCTCCTCCGACCGACCGGTTGCCTGGCCAAAATCCAGCAGCCTTGAATCCAAGCAGGTTCTGCTCTGCGACGTCGCCCGACTTGATGCCGAACACACCTCCGGTGTGCAGCTTTTCCCGCACGACAGGGAAAACGCGCCCCGCGCGCCGACTGTGTAAAACGAACGCTTCACATACCGCTGATATGACCTGTTCAGCTTGTAGTGCACGCTCAACGACGTCCCGGTCGAGGAGAAGAAGTCTTGCGTCTGTCGGCATGGTGTGGCTCATATGGCTGATTCTCAGAATTTATGTCCATATTTGGACTTAATGTCAATTTGGTGTGCTTCCACCACGCTCGGGCTGATTCAGGACGATTGGGCGTTCGCGTAGTCCGACGACGGATTCTCACTTGGGGCGCGCGATGCCACGACCTCTTCGTTCGTCCCAGCAGGTGCCAGTTCCCCTTCCCATTTCGCTACCACGGCACTGGCAATGCTGTTCCCGAACACGTTGGTCGCCGTACGACCCATGTCGAGAATCTGGTCGATTCCCATCACTAAAAGCAAACCGGCCTCAGGGAGTTTGAACATCGGCAGGATAGCTGCGACCACCACCAATGAGCCTCGCGGCACGGCGGCCATGCCCTTGCTGCTAATCATGAGGATGAGCAACATCGTGATTTGCGTGCCTATTGGCATATGGACGCCGAACGCCTGCGCAATGAAGATTGCCGCGAAGGCTTGGTAGACCATCGAACCGTCCAAGTTGAACGAGTAACCCAGCGGCAAGACGAAGCCCACAAGCCGTTTGCGAATGCCGAATCCTGTCAGTGACTCGGTCAGCACCGGATACGCCGCTTCGCTGCTAGCGGTCGAGAATGCAATCATCATCGGCTCGCGAATCGACTTGAGCAGTTCAGGCATGCGTCGGCCTAAGACTGCGCGGCCGGCGAAGTAGAGTACGGTCCACAAAGCGAACAGCGCGACGTAGAACCAGCCAATCAACTTCCCATAGGTGACAACGACGCCCAGTCCTTGCACCGCCACGACGGCCGCGATGGCGGCGAAGATGCCAACCGGCGCGAACATCATCACAGCATTCGTCGCGCGCAGCATGGTTTCCATCAGACCGTCGATGGCGCGCTTGAGGAAGATTCCGGGTTCGCCAGGCACTTTGCCCAGAGCAATCCCGAAAAACAGCGAGAACACCAGAATCTGCATGATTTGATTCCCGACCATCGCCTCGGCGATGCTGGTCGGAACAATATGCGTCAGGAAGTCCTTGACGTTCAGTGCACTCGTTTTCAGGTTAGTCGCGGCATCCGCTGCAGGCAGCGGCATATTGAGGCTTGCGCCGGGCTGAGCGATATTCACGAACAGCAGACCGATCGTCAGCGACAGCAGCGATGCTGCGATAAACCACCCCAGCGCCTTGGCACCGATGCGACCGATGGACTTGCCGCTATCCATGCTCGCGATTCCCGACACGAGCGTCGCGAAAACAAGTGGCGCGATAATCATCTTGACCATATGCAAGAAAATCGTCGTCACAACGCCGAAGTCTGCGGCAATGCTCTTCGCTGCCGCCTCATCCGCCGCGTATTGATGACAGCCGTAACCAACTGCGATGCCCAGCACCATGCTGAGCAAAATCCAATGAGAAAGCTTCCCCTTTTTCATGATGGGCCTCGATGAGAGTGTCAGGTGGCGGATGCTAAGGCGATGGCTTCGACCTCGACAGCAGAGCCATAGTGCAGAGAGGTCGACTCGGCGACTGCTCGCGCCGGTTTGTGCGAGCCAATCCAGTCTGCGTAGAGTGTGTTGAAGGTCGGCCAATGCTCCATGTTCGAAACGAAGATACGAACTTGCACGAGGTGCTCACGCGTTACGCCAGCAGCGTTCAACGCCGCGTCGATGTTGTGGAGGACCTGTTTTGTCTGAACTTCGAAGGACGCGTCGCCGAGGGCTTTGCCTTCGGGCGTGATGGGCAACTGACCGGATACAAACACGAGGCCATTTGCCACACATATATGCGAGTAGTGCCCGGCTGGAGGGTTAATGTCCTGGGCGTTCGCACAGGTGATAGCAGCCTGAACTTGAGACGGCATGGATGGGTTCCCTTTGAGCGACGCGCGCGCTTCGACAAGCTCGTTATGTCGAGGCAGACGTCTAAGTTGGTGTAGGTGTGTGAGTCGCTCGACAAGCGACCTGCACTTAGACTTCAATAGGTCGCTTGAAAGGCCTTCTGCACCTGCTCAGGTGCGGTGACCCCGTTTCCAATGAGAAGCTGCGTGAGGACACGAGCCTTTTGTGCATTGAGGTCGTAGGACACAACGAACCCGTTCTTATCGTCCGGCACCTCGACGTTGCGGTTGACGAATCCGCTGCTCACCCGAGTCGAACGGACGACGACCACACCTTTCCGAGCCGCCGCTTCCATTGCGTCAAGTGCGGCTTTCGACGCATTGCCGTCGCCATCACCGGCCAGGACAATGCCCTTTGCGTCGTGTTGGACCGCGTCTTCGATTTGGTTTGCATCCATGTCTGCGTGGGCATAGACGATTTCCACGCGAGGTAGGCCGCTCTTCGGAAGGTCCAGCGGTTTCTTGAGGCTCGTCGGAGCCGGCGAGAGATAGCGGATTGAAGCGGGGTCGACGTAGCCAAGCGGCCCCGAGTTCGGACTCTGGAAAGTCTGCACCGCGGTGGAGTGGGTCTTCGTGACCCAGCGAGGGCTGTGAATCGTGTCATTCATCACGATGAGCACGCCCCGATTCGCGGACTGCGGGCTGGTGGCAACTTCCACCGCTTCATAGAGATTCAATGGACCATCTGCGCTATTTGTGCCTCCAGGACGCATGGAACCGACCAGCACGACCGGCTTCTTGGTCGCAAGAATGCTATCGAGGAAGAAACCTGTTTCTTCCATCGTGTCCGTTCCGTGCGTAATCACGACGCCGTCGGCCTCGTTCTTGTCAAACGCTTCTTTGATTCGCTCCGCGAGTCGATACCAAATCTTGTTGCTCATATCCTGCGAGCCGACGTTTGAAATCTGCTCGGCCTTGACGGATGCGAGTTTCTCGATGCCTGGCACGCCGGCAATCAACTGCTCGCCTGTGATGCCTCCCGCGTTGTAACCGATAGCCGAACGTGCGTCTGACGTACTCGCAATCGTGCCCCCTGTCGCCAGCACCAGGATTCTGGGCAGGTTCTGCGATTGACTCGCAACCGGCTGCTGCGCAACGGCACCAGTCGCATGCATACCCACGGTCAGCGACAGAAGCGCCGCAACCAGGCCTTGCCTCAATCCGATCAATCGCACGTCGTTCCCGTTCATGTCTCTGCTCCTGTCAGTGGATGTCGTGTCTCCGTCCGCGCCATACGTGGCAGCGCACAGGCCAGCGACTGGACGTATTATCTATTTCTGGACACTTAGCAAAATAAGGGAATGCGAGGATTTTCCGAGAACCGCCGAAAAGCTATACAATGTGGAAAAATGTAGATGAATAGTCCAGAATGCCCAAAGCAAAGCTCACAACCGAACAGCAGACAATTCTTGAACAGGTCAAGCAAATCGCGGCGGCCCTAGGCGAAACGTTGGCGCCGTTTACCGAGGTCGTTGTGCACGACCTGCGCTCTCCGAAGAACGCCATCCTGGCCATCCACAACAACTTGTCGGGCCGGCAGGTTGGCGACCCCGCGACCGAACTTGGCCTTGCTCGAATTGCGGACGACGATTATCCGCAGGTGCTCGCGAACTATCCGAACCGTTTTGCGGACGGCCGACAGGCGAAGAGCACGTCGATTGGCATCAAGGATTCAGGCGGGCATTACATTGCCGCGCTATGTCTGAATGTCGATGTGACCATGTTTCGCGGCATCACCACGATGCTTGAGCAGTTCTCCGCATTGAATACGGACGCGGTGAAAGAGTCGCTTGATCCGTCCAATGCCGAGTCACTGCGCGAGCGGATTGACAGATTTGCTGTGAATCTGGCAACAACACCGCAGGCGCTGCGCACTGACCAGCGCCGAACGCTGATGCAAACGCTGAAGGAAGAGGGATATTTAGAATTGCGACGGTCGATGGAGACCGTTGCACAGCATCTGGGCGTTTCGCGCGCCACCGTCTATAACGACGCCAAATAAGACAAATGCCGCGAAGCGCGGCATTGGTTCTGTCTTTCGTTCACCAGCCGTAAAAGCGCGGCCATGTTTCGGCGGAACCATCCTCGGACACAGCATGGTATGCGGGGTGTTGAGCGCCCGTTGCGCAGGCATGGTTCGGTACGATGCGAAGCCGAGTCCCGATGGGAAATTTCTTCGCGATGTTCGTGTCCACTGAGCCGACGCGCGACACGATGCCGTGCTCCTGATTCGCACCGCTTACGACATAATCCGCCAGCGCCTCGCCGTCCTCGCTGCTGACCAGTCCATAACCGAAGTCACGTGCCTGACGCTGAGTACCTCGGTCACGACTCATCGCCATCCATCCTGCGTCGATAATTGCCCACCCCTTATCCTCTTGGTGGCCAATCACCGTCGTCAAAACAGACAGCGCAATGTCCGATATTTCGCAAACTCCCACGTTGTGCATGACGAGGTCGAATAGCACATACACACCCGCTCTTACCTCGGTCACGCCGTCGAGATGCTCCGCGGACAGCGCAGTCGGCGTTGACCCAATACTTACGACGGGGCATGGAAGGTCCGCTGCTCGAAGCCGCTCGGCTGCGCGAACGGTCAGGCTCCGCTCTTGCTCTGCGATTTTGACCAAGGCTTCTTTGGTGTCGTACTCGTAGCTGGAGCCAGCGTGAGCAAGGACACCGCCGAGTGTCACGCCTCCATTCACGAGCGTGCGTCCAATGTCGATGAGCAATTCACCCTCGACTTGCACGCCAGAGCGATGACCGTCTACGTCGACCTCAATCCAGACTTCGAAGCGTTCGCCTTGCTTTTGCCCAAAATCGACGATTGCCTTCGCCGCTTCCAAACTGTCTGCGACAATCTTCAGGTCGCAGCCCTGCCGACGCAGGGCGAGTGCTTGCGGGAGTTTAGTGGCAACCATGCCGACCGCGTAGACGATGTCTCGGATACCCGCGTCAAAGAACTGCTCCGCTTCCTTGAGCGTAGAGACGGTGATGCCTTGTGCTCCAGCGGCAATCTGCTCCTCGACGACCTTCTTGCATTTTGTCGTCTTCACGTGTGGGCGGAACTTCACCCCCAGCCGGTCTAGTTGCGACTGCATGCGCTCGATGTTCTTGCGCAGGCGCCCCACATCAATCAACGCGGCGGGGGTGTTAAGTGTCTCCATACCCATGGCATCGTTCCTCCGTGATATTTTACTGAGGTCACTATAGCTGCGACGCGTTTCTTCGTGTTTAACGAATATCAAATTCACAATTAAACTAAATTTAATGCGCGCGCACGCGGGCGCGGGAGTTCTTGCGCCAGGGCGGGGGGCTTAGGAACGCTTTTGCGGCCTCCAGAAATACCCTTTGCCGAAGCGACCGACCGGTGCGAGACGGCAGCAGCGCGGTAACCGGTGCGGAAGGCAAGCTCCACTCTGGCAACAGCCGAACCAGCTTCCCGGCTGCCAACAAATCAGCGACGTCCCATTCGGAGCGCTCGACGATGCCGAGTCCGGCGAGGGCCCATTCTGTTATCACGGTGCCGTCGTTGCTCGAAAGCCTACCGGCAACCCGAATGACCGTCGATTTCTGAGAGTCGCCCGTGATTCCGCTCGCATGGGAGAACCGCCAACGAGTCACGTCTTCGTCGTTCTCGTGAAGGCAAATGCAATTGAAGCGAGTCAAGTCGGAAGGATGGTTCAAATCCTTGATACGGCGCGCGAATGCTGGGCTCGCGCACAGAATCCGCTCATTGGGCGCAAGCGGGCTGGCAATCCAGGATGACGGCTTGAGCGTACCGACGTGCACGACGACGTCCGCCGCAGAGGCGCTCGCTAGCGGGCTATCCGAAAGGTGCAAAACGACGTTCAATGTCGGATGCGCTCTCTGTAGGTCTCGCACTATCTGAGTGACGTACTTCCTACCAAAGCCGAATGAAGCAATCACACGAAGCGTTCCTTGAACCTCACCACGGTCGCCAGCAATCTGGGCCGGCAACGACTCCATACGCTCAAGAATTTCGATCGACGCTTGGTAAAGCCTCTGTCCTTCCTCAGTCAGAGAAACGCCTCTCGACTTTCGTACAACCAGTCGGACGTCAATACGCTCCTCCATCCTTTGCAGGCGGATGGTGACTGCTGGAGGAGTCAGATTGAGTAACTGTGCTGCCGACGCCAACGAAGTAGACGTGCCTATGGCACGAATCAGTCGGAGGTCATCCAGGTCGACCATTTTACGTTCCTTAATGCTGGATTCGACTCTCATTAAACAACATCCGGCACTCTACTTCGATAGTCAGCGAGGCGCTATCGAACCGCCCTGCTCTATCGAAGCTGCGTTTCGAGAAATCTCAACACATCCTCGTTAAATCTTGCGTGAAATTCGACACGGTCGAATCCACCCGCGTCGACGCATATGCGAGGAACACTGACAGCCTGCTTTGGTGCGCAGGGTGCGAGGAATACGAAATGAGCGGCGCCTGAGACCAAGTGGTACTCAGGCTTCTTTGGCAGCAGCTTCGAAAGCGCAGGCGTCGTCTCGGGCAACACACCATCGCCACCATACTCCGAGGCCCATAGCTGGATTGGAGCGCTGATGTCCTGTACCGTCGCGGCCGTCGGAAATGCGTCGAGAGGGTCCGCGAGTACGAACACTTTGATTCGCGGGTCACGAGTCCAGTGTTGCGGTGGCAGTTTTCCCTCTCGGATGGTTTTGCAAATGGGAAGCTCATCAGGACACGGTATATCGGCATGTTGAAAATCCGGAACACCACCGGCCAAAACAAGACCGGTATAGCCGCCTCGGGAAAAGCCGTAAAAGCCGATGTTTTGTCCGTTGATTCTTGACGCTTCGGGCGATGAATTCAACATGTAGTCGATGAGCCGCTTGATATCCATTGGGCGTTCGACAAACTCAGACGGCTCCGACGCCCTCGACATGTCCGAAGACGTGTCACCGGGGTGATTTATCGCCGCAACGATGAAACCCGCATCGGCGAGTTTTTCCGCTAGGTCATGGTGACCGAGGCGCGAACCACCGTGTCCGTGCGACACGACTACCAGAGGAAGATTCTCGCCAGCGACGGAGCAGTTCTTTGTTCCGCGCAAAAGAGTACTTCCCACCTCGATTTGTTCGGGAACGTCCGAACACGGCGTCCACACGGCTGCCTGGAGAGCGGGCCCGCTGGGGTCTGCCGGGATGGTGAAGAGCCTGATGCCGGCGCTATGGCAGGTCGAACTCAAGAGACAAAGAAAGGCAGCCGTAATCAGGGCTTTCATGAGATTCTCCCTTCATGCAGATGTAGCAGCACTCGATAATAGCGAGCACGCGGGGGGCAGCCAAGCCAGGCTGTAATGCAAATGCCAAACAAGGAACAAGTCATGACCAGCGCAGAACTGACCGAAATTCCGAGCCAGGAACTGGTCTATCTACTTGACTGGATGGTCTGGGAGATGAACCACCGAGGGCGTGAGGACGTCCTGACGTGGCGCAAAGAATTATTGGCCCGGAGTGACGCCGAAACGACAGAAGTGACGCGAGCTGTCGCTGTTTGCGACGATTACCTGGCGCCAGAGGGCTCGGAGGAAGCTCGGCTCGCCCAAACGAAGGCGTGGCCCGACCTCAAACCGTAGCGCGGGAGATACGGTGAGGCATAGTTTGCCCCGCTACTGATGAATTCCACAAGACGGAATAACGAACGAAGCCTCATGGCGGAAGGCAGCCGGAGTCGAACCGACCAGAGAGTGTCTGACACCCCCTACCGGGTTTGAAGCCCGGCCGCACCACCGGATACGGATGCCTTCCTCGGCCGTCCGATTATAGCGGCGTATCAACCGCCGCCATCTCGCTGATGCGAGCGCGGCTGCCGTCGCCGCATCAGCCGATAGATGCAGTACAGCAACGCCGCCGCCGCAAGCACGTCGACTACCGTCGCTCCATGCGATTCCAGCGCCTGCACGGCAAGCTGCAACTGCCGCTCGAAAAGCGCGCCGCCGAGCAGCCAGAACGACGCCCACGCGACGATGCCCGCCGTATCCCAGCAGAAGAACGCGAGCGCCGCGATCTGCGTCGTGCCCATCAGCGGCGGCGTGACGAGCCCGAGCCCGGGCACGAACTTCGATACCGCGACGATCGGCGCGCCGTGCCGCTCGAACAGTTCGCCCGTCGTACGCATGCCGCTATCGACCGCATACGACCGGCGTGACAGCGCCGCGACGAGCCTGCGCCCATAGATGCGTCCCGCCGAAAACCACACACTGTCGCCGAGCAGCGCGCCACACAGCGCGGCGAACAGGACGTGCGCAAACGACAGCCGCCCGCTCGCCACGGCCGAGCCCGCGAACACGAGCAGCGGCGCGGACGGCAGCGGCACGCCCAGGCGCGTGAGCAGGACATTCACGAACACGGCCGCGCCGCCCCACTGCACGATCGCCGACGGCGGAATCTGGATCAAGCTGCACCTCGACACGTCATTCGGACCTCGACTCGACCAGCATCACCGGCACGCTCCCACATCCCGTGCTCCTCGCAATTTGGATGCCGCGCCACGGCGCCGGGTCGAAAGCCATCGGATCGATGCGCCGGTCCGGCCGCAGCGTGTTGAACGGCCACGACGGGCGCCGCAGGCGTTCGTGCACGACCGAGCCGAGCCAGATCGGCGCGGGAGGCGTGTCCGCGTGCTCGCTCACGGCGTAATGCGTCGGCCAGAAGCGCAGCACGTCGCGCTCGTCGCTGCCATGCAATGAACGCGTGAACACGAGCTGCGACGGTTCGCCGTTGTTCAGGCGCGGCAGCGCGGGCAGCGCGATCGCGGGCGCATTCGGCGACACCACCGACATCACGCTTTGCAGGCTCACGTGCGACACCTCGGTCCAGCCGCGCGACATCAGTTGCGCGCGAATCTGCGCGGGCGTCGCGGCCCATTGCACGGTGATCGGCTCGCGGCGGTCGCCATCCATGCTCGACCGGTAGCATGAAAACGTGCGCCACACGGTATCGGTCCATTGAATCGGCGAGATGACGACGGTCGAAGGCGCCGCGCTGTGCGCCTCCGTTTCGTCGCTCAGTTGCAGCGCGACGCTCGCGCAGATCACGGCCAGCACCGCAACCGGCATCAAGGGGCGCGGTTTCGGCTTGGCCGGGTTGCGCCATACGGCCGTGAGCGCGATCAGGAAGACCCATGCGGCCGCGAGCGCGGCGCTGCCGAGCGCATCGGAGATCGTGAAGCGGCCGAAATAGAGGCCCGCGAGCCCGACCGCCGTCACGATCGCCGAGGTCGCCGTCGCGATGAACACGCCCGTCAGCATTCCCACGCGCCGCAGCAGCAGAAACGCAAGGAATCCGTAGATCACGACGGTGGCCGCCACATGACTGCTCGGAAAGAGGTGTTCCGTCGGCGCGAAGGAAACGAGGACCGGCTCGTGCGCCGTGAAGCGGATCGCCACGACCAGCAACTGCGAGAACACGATCGCCACGATCCAGTACGCGACCGTGCGCCAGCGCCGCTCGAGACTCATCCACACGATGACCATCGCGCCGAGCGCGAGCAGCGTCTGGGTGCTGCCGAGCGTCGCGGCGGCATCGAGGATCGAATCGGTCCAGGTCGAGCGAAACGATTGCAGCAGCCGATAGATCGACACATCCACCTGCACGATCGACGCACCGCGCGCGACATTCGCGAGCACCGAGAAAAACAGGATCGCCGAGGCGAGCAGCAGCGCCGAGATGATAACGATGAGACCGGTGGCCGGATTGCCGGGATCGAGCGCGCGCGCCACGAGCCTCGCCGGCAGACCGCGCCCCCGTTGCCCCCAGGCGAGCATGATTTCGCGCGATGCGTTGGTCCAGCGCATCGCGTGCGAGATGAGCACCCGCGCGAGATTGAACACGATCCAGCCGAGGGCGGCGACGATGATCAGAATCACGACGAGCCGGATCGACACCGCGCCCGCCAGTTCGATCGACGCGCCGAACACGACGCCCGGCAGGATATGCGTCGGCGCCCAGATGAGCGCGCTCAGGATGTTCACGACGAGAAAGCGCGCGGGCGTCATGCCGGCCACGCCCGCGACGACCGGCACGACCGCGCGCATCGGCGCGACGAAGCGCGCGAGCACGACGCTTTTCGCGCCGTGCGCGTCGAAATATTTCTTGCCGGCGACGAGCGCGCCGGGATGCGCGCGAAACGGCCACATCTGCGCGATCCTGTCCGCATAGCGCTGGCCGAACCAGAAGCTCGCGGCGTCGCCCGCGATGGCGCCCGCGATAGCGCAGACGAATACCCAGCCGAGATTCAGCGCGCCCGCGCCGACCAGCGCGCCCGCGATGAACATCGCGGTGCTGCCCGGCACGAAGGTGCCGATGAACGCAACCGATTCGAGAAACGACGCGAGCAGCACGACGGCGAGCGCCCACTCGGGGTGGCCCGACAAGAGGTGCAGCAGCTTGAAGTAGGCATGCTCCATCGTGATCGACAGGGCGCGCGACCGTCAGACCGACTCGTGCCAGCGGCTATCGGCGCGCAACAAGTGCAGGTCGCGGTGGAATCGAGTGTACCCAACGCGGTCGAAGAACTCCAAAATCTGTATCGCGCGCTTGCGGCCGAGTGCGCTGGCATCGCGGAAGGCGGCCGCACCGAGCGCGCCGCCCTGCGCTTCTGCCGCCTGCGCCACCAGTTGCGCGAGCGCGCCGATCGACGCGCGGCAGTAGAACAGATCGCGCACGACCTGATACACATCGCCGCGCCGCGAAAGCTTTTTCAGGAGCCTGCGCATCTCGTCCTCGCCAACGCCGCGCGCGTTCGCGAGATCGCGCACCCACGGCGGATCGAAGCGGCCCTGTTCGAGCGAGGCGAGCACCGCGCGAGCGAGCGCTTCTTCCTTCTCGTCGAGCGCAACCGTATGCGACGGCAGATGCAGCCACGCCCCGCTCCTCGCGATCGATCCGCCCGCCGTCGCGTCATCGACGAGCGCGCGCCACAGCGCATCCGGCGCGAGCGGCGCGGCCATGCGGCGCAGGCGCGCGGCGTCGGCGCCCGGTTCATCGGGATAGCGGGCGTGGAAGGCTTCGAGCGCATCGACGAGGCGCGCTCTCATGGCGTCCCAATGACGCGATGCAATGTAAAGCGCGTCGTCGTGCGCGGATATCGCGCGCAGGCCTTCCGGCGACATCGATCGTCCGCACAGATGTTCGATCAGCGAGCGTTGCAGGCCGTAAGGCGCCTGCGCGGAGAGCGCATCGACGCGGCCCGTGTCCAGCATCTCGACGAGCGCATCGAGCCACGCGCGGCGCTGCGGCGTGCGGCGCTTGCGCGCGGGCGCGAACGGATCGAGCACGCGCCCGCCGCCGACGGTCCGGCTCGCCTGCGCATTGCGCACGATGAAGCGATCGCCGGGCAGCGCGCACACGGGGTCGTCGAAGACGAGTTGCACGCGCGCCGTGTGACCGGCGGCAAGCGTATCCGCTTCGAGCAGCGCGACATGCGCCACGCGATGCGTCGTGCCGAGATGCACATGCAGCGGCGCCCAGTGCGCGAGCGTGAGCTGCGCGTCGTCGAGCAGCGTCAGTTCGACATCCAGTCGCGGGGACGCGTGCGCGAGCCGCGCATCGACGATCCAGTCGCCGCGCGCAAGCGCATGTTTGTCGATGCCCGCGAGATTGAGCGCGCAGCGCTCGCCCGCGCGGCCCGTCTGCGTCGCGCGATTTTGCGCGTGGATGCTGCGCACGCGCACGGGCTCGCCGCCCGTTTCGCGCGGCGCGAGCGCAAGCATGTCGCCGATGTTCACGCGGCCCGCGAACACCGTGCCCGTCGCGATCGTGCCTTGTCCCGCCAGCGTGAACACACGGTCGACCGCGAGCCGGAAGAAGCCGTCGTCGCGGCGCGTGCGCCAGTGCGCGGCGGCGGCGTGGAGATGCGCGTTCAACGCGACAACGCCCGCGTCGCCCTCCTTCGTGGCGTCGGTGTCGAACAGGGGCGCGTCGCGCAATGGGCCGTCCGCGAGCAGCGTTTCGATTTGCGCGTGCACGTCCCGCACGCGCGCGGCATCCACGCGATCGCACTTCGTCACCGCGACCGCGCCATGCGTCACGCCGAGCAGTTCGAGTATCGCGAGATGTTCGCGCGTCTGCGGCATCACGCCATCGTCGGCGGCGATCACGAGCAAGGCGAAATCGATGCCGCACGCGCCCGCCGCCATCGTGTGCACGAGCTTCTCGTGACCGGGCACGTCGATGAAACCGAGCACGCCGCCGTCGTTCAACGGCACATACGCGTAACCGAGTTCGATCGATATGCCGCGCGCCTTTTCTTCCTTCAGGCGATCGGTGTCCACGCCCGACAGCGCGCGCACGAGCGTGGTCTTGCCGTGATCGATGTGCCCCGCCGTGCCGACGATCATTCGCGTGCTTCCAGTTGCGCGACGAACGTGGCTTCGTCGGCTTCTTCGAGGCAGCGCAGATCGAGCCGCAATGCGCCGTCCGCGATGCGCCCGAGCACCGGACGCGGCAACTCGCGCAAGCGCTTCTCGATGCGGTTCAGCTGGCCGCCCGGGCGCTTGCCGCTCGCGAGGCGCACCGCGAGACCGTAGCTCGGCAGCACGTCGACGGGCAACGCGCCGCTGCCGATCTGACTGAACATCGGCTCGGCGCTGACGAGGAACGCAGCGCCGACCATGCGTTGCAACGCAGGCTCGACGCGCTCGGCGGCGAGGCGCATCGCATCGGCGGGACGCGTCAGCAGCCGCAAAGTCGTGAGGCGTTCGGCCAGCGTCTCGGGCGCGCGATAGAGACGCAGCACCGCTTCGAGCGCCGCGAGCGTCAGCTTGCCGACGCGCAGCGCGCGCTTGAGCGGATGCTTCTTGATCTTCGCGATGAGTTCGCGGCGCCCGACGATCAGCCCGGCCTGCGGTCCGCCCAGCAGCTTGTCGCCGCTGAAGGTGACGAGATCGGCGCCCGCCGCGATGGTCTCGCGCACCGTCGCCTCGCGCGGCAAACCCCATTGCGCGAGATCGACGAGCGTGCCGCTGCCGAGGTCCATCGCCAGCGCAAGGCCGCGCGCTTTTGCGAGCGGCGCGAGTTCCGCGAGCGTCACTTCCTTCGTGAAGCCGCTCACCGCGTAATTGCTGCAATGAACTTTCATCAGCAGCGCGGTCTTCGCGTTGATCGCTTCGTCGTAGTCTTTCAGGTGCGTGCGATTCGTCGTGCCGACTTCGCGCAGCTTCGCGCCCGCGCGGCTCATGATGTCGGGAATGCGAAACGCGCCGCCGATTTCGACCAGCTCGCCGCGCGACACGATCACTTCGCGGCGCGCCGCGAGCGCGGACAGCGTGAGCAGCACGGCCGCCGCGTTGTTGTTCACGACGGTGGCGGCTTCCGCACCCGTCAGCTCGCAGATCAGGCCATTGATGAGGTCGTCGCGATCGCCGCGCGCGCCGGTATCGAGATCGAATTCGAGATTCGCGGGGCGCGTCAGAATGTCGGCCACGGCCCGCACGGCTTCGTCGGGCAAGAGCGCGCGGCCGAGATTCGTGTGCAGCACGGTGCCCGTGAGATTGAAGACGCTGCGTATGTTGCTTTGCGCGCGCTTCGCGAGCCGCGCGCCGACCGCGCGCGCGAGTTGCGCATCGCTCAGGGCATCGACGGATGCGCGGCCCGCCTGCGCGTCGCCGCGCCAGGTATCGAGCGTCTGCCGCAACACGGCCAGCGTCTGCGTGCGCCCGTATCCGCCGATGACCGGCTCGAACTCCGCCGATGCCAGCACGCGTTCGACCGACGGCACCCGGGCCATCAATGCACGCAGTTCGCCGCCGTCGCTTCCTGTCACGTCGCTCATGAATCGCTCATTGGTCGTCTTGCGACTGCTCGGGCCACAGCCACGGATGAGGCGCCGCGCGGCGGTAGCCCGCTTCGCCCATCAGCAGATCGAGCGTGAGGCTCGCGAGATCGTCGGCGTAGGGCTCGAAGTCGTACGCCTTGTCCTGATAGCCGATCTTGCGATACGTGCCGCATTCGTCACACGACTCGGCCTTGAGCGGCGCGCCTTTCGCCTTCGCGGCTCTCGCTTCTTCGGGTTCGTCGCCGGTACCCATCGCGTGATAGGCGATGCCCTTGGTCGAATCGCAGTTCGAGCATTTCGCGCGCACGACATGCCATTCGGTCGCGCACAGTCCGCATTGCACGTAACGATAGCCGTCATACGCCCCGCCGACGCGCACGACGCTCGCCACCGGCACCCAGCCGCATACCGGGCACACGCCGGGCGCATCGAGCCACGGCACGTCGTTCATGTCGATGCGGCTCGCCAGATCGGTCCACACGACCTGCAGCGCGGCCGCGATGAACGGCGCGGCAGCCGGGTCGATCTCGGCGAAGCGCAGCGCGAGGATCGCATCGGCCTGGCTGTCGAGCGCGGCGGCATCGAGCGCGCGCAGGCGGGATACGAGTTGCGCGAGCGGCGGCGTCAGCGCGCCCGCGGCTTCGATGCCGTCGAGCAACATGAAGAGCACGTCGCGCCACGCGGGATCGCGCTCATCCGTGAGCGCGGGCACGATCGGCATCGAATGGCGCTGGTTCAGTTCGATCGATGCGCGCGGGGGCATCGGAGAGCCGATGTTCGCCAGGACGCGCTGCTGGGCATCGGCCAGCGTGGCCATCAGGCGCAGATAACCGGCAATGGGATTGCTCGCGTCCGCGAGTTCCAAGAGACGCGCGGCGCGCGCTGCGAACAGCGTCGCGCGTTCGGGCATGCGCAAGCGCGGAATGGCCGATGGATCGAGCGACTGGATTCTCGCGGCTTCGACGATGCGTTGGACCACGGAAGGTTTCCTCGGGAAGCGTTGCGGAACGGGCATGCACCGTTCCTATGCCATCTGGCCGACTGCGCCTGCCTAGCATATCAGCATAAAGTCAAGTCGCATGGCGCTTGCACCTGCGTATCTACAACGTGTACACATCGACTTGACTGGAAGATAAAATGGTATCTACAATGGATCTACATTTCTGGGACATCTTCTCGCTTATGAAACTCTCGATACAAAAGTGGGGCAACAGTGCCGCCGTGCGCTTGCCCGCCGCATTGCTGGATCAGGCGAAACTGGAACTCGGCGACCAGTTGAGCGTCGAGGTTCGTCCGGACGGCATCATGCTCACCCCGGCGCGACCCAGCTATGCCCTCGCCGATCTGGTCGCTCAATGCGATTTTGCAGCGCCTATGCCCGAAGACCTGGTCGCCTGGAACAACCTCAAGCCGGTGGGAGGTGAAGCATGGTAAGGCGAGCCAAATTCGAACGCGGCGACATCGTGCGCGTGAACCTGAACCCGACCGTCGGCCATGAACAGCAAGGCGAGTTCCGGCCCGCTCTCGTGCTCTCGTCGGGCGTGTTCAACGCCATGGGCGTCGCGCTCGTCGCGCCGATCACCCAAGGCGGGAACTTCGCGCGCTTCGCCGGTTTCGCGGTCCCGCTTGCCGGCGACGGCATCGAAACACAAGGCGTCGCGCTGGTGAACATGATCCGCACGCTCGATCTCGAAGCGCGGGGCGCGCGCAAGGTCGAGCGTGCGTCGGTCGCGACCACCGACGACGCCCTCGCGCGGCTGCAGGCCATCCTCGACTGAGTCCGCCTACTTCCCGATCGTTTCCCTGAACCACCTTGGATGATGCTTCCTCGCCCATCCATATGTGACCGTGCCGCGCGTCATCGCGCCGATCGAACCCTTGACCCAGAGCGCGGCGTAGATATGCACGATGATCGACACGATCAGCACGAACGCCGTCGCCGCATGCACGACCGACGCGATGCGAATCACCGTGACCGGGAAATAGAACGCGAAATAGGCACGCCAGATCACGATCCCGCTGATGAGCAGCAAGACGAGACTCGCCACCATCACGAAGAACAGCAGCTTCTGCCCCGCGTTGTACTTGCCGATTTCCGGCAGGCGGTCTTCGCGATTGGCGAGCACGTCGTTCATCTGCTTCATCCACTGGACATCGTTGCGGTCCAGATAGTTGTGATGCCAGAAACGCAGCGCGAGGATCAAAAACGAAAGGAACATCACGCAGCCGACGAACGGATGAAGAATGCGCGTCCACTGCCCGCCGCCGAAGATCGCGTAGAGCCATGACATCGACGGATGGAACATCGCGAGCCCGGACAACGCGAGCAGCACGAAGGTAATCGCCGTGATCCAGTGATTGGTCCGTTCGTTCGGCGTGTAGCGCACGATCAGACGGTGGCCCTTCACGTCACGCAGTTCGCTATCGTGTTTCATCTTCACGCTCCTGTCCGCCTTCCCGGCGACGGCGCACCTCTTCCGCTTCGCGATGCGCCTCCAGTTCGTCTTCGTCGCTGACTTCGTTCGGGCCGATGCGCGTGTAATGGAAAAAGCCCGCAAGCGCCGCTATTGCGATGCCCGCCATCGCGAGCGGCTTGGTCACGCCCTTCCAGATCGACACGAGCGGGCTGATGTGCGGGTCCTTCGCGAGTCCGTGATACAGCTCGGGCTGATCCGCATGATGCAACACGTACATGACGTGCGTGCCGCCCACGCCCGCCGGATCGTACAGACCCGCGTTCGCGAAGCCGCGCTCCTTAAGGTCCTCGACGCGCTCGGCGGCCTGCGCCTGCATGTCCACTTTGGTGCCGAACATAATCGCGCCGGTCGGGCAGGTCTTCACGCACGCCGGCTCCTGCCCGACCGCGACGCGGTCGGAGCACAGCGTGCATTTATAGGCGCGATGATCTTCCTTCGAAATCCGCGGAATGTTGAACGGACAACCGGTGATGCAATAGCCGCAGCCGATGCAGTTCTCCTCGTGAAAATCCACGATGCCGTTCGTGTACTGCACGATCGCACCCGGCGACGGACACGCCTTCAGACAGCCCGGATCCTCGCAATGCATGCAGCCGTCCTTGCGGATCAGCCATTCGAGGTCGCCCTTCGGATTCTCGTATTCGGTGAAGCGCATCACCGTCCACGAATGCTCCGTCAGGTCGCGCGGATTGTCGTAGACGCCGGTCGTGTGACCGACCTCGTCGCGCAAGTCGTTCCATTCCATGCAGGCCGTCTGACACGCCTTGCAGCCGATGCACTTCGACACGTCGATGAGCTTCGCCACCGCGCCCGTGGCCGGCTCGCGCACCTGCGTCGGCGGCGTGGTCGTCGCCGAGACACGCTTGATATCGAGCGATTGCAGAGCCATCTCGTCCCCCTTAGGCCTTCTCGACCTTCACGAGGAACGACTTGAACTCGGGTGTCTGCGAGTTGCCGTCGCCCACGGAAGGCGTGAGTGTGTTGACGAGATAGCCCGGCTGCGCGAGGCCCTTGAAGCCCCAGTGCAGCGGCAGGCCGACGGTGTGCACCTTCTTGCCCTCGATGGTCAGCGGCTTGATGCGCTTGGTGACGAGCGCCACCGCGACGATATGCCCGCGATTGCTCGACACCTTCACGCGATCGCCCGCGACGACGCCCACTTCCTTCGCATGCTCCTCGCTGATTTCCACGAACTGCTGCGGCTGGATGATCGCGTTCAGGCGCGCGTGCTTGGTCCAGTAGTGGAAGTGCTCGGTGAGGCGGTAGGTGGTCGCCGTGTCGGGGAACTTGTCGGCGGCGCCGAACGCGGCGCGATCGTCCGGGAACACGCGCGCGGCGGGATTGCTCGTCGCGGCCTTGTTGTCCCGGAAGAACGGGTTGTAGCCGAGCGGTGTTTCGAACGGTTCATAGTGCGTGGGGAACGGCCCTTCGTTCATGCCGTCGCGCGCGAAGAAACGCGCGACGCCCTCCGGGTTCATGATGAACGGGCTCATGCCTTTTTCCGGCGGCTCGTCGGCCTTGAAGTCGGGGACGTCCGGACCCGTCCAGGCGCGCCCGTTCCACGCGACGAGCTTTCTCGACGGATCGAACGGCTTGCCGTTTACATCGCACGATGCGCGGTTGTACAGCACGCGCCGGTTCGCCGGCCACGCCCACGCCCAGCCGAGCGTCTGGCCGATGCCGGTCGGGTCCGAGTTGTCGCGCCGGCCCATCTGGTTGCCCGCCTGCGTCCACGAGCCGCAGAAGATCCAGCAGCCGCTCGCGGTCGAGCCGTCGTCGCGCAACTGCGCGAAGCTCGCCAGTTGCTCGCCGCGCTTCGCGAGTACTTTGGTCTGATCGGCGGGATCGGTGACATCGGCGAGCGCGCGGCCGTTGAACTCCATCGCGATCTCTTCGGGCGTCGGGCTTTCCGGGTCCGCGTAGGGCCACGTCATCTTCAGGATCGGATCGGGATACTTGCCGCCCTTTTCCTGATACGCCTTTCGCATGCGCAGCCACAAACCCGACATGATCTCGAGATCGCTCTTCGCCTCGCCCGGCGCGGCCGCGCCCTGCCAGTGCCATTGCAGCACGCGCGACGAACTCACGAGCGAGCCGCGTTCTTCGGCGAAACAGGTGGTCGGCAGACGGAAGACTTCGGTCTGGATCTTCGATGCATCGACGTCGTTGAATTCGCCGTGGTTCTTCCAGAACTCCGATGTCTCGGTCGCGAGCGGGTCCATGATGACGAGCCACTTCAGCTTCGACAGCCCGAGCCCGATCTTCGCCTTGTTGGGCGCCGCCGCCAGCGGATTGAAGCCCTGGCAGATGTAGCCGTTCATCTTGCCCGCGGCCATCAGCTCGAAGACCTGCAGCATGTCGTAAGACTTGTCGAGCTTGGGCAACATGTCGTAGCCGAAATTGTTGTCGGCCGTCGCGTTGTCGCCCCACCACGACTTCATGAAGCTCACGTAGAACGCGCGATAGTTCTTCCAGTAGCTCAGTTGATTCGGCCGCAGCGGTTGCGCCGCGCGCTTCTTGATGTACTCCTCGTAGTCCTGCTCGCCTTCCATCGGCAAAGTCATGTAGCCGGGCAGCAGGTTCGACATCAGGCCGAGGTCGGTCAGCCCTTGAATGTTCGAATGCCCGCGCAGCGCATTCATGCCGCCGCCTGCGATGCCGATATTGCCGAGCAGCAGCTGCACCATCGCGCCCGTGCGGATCATCTGCGCGCCGACCGAGTGATGCGTCCAGCCGAGCGCGTAGAGAATCGTCGCCGCGCGATTCGGCACGGCGGTCGACGCGAGCATCTCGCAGACTTTCAGGAACTTGTCGGTCGGCGTGCCGCAGACCTTCGTCACCATTTCAGGCGTGTAGGCGGCGTAGTGCTGCTTGAGCAGGTTGTAGACGCAGCGCGGATGACTCAGCGTGAGGTCGGTTTTCACGTAACCGTCCTCGCCGCGCTCGTAGTCCCAGCTCGATTTGTCGTACTTGCGTTTCTCCGCGTCGTAGCCCGAGAACACGCCGTCCTTGAACGCGTAGTCCTCGCGCACGATGAACGACATGTCCGTGTAGTTCTTCACGTACTCATGCTGGATCTTGTCGTTCGTGAGCAGATAATTGATCACGCCGCCGAGGAACGCGATGTCCGTGCCGGTGCGTATCGGCGCGTAGAAATCCGCAACCGATGCGGTGCGCGTGAAGCGCGGATCGACGACCATGAGCCGCGCACGGCGATGCGCCTTCGCCTCCGTCACCCACTTGAAGCCGCACGGGTGCGCCTCGGCCGCGTTGCCGCCCATCACCAGAATCAGATCCGTGTTCTTGATGTCGACCCAATGGTTCGTCATCGCTCCACGGCCAAACGTCGGGGCAAGACCTGCCACCGTCGGGCCATGTCAGACACGCGCCTGATTATCGAATGCGAGCATCCCGAGACTGCGGACCGTCTTGTGCGTCAGATAGCCGACTTCGTTGCTGCCCGCCGACGCCGCGAGAAAGCCCGTGGTCAGCCATCGGTTGACCTTCTTGCCGTCCGGCGTCGCCTCGACGAAATTCGCGTCGCGGTCTTCCTTCATCAGCACGGCGATGCGGTCGAGCGCGTCTTGCCACGATATCGGCTTCCACTCGCTCGACCCGGGCGCGCGATATTCGGGAACCGTCAGACGGCTCGGGCTATGAATGAAGTCGATGAGCGAGGCGCCTTTCGGGCAGAGCGTGCCGCGATTGACCGGATGATCCGGATCGCCTTCGATATGAATGATGCTTGCCTTGGCGTTCTTGGCGTTGTCGCCGAGGCCGTACATCAGGATGCCGCACCCGACCGAGCAGTACGGGCAGGTGTTACGCGTTTCCGTGGTGCGCGACAGTTTGTACTGCCGGACTTCGGCGAGCGCGGGAGCCGGGGAGAAGCCCAATGCCGCCAGGCTCGATCCGGCGAGCGTGCTCGCGGAGACCTTGAGGAACTGTCGCCGTGACATTTGGAGCATGATTGCCCTCGGCACGTCGTAAGGTGGGTGTCTACAGTATATGGTGATCGATTACATCTGCCAGACGGATTGAACCGGTATTTGCACCGATGCGCCCGTTTGTCGCCACAAGCATCGCCGTCGCAGCAAGTCGCGCGCCAGGACATGGGTGTCGTGGAATGGAACGTGCTCGACGGATGAGCATCGCCGCACACATTCGCGATTCATTCAAGGATCCAAGAGGTCGTCATGAGTTCCGTCTCAACGCAGAAGATCGAAGCGGTCGTGAAAAAGGATGCTTCGTGGGCGCTCGGCGCGCTCAAGCAGTTCTCGGAAAATCGCTGCGCAGCGATGGCCGCGAGCATCGCGTTCTATTCGGCGTTCTCGCTCGCACCTACGCTCGTCATGGTGATCGCCGTCGCGGGCTGGGTCTTCGGGCCGGAAGCCGCGCGCGGGCAACTCTTTCATCAGGTGAACGGACTCATCGGCGATCAGGCCGCGGCGGGCGTGCAGAGCATCGTCGAGAATGCGCACCGCAGCGGCGGCACGGGCCTCGCCGCGATCATTTCGTTCGCGCTGCTGGCGGCGGGCGCGTCGGCGACATTCTCATCGCTCAATACGGCGCTCAACATCGTCTGGCCGATGACCGCCGAGCAGCGCTCCAGCGTCATGGCGATGGTGCGCGTGCGGCTGGTCTCGTTCGGGCTGGTGCTGGGCGTCGCTTTTCTGCTGATCGTCTCGCTCGTGCTCGACACGGCGATTCAGGCGGTCGGCATGTGGCTGTGGGCGGATTCGCCGTTCGTGATCGTCGGCGACGTCGTGCAGCTCGCGGCCGGACTCGCGATTCTCACCGTCGCGTTCGGCGCGCTGATGAAGTTCCTGCCCGACGCGCCCGTGCAATGGCGCGATGCGCTGGTCGGCGGACTGGTCGCCGCGCTGCTTTTCTCGGCGGGCAAGAAGCTGTTCGCGCTCTATCTGACGCACGCGGGAACCGCGAGCGCGTTCGGCGCGGCGGGCTCGCTCGCGGTGCTGTTGATGTGGCTCTATTTCTCCGCCGCCGTGCTGCTGCTCGGCGCGGAGTTTTCGGCGGCGCGCGCGCGGCTGCACGATCCGCGCGGCGCGTGGGGCCAGCAGAACAGCGGCAACGTGCCGCCGGGCAGCCGCGCGAAGATCGGCTCGCTGCTCGCCGCATCGACGCGCACCGCCACGCCGATGACCGGCGCGGCATCGACGACCGCTCCCGTCGACGAGACGACGAAACGCGCAATCGGCGCGCGCGCGCAGCATGCCCAGCATCTGACCGGGGAGGCGCGCAAGAAAGTATCCGCCGTGGCGCGGGCGCTGGAGTTATCTCGCAAGCTGGCGCGGGCCGAATCGACCGCCACGCGCGTCACCGCGCTCGCGATGGTCGGCGCGGGCCGCAAGGCGTCGCACGCGAATGCGGCGGTGCGGCGGCATCCGTGGCGCGCGGTGCTGGTCGCGGCGGGCGCGGGCATGGCGATCGCGCTGCTGACCCGGCGCGACATGACGCGGCAACAGGACCCGACCGTCCGGCGCTGAATCCGCGTCCCCCGCGCGCTGTCCGCCAATCCCGAAAAATCCCGCATTGAAAATGCGCTTTGTTATTTGAATCGACGGTAATCGCGCACCAGCCCAAAATCCGCCGATTCAAATAGTCGATTGCGCACGGAACTTTTCCGAACTGCCCCAGTCTCCCAAAATTCGTTTCGAAACTGCCCGAAAACCTTTACGGACGGGCAGATGACCCGAGTGTGTGTTTTTCGAGACAGTCTATATTTTTCATTTCTTAAGTTTCGAAACGTTGCGTTATTCTCTGCGCCGGCAACAACGATTTTAATCATTCGCGTGGAGAATTCGATGAAGAAATTCGCACTGACGTCCCTCTCGCTGGCGCTGCTCGGCGCAGCAGGCGCGGCACAGGCTCAAAACAGCGTGACCCTGTATGGCGTGATCGACGCTGGTATCGGCTATGTGAGCCATGCCAACGCGAACGGCGACAAGCTGGTCGGCATGATCAACGGTAACCTGTCCGGCGACCGCTGGGGCTTGAAGGGTCAGGAAGACCTGGGCGGCGGTCTGAAGGCGATCTTCCAGTTGGAAAACGGCTTTGACGTCGGCACGGGTCGTCTCGGCCAGGGCGGCCGCGAATTCG
Organism: Burkholderia sp. THE68; assembly: GCF_009938265.1. Lineage (NCBI taxonomy): Bacteria > Pseudomonadati > Pseudomonadota > Betaproteobacteria > Burkholderiales > Burkholderiaceae > Burkholderia > Burkholderia sp. THE68. The sequence goes on from NZ_AP022316.1 coordinate 1,162,933, forward strand.
GCCGTCAGGCGTTCGTCGGCCTGTCCGGCAACCAGTGGGGCACGGTCACGCTGGGTCGCCAGTACGATCCGCTGGTCGACATGGTTCAAGGCATCACGGGTGACAACTACTGGGGCGCAGCCTTCGCAACGCCGGGCGACGTCGACAACTACGACAACTCGCTGCGCGTGAGCAACGCCGTCAAGTACGTGTCGCCGAACTACGCCGGCTTCCAGGTCGAAGGCCTGTACGGCTTCAGCAACCTGGCGGGCACGACGGGCCAAGGCCAGACGTGGTCGGCAGCTGCGACGTACAACAACGGCCCGCTGGCTGTTGCAGGCGGCTACTTCTACGCGAACAACCCGAGTGCAGGCCGCGTGCCGGCAACGACCGCCAGCGGCTGGGGCAGCCCGTCGTCGGACTCGCTGTTCAACAGCCCGGTTAACGGCGCATATTCGACGGCTCAGGCTATCGGTATCGCTCGCGGCGCGGTTCAGTACTCGATCGGCGCATTCACGGTCGGCGGTTCGTACAGCAACGCGCAGTACAAGGCTGACGGCGCATCGCGCTTCGGCTCGCAGCACTTCAACATCGGCAACGGCTTCGTGAACTTCCAGATCACGCCGGCTCTGTTGACGGGTCTGGGCTACACGTACACGAAGGCGGGTGGCGACACCTCGGCGACGTACCATCAGGTCAGCCTGGGCGCGGACTACTCGCTGTCGAAGCGCACGGACTTCTACGCTGTTGCGGCTTACCAGCACGCAAGCGGCGACCAGCGTAACGGCGACGGCACGACCAGTTCGGCGCAAGCGTCGATCGGCTCGTATGGCTACGAAAGCGGCCGCAGCCACCAGGAACTGGTCATCGTGGGCGTGCGTCACAAGTTCTAAGAACAACCGACTGGCGTGGCACGCGAGTGCCGCGTCGGGAGGACCGAAGTACCCTCGAACAGCCATCGGTTTTGCCGGTGGCTGTTTTTTTATGCGCGCGCGTCGAGTGGCAAAGCGCAACAAAGCGTCAAAATCAACCGCGCGCGTGCAACGCGTCCGGACGACGGCAGCAGAATGGCCCGGATATCGAAATCCAGGAGATTCGCACGATGCCGCTACGCCCGATCCTTCATCGCTTCATCGTCGTCGCCGTGTGCATCGTGAGCGCCGCGTGCGCAACGGTCGATTCACCCGCCCTGCCGATGATCGTCGCGCATCGCGGCGGCGCGGCCGACTATCCCGAGAACACGCTGATCGCCATCGAGGGCGCGCTGCACAATCGCGCCGATGCGATCTGGCTCACCGTGCAACTCACGCGCGATGGCGTGCCGGTGCTGTATCGTCCGGCCGATCTTTCGGTGAACACCGACGGCCGCGGCGCGGTCGCGGACTTCGACCTGACCGCACTCCAGCGGCTGAATGCGGGATGGAACTTCGCGCCACACGACGCGAGCGGCGCGGCGCGTCAGCCGTATCGCGACCATCCGGTGCGGATTCCGACGCTCGCCGCGGCGTTGCGCGCGATTCCGCCCGCCGTGCCCGTGATGCTCGACATGAAAGCGCTACCCGCCGCGCCGCAGGCGGCAGCCGTCGCGCGCGTGCTGAACGAGGAAAACGCGTGGCCGCGCGTGCTGATCTATTCGACCGATGCCGCGTATCAGAACGCCTTCGCAGCGTATCCGCAGGCGCGCCTCTTCGAATCTCGCGATGCCACGCGCGCAAGGCTCGCCGCCGTCGCGCTCGCGAGGACGTGCGAGGCGCCGCCGCCGTCCGGAACATGGACCGCGTTCGAATATGCGAGAAAGATGGAGCTGGTCGAAACGTTCACGCTCGGCGAAGCGCGCTCGGCGGTCACGGCGAAACTGTGGACGCCCGAAGCGATCAAGTGCTTCCGCACCAGCGGGAACACGCCGATCGTTGCGATCGGCGTCGAGAACGCCGACGATTACCGCGCCGCCGCCTGCCTGGGCGTGACCGCCGTGCTTGCCGATTCGCCGCGAAACATGCGCGCGGTCAGGGCGAACATGGCGCTGCCTCTGCAATGCCCGTCCGACACGCGCTGACGGCTCACCGCTGCGGCGCGTTGCCCGTGGGGCTGGTGTCCTCCGCGAGCGTCTGCGCGGGCGCATCCGAGCCGCATGGCAAATCTCCGATGACGAGCCGCGGCACCGTGCTGCGCGTCTCGCGCGGGCGCAGCGGAACGTTGTCGAGTTCGGTCCACGACGGATTCGGAATCTCGCCGAAAAGCTGCCGCAGACGCTCGCCCCAGGTCTTGTTGATCATCTGGTAGTAGGCGCTGTTGTTGTCGAGCGTGGCGAAGCGCGTCACGCGCAGCGAGTCCTTTTCGTAGACCAGCAGGTCGAGCGGCAAACCGACCGAGAGATTCGAGCGCAGCGTCGAATCCATCGAAATGAGCGCGCATTTGGCGGCTTCGTCGAGCGGCGATGCGGGCGTGATCACGCGGTCGATGATCGGCTTGCCGTACTTCGATTCGCCGATCTGAAAATACGGCGACACGCGCGTCGATTCGATGAAATTGCCCGCCGCGTAGATCATGAACAGGCGCGGCGGCTGGCCGCAGATCTGTCCGCCGAGAATGAAGCTGCAATTGAAGTCGACGCTGAATTCCGCGAGCGACAGCGCGTCGCGCCGATGCACCTCGCGCACCGCGTCGCCGACGATGCGCGCGGCTTCCGCCATGGTCGGCACGCTGTAGAGCGTGGGCGCGCCGGGGTCGGACGGCTCCCCGAGCAGATGGGTCACCGCCTGCGTCAGGGCGAGGTTGCCCGCCGCGAGCAGAACGATCACGCGCTCTCCCGGCTGTTCGAAAACAACCATCTTGCGCGCGGCGCTCACGTGGTCCACGCCGGCGTTGGTGCGCGTGTCGGACAGGAATACCAGCCCCTCGTCCACGCACATGCCCACGCAATAAGTCATGTCAATCCGTCCTGAAACAAGCAAACCGCTATTGTACTGAGCGCGACTGCGGGTCGCATCCACCCGCTCATTGATTCGCTCATTGGTCCGCTCGTGCTTCGATATCGATGTGCACCGCGAGCGTCTCCTCCTTGCCGCCCACGCGCGCGCCGCGCACCGGCGCAGCGGCTTCGTGATCCCGCGCGACCGCGAGCCGGCAATGGCGCTCGCCCGCGAACGCGGCCTGCGTCGCATCCACCGATACCCAGCCGTGCTCGACCCAGACATCGACCCATGCGTGCGTCGTCGGGGCGGCGCTCGGGCCTGCATCGACATAACCGCTCACGCAGCGCGCCGGCACGCCGCGCACACGGCAGCACGCGAGCATCAGATGGGCGAAATCGCGCGCGTCGCCGGAGCCGCTCGCAAGCGCCTGCGCGGCCGTGCCCGCGGCATACGCCGGTTCATGGCGATACTGCACGCCAGCCGCGATACGCTCGGCCAGCGCCACGAGCGACGCCGACGTATCGAGCGACGGCACGCGATGCGCAAGCTCGCGCACCGCCGCATCCGGCGAAGTCAGCGGCGTCGCGCAGGTGAAATGTTCGAGCGGGATCGGACCGGCTTCATCGAAGAGGCGGCCATCGGCAAGCGCTTCGGTTTCGACTTCGCCCGCCATGCTCAGGTGCATTTCGCTGTGCGGCTTCATCAGCACCAGCGTGTGCAGCACGTTGCCGTAGGCATCGCGCGCGGTGTCGAGCTTGCCCGGCGCTTCGACGTGCCAGTGCCGCACGAGCTGCGCGGCGCCGCTCGCAGGCGTCACGCGAAACTGCTGGATCGAATACGTGACCGGCGCGGCGTAGCGGTAACGGATGTCGTGGCGAATGGTCAGCAGCATGATTCACGCAATCGGCAGCATGAGGAAAGTGTGCATCACGCGCAGGCCGAGTTCATCGACCCGCTTCAGAAACTGCGTGAGCCACGCGTGCACGCCCGTCTCCAGAATCTGGCGGATGTCGGCGTAGAGCACGTCCGCGCGCAGCTTGCCCGCGAAGCGCTCGCAGTCCTTCGACGCATCCGTGCGCAGCTTCGCGAGCGTCTCGCAGACGCCATCGAGCGACGCCAGCAGCGAGCGCGGCATCTGCTCGTTGAGGATCAGCAGTTCGACGACACGCGCGGGCGTCACGACATCGCGATACACCTTGCGATAGATCTCCAGCGCCGATACGGAACTGAGAATCGACGTCCAGTAGTAGAAATCTTCGAGCTGGCGCGCCGCCTCGCGCGAGTTCGGCGTGGCGTCGGCGAATCGCACATCGAGAATGCGCGCGGTGTTGTCCGCGCGTTCGAGATAAGCGCCGAGCTGCATGAAGAAGAACGCATCGTCGCGCAGCGCGGTGCCCTGCATCACGCCGCGGCACAGGTTCGAGCGGTACTTGACCCATTCGAAGAGCGCGTCCGGACTCATGACGAGCTCGAGCTTCGCGAGCCGCTGATTGAATTCGAGCCACGTGAAGTTGATGGTTTCCCAGCCTTCGGTCGTGAGCGTGCCGCGCACCGCGCGCGCGTTCTCGCGGGTCGCCTGCAGGCACGAGAGAATGCTCGACGGATTGCGCGCGTCGGCCGCCATGAAATGCAGCATGTCCTCGCGCTCGTACGATCCGGGATAGCGCTCGTCGAACATGTCCTCCAGTTCGGAGATCTTCAGCACCGAGCGCTGCGCGCGCGCCGCCTGTTCGGGCGTCTGCGGCAGCAGCGCGCCTTCCAGGTTGATGTCGAGCATGCGCGCGGTGTTCTCCGCGCGCTCCATGTAGCGCGCCATCCAGAACAGGTGATCGGCGGTGCGGCTCAGCATGTCATTCGACCATCCACGTATCTTTGGTCCCGCCGCCCTGCGACGAGTTGACGACGAGCGAGCCTTCACGCAACGCTACGCGCGTGAGGCCGCCCGCGCACATCGACACTTCGCGGCCCGAAAGCACGAACGGCCGCAAGTCGATATGACGCGGCGCGATGCCCGCCTCGACGAAAGTCGGGCAGGCGGACAGCGCGAGCGTCGGCTGCGCGATATAGCCTTCGGGCCGCGCGATGAGCCGGGCGCGAAACACTTCGATCTCGTCGCGGGTCGACGCCGGCCCGACGAGCATGCCGTAACCGCCCGCGCCATGCACTTCCTTCACGACGAGTTCCGCCAGATGCGCGAGCGTGTACGCGAGATCGTCGGCCTTGCGGCATTGGTACGTCGGCACGTTGTTGAGGATCGGCTTCTCGCCCAGGTAGAACTCGATCATGTCGGGCACGAACGGATAGATGGATTTGTCGTCGGCGATGCCGGTGCCCATCGCGTTCGCGAGCGTCACGCGCCCCGTGCGATACGAGGTCAGCAGACCCGGAATGCCGAGCGCCGAATCCGCGCGAAACGCGAGCGGATCGAGAAAATCATCGTCGACGCGGCGATAGATCACGTCGACGCGGCGCGGCCCGTGCGTCGTACGCATGAAGACGTAATTGTCGTCGACGAAGAGATCCTTGCCCTCGACGAGTTCCACGCCCATCTGCTGCGCGAGAAAGGTGTGCTCGAAATAGGCGGAGTTGTACATGCCCGGTGTCAGCACGACGACGGCAGGATCGTCGACGCCCTCGGGCGCGATCGAGCGCAAGGTCTCCAGCAGCAGGTCGGGATAATGCGCGACCGGAGCGACGCGGTTCTGCACGAAGAGTTCGGGAAAGAGCCGCATCATCATCTTGCGGTTTTCCAGCATGTACGACACGCCCGAGGGCACGCGCAGATTGTCTTCGAGCACGTAGAACTCGCCCGCTTCGCCCGCGCGCACCACGTCGACGCCGGCGATGTGCGCGTACACGTCGAGCGGCACGTCCACGCCCTGCATCTCCGGCCGATACTGCGCGTTCGTATAGACCTGCTCGGCGGGAAGGCGTCCGGCGAGCACGATATCGCCGTCGTGATAGATGTCGTGAAGAAACAGATTGAGCGCCTGCACGCGCTGCCGCAAGCCAGCTTCGAGCACGCGCCATTCGTCGCCGGGAATGATGCGCGGAATCATGTCGAATGGAATGAGCCGCTCGGTGCCGGACAGGTCGCCATTCACCGCGAAGGTGATGCCCACGCGCCGGAACAGCACGTCCGCCTCGGCCCGCTTGCGCGCGATCGTCTCGGGGCTCTGCATCGAGAGCCAGCGGGAGAACCGCGCGTAGTGGCTGCGCACGGTGTCGTCCTGACGCATTTCATCGTAGATCTGCATCATTGCGTCCTTCGTTTTTCGGCGCGTTTCGTTGCAGTATCGGACGAAAAACGCGTGACGTGTGCCCCTTTTTTAACGCGCGTTCATGGTGCACGGCTGTTTCGCGCTAGACTTTCCCTTCATCGTCCTACGTTTGAACATGTCCGACGCCTTCGAAGACGAAGCCGATTCGCTCGCCGACGCCCTCCTCGCAGGACTCGCGCGCCCGATCGTGTTCGTCGATCTGGAAACCACGGGTTCGAACGCCACCGAAGACCGCATCACCGAGATCGGCGTCGTGGAAGCGAGCACGGCGGGCATCGAGCGCTGGAGTGTGCTCGTCGATCCGGGCGTGCCGGTGCCGCCGTTCATCTCGCGCCTGACCGGCATCGACGACGCGATGCTGCGCGGCCAGCCGAGCTTCGAATCGCTCGCGCCCGCGCTCGCCGAGCGGCTGCACGGCAAGCTCTTCGTCGCGCACAACGCGCGTTTCGATTACGGCTTTCTCAAGAACGCCTTCCGCCGCGCGGGCATCGCGTTTCGCGCCGATACGCTGTGCACGGTGCGGCTGTCGCGTGCGCTCTTTCCGTCGGTCGAACGGCATGGGCTCGATGCGCTCATCGCGCGGCTGAATCTCGCGCCTGAAGGACGCCATCGCGCGCTCGCCGACGCCGATCTGCTCTGGCAGTTCTGGCAGAAGATTCACGCGCTGTACCGGCAGGATCTCGTCGATGCAGCGATCAAGACGCTCGTCAGGCGCGCGAGTCTGCCCGCGGCGTTGCCCGAAGGTGCGCTCGATGCGCTGCCGTCGACGCCCGGCGTCTATCTCTTTCACGGCGACGACGACGTGCCGCTCTATGTCGGCAAGAGCATCAATCTGAAACAACGCGTCGCGGCGCATTTTTCGGGCGATCACAGGCTTCAGAAGGACTTGTCGATCTCGCAGGCCATCCGCCGCATCGAATGCCGCGAGACGGTCGGAGAGCTTGGCGCGCTGCTGCTCGAAGCCAGGCTCGTGAAAGAGCTGAAGCCGACGCACAACCGCCTGCTGAAAGGCGCGTCGGGAGCCTGCGCGTGGCAGTGGCTGCCCGGCGCGAGCGCGCCGACGCTCGTGAAGGCGAGCGCGCGCGATCTGTCGCGCGAGGCGCATCTCTTCGGCGTGTTCGCGTCGCGCGCCAAGGCGCATGCGTTCATGCGCCATATCGCCGATGAGCACACGCTCTGTCACGCGACGCTCGGGCTGGAAAAAGCGCCGCTGTCGCGCAGTCGCGGCTGCTTCGGCTATCAGGTGAAACGCTGCCTCGGATCGTGTGCGGACGTTGAAACAGTCGCGGATCACGCGGCGCGCGCGCTCGCTGCGCTGGAACACGCGCGCCTCGTGCGCTGGCCGCACGAAGGACCGATCGCCATCCCCGAGCGCGACGAACACACGGGGCGCGAAGCGTGGCACGTGATCGATCGATGGTGCTATGTCGGCACCTGCGCGACGCGCGACGAGATCGCGCCGCTGCTCGCCGATGCCCCCGATCTGCGCCCTTTCGATACCGACGTGTACGGCCTGCTTGCGAAGCGCATCGCGTCGGGACAACTCGCGTGGATCGCCTGCGATGCGCGGCCCGCGTTCCATCTCGTCGTACAAGAGGCGCCCGCGCGCGCAGCCGCCATCACGCCGCAGACGAAACGCGCCGCGAAGCGCCGCGCGATCGTCGCCGATCAGTTCGCACTGATGTTCTGAACGCGCCTCAGGCGATGCCGCCGTTCGCGCGCAACACCTGCCCGTTGACCCAGCCCGCATCCGGGCCGACGAGAAACGCGACGACCGCCGCGATATCGTCCGGCTGACCGAGCCGTTCGAGCGGCGGCATCTTCGAGAACGCCGCGATCTGCTCGTCGGTCTTGCCGTCGAGGAACAGCGACGTCGCCACCGGTCCCGGCGCCACTGCATTCACCGTGATGCCGCGCCCGCGCAACTCCTTCGCGAACACATGCGTAAACGATTCGACCGCCGCCTTGGTTGCGTTGTAGATCGCGTAGCCGGGCATGTTCAGCGCGAGCGTCGTGCTCGAAAAATTGACGATGCGCCCGCCGCCGTTCATGCGCGCCGCCGCTTCGCGCAGCGTATTGAAGGTGCCGCGCACGTTGATATCGAAGGTCTGATCGTAGAGCGCGTCGCTCGTGTCGGCGAGCGGCACGGTCTTCAATACGCCCGCGTTGTTGACGAGCGCATCGACCTTGCCGAGTTCCGCTTCGACCGTGCCGAACATGCGGCGCACGTCGTCCGCGTTGGCGACATCCGCTTTCACGGCGATCGCCGCGCCGCCCGCTTCACGCAATTCGGCGACGAGCGCCTCCGCTTCCTTCGCGCTCGCCGCGTAGTTCACCGCGACCGCGAAGCCGTCGCACGCGAGCCGCCGCGCGATCTCGGCGCCGATGCCGCGCGATGCGCCCGTGACGATGGCCACGCGTTTCGTTGTGATCTGACTCATGATGTGCTCCTCAAAGTTGGCTGTTCGATGAGCAGCATGATGGATCATTCCGTTTCCGCGATCATCGTGCGTGGCTTAGTATCATCGTTCCAGTTGCTTCAACAATTCGACGCTCAAGCCTATGGATCGATTCCAGGAGATGCAGGTGTTCGTGCGTATCGCGGAGCGGCACAGCTTCACGCAGGCCGCCGACGATCTGCAGATACCGCGCGCCACCGTCACCAATCTGATGAAGCGCATGGAAGAGCGGCTCGGCACGCGCCTGCTCGAACGCACGACGCGCACCGTGCGCCTCACGCACGACGGCGAGGCGCACTACCGGCGCTGCGTGCGCCTGATCGCGGATCTGGAGGAAGCGGAAGACTCGTTCAGACATGTCGAGCCGAAGGGTCTGTTGCGCGTGAACCTGCAGGGCACGCTCGCGCGGCACTTCATCATGCCGGGACTGCCCGCGTTTCTCGAACGCTACGGGCGCATCGAACTGCATATCGGCGAGGACGACCGGCTCGTCGATCTCGTGCGCGAAGGCGTCGATTGCGTGTTGCGCGCGGGCACGTTGCAGGATTCGTCGATGATCGGCCGGCGCGTCGCGCTGCTCGAACAGGTGACGGTGGCGAGCGCCGCGTATCTCGCGCGCGAAGGCGTTCCGGATGATCTCGAAGCGCTCGCGTCGCATCGCGCGGTGAACTTCGTATCGAGCGCGACGGGGCGCGTGCTGCCGCTCGAATTCGCCATCGATGACCGCATCGAAGCGATCGAGCTGCAGGCGACGATATCGGTGACGGGCGTCGAGATGTACACGCAGGCCGCGCTCGCGGGACTCGGCATCGTTCAGGTGCCGCGCTATCACGTCGACGATGCGCTCGCCGATGGCCGACTGCATGTCGTGCTGCCGAACCTGCCGCCGCCGCCGATGCCGGTCTCCGTGCTCTATCCGCATAACCGTCAGCTATCCGCGCGGGTACGGGTTTTTGCGGACTGGTTGAGCGAGATCTTCGCTCGATACAACGTGCGCGCTTGAAAAAATCAAAAGCAAAAGAGGCCAGCATCCCAGTGAAGGGAAGCTGGCCTCTTTTTCATCGAGCTTCGATTTCGCTAACGAAACCGAAGCCGCAACGCTGGCGAAAGTAACTTAAGCCGCTGCGTCCTTCAGCTTCTTCAGCGCGCGCGCCTTGATGCGAACGCTTGCCGGCTTGGCCGGGAACCAGCGCTCTTCACCCGAGAACGGGTCCTTGCCGAAGCGCTTCTTCTTCGCCGGCACGGCTTGCGCGGAGATCTTCAGCAGACCCGACAGCGTGAATTCGCCAGCGCCCTTCTTGTGGATCGAGCCGAGGATGGTGTCTTCCAGCGCGACCAGAACGGCCTTCACTGCCTTCACGTCGACAGCGGCTCGCTCGGCGAGGTGCGTCGCGAGCGATGCCTTCGTGAACGTGTCCTTGATCGGCGAGGGAGCGCCCGTGGTCTTCTTCGCGGCTACTTTCTTCGCGGCAACCTTCGGCGCTGCTGCTTTCTTCGCCGGTGCGGCGGCGGTCTTCGCCGTGGCCTTCTTGGCCGGGGCTTTCTTGGCAGCGGTTTTAGCGGAAGTCGGCATGTTTCTCCTACCTGTTTTTTGGTCAGTGATGTTCGAATACGTTCGCACCGATGCGTTCGTATCACGCCGGATTCTACATAGGCCAAGCGAGTTCGTGCGAGTCTTTTGCGCTTTTATATCGTTTTTATAGGGGTTTTTCGTGGCGTCGCTGAAACACGCAAGCCATCGACGCATCATGAGCGATGTTATTCGATGTATTTCGAAGCGTTGCGTCAACGCCGATGCGTGATGTGAGCGATGAGCGGATAGTGATCGGAAGCGATGCGCGAAAGCCGTGTGCGATGCACATCGACACGCATGAGACGCTCGCCCGGATGCACCCAGATGCGGTCGAGCGCGAAGAGCGGATAGCGCGTCGGAAAGGTACGCAACGCGCTCGCGCGATGAAAGTGCGTGACGAGGCGTCGCAGCGTGCGGCCATAAACGAACCACTCGTTGAGGTCGCCGAGCAGGATCACGGGCAGCGCGGGCGTATCGAAGCTTTGCAGCACCTGCTGCACTTGCGCGCGCCTTTCGCTCGATGCGAGGCCAAGATGCGTCGCGACCACGCGCCACACTTCGCCGCCGCAATCGATGTCGGCGTCGAGCGCGCCGCGCGGCTCGCGGCTTCTGAACGACAGGTCGAGCGTACGCACCGCGCGCACCGGATAGCGCGTGAGCACCGCGTTGCCGTAGCGGCGCTCGGGCGTATCGAGCGTCGGGCCCGCGACGGCGTGCAAGCCGGTCATGCGTTGCAGCACGTCGAGCACATCGGGCGAGCCGCTGCCGCCGAGCGGCACCTCCTGCAGCGCGAAGATATCCGCGTCGATCTCTGCGAGCACTGCGCCGATGCGCTCCGGTGCGAACTTGCCGTCGATACCTATCGCGCCATGCAAGTTGTAGGTGGCGATGCGCAGCTCGCGCGCGCGTGCTTCGCTCATGCCTTCCGGTTCGATGACCGCTTCGTGCATCAGCGTCATGAGTTGACCTCGTCGGGACGCTCGTTCTTCGATGCCGCATCGCGCGGCATGGTCCCGTTCATGGTCCCTTTCTCGCGCAACGCATTCGCGCGCTTCGCTTCGTCGCTGGCGCGCGGCTTGTCGGCATCGCTCGGCGCGCCTTCGTGCACGTCGTGAGGATCCGTGTGGCCGAGAAAGCGCTGCAGCAGCAACGACACGCCGATCAACGCCGCGCCGATGCCGATCAGCACCGCGAACGAGCCGACCGTCGGATGGTGCAGCGAAGCGACGAGCTGATGCGCGAATGCGACCGTCAGGAAGATGCCCGGCCCCATGCCGAGCATCGTGCCGATCATGAAGTCGCGCATGCGGATATGCGATGCACCCGCGACGAGATTGACGATCGAAAACGGTGCGACCGGCAAGAGCCGCAACACCACGACCGCGACAATGCCGCGCCGCGCCACGCGCTCCGATAGCCGGTTGACGCGCGCGCCCGCGAGCTTGCGCACCGCATCGCGGCCGAGCCAGCTACCGAGCGAATACGACACCGCGGCCGCGATCATCGTGCCGACAAACGCATAGAGGCCGCCCCACGAAGCGCCGAACACGAGGCCCGTCGTCGCGATGAGCAGCGTGATCGGCACCGAGACGACCGCCGCCACCACATAGCCGACGACGATCCACACGGGCGCGAACGGCAGCGCGTCGACGCGGCGTGTCGCGTGCGTGAGCGATCTGAGGTTCACGTAGTCGCCGAGCGGCGTCCAGTGCCACAGGCCCGCGACCACCACGACCATCAGCGCGAGCACGCCGAGCAGCGCAAAGCGTCCGATGAGCGGGCGCGTCTTTTCCGCGGGCACGAACTGATCGACGAGTTCGTCGGCGGCGATCGGCGTTTCGGGATCGATCAGCGCTTCGGGCGGAATAAGCTGGTCGAGCTCGGTCGACACTTGCGGATCGAGCGGCACCAGTGTGCGATGCGCGTCGCGGTCGCGCAACAGCGCCTGGATCGCGGCGTTCATGCTGCCGCGCGCATCGCGTTCGCGCACGATGTCCGCGCGCTCGCAGCCGAGATGCTCAGCGAGCAATGTGTCGCGCATCGCCGCGATCGCGCGGCGGATGCGTGCGTCGGCGCCCGCGTCGATCGAGATGTTGCACTCGCTGTCGAGCACCATCGAACGATTGTTCAGGTTGGACGAGCCGACGATCAGCAATTCGTCATCGACGATCATCAGCTTGCTGTGCACGTTGACGATCTGCTCGCCGAGCTTCGGCACGCTCGGAGACAGCAGGCTGTAACGGCCGTGCGTGTCGGCGTCTTTCAATAGCGTGTGCAGGCGCGCGCGCAACACGCCCATCGTCACTTCCTGCAGCCAGCCGCTCTGGTTGCGCGGCACGACGATGGCGAGATCAGGGCCGTCCTCGCGCGCGAGCGAATCGGCGAGCGCGGCGCCGACCGTGCCCGATGTGAAGTACTGGTTCTCGATATAGATGCTGCGCCGCGCCCGCGCGATGGCGTCGAGGTACTGCGTGCGAATCTGCCGCACCGGTTCGCGGCCGAGATAGGCGGGCTCGGTGAGCGAGATCGCGATATCGACATCGTCGAGATCGACGCGCCGTGAAGGCGGCCACGGGTCCTGTACGAGCGCCGCGCGATGTGCGCGGATCGCGAGACGCTTGCCGCATGCGCGCGCCCATCGTTCGCGCGCGAGCATGCCGATCTCGCGCGCGGCGTCGCCGTCGAACATGGTATGGACATCGTGGAAAGGCTGATACGGCGTGCCGTTGGCATCGCGGCGCAGCGGCTCGTCGGGCGCGTGCGCGGTCGTGTCCCAGCGCGAGCGCGTGAGATCGAGACCGCCCGCGAATGCAAGGCGATCATCGATCACGACGAGCTTCTGATGCTGCGAGCCGCCGAGCGGATGCTTGCCGTCCATCTGGAACGCGATGCGCCGGTTGGTGCGCCAGCCCATCTTGTACACGGGCAGCCATTCGCGCTCGAATGCATAGAGCATCGCGAAATCCCACGCGAGAATGTAGATGCGCAGGCGTCGCCTGTCGGCAGTGATCGCGTGCAGGAAATCGCCGAGCGCTTCGGGATAGCCGTCGTTCGCGCCTTCGGGCGTGAGCTTCATGCGGCTGTCGATATCCCATCCGAGGATGAATACGGTGCGTTCGGCACGCGTGATCGCCTCGCGCAGCACACGGAAATAATCCGCGCCATCGATGAGCAGGCTGAAGCGTTGCGCGTGACGCACGCTCGCGCAATTGCGTCCCGGCTGGAAAAACGGTTCATCGGCTTTTGCGTGGCTCATGGGCCTCTCGACGGCACTTCGCGGCCAAATGACTTTCGTTTTGCAAACGCCATGCCCGCCATGATGCTACGCTTCGATGCACATGCCGATCCGGAGCGACATGCGCGATGAATAACAAAGAAGTCACCCATCAGGACGACGAACGCGCGGGACTCGGCGCGCTCGCGGCGGCGTCGGTGGTCGTGGGCGCGGCGACGGGCACGATCGGCGTGCTGTTCCGCTTCGCCCTCGAACGCGCCGACGCATGGCGCAACGCGTTCGTCGCGTGGGCGCACGCGGGACACGATATCGCGGTCATACTCGTCGTGCTGGCGGCAGCGGCCGCCGCAGGGCTTGCTGGCTGGCTCGTCGCGCGCTTCGCGCCGATGGCGAGCGGCAGCGGCATTCCGCATGTCGAAGCGGTACTGCACGGCCGCCTGCCGCCCGCGCCGCTCGTGCTCATTCCGATCAAGTTCGTCGGCGGCGTGCTGGCCATCGGTGCGGGGCTCGCGCTCGGCCGCGAAGGTCCGACGGTGCAGATGGGCGCATCGATCGCGCATGCCATCGGCAGGATATTCAGGCGCAACGCCTTCGATTGCCGCGTGCTGCTCGCGGCGGGCGCGGGCGCGGGGCTGGCGACGGCGTTCAATGCGCCTATAGCGGGCGCCGTGTTCGTGCTCGAAGAGCTGATGCGGCGCTTCGATACGCGCACGGCGGTCGCGGCGCTCGGCGCATCGGCGAGCGCGATCGCGATGGCGCGGCTGCTGCACGGCGATCTGCCCGACTTTCATGTGCCGGCCCAGCCGTTTCCCGGCTTCGAAATGGCCGGCGCGCATCTCGTGCTCGGCGCGTTGCTCGGTCTGCTCGGCGCGGCCTATTGCCGCCTCATTCTATGGACGCTCGATATCGCCGATTCGCTCGCGCGTCCCGAATCGGTGAAGCATGCGACCGTGCGCGCGGCGGCAGTCGGCGCGGCGGTCGGTCTGATCGCGTGGTTCGCGCCGGATCTCGCGGGCGGCGGCGACGCGCTGACCGAACGCGCACTGCTCGGCGCGGGCACCGTGGCCGGCGTGATCGCGATGTTCGCGCTGCGCTTCGTCATGGGTCCGGTTTCGTACGCGGCGGGCGCGCCCGGCGGCATCTTCGCGCCGATGCTCGTGCTCGGTGCGCAAACGGGTCTCGTATTCGGCCGCGTATGTTTCGACTGGTTCCCGGGCATGGCGCCCGCCGCCGGCGATACCAGCACGTTCGCGGTGGTCGGCATGGCGGCGTTCTTCGTCGCGGTGGTGCGCGCGCCGGTCACGGGCATCGTGCTCGTCACGGAGATGACGGCGAGCTTTTCGCTGCTGCTGCCGATGCTCATCGCCTGCTTCACCGCGATGATCGTGCCGATGCTGCTGCGCGTGCCGCCGATCTACGATTCCCTCGGCGAGCGCGCGGCGCGCGGCCCGCGTTCTGCATCCGACGAACCGTTGCGGTAGTCTCGTCATTCGACTTCATCCACGAGGACAGGCAATGGAATATCGACATCTCGGCGCTTCGGGCTTCAAGGTTCCCGTTCTGAGCTTCGGCACCGGCACGTTCGGCGGCCAGGGCGAATTCTTTCAGGCGTGGGGCGAGACCGACGTGAGCGAAGCGCGCAAGCTCATAGACATCTGTCTCGATGCGGGCGTCACGATGTTCGACACCGCCGACCTCTACTCGCGCGGCGCATCGGAATCGATTCTCGGCGAAGCGCTCAAGGGCCGGCGCGACAAGGCCATCATCTCGACCAAGGCCACTTTCCGCTTCGACGAGAACGACCCGAATTCCGTCGGTTCGTCGCGCTTTCATCTCATCCGCGCGGTGAACGCGGCGCTCGAGCGCTTGCAGACGGACTACATCGACGTGTTCCAGCTGCACGGCTTCGATGCGAAAACGCCCGTAGAGGAAACGCTTTCCACCCTCGACGATCTCGTGCGCGCCGGCAAGATCCGCTATACGGGCGTGTCGAATTTCTCCGGCTGGCATCTGCAGAAATCGCTCGACGTGGCGCAACGTTACGGTTATGCGCGTTACGTCGCGAACCAGACGTACTACTCGCTCATCGGCCGCGATTACGAATGGGAGCTGATGCCGCTCGGCATCGATCAGGGCGTCGGCGCGATCGTGTGGAGTCCGCTGGGCTGGGGGCGTCTGACCGGCAAGATTCGCCGCGGCCAGCCGCTGCCCGCGACGAGCCGCCTGCACAAGACCGCGGACATGGGGCCGCCGGTGCCGGACGAGTATCTCTACCGCGTGATCGATGCGCTCGACGCCATCGCCGAGGAGACCGGCAAGACGGTGCCGCAGATCGCCCTCAACTGGCTCCTGCAGCGCCCGACGGTGGCGACGGTACTCATCGGCGCGCGCAACGAGGAGCAACTGCGGCAGAACCTCGGCGCGGCCGGCTGGAATCTCACGCCCGAGCAGGTGAAGAAGCTCGACGAGGCGAGCACGGTGCGGCCGGCGTATCCGTACTGGCATCAGCAAGGCTTCGCGGAACGCAATCCGTTCCCGGTGTGAGTCTCGGGCAAGCGTGGCGGGGGATGCCCGCCACGCTCGGGATCCGTACCGGAAGTCCGCTGCCGATCTGTACCGGTACTGTACCGGACAGCTCCCGTACACTTGGCGCTCATCGAGTCTTTCATTGCCCGGAGCGCGCCAATGCCTACCGAACTTCTCAACGCCCTGCCTGCCGCCGCGCTGTTCGCGCTGGTGACGACCATTACGCCCGGCCCCAACAACACGATGCTGCTGGCCTCGGGCGTCAACTTCGGCCTGAAGCGCACGGTGCCGCATGTGCTCGGCATCAGCGCGGGCATGGCGATTCTGATGATCGCGGTCGGTCTCGGGCTCGCGCAGGCGTTCGAGCGCGTGCCATTGCTCTACACCGTGCTCGAAGCGGCGAGCGTCGCGTATCTGCTGTATCTGGCGTGGAAGATCGGCACGTCGTCATCGGTGCAGATGCGCGATGGCCAGGCCCGCCCGATGCGCTTTCACGAAGCGATCGCGTTCCAGTGGATCAATCCCAAGGCGTGGATGATGGTGCTCACCGCGGCGACTACCATCCATTTGCACGCGAGCCTCTCGCTGAATGCCGCGCTGATGGCGCTGGTGCTCGTCGTGATCGGCTTGCCGTGCATCACGATGTGGGCCGCGTTCGGCATGTCGTTGCGGCGGTTTCTCGCCAACCCGCGCTGGCTGCGCATCTTCAACATCACGATGGCCGTGCTGCTGGTGCTGTCGCTGTATCCGATCGTTGCCCATTTCTTCGATTGAAGCGCGAAGGGAAACGAAGTGCTGCGCGAGCAAAAAGCGCGCAGCCCCTTTGTTTCGCCGCCGGTCCGGTGCATACTGACCTGACGCGCCGGCACGCAAAATCTGCCGTCCCGCTTGCAAGATTGGGACTGCGTTTCTTCTCATCGGCACTGTCTGTCCACCTTGCCGCCCGAATGGTCATCGCGTGATCCTTAAGCGATCCTTTAAGGCGGCGTTTCAGTCCGGCGCGTACAAGCCTTGCTAGTCCGTTGGTTCGCGCCGAATCGTCGGCGCGGCTTTGAAATCTGTTCAAGGAGTACGCCATGTCTGGAGCCAATCGCCCATCCGGTCCCGCCACGCGCAAATCCCTCGACCTAGCCGATCAGATCGAGCGCGATGAACTGGAGAACAACCTGCCGGATGCGCTCAATGGCGTCGATGACGAAGACGACATCGACGATGATTCCGACTCCGATCGCACACTAGGCCGTTAGCCTCGACAGCCGGGCCCATCGCGCTGATGCAGGCGTGATCCGCAACGCCGCAACGTCTATCGTTGCGGCGTTTTTGCATCGTGGACCCGATCCGCTGGGCACGACCGTTGCTTTGAACGATGCGCAGCAAGAACCTGATGAGCGAGCGGCGGCATCGACCCGCATGCGAATCAACCGATCCACCGATCCCACCGGAGGGCTTCATGCTTCGTTACGCTGTCATCTTCTTCATCATCGCGATCATCGCGGCCGTCTTCGGCTTCGGCGGCATCGCGACGGGCGCGGCGGAAATCGCCAAGATCCTGTTCTTCATCTTCATCGTGATCTTTCTCGCGACGTTGCTGCTCGGCGTGTTCAGGCGATGACGGTCATCGTTTGACAAGCGCCTTGAAAAAAACGCGCGGGCTTCATCGAAGGCCGCGCGTTTTTTCATGCTTCGAAGTTCGAAGCACATCACATTACGTGATGATCACCCGATTCTTCCCGTCCCGCTTCGCACGATACAGCGCGAGATCGGCCGCCTCCACGAGCTGTTTCGATGCATCGTCGTGCAAGGCCATTTGCGTGGCGCCGCCGATGCTGATCGTCACGCGCCCGCTCGCCGAACCCGTGTGCGGCACATTGAGCGACTCCACCGCAATGCGAATCTTTTCCCCGAGCAGACGCAAGCCGGGCGCCGACGACGACAGCAGCACCACCGCGAATTCTTCGCCGCCGAAACGCGCGGCGAGATCGGCCGGGCTGTTGAGGCTCGATTCGATCGTATGCGCGACGAGCTTGAGCACGTCGTCGCCGGCGACGTGTCCGTAGGTATCGTTGTACGACTTGAAGTTGTCGACATCGATCATCAGGAAGCCGATAGCCGCACGCTCGCGCGACGCACGACGCCATTCGGCGCTCAGATAATCATCGAGACGACGCCGGTTCGACAGGCCCGTCAGACCATCCGAATGCGTCAGCCGCTGCAATTCCAGATTCGTTTCGAGCAGCTTCTGCTGCGATTGACGCAACGCGCGATACGCCTCGTCGCGCTGCAACAGGTTCTGATACGAACGCGAGTGATAACGCACGCGCGCGACGAGTTCGATCGTGTCCGGCAGCTTCACGAGATAGTCGTTCGCGCCCGCCGCGAAGGCCGCGCTCTTGATGCGCGGCTCTTCCTTCGTCGACAGCACGATGATCGGAATATCGCGCGTCGCCGGATGCTCGCGATACTGGCGCACGAGCGTGAGCCCATCGACGCCGGGCATCACGAGGTCTTGCAGGATCACCGTCGGCCGGGTTTCCTGCGCGGTGCGCAACGCCTCTTCGGGATTTGCGCAGTAATGCAGATCGACGTTCGCCTCGTCCGCGAGCGCGCGACGCAGCGCCTCCGCGATGATCGCCTGATCGTCCACGAGCAGCACCATCACCGGCAGCTCGGCGGCAGACGGCGCGTTCAGCGCGGCGGCGAGCAGATCGGACACGGCGCGCTCGTCCACCATCGCGCGCGAACCCGCGCGTTCGATGCTCGCCGCCGCCGCTGCGGCGGCCCGTTGCGCGCGCTCGGCCAGCGGATCGGGATGAGGAAGTTTCATGAACGTGTCCTTTTGTCGGGTGCTTATCGTTAAGTGCGTTGCGATGTCAGTCGAATGCCGTGGCGATGGCGTCGGCGATGCGCGGCAGCGGCAGGATCGACACCGCCGCATTCAGCGCGGCTGCCGCCTTCGGCATGCCGTACACCGCGCTCGTCGCCTCGTCCTGCGCGATCGTGTGATAGCCCTTCGCGCGCATCGCCTTCAGGCCGATCGCGCCGTCGCGGCCCATGCCCGTCAGCAGCACGCCGATCGCGCGGCCGGTCCAGCGCTCGGTCACGCTCTGAAAGAACACGTCGACGGAAGGCCGGTAAGGCAGTTGCTCGGGATGCGCGGTGTAGCCGAGGCGCGTGGCGTCGGCGAAATGCAGATGATCGTTGGTCGCGGCGAGCAGCACTTCGCCCGGCACGGGTTTGTCGCCCTCGCGCGCGACGCGCACGGGCAGCGCCGATTGCGCGTCGAGCCACTGCGCCATGCCTTCGGCGAACGCGCGATCGACGTGCTGCACGATGACGATTGCCGCCGCGAAGTGCTTCGGCAGCGCGCCCAGCAGCGTCGCGAGCGCGGCCGGCCCGCCCGCCGATGCGCCGATCGCGACGAGCCGCGCAGCGCTTTTCGGCACGCTCGTCGCGATGACGGACGATGCGCCGGAAGACGCGAGCCGCGCGCCGATCTGATCGATCTTCGCGATCAGCGCCGCCGCGCCGCGACGCGCATCGGCGCCGGCGAGCGCGGGCGTATCGACGGCATCGAGCGCGCCCGCGCCCATCGCTTCATAGACGCGCCATGCGTTCGCGCCCACATCGACGGTCACGACGAGAATCGCGCACGGCGAGCGCGCCATGATCGTGCGCGACGCCTGCACGCCATCGACGTTCGGCATCACGAGATCCATCAGCACGACATCGGGCGTATGCGTCGCGCAATAGTCGATGGCCTGCTGACCATCGTGCGCGACCCACGCGATCTCGAAGTCGGGCCGTGCCACGAGCGCGCGCCGCAGCGCTCCCACGGCCAGCGAAACGTCGTTCACAATGCCGATCTTCATGATTTCGCCTCGCCTATGAGATCGCGCACCGCGTCGATGAGCGCCTGGTCGTGAAAGCTGCCCTTCGCGAGGTAATAGTCCGCGCCCGCATCGAGGCCGCGCTGACGGTCCTCCGCGCGATCCTTGTACGACACGATCATCACCGGCAGGCCGGAGAGTTGCGCATCGCGCTTGATGAGCGTGACGAGTTCGATGCCGTCCAGACGCGGCATGTCGATATCCGTGATGACCAGATCGAAGCGCTCGCCGCGCACCGCGTTCCAGCCGTCCATGCCGTCGACCGCCACCGCTACGTCGTAGCCGCGCGACGCGAGCAGCTTGCGTTCGAGCTCGCGCACGGTGAGCGAATCGTCGACGACGAGCACGCGCTTGGCTGCCGCGACGCTCGCACGCGATGTCCCCGCGCCCACGCGTCCGAGCTCGCCGCTGCCGACGAGTTTCTCTACCGAACGCAGCCAGTCGTCGAGGTCCGCGATGAGCAGCGGATCGCCGTTTTCCATCAGCGCGCCCGCCGCGATGTTGCGCACCTTGCCGAGCCGCTTGTCGAGCGGCTGCACGACGAGCATGCGCTCACCGAGAAAGCGGTCGACGACGATGCCGTAGCTCGCCGCGCCCTGCCCGATCACGACGACGTTGAGCGCGTCGCTGGCGGCTTCGAACGCAGCCGTCTGCAGGATCTGATGCGCGGTGACGAGGCCGACCCGCTTGCCGTCGAAGGAAAAATGCTGCTGGCCTTCGAGCATGTCGATGGCGCTCGCCGGCAGCACCAGCGTACGCACGACATGCGCGAGCGGCAGGCCATAAGGCTCGCCCGCCACTTCGACGATCAGGCTGCGGATCACCGACAGCGTGAGCGGCAACTGCAATGTGAAACGCGTGCCCGCGTGCGCCTCCTGCGTCACGCGCACGCTGCCGCGCACTTGCCGCACGACGTCCTGCACGGCATCGAGCCCGACGCCGCGGCCGGAAACGTCGGTGACGGCGTCGCGCATCGAGAAGCCCGGCAGGAACAGGAATTCAAGCAGCTCGGCTTCCGTGAGACGCGCGGCCGTATCTTCGCTTGCAAGATTCTTGCGCACGACCGAGCGGCGCAGCGCATCGAGATCGACGCCCGCGCCGTCGTCGGACACGCTGATGAAAAGCGAGCCCGCGCTATGGCGCGCTTCGAGCGTGATCGTGCCGGTCTCCGGCTTGCCGAGCGCGCGTCTGAGCGACGGCTCCTCGATGCCGTGATCGACCGCGTTGCGCAACAGATGGCCGAGCGGCGCGTCGAGCAGATCGAGAATGTCGCGATCAACCTGCGTCGTCTCGCCCGCAATGACGAGGCGCACGTCGCGGCCGAGCCCGCGCGCGACATCGCGCACCATGCGCGCGAAGCCGCCGGTCGCATCGACGAAGGGACGCATGCGGCAGGCGAGCGCTTCGTCGTAGATCTGCTGCGCGAGATGCGTCGAGCGGCGGTCGAAGTTCTCCAGTTCGGCAAGACGCTCGCTCAGTTGCCGGTGCGCTTCGGCCGTGAGACGCCGCACTTCGTCGAGCGCGGCGTGTGCGCGCGCGTCGAGTTGCGCGGCGTTCGTTTCATTCAGCGTTTCGTGCAGACGTTCGAGCGCGCGGTTTGCATCGTGCTGAATGCGCTTCACGCGCAGCATCGATTGCGAGAACGGCTTCAGCCAGCGCGATTCGACCAGCGATTCGCCCGAGTGGCTCAACAGGCGGTCGAGCGTGTCGGCGCGCATGCGCAACATGCGGGCGTCGTTCGTGCGCGCCGGCGCCGCAACCGGCTCGGGCGTCTCGTCGACGGGCTTTGCGAGCGTGAGTTCGAGCGAAAGATCGCTTGTTTGCTGCGGCGCTTCGTTGCCTTCGATACGCGCGTTGAGCGCTTCGACGAACGCATCCACTTCGCGTTCGAGCGCCGCTTGTGCGTCGATGTCCTGCGCCTCGCCGATCTGCACGATCAGATCGACGCCACGCAGCAACATGTCGATATAACCCGCATCGAGCACGACGCGCCCGTCCTGCGCCGCGACGAAGCAGTCTTCCATCACATGCGCGAGCGTCACGCCGACCGGCACGCCGACCACGCGCGCCGCGCCCTTCAGCGAATGCGCGGCGCGCATGCTCGCTTCGAGCGTGACGGGATCGCGCGGTGCGCGTTCGAGCGCGATGAGGCCATCGGAAAGAATCTGCGCCTGGCCGCGCGCTTCTTCCTGAAAGAGTTCGAGCAGCGACGAGCGGCCCGGATCGATGCTCGTCATGTCAGGCTCCGGTTCAGGCTGTCGATCAGCCGGTCGGCGTCGAGCAGGCCGACGGTCGCGTCCTTGAATGCGGCCACCGCATGCGCGTGCGACGACAGGCGCTGCGCGAGCGTCGCGGGCACGGGTTGAAGCTGCGCGCGCGTGAAGCGATGCACGCCGTCGACGGCATCGACGGGAAAGGCGATCGGGCCTTCGTGCTCGCCGTTGCCGTGATGATCGGGGCTTCGCGCGCGCTCGATGACGAGCAGCCGCCCGAGTTCGCGCGCATCGACGGCCTGATGGCCCGACACGGTTTTGACCGCGGTCTCTTCGATGCCGAAAAGCCGCGCCAGCGATACGCATACGAGCAGACGTCCGCGCACGTTCACGACGCCCGACACGGCGCGGTTCCGCCGATGCGGCAGCGAATGCACCGGACGCAGTTGCGCGACTTGCGCGCAGCAGGTCGTCGGCAGGCCGAGCCATTCGCCGCCGATGCGAAACACGAGGCACGAGAGCGTGCCGGTTTCATCGCCGTCGCGCGTGATGTCCGGCGATGCCGCGCTCGTCTGTTCGATCGACGTGCGCGCTTCCACGCGATCGAGCACGCGCGCGGCCGCTTCGTCGTGCACCGGGCAATTGCGGCAATGGACATGGCGTTCGAGCTTCGGGCACGACATATCCCCGCGCACGCCGATGCGGTTCCAGCAATCGTCGATGTCGATCGTGATGTTGATATCGCGTGCGTTCATCGCGTGCTCCCGGTGACGCGGCCGGCGCGCGCCAGCAGGAGACGCGCACCGCTTTCATCGCCGTCGAGCGAGAGGCACGCGGCGAGATGCGTGAGCGCTTCGCGATGCGCGGGATCGAGATACAGCGCGCGACGGTAATGACCGCGCGACGCATGATGCTCGCCACGCGCATCGGCGATCACGCCGAGCAGATAGTACGCATCCGCGTTCGACGGATGCGCGTTCAGATACGCATGCGCCGCGCGCGCCGCGGCGTCGAGTTGTCCTGCATCGGCGAGTTCGCGTGCATGCGCGAGGTCGTGCGGCGGCTCGGGCTGGACGCGCGTTTCTTCACGCAGCTTCGCAACCGGCGGCGGGCGCACGGCAAGCGGCGCGCTGGCCCATGCGGGCAGCACGAACGCGGTCTTCATCGGCGGCGGCGTCTTTGCGGCCGGCAGACTCGGCCACGCGGCATCGAAGACGCTGACACGCTCGCGCTCGGCCCGATTGAACGCGAACGCGAGCGGAATGTTCGCGGAGCTCATGCCCTCGCGCATCAGAAGCCCCGTCTCCGCCGGGCCGACGAACAACGTGCCGCCTTCGGCGAGCAGGCCATCGAGCACGCGCAGGACGGCGCATTGTGTGTCGCGATCGAAATAGATCAGCACGTTGCGGCACAGAATGAAATCGAAGCGCTCGAACGCATGCGAGCCGAGATGCAAAAGATTCGCCTGCGCGAAGCGCACGCTTTGCGCGACGGCGGGATCGAGTTGCCAGCCGCCTTCGATTGCGCGGAAATGCCGGTCGCGAAAATCGAGCGCGCGGCCACGAAACGCGTTGCGTCCGTAGTGCGCGCGGCGGGCGATGCCCAGCGCGCGTTCGCTCACATCGATCGCATCGATCGTGAATCGCTCGGCGGGAATGCCCGCCTCGAGCAGCGCCATCGCGATCGTATAGGCTTCCTCGCCCGTCGAGCACGGCGCGCTCAGCACGCGCAGCGGCTTCGCGGGCCGTTCGTGCAGACGCACGCGCGCAAGCCGCGCGAGCGCGGCGAAGGCTTCCGGATCGCGGAAGAACCAGGTCTCCGGCACGACGACCGCTTCGATGAGTTCCTGCATGCGTGCGGCATCATGCGTGATCGCGCAATAGTAGTCGTCGAGCGTGCCGCCATGCTGATCGCGCCACAGGTTGTAGCGCTCGCGCACCGCGCGCGACACCGAGTTCGCGCCGATCGACTCTGCATCGAGACCGATCGCGCCATGCAGCAGGTCGATGAAGCGGCCGACGCCGCAGGGCTCGCCGTGAGCGGTGGCATCGGCGAAAAGATTTGGAATCGCGCTCATGCGTCGCTTCCGGCGAAGAGCAGCGCCTGAACATCGTCGGGCAACAGATGCTCGATTCGCACCCATTGCAGCAGCCCCGCTTCGTCGCGCGTGAGCGGGCCGAGGTAGCGCGCGTGCGGCGTGTCGATGCCCGCGTCGCTGAACGAAGCGGTATCGAACGCGACAGTGCGCGTCGCCTGTTCGAGCAGAAGGCCGAGCCGATGATGCGTCGTCGCGCCATCGTCGCCGCGCCGCGGATAGGTGACGAGCGCGAGCCGCGTCGAAAGCCTTTCCCGCGACGCGCGCGCGAGCGCGAGCGCGGCGATGTCGATGACGGGCACGCTCGCGCCTTCGTAGTCGAGCACGCCCGCGACCCATGCGGGCGCGCCCGGCAGCGCCTTCAGCGGCGCGAGCGGCAGCATGCGCTCGATCTGCGCGCTGTCGAGCAGATAGCGGTCGGAGCCGAGCGTGAACTGGATGAAGAGCATCGCGGCGTCTTTAAGTGGTCAGTGTCACGCGGCCACTTTGAAGCGCGACACGCCGGTACGCAGCCCGTTTGCGACGTGCGTGAGATCGTCGATCGCCTGCGTCGACTGGCGCAGCGATTCGGCAGTCTGCTGCGCGGCCTCCGACAGTTGCGACAGCGCCTGCGAAATCTGGTCCGCGCCGGTCGCCTGCGTCTGCATGCCCTCGTTGATCATGGAGACGCGCGGCGCGAGCGTCTGCACCTGGTGGATGATCTGCGAAAGCTGACCGCCCACTTGCTGCACGTCGAGCATGCCGCGGCGCACTTCCTCGGAGAACTTGTCCATGCCCATCACGCCAGCGGCGACAGCGGACTGGATCTCCTTCACCATCTGCTCGATATCGAAGGTGGCGACCGCGGTCTGATCCGCGAGACGGCGGATTTCCGTGGCGACGACCGCGAAGCCGCGCCCGTACTCGCCCGCCTTCTCCGCTTCGATCGCCGCGTTCAGGGAAAGCAGATTGGTCTGATCCGCAACCTTCGTGATGGTCGCGACCACCTGATTGATGTTGCCCGCCTTCTCGTTGAGGATCGCGAGCTTGCCGTTCACCGAGCCCGCCGCTTCCATCACGAGGCGCATGGTTTCCTCCATGCGCGTGAGTCCTACCTGACCGGTGCCCGCGAGCGTCGCCGATTGCTCCGCCACGCCGGACACTTCGTTCATGGTGCGCACGAGATCGCGTGCGGTCGCGAAGATTTCGCGCGACGTCGCGCCGATTTCCGTCGTCGTCGCGGCCGTTTCGCTCGCGGTGGCCTGCTGCTCGCGCGCGGTCGCGGCGATTTCCGACACCGATGTCGTCACCTGCACGGCCGATTTCTGCGCCTGACTGACGAGGCCCGTCAATTCGTCCGTCATGCGGTTGAAGCCCGATTCCAGCGTGCCGAATTCGTCGCGGCGCGCAAGCGCGAGCCGCTGCGTGAGGTCGCCGGTACGCATCTTGTCCACCACATCGACGAGCCGCAGCATCGGCACGGTCAGCGCCTTCATCAGCAGGAAGCCCAGCACCGCGGCCACCGCGATCGCGATCAGCATCATGACGGCGAGCGCGATTTCCGACTTCTGCACCGAACCGCGAATGCTTTCCACCGATTTCGCGTTGAAGGTCTCGTTGTGGTCGACGAGCGCGCGCGTCGCGGTCTGTCCCGCTTCCCATACCGGCGTCAGACGCGTGTTGAAGGTCGCGACGGCGGCGTCCTTCGAGCTCGCGAGTTCGCGCAGCGTCTGATCCTGAAGCGGGACGTAGAGCTCGCGCTGACGCTTGAAATCGTTGAAGAGACGGCGGTCTTCATCTTCGAAGATGGTGGGCACGTAGGTGTCCATCAGCTTGTCGATGGCCGCGCGCGTCTCGGTGAGACGCTGCGTGTCGCGGCGCAATTGCTCCGCGTCGTTGTCGATGAAGACGAGCCGTTGCGTGAGCGTGTAGTTCTCGAACCACGCCGCGCGCAGATCGTTGGACAGCGAGACGCCGACCATCGAATCGTCTTCGAGGCTCTTGGCTTCCCGGTCGATCCCGCCGAGCAGCGTGTAGGACAGTGCGGCCATGACCAGCATCAGGGTAAGGATGATGCCGAAGCTCGCCAGAATGCGATGCCGAATGGACAGTTGCTTCACGCGATAAGCCCTATCAGTAAATGAAGACGATTGCCGCCCCGCGCGCAACCGCGAGCCCGCCTCGATGACGAAGGCGTCTCAATTGTAGGATGAATTCGGGCGCGTGAAAGCCGCGCTCCCAGACCGTGTTATCGGCCGATTGTGGCCGCGCTTGAGTTTGGCGTGTCGAGCTGAATCATTTCGCCGTGTTTCAGCACGGTGAACGCGTCGGCGGGGAGGCCGGCGCTGCGCACGGCGTCAGCGAGACGGCGCGGCGGCTCGTCGAGCGGCTCGTCGGTCAGTTCGAACGTGCCCCAGTGAATGCCGATCGCCTTCTTTGCGCGGACGTCCTGGAACATGCGCACCGCTTCTTCCGGGTCGACGTGTTGCGCGTGCATGAACCAGCGCGGGTCGTAGGCGCCGATCGGAATGAGCGCGAGATCGAAGCCGCCGAAACGCGCGCCGATATCGCGGAAATCCGGCGAATAGCCGGTGTCGCCCGCGAAGTAGAAAGAATACGGATGCGCGGCGCCCGCCGGCGTCTTCACGACCCAGCCGCCCCACAGCGTTTCCGCGCGATCGAACGGCGTGCGCGCCGACCAGTGCTGGCTCGGCACGAACCAGATATCGAGCCCGGCGGCATGGGTTTCGTCGCTCCAGTCGAGTTCCTCGACGTTCGTCACGCCAATGTCGTTCATCCACTGCATGATGCCGAGCGGCACGAGAAAACGCGGCGGGCCGCCCGCTTGCCGGTTGAGCGCTTCGACGCTCGGCTTGTCGAGGTGATCGTAGTGATTGTGCGAAATCAGCACGATGTCGATGTGCGGCAGCTCGTCGAGCGTGAGGCCGGGCGGCGTCTTGCGCTTCGGTCCCCCGAACGACAGCGGCGATGCGCGCTCGGAAAACACCGGATCGGTGAGGATGTTCACGCCGTCGATCTGCACCAGCGCGCTCGCATGACCGATCCACGTGAGGGTATCGGCGGTGCGATTCGCCTTGAGCCAGGCGATGTCGGGGTGCGCCATCGGGAAGGCGTAGCCATTCGCGGGCGGCTTCGGCAGCCCTTGCGTGAAGCGCTCCCAGCGCCACTTCAGAAACGACTCGCGCGGCAAATGCCCGTAATTGTTCTCATAGCCCGAGGCGGTGCGCTTTGCGTGGCGCAGCGGTTGCGGCAGTAGCGACTGCACGACGGACGCGGCTTCCTCGCTTTGTGCGGGCGCACCCGACGCGCAGCCCGCAAGCAGCGTGAGCGCGCACAACGCGGCGCGGGACTGTCGCATGAGCAGATCGATCGAAAAAGAGGATGGCAGGCGCATGTTTTGAGGGATTGGGCGCCGCGCGCGACATCCGATTGTACGAAATGCATGCTGAGCCGTCTTTTCACGCGCATTTGTCCGAGCGATGTCCACGCCGGGACTGCCGCGCCATGCAAGGCGAAGCCGACATAATTGCACGCCGTGGCAACGCTTCGGCCCGCTTCTTGCTTAAACGCACCCCGGCGTCGCAACAAGGCGCTTTCGAAAACCAATCGCGGCGCGTGCTCTTCTTTTCGATGCGGGTATCGCATCCGGGCACGCAGCACGCTGTAGACGGGGGGCCCCATGGGCGGCAGTCAAAGAAGAAACGCAATAAGCACGTTCAATCCGCAATTGCATACGATGCACGCGATGCTCGTATCGCGCGCCGCATCGCATGTTGCGAGCGCGATGCGTCCCGAGGGCCGTAACGAGGCGCTCGCGGAAGGCATCGCGGAGGTCATCGCCCATTGCGGTCATGCGAGTCTCGGGCTGTTTCTCGCGGCAGTGTGGCATTGGCTCGATGAGCGCGGCTATGACGAGGCTGCCGACGCCGTGCAGCACTACATCGAAACCGGCACGATGCCGACAATCAAGGCGACACCGAAAACGGCGCGCCGGCGCGATGCGCGTATCTGAACCGGCCGGCTTGCGTGACGTAACGCGTTACGTGCCGAACCACCCCGCATCGACGTAATAATCGCGCGCGGTGCAGCGGGCCGCATCGTCGGATGCGAGGAACAGCACCATGCGCGCGATGTGCTCCGGATCGATCCGCTCGTGCAGGCACTGCTGCGCGAGGACCTGCGCCTCGCTTTCGGGCGACTGCCATAACTTCATCTGGCGCGGCGTGCGCACAGCGCCCGGAATCACCGTATTCACGCGAATCCCGTGCGCGCCGAGTTCGCGCGCGAGCCCGCGCGTGAGCCCTTCGATCGCGGCCTTCGCGGTCATGTAGAGCGTGAGATCCGGCAGCGCGAGATGCCATGAAATCGAGCCCATGTTCACGATCGCGCCGCGCTGGTTCGCGCGCATGCGCTGCGCCGCCGCCTGCGCGCAGAAGAACTGATGCCGCAGGTTCACGGCCATGCGCTCGTCCCAATACGCGGCGCTCACGCCGTCCCACTGATGGCGGTCGTCGCTTGCGGCGTTGTTCACCAGCACGTCGATGGAGCCGGCCTCGTTTGCGATGGCATCGAACGTTTTTTCGATGGCCGCGGTATCGCGCAGATCGCAATGCAAGAACGTTGGCGCATGCTTTTCGCCGGCGAGCGACTGTTCGAGCGAACGCGCATCGGCCTCGGCGACATCGATGAAAAACACGCGCGCGCCCTGCTTCGCGAAGGCCTCGACGATCGACGCGCCGATGCCGCTGCCCCCGCCCGTCACGACGACATGCTTGCCCGCAAGACTCGGATAGATGGCGTAGGACATGGCGGCTCGCTCAATGTGAATGACGCGGATTGCCGCGCGTTTCGATCACTTTCAGATACAGCGTCGCGGGTTCGAGGCATCCGCCCGTCGACAACTGTCCCACCGTCTGACGATACAGCTCCTGCCACGGCGTCTGCGCGGCGGGCGCGGCGAATGCGGATTGCGCGCGGCGGCTTTCGAGTTCGGCTTCATCGAGCAGGATGTTCACGCTGCGCGCGTTCAGGTCGACACGAATCCTGTCGTTCGTGCGCAGCAGCGCGAGACCGCCGCCCACCGCCGCTTCCGGCGACATGTTGAGAATCGACGGACTCGCGGACGTGCCGCTTTGCCGTCCATCGCCCATGCAGGGCAGCGAATCGACGCCGCGTTTGATCATCTCCGCGGGCGGCGCCATGTTCACGACTTCCGCGCTGCCCGGATAACCCACGGTGCCGCAGCCGCGTATGACGAGAATGCAATGCTCGTCGATCTCGAGCGCGGGATCGTTGATGCGTGCGTGATAGTCCTCGGGACCGTCGAAGACGATCGCGCGCGCTTCGAAGGTATTTTCCGCGCCTGGCTCGCTGAGATAGGTCTTCCTGAATGCGTCGCCGACGACCGACATCTTCATGATCGCGCTATCGAAGAAATTGCCCGACAGGACCATGAAGCCCGCGCCGTGCTTCAAGGGATCGCTGGCGGTGCGGATGACTTCGTTGTCGGCGGCGGGGGCATCGTGCGCGATCTCGCCGATCGTGCGGCCCGATACGGTCAGACAGTCGCGTCTGATGAGTCCGGCCTCGTCGAGTTGGCGGATTACCGCGGGTACGCCGCCCGAGCGATGGAAACTCTCGCCGAGATATTCACCCGCCGGCATGCAATTCACGATGAGCGGCACTTGCTCGCCGTGGATCTGCCAGTCGTGGAGACTCAGTTCGATGCCCATGTGCCGCGCGATCGCAATCAGATGCGGCGGGCAGTTGGTCGACGCGCCGAGCGCGGACGCCACCACGATCGCGTTGATGAACGCGTCGCGCGTCATGATCGTCGACGGCTTCAACTCTTCGCGAACCATCTCGACGATGCGCTTGCCAGTCGCATACGCCATCTGCCCGCGCTCGCGATACGCGGCGGGAATGCTCGCGCATGTCGGCAGCGACATGCCGAGCGCTTCGGCGAGACTGTTCATCGAGAGCGCGGTGCCCATCGTGTTGCAATGACCGATCGACGGCGACGATGCGGTCGTCAGACGCATGAAGCCTTCGTAATCGATCTCGCCCGCCGCGAGCAGATTGCGCGCGTGCCAGATCACCGTGCCCGAGCCGACGCGCTTGCCTTCGTGCCAGCCATCGAGCATCGGACCGCCCGACAGGACGATGGCGGGCATATCGACGGTCGCGGCCGCCATCAGGCAGGCGGGCGTGGTCTTGTCGCAACCGGTGGTGAGCACGACGCCATCGAGCGGAAAGCCGTGCAGGATTTCGACGAGGCCGAGATACGCGAGATTGCGATCGAGTGCCGCGGTCGGGCGGCGGCTCTGCTCCGCGAGCGGATGAACGGGGAACTCCATCGGGATGCCGCCGGCGTCGCGAATGCCCGCCTTCGTGCGCGCAGCGAGTTCGATGTGATGGCGATTGCACGGCGCGAGGTCGCTGCCCGTCTGCGCAATGCCGATGATCGGGCGGCCCGACTGCAGCTCCTCGCGCGTGAGGCCGTAGTTCATGAAGCGCTCGACGTATAGCGCGGTCATGTCGGCATGCGAGGGATCGTCGAACCATTCCTGGCTGCGCAGACGCTTGGGATTGTGTTGGGACATGGGATTGTCTCTCCGTGATACACAGTCGTTCGGCACGATCGCCGACGCCGCTGTTTGTAGTGACGTTACCGGTAACATTTCGGGCAATGTTAGCACGCCCTTCACGGCTTGCCCGGCTCAGGCGCTCTCGCGAGGCAAGACGGAATACCCGACGCGCACGCGCTTGCCTGCCGGTCTGACGATGCCCTGCTCGTGCGCCTCCAGTGCGGCGAGCAAGGTCTCGCCGGTGCGCAGGCCGATGCCGTATGCGTCGACGGAGACCGTCGTGATCGATGGCGTGCAGCACGCGGCGACCTCGAAGTTGCCGAAGCCCGCAACGGCGATATCGTCAGGCACCGCGAGGCCGCGCCGGTGACATTCCATTATCGCGCCGAACGCGGACATGTCGCTCACGCACATCACAGCCTGCGTGTCGGGCCAGGTTTCGAGCAGCGCGGCCATCGCCGGGGCGCCGTGGCTCATCGTGATCGGCGAATCGCCCAGACGAATGATGCGTTCGTCGTCGAAGCCGAGTGCCTTCATCTGCGCGCGGAAGCCTTTCAGGCGATCCAGACCGCGACGGTCCAGTTCGCTCGCTCCGCCGAGAAAACCGATGCGCTCGTGGCCTTGATTCGCCAGATAACGCACCATTTCTTTCGCTGCGCTGACATTGGAGAAACCGACGGCGGTATCGATCGGATCTGACGGCGAGTCCCACATCTCCACCACCGGCACGCCCGCGCGACGCAGCAGCGTGCACGTCGCTTCGGTATGACGCGAGCCGGTCAGCGCGATACAGCGCGGCTGATGACGCAGCATCGAGCGCACGAGCCGCTCCTCGCGATCGAGATGGTAGTCCGTGTCGCCGATCAGGAGTTGCAGGCCGTGCGGCTCGAGCGATGCGGAAAGGCCCCGCACCGTGTCCGAAAAGTTGGAGCTCGCGAGCGACGGCACCAGCACGGCGACGAATTCCGATCGCCCCGACGACAACGCCCCGGCCGCGGCATCGGCGACGTAGCCGAGCTCGTCGATCGCCTTTTGCACGCGCTCGCGCGTCGCCAGCGCGACGCTGTGGCCGGCGAGCACGCGCGACACCGTCATCTTCGATACGCCGGCGAGGCGCGCGACGTCGGACATGCGCGGCGGCCCAGCGGAGGGATCGAAAGCGGAGTTGGCCATGCGTCGAAGTTCGGTATCGAGTGGGCGGTTTCAGTCGACCCGTACCCAACCGTCCTGACGCTGCTCCAGAATGATGTGCAGCTTCGTTTCGCCGGCTTCGCGATCGGCGGCGGTCACGTCGGGAAAGGCGCGCTTGATGTCGCGATCGTCCATCCAGGGCGCGACGTTTTCGAGCTTGTAGGTATAGGTGACATCCGAGCGGTGCGCGGTGGGGTCGGGCTCGGTCCAGCCTACGACCTTGTCCAGCTTGACATGCGCGTAGCAGATCATCCAGGCGCGTGGGTCATTGGTGGCGTTGGGGTCGCCAGCGGGCCGAGTGGTTTCGACCGCGTACTTCTGCCCCTCGCCCGTCAGGCTATACGCGATGCCGTTCTGCTTGGCGTTCGCGTTCGCCGGCGTCGGCGCGGCGCGAGCGATGAGCCCGGTCTTCTCGAGCGCGGCGAGCTGCTCGCGCAGCGCGGCGGCCGAATACTCGTTGAGGTCCCGGCTGCTATAAGCCGATGGAAACGCGTACGGCCCACGGCCGCTGCGATTCAGGCATAGCAGGCCGCGGTTGGTTTTCATGTCGGCGGAAATCGCGTCGCCCAGGCTGGACTCGCTTGCGTCGTTTTTCTTGCCACACGCCGCGACAAGCAATGCGGCGCTGACGGCGGCAATCAACAGGCTCGTTCTCATGTGCGCTCCGGGAAGGGTCGGCATGACGGATACAACCTTTCGACGCCATTCTACCGACAGAAATCGCGTATTCGGAGAGGGGATGGTGTCGGAACGGACTATCGCGTGCAAATCGCCGCCAGAAACGCAAAAACCCCACCTTTGCGGGGTGGGGTTTTTGTTTTCGGCATGAGGAGCCTGACGATTACCTACTTTCACACGGGTATCCGCACTATCATCGGCGTGGAGTCGTTTCACGGTCCTGTTCGGGATGGGAAGGGGTGGGACCGACTCGCTATGGTCATCAGGCATGACTTGTTGTTGAGTTGACGTGGTCAACACAACCAATCCGGGAAGAAGCGGTAAAGAATTCGGGTGGCGATTGTCGCACACGCTGTGACTCGCCAGTGCGGGCTCCTGAGGAGGCAACAAACACACTGGTTATAGGATCAAGCCTTACGGGCAATTAGTATCAGTTAGCTCAATGCATTACTGCACTTACACACCTGACCTATCAACGTCCTGGTCTGGAACGACCCTTCAAGGGGCTCGAAGCCCCGGGGATATCTCATCTTAAGGCGAGTTTCCCGCTTAGATGCTTTCAGCGGTTATCTCTTCCGAACATAGCTACCCGGCGATGCCACTGGCGTGACAACCGGTACACCAGAGGTTCGTCCACTCCGGTCCTCTCGTACTAGGAGCAGCCCCCTTCAAATATCCAACGCCCACGGCAGATAGGGACCAAACTGTCTCACGACGTTTTAAACCCAGCTCACGTACCTCTTTAAATGGCGAACAGCCATACCCTTGGGACCGGCTACAGCCCCAGGATGAGATGAGCCGACATCGAGGTGCCAAACACCGCCGTCGATATGAACTCTTGGGCGGTATCAGCCTGTTATCCCCAGAGTACCTTTTATCCGTTGAGCGATGGCCCTTCCATACAGAACCACCGGATCACTATGACCTGCTTTCGCACCTGCTCGACTTGTCGGTCTCGCAGTTAAGCACGCTTATGCCATTGCACTATCAGCACGATTTCCGACCGTACCTAGCGTACCTTCGTACTCCTCCGTTACACTTTGGGAGGAGACCGCCCCAGTCAAACTGCCTACCATGCACTGTCCCCGATCCAGATCATGGACCAAGGTTAGAACCTCAAACAAACCAGGGTGGTATTTCAAGGACGGCTCCACGCAAACTAGCGTTCACGCTTCATAGCCTCCCACCTATCCTACACAGATCGGTTCAAAGTCCAATGCAAAGCTACAGTAAAGGTTCATGGGGTCTTTCCGTCTAGCCGCGGGGAGATTGCATCATCACAAACACTTCAACTTCGCTGAGTCTCGGGAGGAGACAGTGTGGCCATCGTTACGCCATTCGTGCAGGTCGGAACTTACCCGACAAGGAATTTCGCTACCTTAGGACCGTTATAGTTACGGCCGCCGTTTACCGGGACTTCAATCAAGAGCTTGCACCCCATCATTTAATCTTCCGGCACCGGGCAGGCGTCACACCCTATACGTCCACTTTCGTGTTTGCAGAGTGCTGTGTTTTTATTAAACAGTCGCAGCCACCAGTTTATTGCAACCCTTTCACCCTCCTGGCGCAGGCCAGTCAAGCTACAAGGGCGTACCTTATCCCGAAGTTACGGTACCAATTTGCCGAGTTCCTTCTCCCGAGTTCTCTCAAGCGCCTTAGAATACTCATCTCGCCCACCTGTGTCGGTTTGCGGTACGGTCACTATTAGACTGAAGCTTAGAGGCTTTTCTTGGAACCACTTCCAATTGCTTCGCTTCCTAAGAAGCTCGCGCCACACCCTTGAATTACGCGCCCGGATTTGCCTAAGCGCCTTCTCCAATGCAGCGACCGGGACGTCCAACACCCGGACAACCTTCCGCGATCCGTCCCCCCATCGCATCTAACAATGGTGCAGGAATATTGACCTGCTTCCCATCAGCTACGCATTTCTGCCTCGCCTTAGGGGCCGACTCACCCTACGCCGATGAACGTTGCGTAGGAAACCTTGGGCTTACGGCGAGGGGGCTTTTCACCCCCTTTATCGCTACTCATGTCAGCATTCGCACTTCCGATACCTCCAGCACGCTTTTCAACGCACCTTCGCAGGCTTACGGAACGCTCTCCTACCACACACGTATCTTTCAACGTGTATCCGCAGCTTCGGTGACTGGCTTGAGCCCCGTTACATCTTCCGCGCAGGACGACTCGATCAGTGAGCTATTACGCTTTCTTTAAAGGGTGGCTGCTTCTAAGCCAACCTCCTGACTGTTTTAGCCTTCCCACTTCGTTTCCCACTTAGCCAATCTTTGGGACCTTAGCTGGCGGTCTGGGTTGTTTCCCTCTTGACACCGGACGTTAGCACCCGATGTCTGTCTCCCGTGATTGCACTCTTCGGTATTCGGAGTTTGCTATGGCGTAGTAATCCGCAATGGACCCCACAACCATGACAGTGCTCTACCCCCGAAGGTGATACACGAGGCACTACCTAAATAGTTTTCGGAGAGAACCAGCTATTTCCAAGTTTGTTTAGCCTTTCACCCCTATCCACAGCTCATCCCCTAACTTTTCAACGTTAGTGGGTTCGGTCCTCCAGTACGTGTTACCGCACCTTCAACCTGGCCATGGATAGATCACTTGGTTTCGGGTCTACGCCCAGCAACTGATCGCCCTATTCGGACTCGCTTTCGCTACGCCTGCCTTAATCAGTTAAGCTCGCTACTGAACGTAAGTCGCTGACCCATTATACAAAAGGTACGCCGTCACCCGTTTCCAGGCTCCGACTGTTTGTATGCATGCGGTTTCAGGAT
The DNA here is from genome assembly GCF_009938265.1 of Burkholderia sp. THE68. Lineage (NCBI taxonomy): Bacteria > Pseudomonadati > Pseudomonadota > Betaproteobacteria > Burkholderiales > Burkholderiaceae > Burkholderia > Burkholderia sp. THE68. Next base: position 1,198,338 of record NZ_AP022316.1, read on the forward strand.
CTATTTCACTCCCCTCCCGGGGTTCTTTTCGCCTTTCCCTCACGGTACTGGTTCACTATCGGTCGATCACGAGTATTTAGCCTTGGAGGATGGTCCCCCCATCTTCAGACAGGATTTCACGTGTCCCGCCCTACTTGTCGTACACCTAGTTCTTTCAACCTATTTTCGCCTACAGGGCTATCACCTGCTAGGGCCGCACTTTCCAGAGCGTTCGGCTAATAAGTCAAATAAAGAGTACAGGCTGATCCCATTTCGCTCGCCACTACTCTGGGAATCTCGGTTGATTTCTTTTCCTGCGGTTACTTAGATGTTTCAGTTCACCGCGTTCGCTTCACTAAGCCTATGTATTCAGCTTAGGATGACCCATACGGGCCGGGTTTCCCCATTCGGACATCTACGGATCAAAGCTCGTTTGCCAGCTCCCCGTAGCTTTTCGCAGGCTACCGCGTCCTTCATCGCCTGTGATCGCCAAGGCATCCACCACATGCACTTGTTCGCTTGACCCTATAACGAGTGTGTCTGAGCGATCAGAGTTAGCGCTTTAGCGCTTACTCTGATCTCATCCCCGCAAGGGGACGACTCATTTCGCTATAGGCTGAGTATTCGCGTTGTGCCGTATTCCAAAGCAATCTTTCGATCACCTTTTCATACTTGATACAATCACTACCCTGAGCGCTTACTCACACCCATCTCTAAGTGCTTTCAGCAACTCTCTTTACTACTTCTTCCAGATTGTTAAAGAACGTTTAGCCGACAAGCGTGTTGCACTGCTTGCAGCATCAACTGGCTATAGTCGCCAATGCCAAGTGCTTGCAGCAAACACTTGGCATTGAGGACTTGGTGGAGGATGACGGGATCGAACCGACGACCCCCTGCTTGCAAAGCAGGTGCTCTCCCAGCTGAGCTAATCCCCCTTCCGTGGCCTGACTACGAGTTGCCTCTCATCAGCACGCCTCTCTCGGGTGGTGGGTCTGGTTGGATTCGAACCAACGACCCCCGCCTTATCAAGACGGTGCTCTAACCGACTGAGCTACAGACCCTTAGCCTGTCTTTCTTACAGCCGATAAGCGTGAGCGCTCAATGTTGAAGTGCGAAGCTCGAGAAAGGAGGTGATCCAGCCGCACCTTCCGATACGGCTACCTTGTTACGACTTCACCCCAGTCATGAATCCCACCGTGGTAAGCGCCCTCCTTGCGGTTAGGCTACCTACTTCTGGTGAAACCCACTCCCATGGTGTGACGGGCGGTGTGTACAAGACCCGGGAACGTATTCACCGCGGCATGCTGATCCGCGATTACTAGCGATTCCAGCTTCACGCAGTCGAGTTGCAGACTGCGATCCGGACTACGATCGGTTTTCTGGGATTGGCTCCACCTCGCGGCTTGGCAACCCTCTGTTCCGACCATTGTATGACGTGTGAAGCCCTACCCATAAGGGCCATGAGGACTTGACGTCATCCCCACCTTCCTCCGGTTTGTCACCGGCAGTCTCCTTAGAGTGCTCTTGCGTAGCAACTAAGGACAAGGGTTGCGCTCGTTGCGGGACTTAACCCAACATCTCACGACACGAGCTGACGACAGCCATGCAGCACCTGTGCGCCGGTTCTCTTTCGAGCACTCCCACCTCTCAGCGGGATTCCGACCATGTCAAGGGTAGGTAAGGTTTTTCGCGTTGCATCGAATTAATCCACATCATCCACCGCTTGTGCGGGTCCCCGTCAATTCCTTTGAGTTTTAATCTTGCGACCGTACTCCCCAGGCGGTCAACTTCACGCGTTAGCTACGTTACTAAGGAAATGAATCCCCAACAACTAGTTGACATCGTTTAGGGCGTGGACTACCAGGGTATCTAATCCTGTTTGCTCCCCACGCTTTCGTGCATGAGCGTCAGTGTTGGCCCAGGGGGCTGCCTTCGCCATCGGTATTCCTCCACATCTCTACGCATTTCACTGCTACACGTGGAATTCTACCCCCCTCTGCCACACTCAAAGCCTGCCAGTCACCAATGCAGTTCCCAGGTTAAGCCCGGGGATTTCACATCGGTCTTAACAGACCGCCTGCGCACGCTTTACGCCCAGTAATTCCGATTAACGCTCGCACCCTACGTATTACCGCGGCTGCTGGCACGTAGTTAGCCGGTGCTTATTCTTCCGGTACCGTCATCCCACCACCATATTAGGGCGATGGTTTTCTTTCCGGACAAAAGTGCTTTACAACCCGAAGGCCTTCTTCACACACGCGGCATTGCTGGATCAGGGTTGCCCCCATTGTCCAAAATTCCCCACTGCTGCCTCCCGTAGGAGTCTGGGCCGTGTCTCAGTCCCAGTGTGGCTGGTCGTCCTCTCAGACCAGCTACAGATCGTCGCCTTGGTAGGCCTTTACCCCACCAACTAGCTAATCTGCCATCGGCCGCCCCTATAGCGCGAGGTCCCGAAGGATCCCCCGCTTTCTTCCGTAGATCGTATGCGGTATTAATCCGGCTTTCGCCGGGCTATCCCCCACTACAGGACACGTTCCGATGTATTACTCACCCGTTCGCCACTCGCCACCAGGGTTGCCCCCGTGCTGCCGTTCGACTTGCATGTGTAAGGCATGCCGCCAGCGTTCAATCTGAGCCAGGATCAAACTCTTCAGTTCAAACCTGTTACTGTTTTTCGGTTCCGTTAAGAACCGGTCGCTCACTCAACGTACTGACGATGATTAATCCATCTCTCGACAGATAAACCTTCCTCTGATACTTCGCGTGAGACTCTTGATACTTTTGCTATCGCTTCAGCCCCGAAAGACTGAAACCGCACTCGCTATCAAGCGCCCACACTTATCGGCTGTTAGTTTTTAAAGAGCACATCGCAAGAATCACATCAACTTCCGTCTTGCGTCGCTGCATCAGCAGCAGAGAACGAGATTATGACGGGCCGATGATGTCATCGCAAGCCCCCTGCGCAAAATATTTTTCTGGACTCGCACAAGGCCTGCGAACGCGAGAAGTCTTGACCAATCTCCTCGCGTCCGATAAAAGCCGGCGACAAGTCAGCTTCCGAAAAACGGCCTGCAGAATCCCGCGGGGCCGACGCAATCCGAATCCGACATCGAACCATGCTTCATCGACATTGGCGTATGCATCGGGCCGGAACCCGATGCCGCCCCGCCCGCGTGCGTGCCCCCGTAAGCCTCGTTCGCTTCATTCGCGTTCTGTTGCGCAGCGACCTTCGCTTCCGCCGCCTGGATGTCCGCGGGATAGTTGGCTTGCTCACCCATGGCAGGCGAATATCCGGCTTGCTCCAACTGCACGAGCTCGGCCTTCACCTGCGCACGAGTCAGCGGACCATTCTGATCCTGCGCGAAAACAAGCGTGGGGGCCGCGACCACGGCGAGAGACACGACGATTTTGGCAATGGCGTTCATGATGTTCACACTCCGACGGATATAGGTTGACCGGATCGCACGCGATCCACGAACCTCATCGAACGCACAGGGCCCTTGCGCGGCTTCGACTCACGCGACCTAGGTTTCAAGCGTAGAGGCTTCGATTGGTTAACCCATACATGGGCCAATCTATTCCCACGACAAAGCACGAAGGCCGTCGAAAGAACATCAGGAGGGGGACAGACGAGAAAAGCGCGGAGGACGAACCGGATGAGGAGTCCGGCGAGGCGCCAGCCAGCGCCCGTCCACCGCATTTGGATTGTGACGCAAGGCGGCGCGAAGATCATCGCCGCTTGCGTTGAAGATGCCTTGCCTATCTCGCAACAATGTCGCCTGGGAAACGCGCGCTCAATGTGAGTCCGGCACGAGATGCACGCGCTTTTCCGTCGCCGCCTCGACAGCCGAGCGCGAATAGAGCAGCGGGAAGTACTGCCCATCGAGCCACATCTGCGCGAGATCGCGATAATGCGGGCTATCCGGGTCGCCGGACTCGCCGGGAAGATTCACCGCGCGCGAGTCGTCCCAGTTGCCGACATCCACGACCACGCGAAACGACGGCCCATTGGTCTCGCGGAAATCGCTCGCACGGTACGTTGACTGATTCGGCGTATAGGCGCTGCCTCCCTTTCCTATCGGTCCGACATTGAGTTTCGCGCGCATGTCCGCATCGACGGCATCCGCGAGCGGATGCGCGTTCAGGTTCGTCTGCAGCTTGCCCCATTGCCACTTGCTTGCGTCCGCGCCTTGCAGATGCCGCATCTCTTCATAAGCATCGTGCAGGCTCGAAAGCAGCACGGCGTCGCGTCTGGCTTGCGCGTCATCACCGAAGCGCGTCTCCGGATGTTCCAGCGTATCGAGCATCACGGCCGTGTCGGGCGCGCCGAACGACGCCGCCGCGTCCTTCGGCAGCACCGCATCCTTGAACGTGCGGCCGAGATGCCGCGAGAGCCACACTTCTTCGAGCGCCGCTTGCGGCGAATCCGCGCCCATGTGTGCATCCCATCCGTTCAGCATCGCGAGCGCGGCGCGCGTGTCTTCGTCATCGCTGGAAAGCGGCGCGAGCAATGCAACGAGCCTGCGCGCGGGAATCGACACGATATCGTTTTGCAAACGCTCCGAGTCTTCGATCGAGACTTTCGGAAGCGACTTCAAAACCTCATCGATACGTTGATGGCGCGACCCGTTGGTCCATTCGAAACCGAGCTTGCGTTGCGCGTACGGATAACCCGCCGGCAGATTCATTTCATTCGACGTGGTGAAGTAACCCTGCGCCGGGTTATAGACCGAAGGCATCGCATCGCGCGGCCAGAAGCCCGCCCATTCATAGCGGCCATCGCCGGGCACGGGCATGAGGCCATCCCAGTTCGGGCGAATCGGCGCGAGTCCGCTCGGCACCCAACCGATATTGCCTTCCGTGTCCGCGTATACCTGATTGACGGTCGGCGCGCCCCATGTCGCAAGCGAAGCCTTGAATTGCGCGTAGTTCTTCGCGCGCATGTAGCGCATCGAATCGAAATAAGGCGACATGCCGGGCGACAGCCACGCCGTTCGCACGGCGAATGCGCGATGCTTGCCCTCTTCCGTATAGATCACCGGACCATGACGCGTGAAAAGCAGATCGGCGGTGACGGGCGATCCATTGCGCACGGCGATCTGCTCGCGCACGACACGCATCGGCTCCCACTTACCCTTATAGCGATACTGCCGGGGATTCGCCGGATTCAACTCGTACACATAGAGATCTTCCTGATCGATGTTGAAGATCGTGAGGCCATAAGCAATCGAACCGTTGTGCCCGATCGAAATGCCCGGCGCGGAAGGTTCACCCGCGCCGATGATGTTCAGCGTCGGCGTGCTGATCTGCTGGATGTAGCGCAGGCTCGGCGCCGCATACGCGCGATGCGGATCGTTCGCCATGATCGCGCGCCCCGTCGTCGACTTCGATGGCGCGATCACCCAATTGTTACTGCCTTCGGTGACTTCCTCGGGATTCTCTGCGGCGGCGATCATCGTCGTGGATGCATCGGCACTCTTCATCGACTCCCTGGTCACACGCACGCCTTGCGTCGCAAGCGTGAAGACCTTGAGGACGTCGTCCGGAAGGCAGGGATCGAGGCCAGCAGGCATCTGCGCCTTCCATTGCGGCTGCAGGCCGAAACGCACCGAATCCGCATCGAGCGAACTCCGGCACGCCACGCGCGCCCGCGCCACCTCGCTCGTCAGATTTCTGGTGAGACCGTGGCTGCGGATGCGTACGATGTCATCCGCATTCCACTTCGCCGGCCAATAGCCGATCTTGCGGAATTCATAGGGCATGCGATCGGGATGTGCCGCAAGCCAGCCGATATACGCATTCACGCCTTCAGCAAAACGCGTCGCCGCGGGCTTTGCATCGGGACCGTAGCGTTGCCATTCGGTCGCCATGTCGCCGCGATACAGAAAGAGCCGCGTCGCCTTGTCCTGTTCGATGTATGCGGGACCGAATACTTCCGAGAGTTCACCGAGTCCGCGCCTGCGCCAGAGATCGATCTGGAACAGACGATCACGCGCCGCATTGAAGCCCTGCACGAAGAAGGCATCGCTGTCATTCGCCGCGAAGATATGCGGCACGCCCCAGCGATCGATCAGAATATCCGATGGCTGCGCAAGCCCCGCCACGGCGATCGTTTCAACGACCGGTGCTTCCGCCCGCGCGACTTGCGCTGACAGCGTCCCGGCTATCGACGCGCCAAACATGAGCGCGAGCAAGCGTTGTCTCTTCGTTACCTTCATCAGAGCGTCTCCTTTTTTTATCGATGTGAATTCGAGTCACGCGGATATCGCAATGTAATTCGAATGCGAAGGGCGCGCAAAGCCGATCGCGCTTTCACGTTACATCTGGATACATTGAATGGCTCATTTGGCGTCGATCCTGCGAGTGCTTGCTCGTCGGAACAGTTGCAGCGCACGAAGGCGCGCACCCTTAGCAAAGGAGATACCTGATGACCACCCCTGTTCAGCATGTCGATTCGATCGAAGTCGCGAGGCGCGTCTACGAGGCGTATGTCGCGAAGGATCGCGACACGATCGAAGCCCTCATCGCCGACGATTTTCACTTCACGAGTCCGCGCGACAACCGGCTCGACCGCGCGACCTACTTCTCACGATGCTGGCCGAATTCGCAGGTGACGGACGACTTCAGATTCGTTCATCTCGTACGCGATGGAGAACATGTGTTCGTGACCTATGATTTGCGCATGAAGGATGGCAGCGCATTTCGCAACACCGAGATTCTCACCATTCAGAACGGCAAGCTCACCGATGCGCAGGTCTTCTTTGGATGGATGCTTCCTCACGAAGCGCCGGAGGGAGGCTATCTTTGACTTTAATTCGCGATCCGAACTATTTGGCGCACTTCTTCTCGATCAGATAACTTTCTTTCATCTATCTAACTAAAACCCGTCGATAGAAGGCAAAAGAAAGCACCTGTTACCCGCATCTCACGCAAACGTTTCACAAAACTTTCGCGCAGCATCAGCACACTGGCGTCCGCATTCATCATCGCATGCGTACGCCAGAGGAACCCGCTCATGCTGTGTCGTTCAGTCCTGATCTCCGCGTTGTTGCTGTCGCTCTCTGCCTGTGGTCCCGGCGACAACGCAACGCCCATCCCATCGCCGAATGCGAATGCCGCGTCCGATAGCGCCGCTACGGACGCGGCATTGCCCGTATTCGCCAGCGACCCGGTTGCAAGCGCACAGGCGAGCCTGGACGCCGACAGCCGCCAGGTCACGCCCGTCCTGAGTCATGCGCCGGACTCCGATGACAGCACGCATCGCTGACTACCGCTTTTCCCCCAAGCAGAAGGAAAATAACCGATGACCTCGCCTAGCCGTCGCCGTTTCCTGCAAACCGTCGCCCAATCGGCGGGTGCCGCCGCAGCGCTCACCGCCTTTCCCGATTCGATCCGTCGCGCACTGGCGGTTCCGGCCGCCTCGCGCAACGGAAGCATTCAGGATGTCGAACATATCGTCGTGTTCATGCAGGAGAACCGCTCCTTCGATCACTACTTCGGCCACTTGCGCGGCGTGCGCGGCTATAACGATCGCTTTCCGATCCCGCTTCCGAACGGCAAGCCCGTATGGTTCCAGCCGTCGAAAGCGGACCCGACGAAGCCCGTTTTGCCGTTTCATCTCGACACCTCGACGACGAGCGCGCAATGTGTCGGCGATCTGGACCACTCTTGGTACAAGACGCACGCTGCAATCGATGCGGGCCGTTACGATCAGTGGTGCGCGAACAAGACCGACATGACGATGGGCTACCATCTGCGCAGCGATATTCCGTTTCACTATGCGCTGGCCGATGCATTCACCGTCTGCGATGCCTACTTCTGCTCGCTGCCCGGACCGACACACCCCAATCGCGCCTATCTCATGACGGGCATGGTCGACCCGACGGGCACGAAGGGCGGCCCGCTTCTCGACAACAACGATTTCGTGGATGGCGACGGCCCGCCGAATTATCAATTGCTGTCGTGGACCACCTATCCGGAACGGCTTCAGGAAGCCGGCGTTTCATGGCAGATCTATCAGCAAGGGCTGACGGGCGACGATCCGCTCAATGGCAACTACGGCACCAACATCCTGCAGAACTTCACGAACTTCATCAATGCGAAGCCCAGCACGCCGCTCCATGAGCGCGCGCAGACCGTGCGCACGATCGACGATCTGAAGGCCGACGTGCTCGCGAACCGCTTGCCGCAAGTGTCGTGGCTGTGCCCGCCCGCAGCGTTTTCCGAGCATCCGAAATACACGCCGGCCTATGGCGCGGAATACACGTCGCAAGTGCTCGACGCGTTGACTTCGAATCCCGAGGTGTGGAGCAAGACCGTGCTCTTCATCATGTACGACGAGAACGACGGATTCTTCGATCATGTCGTGCCGCCGCAGCCGCCGACCTCGCGCGCGCAAGGCCTATCGACCGTCACGACCGACGGCGAAATACACAACATCGTGAATCCGGCGCGCGGCGGCAGCTATACCGTCGACAATCTGCCTTATGGTCTCGGGCCGCGCGTGCCGATGACGATCGTGTCGCCGTGGACGAAAGGCGGCTTCGTGTGCTCGCAGGTCTTCGATCACACGTCGGTGATCCGCTTCATCGAAGCACGCTTCAACGTGATGGAACCGAACATCACGCCGTGGCGTCGTTCGGTGTGCGGGGACCTGACCGCGGCATTCGATTTCCGCACCACCGATTCACGCATGCCGACGCTCCCGGACACGAGCAATTACCGCACGATCGCGGACAACCAGTGCTCGACGCAACCGCCGCCGACCGTCCCCACGACGCCCGCGCCGATCGACGCTCAGGAATCCGGGCCACGTTTCGCCCGCGCATTGCCTTACGAGTTGCACGTGAACGGCCACGCGAAAAGCAAGCAGAATCAGTTTGTCATCGAGTTCGCGAACACGGGCCGTCAGGGCGCGCACTTCTACGTGTATTCGGGCAATCGCAGCGATGGTCCGTGGCGCTACACCGTCGAAGCAGGAAAGTCCGTGCGCGAAACGTTCGATCTCGTCAACACCAACGGCGTCTATGCCTTCACGGTGTACGGACCGAATGGTTTCCTACGCAACTATGCCGGCAGCGTCACGCGCGCGACGGACAAGCACGCCGAGCGCAACGCGCAAGCGGAAGTCAAGGCGCACTACGACATCGCGAACGGCAACCTCGTGCTTCGCTTCGTCAACGACGGCAATGCGCATGCAAGGCTATCCGTGGTCGATAACGCATACGGTGCACACGCGCGTCAGGTGAATGTGCCGCCGGGCGCAACGGTCGAGGAAACCTGGAATCTCGCGGCCAGCCATCACTGGTATGACGTGACGGCAAGTGACCGCGACGACGCGAGCTTCTCGCGCCGCATCGCGGGTCATATCGAAACCGGGCGGCCGAGCATAACCGATCCGGCTGCCGTCGCACCTGTCACGTCCGCCAACTGAGAGCGCGCACTCCGCCCCGATGCAAACCGGGGCGGAGTGCGTCATTCATCGTGCGGCGGTTGTTCTTGTAACGCCGTATCGCGGATGACTTCCGCAAATTTTTCCAGCGCCTGCAACGGGCCGCTCACGCTGTTGTATTCCTGAGTTCCGATCCGGCCTTCGAGTACCACCGAAAAGCCGCAGTCCTGCGCAATTTTCAAAAGATCGTCCATATCGCATTCGCCTCATGTCGCAATCGGCGAAGCAGATGTAATGCCCGCCTTTACGTCGGTCATTTTTACTCTTACCGCGATACGAGTCCGAATTTTTACCCGGCGTGATTCGTCTGTCTTTATCGCCCTGATCACCTCGCGGCCGTCGTTCTCTCTCCTATGCTTCTCTTCAAACGCAGGACGTGTGCGACAAACGTGCGCTCCGCTTGACATCGACGTCCCGGTTCACGTATTGTTTGGTACACCAACCAAGAAACACAAAACGCTTATTTTCGGAGCACGTCATGAGCCGCGTCACCGGCATAACTTTCTGCTTGCTATTCGCCGCGAGTCTCGCGGCGTGCTCGCACCAGGATCGCGATAACTATCAGGGTTATGTCGAGGGCGAATTCGTCTACTTGGGTTCGTCGCAATCGGGCAAGCTCACGGCGCTATCCGTCGCGCGCGGGCAAACAGTGAAAGCGGGCGCGGGCACCTTCGCGCTCGAATCCGTCGATGAAACGGCAGCGCTCGATCAGGCCCAGCGCCAGCTCACGGCCGCCCAGTCGCAACTCGAAGACATCCTCACGGGGAAGCGCGCTCCAGAGGTCGCTTCGGTGCGTGCACAACTCGCGCAGGCGCGCGCGAACGCGCGCAAGGCCGCGTTGCAACTGAGCCGCGACGAAGCGCAATTCAGCGCGGGCGGCATCGCCAAAGGGCAACTCGACGACTCCCGCGCGAACGCCGATGCCGCCGCCGCGCAAGTGCGCGATCTCGGCGAGCAGGTCGATATCGCACGCTTGCCGGGCCGGCCGCAACAGATCGCCGCGCAGCGCGCGCAAGTGGCGGCCGCGCAGGCGTTCGTCGCACAGGCGCAATGGAAAGTCGATCAGAAGCGCGTGGCCGCGCCCGCGGACGGACTCGTGTACGACACGCTCTATCGCGTCGGAGAATGGGTGCAGGCGGGCAATCCTGTCGTGCAGATGCTGCCGCCGCAGAACGTGAAGGTTCGCTTCTTCGTGCCTGAGAACGTGGTCGGCAGCCTCGCGACGGGCCGCGCGGTATCGATTCATTGCGACGGCTGCGCGGAAGACGTACCCGCGAAAATCACCTACGTGTCCAATCAGGCGGAATACACGCCACCGGTCATCTACAGCAACGAAAGCCGTTCGAAACTCGTGTTCATGGTCGAGGCCCATCCTCAGGCAAGTGACGCGGCGAAGCTTCATCCCGGCCAACCCGTCGCGGTGAGGTTGCAATGAACGCACAGGAAACGCCCTACGTCATCGACGTGCACAAACTCAACAAGCATTTCGGCGACAAGCACGTCGTCAACGACGTGTCCTTGCAGGTCGCGCGCGGCGAGATCTTCGGCTTTCTCGGTCCGAACGGCAGCGGCAAGACAACATCGATTCGCCTGATGTGCGGACTGCTCACGCCGGATTCCGGCAGCGGCACCTGTCTGGGTTACGACATCGTGCGCGAGAGCGAAGAGATCAAGCGCAACGTCGGCTATATGACGCAGCGCTTCTCGTACTGGGAAGATCTGACGATCCGCGAGAACCTCGATTTCGTCGCACGCATCTATCAGATGGCGAATCGCCGCGAGGCCGTGGATGGCGCGCTCGAAGCGCTCGGCCTGCAAAGCCGCGCGAATCAACTGACGGGCTCGCTCTCGGGCGGATGGAAGCAACGCCTCGCCCTCGCCGCCTGCATGCTCCACGAGCCGAAACTGCTGTTGCTCGACGAACCCACCGCCGGCGTCGATCCCACCGCGCGCCGCGACTTCTGGGAAGAGCTGCATCGTCTCGCCGCGAAAGGTATCTCCGTGCTCGTCAGCACGCATTACATGGATGAGGCCGAGCGCTGTCACAAGCTCGCGTATATCGCTTACGGCAAGCTGCTGGCACAAGGCACCGCGAGCGAAGTGATCGCATCGCAGAACCTCTCCACGTGGACCATTCAGGGCGAGCATCTAAGTGCGCTGTCGGAGCGCTTGCGCAAGACGCCGGGCGTCGATCAGACGGTCGTGTTCGGCTCGGCCCTGCACGTGAGCGGCAGCGATCATGCCGCGCTCGAACAGGCCGTGCGCGATGCGACCAGGGACGGCGCAACGCGCGCCGCACGCATCGACACCGGGCTCGAAGATGTCTTCATCTATCTGATGAGCCGCGCCACCGATAACTTCAAGGTGACATCATGAGCGTGAGCGGCTTTCTGGCGGTCTTCACGCGCTTCTCCTTCACGCGCTGGTGGAGCATCGTCACCAAGGAGTTTCTGCAATTGCGGCGCGACCGCATCACGTTCGGCATGATCGTCGGCTTGCCGATCGTGCAGCTCGCGCTGTTCGGCTATGCGATCAACACGGACCCGAAGCATTTGCCGACGGCTGTCATCATCGGCGATCAGAGTCCGTTCTCGCGCAGCTTCATCGCGGCGATGACGCACTCCGAGTATTTCGACATCGTCGAAACACTTCCCGACGATGCAGCGGGGCGCCGCGCGCTCGCGCAGGGCCGCGTGCTCTTCGTGCTCGACATTCCCGCCGATTTCTCGCGCAAGCTGTTGCGCGGCGAGCGGCCCGCGCTGCTCGTCGAAGCGGACGCCACCGATCCGAACGCGGTCAGCAAGGCGAGCAATTCACTGACCGGACTCGTGCAGTCGGTCGCCAGCAAGGACATGACCGGTCCGCTCGCGCATTTGAACGCGACGCCCGCCCCTTTCGACGTGCAGGTCCACAACCTCTACAACCCGGAAGGCATCACGCAATACAACGTCGTGCCCGGTCTGATGGGCGTGATCCTCACGATGACGCTAGTCATGATGACCGGCCTCGCGATGACACGCGAACGCGAGCGCGGCACGATGGAGAACCTGCTCGCCACGCCCGTTCTCCCGCTCGAAGTGATGACGGGCAAGATCGTGCCGTACGTGTTCATCGGCCTCATTCAGGCGTCGATCATTCTCGCGGCCACTCGCTTCGTGTTTCATGTGCCGTTCGTCGGCAATCCGCTCGCGATCTATCTCGCCGCGCTGCTGTTCATCGCCGCGAATCTGACGGTGGGCATCACGTTGTCATCGCTCGCGCAGAACCAGCTTCAGGCCATGCAGCTGACCATGTTCTATTTTTTGCCCAACATCCTTCTGTCGGGCTTCATGTTTCCGTTTGCGGGCATGCCCGGCTGGGCGCAGTTCATCGGCAATCTGCTGCCGCTCACTTATTTCAATCGCCTGATTCGCGGCATTCTGCTCAAGGGCAACGGCTGGGCGGACCTGTGGCCTTCGGTCTGGCCGATGGCGCTTTTCACCGTCATCGTCATGTGCATTGCATTGCGCTTCTACCGGCGCACGCTCGACTAGGAAGATGTCGATGAAACCGATCCTTTCCCTTTGCGCGATCGTCTTGTGCGGCTGCACCGTGGGCCCCGACTTTCACGCGCCCGCGCCGCCCGATACGCAGACCTACGTCAAATCGTCCGCGGCATCGCAAGGCTTTCCATCGGCCGAGCATGCGTTGCCGCTCTGGTGGACGCAGTTCGGCTCCGATCCGCTGAACCGTCTCGTCGATCGCGCGCTGAACGACAGTCCGACGCTCGAACAAGCGCGCGCGAAGCTCGTGCAGGCGCGCGAAGACTATCGGGCGCAAGCGGGCGCGACGTACTTCCCCGCCGTCGATGCCTCGCTCTCCGGCACGCGTCAGAAGGTCGATCCTGCCGCGTTCGGCGTGCCCATTCCGAGCCCCGGACCATTTACGCTCTTCGATGCATCGGTCAGCGTGTCGTACACGCTCGATATCTTCGGCGGCGAGCGTCGCGCGCTCGAAGCATTGCGCGCGCAAGTGGATTACCAGTCGTTCGAACTCGATGCGGCGCGGCTGACGATTGCGGGCAATGTCGTCGCTACCGCGATACGGCGCGCTTCGTTGCAGCAGCAGATCACGCTCACCGAACGTCTCGTCGATGCGCAGAGCCGGCAACTGGGCATCATGGAAGGCCGACTGCACGCAGGCGGCGTCGCGACGCTCGATGTACGCAGCCAGCGCACGCTGGTCGAGCAGACGCGCGCGAGTTTGCCATCGCTCATCACGCAACGCGATCAGGCCGATCACCGGCTCGCGGTGTTGCTCGGCGTCGAGCCGTCCAAAGCCGATTTCGATGCGATCACGCTCGACTCGCTGCATCTGCCCGGCAGCGTGCCGCTCACCTTGCCTTCGACGCTCGCGCGCGAACGTCCCGACATCCGCGCCTCCGAGGCCTTGCTGCATCAGGCGAGCGCGAATGTCGGCGTGGCGACGGCCGATCTCTATCCGAAGTTCTCGCTATCGGCCGGAGTTGGCAGCCAGCGCACCAACATCCACGACATGCTCAACAGCCTGAACGTATGGAATGCCGGTCTGAATCTCACGCAGCCGCTGTTTCATGGCGGCGAACTGCGCGCGAAGAAGCGCTCGTCGGAAGCGGCCTACGACGCGGCGATGCAAGCCTATCGACAAACCGTGCTGGACGCGCTGCAACAAGTCGCCGATAGCCTGACCGCGCTTCAGAACGACGCGAGCGCATTGCAGGCGCGCGAAATCGCAGCAAATGAAGCACAAGCGAATCTGGATACGACCGGCGCGCGCTACGCGGCTGGCGGCGTAAGCCGTTTCGATTTGCTCGACACGCAACGCCAGGCGTTACAAACACAGCTCGATTACGCGCTCGCGCAAGCAACCCGCTTCTCCGATACCGCCGCGCTCTTTCAATCGCTGGGCGGCGCGGGCGAAGACATGAAGGCTGCCACTAACTAGCGAGCGTCCCGAGCCGATGCTTGAGCACCTTGCCGCTCGCGGAGACGGGCAACGCGTCGAGAATGCGGATCGACGAAGGCCGTTTGTATGGCGCGAGCCGCGCGCTCACCCACTCCGCGAGTTCGCATTCGTTCGTCGAGCAACCCGGCCTCAGTTCGACGAACGCGAGCACCTCCTCGTTGCCCTCCACCTTTCGTCCAATCACGGCGGAATGCAGCACGGCGGGATGGCTGTTGAACGCCTGTTCCACTTCGGCGGGATACACGTTGAAACCCGAGCGGATGATGAGTTCCTTGCTGCGTCCGACGATATACAGATTGCCGTTCTCGAAGCGCGCGAGATCGCCGGTCTTGAGCCATCCGTCCGCCGTCACCGTGGCCGCCGTTTGCGCCGGATCGCGATAATAACCGAGCATGACGTTCGGGCCACGTACCCATAGTTCGCCAGTATCGTCGTTATCGAGCGGCACGATGCGCGCCTCGACACCGGGAATCAACGGACCGACGGATGAATCACGCGCGGGTACATCGAGCGATGTGTTCGACACGGTCGGACTGCTTTCGGTCATGCCATAGCCGTTGTGCAAGGGCACGCCATAGAACGCTTCGGCGGCAGCCTTGAGCGTCATGTCGAGCGGTGAGCCGCCGCAATAGACGAAGCGCAGCGACGGCGCGTTCAGGCCGCCGCGCGGCGTGAAGTGATCGATCAGCTTCGCATGCATCGCGGGCACGCCCTGAAAGATCGTCATGCGTTCTTCGCTGAGCACGCGTCCCGCGCGCTCAGTATCGAAGCGCGCCGCGAGCCGCAGCATCGCGCCCGCGTAGAGCGAACCGAGGCACATCGAAGCGAGGCCGAACACATGCGAGATCGGCAGCACGGCATAGACGCGATCGCTGGAACCCACGCGGCGCAGCGTGCTCGATACCGCCGCGACGAACAGCAGATTGCGATGCGAAAGCATCACGCCCTTCGGCGCACCGGTCGTGCCCGTCGTGTAGATGAGCGCGGCGCATTGCCGGTCCGATGGCAAGCCGTGCGGCTCCTGCGCGGAAGTCGCATCGACGGCGCTCAGTGCGAACGCGCCTATCGAAATTACGTCGAGCGATTCGACCGAAGCGCCATCGCGTTGCGCGTGATGCGCGGCATCGTCGGAGGCTTCGACGGTATAGAGCGCGATACGCGGTTTCGCATGCGCACGGATCGCGTCGAGTTCGACAGCGGACAGACGCGCGTTCGTCACGAGCGCCCACGCATCGAGACGGCTGGCCGCAAAAAGCGACGCCACGAGCGCGACGCCGTTCTCGCCGATCAGCATCACGCGATCGCCGGCGCGCACGCCCGCAGCCGCAAGACGCGCGGCGAGCGCATCGACGGCATCGTCGAGTTGCGCATAGGTCAGCGTGCGCGCGTCCTCATGCAACGCGATGTGATCGGGATGCGCCTTCGCGCCGCGCGAGACGATCGCGTCGATGCGCGCGGGCAAGGACGCAAGGAGCTGATTCGTATCCATGTCGGGCGATACCGTTCGTAACCCTGAGGCCCGAATGATAACGCCCGCGCCTCATCCCGCGAAACGCGGCTCGGGAATGCCGCGCACGCCGAGCCCCGTCACCGCGAAGAGGCCGCCCTTGTCGCGCTCCTTCTGCGGAATGCCCCACATCGGACGGCCCATCGTCGATACATAGAGGATGTCGAGATTCGGTCCGCCGAACATCACGCTCGTCAGATTGCGCACCGGAAACGGCACGACGCGATCGAGCTTGCCATCGGGCGCGAAGCGCAGAATGCGCCCGCCGAACACGAGCGCGGACCAGATATAGCCTTCCGCGTCGACCGTCGCGCCATCGAAGGTGCCCGCCATGTCGTGCGCCGATACGAACAGGCGCTTGTTCGTCGCCGCGCCCGTCTCGATGTCGTAGTCGTACGCGTACATCTCCTTGCTGTAGGTGTCGGTGAAGTAAAAGGTCTTGTTGTCGGGGCTCCAGCATGGGCCGTTCGAGCAACTGATGCCGCTGTCGAGCCGCGTGACCTTGCCGTTCGTATCGAGCCGATAGAGACCGCCGCTGCGCGTCGAGCGCTGGCCGCGATCGGCGTCGTAGCGGTCGAAGTCGTACGACATGGTGCCCGCGATGAAACGGCCGCGACGATCCACCTTGCCGTCATTGAAACGTGTCTCGGGATCGTCGCTTTCCGGATCGGCGATGAACTGCACGGTCTGTGCGTCGAAGTCGTAGAAATGCAGGCCGTTGGCGAGCGCGACCACCGCGCCGCCTTGCTCGCGCAACGCCATCGAGCCGATATGACGCGGCACGAAATAGCGCTTCACGTCGCCGCCGTCCGCGCGACAGCTATAGATTTCGGCGGCCGTGCTGTCGATCCAGTACAGCCGTTCCTCCTTCACGTCCCACAACGGTCCTTCGCCTAGATGATTGTTCGCGTCGACCAGCAAGCGTACTTCGGCCATCGTTGTCTCCTTGAGTTAGTCTTCGCGGTCCTCGACATCGCGGCGATGCGCGAGCAATGCCATCAGGCGGCGATCGCGCCAGCGGCTGCGTTCCTCGATCCGGTCGCGCGGCAGGACGGCGCGGCGTTCGGCATCGAGCTTGCCGAGCGTGCCGGCGGGCCAGTCGAACGGCGTGCGTCCTGACGCGATCGCGCGATACGTACCGCTGTAACGCGCCGCATAATCGGCCACGCCGCCTGGCGCATTCAGGTCGATGGTTTCGAACGGTCCCATGAATGACCAGCGCATCGCGAGGCCGTCGCGGATCACGGTGTCGAGATCGGCGGCGCTCGCATAGCCTTGTTCGTAGAGACTCAACGCTTCGTCGAGCAGCGCGCCTTGCAGGCGATTGAGCAGAAAGCCCGAAATTTCGCGATTGACGGTGACGGGCTTTTGTCCCGCCTGTTCGTAGATGATGCGCGCGCGTTCCAGCGCTTGCGGCGAGGTCCACGGCGCGCCGCACAACTCGACGAGCGGCACGAGCGAAGGCGGATTCACCGGATGCGCCACCAGACAGCGCGCGCGGCCTTCGATGCCTTCGGTGAACGTCGATGCGGGCAGTCCCGAGGTCGAACTCGCAAGCAGCGCATCGGGCTTCGTCAGTCGATCCAGTTCGATGAACAACGCGCGCTTGGCGTCCACCACTTCCGCGATGTTCTCCTGCACGAGATCCACATCGGCGACGGCGTCGGCGAGGCTTTCGCGCGCGCTGATGCGCGCCACGATCGTATCGACGGGTTCGTCGATCAGATGGAACGATGCGAGATCCTGCACGCTTTCGCGGATCGCGGGAATCGCGCCCGCGAGCATCTCCTTCGAAGCGTCGTGCACGTTGACCGTGAAGCCGCTTCTTGCAAAGACGATCGCCCACGCGCGGCCGATGCGCCCCGAACCGATCACCGCAATGTTTTTCGCCTGCATCTGTGTCTGGTCCTCATTCGAATGGGTCAGCTTTTCTTGTCCCGCAACGTGATGACCGCTGCGAGCACGACGAGCCCGTTGATGATGTCGCGCACCGCGGGCGGCACGGTGGTTCCTGCGAGCAACGTGCCCAGCGCGGTGAGCAGCAACGCGCCGCCGAATACGCCGAGATAGTGTCCGCGTCCGCCGGTGATCAGCGCGCCACCGACGACGACCACCGCGATCGACGGCAACAGATACGGATCGCCCATGCCGAGGAACGCTTGCGAGCTGAACCCGGCGAGCAGCAGGCCGACGATCGCCGAGCACAAACCGGAGAGGCAATACACCGCGATCAGCGTCGTGCCGACTCGCACGCCCGACAGCTTCGCCGCGACCGGCGAATTGCCGACCGCATACACGCGACGGCCGAACGGCGTGCGATGCAACAGCACCAGCGCGATGACGAGAAACACCGGCACGCTCCACGCCGCGAGCGACAACGGCCCGAATCGTTCGTTGGTGAATTGGCTGATCGCCGAGGGCGACCATCCTTGCGGCGAGCCGTTGCAATAGATCAGCGTCAGCCCTTGCAGCAGGCCGTTCGCCGCGAGCGTGACGACGATCGGCGGCAAGCCGAGCATCACGACGCCCACGCCGTTGAATACACCAACCAACAAGCCGACGAGCAGCACCACCGGCACGGCCCACGCCGCGGCACCGTTCACGCCGTGTGTGAGTCCGGTCAACAGGACGCCGGATAGCGTGATGAGCCACGGCATCGAGAGATCGAGACCACCCGTCAGAATCACCGCGCCCTGCCCCAAACCGAGAATCGCGAGAAACAAGGTCAACGTGAGCAGGCTGCTGTAGAAATTCGCGCTGACGAGCACGCCCGGCCCATACACGAAGCCCGTGATGACCACCACCGCGAAGAACAGCAGATACGCCGGCACGACGTACTTGACCCATTCGCGATTGCGCTCGATCCAGTCGGCGATGACGCGCCCCTTCAGTTCCGTGTTCTCGACCGGGCGAAAATCATCGACTTCGAACGTGACGTGGCGCGCATGGCGATCGTCGCGCGCCCGCGTTCCCGTTCGCATCGCCTTGAACCACTGCGCCGCGTGACGCGCGCATTCGTGCGCCGCCGATTGCTTGCCGATCGACGAACCGAGCACCGCGAGAATCAGGATCACGGCCTCGGCGATGGTCGTGAAGAACGCGGACACGTTCAGCACGAGCAGGATGTTCACGGTGATCATCAGCGTCATCGCGGCGAACACGGTCCCGACGCAGCCGCCTCGCCCGCCGCCGAGCAGCGTGCCGCCGAGCACGACCGCGGTGAACATCGACAGCAGCAAGGGGCGGCCGACGAGCGGATCGGCCGAACCCGTCTGCGCCGATACATACAGGCCCGCCGCCGCGTAGAACATGCCCGCGAGTGCATAAGTCGCAATGCGATAGCGCGTGACCGGCATGCCGTTCGCATACGCGCCGTCGGGGTCGCTGCCGAGCGCATACAAGCCCACGCCGAAGCGCGTGCGCTTGATGAACGACCAGATCAGCAACGCCAGGACCAGCAAGCCCGCCGACATCGGCAGCTTGTCGGGAATGAGATCGGCCGTGAGCAGCGCGCCGAACTGATCGCCTACGCTGCCACCGGGCTTGTTCTGAATCAGCAGCGTCAGACCCTGCACCATGAACATCGTCGCCAGCGTGACGACGATCGATTGCAGGCGAAACCATGCGATCAGCGCGCCATTCACGAGGCCGATGCCGCCGCCGATTGCGAGAATCAGCGCGGCGCCCGCCCATTGCTCGACGGGCGAGCCCTGCACGAAGCGCACCGCGAGCACGTTCGCGAGCGACACGACCGCCGACGCCGACAGATCGAAACCGCCCGACAGCACGACGATGGTCTGCCCGATCGCCGCGAGCGCGAGTGTCGTCGCACTCGAAATCACCGAGCCGATGTCGTAGAGCCCGACGGGCGTCGCGGACAGCGCGACCCATCCGGTGAGCATCGCGAGGAGCGCGCCGATCGCGATGATGAGCCCGCGATGATGATCGATGCGCGCGCCCAATCCCACACGCGCGCCCGGCCGCACGACCTCGCTATCGGGCGACGCAACAGCTATCTTCATGAGCAACCTCTCAACTGGAAAGCATCTTGCGCATCACGTTCTCTTCGGTCAGCGCATCGCCGCTCAGTTCACCGACATTGCGCCCGCGATACATCACCGAAACGCGGTCGCATACGTTGACGAGTTCGGGCACATCGGTCGAATAGAACAGCACGGCGCCGCCCGCCGCCGCGAACGCGCGCATCAGCACGAAGATCTGGTGCTTGGTGCCGACGTCGATGCCGCGCGTCGGATCGAACATGAGCCACACGCGGCTTTGCGTGAGCAGCCATTTGGCCATCGCGATCTTCTGCTGATTGCCGCCCGAGAACGAGAGGCACGGCTTGTAGAGCGCGCGCGGATTCACTTCCATCTGCGCGAGCGAGCGGCGGATCGCGGCCTGCTCCCGCTTGCGGTCGATGAGGCCGAAGCGCGCATAGCGCCCGATCACCGGCAGCGACACGTTCTCGCCGCCCGGCAAGCGCAGGAACAGGCCTTCGGTCTTGCGGTCCTCCGGCAGGAAGCTCGTCGATACGCCGGCCTTCAGCGAATCCGCCGTGCAGGTGAGCGTGACCGGTTTGCCATCGATACGTATCTCGCCATCGTCGATATAAGTCGCGCCGAACAGGGCCTCGAACAGCTCGCGTTGCCCCATGCCCTGCAGCGCCGCGATGCCGTGCACTTCGCCGGGCTTCACGGCGAGATCGAAATCGGTCACGACGCCATCGACGCGAACATTGCGCGTCTCGATCGCGGGCGTCGCGTCGAGCTTCACTGAAGCGACTTTCGGCGGATACTTCGCCTCCATCGAGCGGCCGATGACGAGGCGGATCACTTCGTCGTCGGAGATATCGGCGGCGTCGAACGCGCCCACGTCGCGGCCATTGCGATACACCGTGAGGCTGTCGCAGAACTCACGCACTTCCTGCATGCGATGCGAGATGAACACGAAGGTCACGCCGCTCGCCTTCATTTCGTCGATGCGCCTCGAAAGCCACGCGACATCGCGGCCCGACAGCGCGGAAGTCGGTTCGTCGAGCAGCAGCACTTGCGGAGCGCGCACGATCGCCTTCGCAATTTCGATCTTCTGCCGCACCGGCAAGGACAGATCGCGGATGTATGCGCCCGGGCGCACGTCGGACAGTTCGAGTCTGTCGAGCCATTCCGCCGCCTGCCGCTGCGCGTCGCGCTTCTTGATGCGCCCGAGAAAACCCGTCGGCTCGTACGACATCAAGAGGTTCTGCGCGACCGTGAGATCGCGCACGAGCGTCATCTCCTGAAACGCCGTCTGCACGCCCGCGCGATGCGCGTCCTTCGGGCTTTTCATCGTCACGTCGCGGCCCAATACGCGGATGCTGCCCGCATCGGGCTGCATCAATCCCGATAGCAGCTTGACCGTGGTGGACTTGCCCGCGCCGTTCTCGCCGAGCAGCGCATGCACCGCGCCGCGTTTCACCGAGAACGACGCGCCATCGAGCGCGACGGTCGCGCCGAAGCGCTTCGTCACCTTCGACAGATCGATCGCCAATGATGCGTCGTTCATCGTCATGCCTCGATCTCAGTCCTGATTACCCGTCAGGGCCGCGTTGAAGCCCACTTCCTTCGTATCTTCCGAGTAGATGTCCGCGAACCAGCCCGGCGGCACCTTGTCCGGCGGGAACGCGGTGCAGCCCGCCTTCAGCTCGTCGATGCTGCCGGTCTTGCAGAGCTTCGATTCCGAGGTCAGCACGAGCGGCAGCTTGAGCGTCACGCGCGCGGGGAAGTCGCCGCCGTCGAGTTTCTTCACGGCCATCTTGAGCGCCATCGCGCCGGAATAGGGCGGCGCGCCGTACGAGATCGAGCGATAGCCGATCGAGCGATACCCGCCCTGCCCCTTCACCTCGCCCGGCGGCAGCATCTGCACGCGATGCCCGTTCGACGATTCGCCCGCGCACGGCTTGATCTTGTCATCGGCGATGCCCGCTTCGAGTTGCATCGACGCCGCCGTGAAGCAGCCCACCTGCATCCACAGGCCGTCGATCTTGTCCCAGCTGTTGGTGGCGAGAATCTTCGAGAGCTCGGTCTTCGCGGTCGCCTGGCTCCACATGCCCGTGCCTTCCGCCACGATCTTGATGCCCGGAAACTTCGCGAACACGGCCTTCGCCGCCTCGGTGCGCGCGCGGTCCACGGACGTGCCCGGCACGCCCGTGATCATCACGACGTTGCCCTTGCCGTTGATGGTCTTCGCGAGCCATTCGGCGGTGACGGTGCCGGCTTGATGCTGGTCGATCGTCACGTTGTGCGCGCACGGCTCGGTCACTTCGCCGTCATACGCCGCAACGACGACACCCTTCGAGCACGCGTTCTTGATCGCGCGATTGAGCGCCGTCGGCGAGATCGGATAGATGACGATGGCCTTCGCGCCCGCCTGCACCATCGAGTTGATCTGCTGGATCTGCTTCTGCGCGTCGGTGCCGGCGACCTGCACTTCGAGGTCGACCTTGTCCTTCAGGGCGGGCGTGTTGGCCATCGCCTTGACCATGTTCGCGGCTTCCGTCTGCCAGTCGTTGCCGACATAGCTCATCGACAAGAAGATCTTGTACTTGCCGGCCGCGTGCGCCTGCCCCGACACGGCGAGCGCCGCCGCGAACGCGAGGCCGAGCGCGGCCCGTCCCGCATGACGAATCGACTGCGTCAATGCTTTCATGTCTTCCTCCGGTCTTCGTATGGTTATGAAGCGGGCGCTGCTAGCTTCGAACGTGCGGCAGACGCGCACTTGCGGGCAAGGCGATGCCCGCGCTGCCGGGCACGACGTTCGGGTCGTGTCCGGGTATGACGAAATCGGCGATCTGGCGGATACGCGACAGCGAGCCGATCTCCGCGAGCGTTTCATGCACGATGCCCACCGGCACGAGATCGACGATGTTCTCCATGCAGTTCGCGCAATCGCCCGCGATCAGCACGACGCCTTCTTCCGTATCGACCGCGACGGATTGATGACCCGGCGTATGACCCGGCGTCGGCACGACGCGCACGCCGGGCACGATATCGGTCAGGCCGTTGACGAACTGCCAGCGGAAATACGCGAGCGGCTCGCGGCCGATCAGAAACTCCTGGTAATACGTGGCCTGCGTCGGCAGCGGATGACCCGCGTATTCCCACTCCGCCGCCTGCACGATGAAGCGCGCATTCTTGAAGAGCGTATTGCCGCCGGAATGGTCGTAATGCAGATGCGTGTTGATGACGATATCCACTTCCTCCGCGCTCCAGCCGACGTATTCCTTCAGCGCGCGTTCGAGCTTCTCTTCCGGCGCCTGATCGCACGGGCACACGAAGCTGGAGACCCAGCCCGGATCGTGGATGCCCGTATCGACGACGATCTTCTTCTGCGCGCCGACGATCGCCGTCGACCACACCGGCACTTTCATCTGCTGTCCGAAGTAGCGGCCATACACCTGCGATGAGCGATCGACGGTGAGCCAGCCCGTCGGCATCGCGACTACTTTGAGCCTGGCGTTCACGATGCCCTCCGTCTCAGAAGTTGGTGTCGCTCGCGCCTTTCAGCTTGAGCATCTCGCGCGCTTCGGCGGGCGTCGCGATATCGAGCGACAGCCCTTCGATCACCTGCCGGATCTTCTTCACCTGCGCCGCGCTCGATTCGGCCAGCTTGCCCGGTTCGATCCACAGCGAGTCTTCGAGACCGACGCGCACGTTCGATCCCTGCGCGACGCCGATCGAACCGAGCGGAATCTGATGACGGCCCGCGCCGAGAATCGACCACACGTAGTCGCTGCCGAAGAGACGATCCGCCGTGCGCTTCATATGCGCGAGGTCTTCGGGATGCGGTCCGATGCCGCCCAGCAAACCGAACACGCTCTGCACGAAGAACGGCGGCTTGACGAGCCCGCGATCGACGAAGTGCGCGAGGTTGTACAAATGCGAGATGTCGTAGCATTCGTGCTCGAAACGTGTGCCGTTGTCGCTGCACGAAGTGAGGATGTATTCGATATCCGCGAACGTGTTCTTGAACACCAGATCGCGGCTATTCTCCAGATGCTTGCGCTCCCACTCGTACTTCAAGTCCTTGAAGCGCTCCAGCATCGGATAGAGGCCGAAGTTCATCGAGCCCATGTTGAGCGATGCGACTTCCGGCTTGAAGTGATGCGCCGGCTTCAAACGCTCCGCTACCGTCATGTGCGGACTGCCGCCCGTCGTGATGTTGATGACCGCATCGGTATTGGCCTTGATGCGCGGCAGGAATTCCTGAAACACGGCGGGGTCCTGGGTCGGATGGCCGTCGTTCGGATCGCGTGCGTGCAGATGCAGAATCGCGGCGCCTTCCTGCGCGGCCGCGAGCGCCGCATCGCCGATCTGTTGCGGCGTCAGCGGCAGATACGGCGACATCGAAGGCGTATGGATCGCCCCGGTCGGCGCGCATGTGATGATGACCTTGCGTTTCGTTGCCATGTGATCCTCGTTGTTTTAAAGGACTTCCACGTTGCCGCAGACCGAGATCGCCTGTCCCGAGATGCCGCTGCCCGCGGGCGAGCACAGAAAGAGCGCGGTGGCCGCGACTTCCTCGGGCGTCGTCATGCGGCGCAGCGAAACCTTCGCGAGATACTGCTTCTCCATCTCTTCATAGGAGAGGTTCAGCTGCTTCGCGCGCGCGGCAATCACGCGTTCGATGCGCGGCCCTTTCACGATGCCCGGCTGAATCGCATTGACGCGGATATTCGACGGCCCCAGTTCGATCGCGAGGCTCTTGGTCATGCCGACGACCGCCCACTTCGTCGCCGCATAGGGCGTGCGAAACGCGTAGCCGAGCCGTCCCGCCACCGATGACAACGCGATGATCGTCCCGCCACCGTGCGCCTCGCGCAGAAGCGGCACTGCGCGGCGCGCGAAATAGAACTGCGCATTCAGATTCACGTCGACGGTCTGCTCCCACTCGTTCACGTCGATCTCGTCGATGCCGCCGGTCGGTCCGGCGATGCCCGCGTTGTTCACGAGCACATCGAGTCCGCCGAGTTCGTTCTGCACGTCGAGGAACACGCGCTCGACCGCATCCTTGTCCGACACATCCGCGAGCGTCGATGTAATCGCATTGCACTCCGCGCTCGCTTCGGCTTGCGCCAGCGCATCGATCGCGTCGGGGCTCGCATCGCAGACGTGCACGCGCGCCCCCGCATCGACGAACGCGCGCGCGATCACGAGCCCGATGCCCGATGCGCCGCCCGTCACGAGCACGCGCAAGCCCGCGTGCGGTTTCAGCATCTGAAGAACCGTCATGCCTGTCTCCTTTTCTTGTTGTCGTTGCCGTGCGACTCAGGTACGACTCAGGCGCTTGCTTCGTTCGACATGTCGCCGTTTTGCAGGCGCTCCTGCAGATCGGCGGCCGCATCGCCGATATCTTCTTCGATGCCGGCGCGCGCGCCTTCTCCGTCGCCTTTCCAGAGCGCTTCGACGATATGGCGATGCGCGGCCATCGAACGGCGCATATGGGGAATGTCGGGTGCGACGAGATTCAGGAACGGGCCGATTCGCATCCAGAGGTTCTGGATCGTCGAGAGCGTCAGATCGCTCGCGCCGTGCGTATAAATGGCGATATGGAATTCGAAGTTGCTGCGCAGATACGCGGGTACGTCGCCCGCTTCGACATGCGCGTCCATCGTGTCGAAGATCGCCTGCAAGGCTTCGAGATGCGCGCGCGTCATGCGCGTTGCCGCGCGCTTCGCAACCGCCCCTTCCAGCGCGATACGCACGTCGCGCAGTTCGTCGAGCAGGTCGAGCGTCATCGGCGGGACCATCAGCGCGCGGCCGGGGCCGTCGATCAATGCGCCTTCCGCCTGCAGGCGCGTGAGCGCGGCGCGCACCGGCATGGTCGAAGAGCCGACTGCCTCCGCGACGCTGCGCAGGCTCAGCAACTGTCCGGGCGCAAAGCGGCCCGTCATGATCGCCTGCCGGAGCTGCGCGTGGACGCGGCCGGCCATCGTTTCGCGTGCAACTAATTCGAGCGCGGGTAAGTCCGTCGTCGAGCGTGTCGCCACTCTCTGCCTCCGTTCTTTCGTTCGGCTGCTGCGATGCGTTTTATGTGACCTGTGATCACACTTCAGTGGCTAAAGTTTCGGACGCGTGGGCGCGCGAGTCAACCTCGAATTGCTAGGTGAAAACGCGGACTCAAAGGCCGGTTTGTTCGAGCATGGTGCGGACGGCCGGTGAAACGTAGGATCGCGCAGCCTGAATGGCAGACGCATCGAGATGGTCGCGGTAGTGATTGGCGAGATAGGCCAGACGGTCGACGACGACGCCGGGAACTATCGATGTGTTTTGCCCAAAGTCCATGACATTGGCGACGACGAGTCGGTCGACTGCGCGCATGGTGTCGAGGAAGCTGTCGGTGAAAGGCGGATCGAACCGTTCCCACATGGCCACGATCAGATCAATGTCACGCGCAGCGAGGCTCGGATACCAGACCGAC
The DNA here is from genome assembly GCF_009938265.1 of Burkholderia sp. THE68. Classification (NCBI taxonomy): domain Bacteria; kingdom Pseudomonadati; phylum Pseudomonadota; class Betaproteobacteria; order Burkholderiales; family Burkholderiaceae; genus Burkholderia; species Burkholderia sp. THE68. The sequence continues at coordinate 1,224,716 of NZ_AP022316.1, forward strand.
AAGACGCGACACCGAAATTTGAAGACCCGGGCGTGCAAGGTCCTCTCGTGTCTTGGTGAAATTGCCACTATGGTTCCTGTGCTCGGTCAGCACCTGATCGACATTGGCAAGCTGTCCGCCCGCGATCATGACCGACACGGCATAGTCCAGGTCCTCGGCGCTGCCCGCGTCATCGTCGAAGCGGATGCGGTGCTCACGAACGAACGAGCGCCGCACCATGAGCGTGCCGCCGCTCAACGTGTTGAAACCCTCGAACAGGCGCGCTTTGAGATCGGCGTCTCCCAGCGTGCAATACGCGACGCTGCCATCCGGAACACCTTCGCCGAATACGCGAGCGTGCGATCCCGCTGCAGCCAGACGCCTGCTTTCCCTGAAAGCCTCGACCTGGACGGCGAACCGCGTGGGAAGCGCCCGATCGTCGGAGTCGAGGCGCGCGATGAACTCGCCTCGCGCCGCGTCGAAGCCGGCGTTCGACGCGATGCTGATGCCCTCGTTCCGGTCGAAGCGGATCAGGCGAATGCGGCGGTCGTCGCCGGCGGCCTGACGCGCGGCGGCCAGGGTTTGATCAGCGGAGCCATCGTCCACGACGATGAGTTCCCAGTCTTCGATGGTCTGAGCCTGGATCGAAGCAATCGCTTCGCCTATGAGCGATTCCGCGTTGAAAGCGGGAATGACGGCGGTGACGAGGGGCGAGGAAGACACGATCGCTGGTCCGGAAAGTTTTGCGGCACAGACCGCTCGGCGGCTGCGGGATAGCCGCGCAATTGTGCCGCAATCCACCCGCGATAGTTCGCGTTTATCAGCCGATGCAACCTTTTTGACGCATGTAACCAGATATTGACGTCAATTTGCAAAACCATGCGATCCCGGCGGACGATCCTTCGGAATCCCGATCATGTGAACCTGTCCGACACCGCCCGCTGAATCTCCTCGAACGCGACCGGCTTCACGAGATGATGGTCGAAGCCCGCTTCCTTCGAACGCTGCCGGTCATGCGCCTGCCCGTATCCCGTCACCGCGATCAGCAACGCATCGGCGGTTGCGGGCCGCGCGCGCATCTCGCCTGCAAGGCGATATCCATCCATACCCGGCAAGCCGATATCGAGCAGCACGATCTGCGGCGCGAAGATATCGGATAGTGCGAGCGCTTCGATCGCGTCGTGCGCCGTGCGCACGTCGAAGCCGTCCGCTTCGAGCAGGAGCGCCATCGCGGTGGCCGCATCCACGCTGTCGTCGACGAGCAGCACGCGCCTGCCGCCTGCCACGCTCGCGGGCATCTGCGCGACGCCCTGCGCGGCCACCTGCGCATCCTTCGCGAGCGGCAGCCACACGATGAACTCGCTGCCCGCCTGCGGTCCCGCCGAATACGCCTCGATGCGCCCGCCCTGCAGCTCGACGAGCGTCTTCGCGAGCGGCAGGCCGATGCCGAGCCCGCCCTCCGAGCGTTCGAGCGACGTCTCCGACTGCACGAACAGATCGAAGATATGCGGCAGCATGTCGGGCGCGATGCCGATGCCCCGGTCGCGCACGACGATGCGTACCTCATCGCCGAACTGTGCGGTTTCGATCGCGATCTCGCCTTCTTCCAGGCTGTACTTCGACGCATTCGACAGCAGGTTGCCGAACACCTGCGCGAGCCGCACGTTGTCGCCGACGATATAGAACGGCGCATCCGGCAGATTCACCGTCAACGTATGACGCTTTCTGTCGAACGCGGGCTGCACGGTCTCGATCGCCGCCGCGATCGCCGCGGCGAGATCCACGGTCTCCTGGCGCAGCGTGATCTTGCCTTGCGTGATGCGCGCGACATCGAGCAGATCGTCGACGAGACGGCTCAGATGCCGCACCTGCCTGTCGATGATTGCGCGCACCGTGGCGAAATGCTGCACCGACGGTTCGCGATGGGGGTCGAGCAAGTCCACCGCGTTGCGGATCGGCGCGAGCGGATTGCGCAGTTCGTGCGCGAGCATCGCGAGGAACTCGTCCTTGCGGCGATCCGCTTCACGCAACAGCAATTCGGCGGCCTTGCGCTCGGAGATATCGTTGACGATGCCCGCGATGCGATACAGCCGCGCCGGATGTCCCGCCGCGCCGTGCACGGGAAACGCGCGCTCCGCCACCCAGCGCGGACCGCCGCTCGCGCGCACGATGCGATATTCCACCTGATACGGCGTGCCGTTCGCGAGCAGTTGCCGATACGCATCGGCAACGTGACCGCGATCCAGCGGAAGGATATCGCCGGACCAGTGATCCGGCCCGGGCACGGGCGCGGGCGCGCCGCCGCCGGTATCGAAGAGACGCGCGTAGGCGGGACTCACGTACAGCAGTTCGCCGGACGTGGGATCGAGCATCCAGAATACGTCGTCGATATTTTCGGCGAGCTGGCGAAAACGCTCCTCGCTCTCGCGCAGCGCGTTTTCCGCGAGCCGCACGCGCAACAAGGCACGCACATGCGCGATCAGCTCAGCCGGCTCGACCGGCTCGGTCAGATAACTATCCGCGCCGCCTTCGAGACCGCGAATGCGATCGAGGCTGTGCACGGCCGCCGCCGATGTCTGCAACACGAGCGCGCTCGCGGTCTCCGGCGACGCCTTGATCTGCCGGCACACTTCGAGCCCGTTGATGTCGGGCAGCTTCACGTCGAGCAGCACGAGATCGGGCGCTTCGGCGCGCACGCGTTCCAGCGCGGCAGTGCCGGTCGCGGCCTCGATCACGTTGAAGCCCGCGCGCGACAGGATGCGCGTTTTCGCATAGCGCGCGCCGTCGTTGTCGTCGACGTTGAGGATGAGCACCTCGCTCCAGTCGCTTCTCATGATGCCCGCCCCTTGCCCGTAACCACATCCAGCACGCGAGGCAGTTCGCCGCCGCCCACCGGCTTGCCGATGAACGCGGTCGCGCCCAGCGCCTGCGCTTCATGGCGATCGTCGCCCTCGCCGAGCACGACGATCGGAATGCTGCGCGTCGCGGCCTGTGCGCGCAGCGCCGCGAGCCAGATCCACGCTTCCGATGGCGCGGGCCGCACCGCGAGCAGCAGCGCGGCAGGCTGCGTGTGCACGAGCAGGCGGCCGGCTTCGTCGAGCGTCGCGGCGCTCATCGATCGATACGGCGATTCGCGCAGCGCCGCTTCGCAATCGAGCCGCTCGACCGGATTGCTCGCGACGATCAGCACGGCGGGCCGCGTGTCGCTTGCCGCATGACGCGCCGCGTCGAAGTCCGCGCCGTAGTGCGCCGGAATCGTCGCGCTGAAGACCGAGCCGCGCCCGGCCTCGCTCGTGAGCGACACATCGCCGCCGAGCAGCTTGCAGAGCTTGCGGCACAACGGCAATCCGAGACCCGTGCCCTTCGTGTATTGCTGAAGTCGATTCTCGACCTGACCGAACTCTTCGAACACGACTTGCTGATGCTCGGGCGCGATGCCGATGCCCGTATCGGCGACGGAGAACGTGATGAGCCGGCGCGTCTCGTCATAGCTCGCGCTGACGCGCACTTCTCCGCGCTCGGTGAACTTGAGCGCGTTCGACACGAAGTTACGCAACACCTGCGCGACCTTGGCTTCGTCGGTGCGGATGGGCGGCAGGCCTTCGCACGAATCGAACACGAGCTCCACCGCGCCGCCCGGCGACAACGGCCGCAGCATGCCGCGCAGCGCCGAGAACAAGGTATCGACTTCGAATTCGGCGGGACGCACTTCGATCTTGCCCGCTTCGATCTTCGCGAGATCGAGCAGATCGTCGACCGTTTCCGACAGATCTTCCGCTGCCTTGCGGATGAAGCGCACCTGCTTTTCCTGCTCTTCGGTCAGCTCGCCGTCGATACGTTCCAGCAGCAGCTTCGACAGCGCGCGGATCGACGAGAGCGGCGTGCGGAACTCGTGACTCATGTTCGAGAGGAAGCGCGACTTCGATTCGTCCGCGCGGCGCAGATGATCGGCGCGCGCATCGAGTTCCGCGTAAAGCGCGACGACACCGCGATTGGTGTCTTCGAGTTCGCGCGTGAGGCGCGTCAGTTCTTCCTGACGCTCGCGCAGATCGGCGAGCGCGGCGATCAGCTCGCGGTTCTGGCGTTGCAGCTCGGCGGCGGTGTCCTGACTCGATGGACGCGAGAGGACGAGCTTCACCGCTTGCACGTCGCACGGCGCGCCGTCGGGCAATGCCTTTTCCAGCGAGATCGACGTGACGCCGTTCGCTTCATCGGCGATCGCGCACTGGTCCATCAGACGCTGCGCGGCGAGCAGGCCGAGCGCGGCTTGCGAGTCGTCGTGATGCATCGCGCGCAGCCGCTCGCCCGCGCCTGCGCCCGCCAGAAAACGCACGACGAAGCGCGCCGGACGCGCAGCGTCATCGACGAGGAATTCGGCGCGCGCCGCCGGTCCCGCGATCAGCACGGTGCGAGCGGCTTCGAGCACGGACGTGGCAATGCGCGTCTGATCCTGCGCCGAAAAGCCGAGCGCCGCGCTCGCGTCGCGCGCCTTCACGCGGGCCGCGACGATATCGCGCTCGTCTTCGATGCCCATCGCGTAGAGCGGCTGCATCATCGTGCGCCTCCGGACACGCGCGCGACGAACACGGTGACGTCGTCGCGGCCGCGCGTGAAGTCGCGGTACAGCACCGCCGCGACGAGCGCCGGATGCCGCATCGCGAGCCCCGGATAGCGCGCGAGATCCCAGCGCGAGGTGAGCCCGTCCGAATGCAGCACGACGAGCGCGTTCGGCGGATACGGCACATCGAACAGTTGCGCGCGCCGCGCCGCATGCCCGACGATGCCTGCATGCGACACCAGATGCCTGTGCGACGCTTCGCTCCACACGCTCGCCGAGATATTGCCGATGCCCGCGAACGTCACCGGCATGTCATTCACCAACGCTGACGCCGGCATGCGCGCGATGCCGACCGCCGCGCCGCGCGTCGGGCGCAGCGCCGCGTTGGCGGCTTCCATGATGTGGTCGAGCGGCAGATCGCCATTCGCGGCGAGCGCCTTCGCCGCTTCGATCGCGGCGACATTCGCAAGCGGACCATGGCCGAGGCCATCGGCGACGAGCACGGTGAATTCGTCCTGATTCGCGTGACACGCCCAGGCATCGCCGCTGACGGTTTCGGTTTGCAGCGGCAGGTTCACGACGCCATACGTCAGCGGCGCCGCCGGCAGGTTCGCCGCGCGCGGCGCATTCCAGAACACGACGCGCAGCACGGTGCCGCGCCCCGGCGCGCTCCAGATGTCGAGCTCGCCGGAAAGACGCTCGATCGCGCCCATGCCGTTGCCGGGACTGCCCGCGGTCGTGTAGCCATCCTCGAAGCAGCGGTGCAGATCGGCGATGCCCGGGCCGCTGTCGATGCACAGCACTTCGATGCCGTAGCGCTGCGCGTCTGCGTTCTTGTCGACGAGCGGCCGCACGAGCAGCTCGCCGCGCTGTGCGTGCTTGAGCAGGTTCGTGCCGCACTCGGTGACGACGATCGCGAGCTCGCCCGCCGTCGTCTCGTTGAAACCGAGCCCGCGCGCGAGTTCGCCGATCGAGCGCCGCGCGTAGGCGATCTGGCTCGCCTCGGCGATCTCGTAGCGCTGCTGCGCGGCCATCGATTCCTTCAGAACGGTTTCCATTTGGTGATCGAGACGTGCGTGCCTTCTCCTGGCGCCGAGCGGATATCGAACTCGTCGCACAGGCGTTTCGCGCCGCCGAGGCCGAGGCCCAGGCCGCTGCCCGACGTGAAGCCATCGGAGAGCGCGCGTTGAATGTCCGGAATACCGGGACCGTTGTCGACGAATTCGAGTCTGAGGCCGCGGCGGCCGTTGCGCTCGACGAGATAGCAATGTACGTCGCCGCCGCCGCCGTAGATGAGCGTATTGCGTGCCAGCTCGCTCGCGGCGGTCACGAACTTGGTCTGATCGATGAGCGACAGCCCCTGCGCGACGGCCTTCTCGCGCACGAACTGGCGCAACCGCACGATCTGCTCGTCGGAGCGGATCGGCAGCGTGTCGGGCGGCGACGAGGACGTCGGCGCGGCTGTGGAGTTGAGGATCATCATGGCATCGTGTGCAGGCGGCCTCAGGCCATGCCGTTTTTCGCGAGAAGCGCCATGCCCTTCTCCACGTTGAGCGCCGTGCGCACGCCCGAGAGCGTGAGCCCGAGCTCGACCAGCGTGATCGCCACCGAGGGCTGCATGCCGACCACGACCGTTTCCGCATCGAGCACGCGCGCCATCGCCGCCGTGTTGCCGATCATGCGTCCGATGAACGAATCGACCACGTCGAGCGAGGAAATGTCGATCAGCACGCCGCGCGCGTTGTCCTTCACGATGCGGCTCGTCAGATCGTCCTGCAGCGTGAGCGCGAGCCGGTCGTGCATGTCCACCTGAATGGTGACGAGCAGGAGCTTGCCCATCGTGAGAATCGGAATGCGTTCCATCGCTTGAGGCCCCGTTCAGTGCTTCGAGTGGCGCGATGCGCCGTCATTCCGCTTGCAGCGAATCGAATCCATCGCCCGGACGGCCGCCGCGCGGCGCGTCGTGCGCGAGCCCCGCCGACACCGACTTGCCCGTGCGCTGCAGCGCGACGACGAACGCCGACGCGAGCGTCGCCTTGGTCGTCACGTTCGAGAGGTTCACGCCGAGATGCACGATGGTCTGCGCGATCTGCGGGCGAATGCCGCTGATGATGCAGTCCGCGCCCATCAGCCGCGCCGCCGCGACCGTCTTCAGCAAGTGCTGTGCGACGAGCGTATCGACGGTCGGCACGCCGGTGATGTCGATGATCGCAATCGCCGCGCCCGTCTCGACGATCTTCTGCAGCAGGTTTTCCATCACCACCTGCGTGCGCGCGGAATCGAGCGTGCCGATGAGCGGCAGCGCGAGCACGCCGTCCCACAACTGCACGACGGGCGTCGAGAGTTCGAGGAGTTCCTGCTGCTGACGCACGATGACCTGTTCCCGGCTCGCCTGGAAGACTTCGGTCGTGAAGAGGCCGAGTTCGTCGAAGAGCGTGCTGATGGTCCAGGTGAGATCGGCGAGGGTCGCGGGATCGTCGGCGAGCGAGTCGCGCAGGCGCACGAAGAGCGGCTGCTTGAGCGAGAACACGAACATCGCCGTCTCGACCGGCGAGAAGCCCTGACGCGCGCGCTGTCCGGACATGTCCGCGAGAAACGAGCGCACGTCCTGCCACGCGGGCAGTTTGAAATCGACGCGCTCGGACGTACTGAGCACCGTCACCAGAAGCGAGATGAATTGCGTGAACTGATTGCGCAATTCCGCCTCGCCGACGAGTCCACGCCGTGACGCGATGGCGTGCTGCTGCGTGAACCATTCCGCGAGCAACTCTTCCTGGTTGTTGTTGAACAACTGCGCAAGCCGCATTCCGCCGACCATTTCCATGCCGCGATCCCTGTGCGAATGATGTTATTGGTTTGTTGCGTCGCCCGATAATCATCGACATCAAGCGCGACGCAAGGCGCTCGGAATGTAGCATGCCATCCCGAAATCTGACAGTCCGGAAAGCCTTATGGTGCAAGGGATTCGCGGATCATTTCGCCGCAGGGTTCACGCGTCCATGGTGAATCGGCAATTGCTGCCGGTCGTTCGCGACGGGCTGAACAAAGACCGGTCAAATCTCCTGAGGAACATGCGCGAACATTCAGCGCGGCAGCATAAATAGTTCGAGCGCCTGCAGGCTGATCGGTTTGAGAAGAAAGCCGTCGAAGCGGGTCTCGCCGCTCGTCGCGACGAAATCGGTGTGACCGGTCATCGCGATGATGCGCGCGCCGCTGTTCGGGCCCGCCGCGCGAATCGCGGTGCAGATTTCGCGGCCGTCGGAGTCGGGCAGGGAAATGTCGAGGAAGATGCTGTCGAAATGTTCGCGCGAAGCGAGCGCGAGGCAACTGGCGCCGTCGTGCGCCACGGCCGACGTGTGGCCCAGCCCGCTTGCGATGTCGACGAGGGTCTCGACGCAGGCGTGGTTGTCATCGACGAATAGCAGGTGCATCGCGGCTCGCTCCGGTTCGACGCGTCAGTCAGTGTAGTGCATCGCCGAAGGCGCTCATGCGTTCACTGCGTCAGCGGCGAGGCTTTGTCCGCTGGAAGCTGTATCGACATGCCATGCCATGTATAGCGGCGCGAATATTTTTTTGTGTAGCAGGCGGTGCAATACTCGGACGACTGTCTATCGAGCCGCCGGAGCGCACATGGCCCAAACGATCCATCCCGTCGACGAAGTGTTGCCCCTCGGTCAGATGCTTGCGGTTGGCATACAGCACGTGCTCGTGATGTACGCGGGCGCGATCGCGGTGCCGCTCATCATCGGCGCGGCGTTGAAGCTGCCGAAGGAGCAGATCGCGTTTCTGATCAGCTCGGATCTTTTTGCGTGCGGGATCGTCACGCTGGTGCAGTGCATCGGCGTATGGAAGTTCGGCATACGGCTGCCGGTCATCATGGGCGTGAGCTTCGCGCCGGTCGGGCCGATGGTCGCGATGGCGTCGTCCGGCGCGGGGCTTACATCGATCTTCGGTGCAACCATTGCGGCGGGCGTGTTCGCCATACTGATCGCGCCGTTCTTCGGGCGGCTGATGCGTTTCTTTCCGCCGATCGTCACGGGCACGATCATTCTCACCATCGGCATGACGCTCTTTCCGGTGGCGATCAACTGGGCAGGCGGCGGGCGCGGCGCGGCGAACTTCGGCGAGCCGAAGAACCTGATGATCGCGGCCATCGTGCTGCTTGCGATTCTGCTCATCAACAAATATCTGAAGGGCTTCATCGCGAACATTTCGGTGTTGCTGGGGATGGCGATCGGCTTTGCGATCGCGCTGCCGCTCGGCTTCGTCGATTTCTCGGGCATCGGTCAGGCCGCGTGGTTCGCGCCGGTGCGGCCGTTCGCGTTCGGCATGCCGACTTTCGATTTCGCGGCGATCGCATCGCTGTGCCTCGTGATGGTCGTCATCATGGTGGAATCGCTCGGCATGTTTCTCGCGCTCGGCGACCTCGCGATGAGGCCGGTTTCCCGTATCGATGCGACGCGCGGGTTGCGTACCGATGGTCTCGGCACGGTGATCGGCGGCATCTTCAATACGTTTCCGCATTCTTCCTTTTCGCAGAATATCGGGCTGGTGGGGATTACCGGAATGAAGAGCCGCTGGGTCGTTGCGGTGTCGGGGGTGATCTTGATTCTGCTCGGGCTGTTGCCGAAGCTTTCCAATCTGATTGCTTCGATACCGGTCGTCGTGCTTGGGGGCGCGGGGATCGCGATGTTCGGGATGGTCGCGGCGACCGGCGTCAAGATCCTGAGCAAGGTCGATTTCGATAGCAAGAACAACTTGCTTATTATCGCGATCAGTTTGGGGGTGGGGGTGATTCCGCTCGTTGCGCCCGCGTTTTTCGCGCATATGCCGGCGTGGGCGGGGCCGCTCACGCATAGCGGGATCACGCTTGCTGCTGTGTTTGCTATCTTGCTCAATGCGCTATTCAATCGCGGGCGCGATTCGGGGGACATTGAGATGGAGATCGCTGCGGAGATGCCGTTGAGCCTTCGGCAGGGGGATGTGGATGTCAGGGATTGAATTGTTGCTTTCGCCGGATCCCGTTGGCGTGTCGGTCGATTAGCACTGCGCTAATAAACCGACACGCTATCGGGATCCGGCGAAAAACCACAAACCCAATCAAACCCACTACCATAGAGAGAACCCAAAATGCCGCCCCCGAAGAAAAAATGCGCGATGTCCTGTGGATACTTCTGACCGCGATAGCCATCACTTACGCCATAGCCTTGGCGGGGCTCTATTGGCTACAAGGAAGGCTCGTCTATCCACTCGAACAGATCGAGGCTTTGAAGAACGCCGAGCTTGAAGCACTCACCGAACCGATAACGGTGATAACCGAGGACGCCATAACCCTGACCATGCGCTACAAGGCGCCCCGAACCAGAACCCCCCCCACAATCATCCTCTTCCACGGCAACGGCGAAGACCTCACCCAACGCGCCCACATCGCGCTCGAAATGATCGAAGCGGGCTACGGCGTGCTGCTCGCCGAATACCGCGGCTACGGCGGCAATCCCGGCAAGCCCCACGAAGCCGGTCTCTACGCCGATGCCCGCGCCGCCTACGCCCATGCCGCCGCGCATTCGACGAACATCGTGCTGCACGGCTATTCGCTCGGCTCGGGCGTCGCCGTGCAACTGGCCAGCGAAGCAAAGATCAGCGCGTTGATCCTGGAAGCGCCCTTCACGAGCATCGTCGATGTGGCAGCGAAACGCTTCTGGCTCTTCCCCGTGCGCCTGCTCGCGCGCGACCGCTACGACAGTCTTTCGAAGATCGCGGCCATCGCTGCGCCGCTGCTGATCTACGGCGGCACCAAAGACGGCGTGATTCCCCCCGCGCACTTCCAGCGCCTGTTCGACGCGGCGCGCGGCGACAAGCGACTCGCGCTCATCGAAAACGCCGATCATCTCGATCCATGGACGATGGGCGGCCGCGAACACGTCATGCAGTTTCTCGAATCGCTGCAGTCGACGCGCGATGCCGTGCAGGCGTAAAGACTAGGCCGTCTTCTTCCTGCTGCGCCCGAGCTTGAGCGTCACCCACGTCGGCGCATGATCGCTCGCATGCGGCTCGCCGCGCACCCATGTATCGACGCCCGCGTGCTCCACCTTCTTCGCGAGATCCTTGCTGAGCAGGATATGATCGATGCGCAGTCCCGAGTTGGTCTGCCAGTGATTGCGGAAGTAATCCCAGAAGGTATAGACGCGCTCATCGGGAAACATCTTGCGCAATGCATCCGTCCAGCCCTGCGCGAGCAGGTCCGCATACGCCGCGCGGCTCTCCGGTTGCAGCAACGCGTCCTTGAGCCACGAGCGCGTGTTGTAGATATCCTCGTCGGTGGGCACGACGTTGTAATCGCCCGCGAGCACGACCGGATGACCGCTGTCGAACAATCCCTTCGCATGCGCGTTGAAACGCTCGAACCACGCGAGCTTGTAATCGAACTTCGGGCCGGGCTGGGGATTGCCGTTCGGAAGATAAAGACAACCGATCACCAAGCCGCCCACCGCCGCTTCGATATACCGGCTATGCGTGTCGTCCTCGAAACCGGGCAGCCCGCGCCGACTCAGCACGGGCTCGGCATCCTTCGCGAGAATCGCCACGCCGTTCCACGATTGCTGTCCATGCCATAGCGCGCCATAGCCCGCGTTCGCGATCGCGTCGGCGGGAAACTGCGCGTCCGTCGCTTTCAGTTCCTGCAGGCAGACGACATCCGGCGATTCGCGTTCGAGCCATGTCAGCAAGGCGCCGAGCCGCGGACGGATGCCGTTGATGTTGAAGGTCGCGATTTTCACTCGGCGTCTCTCCATCGGTGGATCGGAATCGATCCTACACGCGTCGCAGTTTGCGTGCCGCATCATGCGCCAAGCGCACTGCCGCAAAATCTGCGACAGTCTCACGCTGATCCCGACACCCGCCCGCATCCATGTCCGAAGGCTCCGTTCACTGGCAGCGCAATCTCTACGTCTGCGTATTCGGCTCGTTCACGACCATCATGGCGATGACGCTGCTGCTGCCCTTCCTGCCGCTCTATGTGCAGCAACTGGGCGCGTCGTCGGTGGAGGCGGCGGTGCAATGGTCGGGCGTCGCGTTCGGCGCGACCTTTCTTGCGGCGGGCCTCGTCGCGCCGCTCTGGGGACGGCTCGCCGACCGCTACGGCCGCAAGCCGATCCTGATCCGCGCGAGCCTCGGCATGGCGATCACGATGTCGCTGCTCGGCGTCGTGCAGACGGTCTGGCAACTCGTGGCGATGCGCTTTCTCGCGGGGCTCGTCGGCGGCTATGCGAGCGGCGCCATCGTGATGATCGCAACGCAGACGCCGAAGCACCGCACCGCGTGGGCGCTCGGCACGCACGCGGCGGGCATGATGGCGGGCAATCTCGTCGGGCCGCTCATCGGCGGGCTGTTGCCGGGTCTGATCGGCATACGCGCGACGTTCTTTCTCGCGGGCGGCCTCATCTTCTGCTCGTTCATCATGACGACGCTTCTCGTGAAGGAAGAACGCCGCGCGCCGGATCACGCGAAAACGAAGCCGCGCGGCGGCTGGCGCGACGTGCCGCTCCTCACGCCCGTGATCGGGATGCTCGCGAGCGCGATGCTGCTGATGTTCGCCAATATGTCGATCGAGCCGATCATCACCGTGTATGTATCGCAGCTCGTGAAGGACCCGAAGCAGGTGACGCTCGTCGCGGGCGTCGTGATGTCCGCCGCAGCGCTCGGCAGCGTGCTCGCGGCGCCGCGCATCGGGCGGCTCGCGGATCGCGTCGGCGCGCCGAAGGTGATCGTCGGATGTCTCGCCGCATGCGGCGTGCTGCTGATTCCGCAGATCTTCGTCACCAACGGCACGCAGCTCGTCGTGCTGCGCTTTCTGATGGGCCTCGCACTGGGCGGCCTGCTGCCCGCGATCACGAGCGTCGTGCGCCACAATGTGCCCGATAACGCGGTCGGCTACATCCTCGGCTACGCGACCTCGGCGCAATACATCGGACAGGTGACGGGGCCGCTCGCGGGCGGCTTCATCGCCGCGCATTCGGGCATGCCCTCTGTCTTCGTGATGACGAGCGTGTTGATGTTCGTGGGCGCCGCGTTCAATGCGTGGGTGTTTCTGCGCAAGAACTGAACGCTTACCGCTTCTCGCTGTCGAGATGCGCCATCTGCACGGCCTCGTATCTATCGCCCGCCGCCGCGTCTTTCGGCACCACCGCTTCGATCGCCGCGCGTTCCTCGTTCGTGAGCGCGATATCGAGCGCGCCGAGCGATTCCGTCAGCCGATCGCGACGGCGCGCGCCGATCACCGGCACGATGTCATCGCCCTGCGCAAGCACCCACGCGATCGCAATCTGCGCAACACTCACGCCCTTCGCATCGGCGATCGCGCGCAACGCATCGACGAGCGCGAGGTTGCGTTCGACGTTGCCTTGCTGAAAGCGCGGACTGTTCGCGCGCCAGTCGCCCGTTTGCGCGGCGTCCTTGCTCCAGTGTCCGCTGATGAGTCCGCGCGACAGCACGCCATACGCGGTAATCCCGATGCCCAGTTCCCGGCACACCGGCAGGATCGCTTGCTCGATGCCACGCGAGATCAGCGAATACTCTATCTGCAGGTCGCAGACCGGATGCACGGCGGCGGCCTTGCGGATCGTCTGCGCGCCCACTTCCGACAGCCCCACATGACGCACGTAGCCCGCCTGAATCATCTCGGCGATCGCGCCGATGGTGTCTTCGATCGGCACGTTCGCATCGAGCCGTGCGGGCCGGTAGATGTCGATATGATCCACGCCCAGTCGCTGCAAGGTGTACGCGAGCGAATTCTTCACGGCGACGGGACGGCCGTCGAACGCGATGAAGTTGCCCGCCGGGTCGCGCATGCCGCCGAACTTCACGCTGAGAATCGCGGCGTCGCGGCGTGAAGGCGGCGCGCTGCGCAACGCCTCGCCGATCAGCATCTCGTTGTGGCCCATGCCGTAGAAGTCGCCAGTGTCGAGCAGCGTGACGCCCGCTTCGAGCGCGGCGTGAATCGTGGCGATGCTTTCCGCGCGATCCGACGGCCCGTACATGCCCGACATGCCCATGCATCCGAGCCCGATGACCGACACCTTCGGTCCGGTCTTGCCGAGTCCGTGTTGTTCCATGATGGTTCTCCGCCAAAGAAGAAAGAAGGGATGACGGAGATTATGGGAGCAAACCGCGCGTGCGATAATCCGCCTCAATCTGCATGGGCTGTGCGCCGAGGCGAACAATGAACGAACCGGACCTGTCGGATCTGCACGCGTTTCTGGCGGTCGCGCGCTCGCGCGGCTTCAGGCAGGCAGCGTTGTTGCGGGGCGTGTCGGCCTCGTCGCTGAGCGAGGCGATTCGCCGGCTCGAAACGCGTCTGGGCGTGCGGCTCCTGAATCGTACGACGCGCAGCGTCACGCCGACCGAAGCGGGCGAACGGCTGATCGAGCGCCTCGCGCCCGCCTTCGCGGAAATCGCGGGCGCGCTCGATGCCGTGAACGGTTTCCGCGACAGCCCCATGGGCACGCTGCGCCTGAACGTGCCGACCATCGTGTCGCGCGAGGTGCTGCCGCCGATCATCGCGCGCTTTCTCGCGGCGCATCCGGGCATCACGCTGGAACTGAGCGCGAGCGATAACTTCATCGACGTGCTCGCCGCCGGTTTCGATGCAGGCATTCGCTATGACGAACGTATCGAGCGTGACATGATTGCCGTGCCGATCGGTCCGCCCACGCAACGTTTCGTCGCGGTCGCGTCGCCCGCTTACCTTGCGGCGCACGGCGAGCCGAAGCATCCGCGCGATCTGGTGAATCACGCGTGCATCGCCCATCGCTTCGAAAGCGGCGTGCTGGCGGTGTGGGAATTCATGCGCGGCAAGGACGTGATACGCATCGTGCCGCAAGGGCCGCTCGTGACCTCGTCGATCGAGGTCAGCCGCGCGTGCGCCATCGCCGGACTGGGGCTCGTCTATACATTCGACGAATTCGTGCGCGAAGCCATCGACAGCGGCGCGCTCGTGCCCGTGCTCAAGCCGTGGTGGCAGAGCTTCACCGGGCCGAGGCTGTATTATCCGAGCCGCGCCCACATGCCGGGGCCGTTGCGCGCGTTCATCGATTTCATTCGGGCCGGAAGCTGAGGGCCGCTTACTGCTGCACGCCCCAGCGCCGCACCGTCACGCGCTCGACGGTATCGAACACGAGATGCTCGACCGCGAGTCCGATCACGATGACCGCGGCCAGTCCCGCGAACACGCGATCCGTATAAAGCTCGTTGCGGTTCTGGAAGATGTACCAGCCGAGACCGCCCTTGCCCGAGCTTGCACCGAACACGAGTTCCGCCGCGATCAGCGAGCGCCACGCGAACGCCCAGCCCACTCGCAGCCCCGCGAGGATCGACGGCAGTGCGGCGGGCACGAGAATCAGCATCACATGCCGCATGCCGTTGAGGCCGTAGTTGCGGCCCGTCATGCGCAGCGTCGAGGGCACCGCCTGAAAACCGGCATACGTATTGAGCGCGAGCGGCCACAACACCGAATGCACGAGCACGAACAGCAGGCTTCCCGTGCCGAGGCCGAACCACAGCAGCGCGAGCGGCAACAGCGCGATGGACGGCAGCGGATTGAACATCGCGGTGAGCATCGAAAGGATGTCGCGTCCGATGCGCGTCGATACCGCAAGCGATGTCAGCAGAAACGCGAGCACCGCGCCGAGCGCATAGCCGCGCAACAGCACCGACATCGAAATGCCGATTTTCTCGATGAGCTCGCCCGAAGCGATGCCCTGCACGAACGCGACGAACGTCGCGCTGAAAGTCGGCAGCAGCAGATCGTTGTCGACGGCGCGCGCGGCGATCTCCCACAGCGCGATCAGCACGATCGCGATGATGGACTTGCGCAGCCACGTGCGGTCCGCGAGACGCTTCGCAAGCGGCAGCGGCGCATGAGGTTCGACATCGAACGACGCGGAAGGTGTGACTTCGTATTCGGGCCGCACGGGCGGCACGGTCAGATGCGGCGTGCTCATTGCACATCCTCTTCGAACAGCAGACGATGAATGCGCGCCACGCTCTGTTGAAACTCGCCGCGACCCATGCTTTCCTGCGTGTATTGATGACTGTTCAGTTCGGCGCGCACGCGTCCCGGATGCGGCGTCAGCAGCAGAATGCGATTGCCGACGATCAGCGCCTCCTCGATCGAATGCGTGACGAACAACAAGGTGAAGCGCTCGTCGCTCCACAGGCGCAGCAGCTCTTCCTGCATGCGGCGGCGCGTGAGCGCATCGAGTGCGGCGAACGGCTCGTCCATCAGCAGCACGCGCGGCTGCATCGCGAGCGCGCGCGCGATAGCGACGCGCTGCTTCATGCCGCCCGATAAGGTATGCGGATAGGCATCGGCGAATTTCGCGAGGCCGACCTTGTCGAGATAATGCAGCGCGCGCTCGCGTGCTTCGGCGCGGCCGAGCTTGCGCGCGACGCGCAGCGGAAAGGCCACGTTCTGCACGACGGTCTTCCACGGCGGCAGTTGATCGAACTCCTGGAACACGACGATGCGATCCGCGCCCGGACCCCGCACGCGCTCGCCGCCGATTTCGATGCTGCCCGCCACGGGCTCGATGAAACCGGCGACAGCCTTGAGCAAGGTCGATTTGCCGCAGCCCGATGGCCCGAGCAGCACGAAGCGGTCGGCGCCGTACACGTCGAAGCTCACATCGTGCGTCGCGCGCACGAGACGTTCGGGCGTGCGGTATTCGAGCGTGACGTTCTTCGCGCTGAGAAGCTTGTTGCTCGTCGCGACGTCGAGATCGGCGTCGCGCGAATAGAGCGCTTGGGGATTGGCGGCCATGTTCAATGTGCTCGAATGCAAATGAACACGATACCGGCGCGCAGCGCCCGTGATAACCAATCAATGCGCATATCTAATTCGCGCTCGCCGATAAGCGCGCGTTCGTTCAGCTTCCGTCCTTCGTCGCCGGATCGCTGAAGAAGTAGTCCTGCCACGACTTCGGCTCGTTTCTGATCGCGCCGACGCGATGCATGAATTTCGCGAGCGCCAGCGTGTTCTGCGGCGCGACCGTGAATTTCACCGACGGGTCCTTGATCACCTTGATGAGCAGATCGCGGTCGAGCTTCGCGTTGTTTACGCGCAGATAGATATCGGCGGCCTGCTCGGGATGCTGCGTGATGTATTGCGCGGCATCGGCGAGACCGGCGACGAACGCGCGATACGTCTTCGGATTCTCGTTGCGGAATTTCTCGGTCGCGTAGAGCACCGTCGCGGAACCGGGGCCGCCGAGCACGTCGTATGAATTGAGCACGATATGCGCCTTCGGATTGCCCGCGAGTTCCTGTTGCTGGAACGGCGGATTGCCGAAGTGCGCGTTGATCTCCGTGCCGCCCGCGATGAGCGCCGCCGTCGCATCGGGATGCGGCACCGCTTGCGTGAGCTTGTCGAGGCGGTCGAATTGCTTGTCGCCCCATTGCTTCGCCGCCGCGTATTGCAGGATGCGCGACTGCACCGACACGCCGACCGCCGGCACCGCGATGCGGTCCTTGTCGGTGAAATCGGCGATGGTCTTCACGCGCGGATCGTTCGATACAAGGTAATACGGAAAATTGCCGAGCGACGCGACGCCCTTCACGTTCTGCCGTCCGTGCGTGCGGTCCCAGATCGTCAGCAAGGGGCCGACGCCCGCCGCCGCGATATCGACCGAGCCGGACAGGAGCGCATCGTTGACGCTCGAACCGCCCGACAGTTTGGCCCAGTCGACCTTGATATCGAGCCCTTCCTTCTTGCCTTCCTGCTCGATGAACTTCTGATCGCGCGCGACATTGAGCAGCAGGTACACGACGCCGAATTGCTCGGCGATGCGCAAGGTGCCTTCCGCATGCGCGCTCGCCGATGTGATGCCGAGCGATACCGCGAGCGCGGCCACGAGCGCGCGTGCGGCGCTCTTGCCTGATCGAGAATGCATCAAAAACCCCGTGAATTAAGCGATATTGTGTATTCAGAAAGGCGCGTCGCCTTCGATGGTCGTGCGATACAGCTTGCGCCTTTGATCGTCCGGCGTGCCCGCTGCGAGATGCATGACCGAGCGGTTGTCCCAGAACACCATGTCGCGCTCGCGCCATTGATGCCGGTAAATGAACTCGGGCCGCGTGCTGTACGCGAACAGTTCGGCGAGCAATGCGCGGCTTTCGTCTTCGGGCAGACCCATCACGCGCGTGGTGAAATGCTCGCTGACGAAAAGCGCGCGGCGCTTCGTTTCCGGATGCGTGCGCACGATCGGATGCGTCACCGGCTTCACCTGCGCGACCTGCTCCGCCGACAGATTGGGACGCCACGGACTGCGCTTCTGCAACTCGCCATACTTGGCGAGATAGGTGTGCTCGGCAACGCGGCCTTCGACGGCCTGCTTCAGATGCGCGGGCAGCGTGTCCCATGCGAGATGCTGATTCGCGAACAGCGTGTCGCCGCCGAGCGCCGGCAACTCCTGCGCATGCAGCAGCGAACCGAGGCTCGGCTTGTCCTTGTACGAGAGGTCCGAATGCCAGAAGTGACCCGCGTCGCCGAGCCCGATCGGCTTGCCGTTCTCGACGATGTTCGACACGATCAGCACTTCCGGATGCCCCGCCAGCCCGAACTGATGCAGCACGTGAATCTGCAGCGGGCCGAAGCGCTTGCTGAACGCGACCTGCTCGTCCGGCGTGATGCGCTGATCGCGAAACACGAGGACGTGATGATCCAGATGCGCGCGATGAATGCGCGCGAAGTCCGCTTGCGACAGCGGCTTCGACAGATCGAGTCCGATCACTTCGGCGCCGAGCGGCGCGTCGAACTTGCGAATCTCGATGGGTTGATCGGCGGCGTCCGCGGATGTCGCGAGTGAAGCGAGAGCGGGATTGGGGGCGGTCTGAATCGTCACGGTCGAGCGGATACCAGTCTATGACTTCGGGGAAGCGAAGAATCTAACGCGCGACGATTCGACCGGCAACGAACGATGCGAGCTTTGGTTATGCGTCGACGTGATAAAGCGGAGAGCCGGGCGGATTGATCGGATCATTGATGCCTGAGCAAGCGCGACTAATCGGCGATATCGAACGGCAACTCGACCTGCACCGGCTCGATGAAGCCGCTCTCATCGCGCCCGGCGAGCGCGCTGACTCTGACGCCCAGAAGCCGGATACGCCGGTCGAGCACGATGCGCTTCAGGCACTCGGTCGCGGCGCGGCGGATCTCGACGGGATCGGCCGTCGCCACGGGAATGGTCAGATCGCGCGTCACGGTGCGGAAGTCGTCGAAGCGCAGCTTGATGCCCACCGTGCGCCCGACATAGCCCTTGCGCTGCAAGTCGTCGGCGACGCGCGTGCACAGGCCGGTGAACTCCGCAGAGAGCGTCGCGCGATCCTGCTTCGGATGAAAGTCGCGCTCGAAAGTGGTTTCGCGGCTCATCGACTTGGGCGTCGAACTCACCACGACCGGCCGCTCGTCCTGTCCCTGCGCGATGCGCGCGAGCCACGCGGCATACGTGTGACCGAAGTGCGTCTGCAGCAAGCCGGGATCGGCGGCGGCGATGTCGCCAACGGTGACGATGCCGAGCGCCGCGAGCTTCTCGCTCGCCTTCGGACCGATGCCGTTCACCTTGCGCGCGGCGAGCGGCCAGATGCGCGTGGGCAGATCGTCCATCGTGAGGAGCGTGAGGCCGTCCGGCTTGTCGAGCTCGGAGCCGATCTTCGCGAGCAGCTTGTTCGGCGCGATGCAGATGGAGCACGTCAGCCCGGTCGCGTCGTGCACGGCGTCCTTCATGCGTCTGCCGATCTCAGCCGGCTCGCCAGGCAGCTCGCTCACATCGATATAGATCTCGTCGATGCCGCGGTTCTCGATCTGCGCCGTGAAGGTCGCGATGGCCGCCTTGAAGAGGCGCGAATAATGGCGGTACGACTCGAAATCGGTCGGCAGGAGAATGGCGTCGGGCGCGAGTTGCGCGGCCTTCATCATGCCCATCGCGGAGAAGACGCCGAACTTGCGCGCTTCGTACGTGGAGGTGGTGACGACGCCGCGGCCCGCGTAGTCGCGCAGACGCCTGAAGCGGCGCGTGCCGTCGGGAAGCGTTTCGGGCGTGGCGCTGCGGCCGCCGCCCACCACGACCGGCATGCCGCGCAACTCGGGATAGCGCAGCAGTTCGACGGACGCGAAGAACGCGTCCATGTCGAGATGCGCGATGCGGCGCGGTGCGGGGGTCAAGGACGGCGCGTCCATTGGGGCGCTCAGAACAAAATGGCCCTACTGTACATCCATACAGTGAAACGCGCCAGACCTCACCGTGCGCGCGAGCGCCGCTTCACTCCGGAGTGCGCTTTTCGGCGAGCGCGCGGCGGCAATCGTCGAACACCTGACGCACGACATCCGATTGATAGTTGAGATCTTCGCTGTCGAGGATCTCCTCGACGGCATCGCGCGCCCAGTCGGCTTCGAGCATCGCGCAATGCTGGGTGGCGATTTCGCGGGCGATGGCCGCGAGCTTGGCGACCGTGAGCCAGTCCGCGAGCCGTTGATGCCGGTCGAGCCACTTGTGCGCGGCCTGCACGTGAAACGAGGCCGCCGGCCAGTCGCCATTCAGGTAGTACGCGCCGAGACTGCCGCACGTGAGCCAGCAGAGCAGTTCGGCGCGGTCGCGGGCACTGAGGATACGAGACACATCGTTCATGGCGGCCGTTCCGTATGAAACCCCTATGAAAACACGATAGCACGGGATGGTGCGGCGCGGCGGTGGCTGCCCGCAATGCGATCGGTTTCACGGTGCGTTGGCGAACGCTTGGTCATGCGAAGGGCGGCAATGCGCGTGACGCGGGGCCGTCATCGGGGCCTCTCATTTGTTTCTAATTCGCGCGGCATAACCTGATTTCCGTCGGCCCCATACAGGCCTTCTTTCAATGACGGGAGCACATCATGTTTGAACGTTTTTCGAAATCCCTCGGCAGCTTTTTCCTCGACCGCGACGCCAGCGACGAATACCTCGCGTCATCGAGCGATCTGGCCGATCTCGAACGCCGCATGCGTCAGGTAGAAACGCAGGATCACGACTACAACGCGTACTTCTGCGGCGCACTCGGGCGGCATCACGATGCGCCGTGACGCGCGCTATTTCGGCTCCTCGCGCCCCGCCTGCCCGAGCATCACGGTCCAGCCGAGCCCGCGCACGTTGCGAATGACGCTCGCGCCGAATTTCTTGCGCACCGAATGGATCAGCACGTCGACCGCGTTGCTCTCCACTTCCTTGCCCCATCCATAGAGGCGATCTTCGAGCTGATCGCGCGAAAAGATGGTGCCGGGACGTTCGAGCAGCGCGTGCATCAGCGCGAACTCGCGCGCCGACAGCACGCCGGAATTCTCGCCGCACGTGAGCGTGCGCTGATCGAGATTGAGGCAGAGTGAATCGTCGCCGAGACGCGAGACCGCGTAGCCCGCCTTGCGGCGCAGCACCGCACGGATGCGCGCGAGCAGTTCGGGCATGTCGAAGGGCTTGAGCAGATAGTCGTCGGCGCCGAGATCGAGGCCCTGCACGCGCGTGTCGAGATCGTCGCGCGCGGTGAGGATCAGCACGGGCGTTGCGTTGCCGGCGGTGCGCGCCTGACGCAGCAGTTCGATGCCGGTCATGCCCGGCAAGCCGAGATCGAGCAGCACCACCGTGTATTCGGCGGCGCCGATGGCCTCGCGGCCCGCGTTGCCGTCGCGCACCCAGTCCACGGCGTAATCGGCATCCTTGAGCGCACGCATGAGGCTCGTGCCGATCTGCACGTCGTCTTCGATCAGGAGAATTCGCATGTTCCACCCCGCACCCGGCGAGAAGGGCGCGCCACGCGCCCGGGATGCGGCACAAACGAATAAAACGCACGACCGGTCTTTTCGAATGC
Organism: Burkholderia sp. THE68; assembly: GCF_009938265.1. NCBI lineage: Bacteria > Pseudomonadati > Pseudomonadota > Betaproteobacteria > Burkholderiales > Burkholderiaceae > Burkholderia > Burkholderia sp. THE68. The sequence continues at coordinate 1,246,137 of NZ_AP022316.1, forward strand.
TTTTACTGACCGGCGATATTCGCCTTGCGCCACGCAGCGAATGCATTGTAATCGGCGCAAAACCTTATGTGTTCAATGCCGGCGCGGCCGCGTTCTCGCTGACCTCCTCCACGGGAAAACTGATCGATGCGACGATGCCTGAGCGAGCGTCGGTGCGATTTTTTAGCGTCACGTCGCCGCCATAGCGCCCGGCGATCGCCTTCACGATGGAGAGGCCGAGCCCGCTGCCCTCCACGTCCGGGTTCGCGCGAAAGAAACGGTCGAATACGCGCGGCAGCAACTCCTCGGCGATGCCCGGCCCCGTATCGACGACATCGACCCACACCAGGTCGCCGTCGCGCCGCATGCGCAGATCGATGGTGCCGCCATCGGGCGTATAGCGCACCGCGTTCGACACGAGATTGCGCACCGCCATCCCGATGTCCGTCTCGACCGCGCGCACATGCACGTCGAGCATTTCCTCCGCGCCGATGTCCATGCCGCGCGCAATCGCGATCGGCAGCACGTCGGCGACCGCGCCCGTCACCACTTCCGACAGATCCACGCGCACCAGCGGCGTGCCGCTCACCGGCGCATCGGCGCGCGCGAGCCGCAACAGCTGCGCGATGAGCTTGCCGCTGCGCGCAATGCCCTTGCGCAATTCCTGGAACCGCTCCTGATTGCCGGCGACGATATGCGGCGCGAGGTTATCCGCCTGAAGCTGAAGCGCGGTGAGCGGCGTGCGCAGTTCGTGCGCGGCGTCGGCGATGAACTTGCGCTCCTTTTCGATCGAAGTCGCGAGGCGCTCGATCATCGTGTTGATCGAATGGATGAAGGGCGCGAGCTCGGTGGGCACGCCGACCGTCGGCAGCGGCTGCAGATGACCCATGTCGATGGCCCGCACCTCCGCGCCGAGTTCATTCAACTGCCGCAGCGAACGCCGCACGACGAGCGCGACGGCGATCCACACGAGCGGCAGCAGCACGGCGATCGGCCAGAGCGTTTGCGTCGCGGCTTCCTGCGCGATCTCGCGGCGCACCGACGAACGTTGCGCGACCTGAATCGTCATGGTCGGCTCCTGGCGCGTGAAGACGCGCCAGTGCTCGTCGTTGACTTCGGCGCCGGAGAAACCCGCGTGCGCGTCGCGCGGAAAATGCAGGGACGGGTCGGTGGTGCGGAACGGCAGATCGGCGTCGGCCTTCCACACGACGACCACGACATCGCGATCGTCCTGCGAGCCGCGCGCGGGATTTTCCGGAATGCCTTCGGCATAGCCGTCGCGCATGCGCGCCGCCACCTGTTCGAGCCGCAGGTCGAGCAGCGCGCTCATGCCGGTCTTGCTCAACTGATATGAACTCACGCCCTGCACGACGCCGATCACCGTCACGAGCAGCCCGAGCGCGACGACGAGTTGATTTTTCAGTGATTTGATCATTCGAGATCGCCGCTTCGGAAGGGAACGGGGCGTTTCGCCAGCCCGTTCGATTTTAGGCGACATTCCCGGTGATTTCGGTCTGAAAGGGGACATGTGCTTGGCGCGCCGAAAAAAACGCCGGTCCGCACGCGGCCGGCGCCAAGGGCTGAGGAGATACGAGAACGTGAAACGGACCGTCGGCCGCCGGAGGAAGCGCGCTGTCCGTCCACGAAATCAAGCCTAGGCGCGAAGAATTAGCATTGAATGAGCGCGCGGGAAGCTTCGTCGAGCAGCGTTTCGCCGCGCGGGATAACATTGCATCCGGCGCATTTTCATCGGCGACATTGCTTTGGCTGCAAGGAATTCGCAAGCCAGAGGCCGCCGCCGCATCTTCATCCATCGTGCATGGCTTCGCTCGCGCGCATCGTCGTCGGTTGCGCGCCGTGGAAGGCATGTCATCCGAAACGCATGTCACAGAACAGCAAAACGGCACGTCCCCTCGTCATCGCAGCGGTGATGGCCTCGATGGCCATGGTCGCGATCGAAGCCACCATCGTCTCCACCGCGATGCCGCAAATCGCCACGCAGCTCGGCGGCCTCAATCTCTATAGCTGGGTTTTCTCGTCGTTCCTGCTCACGCAGACGGCGCTCACCGTCGTGTTCGGCAAGCTCGCCGATCTGTACGGCCGCAAGCCCGCCCTGCTCGCGGGCATCGCGATCTTCCTGATCGGCTCGGTGCTCGCGGGCTTCGCCTGGTCGATGCCCGCGATGATCGTGTTCCGGCTGGTTCAGGGCGTCGGCGCGGGCGCGATCCTGCCGGTCGCGCTGACGGTCGTCGGCGATCTCTATCCGGCCCGCGAGCGCGGCAAGGTGCAAGGCTATCTCGCGAGCGTGTGGGCCGTGTCCGCCGTGCTCGGCCCGATGGTCGGCGGCCTCTTGATCCGGCAGTTCTCGTGGGCGTGGATCTTCTGGATCAACGTGCCGATCGGCATTCTGGCCGCCCTGCTCTTCACGCTCTTCCTGCACGAGGAAAAGCGCCACGACCGTCCGGCGATCGACTTCGCCGGCGCGTTCTTTTTCACGGCGGCCGTCGCCGCGCTGATGATGGCGCTCACCGACGCCGGACATGCGAGCAGCACGCGCGTCGGCGTGGAGATCGCGGTGCTGGTGCTCGCGATCGTGGGCTTCGTGGTGCAGGAGCGCCGCGCCGCCGATCCGATGATCTCGTTTCGCCTGTGGTCGCATCGGCCGATCGCGGCGAGCAACATCGCGACCCTCCTGGCCGGCATGGCGATGATGGGCCTCACCACCTTCCTGCCGATGTACGTGCAGGGCGTGATGCACCGCACGCCGGTGGAAGCGGGCCTCGCGCTCACCATGATGATGATCGGCTGGCCGAGCGGCGCGACCTTCACGTCGCGCGCGTTCAGCCGTATCGGCCTGCGGCGTCTCCTGATGGTCGGGCCGGTGTTCATTCCGCTCGGCGCCTTGCCGTTCGTGCTGCTCGGCCCGCAATCGAGCCCGGTCTGGGCGGGCGTCGGCTCCGCGGTGCTCGGCTTCGGCATGGGCATCACGAGCGTGTCGTGCCTCATCCTGATTCAGGAGATCGTGCAGCCGCTCGAGCGCGGCAGCGCCACCGCATCGAACCTGTTTTCGCGCAATCTCGGCAACACGCTCGGCGCGGCCGTGTTCGGCGCGGTGCAGAATTACGGCCTCATGCATACGGACGGCCTGCCGCCCGTGCATGCGGATCAGCTCAAGCAACTGCTGTCGAGCGTGCCGGGCGATTTCGCGATGAACAACGAAATTCGCCTCGTGCTGCATCATTCGCTGCACATGACCTTCACCGCGATGTTCGTGATCGCGCTCGGCACCGTGATCGCGATGCTGTTCATGCCAAAGATCGAGATCGGGCGCGCGAAGGAGACGGTCGAGAAAGTGGGCGCGGAGAATGCCGCGAAATCCGCCGCGAATCAGGCGTTCCACTGAACGTGCGGCGCCGATGATCTCGAGCCAGTACATCAGCCGCATCACGCTCATGCGCGACAAGGCGCCGTCTTTCGACGTCTGGCCGTTCTCGCTGCCCGCCGTGCGCGCGCTCGATACGCTCGAACCGCATCCGAAGGTCACGTTTCTCGTCGGCGAAAATGGCTCGGGCAAGTCGACGCTGCTCGAAGCGATCGCGGTCTCGATGGGCTTCAATCCCGAAGGCGGCACGAAGAACTTCCGCTTCGGCACGCGCGCGTCGCATTCGGCGCTGCATGAGTATCTGCGCATCGCGAAAGGCTTCAAACGGCCGCGCGACGGCTTCTTTCTGCGCGCGGAAAGCTTCTTCAACGTGGCGACGGAAATCGAGCAGCTCGACGACGAACCCGGCTTCGGCCCGCCGATCATCTCGTCTTATGGCGGCAAGTCGCTGCACGAGCAATCGCACGGCGAGTCCTTCCTCACGCTGTTGATGGAACGCTTCGGCGGACAAGGCCTCTATCTGCTTGACGAACCCGAGGCGGCGCTGTCCCCGCAGCGCCAGCTCGCCGCGCTTGCGCGCATCCACGATCTCGTCAATGACGATTCGCAGTTCATCATCGCCACGCATTCGCCGATACTCATGGCCTACCCCGATGCGTGGATCTATCAATTCACGGAAGACGGCCTCGCGCGGGTCGCCTATGAAGACACCGAGCACTTCAAGGTGACGCGTGCGTTTCTCGCGAACCCCGAACGCATGTTGCGCACGCTCTTCGACGGCGAGCGCTGAACGCGTCCCGCCGGCGTGACCGGCGGGACGCGACGTGATGCAGCACGCTCAATCCTGTGCCTGAATCAGCGGACTTTGCTGCTTGGATTTATCGACGCTCGCGTCATTGCTCTGTTGCGCATCCTGAGCAATGGTCTGCATGTTCATGCCTTGTTGTGATGTGGGCGCGCCGTCCATCGGTGCGTAATGCGGCGCGGGACCATACCCGCTTGCGAGTGCGTAGGATGCGCCCGCGAGCGCCGCGACGAAGATGATGCCTTTGAGATTGCTGATCATGATAGTGCTCCTGAGGGTTTCACATAACCACTTCAATCGGCCTCATTGCACTGCCTGCCAAGCAACCGACCTTCTGAAATGTGCACGCAGTCTACGTGCGTGAACCGGCGTTGAAATCCCCTCAAAAGCAAGGATAGGAATGGATGGATACGCGCGCTGTGTAGGGAGCGCTTTGCGCATTCCTCCTTGTCCACGACAGCGCCGCGCGCGGCTCGCTGGCGCCTGTTGAAGAGGCACGGGTGCGATGGGTCGTCAACGGGTAAACTGGCGAAATCAGACTTCCTCTGCTGCGTTGACCATCAGAACCATGACCAGATCGAGAGCAGCCGTGCCCCAGCTCGACCACGGACCCGACACGCCAGGCGAGCCCACGATGAGTCACGCGCAATATCACGCGCTCGTCGATGCGATCGAAGACTGCGCGATCTTCATGCTCGACCTTAACGGCCGCATCACGAGCTGGAACACGGGCGCGCGCAGGATCAAGGGCTACGAGGCGCACGAGATCATCGGTCAGCATCTGTCGCGCTTCTATCCGGCGGAAGCGGTCGAGCGCCGCTGGCCCGAGTACGAGCTGAAGCAGGCATATGCGACCGGGCGCTTCGAGGATGAAGGCTGGCGCGTGCGCAAGGACGGCACGCTGTTCTGGGCAAACGTCGTCATCACGGCGGCGCGCGATACGAAGGGCGAGATCATCGGCTACGCGAAATGCACGCGCGACCTCACCGCGAAGCGCGCCGAAGAGGAGAAGCTGCGTCTGTCGGAAGAACGTTTTCGTCTGCTCGTGGAAAGCGTGAGCGACTACGCGATTTTCATGCTCGACCCGGGCGGCCATATCGCGAGCTGGAATACGGGCGCGATGCGGATCAAGGGTTATCAGCCGTCAGAGATCATGGGCAGGCATTTCTCGACGTTCTACTGTCCCGAGGATCTGGCCGCCAACCTGCCGGAGATCGAACTGCAGACCGCGATCCGCACGGGCCGCGTGGAGAACGAAGGCTGGCGCGTGCGCAAGGACGGTTCGCTATTCTGGGCGAACGTCGTCATCACCGCGGTGTACGACGAGCATCGCGTGCTGCGCGGCTTCGCGAAGGTCACGCGCGACATGAGCGAGCGCAAGCGCCTCGAGCAGCTCGAAGTATCGTCCCGGCGCATCAGCGAGTTTCTCGCGACGCTCGCGCACGAGTTGCGCAATCCGCTCGCGCCGGTGCGAAACGCGATCGGCGTGATGCAGATGGAAAAGGGCATGCCGCAGCGGGTCAACGCGTGCCGCGACATCATCGACAGACAGACCTCGCATCTCGGCCGGCTCGTCGACGATCTGCTCGACATGGGCCGCATCACGACGGGCAAGATCGATCTGCGCATGGCGCGCGTCGATGTGAGCGATATCGTCGCGCGCAGCATCGAGCTCGTGCATCCGTTCATCGACGAGCGCACGCAGCGCGTCGTGACGAAGCTGGCGCGCGATCCCGTCCATGTGATGGGCGACCCCACGCGGCTCGTGCAGGTCGTGCAGAACCTGTTGAACAATGCGTCGAAGTTCTCGCCGCGCGGGAGCACGATCACGGTCGAAGTCGAGCCCGAGACGAGCGCGCTGCTGCTCAAGGTATCCGATACCGGGCGTGGCATTTCGCAGAAGGGGCTCACCTCCATCTTCGATCTGTTCGTGCAGGAGGACCACTATCTCAATCCTGGCGAGGCGGGGCTCGGCATCGGGCTTACGTTGTGCAGGTCGATCGTCGAGATGCACGGGGGGTCGATTTCGGCTGCGAGCGACGGGCCGAATCAGGGCAGCACGTTCACGGTGCGATTGCCGTATGCATCGGTGGATGACGCGCCGCGTCCGCATCGCGTGCTCGCGCAAAGCGCCGCGCGGGAGGTCGGCGATGGGTTGCGCGTCGTCGTGATCGACGATAACCAGGATTCGGCGGATAGTCTCGCCATGCTGTTGCAGATGAAAGGGCATGACGTGCGTATCGCGTATCACGGCAAGGAAGGGCTCGATGTGGTTCGGCATTTTCCGCCCGAGCTGATTCTGCTCGATCTCGCTTTGCCGGATATGGACGGGTATGCGGTGCTGCGGGCGCTGCGCTCGAAGCGGCTCATCGGGGGGGCGATGGTCGTCGCGATGACCGGGTTTGGGCAGGACAGCGACAAGGAGCGCTCCGCGCAGGCGGGGTTCGATGCACATCTTGTCAAGCCGGTGGATTTTGAGGTGCTGGATCGGTTGTTGGTTCGGGTGGCGGGGCGGTGATTCACCACATGCAGTGGCTGGATCGTCTTGTGACGATCCTTGACGGTTCATCCATGTAAGTTCGTTATACTGACTTGTCAACTTGGCTAAACGACAAAGCAGACCAATGGCAAGAGAATTCATCGAAATTCATGCGTCAATGACCAATACCGTCGAAGGTTCGTCCGTGACTATCGACGCAAACGCTGAGCGCATATGCTCGAATATGACTAATGCAAAGTTTGCAGAACTGGTATTGGATTGCAGAGATGAGGCGGTTCACTTGACCAATGCCCGTCTCAGGGACCTCCAAAGGTGGTCGCAAGCAGACAGAGTGCGTGTCGATACCTGGTTCGGTCGATGTGACGAAGCCACCCGCCAAAGGCTTATCAATGGCCTTTCCGCCATCTCTCGGGTTCTCAAGAATCTGAACGCGTACAACTTCGTGCGATGGGACCCGACACGCTCGACGCATATTTCATGCACGCCGAACACCAGAAACGCCATCGGCGCGGTAGCCGAAGTTTGTGCTCCAGATACCGTGACGCACACCATCGCGATACGTGACGCGTTTTGCGACATGCGACCGATGTCCTATGCAAAGGACTCGATGGTTTCGACTCTGATTCATGAAGCGAGTCACTTCAAAGACACGATGGCGACCAAGGATTGGAAATACTTCATGAGAGAGTGCCTTCCTTTCGGCAAGGCGAACCCGGAACAAGCCATTGAGAATGCAGACAGCGTTGCCGGTTATGTCATCTACAGCATGTAAAGCGCTTTCGAGCCTCCTCTTCATCGCATCGACCGGCGCGCTCGCCTGCGTTCCGAGCGAGAACTTCGATATCTATTTCAATGCAAACAGTGGGGACGTCCCCACGGCGGAAGTCCTGCGACTTGCGAAGTGGGTGGCAAAGCAGAGAGCCGCTTATGCTAACCACGTTACAAAGGAAATAACCCAGGTAAGCGGGCATGCAGAAGCGACAGAGCATGATCCGCAGGGGCTAGCAGAGGCACGCTTGGCTGCGGGGAAGCGACTGCTTGCACAACTCGGATTTCTGAGGGGCGATATTGAAACGGATACGCATATCTACGAGCCTGCACGCCTGATAAACGGCAAGCGGGTCGAAATTTCATTCCTGCCCGAATGCCCCAACGTCTGTTGTCCCGCCAATTCCAACCTTCCAGCCGAATAGGCAATTTCACGGCCCGCCCGCCTCGGCGTGTGTACGGGCGAAGCGGTGACTGGTTTTTTGCTTCTTCGTTTGCGCTTGAAACCAGCCCCCTCACTCCCTAACCACCCGCAACGGAAAAACGACCCGCGAAGCCACCAACCCCAACGCCCCACCAAGCAACGTCTCCCAGGCCCGCGCGGTCAGCAGCCCAACCGAATGCACCCCACTCGCGGCCAGCGTCACGACCAGCACAAACGCGAACGCCCCGCAGGCGATGTCATACCGCTCCGGCAACGCCATCGCATAAGCGATCATCGCCAATGCGGACAATGTCCACACGACAACCGGCCAATGCTCCGCGAGCGGCAGACACACGAGCCCGAGCGGCACCCCGACAAGCGTCCCATAGATACGTCGCCGCACGCGCTCCGCCGTACCCACCGCCGACGTCGCCACGACATACACACACGCCGTGATCGCCCATGCCGATTCCACTAGCCCGATCGCACGGTTCAGCAGCACCACGACGAGCGCGCCGCACGTCGCCTGCAACCCCATCGCGAACGCGGGCGATATCGCGTGACGGCCATAAGCGGGCTCGGACGCCAGCGCCGGCAGCACGGCCGGATGCTCCGCCGGCCCGCTCAGCACGCGTGGCACGATCGCCGCCAGCATGCCGATCAGCAGGGCGAACAGAATCGCCCTTGAATCGCCGGGCGCGAGATTCATCCCATAGGCGAGTAACTGTCCGATATAAAGCTGCGAGCCGATGCCAGCGCCAGTCACCCCGAAGCGCTTCAGATAGCCCGCGAAGAACGCGCCCGTGACGAGCACGAGCTCGGAGCCGCCGCGCCCGTATTCACGCAGCATCGGCCCGAACAACGCGAACGTGAGCGCGCCGAACGCAGCGGCGATGCACAGCACTGCGAGATCGCGGCTCGATTCGAAACGCGTCGTGCGCGCCTCGGACACGCTCGCCCACAGCGCGAATCCACCCGCCAGCGCGCCGACGGACACGCCGGCCGGCACGCTCTGCGTCACGTCCTGCAACGCGCCGAGCGCCGCCGCGAGACCGTATGCGGTGACGAGCCGCAAACCCTTGATGCGCCGATGCGTACCCGGATCGATGCGATCCAGCCACGCAAGCGCCGACCGCCCGCGACGCGCGGCCGACTGCGCAAGCGTCAACGCCGATTCCGCGAGACGCGATTTCGCGTCGCCGATGTGCTGCTCGTCGTCCATGGAGATCCACCGAGGGAGAACGCTCCAACGCATTCTAGGCGATGCCGCGCCGCACGTTCCGCCTTCGTGCGCGTGCGCCGCGCGCCGCCGCCTCGACGATGCAGTCGGCAAGGCGCGCCGCCGCGTCGGGCTCATCGGCACGCGCACGCCACGCCCGCTCGACAAGACCGATCTCGCGATGAAACGTCTCATCGCCGAGATCGAGCGGCACCACGCCGCGCGGCCATGCACCGATGCCATCCGACACCGGCACGAGTGCCACGCCCAGACCCCGCGCCACCAGCTGCGCGATGCCCGGCAACTCGTCGACTTCGATCGAATCGCGCACCGCGATGCGGCGCTTCGTCAGAAACGTGTCCACCTGCCGGCCGCCGAACGAGCGCCGGTCGTAACGGATGAAAGGCTCCGACTCGATCAGCTCGCGCCATCCCGCGCCCTTCTTCGCAGCGGGCGCGAGCAGCACGAACGGCTCGGCGGCGAGCGTGCGCCATCGCAGTTCCGCAGGCAGCGAAAACGGCGGACGGATGAGCACGGCCATGTCCATCTCGCCCGCATCGACGCTCGCCAGCAGATTCAGCGACACGCCCGGCACCAGCCGGATGCGCCACGCGGGAAGCACGCGCCGGAACGCGCCGATCGCATCGGGCAGCAGCGCCGCATGCGCCGACGCGATTGCGCCGACCGACAGCGAGCCGCCACGCCCGTCCTCGCCGTCCGGCTCGGCGAGGCGCGCATAAAGCGCGATCAGTTCGTCGGCGAGTTCGAGCGTGCGCTTGCCCGCCTTGTTGAGCGTCGCGGAGCGGCCGGTGCGGTCGAACAGCGCGACGCCGAGATGCGCTTCGAGCCGCTGCATCTGCGCGCTCACGGCCGATTGCGTGAGACCGATGTGCGCGCCCGCGCCCGCGAACGTGCCGTGGCGCGCCACCGCGATGAAAGTCTGAAGTTCGCGCAGCATGTCGATTCATCGAAAATATTGGGGCTGACTCCCGCAATATATCGTTTTTCAACACAAATATTTATCAATACACTGAGGCCTTCGTTCCCCACACGTCGAATAAGGATTCATCGCCATGAGCACGACTCAGCACGCCATGCCGCCGTTTCACCTCGCGTTTCCCGTTCACAGCCTCGCCGCCGCGCGCGAGTTTTACGGCGAGTTGCTCGGCTGCCCGGAAGGCCGCAGCTCCGACGCCTGGGTGGATTTCGATTTCTACGGGCATCAGATCGTCGCGCATCTCGCGCCCGATGAAGCCGGGCATCGCACGACGAGCGCTGTCGATGGCGACGCCGTGCCGGTGCGCCACTTCGGCGTCGTGCTGTCGATCCCGCAATGGGAGGAACTGGCCGACAAGCTGCGCGCCGCGGGTACGCGCTTCGTCATCGAGCCGCATGTGCGCTTCAAGGGCGAAGTCGGCGAACAGGCGACGATGTTCTTCCTTGATCCGTCCGGCAATGCCGTCGAGATCAAGGCGTTCGCCGACATGTCGTCGCTGTTCGCGAAGTAACGCGCGCCGCGCTTCCAGTCCCACGACACGCGCCTGACGGATTCTTTACCGGATAGAATCCGCTCTGCGCGCGACGTGCGCGACATCGGGGAGACGCGAGTATGGGACCTTCTGAAGGACGCCGCCGCTTTCTGGGCGCGGCGCTATGCAGCACGATCGCCGCATGCGGCGGTGGTTCGGATTCCGACAACGCCAACGCATCGGAATCGTCGGGCGGCACGCAAACCGGCCCCGTGCCGGACGCGCAAGTCAACGCCGCTCTATCCCAGCTCGACACCCTCGCCAACAATCTTTTGAGCAGCACCGGCATACCGGGCATGGCCATCGCGGTCGTGCGCGGCACGCAGACCGTCTACGCGAAGGGCTTCGGCACGCGGCTCATCGGTTCGGGCCAGAAAGTCGATGCCGATACCGTGTTTCAGCTCGCGTCGGTGTCGAAGTCCGTGGGTGCGTCGGTCGTGGCGCATCAGGTGGGCGCGGGCGGCATCGCGTGGAACACGCCGGTGCGCGCGCATCTGCCGTGGTTCACGCTCTCGGATGCAGAAGTGAGCGCGGCCGTTACCATCGGCGATCTGTATTCGCATCAGTCCGGCTTGCCCGACCACGCGGGCGACAAGCTCGAAGACATGGGCTACTCGCAAACGGAAGTGCTTCAGCGGCTGCGCTTCCTGCCGCTGCATCCGTTTCGCCATTCGTACTTCTACACGAACTTCGGACTTACGGCGGCGGCGGAGTCCGTGGCGGCCGCTGCGGGCATCGACTGGGCGACGCTCTCCGATACCGCGCTCTACAAGCCGCTCGGCATGACGAGCACCAGCTCGCGCTATGCGGACTTCATCGCGCGATCCAACCGGGCGACCGGCCACGTGAAGCGCGGCAATCAGTGGGTGCAGGGCCTCGGCACGATGCCCGATGCGCAATCGCCCGCGGGCGGCGTGAGTTCGTCGGTGAACGACATGGCGAAGTGGCTCGCGATGATGCTCGGCGCGGGCGTTTTCAACGGCAACCGCATCGTCGATGCGGCCGCCCTCGCCGCGGCCACCACCGCGCAGGCGCAAAGCTCGCCGCCGGGCGGCGGCAATCCCGCGGGCTATTACGGCTACGGCTTCAACGTGGGCCAGACGAGCGCCGGGCGTGCGTCGTACAGCCATTCGGGCGCGTTCAGCGCGGGCGCGGCGACCAACTTCATGGTGGTGCCGTCGACGAATCTCGCGATCGTCGCGTTGACAAACGCATTCCCGATCGGCGTGCCGGAAGCGCTCAACCAGCAGTTCTTCGACATCGTGCAGTTCGGCTCGATCCAGCGCGACTGGTACAAGCTGTACAGCGATGCGCTGGCGCCCCTGTCGAAGCCGTCCGGCTCGCTCGTCGGCGCGACGCCGCCGGCCTCGCCGCTGCCCGCGCGTGCGCTGTCGACTTACATCGGCACGTACAGGAACGACTACTTCGGGCCGATTCAGGTGGTCGATCAGGGCGGCGCGCTCGCGATTCTCATCGGCCCGCGTCCGATGACACTGCCGATCTCGCATTGGGATGCCGATGTCTTCACCTTCACGCTCGTCAACGAGAACGCGAATCCCGGCACGATATCGAAGGTATCGTTTCTCAGCGATCGCGTGACGCTCGAGTACTACGACGAGGACGGGCTCGGCACCTTCGTGCGCTGATGCGCGTCGCGCGCTACTGCCCCGAGCCGCTCGCGCTGACGGGCGCGCCGGGGCCGCTCGGCGTCGCTGTCCCGCTCGGCGCGGTGGACGGGCCCGCGTTCATCGGACTCTTGTGCGCCTGCTTCGAATGCGTGGACTTGTGCGCGTGGGATTTCGACTGTGCGGGCTGCGTCGTCGTTTGTGCATTGTCGCCGGCCTGTAGGCCCGTGTTCGAGCTCGGCGGATTGTCCTGCGCGAAAGCGGACGCACAGACGAGCGCAAATGCGCCCGCGGTGGCGGGAAGGGCGAAACGTTTCATGTCGATCACTCCGGTTGGCGGTTTGCAAAATGCGATTCGTGCGGCTTGATTTGCCTGCCGGCCGCCGCGCGCGCAGCGGCCGGTTCGCACGATACGAGTCAGCACGCGCTATGCCACGGTCTGACGATTCACAAACACCGGAGCGCGCACTGAAAGGCGCGTCCGCCCGGATCTTCAGGTTCTGAACACGGCGACTGCGCGCTTCAGTTCTTCCGCCTGCACCGCGAGCGCGGCGGCGGCGGCCGTCGCCTGTTCGACGAGCGCCGCGTTCTGCTGCGTGACGGCGTCCATCTGCGTGATCGCGACACCCACCTGCTCGATGCCCTGCGTCTGTTGCGACGAAGCGGACGAGATCTCGCTCATGATGTCGTTCACGCGCGTGACGGACGTGAGGATCTGCTTCATCGTGTCGCCGGACTGCTGCGCGAGATCCTGCCCCGCCGTGACGTTCGTCACGGATTCGTCGATGAGCGTCTTCACATCCTTCGCTGCCGCCGCGCAGCGCTGCGCGAGCGCGCGCACTTCCGATGCGACCACCGCGAAGCCGCGCCCGTGCTCGCCCGCGCGCGCCGCTTCCACGGCCGCGTTCAGCGCGAGAATGTTGGTCTGGAACGCAATGCCTTCGATGACGCCGATGATATCGACGATCTTCTCCGAGCTGCCCGCGATCCTGTCCATCGTCGCGACGACGCCGAGCACGACGCCACTGCCGCTTTCCACCGTCGACGACGCGCTCGCGGCAAGCTGGCTCGCCTGTCCGGCGTTGTCGGAATTCAGACGCACGGTCGAGGTGAGTTCTTCCATGCTCGATGCCGTTTCCGCGAGCGACGCCGCCTGTTCTTCGGTACGCGACGAAAGATCGTGATGGCCGTCCGCGATCTCGCGGGACGCCGCCGTGATGCCGTCCGCGACCAGCTTGATCTGCGCGATGGTCTGCGTGAGACGCGACTGCATCGTGTGCATCGAATGCATGAGGCTCGATTCGTCGCCGCGCGTCACTTGCACGGTCTGCGCGAGATCGCCCGCCGCGATGCGCTGACAGACGATCGCCACATCGCGCGGATCGCCGCCGATGCTTTTCAGCACGCCGCGGATGATGAACGCCATCGCGAGCGTCAGCGCCGCGCCGATCACGCCGATCAGCAACAGCGACTTGAGCACGATCGCATGAAAGGCCGCGTCGATGTCGTCGATATACGCGCCCGTGTAGACGTGCCAGTCCCATTCGCGCACGTAGTCGCCGTAGGTCATCTTCTGCAGCGGCTCCTGCTCGCCCGGCTTCGGATACAGATACGTCGTGATGTGCGAGCCGTCGAGACCGTGTTTCACGATCTCGGCGGTGAAATGCTTGCCGGTGCTGTCGATGAAATCGTTGATCTTGTTTTCCGTGTCGGGGCGCACGGGATTCAGGACCTGGAACAGCTTCGAATCGAGGATGCCGAGATAGCCGCTCGTGCCGTAGCGAATCGCCCGCACGCTGGCGATGGCCAGCTTCTTCGCTTCGTCTTCGGGCAGCGCGCCGCTTTGCGCCTGTTTGACGTAGAACCTGACGACGCTGGTCGCGGATTGAACCTGCTCGGCGAGCGCGCTTTCACGGTTGCGCATCAGCGAGTGTTTCGTGGAGATCGCGTTGAGCGCGCACAGCAGGATGAGACTGAGCCATACGAAGCCCACGGTGCTCATGAGCTTGGTCTTGAAGGAAAGTTTATTCACGATCGGGTTGAAGGGGCCGGTGGGTGCGCCGGGGCTGGCGCTCGCTTGCGAGCTTCCGATCGTGAGCCGTTTTACGTTTGCGCGCGCGCATGCGACGCGGCCTCGTGATCGAAAGCTACGTGCAATTTATCGGCAGGGCGTGAGGGTTCTTTAGCGGCGCGATGCGTGGCGCAGAAAATGACAACGCCCCGCGTAACCAGAGTCACGCGGGGCGTTGCCTGCCACGATCAATCGAATCAATGCCCGACTGGCTCGGTCGATTTGAGATCGCCTGCGATGGCCGTCTGCGGATGCGCAGCCTGCTTGATCAGCAGCGCGACCGCCGAAATGACGCCCGCCACCGCGATCGTCGCGAAGATGCCGCCGAAGCTGAAATGCAGCCGCGTCAGCTCGGCGACGAGGAACGATCCCGCGATGCCGCCGAAGCGCCCGATGCCGAGCATCCACGCGACGCCCGTGCCGCGGCCCTGGGTCGGATAGAACGCGGCGGCGAGCGCTGGCATCGACGATTGCGCGGTGTTCATCAGCACGCCCGCGAGGAACACGATGAGCACGAGCAGGCCCACGTTGCCCACCGCCTGGCCGATCAGATACACGCTCACGGCGGTCAGCGCGTAGCACGCCGCGATGATGCGGTTCGCGTTGAACTTGTCCATCAGCACGCCGCACAGCACCGCGCCGACGCCGCCGAGCGGGAACAGCGCGGAAATCAGCGTCGCCTTTTGCGGCGGCAGGCCGGATTCCTTGAGCAGGATCGGCATCCAGTTGATCGACGCATAGAAGATCACGAGGCCCATGAAGTACGCGAGCCACAGCATCACCGAGCCGACGATGTACGGGCGCGACAGCACCACGCTGATGCCGCTTTGCCCCGTCGCGGCGGGCGCGGTTTCGGTCATGAAGAACGAGCCTGCCTGCATCGCGTCGGACGAAATGCGCGCGAGCGTCGCGCGAATCCGTTCGACGGGCTTCGCCTTCGCCACCATGTAGCGCACCGATTCCGGCAGCTTCACGATCAGCAGCACCGACAGCACGAGCGGCGCGATGCCGCCGAGCATCAGCACGCTGCGCCAGCCGAAATGCGGAATCATCCACGCCGCGAGAAAGCCTCCGAACGCCGCGCCGAGCGGAAAGCCGCAGAACATCAGGTTGATGAGCGTCGCGCGGCGCTTGTCGGGGCAGAACTCGCTCATCATCGTGACGGCGTTCGGCATCGCCGCGCCGAGACCGACGCCGGTGATGAAGCGCAGTGTCGTCAGTTGCGTGATGTCGGCGGAGAACGACGACGCGAGGCACGCGAGCCCGAACAGCAGCACCGACGAAAGCAGCATCGCGCGACGGCCGAGCTTGTCCGACAGCGGCCCGGACAGCAGCGCGCCCGCCGCCAGCCCGAACAGCGCCGCGCTCAGCACGGGCGCGAGCGCCGGACGGCTGATCTGCCATTCGGTGACGAGCGAAGGGGCGATGAAGCCGATGGCGGCGGTATCGAAACCATCCAGCAGCACGATCACGAAGCACATCACGAAGATGAGCCACTGAAACGGCGAGAACGGATGTTCGTTGATGAACGTCTGTACGTTCACGGCAGGACTTCTACTCACTTCATTCCCTCTTCGATAGTTGATGCGTGCCCGATCGGCATTAAAAGTTCGCTATACGAACACTGATTCACATAGCGAACTCGCGAGAGGGTACTGAAGAAGCTTGCGCCTCGTCAACGCGGGCTTACCCGTGTATGACGAAGCGCTGACGCGTGGCTATCGGAAAGAAGGGAAATGAAGCGCGCGCCGTCAGGACACGCGCCGGCCCGCGCGCCAGGTTTCGCGCGGCACCTGCACGCCGTCCACCGACGCGACGCGCACGAAGTCCGCGCGCAGGCCCGTAGCGATGGCGCCGCGATCGGTCAGACCGGCCGCGTGCGCGGGCGCCCACGACACCGTCGCGACCGCGCGCGGCAGCGACCAGCCCGCCTTCGCGACCAGATCGAACACGGCGATCAGCAGGCTCGACGGCACATAGTCCGACGACAGAATGTCGAGCAGACCTTCGCGCGCCAGTTCCAGCGCCGACACGTTGCCTGAATGCGAGCCGCCGCGCACCACGTTCGGCGCGCCCATGATCGTCGCGATGCCATGCTCGCGCGCGGCGCGCGCCGCTGCGAGCGTCGTCGGGAATTCGGCGAGCGAGATGTTGTCGCGCGCCGCTTCCTCGACGTGCTCGACGAGCGTGTCATCGTGGCTCGCGAGCGAGATGTTCAGCCGCCTGCAACGCTCGACGATCTCCGCGCGATGCTTGGCCGCATAGCGCTCCTGATGCTCCGCGAGTTCGGCGAGGATCTTGCTGGCGTGCTCGTCGCTCCACTTGCCGTGACGCTCCTGATACTTGCGCCACTTCGCGTGGTCCTGCCATTGCCGTTGCCCCGGCGTGTGATCCATCACCGAAGCCAGTCTGAACAGCGGATGCGTGGACAGCGAATCGAACACTTCGACCACATCCGTCGTGCCCACTTCGCAACGCAAATGCAGGAAGTGATCGGCGCGCAGCAGATCGCGCTCGACGAACTTGCCGATCGACTTCGCGCACTGCACCTGCAACTCGCGGCCACGCACGCCGTCTTCGGGACGCGAGCCGACGCCGAGCGCATCGAACACGGTCGTGATGCCCGCCGACGCCACTTGCGCGTCATGGACGATGATCGCCGCTTCGTGATTCCACAGCACGCCGGGACGCGGCGCGAGATGCTTCTCGATGTTGTCCGTATGCAGCTCGACGAAACCCGGCAACAGATAGTCGCCGCCCCAGTCCTCTGCCTCGCGCGCGGCGGTATTGCCCGGCGCGATCTCCGCGATACGCCCGTCCTCGACGCGCACGGTCCCTACGAAATCTTCGTCGCGCGTCACGATGCGCGCATTACTGATCAGCATGTCTGCAACACTCCGGAGTCGGTTTGGATGGATGCTGCGCTGGCGCTCGCGAGCCGCACGATGCGGGTCGCGACGCGCTCGCGCGTGTCCTCGTCGTGAAAGATGCCGACGATCGCAGCGCCCTTCTCGCGCGCCTCGACGATCAGATCGGCGACCACGTCGCGGTTCTCGGCATCGAGCGACGCGGTGGGCTCATCGAGCAATAGCAGCGGATGCGCCGCGATCAGCCCGCGCGCGATGTTCACGCGCTGCTGCTCGCCGCCGGAGAACGTCGCGGGCGCGAGCGTCCACAGGCGGCGCGGCACGTTGAGGCGTTCGAGCAACGCGCTCGCGCGTTCGCGCGCTTCGGCTTCATCGACGCCACGCGACACCAGCGGCTCGGCGACCAGATCGAGCGACGATACACGTGGAATCGCGCGCAGAAACTGGCTGACGTAGCCCATCGTCGTATTGCGCAGGCGGATGATGTCGTGCGGTGCGGCGTCGGTCAGCATGACATGGCGCGACGAACGGCTGTCGTCGCGAATCGCGATGGTGCCGCGCGTGGCGAGATAGTTGCCGTACATGCAGCGCAGGAACGTGCTCTTCCCCGCGCCCGATGCGCCCGCGAGCACGACGCACTCGCCGCGCTCCACATCGAGCGACACACCCGAGAGCGCGGCAATGCGCGCCCCGCCCTGCTGATGCAGCGTGAAGGTCTTTTCGATGCCGCGCGCCTGCAACATCAGACGGTCGTTGTCGATAAAGGAATTCATGGTCATGTCTCGCACCTCAAACGGGCAGCACCGACGCAACGAGCGTCTGCGTATAAGGATGTTGCGGATCGTCGAGCACCTGATCCGTCAGGCCGCTCTCGACGACACGTCCGTCCTTCATCACCATCAGCCGATGCGCGAGCAGACGCGCCACGCCGATATCATGCGTGACGATCACGGCCGCGAGATGCAGCTTGCTCGTCAGTGTGCGCAGCAGATCGAGCAGACGCGCCTGCACGGATACATCGAGGCCGGCGGTGGGCTCGTCCATGAACACGAGGCGCGGTCCCGTCACCAGATTACGCGCGATCTGCAGACGCTGTTGCATGCCGCCCGAAAACGCCGCAGGCAATTCGTCGATGCGCGCCGCATCCAGTTCGACGCGGCTCATCCAGTCCGCCGCCGTCTCGCGCAGGCGGCCATAGTGGCGCGCGCCGATCGCCATCAACGGCTCGCCGATGTTCGCGCCCGCCGATACGTTGCGGCGCAGGCCATCGCGTGCGTTCTGGTGCACGAAGCCCCATTCGGTGCGTGACAAGAGACGTCTGCGCGGTTCGGCGAGCGTCAGCAGATCGAGCGTTTCGCCGTCGCGCGTGGTGTACGCGAGCGCGCCGCCGTCGATCTCGCTGCGTAACGCGAGCGCGTTCAGCAAGGTCGACTTGCCCGAACCCGATTCGCCGACGATGCACAGCACTTCGCCCGGATGGACCTCGAGATCGACATCGACACAACCGCCGCGTCCGTCGTAGCGCTTCGTCAGGCGCGTTGCTTTGAGCAGTGCGTTCATTGCGCCACCTCATCGTCATCGCGACGGCTGTGGCAGTAGTCGCTGTCGGAACAGACGAACATGCGCGTGCCCTGATCGTCGACGATCATCTCGTCGAGAAAGCTTTCGTGCGATCCGCACAGCGCGCAGGCGTGTTCCCACTTCTGCACGCTGAAGGGATGATCCTCGAAATCCAGGCTCTTCACTTTCGTATAAGGCGGAATCGCGTAGATGCGGCGTTCGCGGCCCGCGCCGAAGAGTTGCAATGCGGCGTTCATGTGCATCTTCGGGTTGTCGAACTTCGGGATCGGCGAGGGCGATGTCAGATAGCGGTCGTTTACCAGCACCGGATAATCGTAGGTCGTCGCGATGCTGCCGTGCTGCACGATATCCTCATAGTATTTCACGTTGATGAGGCCGTAGTCCGCGAGCGCGTGCAGTTTGCGGCACTCGGTCACGCGCGGCTCCAGCCGGAACAGCGGCTCGGGCATCGGCACCTGATAGACGATGATCTGTTGCTCCGTGAGCGGCGTCTCCGGAATGCGGTGACGCGTCTGCACGATGCTCGCATCGGCGGTGCGCGTGGTCGTGGCCACGCCCGCCGTGCGCGCGAAGAAGCGGCGGATGTTCACCGCGTTCGTGGTCTCGTCGGAGCCTTGATCGATGACCTTCAGCGTATCGCCCGCGCCGATGATCGCCGAGGTCACCTGCAAGCCGCCCGTGCCCCAACCGTAAGGCAGCGGCATTTCGCGCGACGCGAACGGCACCTGATAGCCCGGCACCGCCACCGCCTTGAGCAGCGCACGGCGGATCATGCGCTTGGTCTGCTCGTCGAGATAGGCGAAGTTATAACCTTCGGTGAGTGCGTTCATGCCGCATTCTCCTTGTTGTCATCCGCGCCATGCGCCGCACGCAAGCGGCGAAGCAATTCCAGCTCGGATTGAAAATCGACGTAGTGCGGCAGCTTCAGATGCTGCACGAATCCCGACGCTTCCACGTTATCGCTGTGATACAGCACGAACTCCGGGTCCTGCGTGGGCGAGCCCACGGATTCGCCCAGCTCTTGCGCGCGCAAGGCGCGATCCACCAGCGCCATCGCCATCGCCTTGCGTTCCGAATGGCCAAACGCGAGGCCATAGCCTTGCGTGAAGGTCGGCGGCACGTCGCCGCTGCCCGCGAACTGGTTGATCATCTGACACTCGGTGATGTCGATATCGCCGATCTCGACCGCGAAGCCCAGTTCGTCGATATGCATTTCCACCGCGACTTCGCCGTGACGGATCTCGCCCGCGAACGGATGACTGTGCGCGTAGCCACGCTGTGTCGCATAGCCGATCGCGAGCAGAAAGCCTTCGTCGCCGCGCGCGAGATTTTGCAGACGCGTCGGGCGATCGGCGGGAAACGACAGCGGCTCGCGCGAAAGGTCGCCTGGTTCCGGCGCATTCTCGTGCGCGCGCTCCTGCTCCATCAGACCTTCCTTGTCGAGCATCGAAAGCACGCGCGGCATCGCGCTCGCTTCCACGTCCTTGCGCGCGATCGTTGCATCGCTCACGGCTTCACCTTCGGCGAGCAGCGTGAAATCGAGCAGGCGTTGCGTGTAGTCGTACGTGCCGCCCAGCATCTGGCCGCCGGGAATGTCCTTGAAGGCCGCCGAGATCCGGCGCTCGACGCACATCGCTTCCGTATCGACCGGCAGCGTGTAACCGAAGCGCGGCAATGTCGTGCGATACGCGCGCAGCAGGAAGATCGCTTCGACGAGATCGCCCGCCGCCTGCTTGATCGCGAGCGCGGCGAGGTCTTCATCGTAGACGGAGCCTTCCGTCATCACGCGCGCAACGGCAAGACGCATCTGCTCGCGAATCTGCGCGACGGACAACTCGGGCACGGCGACATCGCCGCGACGCTGCTTCGCGAGCACGTCCCATGAACGTTCGATGGCGCGTTCGCCACCCTTGACCGCGACGTACATCAGTTCACCTCCACGAGCGTCGTGCGCGGCAGGCCGACGAGCGCGCCGCCCGTCACGAAGTAGCAATCGATGCCGCACGGAAACAGCGCGGTGAGCGCCGCGCGCTCGCGCCAGAACTCGCGCGACAACCCCGCAATGCCGACCGTGCGCGATTGCGCGATGCCGGGGCCGCGCCACACGAGCGGCTCGCCTTCGCTCAGCGACGGCACGCGGATGAACAGCGTCGCGGCGTCCTCGGGCGCTTCGGGATCGCCGTGCGAGAACGCATCGAGCGAAGGCATGGTGCGCGCATCGTCGAGATAGGCGAACGCGGCCGCGCGGCGATCGCGTGTCAGGGGCGCGCTCGCGTGAAAGCGCAGCGCATCGCCGAGCACCGTGTCTTCGCGTTCGATGAACACCGGCGTCGAATAATCCGTCAGCGCCAGCAGCGAGGCGAACGCCGCGAGCGGCACGCGCCCGGCGAGGCCATCGCGCATGGCGTGATTGTCCGGCAACGCGGCATCGATCGCGACGATGCTGCCCGGGCGCGACAGCGCATCGAGCAGCGCGCGGAATACGCGCTGTGCGTCGTGCACCGTGTCCTTGAAGCCGGGCACGAGCGTGGTCATGTCGATCTGCATCATTCGCCTCTCACCATCGTGAAAAATTCGACCTTGGTCGCCGCCGCTTCGGCCTCTTTGCGTCGCCGTTCATCGGCGATGCGCGCGGAGAGCGGCGCGATCAGTCGCGTCTGCAATGTGTCCTTGAAACGCGGCATTTGCAGAAGCGCGTCGGCGAGCGCGGCGAGTGTCGCGCGCTCCTTGTCGCGGCCCATGTGTACCGCGACGCCGACGGGCGCGCTGCCGTCGCCGGTACGCAAGCGCAGCGTGGCGCGCGTGACGGTCGTTTCGCCGAGATTGAACGCATCGCCCGTGCCGCCGATGCGCGCGCGCACCATCGCAAGCCCGATGTCCGGCGCGCGCAGCCACTCATAGTCGGGCACCTTCGCGCCATCGAGCGCCGCGTCCAGCGCCTGTTTCAGCGTGTCGCGCGGCGTGCGCGCCAGCACCGCCATCCATGCGCGGCGGGCCGGGGCGTCCTGCGGCTCCATTGAAGTACTCATCGCTTTCCCTATGTCTGGAAGGATCCGGTCGCGTTATGCTACTCGTCGTCTTATCTAGTCGTCTAGACGTTTAATCATGTGGAGAAGCTTTCACATTTTCATCACGAGTTGCGCACTACAATCCGGGAGAACGATATTCAAACCGACAGGAATGACAGCGCAATGACATCCAGTGAAAATGCCGCGCCTCTTCATGCGGTCGAGCGCGGTGCGGGGGTCGCGGTCTGGCGGCAGATCGAACAGATCCTCGCCGCCGAGATCGCCGCGAAGAGCTTCGGCGACGAAGGACGCCTGCCGAGCGAGGCGGAGCTCGCGAAGCGCTTCGACGTGAACCGCCACACCGTGCGCCGCGCGATGCTGCGGCTCGCGGCGACGGGGCTCGTGAGCGTCGAGCAGGGACGCGGCACGTTCGTTCAGCCTGGCGCGATCGACTATCAGATCGGGCGGCGCACGCGTTTCACGGAGAACCTGCGGCGCCAGAAGCATACGTCGGCGGGCGTCGTGCTGAGCTCGGAGCGCGTGAAGGCCGATCCGTCCGTCGCGAAGGCGCTAGGCGTGCGCGCGGGCACGCTCGTCTACCAGATCGAGACGCGTCACGATTCCGACGGCATCCCGATGACCTATGCGCGCAACTGGTATCCGGCCGCGCGTTTCAACGATCTGCCCGAGGCCATCGAAGCGGCGGGCGGCATGAGCGCGGCGCTCGAACGGTTCGGCGTGAAGGACTACACGCGCAAATGGAGCCGTATCGGCAGCGTGCTGCCTTCGTCGGATGTGGCGCGGCGTTTGCAGATCAATCGGCAGCAGCCGGTGCTGTGGGTCGAGAACGTCGATGTCGACGAGAAAGGCGTGCCGATCAAGTACGGCATCACGCATTTCGCGGCGGATCGCGTGCAGTTGCTGGTCGAGCACGATCTATGAGCATCGCCGCCAAGCCACGCATGGCGCTCTATTACGCGCCGCCCGCGACGTCCGCCTGGTGGCGCGAAGGCTGCGACTGGCTCGGGCGCGATCCCGAGAACGGTCGCGAAACCGCGACGCCCGTGCACGCCGTGACGCACGCGCCGCGCCGTTACGGCTGGCATGCGACGCTCATCGCTCCGTTTCATCTGGCGCCAGGCGTCGAGCCGGCGGACGTGCTCGCGTGCGCGCGTGCATGGGCCGCTTCCGTGCCGCGCTTCGAGATGCCCGTGCGGCCCGCCGAAATGGGCCGTTTCGTCGCGTTGCGCCCGTCCGTTTCCCGCGACGACGACACGCTTCGCACCCTCGCCGCCGGCGCGCTGCAGGCGCTTCGCGCGGTGCGCGCGATGCCCTCGCACGAAAGCATCGAGCGCCGCATCGCCGATGGCATGAGCGCGCGGCAAATCGCGTTGCTGCGCGAATGGGGCTATCCGTATGCCTTCGACGAATATCGCTTCCACATGACGCTCTCCGACTCGCTCGATGACGCGAACGCACGCGCGTCGATCGTGTCGGAGTGGAATCGCCGCATCGAGACGCTCGGCCCCTTGCCGATGCATGGCGCGGCGCTTTTCATCGAGCCGGAACCGGGCGCGCCGTTCACGCTGTGGCAGCGCCTTCCGTTCAACAACGCACAGGATGTCGTGGCATGACCAAGGTCGACAGCGCAAAGCTGATCTATGTAATGGGGCCTTCGGGCGCGGGCAAGGACTCGCTGCTCGGCTTCGCCCGCGAACGCGTCGGCACACGCGTGATGTTCGCGCACCGCTATATCACGCGCCCGGCCGCCGACGGCGAGAACCATATCGTGCTCTCGCACGACGAATTCGCTTCGAGGCTGTCGTACGGCCTCTTCGCGATGCATTGGGAAAGCCTCGGGCTGCGCTATGGCATCGGCATCGAACTGGATGCGTGGCTTGCGCGCGGCATGCCGGTCGTCGTGAACGGCTCGCGGCAACACGCGGAACTCGCGCTCGCGCGTTATCCCGACGCGCGCTTCGTGCATATCGATGCGACGCCTGCGGTGCTCGCCTCGCGCCTCGCGCGGCGCGCACGCGAAGATGCGCGGCAGATCGAAGCGCGTCTCGCGCGCCGGCCAGCGTTCGAATTGCCGCCGCATGCGCAGGTCGTGAAGATCGACAACTCCGGCATGCTCGCGGACGCCGGCACACAGTTCCTCGACTTGCTCTCGCTGGCAAGCTGCGCCTGACGCCACCCCTCGTTATGCAGGATTCGATCGGCAATGTGGAAAGGCTTCATCGCGCAGTTATCGCCTGCGGATTTGCGCGGCGCCGCGCGTCTGCTCGCCGATACGAAGCGCGGGCGCGTGCATGGCCTGCGCCAGTTCAGCGCGCTCACGAGTTTCGTCTGCTATGGCTTCGGCGTGCCGCCCGCGCGTCACGCGTTCCTGATTCCGCACGAGAGCAGTTTCTTCAGCAACAGCATGGGCGCGTATCTCGTGTTCTGCGAGGGCCTGCTCAATCTCGTCGCGGCCCATCTCGGCAAGCGTTCGCTAGAGGCGCTGGGACGACGCGAGCGCCTGATTACGGCGCTCGGCATCGAAAGCTCATAGCGTGCTTCAGATCACGCGCTCGCGCACCCAGCCCGACACGAGATCGATCAGCGACACGATCACGATGACGATCAGCATCACCGCCGCCGTCTGCGCATAATTGAACGAGCGGATCGCCTCATACAGCACGACGCCGATCCCGCCCGCGCCGACCATGCCGACGACCATCGCGGAGCGCACGTTCGATTCGAAGCGATACAGCGCGAACGAGATCCACAGCGGCAGCACTTGCGGCAGCACGCCATAGACGATTTCATCGAGGCTGCTCGCGCCCGTCGCGCGCACGCCTTCGGCCGGCCTTGCATCGACGGCTTCGACCGCTTCGGCAAAGAGCTTCGCGAGCACGCCGGTCGTGTGCACCCACAACGCGAGCACGCCCGCGAACGGTCCGAGTCCCACCGCGACGATGAACAGCATCGCGAAGACCATCTCGTTGATCGCGCGGCACGCGTCCATCAATCGACGCACCGGCTGCGCGATCCACACCGGCGCGATGTTCTGCGCCGACAGCAGTCCGCACGGCACCGCGCAGATCAGCGCGAGCGCCGTGCCCCATACCGCAACCGCGAGCGTCACGATCATTTCATGCACGTACGTGCGCCATTCCGCGAAGTCGGGCGGAAAGAAGTCGCGCGCGAACTGGCTCATGTTGCCCGATGCGCCGAGCAGATCGAGCGGACGCATGTCCGCGCTCTGCCATGAAAGCCCGAGCACGGCGATCAAGACGATCCAGCCGAGCATCGACGTCCAGCTGCGCTTGGGCGCGCTCGCCTGCACGGGACGTGCAATGCCGGCCTCGAAGGTGCTGATATCCAGTGGCTTCATTTACTTCGCCGCCGTGGCGTCGAGCGCGGCGATCTTCTGATCGAGCGCCGCGATCTGTGCGTTCTTGTCGGCGGTGTCGAGATGCGCGTCGTTCTGCACCTGCTCCTTCTTCTGGAACAGCGCCATCTGGCGAATCGGCACGAGTTGCGCGTTCGACGAGTCCGCGAAACCCGAATAACCGGAGATCGCCGTCATCACGGCTTGCTCGCGCGGATCCTTCTCCGCGTAGTGATCGAAGAAGCCGCGCAACTTGTCCTTCGTCGCCTGCGGCAGATCGCGACGCCACACGAGCGGGTCCGACGGAATCAGCGGCGACTTCCACAGCACGCGAACCTTCGGATACAGCTCCGGATGTTGCGTCTTGATGGTGTCGAGCATGTCGGTGTTGTTGGTCGCGACATCGATCTTGTCGTTCACGACCGCCAGCATGTTCGCCTCATGGCTCGACGGCAGCACGCTCTTGAACGCGCGCTTCGCGTTGATGCCGTTCTTCGCGAACAGATAGTACGAAGGCACGAGCGTGCCCGAGGTCGAATTCGGATCGCCGAAACCGAGATTGATGTCCTTCGTGTTCTTCAGCACCTGATCGAGCGACTTCCACTTGCTGTTCGCATTCGTGATGAGCAGCGAGTAGTAGCCCGCCTCGCCGTTCTTGTACTTCACCTTCGCGAACACTTCGCCATTCGAGCGATCCACCGCTTCGATGGCCGATGCATTGCCGAAGAAACCGATCTGCACCTTGTTGAAGCGCATCGCTTCGATGATGCCCGCATAGTCGGTTGCGAAATACGCCTTCACGTCGAGACCGGTCTGCTTGTTCAGATCGTCGCGTCGGCGAGCACGATGCGCGCGCGCTGCACGAGCGCGCGGGCCAGCGCGGCGCGTTGCTGCGTTCGGGAGATTCTAGAAAGCGAACATGACGAGACAGTGACGCGGATGAGACGTCTAGATGAATACATCACTTCGTCGCGTGGACGGATGAGACGATCGAGCAGGAAATCGATCCGAACGAGCATTCGCATTTGCGGCGCCGCGCGCGATGATGGTCGGCAGATGCAACAACCATTCGGGACACCATCATGAACACGATCCATACGGATGTAGCCATCATCGGCGCGGGCAGCGCGGGGCTTTCCGCGTATCGCGCCGCGAAAGCGGCGGGCGCGTCGGCGATTCTCATCGAAGGCGGCGCGCATGGGACGACGTGTGCGCGCGTCGGCTGTATGCCGTCGAAGCTGTTGATCGCCGCCGCCGATGCCGCTTATCACGCGGCGCACGGGGCGGCTTTCGGCGTGCATGTCGACGGCGCCGTGCGCGTCGACGGGCGCGAGGTGATGGCGCGGGTGAAGCGCGAGCGCGATCGCTTCGTCGGCTTCGTCGTCGCGGGCGTCGACGCGACGCCCGACGCCGACAAGCTCACCGGCTATGCGCGGTTCATCGACGATAACCTGCTGCAAGTGGGCGACCACACCAGAGTGCATGCGAAGAGCGTCGTGATCGCGACGGGATCGAGTCCCGTCATGCCGGCGATGTATCGCGCGCTAGGCGATCGCGCCGTCATCAACGACGATGTGTTCGCGTGGGATGACTTGCCGAAGCGTGTTGCTGTGATCGGCGCGGGCGTCATCGGCCTCGAACTCGGGCAGGCGCTGGCGCGGCTGGGCGTGCGGGTGTCGGTGCTGGGTGCGCGCGGACGCGTCGGGCCGCTGACCGATCCCGATGTGCGGGCTTATGCGCAGCGCGTGTTCAGCGAGGCGTTTCATTTCGAGCCGCGCGCGCAGGTGGAGAGCGCTGTGCGCGAAGGCGATGAAGTGCGCCTGCGTTACGTCTCCAGCGAGGGCGCGTTGGTCGAGGATACGTTCGATTACGTGCTGGTGGCGGCGGGGCGCAAGCCGAATGTCGGCGGACTTGCCTTGCACGATACGTCGCTCGAACTCGATGACGATGGCTTGCCCGTCTATGATCCGCTGACACTGCAGGCGGGCACGCGTCCGGTGTTCATCGCGGGCGATGCGAACGGCGTGCTGCCCTTGCTTCACGAAGCCGCCGATGAAGGTCGCGCGGCGGGTACGAATGCGGCGCGTTATCCGCAGGTTGTGCCGGTCGAGCGGCGGGCACCGATCGCGATCGCGTTCACCGATCCGGGTATTGCAATGGTCGGTGCGCGTCATGTAGACCTGGCGGTGGATTCCTTTGTGACTGGGGAAGTGAGCTTCGAGGATCAGGGGCGCAGCCGCGTGATGCTCAGGAATCGCGGGCTGATGCATGTGTATGTCGATCGCGGGAGCCGCAGGTTTGTCGGTGCGGAATGGATCGGGCCGGATGCGGAGCATATTGCGCATCTGCTTGCGTGGGGGTTGCAGATGAAGCTCACCGTCGATGAGATGTTGAGGATGCCGTTTTATCATCCCGTGGTGGAGGAAGGATTGAGGACGGCATTGCGGGATGCGGCTTCGAAGTTGGCTTGATATTCGATTCGTGATGCGATCGGTTTGTCGCCGACCCCGGCGACAAACCCAAACGCTAAGCAAAACAGCTACTCCAAAAACCACCTCCCCTCACATTCCTTCCGGATGAAATCCGCCAGCCACTTGACCCGCGCGACATCCCGCGTTTCGGCGAGCGTCACGAGCCAATAAGACCGCGACAACGCGATCTCCTCCGGCAGCAACCGCACAAGATTGGCATCGGTCCGCGCGATGAAGCACGGCAAGACCCCGAGCCCCACACCACCCGATACTGCCGCCGCCTGACTGATAACATTTGAAATACGAATTGCAGGCACGAGAGAAGATGAAATCTGCGGCAGATAATTCAACTCCGCCGACCACATCTGATCTTCCACATATCCGACCCAGGGATGCCTGAGCAAATCGCGCCGCGATGCGATCTTGCGATGCCGCTCCAGATAATCCCGCGACGCATAAACCCCCAACGCGTAATCCGTCAGCTTGTGTGCATACACACGCCCTTGCGCGGGCCGCGTCATGCTGACCGCAAGATCCGCCTCGCGCTTCGAAAGACTGAACATACGAGGATTCGCGATCAACTCGATCTCGAGCTGCGGATGCACCGCCGCAATCTGCGCGATCCGTGGCGCCAGAAAATACGTGCCGAAGCCCTCCGGCGTACCGATACGCACGCTACCCGTCAGACCAATGGACGCATCCTCCAGCCGGTGACGCATGCGCGTCGCGAGGCTTTCCATGCCTTCCGCGTCGCTCAGCACGCGCTCACCCTCGGGCGTCAGCACGAACCCCTGCGAACTGCGATCGAAGAGCCGCACGCCGAGCGCCGTTTCGAGCGCGGCCACGCGCCGGCTCAGCGTCGAATGATCAACGCCCATCTGCTGCGCCGCAACCGTGAGCCGGCCCGAACGCGAGATGGCGAGGAAAGCCTGAATGTCGTCCCAGTCGAAGCCACGCATGGGGATTTGCGCACAGAGCGATTGCCGATTTGCCCATTCTATTGCAAGAAAGTCGCTGCTATCTTTTTCCTGAACTCTGCAAAGGCAGAGCACGCAGACG
Source organism: Burkholderia sp. THE68 (assembly GCF_009938265.1). Taxonomy (NCBI): domain Bacteria; kingdom Pseudomonadati; phylum Pseudomonadota; class Betaproteobacteria; order Burkholderiales; family Burkholderiaceae; genus Burkholderia; species Burkholderia sp. THE68. Next base: position 1,274,801 of record NZ_AP022316.1, read on the forward strand.
CGAATCAATCAGGAGACACACAGCATGTCGCTCATCGCGAAACTCAAGGCTCGGGCGCAGGAAGGCAAGCCGGTCAAGGTCGGTCTGATCGGCGCAGGAAAATTCGGCTCGATGTATCTGTCGCAAGCGCCGCGCACGCCGGGCATTCATCTCGTCGGCGTCGCGGACCTTTCGCCCGATCGCGCGCGCGCATCGCTCAAGCGCGTGGGCTGGGAAGAAGCGCGCTACGCCGCGCGTTCTTGGAGCGAAGCCAGAGCCAACGGCTCCACCTTCATCACCGACGATGCCGACGCGATGATTGCAAGCGATCACGTCGATATCGTCATCGACGCGACCGGCAGCCCCGCCGCGGGCATTCATCACGCGCTTCTGTGCTGCAAGCATCGCAAGCACATCGTGATGGTCAATGTCGAAGCGGACGTGCTCGCCGGCCCCCTGCTCGCGCGACGCGCCGAGGAAGCAGGCATCATCTATTCGATGGCCTCCGGCGATCAACCCGCGCTGATCGCGGAACTGGTGGACTGGGCGCGCACCATCGGCATGGAAGTGATCTGCGCGGGCAAGGGCACGAAGTACCTGCCGATCTATCATCAATCGACGCCCGATACCGTCTGGGGCCATTACGGCTTCACCGAAGAACAGGTCGGCTCCGGCGACTTCAACGCGCAGATGTTCAACTCGTTTCTCGACGGCACGAAGTCCGCGCTCGAAATGGCCGCGGTCTCGAATGCCTGCGATCTGCGCCCGCCCGCCGATGGCCTCGCGTTTCCCGCATGCGGCGTCGACGATCTGCCGACGCTGCTGCGTCCCGCATCCGATGGCGGGATTCTTCCGCATCGCGGCAGCGTCGAAGTGGTGTCATCGCTCGAACGCGATGGACGTCCCGTGTTCCGCGATCTGCGCTGGGGCGTGTACGCGGTCTTCGAAGCGCCGACCGACTACGTGCGCGACTGTTTCGCGCAATACGGCCTCAAGACCGACAGCACGGGCCGCTTCGCCGCGATGTACAAGCCGTATCACCTGATCGGACTCGAACTCGGGCAATCGATAGCGAGCATCGCCGTGCGCGGCGAAGCGACCGGCGCGACCTCGGGCTTTCATGGCGACGTCGCCGCCACCGCGAAGCGCGATCTGCGCGCGGGCGAACGTCTCGACGGTGAAGGCGGCCACACCGTCTACGGCAAACTGATGCCCTCCGCCGATTCGCTGATTCAGGGCGCATTGCCTATCGGGCTCGCCCATAACATGGTGCTGCAACGTCCGGTCGCGGCGGGACAACCCGTGCGCTGGAGCGATGTCGCATTCGACGCGAACAAGGAAGCGGTGCGCGTGCGCCGCGAGATGGAAGACATCTTCCGCGCCGAAATGAAGCTGGAGGTGCCCGCGCAGAAACTCGCCAGTTAAGGATATGCACGTTCTTTGACCCCCTTGTGCGCCCGGGACATTCGATGACCCGGGCGCTTCGCACTCTCAACGCCCGGCAAAGGGCGACGGAGGAGACATGAGCCAAATCAGCGAAACGCTAGGCGTCGCACAATCCGCCACGACGGACGTGTACCGCAAGATCACGTGGCGCATCATGCCGTTCATCGTGCTGTGCTATCTCTGCAATTATCTGGATCGCGTGAACGTCGGCTTTGCGAAGCTGCAAATGCTGTCCGATCTCGGCTTTTCCGATGCAGTCTACGGACTCGGCGCGGGCATCTTCTTTATCGGCTATTTCATCTTCGAAGTACCGAGCAATCTGATCCTGCATCGCGTGGGCGCGCGGCGCTGGATCGCGCGCATCATGATCACGTGGGCGATCATTTCCGCAATCACGCTCTTCGTGAAGACACCGTCCCAGTTCTATATCGTGCGCTTTCTGCTGGGCGTCGCCGAAGCGGGTTTCTCGCCGGGCATCATGCTCTATCTCACCTACTGGTTTCCGGCGAAGAAGCGCGGTTTCGCTTACGGCGTGTATTACATCGCGATTCCGCTCGCGGGCATCGTAGGCGGCCCGCTGTCGGGCTGGATTCTCTCTGCGTTCAGGCACTCGGGCGTCATGGCCGCGTGGCAATGGCTCTTTCTGATCGAAGCGATTCCGGCGTTCGTCGTCGGCATCATGGTGCTGTGGCTCATGGTCGACAAGCCCAGTCAGGCGAAATGGCTCACCGACGATGAAAAGCGCCTCGTCACGCATGCGGTAGAACGCGAGGACGCGGACAAGACGGCGCATCACAACGCGCGCGCGTTCCTCTCCGACATCAACATCTGGAAGCTGTGCGGCGTGTATTTCTGCCAGATCATCGGGCTCTATGGCATCAGCTTCTGGCTGCCGTCGATCATCAAGGACAGCGGGCTCACGAACGTCGAAGTGATCGGCTGGCTTTCGGCGGTGCCGTATCTCGTCGCGATTCCCGCGATCATCCTCACGGGCATCAGCGCCGACAAGTTCCGCTCGCGCCGCATGCACTTTTCCATCGCGCTCGTGATCGGCGCGATAGGCTTTGCCGCGAGCGGTTATGTCGGGCATCAACCGGTGCTCGCGGTTATCGCGCTATCGGTTGCGGCGGCGGGCATTCTGTCGGCGCTGTCGTTGTTCTGGGGCATTCCTGCCGCGTTTCTCGCGGGCACGTCCGCTGCGGCAGGCATCGCGGGGATCAATTGCGTCGGCAATCTCGCGGGTTTCGTGTCGCCCTACATGGTCGGCTGGCTGAACGTGACGACGCATAACAACAGCATCGGGCTGTATGCGGTCGCGGCGTTCATGATCGTCGGTGCGTTCGCGGTCAGGGCGATTTCGGGGCAGCTCGCGGATCGGTGATGGCGTGGCGATGAGCGAAAGCGCCCGCAGTCGATGCGGGCGCTTTCGCTTCAATCGGCGGTGGCCGCCATGCACGTAAAATGGCCCCATGTCGAAATTGCCTTCCACCGATTCCCGGCAAGAGTCCGAGTTGCCGCTCCACACGCCAAGCACCGCGTCGCTCGCGCTCGCGGCCGCCATCGCGATGATCGCGTGGCTCGCGTTCGCCGCGCAGACGGACATCACCATCGCGCGCCTCGTCAATCGCGGCTTCACCGTGTTCGAGGGCGTGGCGCGCATGACCAGCTATCTGACGAATCTGACCGTGCTGCTGACTGCGTTCTGCTTTACGTGTGTCGCGACGCGCGCGCGGTTTCCGCTCGCGCGGTTCTTTCGCAGGCCGACTGTCGTGACGGCGGTGGTCGTGTATATCGTGTTCGTCGGGATCGCGTACAACGCGTTGCTGCGTTATCTGTGGACGCCGTCGGGGTATCGCGCGCTCGTCAACGAATCGCTGCATACCGTGGTGCCCGCGCTCGCGGCCTTGTACTGGTTCTTCTTCGTGCCGCGCTTTCATCTGTCGTTGCGACGATGCGCGCTTTGGCTCGTCTATCCGCTGTCTTATCTTTGCGTGACGCTATGGCGCGGAAGACTGTCCGATTTCTATCCCTATCCGTTCATCAACGTCGCGGAACTGGGTTATGAGCGCGTTCTCTTCAACGCGACGATGCTCGTCGTCGCGTTCGTCGTGCTGATGTGCGTGTTCCTCGTGATCAATCATCGGCGCGAGGATTTGAGTGTGGCTGATTCGGACGCCGAATCCGGCGACTAGCCGGTCACCCGCTTGCGGTTCACGACGAGATCGGCGATGAACGCGATCGCAAGCGCACTAGCCCCACACGCGAAAATCAACGCGTAGTTGTCGTGCGTGTGCGAGAACAGGAACGAATAGCCATAGCCCGCCATCGCCTGACATAGCGCGAACGCCGACGTCGCCCGGCTCCATGCCGCACGCTGCCCCGCGTGATCGTGCGGCAGAAGTTCATGCACACGCCCGAGCGCAAGCGGCACGATACCCGGCGTCGAAACGCCGAGCGCGATGGTCGCGACACCGATCGCATAAGGATTCGCCGACAACGCCAGCAACGCCGCCGACAACGCCTGCAATAACAACGAAAAACGATAAGCCATGCCGAAGCCGATGCGATCGCCCACGCTTCCGCAAATAAGCGGCCCGAAAATCGCCGCGACGCCATACATCACCCAATAACGCGCGCCCACATCGGCGCCACGGCCATAACCGCGCGCGATGCAATCGACGAGCAGAATCATCACGGGCACGAGGCCCAGCGCGTTCGCCGCATATTGCGCATACAGAAGACGCAAGCGCGCGCCATCGTGTGCATTGAGACGCGGGGCCGCGTCCTGCGCTGCGACGGCGGGCGGATTGGACGCCGGCCAGCCGAACCACGCGATCGCCGTGAGCGCGAGCGAGAACACGCCGAGACCCATCCACGTATCGTGCAGACCGTAATGCAGCAGCTTCGGAATCAGCGTACCCGATGCCGCAATGCCGAAGCCCAGGCCGATGAAGATCATCCCGCTCGCGAAGCCTCGCCGGGCCGGCGGAATGTGCGGCAGGATCGTCGTCGCGACGAGCACCATGGTCGCGCCTCCGGACAGACCCGACAGGAACCGCCACGCGAAGAACCACGCTATCGAGAGCGGAAATGCGCAGGCAAAGAAGGCCGCCGTCGCGACCGCCATCAGAAGACGCAGCGCGTGGCGGTTCGTGAGCGCATGGGCGATCGCGCGGCCGAACAGCGCGCCCGCGAAATAACCCGCGAAGTTCGCCGCGCCGAGCGTCACCGCCTGCGATGACGTGAACCAGTGCGCCTCGATGAGCGGCGGAATGAGCGGCGTGTATGCGAAGCGCGCAAGGCCGATCGCAACGAGGCTCGCGCAAAATCCTGCGAGCATCGCGAACAGCGCGCGGGCGTCGAGTGAAGCGTGCTGACCGGCGTGTGCAGCCGATACGGTTTGATCCGACATGATGAGGGCTCCCGCGGCCGGATGCGTGTGCATGCGGCCGGACGACGTGACGTAAAAGGTATGGAGGTTCAGCGCTTGCCGGCGCTCAGACCGAGCGGCGGCAACTTCAGCATCGCCAGCGTCGGCGCGACGGCGCCGCTCAGCAACGCAGGCTTCGGATCGACGCGCGCCAGCACGCGCAGGCCGAGCAGCACCGCGAGCAGATTCGTCGCGGCGGCCTCGGCGGGCACCACGCGCTCGATATCGCCGCTCTTGATGCCGGCCTTCATGCACCGCTCGAAGAACGCGCGCAGCAACGCCATCTCCGCTGCAATGCGTTCCCGGAACGCCTCGTCTTCCGGCGATGCGCCGAGCGCCGCGTTCACCAGCATGCAGCCACGCCGATGCTCGTCCGACACCGAGCGCTCGACGATCTCGCGAAAGAAGGCGGCGATCGCACGGCCTGGTGTCATCGACGATTCGAGCCGTTGAATGCGCTCGCGCAAAGTGTGATCCAGATAGTGATCGAGCGCACGCAGAAACAGCGCGCGCTTGTCGCCGAAAGCGTTATACAGGCTCGGTTGCGTAAGACCCGTGTACTGCACGAGGTCGCGCGTGGAGGTGCCGTCGTAGCCGTGCGTCCAGAACGCGTCGGCGACGGCGTCCAGCACGCTGTCTTCGTCGAAATTGCGCGGTCGCGCCATGATCCTGCTCCATCGAATGAGTGGCCGATGTTTTATATCGTCCGATACAGAACCGATTATATATCGATAGATACAAAACCATGCGGCATCTCCATTCGGCGATGCGGGTCTTGTGCTGCGGGGGAAATGTACTGAGGAAATGCGAGGCGCTTCGAGGATGCGCGCGCATCCTCGAAGGCGTGGAGATGTCAGGCTTCTTTCGTGTCGAACATCAGCAACTCGACGCCGGCTTGCGCGAAGTTGGCGAGATCGGCGGCGGTTTTCTGACCTTCGGGCGAGCCGAGCGCCGTCTGGATCGCTTCGAGCGAATCGAATTGCAGCAGCGCGACGAGGTGATAAGGCGAATCGCCCGACGCCGTCGCCACCGGACCCGTGCTGATCTCATAGCGCCGCAGACCCGGCAGCGTCTTCGCGAGCGGCGCATGAGTCGAGGCGTAGTAATCGTTGAATGCCTTCGTGTCGGACGGGTTCTTGTACAGCGCTACGAGCTGGGCCATCGTCTAGTCTCCTGGTGGTTTTACGGCGTGAGAAGGATCACTGCATCAACGCGCTACGGTTTTTCCAGTTGCAGATAGATGCGCTGCACGTTCTGCGGCTGCGCGATCGCATAGAGCTTGTAGTTGGCGAATGCGGGCACTTGGACCGTATGCATCGCCTCGGTGAGGCCGACGCCGCTCTTGTACGCGCGCTTTACGTTTTGATCGAGTTCGCGCAGATACACGCCCGTCTGCATGATGTCGTCGCCGTCCACGGGCGCGCCGAAGCCCGGCACGACCGTCTTCAGATCGAGCGCACGCAGTTTTTCCAGCGCGGCGAGCCAGCCGGGAATCTGCTCGTTGCGCAGTTCCGGTATGCGTCCGTTCGAGACGAGACCACCGGCGAACAGCACGCCGGATTGCGTATCGAGCACGGCGAGATCGCCCGGCGTGCTCGCAGGCCCGAAGTGCAGCAGTTGCAGCTTGCGCCCGCCGCTTTCAATTTCTGTCGTGCCATCGACGGTTTTGTCGGGCACGGTCACGCGCGAGCCGGCCATCTCGTCTTCGCCCAGCGTCTTGCGCAAATTCGCGAGGCAGATCGCGCAGCGCTCGCGAATCAGTTGCGCGGCGCGCGCGTGCGCGAGAATCGGTACGTCGTCGTCGCGGAAAGCGGCCGCGCCGAACACGAACTCGGGCGCCTGATGCGTGATGATGACGAGCTTCACCGGCAACGGCGTGACCTTGCGGATCGCTTCGATCATCGCGCGTCCATAGCGATACGACGACCCCGTGTCGATCACCGTCACGCCATCCGGCCCGACGATAAAGCCATTGTTCGCGACGATGCCATGATTCTTCGGCGCGACGGCATCGTTATCGCCGATGAACGCGTACACGCCCGGTGCGATCGCGACGGGCGCGGGCATGCCGCTCATCGCCGCGTGGGCGAGCGTGCCAGCCGCGATCAGCAGCGTGAAAACGAACGCGCGCAAGCCACGCGCCGTCATTTCATCGCCGATGTTTGCGCATTGCCCGGCTGCGCGTTCACCGCTACCGCGCCGTCCCACTTCTTGTTCTTCGTGTCCTCGATATGCGCCTTCAACTCGCCGCTCGCGCCCGGCACGAAATAGAAGCGGAAGTTCGGGTTCTCGCTGATCGAGAAATTGACGTTCGCGGTCATCACCGGCTTGTCCGCATACGTGACGGAGACCTTGCGGACGAAGTACGCCGTTGCATAGTTGCGTGTGATCTGGTTCATCGCCATGCCGGTGCGGTTCGGATGACGCACCATCACTTGCGCGACGCCGGGCTTTCCTGCTACGACCTGTCCCTCGGGCTGGAGCCTGACCTGTCCCGCCGCGCGCTCGGCGACGTCGTCGTCCTTGTCGGCGGGCGCGGAACAGCCGCCGGATGCCTTCACGAAACGCACCGCGCTATAGAGCTTGCCGTCATTCGTCTCCGCGATCGCGCGCATGAAGGTGTAGTCCTCCACGCGCACGCGCGTTTCGATCGTCGCCAGTCCCGATTCCGGCGTGAACTCGAACGAGCCAGCGTACGGTTCAGGATTCTCGTCGATGAAGAGATAAATCTTCTTGATGTAATGCGCGGGCGTCTGCGGGAACTGCGCGTTGATTGCGATCGGCACGACGGAGGCGTCGGCCGCGCGCGCGGGCGCGTCGAGCTTGATGACCGCATCGCCATGCGAGTCGATCGTGCGGCCCTTGAATGCGCCGTCCTTGAAATCGAGCCAGCGCGCCACCTTGTCGGGATCGTCGTCGGGCTGGGCCGCCTGCGCGGCGTAGGGCGCGAGCGCCGCGACGGCGAGGCTCGCGATCGTCATCGCGCGAGTGCCGGACCATGCTGTCTTCATGATGTCCCTCCAATGCTGCGCTGCACTACTGCTCCCACTCGAGTTCCGCATAGGCGGCCGTCACGTTGCGACGGTGGTACATATCGAAGAGGAGCCATTTATCCTTCTGGTCGAGGCCGATGCTGTCGACGGCCTGCCGAATCGTTTCGCCGCGCTTGATGGCTGCGCGCACATCGCGCGCCAGATCCGCGAGATAGCGCTCTTCGGCATCGAGCGATTGCGGCCACGGCGGATCGAGCGGACCGTGTCCGGGCACGACGTGACGCGGATTCATCTGGCGAATGCGCGCGATATCGTCGAGCCAGCCGACCACGCTGCCATCGACGACAGGGATGCAGCGCACGAACAGAAGATCGCCCGTCCACAACGTGCCGCTCTTCTCATCGTATACCGTCAAATCGTTGTTGGTATGCGCGGTTTTCCATGTGCGCAGCGTAAGCGTGCGTCCGCCGAGATCGAGCGTGCCGGAGCCGTCGATCGTCATCGTCGGCGGGATGATTTCGCTGCCTGCCGCGGCGGCGCCCAATTCGCGATTCAGCGCGCGCATATAGTTGTCCGCTCGGGTGGCTTCCGCTTGCGCGAGCGTCGCGCTGCCGACGAATTGCGGATGATCGTCCCTGAATGCGGCGTTGCCGAAGATGTGGTCCGGATGCATGTGCGTGTTGATCACATAGCAGACCGGCAACGCTGTGACCGCGCGTATGGCGGCGCGCAACGCGCGTCCCTCGGCGAGCGTGCCGCCCGTGTCGATCACCGCGACGCAACGCGTGCCGACGACGAAGCCCACGTTCGCGATATCGCCGCCGTTCTCGGGCGTGGCGACGTCGTCGTGGCCGCGATGCGCGTAGTTTCCCGGCGCGATCTGGGTGATCGGCAGCGCAGTCTCGCCATGCGCGATCGTGGCGCACGCAAACAGTAAGAAGAGTGCAATGATGCGAAAGCTCATCGGACGTTGCCGGCGTCGGCGAGCCGCTTTGGTCTGCGCAATCCGAACTGCGCATATTCGCGTTCGAGAAACGGCTCGGCATTCTCCAGCAGGAAGCGGCGAAATGCGAGACAGGTCGGCGAGAGCTGTTTCGAGCGTGAATGCACGAGTTGCCAGGTTCGCTCGACCGGTGTTCCGTTCACGTCGAGCACGGCGATCTCGCCTGTGCGCAGTTCGAGCGAAAGCGTGTGCAGGGAAATGAGGCTCACGCCCATGCCGGCCATCACCGCCTGCTTGATGGTTTCGTTGCTGCCGAGCGTGACGCTGCGCGCGGGCACGAAGAGGTTCTGCCGGAAGACGTGTTCCGCGACGGCGCGCGTGCCCGATCCCGGCTCGCGCAGGAGGAACGTATCGTTCGCAAGTTCCTGCAGATCGAACGCCTTCGCCTGACGCAAGGGATGCGCTAGCGGCGCGACGATCACATGCGGATGATAGGCGAGCGGTTCGGCAGTGGTGCCGAGTTCGGGCGGCGGGCGGCCCATGATGGCGAGATCGGTGGCATTGTCCTGCAGCAAACGCAGCAGCGTTTCGCGGTTGCCGACGGAGAAATGGATATCGACTTTTGGATACTGCTCGCGGTAGAGCGCGAGGAGCTTGGGGGCGAAGTAGGTCGCCGAGCTGACGATGCTGACCGCGACCGAACCGCTGTCGGCTTGCGTGAGCGACATCATCGCGTCTTCGGCGTCCTTTATCTCGCCGAGGATGCGGCTTGCGTGGTGTGAGAGCCTTTCGCCGGCTTCCGTCAGCGAGAGACGGCGTGCTACGCGTTCGAATAGCGGGAGGCCGATTGCTTCTTCCAGCTGGCGGATTTGCATCGATACTGCGGGTTGGGTCAGGTGGAGTTCTTCCGCGGCGCGGGCGAAGCTTGGGCAGCGGGTTGCTATTACGAAGATTTGTAGCTGGCGGAGGGTTAGGGAACGGATGAAGTTCACGGGGGGGGGGTTGGGTCGGGGATGGGGTTGTTTGCGTGGGCTTCTACGGAATCCTGAATTCTTGTCGGTCTATTGGCACTGCCCCTCCCCGGGGCGGGGGTCACTTTCTTTGCTGCTGCAAAGAAAGTAACCAAAGAAAGCAGCTTTCCCCATCCAAAGTACTTCATGCCGGCCCCGGCACAGGCGATCGGTCTTGGCACAGCAGTAGCGAGTGCCCTCGTAGGCCTAATCGGGCTTGGACCGCGCACGGTCTGACACATCGCACCGCACGCGTGGCTGGTTCAGCACGAAAAAGCTCCGGCCCGCTACGCGGCCGATGGGTCAAGCGCGTCTGCGTGTGCTTCTGCGTTTCTCTTTTCTCGTCGGTTTTCCCTTGCATACCCAACGGCAGCGCGTAGCGCTGTGCCGGAACTCTTTCGTGCTGAACCAGCGTCCCTTGGGTACTAGCTTGTCAGACCGTGCGCGGTCCAAGCCCGGATAGGCCTACGAGGGCACTCGCTACAGACGCCACGAACAACGAGAAGAACACTCAAATTGCGTATGACCGCGGGCGTCTCGAGCTGCTTTCTTTGGTTACTTTCTTTGCAGCAGCAAAGAAAGTGACTGCCGCCCCGCACAGGGGCAACGCTAATAAACCGACGCGAAAACGGGATCCGGCGAAAACCAAACCCCAAAAACCCCAACTTCACCGACTAGCCCTAGGCGCATTCGCCGGCTTAACCGGCGCCCCCCCAGGAGAATTCATATTCTTCAGAACCCCTTGATAAGCAATCGTTTCCTTCTGCAAAGGATGAGCAAAATCATTCCCATCCCCTGGCACTTCGGTGCGAATCATGAGCAGCCGCCCAGGCACATCATCCGCCATGACGAACGTATAACGCTTACCCGTATACTTCGCGAACCGCTCCGAATTAGGATCGTTCAAATACGGCTGAATAACGATCTGCTGAGCCTTGGCATGCTTGCCAAGCCCAAGCGACTCGCTCGATACCGAAGTAATCTCAGGCCCTGCCGCCAGCGCCATCCTCACCCGCTGCTGAAAATAGCGCCGCTGACCGCCCGTCAGCTGCTCCATCTCCGTGATGTCGTGCTCGAGAAAATAGATGATCGCCGGATTGCACGGCAGCCCGCCCGGCACATTGACGCTTCCCGTGCGATCCGTCACGCGCGCGTCGTTCTTGCTATTCCCCGGGCTCACCACAAGAACACGCAACGTATCATTGATCTTCGAGGGCGGCCCTGAATAATCCACCGCATAATCGAGTTCCGTCTGCGGTTCGACGCCATTCATATGCGCCTGCATGAAAAGCAATCGCTCAGCCGGTGCAATCTGTGCCCCCGGCGCGGACGCCGAAGAAGCCGGCGCATCCGCAGCCCTGACACCCACCGACGCCATCAACGCAGCGCACGCAAGGGCGCACCCGCAAAGAGCGCCCCTCATTGCGCGGCAACCGGCTGCAACGGCAGCAAAGGAACCTGATAGCTCGAAAGAATCTGATCGATCTTCGGCTGATTCGACGCAATCCAGTTATCGACCTTGTCACGCCACGCCTTTTCGCCGTAACGCACGCCCATCGAAATCTCGTAGTCGAAACGGATCGGCTGACCCGCCGGGAACGCCACGAGGCGCACCTTGTTGTCTGAGCGATTGGCGAAATAACCCGCGATCGGCCCCCATAGGAAAGCCGCATCGACATCGCCCTTCGCCATATCGCGTTCGATGATCTCGCCAGGGAAAGCCTCGGGATCGCCGCTCTGCCCTTGATAGGACACAGCCTGCTGAATCAGGTCATGACTGAGCAGCCAGTCCGTCGCCGGACTCTTTACGAAGATGCCGAGCTTCATTTTCTTCAGTTGCTCGGGCGGCAGATTCATCAGATCCGAAGGCGTTTTGATGCTCGCGTATTCGGGCTTGTTCGGAAACACCATCGCATAGGTGGAATGCAGGTACGGACGCGTCGTCGCGGTCAGCTCATAACCTTTCGGCACGCCGATGATCAGATCGCACTTGAAGCGCTCGCTTTGCGGCACCTTGTCGCGCAGCGTATTGCGCACGAAACCCATGCGCTGCGGCCAGAACGTGTATTCGAGCTTGTAGCCGAAATCGCTCGCCATCTGGCTCGCGATCTTGTTCTCGTAACCTTCGCCCTTCTGGTTCGAGAGCGGCATGTTGTTCGGATCGGCGCACACGCGCAGCACGCCGTCCGCGCCATCGTTGTTGGGCAGATTGGGCGGCGGGCCGCCCGCCCCTTGCGCGAAAGCCTGTTGCGCCGAGAACGTCGCGAATGCCGCGCATAGCACGGCCATGAATCGGAACGAAGCGGCGCGGCTCGCATTACGATCAGACATCGACACCTCCGGGTATGAGAGCAATCATCGGACGTCGGCACATCATGCGCGCGACATCCTTATTTTGCATCGATTGCCTGCAGGTCGCCCGGGTTGATCTTGCCATCGGAGCGCCCCTTGAGATACGCGTAGAGGTTCTCCCAGTTCTTCTGCATCATCTGGCTCGCGCTGAAATCGGGCATGCCCTTGTCCACGCGACCGCCGAATACCGTGCGATGGAATTCGTTCTTGTCCAGCGTCTTGAAAGCATCGATCAGCGACGGGCCGACCATCCCTTCCTGCTTCGCCCCGTGACAGCGTTCGCACGCAAGTGCACGCCATGTTTTCCAGCCTTGCAGCGTGTCGCTGTCTACCTTGTTGCCGTCGACGACCTTATACGCGACCGGCTTCATCTGTCCCGGGCCCGGAGGCGTCTGGGCGAACGAAGCGGACGACGCAACCAGCGTCATCGACAGCAGCAAGAGTGATCCGCCTTTCATACGTCTGACTCCTTGAACATGTCTTGTATATGGGGTGTTTCCGCGCGGCGGCCGTTGCAGCCGCCGCGCAATCCTTCTATCAACCAGCACTCATCAAACAAAGAACATCAGCCGCCGGGAATCGCAAACACGAAGAGCGTGCCGCCCAGCGCCGTGTACTTCGCGAGCTCCTTGTAGCCGCCCACCGCGCCGAGACCTTCTGTCGACTTCTCGAGGCCCGCCGCCATGCCGATGCCGGCCCAGCCGCCGATGCCCGAGTACACGCCGACAAACTGCTTGCCCTGATACTGATACGTGAACACGTTGCCGATGATCCCGGACGGCGTCTTGAACTTCCACAGCTCCTTGCCGTCCTTGATGCGTACTGCCTTGATGTAGCCTTCGAGCGTGCCGTAGAACACCACGCCGCCGGCCGTTGCGAGCGCGCCGGACCATACCGAGAACTTCTCCGGCTTGGACCACACGATCTTGCCCTTCGCGGCATCCCACGCGATGAAGTTACCCATCGCCCCCTTTTCGTTCGGGCCCGGATACATCGAAAGCGTCGCGCCGACGAACGGCTGACCCGACACGTAATCGACCTGGAACGGCTCGTAGTCCATGCAGACATGATTCGTCGGCACGAGGAACAGGCTCGAACCCGGATCGAAGGCGGCCGGCTGCTGGTCCTTCGAGCCGAGCGCCGCGGGGCAGATGTTCTTGACGTTGTGATCGGGACCGGCCTTCTGCGTCGAGTAGCTCGCATTGCGAATCGGCAGGCCGCTCTTCAGATCGACGCTATCGGCCCAGTTCACCGCCGGGTCGTACTTCTGCGCCACGAGCAGTTCGCCCGATTCACGATTCAGCGTGTAGCCGAAGCCGTTGCGGTCGAAGTGAACGATCGCGGGCACCTTCTTGCCGCCGATGTTCAGGTCCGAGAGGATCATCTCGTTGACGCCGTCATAGTCCCACTCGTCGTGAGGCGTCATCTGATAGACCCACTTCGCCTTGCCCGTGTTGAGATCACGCGCGAAGATCGTCATCGACCACTTGTTGTCACCCGGACGTTGCGTCGGGTTCCACGTGCCCGGATTGCCCGAGCCGTAGTACACAAGGTTGAGCTTCGGATCCCATGCGTACCATCCCCACGTGGTGCCGCCGCCGTACTTCCACTGATCGCCCTGCCAGCTCTTGAGCGACGAGTCCGCACCGACAGGCGCCATCTTGCCGTCGGTCCAGGTCATCGTGCTTTGCGGGTCCATCAGCATTTCGTTGTCGGGACCGGTGCTGTAGGCCTTCCAGACTTCCTTGCCGTCCTTGATGTTGTACGCGATGATCCGTCCGCGCACGCCGAACTCACCGCCGGAGATGCCGGTCAGCACCTTGTCGCCGAAAACGTGCGGCGCGTTGGTGTTGGTTTCGCCCTTCTTCGGATCGCCGTTCTGCGCGGTCCAGACGACGTCGCCGGTTTTGGCGTCGAGCGCGACGAGCTTCGTATCGGCTTGCTGGAGGAAGATCTTGCCGTCGCCATACGCGAGACCACGGTTGACCGTATCGCAGCACATTACCGAGATGACCTGATTGTCCTGCTTCGGCTGGTATTGCCAGATGAAGGTCTGATCCTTCAGGTTGATGGCGATGACCTTGTTGGGAAACGGCGAGTGGATATACATCGTGTCGCCGATGACGAGCGGCGAGCCTTCATGGCCGCGCAGCACACCTGTCGACATGGTCCAGGCAACCTGTAGCTTGCCGACGTTGTTTTCATTGATTTGCTTGAGCGTGCTATAGCGGTGATTCGAGTAATCGCCCGCTTGCGCCGCCCAGTTCGAGGGATTCTTGATCAGGCTGTCGAGCTGCGAGTCGGCCTGAGCGACAAAAGAATTCAGGCTTGCCGTCGCTGCCACCGCCAGTCCAAGAACCAGGGTGCGTAAGTTCATGTCTCCTCCAGAATGGTGATGCCTCCGACCCAGGGATGACCACGCTACCGGGTTGCATCGTGCGCGCCTTCAAATGCAGGTAACGAGTTGCGCTTCGTCCAGTACATAGCCGGACTTTTGCGTAGAGAGGCCAATTGCATATTCCATGCCGGTTTCATTCGCCAGCTTCAAATCGGGAATTTGGCGGGGCATGGTGTCGTATGCGGGCAGGTTCCTGTCGGGTGGCGACACATACTGTGTCAAATACGCGAAAGAGTGAGCGGGATGGAACACCGGAACGGATCGCGTGACATGACGCGATGCAGCATGTTTTCTTTGGCGCATACTTGGCTTTGTTCTTTTCTATTTGGAGGCTTCGCCATGGCTCAAGCCGAAAAGGTCTATTCCGACGAGGAAATCCAGCAAAGGCTGACGGGCGCGCTCGAGCATTGGTATCTGGAGGATGGGTGGCTCAGGCGCAAGTTCAAAACCGAAAGCTGGAAGGGCACGCTCATGGTCGTCAATACTGTGGGGCATCTGGCCGAAGCGGCCTGGCATCATCCTGATCTCACCGTTTCCTATGCGTTTGTTGTCGTCAAACTCAAGACGCATTCGGCTAAGGGGATTACGGATAAGGACTTTGCCTTGGCTTCGAAGATCGAAGATGTTATTCAGTGGCAACCCGGGAAGGAGGATGGGCCGCTCGAGGGCACGCCTTCCGATGATCAGCGGTTTCGGTATATCAAGTATGACTAGGGGTTTTGGTTGCGGGTGTTCGTTGATGGTGTTGTCGCCGGATCCCGTATTCGCGTCGGTCTATTGGGACTGCCCCTGTGCGGGGCGGCAGTCACTTTCTTTGCTGCTGCAAAGAAAGTAACCAAAGAAAGCAGCTTTCCCCATCCAAAGTACTTCACGCCGGCCCCGGCACAGGCGAACATCTAGGGCACAGCAGTAGCGAGTGCCCTCGTAGGCCAGACCGGGCTTGGACCGCGCACGGTCTGACACATCGCACCGCTCGCGTGGCTGGTTCAGCACGAAATGGCTCCGGCCCGCTGCGCGGCCGATGGGTCAATCGGGTCTACGTGTGCTTCTGCGTTTCTCTTTTCTCGTCGGTTTCCCTTGCATACCCGACGGCAGCGCGTAGCGCTGTGCCGAAGCTATTTCGTGCTGAACCGGCGTTCTTTGGGTACTAGCTTGTCAGACCGTGCGCGGTCCAAGCCCGGTTAGGCCTACGAGGGCACTCGCTACAGAGGCCACGAACAACGAGAAGAACACTCAAATTGCGTGTGACCGCGGGCGTTTCGAGCTGCTTTCTTTGGTTACTTTCTTTGCAGCAGCAAAGAAAGTGACTGCCGCCCCGCACAGGGGCAACGCTTATAGACCGACACGAAACCGGGATCCAGCGAAAACCCCAAGCACAAACGCAAGCAAAAGCAAAAGCAAAAGCACAAGCCTCCTGGTACAGGATTTGCCTAACCCCAAGGCCCCAAAAAATCCGCCACAAAACAGGAAGCCCACTTCGATGCCGCCCACCCCCGGACGCTTATCCCCGCCCCCGGCGATCACAGTCGAATCCCCTGCGCGCCTGCATCTCGGCTTCATCGATCCAAACGGCTCGCTGGGCCGCGCCTTCGGCAGCGTAGGCCTCGCCATCGACGCGCACGGCACGCGCATCACCGCCCGGCAGGCTCCCGCATCGCGCCGCGAGGCGCTCATCGAAGGCGCCGCCAGCGATACCCAACGCGACCGCATAGAACAGCACCTGAAGCAACTGGAAGCCGCGCTAGGCAAGGGCCCGGCAATCGACATCGAAGTACACGAAACCCCGCGCGCGCACACGGGCCTGGGCTCCGGCACCCAACTGGCCCTCGCCCTCGGCACCGCGTTCGCCCGCGCGCGCGGTCATACAGCGAGCACCGCGGATATCGCAAGAACCCTCGCACGCGGCGCGCGCTCCGGCATCGGCATACATGCCTTCGATCACGGCGGACTGATCGTCGACGGCGGGCGCGATGCACGCAACCCGTCGAGGACGACGCTGCCGCCGCTCATCGCGCGCCAGCCGTTTCCCGAAGCCTGGCGCGTGCTGCTCATCGACGACACCTCGCGCGAAGGCCTGCACGGCGACGCAGAAAAGCGCGGCCTCGCCTCGCTCGCGCCCTTCCCCGCCATGCTCGCCGCGCATCTGAGCCATCTCGTGCTCATGCGGATCCTGCCCGCCGTCGCGGAGGCCGACTTCGACATCTTCGCCGACGCCATCTGCGACCTTCAGCACACCATCGGCGAATACTTCGCGCCCGTGCAAGGCGGCGTGTTCGCGAGTCCCGCCGTCGCGCGCGCGCTCGAAGCCGTCGCCGCCGAGCAGAAAGCGGGCATCGGACAGACTTCGTGGGGTCCGGTCGGCTTCGCGTTCGTCGCGAGCGCGCAGGACGCCGAGCGCGCCCTCGCCGCCGCGCAGCGCGTTTCGCCGGGCGCATCGCTCACGTTCACGGTCGCCGCGGGCCGCAATCGCGGCGCGACCTGGCGCGCGGCGGACCGACGGCATCACGGCGCGAACGCGGCCTGAACACGCACGACGCATCGACAGCAGCTAACGAGTTCAAAGCGACATCAACGCGACATCAACGCACAACGAGTCCATCGCCATGCCCGAAGCCACCGAAAGACCCTACGTTCTGCACATGTTCACCAGCACGCCGCAGATGAGCCCGTTCGATGTGAACATGGCCGCCGACGCCGGCTATCAGATCCTCGTGCCCTACTGCAACGTCGACGAGGACAGCGTCGTGCAACTCACGCAGGACGCAATCTTCTCGCGCGGTCCGAAGGGCGTGTCGCGCACGGGCATCTTCATCGGCGGACGCGATGTGATGCTCGCCGCCGACATGCTCGAACGCGCCCGCAACGCGATGGTCCCGCCCTTCGAAGTCTCCGTCTTCACCGATCCGAGCGGCGCGTACACGACCGCCGCCGCGCTCGTCGCACTCGCGGAAAAGCATCTGAAAACCGCGCATTCCGTCGATCTCGGCGGCAAGCGCGTGCTGATACTCGGCGGCACGGGCGCGGTCGGACGCGTGGCGGCGGCGATGGCCGCATCGCTCGGCGCGGACGTGGCCGTCGCCAGCCATTCGAGCCATTCGCGCGCGACGCAGGTGAGCGACGAGATCAATCGCCGTTTCGATATCGCGACTTCGGGTGTCGCGACCGGCTCGCCCGATCAGCTGCATCGCGAACTCGCGCGCGCCGAAGTGGTGTTCGCGACGGCGGTCGCCGGCGTGCAGGTGATGACCTCCGCCGATCTCGCGCATGCAAAGAACCTCCTGATCGCCGCCGATGTCAACGCCGTGCCGCCCGAAGGCATCGCGGGCGTCAACGTGATGGACGACGGCAAGCCGCTCGCGGGCGCGGCGCGCGCCGACGCGGTCGGCATTGGCGCGCTGGCGATCGGCAATGTGAAGTACCAGGCCGAGCATCGGCTCTTTCTGCGCATGCGCACCGGCGGCAAGCCAGTCTATCTCGGCTTCCCCGAAGCGTTCGACGAAGCCCGCGCGATCGTCGCGGGACAGAGTTCATGATGTCAGCCGACGTCTCGCGCGCGCCGCGCATCGCGGTGGCCGGCCTGTCCGCGCGGCTCGTCGCGCAATCGGCCGCGCGCGCGGGGCTGAACGTCGTCGCGCTCGATATCTTCGGCGACCGCGACACGCGCGAACACGCGGGCATGTGGTTCGATATCGGTGGCAATGGGCTGTCGATCGATCGGACGCGTCTTTTCGATGCGCTCGAACATGCCGCGCGCCTGCCGCGCATGCTCGGCCTCATCGTGACGAGCGGGCTCGAATCGCTCGCGGGCGAACTGTCGCGCGCGCCGGGCGTGCCGCGCTTCATCGGCAACGGCGCTCAGGCGGCGGCGGTGCGCGATCCGCGGCGTTTCTTCGCGCTGCTCGACGAGGCGCACATCGCGCATCCGGAAGTGCGATACGCGATGCCCGAGTCGCGCGATAACTGGCTCATGAAGCGCTCGGATGGCTGCGGCGGCACGCATATCGAATGGGCTGCGAATGTCGAACGCGCGCCCGCCTGCGCGTACTTTCAGCGGCTCGCGCAAGGCCGCTCGATGTCCGCCTTGTTCCTCGCCGCGCATCGCGAGGCGGCGGTGATCGGCTTCGCGGAGCAATTGACGGTCGAGGCGGGACGCCTGCCTTTCGTGCACGCGGGCTCGCTCGGGCCGGTGCGGTTGCCGCCGCACGTCGCGGCGCGCATCGTCGACGCGATCGACAGGATCGTCTGGCAGACGGATCTGACGGGCTTGAACAGCATCGACTTCCTGCTCGATGGCGACACCTTCAGCGTGCTCGAAATCAACACGCGCCCGTCCTCGACGATGGCGCTCTACGAAGCCGCATGGCCCGACGCGTGGCCGCGCGGGCTGGTCGGCGCGCATCTGGATGCGTGTCTGCATGGCGAACTGCCGCACACGCCCGACATGCTCGCGCGCACGCCGCCGCTCCACGCCGGACAGCGCGTGGTATTCGCATATGAAGGCTTCACCGCGTCTCGCGCGTTCAGCGATGCATGCTTCGCCGACCCCGCGTGTCACGACATTCCGCTCGTCGGCGCGCGTATCGAAGCGGGTCAGCCCGTTTGCACGATGACCGTGTCCGCGCCGGCGTTCGACGATTTGCGCTGCGCGCTGGACCGCGAGCACGCGCGCCTTCTGCAACGCATCGAAACCCTATCGCGACCATGACTTCAACTTTTCAGGCGGACGCCGCGCTGAGCGTCAACGCATCGAGCGAGCGGCTCGTCGCGCGTCTCATCGACGATGCCGCGCGCCTTCACGTCGACGTCACGCGCACGGACGGCGGCACCGTGATCGTCGATGCGGGCGTGAACGCAAAGGGCAGCGCCGACGCGGGCATCCTGATCGCGCGCATCTGCATGGGCGGGCTCGGACGCGTCGCGCGGCGCGTCGCGTTCGATGACGCGCCGCTCTGGCCGGGCTTCATCGAAGTGCATACGAGCAATCCGGTGCTCGCCTGCCTCGCGAGCCAGTACGCGGGCTGGAGCCTTTCGGCGACCAAGGAACAGACGGGCGGCAAGAAGTTCTTTTCGCTCGGCTCGGGCCCGGCGCGCGCGCTCGCGTGCAAGGAGCCGCTATTCGACGAACTCGGCTATCGCGACCGGCATGAGCGCGGCGCGCTCGTGATGGAAGTGGATCGGCTGCCGCCGCAAGTCGTCATCGACAAGGTGCTCAAGGACTGCGGCCTCGAAGCGCAGAACCTCGTGATCGCCGTGACGCCGACGCACTCTGTCGCGGGAACGGTGCAGGTCGTGGCGCGCGTCGTGGAAGTTGCGCTGCACAAGACGCACGTGCTGGGCGTCGACCTGGGCGAGATCGTCGAAGGCAGCGGCAGCGCGCCTTTGCCGCCCCCCGCGCCCGACGGCATACAGGCGATGGGCCGCACCAACGACGCGATCCTCTACGGCGGCCGCGTGCATCTGACGGTCAAAAGCGACGCGGTCGCGAAACGCCTCGCGGCCGAACTGCCTTCGTCGAACGCGCGCGATTACGGGCGTCCGTTCGCCGATATCTTCACGTCGTTCAACTACGACTTCTATCAGATCGACCCCGCGCTCTTCGCGCCCGCCGAGGTGTGGGTGTCGAGCCTCGAAAGCGGCGCGACGTATCACGGCGGCAGGGTCGACAAGCCGCTGCTCGATGCGCAATGGCTCGGAGACGCGTCATGAGCTTTCGCGTCGCGATCATGACCGATGAAACCGGCTGGCACACCGGCCGACTTAAAAAAGCGTTCCGCGCGCGCGACGTGGAAGCGCGTTGCGTCGATCTCGCCGCATGCCGCATCGACACGACATGGAAGCCACACGGCCTCGCGATTCCCGGCTTCGGCCACACGCTGCCCGACGCGGTGTTCGTGCGCGGCATCGCGGGCGGCACGTTCGAGCAGGTCACGTTGCGGCTCGGCATATTGCACGCGCTGCGCGAATCCGGCGTGCCCGTCTATAACGATGCGCGCGCGATCGAGCGCAGCGTCGACAAGTCGATGACGAGCTTTCTGCTCAACCGCTACGGCGTGCCGACGCCCGCCACATGGGCGGGCGAATCGCCTGCGCATGCGCGGCGCGTGCTGATGCGCGAGGCGGCGGCGGGCCGGCAAGTCGTCATGAAGCCGCTTTTCGGCTCGCAGGGCAAGGGCCTGATGAAGCCCGGCGTGAGCCTGCCGCCGCTCGAAGCCTTCAGTCAGGTCGCGTATCTGCAGCGTTTCGTCGATGCGGGCGAACCCGGCTTCGACTGGCGCGTGCTCGTGATCGGCGGCCAGGCGGTGGCGGCGATGAAGCGCGTCGGCGGCGACGACTGGATTCACAACTTCGCGCGCGGCGCACGCTGCGAGCCGGCGCAACCGTCGCCCGCGCTCGCTGACATCGCCGTGCGCGCGACGGCGGCGCTCGGGCTCGACTACGCGGGCGTCGATCTGATCGCGGCGGAAGGCGGGCGGCCCGTCGTGCTCGAAGTGAACGGCGTTGCGGCGTGGCGCGGGCTGCAATCCGTGACGCCGCTCGATATCGCGGCGCTGCTCGTCGACGATCTGCTCGATCGCAAGTGCATCGCATCGAAGGGCGCGCTCGCGCTCGCCAGCGGCGATGAACGCGTTTGACGCGCCTCGTGCCGAACGCGCGCGCACGGCATTCCTGCGCGCGTGCCGGCTCGATGTCGAAACCATGAAGCCGGGCAACGTGAGCATCGCAAGCGCGGGGCACGGCATGACGTCGGCGCAATTCATCGCGAGCGCGGGCACGGCGGCGGCGGGCCTCTTCACGCCGGGCGCACGCGTGGGCGCGCGCATTCTCGACGCCGTGCGCCGCACGTTCGATGCGGTCGGCTGCAACACGAATCTCGGCATCGTGCTGCTCGCCGCGCCCTTGTGCGCCGCGCTCGAAAGCTTCGATGCGAGCGAACCGGTCGATGCACGGCGCTGGCATGCGGCGACGCAACGCGTGCTCGCCGAGCTTGATATCGACGATGCGCGGCTCGCCTATCGCGCGATCGCGCTCGCCAATCCGGGCGGCCTGGGCGACGCGCCCGAGCAACCGGTGCACGCGCCGCCGACCGTCAGCTTGCGCGCGGCGATGGCCCTCGCGGCGGATCGCGACAGCATCGCGCGTCAATACGAGAACGGTTTCGCCGATATCTTCGACGCGGGTCTCGACGCGGCCGGCGCGATCGGGCCGGCGACGGAGCATCGCGCGATGCTCGAGGCGTTCCTGAGCTTTCTCGCCACGTGGCCGGACTCGCACATAGTGCGCAAGCAAGGCGCGGCGGTGGCGCAAAGTGTCACGCGCGATGCGGCGATGCATCGCGCGAACTGGCGCGCGGCGGGACGTCCTGCGGCATCTGCCGCGCTCGATGCGTGGGATGCCGGATTGAAGGCGCGCGGCATCAATCCGGGCACGAGCGCGGACCTCGCGGTGGCGACGCTCTTCGTTGCGCTGATGACTTCATCGATGAATGCATGAAGTCTGCCCGCGCGAACAAAAAATTGGCACGGAACATGTTAGGAAGTTCGCGGTTGAGCGGTCGCATCGGAAAGTCCGGTCGAACGCGAGCCTTGCGCGGCTTTGAGTCTTACCGTCGCGAGTCGAGAGCAAGTCGCTAGTCCCGAGAACCACACATCACTGGAGGAACAGCATGGCCAAGATCAACCGCGTCCTGGTAGGAGAGTCGCTCGTCGGCGATGGCAACGAGGTCGCACACATCGACTTGATCATCGGACCGCGAGGTTCCGCTGCCGAGACGGCGTTCTGCCACGCGCTCACGAACAACAAGGATGGCTTCACGTCGCTACTCGCCGTGGTCGCACCGAATCTGATGACCAAGCCGAACACGATTCTCTTCAACAAGGTGACGATCAAGGGCGCCAAGCAGGCCGTGCAGATGTTCGGCCCGGCGCAGCGCGCGGTCGCGATGGCGGTCGCCGACAGCGTGGAAAGCGGCGTCATTCCCGCCGATGAAGCCGACGATCTGTTCATTTGCGTCGGCGTGTTCATCCACTGGGAGGCGGATGACGACCAGAAGATTCACGATTACAACTATCAGGCGACGAAGGAATCGATTGCGCGCGCGGTGGCGGGCGAGCCGTCGGCGCAGGAGGTAGTATCGAAGAAGGGCTCGATGTCGCATCCGTTCTCACCGAGCTGAAACCGTGTGGCCGGTGCGTACGTGCTGGTGTGCCGGCCGTTTTTCATTTCATGACCATGAGGCTTATCGCATGACCCCACGTTGCTGCGCGTTGACGGTGCTCACCTGCCTCTCGCTGATTTCGCCGCTTTCGATCGCCGCGACGGGTGGCGGGGGCGCCGCCGCGCCCGCCAGGACTCACGATTATCCGACCGAAGGACGCGTGGAATACGTGCTCGGATGCATGGACGACAATGGGCACGATTTCGCCAACGTCTATAAATGCTCGTGTGCGATCGACAAGATCGCGAAGGTGCTTACTTATGATGATTACGTCGAGCAATCGACGTTTTCGAAGTATGCGACGTTGGGTGGGGAGGGGGGAGCGGAGTTTCGGGTCGATCGCGCGAAGGCGCAGACCAAGCGGTATCGGGATTTGCAGAAGGATGCGTTCAAGGCCTGCGGGATCAAGGGGAAGTGAAAGGGTCGGCTTGGGGTTGTTGTCGCTGGATCCCGTATTCGTGTCGGTTTATTGGCGTTGCCCCTGTGCGGGGCGGCAGTCACTTTCTTTGCTGCTGCAAAGAAAGTAACCAAAGAGAGCAGCTTGAGCCGCCCGCGGTCACACGCAATTTGGGCATTCTTCTCCTCGCTCGTGGCGTCTGTAGCGAGTGCCCTCGTAGGCCCCATCGGGCTTGGACCGCGCACGGTCTGTCACATCGCGCCGCGTGCGTAGCTGGTTCAGCACGAATTGGCTCCGGCCCGCTACGCGGCCGATGGGTCAATCGGGACTGCGTGGGCCTCTGCGTTTCTCTTTGCTCGTTGGTTTCCCTTGCATACCCAACGGCAGCGCGTAGCGCTGTGCCGAAGCTATTTCGTGCTGAACCGGCGTCCTTTGGGTACTAGCTTGTCAGACCGTGCGCGGTCCACGCCCGGTTAGGCCTACGAGGGCACTCGCTACAGACGCCACGAAGGAGGAGAAGAACACCCAAATTGCGTGTGACCGTGGGCGTGTCGGGCTGCTTTCTTTGGTTACTTTCTTTGCAGCAGCAAAGAAAGTGACTGCCGCCCCGCACAGGGGCAACGCCAATAAACCAACACGAAACCGGGATCCGGCGAAAAACCAAAACCAATCACTCCGGCACATACCCCCTGCCGATCCAGGCAAGACTAACCTGCGCCCCCTTCCGGGCATCGGAATCCACCAACCGCCGCCGTTCGATCACAACCCCCACCGCATCGACATCATCGAACTTGGCTGGCTTGGCCAGCGTCACCCTGACCCAGTGCGCCCCGAAATCCGCGATAAGCATCTGCGCAATCCGTTCCGCGAGCGCCTCAAGCAACTGCAACCCATGCGACGCGAGGAGCCCATGAATCGCTTCCCGCACTGCCGCATAATTCACCGTATCCTCGATCCTGTCCGTCGCGCACGCGCGCAGAAACGGCACACCGATGGCAAGGCTCATCCGCACCGTCTGCGGATCATGCAACTCGCTCTTGTCAATACCGATAACCGTCTGCCCGGTGAGTCCCTCGATATACACGACATCCATCGCACCGGCGGAACCGCCAGGTTGCGCCGCAACATGAACAGCTTCGCGAATCGGTTCGAATCGGCCCATATGCCTGTCGCCGCGCACAGCGGCCCGTGAGAGAAAACCCGGCGCCCATCGCCGAATCCATCTGTAAGCAGCAAGCAAAAAACGGGCGCGTTTGTGCATCTCTATGCGACTCCTTATTGAATCGATGCGTCATAGGATGTAAAGTTTTTGAGAACCGGGCCGGATCGGGTCGCAGACAGCACCTGAAACACCCCGACTACCCGGCCACGAGGCGCGCCTGCGAGCGGAACAGCGAGACATCCGCACCAGGCAGCACAGCCGCAGCGCCAGCGTAAAACACAACAGATACGGCGCCGGACGGCCGCGCGATCCCCGCGCACCGGAATGCGGCGCAACGGAGACTTGCCCCCATGTCGTCGCTTGCTGACGTAGACACGCATGTCCGGGAAGTGCTGAACATCGTCAATAATCCGCTGGCCGCACGCCGCGCCAGCGATTCGGTCGCGCAATCGTGGCTGCGGTGCCTCACGGAATTCAGGCTCGATCCCGGCCGCTTCGTCATGCCGCCCGTGCTCACGCAGCACGAACTGAACGACCGCCGCGAAGCCGCGAGCGATCTCATCGCGTGCTCGAAGCTCGAAATGACGACGCTGTATCAGCAGCTCGCCGATCCGGAACTCGCCGTCGTGCTCGTCGATGCGGACGGGGTCATCGTGCATCAGGTGTCGTCGGTGCCGTTCGGCGAAGCCGTCGCCGCCGACGGTCTGCGCGTCGGCGCGCTGTGGAGCGAACGCGAGGCAGGCACCAACGGCATGGGCACGTGCCTCATCGAGCGCGACTGCATCGCCGTATGCCAGCACGAACATTTCTATCCGCGCTATACGTCGCTCACATGCTCGGCCGCGCCGATCTTCGATGAGCGCGGCACGGTCGTCGGCGTGCTCGACGTGACGAGCCGCTCGAAGCTCCTGCAGCAGCATTCGCTCGTGCTCGTCGGGATGTCGCGGCAGATGATCGAAAATCGTCTGATCGATGCGCGCTACCGGCACGCGAACCTGATTCACTTTCATAGCCGGCCCGAGTTCGTCGGCACTCTGCACGCGGGCAAGCTCGCGGTCAGCGACGAAGGCGTCGTGCTCGCGGCGAGCCGCAGCGCGCTCTTTCAGCTCGACCTGCGCTCGCCCGGCGAGTTGTGCGGCAAGCGCATCGAGGAGGCGTTCAACGCGACGCTCGAAGACATGATCGCGCGCAGCATCCGCGGCTCGTTCCATCCGGTGACGGTCTATAGCGCGAAGGCGAACAGCCGCTTTTTCCTCACGGCGCAGACGCCGCGCGATGGCACGAACGGCACGACGCGCATCCTCATGAACGATCCGGTCTCGCGCGATCTGTCCGCGCCGGGCGCGCGCGCCAAAGCGCCGAAGAAGGACATGCGCGAGCCCGCCGCGACCGGACGTCTCGACAAACTCGCGCATCTGGAATTCGGCGACCCGCGCATGGCCTCGCAGATTCAGCTCGCGGCACGCGTGATCCAGCGCAAGATCCCGATCATCCTGCGCGGACAAACCGGCACCGGCAAGGAAGTCTTCGCCAACGCGCTGCACAGCATCAGCCCGAACGGCACGGGTCCGTTCGTCGCGGTGAACTGCGCGTCGCTGCCGGAGAATCTGATCGAAAGCGAATTGTTCGGCTATCGCGCGGGGGCGTTCACGGGCGCGCAGCGTGAAGGCCGGCGCGGCAAGATCGTGCAGGCGAACGGCGGCACGCTCTTTCTCGATGAAATCGGCGATATGCCGCTCACGCTGCAGGCGCGTCTGCTGCGCGTGCTCGAAGAACACGAGGTGACGCCGCTCGGCGCGGAAACCACCGTCAAGGTGGACTTTCAGCTGATCAGCGCGAGTCACCGCAATCTCATCGAACTCGTGCAGACGGGCATGTTCCGCGAGGACCTGTACTACCGCCTGAACGGCATCGAGATCAACCTGCCGCCGCTGCGCGAACGCGCCGATGCGCTCGCGCTCATCGGCCATATTCTCGAAACCGAATCCGACGAACCGCCCGCGCTCTCCGCCGAAGCGCGGCAGGCGCTGCTCGCGTATCCGTGGCCGGGCAATATCCGTCAGTTGCGTCATGTGCTGCAAATGGCGATCGCGCTCTGCGACGGGCCTGAAATCCGCTGCGCGCATCTGCCGCCGGAGATCGTCAACGGCGCGGGCACGACGACCACCGCGACCCGCGCGCCGAGTCCCGCCGCGAGCACGCCGCTCGCACATCTCGCCGAAGACGCCGACACCTCGTCGCTCAACGCAATCCAGGTCAAGGAACGCGAGACCGTGCTGCAGCTGCTCGACGAGCATCGCTGGAACGTGAGCAATGTGGCGAAGGTGCTCGGCATCAGCCGCAACACGCTGTATCGGAAGATGCATCGTCTGCATATTCGCCTGTCGCACGATACGCCTGCATCCGACAACCCCGCATCCGACGCATGACGCAACCCACGCCTGCCCGCCGGCTCGACGAGTTCAAGCCCGACGCGCGCTTCGCGTGGTGCGTGACCGGCTCCGGTCACATGCTCGAGGAATCGATCGCGCTCGCGCTGCGTCTGCCCGGCGTCGATCTGTTTCTCTCCGCCGCCGGCGAGGAGGTGCTGCCGCTCTATGGCTGGACACTCGCGAAGCTGCGCGAGCGCTTCAAGGTCTTTCGCGACAACAGCGCGAGCAGCGTGCCCGTCGGCATGATCTATGGCGGCGAATATCACACGGTCGTGATCGCGCCCGCGACGAGCAATACCGTCGCCAAATGCGCGTTCGGCATCTCCGATACTTTGCCCACCAATCTCTATGCGCAAGCCGGCAAGCAATGCGTGCCGGGCATCGTGTTCGCTTGCGATACCGCGCCGTCCGTCATCACGCACGCCCCGAAGGAATGGGTCGAAGTGAGGCCGCGCGCGATCGAGTTCGAGAACGTCGAGCGGCTCGCGCGCTTCGCGCACACCACCGTGGCCCGCTCGCTCGAGGATCTCGAAGCCGCGCTCGATCAACGCCTGTCGGACCTGCAGCTCGCATGGAACACATCGTCTTCCTGACCGGCCGGCTCGCGCAATTGAGCCTTCAGCAAGTGCTCGAAAGCATCGCGCCCGTCGCGAAGAAATCGCCCTTTACGTGGGAAGTTCGCGAGATCGGCCTGCAGGTCGCGGGACTGATGACCGCCGACATGGTGCGCCGGCGCGTCGCCGTTCCTCTGACCGAAGGCACGAGCCGCATGATCCTGCCCGGCCGATGCCGCGGCGATCTCGATGCCCTCACCGCGCACTACGGCGTGAAGGTCGAGCGCGGTCCCGAGGAAGTGAAGGACCTGCCGCAGTTCTTCGGGCGCGAGGCACGGCATGTCGATCTGTCGCGCTACGAGACGGAGATCTTTGCGGAAATCGTCGATGCGCCGCGACTCGATCTCGATGGCATCGCGGCGCGCGCGCGCGAATATAAGAGACAAGGCGCGGATGTCATCGACATCGGTTGCCTGCCCGAGACGGCGTTTCCACATCTCGAAGATGCCGTGATGATGCTGAAGGAGCAAGGCTATCGCGTGAGCGTCGATTCGATGCGCGACGAAGAACTCGTGCGCGGCGGGCGCGCGGGCGCGGATTACGTGATGAGCCTCAATATCGATACGTTATGGATTGCTGATAAAATCGCCTCGACGCCGATATTGGTGCCGCGCGAGCCCGCGGACGTCGCCTCGCTCGACAGCGCGATCGACGCACTGACGAAGCAGGGCCGCGCCTTTCTCGCCGATCCGATTCTCGATCCGATTCCGTTCGGGCTCGCAGCGTCCATCGCGCGCTATGTGTCCTTGCGCGAGCGCTATCCCGATGTGCCCATCATGATGGGCGTCGGCAACGTGACCGAACTGACCGAGGCGGACACGAGCGGCATCAACGCGGTGCTGTTCGGCATGGCAGCCGAGTTGCGGGTGGCCGCCGTGCTGACGACGTCGGTGAGTCTGCACGCGCGGCGCGCCGTTCGCGAAGCCGACGTCGCGCGCCGCGTGATGCATGCCGCGCGCGAAACGCAGACGCTGCCCAAGGGCATTTCAGGCGATCTGTCGGCGCTGCATGCGAAGCGGCCGTTTCCCTACGATGCCGACGAAATCGGCGTATTCGCCGCTGCGGTGCGCGATCCGAATTTTCGCGTGCAAGTTTCGGCGGATGGCATTCATGTCTATAACCGCGATGGACATCACGTCGCAGTCGATCCGTTCGCGCTGTATCCGGAACTCAAGGTCGAGAACGACGGCGGCCATGCGTTTTATCTCGGCGTGCAGCTCGCGCGCGCAGAAATCGCGTGGCAACTGGGCAAGCGCTTCGATCAGGATCAGCCGCTCGACTGGGGATGCGAGGTCGATCGGCCAGACGACGATCTGATGGCGTGGCATGCGCCAGGAAGCACGAAGCAGAAAAGCTAGGCCTTCCATTTGATCGAGCAGCCGAGCGCCGGGTATTGCTGCCCGGGCGCTTCGCCGTGCTGCGCTATCGAGCGCATCGCTTCGAACAGATCGCGGCGCGCATCGGGCATCGCTTCCTTGCGCGAGGCGTCGATGCGGCCGCGATATTTCAATCGCAAGTCCCGGTCGAAGCCGAAGCATTCCGGCGTGCATACCGCCCCGTAGGCGCGCGCGATTTCCTGCGTCTCGTCATGCAGATAGGGGAACGGGAGATTCCATTCCTGCGTGACTGCAATCATGCGGTCGAAGGCGTCGTCGGTGTAGACGCTCGCGTCGTTCGAATTGATGCCCGCCATGTTGATGCCGATGTCCTTCAGCGCGCGCGCGTCGCGAATCAGGTTCGGTATCGCGGTTTTCACGTAGGGACAGTGATTGCATATGAACACGATGACGAGACCGTTTTTGCCTTTCAGCGAATCGAGCATGTAGGTCTGGCCGTCGGTCGCGGGCAGCGTGAATGCGGATGCTGTCGCGCCGAGTTCTGCGGTTGGCGATTCGGTGGGCATGAGATAGCTCCCAATTTTTTGGCTTGGCCGTTCGGCATATTGGCGGGTTAGTCGGACTCCGTTAGCATGAAGGCTCTTTTTAGTTATCCGGAGTAATCGTGTATATCTTTAGTGTCGAAGAAGCGCAGAAAGATCTGCAGAAGCTGTTGGAACTCGTAGCGGACGGGAAGGATGTGGCTATCGGTGGCGAGCGTCCGGTGTTACTGCTCAAGGTACGGTCGGTCAGGAATTTCGATAACGACCATCCTGACGCCACTGGTTCGATCATCGTGTTCGACCCCGAAGACGAGAGCGCCTTCGAGGATGAATCCTTCAAGCCCTTGCCCGATGACATCATCGAACAGATGGTCAACGGTCCAATTTTTCCGGAAGAAATCAACGTCATCCAAGAGAGCCGATGATGCGTGTGCTGCTCGATTCTCATGTCTATATCTGGCGTGTGTCGAAAGATCGGCGACTACCCGCTCGTATTCGAAAATCGATTGATGAGGCGGAGCAGGTCTACGTCAGCACGGCCACCATCTGGGAGCTGTCGATCAAGGCTGCGCGCGGCAAGCTGGACCCGCGCGCCGCACGAACCATCGACGAGCTTGAAGCGCAACCGTTCATCGTGCTTCCTGTTCAACTCAAACATGCTCTCGCGGTGCGTACCATGCCTGACCTGCATCGCGATCCGTTCGATCGCCTGTTGGTTGCACAGGCGCGGACGGAAGTGCTCAGATTCCTGACTGTCGACAGCGAACTCTCCGAGTATCTTGCCGAAACGACACCCGCCTGACCCAGCGCCGCCCGCCCCGAGCCAACGAGCGGCGTTCCCCTCAGTGATACTTCCGCGCCATCGCCTCCAGCCCCAGCGGCCTGATTCTATCCGCATGCCCCGCGCAACCGAACGCCTCGAACCGCTCGATACACAACTCCCGCGCCGCCGCCGTCGCGGCCTTCAGCGCGTGCCGCGGATCGAACTCCGACTTCGCCGACGCCATCGCGCGGCGCATCGCGCCCGTCATCGCGAGACGTATATCCGTGTCGATGTTCACCTTCCTCACGCCGTTCGCGATGCCGCGCCGGATTTCCTCCACCGGCACGCCGAAAGTCGCCGGAATGTCGCCGCCATGTTCGCGGATAATCGCGAGCCATTCCTGCGGCACCGACGACGACCCGTGCATCACGAGATGCGTATCCGGCACGCGCGCGTGAATTTCCGCGATGCGGTCGATCGCGAGAATATCGCCCGTCGGCTGGCGGCTGAACTTGTACGCGCCGTGCGACGTGCCGATGGCGATCGCGAGCGCATCGATGCCGGTCGCCTCGACGAACGCGCGCGCTTCGTCGGGGTCGGTCAGCAGGCGATCGTGGCTCAGCGTCCCTTCCGCGCCGACGCCATCCTCCTCGCCCGCGCGCCCCGTCTCCAGCGAGCCGAGACAGCCCAGTTCGCCCTCCACCGATACGCCCACCGAATGCGCCGCCTCCACGACGCGCCGGCTCACCTCCACGTTGTAGTCGTAATCGGCGGGTGTTTTCTGATCGGGCATGAGCGAGCCGTCCATCATCACGGACGTGAAGCCCGAGCGGATCGCCTGCTGGCACACGGACGGACTCGCGCCATGATCCTGATGCAGCACCACCGGAATATCCGGATGCGCCTCGACGGCAGCAAGCACCAGATGCCGCAGATACGGCTCGCCCGCATACTTGCGCGCGCCCGCCGACGCCTGCAGGATCACGGGACTTCGCGTCGCCTCGGCCGCCTGCATGATCGCGTGCACCTGCTCCATGTTGTTGACGTTGAACGCGGGCACGCCGTAGCCGTGCTCCGCCGCGTGATCCAGCAACTGCCTCAATGCGATGAAAGCCATCGTGATGTCTCCATGCAAGTAGCGAAAATTCAGGCCGCCACGCGGCGCGCTTCCTCGACGAGCGCGTCGGTCGTCACGCCGAAGTGCGCGAACAGTTCGCTCGCGGGCGCGGATTCGCCGAAGCGGTCGATGCCGATCACACCGCCCTTCAAACCCACGTACTGCCGCCAGAGCGACGTGACGCCCGCTTCGATCGCGACGCGCGGCACGCCTTCCGGCATCACGCGTTCGCGCCACACGTTGCATTGACGATCGAATACGGTGGTCGACGGCATCGACACGACGCGCGCCAGAATGCCCTCTTGCTTCAGCGGCTCGACAGCCGCGAGCGCGAGCGCCACTTCCGAGCCCGTCGCGATCAGCACGACGCGGCGCGCATCGCGTTCGCATGTCGAGGGCCAGTCGGCGAGCACGTAGCCGCCGCGCTCGATGCCGTCGATCTGCGCCTCGTCGCGCGGCACGAACGGCAGGTTCTGGCGCGACAGCAACAGACACGAAGGCCGGTCGCGCTCGACGGCGCTGATCCACGCCTGCATCGTCTCGACCGTATCGCAGGGACGCCACACGTCGAGGCCCGGAATCATGCGCAGGCTCGCGGCATGCTCGATCGGCTGATGCGTCGGGCCGTCCTCCCCGAGACCGATCGAATCATGCGTGAAGACGAACACCGTGCGCGTCTTCATCAATGCGGCCATGCGCAGCGCGTTGCGCGAGTAGTCGGAGAAGGTGAGGAAGGTCCCGCCGAACGGCAGATAACCTCGATGCAGCGCGACGCCGTTCAGCACCGCGCTCATGCCGAACTCGCGCACGCCGAAGTGGATGTAATTGCCCTTTTCCGGCGCGGCGGTTACATCGACCGCGTCCTTCCAGCGCGTGAGGTTCGATCCGGTCAGGTCGGCCGAGCCGCCGAGCAGTTCGGGCAACGCGCGCGCGAGGCCCTCGATCGCGAGTTGCGAGGCCTTGCGCGTCGCGACCGTCTGCCGCGCGCGGTCCGCGTCGCGCACCAGCGCATGCGCGGTGTCGCGCCAGTTCGCGGGCAGCGCGCCGCGCGCACGGCGCTCGAACTCGGCGGCTTCGCGCGGAAACACGCGGCGATAGGCGTCCATACGGCGATGCCAGTCTTGCTGCGCCGCCGCGCCGGCCTCGCGCGCGTCCCACGACGCGCGGATCGAAGACGGAATCTCGAACGGCGCATGCGTCCAGTCGAGCGCGCGGCGCGTCGCATCGACTTCGTCGGCGGGCAGCGGCGCGCCATGCACGTCGTGCGTGCCGGCCAGCTTCGGCGCGCCAAGGCCGATCACCGTCTTGCAGCAGATGAGCGTCGGACGATCCGACTCGCGCGCCAGTTGCAACGCGTGCGACACGTCGTCGACATCGTGGCCGTCCACCGCGCGCACGACATGCCAGCCGTAGGACTCGAAGCGCTTCGGCGTATCGTCGGCAAACCAGCCGTCCACGTGGCCGTCGATCGAAATGCCGTTGTCGTCGTAGAGCACGGTGAGCTTGCCGAGCCGCAACGTGCCCGCGAGCGACGCTGCCTCATGCGACACGCCTTCCATCAGACAGCCGTCGCCCACGAACACATACGTGCGATGATCGACGATCTCATGCCCCGGCCGATTGAACTCGCGCGCGAGCAAGGCTTCAGCCAGCGCCATGCCGACCGCATTGGTCAAACCCTGTCCGAGCGGCCCGGTCGTCGTTTCGACGCCTGGCGTCACGCCCACTTCCGGATGCCCGGGCGTCTTGCTGCCCATCTGCCGAAAGCGTCTGATCTCGTCGATGGACACGTCATAGCCGCTCAGATGCAGCAGCGCGTAGAGCAGCATCGAGCCATGACCGTTCGACAGCACGAAGCGGTCGCGATCCGGCCAGTCGGGATCGGCGGGGTTGTGCTTCAGATGACGTCCCCACAGTGCGACCGCGATCTCCGCCATGCCCATCGGCATGCCGGGGTGACCGGAGTTCGCCTGGCTCACGGCATCGACGGCGAGCATGCGCAGCGCGTTCGCCATCTGGCGCGTATCGTGTGAGTCGGGTGAGCGATTAAGTCGGGGCAAAGCTTCAGCGACGGCATTCAT
Organism: Burkholderia sp. THE68; assembly: GCF_009938265.1. Taxonomy (NCBI): domain Bacteria; kingdom Pseudomonadati; phylum Pseudomonadota; class Betaproteobacteria; order Burkholderiales; family Burkholderiaceae; genus Burkholderia; species Burkholderia sp. THE68. Next base: position 1,308,012 of record NZ_AP022316.1, read on the forward strand.
GAGATGCCTCCTTTCGATGCGAAGATGAGAAACCTGTCTCAGGCGCGCGCGCAGCGGTCGCGCAACTGCAGAATCATCGGCGTGAAGATGAGCTGCATCGCGAGACCCATCTTGCCGCCCGGCACGACGATCACATTCGGGCGCGACATGAACGAGTCATGCAGCATCGTCAGCAGATACGGAAAGTCGATGCCCTTCGGCTTGGCGAAGCGGATCACGACGAAGCTCTCGTCGGGCTGCGGAATCTCGCGCGCGGTGAACGGGTTCGACGTATCCACGGTCGGCACGCGCTGGAAATTCACATGCGTGCGCGAGAACTGCGGACAGATGTAGTTCACGTAATCGGGCATGCGGCGCAGGATCGTATCGACGACCGCCTCGTGCGAATAGCCGCGCATCGTCTGATCGCGATGCAGCTTCTGAATCCATTCGAGATTGATGATCGGCACCACGCCGACGAGCAGATCCGCATGACGCGCGATATCGACCTTGCCGGTCACCGCGCCGCCATGCAGGCCTTCGTAGAACATCATGTCCGTGCCGGGCGTGATGTCTTCCCACGGCGTGAAGGTTCCCGCGTCCTGCCTGTAGTGCGCGGCTTCGCCTTCATCGTGGACGTAATGGCGAAACTTGCCGCCGCCCGTTTCGCCGTAGGTATCGAACAGGGTTTCGAGTTCTTCGAGCAGGTTTGCTTCCGGCCCGAAGTGGCTGAAGTTGACGAGGCCGTCGCGTTCGCTCTGCTTCATCGCCTCGCGCATGCCGAGACGATCGTAGCGATGAAATGCGTCGCCTTCGACGATTTGCGCATTGATTTTTTCGCGCCTGAAGATATGCGTGAAGCTCTTCATGACGGTGGTGGTGCCGGCGCCGCTGGAGCCCGTCACCGCGACGATCGGATGCTTGACTGACATGCGCTTGCCTCCCTGCTGTTATGTAATGAGCGCTGTTTCAGATGCGATTCACGCTTGCGTTTCCGGCAGGAACAACGAGCGTTCCTTGAACAACGGCGACGTGAACGGCTTGTCCTCGCCGCGATCGTATTCGCCGTGATAGCGCTGAATGCGCTGGACTTCGTTGCGTGAACCGAGAATCACCGGCACGCGTTGATGCAGTGCTTTCGGCTCGACATCGAGAATGCGCTCGCGTCCCGTGATCGACAGTCCGCCCGCCTGTTCGACGAGGAAGCTCATCGGGCTTGCTTCGTAAAGCAGACGCAGGCGCCCTTCCATCTCGGGCGTCTTGAAGTCGCGTGGATACATGAAGACGCCGCCGCGCATCAGGATGCGATGCACTTCGGCGACCATCGACGCGATCCAGCGCATGTTGAAGTCCTGCGTGCGGCAGCCGGTGCGGCCGTCCTTGCATTCCTGCACGTAGCGGCGCACGGGCGGCTCCCAGAAGCGCTCGTTCGATACGTTGATCGCGAACTCGCATGAATCCTCGGGAATGCGGATATCGGAATGCGTGAGCACGAAGTTGCCGACATCGCGTTCCAGCGTGAAGCCGTGCGTGCCATTGCCGACGGAGAGCACGAGCATCGTCGATGGGCCGTAGATCGCGTAGCCCGCCGCGACCTGCTCGCGGCCGGGGCGCAGGAACGCGGCTTCGTCGGCGGGTTGGTCTTCGTCGGCGCCGCGTCTGAGCACGGAAAAGATCGAGCCGACCACGCCGTTGATATCGATATTCGATGAGCCGTCGAGCGGATCGAACGCGAGCAGATACTCGCCGCGCGGATAGGCATCGGGAATCGCATAGACTGCGTCCATCTCTTCCGACACCATGCCCGCGAGCAGTCCGTCCCATTCGCAATGCTGCAGGAAGATGTCGTTGGTCACGAGGTCGAGCTTCTTCTGTTCCTCGCCGTGCGTGTTGATCGAATGGGCCGTGCCGTGCTGTCCGCCGAGCGCGCCGCGCGTCAATGCGGCGGCGATCGTCTTGATCGACGCGGCCACATCGATCAGCAGCGCCGACAGGCCGCTCGCCGCTTCGGGACCGGGCTTGCGGTCCAGCGTGTCGATCAGGAACTTCGATAAGGTCGTGCGTCCATCCTGCATCGCGCTTCTCCCTGTCGTCATGAATCGGTGAACACGCGGCTCGCGCGGATATCGCTCGCGTCGAGTTGCATCAGCGCGTGGGCGTCGGCAGCGCCGCTGCCGCTTTCGGCGGCCGCGAAAAGACGATTTGCCTGACGCAGGCGCGCGCGGTCGAGCGCATTGCGCACCGAGCGCGCGTTGGCGAAGTTCGGTTGCCTGATGCGGCGTGCGAGATACTCTTCGAAGGCGCGGCGCGCGTCGTCGTCGAAGCGGTAGTGCATGTCGGTCAGCATGTGCTCGGCGATCTGCAGCAGCTCATCGGGCGCATAGTCCGGAAACACGAGGTGATGCGCGATGCGCGAACGAAAGCCCGGATTGCTGTGGAAGAACGTTTCCATGCGCGATTCGTATCCCGCGAGAATCACGACGAGATCGTCGCGCTGGTTTTCCATGGTCTGCAGCAGGATTTCAATCGCTTCCTGCCCGTAGTCGCGCTCGTTCTCCGGGCGATACAGGTAATAGGCCTCGTCGATGAACAGCACGCCGCCCATCGCGCGCTTGAGCACTTCGCGCGTTTTGGGCGCGGTGTGGCCGATGTACTGGCCGACGAGGTCGTCGCGCGTCACCGAGACGAGATGATTGCGGCGGATATAGCCGAGCCGGTGCAGCACCTGCGCCATGCGCAGCGCGACCGTGGTCTTGCCGGTGCCGGGATTGCCCGAGAAACACATGTGCAGCGTGGGCGCACCCGACGCGATACCGAGCGTCGCGCGGGCGCGCTCAACGAGCAGATGCGCGGCGATCTCGCGGATACGAGTCTTGACAGGCGCAAGACCGATGAGATCGCGGTCGAGTTCCGCCAGCACTTCGCCGATGCGCGATTCGCGATAGAGCGCCATCAGATCGGCATGTGTTGCGAGGGCTTCCTTTTCGAGCGTGGCTTCGGCGCTCATGATTTACTCTCCTCATCGATAGCGCTCGCCGCTCGGACGATCGGTGGCGTAGGTGCGGATCGCGTAGCGCTGCACGCGGCTTCTTTCGTCCTGGCGTTCGAGGCGGAAGCCCTGTTCCTGTTCGGGGCGGTTGACCATGAATGACAGGCGCATGGTTTCGAAACCGCGTACCGAGTCGAAAGCGTTCACCTTGATGTAGTGATCGGGGTAGGTCTTGCGGCAGGCGTTCACTTCCATCAGCACGCCGGCGGCGTCGTGGAGATCGAACATGGGGAGGCCCCACATTTCCCAATAGGTGTTTCGAGGGTGGGGATCGTCGGTGAATTCCACCGAGCAGGCCCAGCCTTGATCTAATGCGTAGTTGATCTGGGCGGAGATTTCCTCATCGGTCAAGGGAGGAAGGAAAGAGAAGGTTCCTTGTGTTATGAGCATTTCGGTATCCTGAAGTTGATGGGTTTCATTCGGGGAATCCTGTGATCGTGTCGGTCTATTAGCACTGCCCCTGTGCGGGGCGGCAGTCACTTTCTTTGCTGCTGCAAAGAAAGTAACCAAAGAAACAGCTTTCCCCATCCAAAGTACTTCATGCCGGCCCCGGCACAGGCGAACATCTAGGGCACAGCAGTAGCGAGTGCCCTCAAAGGCCAGACCGGGCTTGGACCGCGCACGGTCTGTCACATCGCACCACATAACACGCTGGTTCAGCACGAAATGGCTCCGGCCCGCTTCGCGGCCGACGGGTCAATCGGGACTGCGTGTGCTTCTGCGTTTCTCTTTTCTCGTCGGTTTCCCTTGCATACCCGACGGCAGCGCATAGCGCTGTGCCGAAGCCATTTCGTGCTGAACCAGCGCGCTTAAACAACTGGCTAGTCAGACCGTGCGCGGTCCAAGCCCGGTTAGGCCTACGAGGGCACTCGCTACAGAGCCCACGAACGACGAGAAGAACACCCAAATTGCGTGTGACCGCGGGCGTCTCGAGCTGCTTTCTTTGGTTACTTTCTTTGCAGCAGCAAAGAAAGTGACTGCCGCCCCGCACAGGGGCAACGCTAACAAACCTACACGCTAACGGGATCCGGCGACAACACTAAGCATCAAACCGAAGCCGAAGCAGTAACAGCAAAATCCGGCGTATCCGTCGACGCATAATTGAAAGTGACATCGCGCCAGGTCTCGAGCGCCTGCCTCAACGGCGTACACCCACGCGCAGCGGCATCGAGAATATCCAACCCTTCATTTGCTATATCCCGCCCTTCATTGCGCGCCTTGACCATCGCCTCGAGCGCGACGCGATTGGCCGTCGCCCCGGCCTGAATCCCTTGCGGATGCCCGATCGTGCCGCCACCGAATTGCAGAATGCAGTCATCGCCAAAGAGATCGAGCAACTGATGCATCTGCCCGGCGTGAATGCCGCCCGACGCCACGGGCATCACCTTCCGCAATCCCGCCCAAGGCTGATCGAAGAAAATCCCACGCGACAGATCGACTTCATTGCGCGCCTCACGGCACACGTTGTAGTACCCCTGCACCGACAACGGATCGCCTTCCAGCTTGCCCACGGCCGTGCCCGCATGGGCATGATCCACGCCCGCCATGCGCAGCCACTTCGCGATCACGCGAAACGAGATGCCATGATTGCGCTGCCGCGTATAAGTCCCATGCCCCGCGCGATGCAGATGCAGGATCATGTCATTGCGGCGCGCCCACTTCGACATCGACTGGATCGCGGTCCAGCCGATCACGAGATCGATCATCACGATGCACGAGCCCAGTTCCTTCGCGAACTCCGCGCGCTCGTACATGTCTTCCATCGTGCCGGCGGTCACGTTCAGGTAATGGCCTTTCACCTCGCCGGTTTCGGCCTGCGCGCGGGCCACCGCTTCCATCGCGAACAGATAGCGGTCGCGCCAGTGCATGAACGCCTGCGAGTTGATGTTCTCATCGTCCTTCAGAAAATCGAGCCCGCCCTTCAGCCCTTCATACACCACGCGCCCATAGTTCTTGCCCGACAAACCGAGCTTCGGCTTCACCGTCGCGCCGAGCAGCGGCCGCCCGTATTTGTCGAGCCGCTCGCGCTCGACGATGATGCCCGTCGGCGGTCCCTGAAACGTCTTCAGATACGCAACCGGAATACGCATGTCCTCGAGACGCAGCGCCTTGAGCGGCTTGAAGCCGAACACATTGCCGATGATCGACGCCGTCAGGTTCGCGACCGATCCTTCCTCGAACAGATCGAGCTCGTAAGCGATGTACGCGAAGTACTGCGGCTCGTCGGCGCGCGCGTTGGGCACCAGTTCGACGCGATACGCCTTCGCGCGATACATGTCGCATGCGGTGAGGCGGTCGGTCCACACAACGGTCCATGTCGCCGTCGACGATTCCCCCGCCACGGCGGCCGCCGCTTCCTCGGGCTCGACGCCCGCTTGCGGCGTGATGCGAAAGAGCGCGATGACGTCGGTGTCCTTCGGCGTGTAGTCGGGCTGCCAGTAGCCCATCTCGCGATACTTCATGACGCCGGCCGCATAGCGCGAGCGCGGATCGGACGGATTGCGCGCCGCCTCGACGGCGGCCTTGCTGAAGTCGTTCATTCCGTTTCCTCGACAGTGACGGTGAAAGAGACCTGCGCCTGCTGTGATTGCAGAGTAAGCAGTGGCCGCGAGGAAAGGAATTCACGATTAACTTGTGCGGGCATAAGCAATGCCTTATTCCGGATTTGCCCTGATGCGAACATCGATCACCGGATGGGACACTTTGTTCTGATTCCGTCACAGTCGAGTTGCACGCAGCGCAAGCGGCGCTCTTCGGCATCCGCTTCATGTCACTGGCATGGCGCTTGCATCGTCGAATGGCCGGCGTCTGCATCGGCATATGATTGAAGCGACATCAACCTACTCAGATGGAGGAACGCCCATGCAATGGACTACCCCTAGCTTCACCGATATGCGTTTTGGCTTTGAAATCACGATGTATATCGCTACCCGCTGAATGCGGGCCAACCCGCACGAAGCCGCGCCCCTGCGTTTCGCGGTTCTTTCGTGCGGTCACGAATTCCCTGGCCGACCATCATGATTTACGAAACCATCGTCACGACTGCGGACCGCGATGGCCGGCCGCACATCGCGCCGATGGGCGTGCGCTTCGAAGAAGGCACCGCGATTCTCGCGCCGTTCCGTCCATCGACGACGCTCGACAACGTGCTATCCACGAAGAGCGCCGTGATCAACTTCACGACGGACGTGCGCGTCTTCGCCGGCTGCGTGACGGGCTTCGCGCGCGACTGGCCGACGGTCGCGGCGGACACCGTTCCTAGCGTGCGGCTCGCGACAACGCTCGCGCACACTGAGCTGCGTCTAGCCGAAATACTCGACGACGAAACGCGTCCCACATTGCGCATGGAATGCGTGCATCGCGCAAACCATGCGCCGTTCGCGGGCTTCAACCGTGCGCAGGCGGCGGTCGTCGAAGGCGCGATTCTCGTGAGCCGGCTCTTCATGCTGCCGGCTGAGAAGGTGGATAGCGAGATCGCGTATCTGCGCATCGCCATCGACAAGACCGCGGGCGACGCCGAGCGCGAGGCGTGGCAATGGCTGTTGCGCGCGATCGAGGCGCATCGCGCGAAGGCGCTGACCTGACGCTGTTTCCGCAGCAAACCCTCTGGAGTTTCGACGATGACCGCATTGCTCGCGAGCGTCCGCTCGGCCGACGAAGCATTCGATGCCGCGAACGCCGGCGCCGAACTGATCGACCTGAAGGAGCCGAGCGCGGGGGCGCTTGGAGGCGTCGCGGTCGGCGAGATCGCGCGGATCGTGCGGGAGTTGCGCGCGCGGTATGCGGTGCGGCCGATCAGCGCGACCATCGGCGATTTGCCCAACGATGCGCTCGACGAGATCACCGCGCGGGTGCTCGATGTCGCGGCGGCTGGCGTCGATTATGTGAAGGTGGGGGTATCGCCGGGGGCGGGGGCTGTTGCGTGCCTGCGGCATCTGGCGAGCTTGCCGGCGGCGGTCGTGCCGGTGTTGCTGTCGGACGATGGCGTGGATCGTGAGCTTGCTGTGCTCGCGGCGCAGTTGGGTTTTGTGGGCATCGTGTTCGATACGGCGCTGAAGGACGGGCGGACGTTGTTCGATTGCGTCGATGTCGGGGTGCTGGCGGGGTGCATCGCGGATGCGCGGTCGAAAGGCGTGATGACCGCGGTCGCCGGGTCGCTGCGTTGGGATGACCGGGACAGGATTCTTATGCTCTCGCCGGATATTGCCGGGTTTCGTGGGGCTTTATGTGAGGAACGCGAAGGACGCGGGGGGAGGCTTGATCCCAGGCGCGTTGAGAAGTGGGTTCGGGTGTTGCATGGGGTTGGGGGTTAGGGTCCAGGTGGTTCGCCTGGGCTTCTATGGAATCCTGTTTTCGTGTCGGTCTATTAGCGTTGCCCCTGTGCGGGGCGGCAGTCACTTTCTTTGCTGCTGCAAAGAAAGTAACCAAAGAAACAGCTTGAGACGCCCGCGGTCATACGCAATTTGGGTGTTCTTCTCGTTGTTCGTGGCCTCTGTAGCGAGTGCCCTCACAGGCCTAATCGGGCTTGGACCGCGCACGGTCTGACTAGCTAGTCGTTTGAGCGCGCTGGTTCAGCACGAAATAGCTTCGGCACAGCGCTTCGCGCTGCCGTTGGGTATGCGAGGGAAACCGACGAAAAAGGAGAAACGCAGAAGCACACGCAGGCCCGATGTACCCATCGGCCGCGAAGCGGGCCGGAGCCATTTGGTGCTGAACCATTGTGTTATGTGGTGCGATGTGACAGACCGTGCGCGGTCCAAGCCCGGTTAGGCCTACGAGGGCACTCGCTACAGGGGCCACGAACGACGAGAAGACTACCCAAATTGCGTGTGACCGCGGGCGTCTCGAGCTGCTTTCTTTGGTTACTTTCTTTGCAGCAGCAAAGAAAGTGACTGCCGCCCCGCACAGGGGCAACGCTAATAGACCAACACCAATACGGGATCCGGCAACAAACCAAAAAACCAACCCATTAAACCGCCACATTAAGCAACCGATCCCTCATAACCCCCGCATCGCCCTTACCAAAAATCTCAACCACATAATTGGCATCCCGCACAAAAGCGGGAAACCGCCGATCCACGATGCCTTTCGCGGCCAGCGTCTCCATCGAAGCACCCGCATCCACCTCACAAGACTTAACGATCATCAACCGCTCCGCATTGAGCGAAGAAGAGAGCCACGCCGCCAGGCTATCCGACGTAGTCTCCCAGTTGGTCATCGAATCGGGCGTCGAGCGCATCAGATCAGTCGGCACCCAGACCGCCACACGCCCATCCCGCAACGCACGCCGAATGCGATCCTCGTTCGACGCCAGCATCAGCTCCGGCACCACGCCCTGCATCAGAATCGCGTATTGCGCCATCGCGAGCAGGCACATGTTATGGGCGGCCAGATCGTCGAACTGCCATTCGTGCTGATACTGCCGCACCGCATCCGCGAAGTCGCCGCCGCCCGGCACGATCACGACGCGCCCTCCGCCCACTTCCCAAAGCCGCGTCAACCACTCGCGCAGCGCCGGGTCGTGACCGAGGCTACCCCCGATCTTCACCACCCACATGATTCCTGTCCTCGTTCGATCATGCCGCCGGGCCACGCACCCGGTTCCATACCACGTCTTCGTCTCGCTATATCCCGCACGCTATCACGCCGCGCGCGGCGACGCATCGTCGTATGGACGCGTCTCGTTGCCCGCCGCGCCCTTCGACGCCATCGACGCCAGCAGCCCCACCGCCACACTCGGCGCGCACGTCGATACCCATTCGGCGCGCGTCGTGTCGTCATGCGCGACACCAGCCAGCCGCGCGAAATCGACATAACCGCGCGCCTCCTGCCGCGCCAGCGCCGCCGCCAAAAAGCGCCCGCACCCCGCGCCCACGATCGGCGCGGCGGCGAGCGCCGCATCCTGCGCGATCACGCGCGCGAGATTCGCTTCGAGCGTGCGCAACTGTTCGTGCCGCCAGCTTTGCGCGAAGCGGCGCCATTCGCCATCGCTCGCATCGGCGGCGTCGCGGCCGATCATCCTGGCAATGCGCGCCCGGCTCGCCGCTTCCGTCTTCGGTCCGTTGTCGGCGCTCGGATGCTGATCGTGCTCGGGCCACAGCTCGCCCGTCAGCCGATAGACATCCGCGGTCGTCGCGAACCATTCGTTCATCACGCCCGTCGTCTCGCCGCGAAACGCGATGCGATGCGCAACCCCGCACAATGGCGTGCGTACGACGCCCTGATACACGAGCTCGCCGCTGATGAGCCGCGCGGCGTCGTTCGAACCGCGCGCGGCGACACGGCCGCCGACGATCGGAATGATGTCCGTCGTCGTGCTGCCGATATCGACGAGCAACGCATCCGGCATGCACGTCGCGACCCATTGCGCGGTCGCGAGCCAGTTCGCCGACGCGACGCTGCGCCACCGATCCGGACACGCCGAGCGCGCGAGCCAGCCCGCAGCGCCGGCGTAGAACAGGGTGCGTGCGCCGAGACGTTGCGCGAGCGTGCGGGTAAGGATGTGCACGCCCTCGGCGCGGTCGGCGAAGAGATCGACCATTTCACCCGTCATCGTGACGGCGTGGCGCGCCGATGCATCGGCGGCGACGGGCCAGCGCTCGAACACGCCGTCGATCGCGCGCTCCAGATGCGCGATGCCCTGCCACAGCGGACACGCCCATTGCGCGACATCGGCGAGCGCGCCCGCGCGCGTCACCATCGACACCTTGACGTGCGCGCCGCCCACGTCCCAGCCGAAAACCGCTGCATCGTTCGATGCCGGCGCCGTCATGACGCCGCTCCGCCACATGCGCGCAGCAATCCGGCATCGCCGTCGAAGCCGGGCACGCGATGCGCCGCGAGCAGCTCGGCCGCGAGATTCCTGCCGCCGCGCCGGCTGAGTTCCGCATACGCGACCGTCAGACGCGGATTCACCTCGATTACGACCGGCCCGCGCTCCGGATGCCACACGACATCGATGCCCGCGAAGCCGCGCAAACCCGGAAACGCCTCGGCAACGCGCAAGGCCAGCCGTTCGAGCGCGCGCCCTTGCGGACCATGCCGGTCGATGCGATCGACATCGACGCCATCGAACTGCACGATGCGCTCGCGCCGCCCCGAGCCCGCCGCATCCGACAGGCCGATGCGCTGGCGATTGATGCTGACGAGCCGCGACAGCCGTTCCCGACAGATCAGCGAAAGACTCAGCGGCTCGCCGTCGACCCATTCCTGCAGCACGGGATTGCGGCCCGCTTCCGCGCGCGCTTCGTATTCGGCGCGCGCGGCGGCGAGATCGTCGTAGACGTAGGTGTCGAGGCCGCCCGCGCCGTCGTCGGGCTTGACGACCCAGCGGCGACCGATCGCGGCGGCCGCGTTTTCGGGTTCGAGCGCGGGCGTCGCGGCAATGCTGCGCGCGGCGAGGCACGCGGCCGTCGCGCTTTTGCTCGATGCCGCGCGGATCGCCTCCTTCGCGCAGCCGAGCCAGCGCGCCTGGCCGACGGCATCGTAAAGCTTGAGCAGCAGCCCGTTGCATTCGGGCGCGACGATGCAGGCATAGTCATGTTCGCGCGCCACGCGGGCGACGAAGCGTATGACCGGCTCGCCGGGTTGCGGGCGCACGAAGCCTTGCGTGTCATCGACCTGTTCGAAGCGCGAGCTTGCGACGGTTACGTCGATGCCCGGCAGCGCGCGCAGATCGGCGGCGATGGCGTCGCGCATCACGCGGCCTTCGACGATCAGCGCGGAGAGATCGGCGAGGCTGCCTGCGCCTGCCGCGTCCGGATCGATGCCGCCGCCGGTGAGATACTCGAATACAAAGATCTTGGTCAAAGGAAAGCCATCCATGCAGGTGATACCCGTTCTCGATCTGCTCGACGGCCACGCGGTGCGCGCCGTGCGAGGCGAGCGTTCGCGCTATCGGCCGATCCAGTCTTCGTTGTGCGCGACGAGCGATCCGGTTGCGATCGCCCGCGCGCTCGTCGCCGCCACCGGCGCGCGCACCTTGTACGTCGCCGATCTGGGCGCGATCCTGCAGCGCGGCGCGCACGACCACGCGCTTGCCGCGCTATGCGATGCCCTCGGCGAGGACTCGCGCATCTGGCTCGACGCGGGCTTTACCGCGTTTGCGCCGATGCGTGCCCTCGTCGAACGCGTCGTGCGGCTGACGCGGTCCGCATCGCCGGCGGCGCTCGTGCCCGTGTTCGGCACCGAAACCCTGCTCGACATCGGCGCGATCGCTCAGGCATCGGCTGACGGCTCCGAGCCGATCCTGTCGCTCGACTATCGCGGCGGGCGCGCGCTTGGGTCCGCGCATGTCGAGAGCGCGTGGTGGCCGTCGCGCGTGATCGTGATGACGCTCGATCACGTGGGCGCGTATGCCGGGCCCGATCTCGATACCTTCGCCGACGTGCGCGCGCTTGCCGGTGCGCGTGAGGTGATCGGTGCGGGAGGTATCCGCGATTGCGCCGATCTCGAACTCGCTGCGCGTAGCGGCGCCGATGCGTGGCTCGTGGCTTCCGCGATTCACGATGGCAACGTGGGTCGGGGCGATGTGCATCGCGGAGCTTTGGAGGGGTGAACTCTCAATATCCATGCCAAGCGGCTTGGGCTTTGGTTTTGGGTGTAATCCTTTGGCAAGGAGGTGTTGCATCGGGTGATGCATAGGTGACAGTGTGTTGCAATGCGGAGCAGGTTTTTGTTCTTGTTCTTGTTTTTGCTTCTTGCGCTTGTTTGTCGTCGGATCCCGTGTTCGTGTCGGTCTATTAGCGTTGCCCCTATGCGGGGCGGCACCTACTTTCTTTGCTGCTGCAAAGAAAGTAGGCAAAGAAAGCAGCTCGAAACGCCCGCGGTCACACGCAATTTGGGTGTTCTTCTCCTCGCTCGTGGCGTCTGTAGCGAGTGCCCTCGTAGGCCACCTCGGGCGTGGACCGCGCACGGTCTGACGTGCTATTCGTTTGAACGCGCTGGTTCAGCACGAAATAGCTTCGGCACAGCGCTTCGCGCTGCCGTTGGGTATGCAAGGGAAAACCGACGAGAAAATAGAAACGCAGAACCCCACGCAGACCCGATTGACCCATCGGCCGCGTAGCGGGCCGGAGCCATTTCGTGCTGAACCAGCCACGCGAGCGGTGCGCTGTGGCAGACCGTGCGCGGTCCAAGCCCGGTTAGGCCTACGAGGGCACTCGCTACTGCTGTGCCAAGACCGATCGCCTGTGCCGGGGCCGGCATGAAGTACTTTGGATGGGGAAAGCTGCTTTCTTTGGTTACTTTCTTTGCAGCAGCAAAGAAAGTGACTGCCGCCCCGCACAGGGGCAACGCTAATAAACCGACGCGAAAACGGGATCCAGCGAAAACAACCCCAACCCCAAACCGGCATAAGCCTTGCTTAAAAGCACGACCATGCCCGCCACCCCCACGACACAGAACCCTCAGGCCGGAGCCACAAAACCCTGGACCTGCCCGTTCTGCCCAATGCTATGCGACGACATCACGCTCGCACCCACCGCCGCCCACGGCCTGTCAGCACCGCAGACCGCCTGCGAAAGGCTAAAGGCATCACTTGCCCAAGTCACCCCACACGACGCAAGTCGAAGCCCAACGATCGACGGTCAACCCACCGATCTCGCGTCGGCGCTCTCGCGAGCCGTGGCGATCCTGTCCAACGCACGGCGGCCGCTGTTCGGTGGACTCGCGACCGACGTAGCCGGCGCACGCGCGCTCTATGAACTCGCGGCGCAACACGGCGCCATCCTCGATCATCTGCACGGCGACACGCTCGCCGACAGCAACCGCGCCTTGCAAGACCGCGGCGCCTTCTTCACGACGCTCTCGGAAGTGCGCTCACGCGCCGATCTCGTCGTCGTGTTCGCGTGCGAGCCGTCACGACGCTATCCGCGCTTCTACGAGCGCGCAATCGGCGCAGGACACGATGTGAGCATCGTATTCGTCGGATGTGACATCGACAAAGCAGCGAACGCCCACACCGAATCGATCCTGCCCGGCGCCGATCCCTTCGATACGCTCGCGCTCTGGTCCGCGCACGTCGAAGGCGGCCGCCCTATTCCGGCACACGAAATCGTCGCGCTGACTGAGCGCATCCATTCTGCGCAGTACACCGCGTTCATCTACGAGCCTTCGACGCTGTCGACCAAACATGCGGCGCTCGCAATCGAGGCATTGCAACGCATCGTCAAGGCGCTCAACCGCACCGCGCGCGCCGGTGCACTGGCATTGACCGGCGACGACGGCGCCGCATCCGTCAATCAGGCCGTAACGTGGCTTTCGGGCTTTCCGCTGCGCACGCGCGTCGCATACGGCCTGCCGCTCGATCACGATGCACATCGCTATCGCACTGAAACGCTCCTGAGCCGCGGCGAAACCGATGCGCTCGTCTGGATTTCGAGCTTCACGCCCGAGCCATTGCCCGCATCGCTCGATGACAGCACGCCCGCAATCATCCTCGGCCATCCGTCGATGCAACTGCCCGCTCGCACCGGCCCGACCGTCTTCATACCCGTCGCGATTCCGGGCATCGACAGTGGCGGGCATCTGTTTCGCATCGATACCTCGGTCGTCGCGCCGCTCACCGCCGCGCGCGATTCCGGCCTGCCGACGGTCGCATCGATCGCAGCGCAGCTCGCGCAGGCAGGGAGGCCGTCATGAGCCTCACGCGCCTCAAGGGCGGCACGCTCTACGATCCGGCCAACGGCGTCGATGGCGAAAAGCGCGATATCTATTTCCGCGACGGCCGCATCGTCCATAACGCGAACGGCGAATCCATCGCGCCCGAGCGCGATTTCGACGCGAGCGGCATGGTCGTGATGGCGGGCGGCATCGATCTGCATTCGCATATCGGCGGCGGCAAGACAAATCTGTCGCGCCTGCTGCTGCCGGAAGATCATCGCGACGATCCGCGCGCCGTGCCCGATCGTCCGAACGAAGGCCGCTATATGCGCCTGCCGTCGTGCGGCGTCTGTGCGCCGGGCACGCTCGCGGCCGGCTATCGCTACGCGGAAATGGGCTATACGGCCGCGTTCGAGCCCGCGATGATCGCGTCGAACGCGCGCCATGCGCATCTGGAAATGGGCGACACGCCGATCATCGATCACGGCGCCTACGTCATGATGGGCAACGACGAACTCTTCCTGCAGATGCTCGCCGCGAATGAAGACTTCGAGCGCCTGCGCGATTACGTCGGCTGGACCATCGATTCGAGCAAGGCGCTCGGCGTGAAAGTGGTGAATCCCGGCGGCATCTCGGCGTTCAAGTTCAATCAGCGTTCGCTCGATGTCGATGAAAGGCACGTGCACTACGGCATCACGCCGCGCGATGTCCTGAAAACGCTCACGCGCGCACTCACCGATCTGCGCGTGCCGCATCCGCTGCATGTCCACGCGAGCAATCTCGGCGTGCCGGGCAATCTCGAATCGACGATCAGGACGATGGATACGGCCGAAGGTCTGCCCATTCATCTGACGCATATCCAGTTCCACAGCTACGGCACCGAAGGCCCGCGCAAGTTTTCAACCGGCGCGCGCGCGATCGCCGAAGCGGTGAACGCGCGGCCCAACGTGACGATCGATGTCGGCCAGATCATCTTCGGTCAGACGGTCACCGCATCCGGCGACACCATGATGCAGTTCAAAAACGCGCCGATGGCCCGGCCGCGCAAATGGGTGCTTGGCGATATCGAATGCGATGCGGGCTGCGGCGTCGTGCCGTTCAAGTATCGCGAGCAAAGCTTCGTGAACGCGCTGCAATGGATCATCGGGCTGGAAATCTTCCTGCTCGTCGACGACCCGTGGCGCGTGTCGATGACGACCGATCATCCGAATGGCGCGCCCTTCACGAGTTATCCGCATCTGATCCGTCTGCTGATGGACAAGTCCTTCCGCGACGCGCAGCTCGATACGCTTCACGCCGATGCGAAAACCGCAAGCGCGCTAAGCGGGATCACGCGCGAGTTCTCGCTGTACGACATCGCCATCATCACGCGCGCCGGTCCAGCGAAGCTGCTCGGCCTCACGGATCGCGGCCATCTCGGCGCGGGCGCGGCGGCGGATATCGCCGTGTATCGCGACGACGCCGATCGCGAACGCATGTTCACATCGCCCGCGTATGTATTCAAGGATGGCGCGCTGATCGCGCGCGACGGCACGCTGCTCGCGACGCCCACGGGCGGCATTCATTACGTCAGCCCCGAGTACGACCGCGCGATCGAAAAGCGCGTGCGCGATTATGCGCAGGCGAATCTCGCGACGCGCTTCGAGAACATCGCCATCGGCGACGACGAAATCTGCGCATGCTGCAACGGCGGCAGGCTCCTGCCGGTTGCATGCTTCGCCGCGAGCGGAGGCTAGATCGCATGCGCATCAACGACACGCAGATCGACGACACCTTCGCCGAAGCCTTCCCGATGAAGGCGACACGCCTCGTCATCACCGCGCATACGCCGACCTGGGCGCGGCATGCGGCCAATTCGCTGACGGGCTTTGCCACGTCCGTCATCGATTGCGGCTGCGAAGCGGGCATCGAGCGCGATCTTTCAGCCGACGAAACACCGGATGGCAGGCCAGGCGTCGCGGTGCTGATCTTCGCGATATCGTCGAAGGAACTGGCCAAGCAAATCGCGCGGCGCGTCGGCCAATGCGTGCTGACATGCCCGACCACGGCCGTGTTCGGCGGCATCGATCCGGCGACGACGCGCGCGCCGCTCTCCGACAACGCGCCGCTCGGCGCGGGCCTGCGTTTCTTCGGCGACGGTTATCAGATATCGAAAATGCTCGACGGCACACGCTACTGGCGCGTGCCCGTGATGGACGGCGAGTTCGTCTGCGAAGAATTCACCGCGACGGTGAAAGCGGTGGGCGGCGGCAATCTGCTGTTTCTCGCGCGCGACACGGACAGCGCGTTGCACGCCGCTGAATCAGCGGTCGCCGCGATGCACGCTTTGCCGAACATCATTACGCCGTTTCCGGGCGGCGTGGTGCGCTCGGGATCGAAGATCGGCTCGAAGTACGCGGGCGCGAGCGCGTCCACCAACGATGCGTTCTGCCCGACGCTCGTCGGTTTGTCGAAGACGAGCGAACTGACGCCGGACGTCGCGTGCGTGCTCGAAATCGTGATCGACGGCCTCACCGATGCCGATGTCGGTGCGGCCATGACAGCCGGCATCGCGGCCGCGACGAAGATCGGGCGCGCGGGCGGCGTGCTGCGCGTTTCCGCCGGCAATTACGGCGGCAAGCTCGGGCCGTATCACTTCAAGCTGCATGAATTGTCGAAGGATATCGACGGGAGCCGCGCATGAACGCGATCACGTTGCGCGTAAAAAGTGCGCCGGGCTTTCGCGTCGATGGGTCGAAATTACTGCCTGCATCGCTCGCGGCCATATCGCGGACCGAGTTGCCGCGCATCGTGCTGCAAGGCGCGGGCGAAACGTGCGCACTCGGCGATCTCTTCGATATCGCGCTGGAACAAGCCGACACGCCCGCGCTCACGATCGAAGGCGACGCGTGCTGGCTCGACAGCATCGGCGCGCACATGGATCGAGGCACGCTGACGGTGCATGGCGCGGCGGGCGACCATGCGGGCATGAAGATGTCCGGCGGCGAGTTATACATATATGGCGACGCGGGCGCTTACAGCGCGTGTGAAATGCAGGGCGGACGGCTTTCGATTCACGGCAACGCCGGAGAGTTCGCCGCTGCGGCACTGCCCGGCGACATGGAAGGCATGAGCGGCGGCACGCTCGCGATTCACGGCAACGCGGGCGCGCGCCTCGCGGACCGCATGCGGCGCGGCACGGTGCTCGTCGCGGGCGATGCGGGCGATTTCGCGGCGTCACGGCTCGTCGCGGGCACGGTCTGCATCGGCGGAAAAGTGGGCGCACACTTGGGATACGGCATGCGGCGCGGCACGCTGTTGCTGACAAACGCGCCATCTCGCATCCCGCCGACCTTCACCGAAGGCGGCCGCGGCTTCGACGTGTTCTGGCTGCTGCTCACGCGCATGCTCGCGCGCGAGATCGCACCCTTTTCACAACTCGCGGGCAAGATGTTGCCGCGCCGCTACGCAGGCGACCTCGCGGTGGACGGACGGGGGGAATTGCTGATCGCCAATCGTTAGCCTGGCGATAAAAATGGACCTGTATCCTGGAGAACGAAAACCATTTTCACGGGAGAGATGTCATGAGCACTGCGCGGACTGACGCAACGTCACGCAACGGCAGCATCGATGCCGCAGGCGAACGCTACGCACGCCCGTTGATCGCGCTGCACTGGCTGATCGCGATTGCGATCATCGCGATGCTGTGCGTCGGCTTCTATATGGTCGGGCTGCCGCGCGGCCTGCCGTTCAAATCGGACCTTATCAACTTCCACAAGTCGCTTGGAATCACGGTTTTCCTGCTGGTGCTGATGCGCATCCTGGTACGCCTGGCTTATGGCCGGCCGCCTCTGCCGCCGATGCCGACGTGGCAACGCGCCGCCGCGAGCATTACGCAGGCTCTTTTATACGCAGGCATGGTGGGGATGCCGCTCACCGGTTATCTCGGCTCATCGTTCAACAAATTCGGCACGAAATTCTGGGGTCTCGCGCTGCCTCAATGGGGCTGGGACGACAAGCATCTGCGCGAGATCTTCTTCGGCATCCACGGGACGATCGCGTGGATCATGGCCGCGCTGATCGTGGTGCATTTTCTCGGCGCGATGAAACATCAACTCGTGGATCGCGACGGTCTCCTGCGGAGGATGCTGCCTTGAAAATTCGCGTGCTGGGATCATCGGCGGGCGGCGGCTTTCCGCAATGGAACTGCAACTGCCGCAATTGCGACGGCGTGCGGCGCGGCGCCATCGCGGCGCGTGCGCGCACGCAATCGTCCATTGCTGTTACCGATAACGGCGAGGACTGGCTGCTCGTCAACGCATCGCCGGACATACTCGCGCAGATCGCGGCGAATCCCGGGTTGCAGCCCGCGCGCCGCGTGCGCGACACCGGCATCGCCGCCGTCATCACGATGGATGCGCAAATCGATCACGTCACCGGTCTTCTGATGCTGCGCGAACGCGGCACGCCGCTGCCGCTCTATACGACCGACGCCGTATGGCAGGACCTCTCGACGGGCTTTCCGGTCACGTCGATTCTTGCGCATTACTGCGGTGTCGAGCACAGGCGCATCGCGCTCGATGGCGCATCGTCCAGCGTGCCGGAACTGCCGCGCGTGAGCATCGACGCATTGCCGCTGTCGAGCAAGGCGCCGCCCTATTCGCCGCATCGCGATGCACCGGAAACGGGCGACAACATCGGCCTCATGTTCACCAATACCGCGACGGGCAAGCGCGCGTTCTACGCGCCAGGGCTCGGCGCGCTCGAATCGCACGTGCTCGACGCGATGCGCGAAGCCGATCTGCTGCTCGTCGATGGCACCGTGTGGACCGACGACGAAATGATTCGCCTCGGCCTCACGAAGAAGACCGGCAAGGATATGGGCCATCTCGCGCAGAGCGGCGCGGGCGGCATGATCGACGTGCTCGATTCGATCGATCGCGCGGGCGTGCGCAAGGTGCTGATCCATATCAACAACACGAACCCGATCCTCATCGAGGACGGGCCGGAGAGGCGCATTCTGTCTGAGCACGGCATCGAAGTCGCGCACGACGGCATGAGCTTCGAGCTATGACTGGAGACCGCCCGATGCTCGATCCGATGCTGAACCCGACCACAGGCCCGATCTTCACCGCCGTGAAGGACGACGGCCCTGCATGGACGCGCGATGAATTCGAGGCGCAATTGCGCGCGAAGGGCACGGCGTATCACATTCATCATCCGTTCAATGTGAAGATGAATAGCGGCGGCTGCTCGAAAGAACAGATACGCGGCTGGGTCGCGAACCGCTTCTACTATCAGATCAACATTCCGCTGAAGGATGCGGCGGTGATGTCGAACTGTCCCGATCGCGAAACGCGGCGCCGCTGGGTGCTGCGCATCCTCGATCACGACGGTCACGGCGATCAGCCCGGCGGCATCGAGGCATGGGCGCGCCTCGGCGATGCGGTGGGCCTCTCGCGCGACGATCTCTGGTCGCTGAAACTCGTGACGCCCGGCGTGCGCTTCGCCGTCGATGCATATGTGAACTTCGCGCGCCGCGCGCCGTGGCAGGAATCGGTGTGCTCGTCGCTCACGGAGATGTTCGCGCCGCAGATCCACAAGGATCGTCTTGCGATGTGGCCCGAGCATTACACATGGATCGAGCCTGAAGGACTTTCGTATTTCCGCTCGCGCGTGTCGCTGGCGCAGCGCGATGTCGAACATGGGCTCGAAGTGACGCTCGCGCACTTCAGGACGCGCGAGCAGCAACAACGCGCGCTCGATATCCTGCAGTTCAAGCTCGATATCCTCTGGACCATGCTCGATTCGATCGAAAAGGCCTTCCCGCAATGAGCGACAGCAACCCGACCCAACGCAAGCAGGAAGCAGTCGATGCACCCGACGATTCGTTGCATCCGAAACTAAAGCGCCTGTTTCGTCTGCAATGGGAGCCCGCGCAGGATGCCCATGTGCTGCTCTATCCCGAAGGCATGGTGAAGCTCAATCAGAGCGCGGCGCAGATTCTCTTGCGCTGCGACGGCACGCGCGATATCCCGGCGCTCGTCGCGGATCTCGAGCAGGCGTTCAATGCAAGCAATCTCGGTGACGATGTGCGGGCGTTCATCGCCGGCGCGCGCGCCAGAGGCTGGCTGGAGTAGCATCATGACCGACTTGTCCGAACCGATCGCAAAGCCCGCACAGGAAGACCCACCGATCGCGCCGCCATTGTGGCTGCTCGCGGAACTGACGTATCGCTGTCCGCTGCATTGCGTGTTCTGCTACAACCCGGTGAACTACTCCGATCACACGCGCGAACTCGACACCGATCAATGGATCGACGTATTGCGTCAGGCGCGCGCGCTGGGCGCGGCGCAACTCGGCTTCTCAGGCGGCGAGCCGCTCTTGCGCGACGATCTCGAAACGCTCGTCGGCGAGGCGCGCAAGCTCGGCTTCTATACGAACCTCATCACGTCGGGCATCGGCCTGACGGAGAAGCGCATCAGCGCATTGCAGGACGCCGGGCTCGATCACATCCAGCTTTCGTTTCAGGATTCATCGCAGGAACTCAACGACTTTCTGTCCAGCACGAAGACCTTCGACTACAAGAAACGCGTCGCGAGTCTCATCAAGGCGCACGGCTTTCCGATGGTGCTCAACTGCGTGCTGCATCGATATAACCTGCCGCATATCGGACGCATCATCGACATGGCGCTCGCGATGGACGCCGAGTATCTCGAACTCGCGAACACGCAGTATTACGGCTGGGCGCATACGAACCGCGCGCAACTCATGCCGACCAAGGAGCAACTCGATGAAGCGGAGGCGATCGTCGAGCGCTATCGCGGCGAGATCGGCGACAGGTGCAAGATCTTTTTCGTCGTGCCGGATTATTACGAGCGCAGACCCAAGCGCTGCATGAACGGCTGGGGCTCGGTGTTTCTCGGCATCGCGCCCGACGGCGCCGCGCTGCCATGCCACACCGCGCGCTCGCTGCCGGGCCTCACGTTCCCGAACGTCACCGAGACGCCGCTCAAGGACATCTGGTACGAGAGCGATGCGTTCAACCGTTTTCGCGGCTTCGGCTGGATGAAGGAGCCGTGCCGCAGTTGCGACGAAAAAGCCATCGACATGGGCGGTTGCCGCTGCCAGGCGTATCTGCTGACGCAGGACCCCGCGAATGCCGATCCGGTGTGCGACAAGTCTCCGCATCACGAACGCGTGATCGAAGTGGTGCGCGCAGCATCGATCAGGCAGGAGCCGCAGGAACAGCCCATCGTCTTTCGCAACGATGCGAACTCGAAGCGCATCGCGGCGCTTGCTCGCGGTAAGGGTTCAGAAGAAGGAGCAGACAAACCATGAATGCCGACATCTCCGTGCTGCTCGTGGACGATCACGCCGTCGTGCGTGAAGGCTACAAGCGTCTGCTCGAACTGAGTCCCGACGTGAGCGTCGCGGGCGAGGCGGCGAACGCGGCCGAGGCCTATCAAAAGTTTTGCGCGTTGCAGCCGGATGTCGTCGTGATGGATCTCGCACTGCCCGGCGCAAGCGGTATCGAGGCGATGCGGCGCATGCTGGCGCGCGAGCCGCATGCGCGCGTGCTGATCTTCAGCGTGCACGAGGAAGCGATCTTCGTGCGCCGCGCGCTCGATGCCGGCGCGCGCGGCTATGTCACCAAAGCGAGCGCGCCCGACGTGCTCGTCGAAGCGGTGCGCGCCGTTGCGCGTCGCGTGTGTTATCTGAGTCCGGATATTTCACAGGCGCTCGCGTTGCGCGCGACGATTCAGGAAGGGCCGCCGGGACGGCAACTGTCCGCGCGCGAGTTCGAGGTGCTGCGTCTGCTCGTGCAGGGTTACACGCTGCCGAGCATCGCGGAGAAGCTGGGTTTGAGTCAGAAGACGGTCGCGAATCATCAATCGGTGATCCGCCAGAAATTCGGCGCGGACAATGGCGTGCAGCTTGCGCAGATCGCGAATCGCCTCGGGCTTCACTTCGCCGATTTCGCTTCGTCGGCCGCTGCGTCGTTCGGGCCGGAAGTGGGCAACGGCAGTCCCGCCTGAGCCGGCACGCGCGCACAGAACAAAAACCCCGCCCCCGGCTCGCTCGCAATCTGAAACTCTCCTCCGAGCGCTTCCACGCGCTCGCGCATGCCGATCAGGCCCAGCCCCATGCGCGGCTTCGACAGATCGACGCCCGGTCCGTCATCGGCCATCGTCACGACGATTTCCTCCGGCGCGCGCGCCAGATAAATCTCCACGCGCGAGGTCCGCGCGAACTTCGACACATTCGTCAGCCCTTCCTGCACGAGCCGGTAAAGCGTGATGTTGAGCGCATCGCTCAGATTGTCGAAATCGCCGTCGACGGCGAGCGTGAAGGTCGCATCGGGCAAGCGCTCGCGCCAGCCCTCGACGCAATGTTCCAGCGCGGTCGGCAAGCCGAATTCGTCGAGCCCGATCGGACGCAGCTTGCGGATCATCCCGCCGATCTCGCGATACACGTGCGTCGCGCTCTGCATCAGCGCCAGCGAAAGCCGATGAATCTCCGCCTCGCGCCCCGCCGACAGATCGCGAATGCGCCCCGCATCGAGCGACATCGCGTTGAGGTATTGACCGAGCTCGTCGTGCAGTTCGCGCGCGAGATGGCGGCGCTCGGTCTCCTGCGCGGCGAGCGCCTGATTCGCGAGGCGCCGGTTCTCGGCCAGCAAATGCTCGGCCTCTTCCTCCAGCGCGCGCCGCCGGCGCACTTCCGACTGCGCCTCGCGATAACGCCGCCACGCGAACCATGCGAAGCCGACGGCGAGCACGACGAGCGTCGGCGGAAGTTCGTCGAGCTGAAAGCGTTCGGCGCTGCGCGTCCAGCGATACGCGAACTCGCTGAAATCGAAACGCGCGAACAGCGCGCCGGCCACGAGCGTGGCGGCCAGCACCCACGCGAGATCGCGCCATACCGACGAGCGCGGCGCGGGACGGTCGACGTCTTTTGCGAGAGTGGGCAAGGATTCGGATGGCATCACGGAATGCATTCTACGCACGCCTTCTTCATGCGGTGAGGTAGGTGGAACGCGATTGGGAACGCTTCCCTGCGCGATCGGGAAAAGCTCCCGGTCCACGCGTCCATTCTTATGCGACGCTTTCATTGAGGGAAACATTCCTTTCGCGTGGATCAGAATATAAAAGGAGACGACGATGAGAAGCATGCAGCGCCTGCCCGCGCGCGCGCATCCGTTCAAACCCCGAGCAGGATTGCGGCTCGTCTTCGGCAGCGCGTTTGCGAGCATCACCGTGGCCGCGTGGGCACAGACGCCCCCAGCCGATACTGCCGAAGCACCCGCCCCGGCATCGGCAGCCGTCGCGCAGACCGATACGCCGCCGAACACGGAGCTGCCTTCGATCATCGTCGTCGGCACCACGCCGCTCATGGGCGTCGGCACGCCGCTCGAAAAAGTGCCGGCCAACGTGCAGACGATCAAAGGCGCCGATATCGAAGCGCAGCATTCGTCGACCGTCACCGATTATCTGCAGAAGAACGTCGTGAGTGTCGATACCAACGACGCGCAAGGCAACCCGTCGCAAACCGACATCAACTATCGCGGCTTTACGGCCTCGCCCTTGCTAGGCACGCCGCAAGGGCTCTCGGTGTTCATGGACGGCGTGCGTATCAACGAGCCCTTCGGCGATGTCGTCAACTGGGATCTGATTCCGCAGGCCGCGATCCAGACGATGCAGATCATCCCCGGCTCGAATCCGACCTTCGGCCTCAATACGCTCGGCGGCGCGGTCGCGGTGCAGACCAAGAACGGCCGCAGCAATCCCGGCGGCAACGTCGATCTGAGCTTCGGCTCGTGGGGGCGCAAGGTCGCGCAGATCGAACAGGGCGGCGTGATCGGCGATCATCTCGACTATTACTTCACCGCGAACCTCACCAACGATAACGGCTGGGCGGACCACAATTCGAGCCGCCTGCGTCAGGCCTTCGGCAAGATTCGCTACACCGACGCCGATACGACCATCTCCGTTTCGATGGGCGGCGCCGACAACACCCTGAACGGCTCGCAGACGATCCCGCGCTCGTTCATGGACAACTTCCGGCAGGCTTACACGTTTCCGGACACCAACGAGAATCAGGTCGGCTATCTGACGATCAACGCGGAACATTACTTCACGCCGAACATCCAGTTGAGCGGCAACGCGTACTACCGGCACTATCGCAACAAGAACGTGAGCTCCAACGTCAACGATGATTTCGACCCGAACGGCGACGATGCCGACGAACTCACGCAAGCCTTCAACGATCAGTCGGTGATCGTGACGGACAGCTATGGCGCGAGCCTGCAGCTCACGCTGCTCAACAAGCTGTTCGGCAAGGATAACCAACTGATTCTCGGCGCGGCGGGTGACTTCGCCAATTCGCATTTCACGCAGTCGTCGCAGCCGGCGGAATTCACCGATACGCGCGCGACCATCGGCCTGGGTCCGTTCGCGCCGCAGACCGACGCGAAGACGCGCAACGAGAACTGGGGCATCTACTTCGAGAACACGCTGTCATTCAACGAGCAATGGTCGATGACGCTCGCCGGCCGCTACAACTGGGCGAAGGCGACGATCGGCGACGAAAGCGGCGTGCAGCCGCTGCTCGATGGTAATCACACGTTCTCGCGCTTCAATCCGGCCATCGGCTTCAACTGGAATCCGACGCCGTCCTTCACCGCCTACGCGACCTACAACGAAGGCATGCGCTCGCCGACCGCCATCGAGCTTGCGTGCGCGGACCCGGCGGCGCCCTGCTCGCTGCCCAACGATTTCATCGCGGACCCGGACCTGAAGCCGGTGATCTCGAAGACCTTCGAGATCGGCGCGCGCGGGCGCGTCGGCAGCCATACGACGTGGAGCGCCGCGGCCTATAGCACGACGCTCACCGACGACATCCAGTTCGTCAGCAGCCAGGGCGCGGCCAGCACGCTCGGCTATTTCCAGAACGTCGGCAAGACGCGCCGGCAAGGCTTCGAGCTGGCAGGGCGCACGCAATGGGGACCGGTCGGCGTCGCGGCGAGCTATAGCTATGTCAACGCGACGTATCGTTCGACGTGGACCGAAAGCAGCGCCAGCAACTCGAGCGCGGACGGCGACGGCAACATCACCGTGCATTCGGGCGATCGCATTCCGGGCATTCCGGCGAACACCGTGAAGATGCGCGTCGACTACAACCCGATCCCGCGCTGGAACATCGGCACGAATCTCACGTATCGCAGCAATATCTTCGCGCGCGGCGACGAGAACAATCAGGACGCGAACGGCAGCGTCGCGGGCTATTTCCTGATCGATCTCGATACGACCTACAACGTGACCAAGCAACTGCAGGTCTACGCGACGGTGAAGAACCTGCTGAACAAGCGCTACGCGAACTTCGCGATTCTCGGCGAGAACTTCTTCAACGGGCCGAATCACACGTTCAACGGGGCGGACACCGTCAACGAGCAGTTTCTCGGCGTCGGTGCGCCGCGCGGGGTGTGGGTGGGGATGCGTTACGCGTGGAAGTGAAGCGGCACGGATGCGCGCGGCTCATTCCTGCCAGGACTTCCACGGAATGCCGCGCGCGTTGATGCCGTCCCAGAGCGCGACGTTGCATTGATGTTTTTCTTCATCGCTGCGCGGGTTCTTCTGGTCTCTCAAGCCCATTCTGTGGCCGAGTATGCCGAGAAGCCCGCCTTCCAGTTGCGCGGGATCCGCGCCCCAGCGCAGATCGATCTCGGAGATCGCAACGCCCATGGAGCGATGCAACGCAAGAACGTCGTCCAGGCTCATGTCGATTTCGAGCGGCCACGCATACAGCCTGCACACGTTGGCGACATCGTGTCCCGTCATGCGCGGATAGAACGTCGGCAGGATGCGCGAGTAAAGACGTATCTTGGCCGAATGCAGCTTCTGCAGATTCAGGTTGAGGGATGTCATGCCACTGTGAATGCGATACGACGTGAGCGCTTCCGGCAGATTCGCGAAGCGGGCACCGTGCAGCATGCAGTCGAACCAGAAACCGAGATCATCGACGACATCGAGGTTCGGGTCGTAACGAAGCTCATGCTGCTGCACAAAGTCGCGACGGAACACGGTGCTCGGATTGGCGATGTACGCGGCGCCGGTTACGAAACGCGCCTTGATGTTCGCGTCATCGAGCGGGAATTCGCTCGTCATGTCTTCTTCGCCGAAGTGCCGGATCTGCGAGCCCACGACCGTGACATCCGGATTGGCGTCGAGAAACGCCGCCTGCTTGCTCAGCCGCTCGGGTTCGGCGATGTCGTCATGATCGATGCGCGCGATATATTCGCCACGACACAGGTTGAACGCCCGATTTGCATTCGCTGGCCGTCCCACGTTGTTTTCGAGCGGGAAAAGGCGAATGCGCGGATCATTCAGACCGCGCACGAGGTCGAGCGTGGAATCGGTGCTGGCGTCATCGAGAACGAGAATCTCGAAGTCCGCGTCTTGTCGCAACAGCGAATGCAATGTTTCGACGATGTACTTCTGCGCGTTATAAGTTGGGATGACTACGGAGATTTTCGGCATGGTTCGATGAATAGGCCATCGCTGGCGTTGAAGGCCTCGATCCGGACCTCGCCACGCATTATCCGCGCGGCGCTGACGATAACTGTCAAATAAGGTCGGTCACGCCGATACTATCAGCCGGCGAGGATGCGGCGCGTTGCGCTTCATGCAATGACGCGCCGCAGAAAGCGAAATGGCCGCGCAACGCGGCCATGTCTTCATGCACGATCAAGTGACGATCAACGCCCGACGATGGACCCCGCGCCCGGCGGATACGTGACGATGCCCCACGCCAGCGGCAAGTCGCCGATCTGCTTGACCTCCTTGTAGTCCGCTGCGTCGAGCACATAGACCGCGTTCGAGCGCCCGCACGCGAGCAGCAGCTTCGAGCCGTCCGGCGTGAAGCTGAAGTGCCAGCAGCGCTGCCCGACGGGCACGTCCTGCATATGCTCGAACGTGGTGCCATCGAAGACCTGCAAGGTCTTGTCGCGCGATGCGGCCACCAGCAGCCGCTTGCCCGATGGATCGAACGACACGCCATACGGACCCGTCTTCGTGTCGACGGTCTTCACGGTCTTGAGGCTCGTCCCGTCGAGCACGACGAACTTGTTCGCGTTCTCCAGCGTGACGACATACTGCTTGCCATCGGGCGACGCCTTGATGCCGCGCGGGCGCGAGCCCTTCGCGAGCTTCACGGTGCGTACCGGCTTGCCCGTTCCGACGCGATAGACCGACACGGTGTCATCGCCCTCGTTGGTCACGAGAATCAGCTTGCCGTCCGGCGAAAACTCGACGCCCTCGGTCTCGTGCCCGCTCTTGACCGAATGCGTGACCTTCATCGTCTTCAGATCGACGATCGCGATTTCGGCGGGCGGCGAGTTGGGATCGTCGTCGTCTTTCTCCGGCTCGCCCGGCTTCGGCGGGCCGCCGCTTTCGCCCGGCTCGTAGGTTACGTACGCATGGCCGCCGAACACGCGCACGAACTCCGGATTCTTGCCGATCTTCGCGCGGCGCACGACCTTCCCCGACGACGTATCGATCTCCGACAGATCGCTCGTCGCCTTGTTCGCCACATACAGACGCGTGCCGTC
The DNA here is from genome assembly GCF_009938265.1 of Burkholderia sp. THE68. Lineage (NCBI taxonomy): Bacteria > Pseudomonadati > Pseudomonadota > Betaproteobacteria > Burkholderiales > Burkholderiaceae > Burkholderia > Burkholderia sp. THE68. The sequence goes on from NZ_AP022316.1 coordinate 1,335,230, forward strand.
CTTGTTCAGCGACAGACCGCGCGGGCCGTCCTTGCCGAGGTCCCAGGTTTTCGAGAGCGAGAGGTTGTCGAGATCGATGACGCCGACGCCGGCGTTTTCGGTCGTGACATAGGCGGTCGGCGCGGCGGCGTGCGCGAGGCTCACAGCAAATGCGAGCGATGGCGCGAGGACCGCCGCCCTGAATCTGACATGCATGGTCGTCTCCAACGGTTTCGTTTGGCTTGTTCGAGTTCGTGGTCCAACTTAGCCCAATCGGCGCTGCCGTGGCAACGGCATCGGCCGGGAGAAATTCCCGAATTCGCCAACGGATGTTGCGACGCGCCAATCTAGCGCGTCGCGGCGGGATCGCTCGCGAGCAGATCGACGAGCGCCTTCGCGCCGCGCCGCCACGACAGGTCGGTGTTGCCGCGAATGTCGACCGAGCGCTGAAAGAGCGTCGCGCCGGTGCCCGCATCTTCGACGCGCAGGTTCATGTTGAGGATCAGATTGCTGATCTTCTGCACCCAGCACACCCCGACACGCGACGCATCGAGTTGCTTCGCCACGCGCAATTCGCAGCCGTTGCACGCGTTCATGTCCTGCGTGCGTTGCAGCGATGCGATCAGATCGCCGGCCTTCGCATTGTCGGCGACACGAAACAGCGCGCGCTCGCGCAGGTCGTCGCGCAGGGCGCCGCTCACCATCGTGAGTCGCTCGGACTGAATGCGGTTGATTTCCGCGTCGTTGTAGGCGGCGTTGTCGTCGATGAGCGTGCAGTCGAGCATCGCGATCGATTGGGATGCGTCTTGCGCGAACGCGCCGCTCATGACGATGGCGAGCGCCATCGCGAGGATGGTGCGAAGCAGGTGGATCATGGTCGTGGCCTCGATGATGAGCGGCAGGATGCGCCAACAGCAGATCGCAGACCTGTTCGCGCGCATCCAACATACCGGCCGATGCCGCGGCGATCAAGAGGCGCATCGAATGAACGGAAGATGCCGCGCGCCACGCCACGCATGCCTTGCAGCGACGCATGAGCGAACGCCCACATTCGTCACATCGAATGGCATGGCGCTTGCAAAAACACGGGCGAGCATGTGCCGTGCTCGACACGTCCGATTCCATTTAGCCAGGGAGAACCATCATGAAACACACGCTTGTCATCCAGGATCTGCCGCCCGGCGGCGCACAAACCGAAGAAGCATCGCTCACGCCTGCGCAGATGAAGCGCATCGTCGGCGGACGCGCGGTGCTCGCGACCGTCGACGGCCGCGGCTACGCGACCATCGACGATTGGGACATCAACACCGCGATCTTCGAAGGGCGCATCAAGGGCAGCGAACGCGACAATTGACGCGCACGCACGCCGGGCACGCATCGCTCGCCGGATGCGTGCTCACGATGCCGCGCGCAACGCCTCGTCCGCGACGGCAAGACGCGAGGCCATCATCTTCACGACGAAGCGATGCCATTCCTGCGCGGTCAACGGGTCATCGAGTTCGAGCGTGCGCAGGCCCGCGAGCGTGAGACGCCGCAGGCGCGCGGGTTCATCGGCGACGACATCCGCGCTGCGCGGCGCGTTCGTATAAACCGCCATCTCGCCGATGATCGTCCCTGGGCCGAATGAGCGCAGCCGCACCGAGCGCCCGTCCGCAAGCGGCAGCGACACGGTCACGCGCCCTGCCTCGACGATATAGAGCGCATCGCCCGCGTCGCCGCGCCGAAACAGCGCTTCGCCCGCGCCGATGTCGCACAAATCGAGCAGACCGGCCAGCCCTTCGAGCGCGCGCGCCGTGAAATGCGGCGCGAGCATCGCGCGAAAATCGCCGGCTGGCACGCACGGTTCGGGCGCGCGCGTCAACGCGGCAAGCTGCTGCGCCTCGATCCATTCGAGGCCCGCATCGAGCGTGTCGAACTCGCGCAGGCCGAGCGAGAGCGCGCCGGTGCGCGTGAGCAGCGCGCGCGAGTTGCGCGGCAACGCGGTCAGCACGAGATCCGCGCCGATCGCCCCGCACGCCTGACGCAGCTTCACAAACGCGAGCGACACCGACGCGTCCATGCCGTTGGTCCACGCGAAATCGAGCACGACATAGCGCACCGGACGCGGCCCATGCGAGCGAATGCGCTCGCGGATGCGCTGCAGCATCGAATTCGCCGAGCCGAAGAACAGAAAACCCTGCAGGCATACGCCGCAGATCTCGTCGCCGCGATCGATCAGAAGCCGCGTTTCCTCGATGCTGCGCTCGACATTCGAAGTGCGCGTGCGGCCGTCGAACTCCATACGCACGCAGCCGGCGCGGCCATAGAGCAGCGCGAACGTGACGCACGCCGCGACCACGCCCGCGACGACGCCGGCAATCACGCCATAGAACGCGATCACCGCGAGAATCAGCGGCACGAGCAGATATTCATGCCACGTGAGCTTGCGATACGCGCCGACGAGCCAGTCCATCATGAGCCGCAGACCCATGTAAATCTGCATGCCGACGAGCACGGGCACCGGAAAGAGCGACACGAGATCGGGCGACGCGATCAGCACGAACAGGCACGCGAGCGCGGCGAACACGCCCGCGGCGCGGCTCGTCGCTCCAGCGCGCGCGTTGAGCATCGAGCGGTTATACGACTGATAGCCGACCATGCCGCCGAACAGACCGCTCGCGATATTCGCGAGGCCCGCGGCGCGCATCTCGCGATTCAGATCGATGTCCTGTCCGGTCGCCGCGCCCATCGCGGTCGAGTTCATGATGATCGTGATCGCCGATACCGACGTGACGATGAGCGTCTCGGGCAGGTGCGCGACGATCGCGCGCCAGTCGATCTCGCCATGCGCCAGCGACGACGGCAGATGCAGCTCCGGAATGTGCAGCGCGTGCATCGGCACATGCTGGAGCAGAAGGCCCATGTTGCGGGCATCGTCGGGCGAGATGCCGGCGACGCGCAAGAGCACATAGAAGAGCACGATGCCGATGACGAGCGTGATCGGCAACGCGGCCGAATGCCGCCAGGTGCGCGCGAGGATCGTCGCAAGCGCGCCGACGAAAAGCGCGGGCGCCCACGCGAGCCAGTGCAGTTGCACGAGCCGCGGCAGCGTGTGCCAGTCGAGCGCGACGCCCGTCAGTACGCGAAACGCGCCCGCGATCAGCAGATAACCCGTGCCCGCGAGAAAGCCGCCCATCACCGGATACGGCAGGAATTGCAGAGAGCGGCTGCGCTTGGACGAACCGATCGCGAAGAGAATCAGCCCCGTCACGAGCGAGCACAACGCGATGGCGACGAGCACCGTCAGCAGGATCACGGTAGGCGTGCCGCCGTTCGCGCGCACGCTGCTCGCGACGCCCGCCGCGACGCCGACGAGAAACGCGGTCGCGTTGCTGTCCGGCCCGCCGATGTTCATGCGCATCGAACTCGTCAGCGCGATGACGAACGCCGTGACGATGCAGCTGACGAGCGCGGTGGGTACGCCGAGTTCGGCATAGCGCGCGAGGTCGGCGCTGAAGATGAGCGTGCCGAGGCTCATCGCGTAGCACAGCATGACGAGCGTGGAGACGGTGCCCGCGGTGATGTCGCCGACGAGCGCGGCCGCGCGCGGCATGGCGCGCGCGAGGACCGTGCGATGTGGCGTGGCTGGCTTCACGGCGCCTCCCGAAGCGGGGAAACGGCTGACGGATGCGCTCGCGCGCGAGTGCGCGCAAAGTATCCGTCGCGCGCGAAGACGATGTCAATTCTCCGCTTACATCCTACGTGAGCGCGCACCGCGGTGGATTCATCGCGGCAACAGGAGTAACGTTGTCGAGCGAGCGAACATGACTCCAAGGAGGCGATCATGCCCGACGATCCCGCTCAATGGCACGTCTTCGATTACGAAGGGTTCGAGATACACGTGCTGCCGCAGTTGAAACCGACGCCCGAGCATGCGCCGCAAAGCAAAGTGGACCGCTATGTGTATATCGGTCATGTGTGCAGGCCCGGCGCGAACGCGAATATGCCGGGTGAAGCGGTGCACTTTCATGCCGACGGCGAGGACGCCTACAAGTCCGCGCAGGACGCCGTGGACGACGCGCGGCATATCGGCAAGAGCATCGTCGATGGCACGCATCCGGATCTTTCGGTGCTGCCGCTCGTGTCGCATCACCATCATCCGGGATGAGCGAACCACAACCCGGCGACAGCGACGCGCACGTCGAAAGCCTGAGCGCGATCACGCTCGCGACTCACGACATGTCGCGCGCGGTGCGCTTTTATGAGGCGCTTGGTTTTCGCACGCTGTATGGCGGCGCGAACGAGGCGTTTACGTCGTTCGCGCTCGGAAACTCGTTTCTCAATCTCACCAGCGAGACGCACGGCCCGATCCGGTTCTGGGGCCGCGTCATCATCTACGTGTCCGATGTGGACGCGTTCTATCGGAAGGCGCTGGCGCACGGCATCGCGCCGCAATTCGCGCCACGCGATGCGCCGTGGCACGAGCGCTACTTCCATCTCACCGATCCCGATGGTCACGAACTGAGCTTCGCGCGCCCGCTTTGATCCGCGCGACGCGGGCACGATGTTCGCTTGGATGTCAGTGACGGGTAACGTACGCATCGGCCATTTGATATGAACGATCGCGCACATACCCGCGCAGCACGTTGGATGACGATGAATCCATGGCGTTACGGGTTTTGCATGAACGGGGTGCAGCAGAAGGGCGCGCGAAAGCTCACTGTTGCTATTTCGCAAAAACGGGCACGGCTCACGGATTCAAGGCGTAGAGTTAAAGTGCTTTGTCAAGAACGTGATGCGTTGCGGCAGGGGTTTCATCGATCGGGCGTTAAACATCGGCGAATTCGGCCGATAACCCGATCATGAATGCTGCATGCAGGAGACTGAAATGAAATGCGCGAATGAGCGGTCCCTTCGTTACCAGGTCGAAAAATGGCTCGCGCCGGGCAGCATGCCCGTGCATGTGAGGCAGTTCAGCCGCACGCGTTCCGACAGGCGTCGCTATGTGTGTGTCGAAGCCCTGCACGGGGCGGCGTCGAGAGCACTGTTCTTCTTCCGTCACGACGACGGACACTGGTGTGTCTACCCGCCCGCGCCGAAGCAAAGCAATATGCGCAGCGAAAGACTTGCAGCCTGACTGATCGCTTTTACCTGATTCGATTTTTGGTTTTTCGCCGCCCCGCTCATAAAACAGGGTGTTCCTCGCGAATGCAGTCAATAATCAGAAACGCAAATTGTTGAGGAACTGAAACCACATCGCGCCGAGCGGATTAGAAGCGTCGGCGGTGGCGGCTTCCTTCTCTTCCTTCTTGTCGTTGCCACGTGCCTCGACTTCTTCTTCCGGCTCTTCTTTTCGTTCTTCTCTTGCCTGACGCGATTCATGCAGCGCGATCGCGCTGTCCGCGATCTGCCGCGCGGTGGGTTCGTCGCACGACGCGCCGAGCAGCACGCCGAACACGACATCGCGATTATGTCCTTGCGAGGCGAAACGCATCGCGAGCGACACGCGCTCCGCATAGAGCGCCTCACGTGCCTCACGTTCCTTTGCTTCGCGCGCCTCGCGCTCCGCTTCTTCCTGACGCACGCGCTCCTGCCAGCGGCCCATCTCTTCGGCATAGATGCGGTCGTAGACCCCGCGCTGGGCCGGGTCGGAGAGGATGGCGTAGGCTTCCTTGATTTCCTGGAACTTCGCGCGTGCGGCGTCTTCGTTGCCCGCGTTGCGGTCCGGATGGCAGCGCATCGCGGCCTTGCGATACGCGCGTTTGATTTCTTCTTCCGTGGCGTGCTCGTTCACGCCGAGCGTTTCGTATAGCGTTGCCATCTTGCGTTCGGTGGATACGGGTCGACCAGGCATCGTAACACGCGAAAAACGGGGTCTCTTCGCGCGATGCGGCATTGCAACACGGACATCATCGGCCGGTGATCGTGCGCGCGGCCGTGCTGCCGAGCGTGTCGAAGACGGCGCGCGCCGGCTTCAGATAGCGCGCGATATGAAGGCGGATATTGATCACCGCCAGCACGAAGATCGCGAGCGTGATCAGCAGATAATCGCGCCGTTCGGGCACGATCTGATAGCGCGTATGCAGCAGCACGAACACGATCCACACGAACGCCGGCGCGTGCACGCTCCAGTGCCGTTGCGCGAAATACCACGCGATGCGGCGCACGTCGCGCCGTGACGCGCGATCGAGTCCGGCGAGGGCGGGATGACGGGTGAAGAACAGAGGCATCGGAACGAATCCTTGCGCGCGCGGCCATCATCGCGTCATGAAGGCCTGCGAGAATCGCGCGTTTTCACGTCATCAGCATACCCTTTCCATACGATGGCCCTTTCTCTCGACGACATCCGGCATCTCTTCGATCAGCACGGCTCGATCGCCTATAGCGGCGAGCCGGTGACGCAGTTGCAGCATGCGCTGCAAAGCGCGACGCTCGCCGAGCAGGCAGGCGCAAGCCGCGAACTCATCGTCGCCGCGTTGCTGCACGACCTCGGGCATTTGCTGAACCTGCAGGGCGCAACGCCGACCGAACGCGGCGTCGATGATCTGCATCAGTACTTCGCGCTGCCGTTCCTGCGCCCGCTATTTTCCTCCGCCGTGCTCGAACCGATTCGCCTGCATGTCGATGCGAAGCGCTGCCTGTGCGCGATCGATCCGTCGTATCACGCGCGGCTATCGGCGGATTCGGTACGCAGCCTGCGCCTGCAGGGCGGCATGTTCGACGATGAAGCCGCGCGAGCCTTTCTCGCCAAGCCCTACGCGCAGGACGCCATCGCGTTGCGACGCTGGGACGACGAAGCGAAAGACGCGCAGCGCGTCACGCCCGGGCTGGCCTATTTCATGGAGATGGCGGCAAGCGTCGCGCTCACGCGTGCCTGAGCGCGCACGCGCTGTATCGCGCTAGACTGTGCGCCATGCAACCATCCCCATTTCAGCACGCCTTGCAGCAAGCCTTCAGCACCCGAGCGAGCGCGGCATCGTGAAAGGCGGCAACTTCCGGATCACCGCCGCCGTCATAGCCAGCGCGCTCTTCATGCAGAACATGGACGGCACGATCGTCGCGACCGCCATCCCGACGATGGCCCGCGATCTTCAGGTCGATCCGGTCCATCTTTCCAGCGCGATCACCGCGTATCTCGTCGCGCTGACCGTGTTCATTCCCGCGAGCGGCTGGGTGGCCGACCGCTTCGGCGCGCGCCGCGTGTTCATGTGGGCGATCGCCACGTTCACGCTCGCGTCCGTCGCGTGCGCCGCCGCGATGAACCTGCCGCAATTGCTGGCGGCGCGCGTCGTGCAAGGTCTCGGCGGCGCGATGATGGTGCCCGTCGGCCGCCTGATCCTGTTTCGCGGCGTCAAGCGCGAAGAACTCCTGCAGGCGACGACCTGGCTCACGATGCCCGCGCTCGTCGGTCCCCTGCTCGGTCCGCCGCTCGGCGGCTTTCTCACCGACGCGCTCTCGTGGCGCAGCATCTTCTGGGTCAACGTGCCGGTGGGCATCGTGGGCCTGCTGCTCACGTGGAAGCTGCTGCCGCCATCGCCGATCGAGGATCGCACGCCGCCCGATCTGCAAGGGATGCTGCTGTCGGGCGCATCGCTCAGTCTGTTCATGATCGGCATCGAGAGCGCGGGGCGTGGCGTGCTGCCGGTGGGCGTGCCGTGGATCTGCGTCGCCGTCGGCCTGCTGCTTTTTCGCGTGACGGTGCGGCATTGCCGGCGCGTGTCGAATCCGGCCATCGACTTCTCGCTGCTCTCGATTCCCACGTTCCACGCCGCGACCGTCGCGGGCAGCCTGTTTCGCGCCGGCGCGGGCGCGCTGCCCTTTCTCGTGCCGCTCACGCTGCAAACCGGTTTCGGCTATAGCGCGACCGCGAGCGGCCTCGTCACTTTCGCGAGCGCGCTCGGCTCGTTCTGCATGCGCCCGATGACCGCGCTCGCGTTGCGGCGCTTCTCGGTACGCACGGTTTTATGCGCAGGCAGCGTGGTGTTCGCGGCTGTCCTGCTCGTCTGCTCGACGATGTCGCAGGCCTGGCCCGCCGCCGCGATCTTCGTGCTCCTGCTGCTCGGCGGACTCGGGCGCTCGCTCAGTTTCGCGACGATGGGCGCGCTCGCCTTCGCCGATGTGCCCAAGCCGCGTCTTGCCGCCGCCACGTCGTTTCAGGGCACGGCGCAGCAACTGATGAAGGCGGTCGGCGTGACGGTCGCGGCCGGCACGATCCAGGCGACCATGCTCGTTTCCGGCAGCGCGCATACAGAGCGCTGGCAGCTCGCGTGCGGTTTTATCGTGACGGCGCTCGTCGTTCTGGCCTCGCTGCCGATGTTCCTGCGCCTTTCAGAAGAGGCGGGTGAAGGAATTTCCGCTCCCTCGGCGAAACGCGCCGAGCGCACGTAAATCGTTCCGATTTTCGAAACGAAACATCATATTTAAGACAAGTGTATGATCCACAAGGATTTTTTCTGCGGCTATAATGCGATTCCGCTTTGATCCGTCCAACCGATGCGCCGTTTCCTCGTCATCCTTGCCGCCCTCTCAGTCACGCTGAGCGCCTCACACGGCGCGCTCGCGCAGGAGAATCCGCTCGCCGCAAGCGATGTCGCGGCGCAGTCCACCGCCGAGCAAGACCCGAAGATCCAGCAGGCAAGCCACAAGATTTCGGAAGTTCTCACGCGCAAATTCGGCGTGGCGCGCGAAAAGGCTCAGACGATCGCAACGGCGGTCATGTCGTCGGCGTCCAAATATTCGCTTCCTCCAGCGCTACTGCTCGCCATCATCTCGATCGAATCGCGCTTCAAGGAAACGGCCAAAGGGCCGAACAATGCCACCGGGCTGATGCAGGTCGTGCCGTCTGCGCACAAGCGGCTCGTGCGCAACGTGGATCTGACCGATCCGGAAGACAACATCGAAACCGGCTCGGCCATCCTGCACGGCTATATGAAATCCGCCCAGGGCGACCTCGATGCCGCGCTGAAGAGCTACGGCGGCTCGCGCGCCTATGCCGAGAAGGTCAGCTTGCGCGCGAAAGCGTTCGAACCGGCAGCATCGGTCGATGCCGCATCGGCGAACGGTCAGTAACAGTCAGTTTTCTCTTTCTCTTTCTCTTTCGAAGTAATATCGCGCGCCGCTGCTCGGCGGATGCCGCAATCGCGTCCGGACGACGCGGCGATCGCACCTGATTGCGCGCTGGCGCCGAATCAATAGCCCTTCTGCGTACCTGTGCCCTTCGACGGCGTGCCGCCCGAATTCATGTTGCCGTTGTTCGGCGCGCTGCGCTGAATCGTGTTTTGATCCTGGCTCATGCCGTTGGTGGCATCGTTGCCCATGCCACTCTTCGCGCCGGTGCCGGCTGTGCCGTCCGACGAGCCGCCCATTCCAGTGCCGCTCATGCCGACGCCGCCGCCCTTGCCCGCCGCCGCCGAGCCGGAACCGGACGAGCCATTGCCGCCCCCGCCCATCGAGCCGCCTGCTTGCGCATAAGCGCCGCCCGACAAGCCCAGCACGAGCGCGGAAATCACCAGCTTCTTCGTAGTCGCGTTCATCGCAAGTCTCCAGAGTTTGCGTATCGGTCGCGGCGCATTCGACGCAGCGATTCCGTACACATCAGCGCAAACGACGTGCCGCGTCTTCGTTGCCTGGGCGATCAATAGCAGGGCACGTAGGCGCCGCGATAGTTGTCGTAGCAGTAGCCGGGCGGCTGTGCGGGTTGCGTGTAGACCGGCTGCGCGTACGCGGGTTGTTGATAGACGGGCTGCGCATAGGTCGGCTGGGCACTGGCGACCGATGTCACCAGCGCGCCCAGCACCGCGCCGCCGATCAGCGCCCCGACGATCGCACCGCCATCGCCGCCGCCGCCATGATGACCGCCGCCATGCCCATGCGCCGACGCCTGGCCCGCCACCGTCAAACTACCGATCATCAACAAGACAAGTGCTGCGCGTTTCATGAGCTTCTCCATTTCCCGTTTGGCCGGGTTTATGGAAGTCATCTTAAGCAGACAGCTAAGAAATAACTGCAGCAGTTGGTAACTGCACATTTCAACGATTACAAATACGCGGATGAATTCTCTTCGGATGCCGAAGTTTATGGAAGACGTTACAAATCGAATTGAATTCGCACAACGGTAACAACTTTCCGATCGATCCCGGTAAAGCAATTCGCCGGCACAAGCCACGCCAGCCGCTTTTACCGCACGCCGTTTCATTTGCTCGCCACTGGTTACTGTTTGTCACCAGAAGACTGTCAACTACATCGACGGACTAGGCGTTTTCATCGTCAACGCGGCGCACTGCGCGCCACGTGTCCTCAAAGAAAAGATCAAGGGAGTTTCAAACCATGAAGAAGATCGTCGCTGCTCTCGCATCCGCCATGCTCGTTTCCACCGTATTCGCGCAAACCGCCGCAACCGATGCCGGCAGAGCGCAACTGAAGGCAAACAACGAAAAAGCCGAGGCTCAGGCGACCGCCAACAAGAAGAAGGCCGATGCGCAGCACGATGCCGCCAAGGCACAGGCGTCGGCGAACGAGGACAAGGCATCGGCGCAAGCCGACGCCAACAAGGAAGCCGCGAAGGTAGCGCAGGCGACCACGCCGGAACAGGCTTCCGACGCTCGCGGTGATGCCGCCAAGGCACAGGCGAAAGCCGACAAGAAGAAACACGCTGCACAGACGAAGGCCAACAAGAAGAAGCAGGACGCAGCGAAGGATGCCAACGTGGCGCAAGCAAAGGCCGATAAGGAAAAAGTCGAGGCGCAAAGCGACGCTAACAAGACGGCCGCCGATGCGAAGGTGGACGCGGCTAAGAAGTAAGGGAGGCCGTCACCATCGCATCGCGCACTGGGCATTGCATATCGATAAAACCAGTGCGTTCGATTCGGGCGAGCCTTCGGGCTCGCTTTTTTGCATTCGACTAAAGGAAATGCTCTACTTGCCGATGTCGCCGCGCGGCTTATCATTCGTGAAATAAAAGAACACGAAGGAGACGCCCGACATGCGCACGCTGACCGATCAGTTGTCGCAATACGCCGCTTATCACCGCGACAGGCGCAATATCGCCACGCACTTCGTCGGCATTCCGCTCATCGTGCTCGCGATCGCCGCATTGCTGAGCCGTCCCGCATGGCCCGTGTTGTCGGGTGCGTTTCTGCTCACGCCCGCCTGGGTTTTGTTCGCGCTCGCCACGCTCTACTATCTCTGGCTCGATGTGCCGCTCGGCATCGCAATGGGCATCGTCTCCGCGTCGAGTGCGGCGTTCGGGCAATGGGCCGCGTCGCAAGGCACATCGATATGGCTGGCAATCGGCGTCGGCATGTTCGTGATCGGCTGGGTGTTTCAGTTCATCGGGCATGTGCGCTATGAACATCGCAAGCCCGCGTTCGTCGACGATATCGTCGGACTCTTGATCGGACCGCTCTTCATTCTCGTCGAGCTGATGTTCGGGCTCGGCCTGATGCGCGATCTGCACGACGCCATCGAAACGCGCAGCGCGCGCTGATCAGTCGACGCGCTCGATTTCCTCCGCGACGGTTTCATGCTCGACACTCGCGTGATGCTCGCTCATCGGCAATGCCTTCTTGCGCGAGCGCTCGCGCATCAGAAGACGCGCGCTATGCACACCCGTCAACACGACGGCGATCCAGATCGGCACATACGTACCGAGTTGCCGCATCGAAAACGGCTCGCCGAGCAGCAGCACGGCCACGCCGACGAGCAGCACCGGCTCGACATAACCGAGTATGCCGAAGAGCGCGATCGGCAGATGACGGCTCGCGCGCAGATACGACGCCAGCGCGATCGTGCTCAACGCGCCGAGACCGACAAGCAGCAAGCCGAGCTGCGGCGAGCCGGCGACATCCGCGAACGAGCCGCGCACGATCAGCATGATCACGGCGACGGGCGCGATCAACATGATCTCCACGGCGAACGACACGAGCGGATCGGTGTTGAGCTTGCGGCGCAACACGAAATACGGCGGATAGCCCAGCATCACGACGAGCGTCGGCCAGGCGAACGCATGCGTGACGACGAGCTCATGCGCGACACCCACGGCCGCCGCGACGACGCCCGCCCACTGGAAAGCATCGAGGCGCTCGCCGTAATGGAAACGTCCGAGCAGCACCATCGCGAGGGGCAAAAGGAAATAGCCCAGCGATACTTCGAGCGCGCGCCCGTGCAGCGGCGCCCAGAGAAAGATCCACAGTTGCACGCCGAGCAACGCGGCGGCGGCGGCGAACGCCAGCAGCAAATGCGGCGTTTTGGCGAGCCTCGAAACGAGGGCGCATAATTGCGGCCAGCGCTTTCGCACCGCGACGAGCGCAAGCGCGCCGGGCAATGTCCACACGATGCGCCATGCGAAGATGTCGAGCCCGTCGAGTGGCGCGAGCCATTTCGTATAGCCCGACATGAGCGCGAAAAGCGCCGAAGCGCCGACGGACAGCGCGATGCCGCGCGCGAGGTCATGCTGATTCATCAAGGGTGGCGCTCTGCGCGGAAGGTGAATGCAAGCCGAATGAAACGGGACGTCGCATTCTAAACGCCGCGCGCGGGCCTTTTTCAAAACCTGCTTCAAACACGAACCGGCGGGCGCGCCCGCTTCTTGCTAAACAAAGGCTTCGCATTTCGGCATGAACTTCGCCGCGTGAACCTGGCACCATGAGCGCCGTCTCACGCGACTGTCTTTAGCCGGTCATGATGATCGGCGACCCTTGGCGGTCCGGCCCATGGCTCCGGTCCGTTTTCCACAGTCCCGAGCGGCATTGCGCACGAACCCGCCGCTCACGTCATTGCATCCGCAGCAACACGCGCCGTGCCATCGCCTTTGAAGATCGCACGCGAAGAAAACGCCGCTTCGATGGAGACGTCATGACTCAACCCGCCTTGTCGCCCCGCTTTGCCAACGCCTTCGCGGAGGCCGTGTACACAGGACTCAGCAAACGTCCGCAAAAAGAATTGCCCTCGATGTATCTGTATGACGAAGTGGGCTCTGCCCTCTTCGAAGTGATCACCGCGCTGCCCGAATACGGTGTCACGCGCGCCGAAGAGCGCGTGCTGAAGGATCACGCCACCGATATCGTCGCGGCCATGCCGGGCGAGATTCAGGTCGCCGAACTCGGCAGCGGCAGCGGCCGCAAGACGCGCCGCATTCTCGAGGCGCTGTGCAAAAAGCAGCCCACGGCTTACCATCCGATTGAAATTTCTCGCACCGCGCTGCAGTTGTGCCGGCGCGAACTGAGCGATATCGAGCGCGTGTCGATCGTCGGGCATGAACGCGATTACCTCGCGGGATTGTCGGAAGTCAGCTCGAAGCGCAAGGAAGGCGAAAGACTGCTCGTGCTGTTTCTCGGCAGCACCATCGGCAATTTCGCGCGGCTCGCGGCCACCAAGTTCCTGCGCTCGATCCGCGGCATGCTCCAGCCCGGCGATGCGCTATTGCTCGGCACCGATCTCATCAAGCCGCTGCCGGTCCTGATCGCCGCGTATGACGATCCGATCGGCGTCACGGCCGCGTTCAATCTGAATATGCTCGCGCGGATCAATCGCGAACTCGGCGGCGACTTTCCGCTCGATGCCTTCGAACACGTCGCGCGCTTCAACCCCGATGCGCGCAGCATCGAAATGCATTTGCGTGCGAAGCGCGCGGTTTCCGTGCGCGTGCGCGGCGCGGACCTGCGCGTCGAGTTCCGCGAAGGCGAGACGATCTGGACGGAAAGCAGCCACAAGTATGCGGCCGATGAAGTCGCGCCGATCGCCGCCGATGCGGGCTTCGAATGCACGCATCAGTGGCGCGACGAGGAATGGCAGTTTGCGGAGAGTCTGCTGGTGGCGAAGTGACTTAGTGCTGCTCGAAGCGCTCATACCGCTTCTCGACGTAACGCTCTTCGCTATGAAAATCGGTGACGCGGGCATGCGGCGGCCCGCGTCGCAGCCATTCGAGCATCAAATCGACCTGATTGGCCGCGCCCTGCACGATCGCTTCGACGGAGCCGTCGTCGAGATTGGCGACCCAGCCGCGCACACCGAGCGCGTGCGCCTTTCTGACCGTGTAATGCCTGAAGCCGACGCCCTGCACGACGCCGCGCACGCGCACGTAATAGGTTTCGATTCTGGTATCCAGATCCGGGCCTGGCATCGCGCTTTCTCCTCTCAGAAGTTCATACGGCGCATTGTAGACACGCTCGTCAACTCAGGCGGAACGGCTGCGCCATGTCGGCGCGCTCGCCCGAGCGCGGATGCGGCACGCGCGGCAGCGTGACTTCGAACACCGTGCCGGAATCGGCCGCCGAGCGCACGGCGACGTCGCCGCCGTGCATCTGCGCGATCTCGCGCGTGATGTAAAGCCCGAGCCCGAGACCGCTCGATTCGTGCTGGCGTCGGCCGGAGCGATACGGCGCGAAGATCGTCGGCAGGACCTCGGCGGGAATCTCGCCGGCATTCTGCACATTGATGGTCACATCGTCCGCGTTGCCGTCGAGCCGCACCTGGATCGCCGAGCCTTCGAGCCCGTGCTGCAACGCATTGCCGATGAGGTTCGAGAACACCTGCGAAAGCAGGTCGCCGTCGCCCTGCAAGAGCGTATCGCCCTGGCGCAGCACGAAGATGCGCCCTTTGCCGACGCGCGCCTCGTATTCATCGACGATATTCTTCGCGAGCGTCATCAACTCCACCGCGCGCGGCTGCAAGGTCACGCGGCCGCCGCGCAGACGCGCGAGGTTCAGCAACTGATCGACCATCCGCACCATTCGCATGCCGCTCGATTTGATGCGCGTGCCGATATTCGCGACGTTCTCGTCCGGCACGAAGCGCGCGAGATATTCCGCCGATGCGATCACCGCCGACAGCGGCGTGCGCAGATCGTGGCCGAGCACGGCCATCAACATCTCGTTCGCGTCGAGCAGTTGCTGCACGGTCGCAAGCTGCGTCGCGAGCTGCTGCTTCTGACGCTCCATCTGAATGAACACATCGACCTTCGAGTTCAGGATGCGCGAATCGAATGGCTTGTAGAGGAAATCCACCGCGCCCGCTTCGTAGCCGCGGAACGTGCGGCTCGCGTCCTGCGCGGTCGCCGTGAGAAAGATGATCGGCACGTGCGCGGTGCGCGGGCTGCCGCGCATCAGTTCGGCGAGTTCGAACCCGTCCATGCCGGGCATGTTGACGTCGAGAATCGCCAGCGCGACTTCGTGCTTGAGCAGCAGCTCGAGCGCGGCCGGCCCCGATTCGGCCTTCAGCACCGACAGATCCGGCCGCGCGAGCGACGCTTCGAGCGCGGTGATGTTGTTGCGGATGTCGTCGACGATCAGCACGTGGATGGGTTGCGTCATCTGGTGACTCCTTGCCTTCTTGTCATGGCTGACGCCCGATGCATTGCGATAGCCGCATCGCCATGTCGTCCAGCGTCAGTACTTCGTTCACTGCGCCTTGCGCGATTGCTGCGAGCGGCATCGCGGGCGCCGGGGCCGTCGCCGGGTCCTGCGCCCAGCACGCGCCGCCCGCGTCGCGGATCGCGCGTGCGCCGCGCGCGCCGTCGTCGTTCGCGCCCGACAGCACGATGCCGAGCAGCCGCGCGCCGTAGGCATGCGCCGCCGATTCGAACAGCACGTCCACCGATGGCCGCGAGAAGCGCACCGGAGGATCGACGGACAGCGCGATCGCCGGCGCCGCGCCGTCTTCCGACTCGACCAGCATGTGATAGCCCGGCGGCGCGAAATACACGGTGCCCGGCGCGATTTCGTCCTTGTCGAACGGCTCCTCGATGACGAGCTCGCAGCGCGTCGCGAACAAGCCCGGCAGCAGGCTCGGCTGCCCTTGCCGCACATGCACGACGACCAGCACCGGCGGCGCGAAGGTCTTCGGCAACGCGGGCAGCAACTGATTGAGCGCCTCGACGCCGCCCGCCGATGCGCCGATCACGACTGCCCCGATGCGGTCCGCGTCGAACATCGTCACACCCTCTGATAGAGCCGCTCGCGCGCATTGAAGTCCGCGAAACGGTCGGCGTAGGTGGAAAAGCGCAGGCTCTCCTTGCTGCCGAGGCCGAGAAAGCCGCGCCGCACGAGCGAATCACTGAACAGGCCGAGCGCGCGATCCTGCAGCGCGCGATCGAAATAGATCAGCACGTTGCGGCACGACACCAGATGCGCTTCGAGAAATACGCTGTCCGTCGCGAGACTATGATCCGCGAACACCACGCGCGACTTGAGCGTCTGCGAGAACTTCGCCGCGCCGTAGGCCGCGTGATAGTAGTCCGACAGCGAGCGCTTGCCGCCCGCCGCCAGATAGTTCTGGCTGAAGCCCGCCATCCGCTCCAGCGGATAGATGCCGCTCTCGGCCAGCCGCAACGCTTCGGCGTTGATGTCGGTCGCGTAGAACACCGTGCGCTCCGCGATCTTCTCTTCCGCGAACAGCACCGCGAGCGACCACAATTCCTCGCCGCTGCTGCATCCCGCGACCCACACCTTGATCGACGGATACGTCTGCAGAATTGGCACCACCTGCTCGCGGATCGCGCGGAAATACTGCGGGTCGCGAAACATCTCGCTCACCTGCACGGTGAGGTACTGAAAGAGCCGTGCGAACAACGCCGGGTCGCGCAGGATGCGCTCCTGCAAGTGCGAAAGCGTCGGCACGCTGAAGTCCTGCACGGCCTGCGCGAGCCTGCGCCTCAGCGAACTCACGGAATAGTGCCGGAAGTCGTGCTGATAGCGCAGGTAGATCGCTTCCAGAATCAGCTTCAGCTCGATGTCGAACGTCGCTTCTTCGTCGTGTCTGCCTTCGTTCATCTGAGAAATGGCTCCGTTCATCGCTGGCGCAGCCATACGCGGCACAGCGAGACGAGCTTATCCACGTCGATGGGCTTGGATATGTAATCGTCCGCACCCGCTTCGAGACATTTCTGGCGATCGCTCGGCATCGCCTTCGCCGTCAGCGCGATGATCGGCAGACGCGCAAATTCCGTGCGCTTGCGGATTTCGCTCATCGCGGTGAGGCCGTCCATCTCGGGCATCATCACGTCCATCAGCACGAGGTCGATATCGCCGCGGCGCGCGAGCGCTTCGAGCGCTTCCCGCCCGTTGCGCGCGATTTCGAGCGTCGCGCCGAGCGGCTCGATCACGCGCGAGAGCGCGAAGATATTGCGCACGTCGTCTTCGGCGAGCAGGATCGTGCGGCCTTCGAATACGTCGTCGCGCTGACGCGCCGCGCGCAGCATGCGTTGCTGCTCCGGCGGCAACGCGCTCTCGACGCTGTGCAGGAACAGCGTCACTTCGTCGAGCAGGCGCTCCGGCGATTTCGCTCCCTTGATGATGATCGATTTCGAGTAGCGGCGCAGGCGCTGCTCCTCTTCCTGCGACAACAATCGCCCCGTATAGACGATGACCGGCGGCGACGCCTGCCCGCTGCCCGTCGACACGCGTTCGAGCAGGTCGTAGCCGGAGCCGTCGGGCAGCGCGAGATCCATCACCACGCAATCGAACGGCGCGCGCTGCATTTCCTCGATGGCCTCGGCGATCGATCCCGCCTCCACGATGCCGACCGTCTCGCTCGCGAGCAGCGCGTGAATGCTCTGGCGCAGCGCCGGATCGTCCTCGACGACGAGCACGCGGCGCATGCCCTGCGCCGAGCGCGCTTCGAGCTTGCGGATCGCGTGGGCCAGTTCCTCGCGCGCGCTCGGCTTGAGCGTGTAGCCGATCGCACCGAGATGGAGCGCGACATCGGCGTGATCGGTCGCGGAAACGATGTGAATCGGAATGTGGCGCGTGAGCGGATCGTGCTTGAGCCATTCGAGCACCGTGAGGCCCGACTGATCCGGCAAGCCGATGTCGAGCAGGATGCCGTTCGGCTGCAGCGAGCGCGCGAGTTCGACGCCCTGCGTGGCGGTGGCCGCGTGCACGCAGTCGAAGTCGAGTTCGTGGGCGAGATCGTAGAGAATGCGTACGAAGGTCTGATCGTCCTCGATGACGAGGATCACGCGATCCGGGCGCTTGCGGTCGGCGCGATCGTCGACGATGGCGATCGGCTCGGGCATCACGACGGGCGCCTGCACTGGCAACGGCTGCACCGGCTGCACCGTCGCGGGCGCGGGCTCGCTCGGCGCAACGATCGTGTCGAGCTTCGCGGTGACGGTGCCTTCGCGCGCGGCGATCGGCAGCGTCACCGAAAACACGCTGCCCTGCCCCAGTTCGCTCGACACCGACACCGAGCCGCCGAGCAGGCGAGAAAATTCGCGCGAAATCGACAGCCCGAGCCCGCTGCCGCCGTATTTGCGGCTCGTCGTGCCGTCGGCCTGCTGGAACGCCTGAAAGATCATGTCCTGCTTTTCGCGCGCGATGCCGATGCCCGTGTCGCGCACCTCGAAGCGCAGCGCGCTTTCGCTCGCGCGTTCGACCGCGACCGTCACGCGCCCGCGCTCGGTGAACTTGAACGCGTTCGACAGCAGGTTGCGCAGCACCTGCAACAACCGCTGGCTGTCGGTGACGAAGTACTGCGGCACGTTCTCGCCGCGCCCGGTGACGAATTCGACGCCCTTGCTGCCGGCGACGGGCGCGAAGGAATGCTGCAGCGTCTGCAGAATCGAATCGACGGAAGTGGGCGCGAACTGCACGTCCATCTGTCCCGCCTCGACCTTCGACAGATCGAGAATGTCGTTGATGAGCGAAAGCAGATCGCTGTTCGACGAGTGGATCGTTGCCGCGTAACGCACCTGTTCGTCGGTCAGGTTGCCTTGCTTGTTGTCCTGCAGGAGCTTGGCGAGAATCAGCGAGCTATTGAGCGGCGTGCGCAGTTCGTGCGACATGTTCGCGAGGAACTCGGACTTGTACTGGCTCGCGCGTTCCATTTCCAGTGCGTTCGCGGTCAGTTCCTGTTGCGCCTGCAGAAGCTCGGCCTTCTGGCGTTCGAGATGCTGCGTGTGCTCTTCGAGCTGGACATTGGTCTGTTCGAGTTCGGCCTGCTGCTGTTCGAGACGCGCCTGCGAATCCTGCAACGCGCGGCCGCGCTCCTCCAGTTCCTCGTTCGACACGCGCAGTTCTTCCTGCTGCACCTGCAATTCCTCGCTCTGCCGCTGCGTTTCTTCGAGCAATTCGACCAGCCGCGCGCGATAACGTGCCGATCGTATCGCCATGCCGACCGGCTCCGACGCCATTTCGAGCAGCGCGCGGGCATCGTCGAAACGTCCTTCGCCGCCGACGAAACCGACTTCGATGGCGCCCGCGACTTCGCCATCGGCAAAAAGCGGCGCGATCACCACGCGCGACGCCGCCGCCGAGCCGAGCGCGGAACCGGTTTTCAGATAATGCGACGAAGCGTCGCGCAGTTCGAGCACGCGCTCATCGGCGACAGCCTGGCCGACGAGCCCCTCGCCGCGCGCGATCCGGCGCGGCGCGCTGTCTTCGTCGGGCAGCGCCCACGCCGCGACGCGCACGAGCGCATCGCCGTCGAGCGCGTAGACGACGCCCACTTTCGCGTTCACGTAGGGAATGATCGAACGCAGGATGCTCACGCCGATCGAAGCCGGAGACTGCTCGCCACGCAATTTGACGGCGAGCTGCATGATGCCCTGCTGCAACCAGGTCGTGCGTTGTACGGCGAGCCGCGATTTGATATATAGATGCGCCACCGCCGCGAGCACGAGCAGCACGACGATGCCCATCGCGCGATTGACCTGCAGCACTTCGCGGCTGGCGGTCGGGTCCACCGCTGCGAATGCGTATCCTGCGATCATCAGCAGGGCCGACGCGCCCGCGGTGACGATCGGCACCGCGGGCCGGTCGACCCACACGCAGAGCACGACCGGCAGCACGTAGAAGACCCAGATCGCGACGCGCATCGGCGTGAGCACATCGATGCAGAACACGACGGCAAGCGTGATCGCGATGGCAAGGTAGATCCAGGCAGTCAGGTTTCGAGTGTCTTGAGGCATCGTTGACCGGTTATGTTCATGTTTTGCGCGGGCCCCGCGCCGGCAGCAGGCACGGACCTTAGCATGAGCCGCAAGTCCTTGTCACATCGGGCTTCGCGGCCGATCGGCGCATGCTTTCCCGCGCGGCAGTTGTTACGAAAGACCGCCGCGCCAGCGTTTTCAACGAGGTAAGAATGACTGATTTTTCCGGCTCTCGCGTGCTCGTCACGGGCGCCTCGGGATTTGTCGGGTCCGCGGTTGCGCGGCTCGCCATCGAACGCGGTTTCGACGTGCGCGTGCTCGTGCGCAAGACCAGCCCACGCAAGAACGTCGAATCGCTGAATGCGGAAATCGTCGTCGGCGACATGCGCGACGAGGCATCGATGCGCGCGGCGCTCAAGGGCGTGCGCTTTCTTTTTCACGTCGCCGCCGATTACCGCATCTGGGCGCCCGACCCGAGTGAGATCGAGCGCGCCAATCTCGACGGCACCGAAGCGACCATGCGCGCGGCGTTGGCCGAAGGCGTCGAACGCATCGTGTATACCAGCAGTGTCGCGACCTTGAAGGTGACGAGTTCGGGCGCGATCGTCGACGAGACGAAGCCCTCGGACGCGGCGAGCACGATCGGCGCGTACAAGCGCAGCAAGGTGCTGGCCGAGCGCGCCGTCGAGCGCATGGTCGCGCAGAACGCGCTGCCGGCGGTGATCGTCAATCCGTCGACGCCGATCGGCCCGCGCGACGTGCGCCCGACGCCGACCGGGCGCATCATCGTCGAAGCGGCGACGGGCAAGATCCCCGCGTTCGTCGATACGGGCCTCAATCTCGTGCACGTCGACGATGTCGCGAACGGGCACTTTCTGGCGCTGGAACGCGGCAAGATCGGCGAGCGGTATATCCTCGGCGGGGAGAACCTGCCCTTGCAGCAGATGCTCGCGGATATCGCCGGGTTCGTCGGCCGCAAGCCGCCGACCATCAGGCTGCCGCGCGGGCCGCTCTATCCGGTGGCGCTCGGCGCGGAACTCGTCGCCAAACTGACCGGCAAGGAGCCGATGGTCACGCGCGACGCATTGCGGATGTCGAAGAACAAGATGTACTTCACGTCGGCAAAGGCGCAGCGGGAACTCGGCTACAGCGCGCGGCCGTACGCGCAAGGGCTGAAGGACGCGCTCGACTGGTTTCGGGCGAACGGCTATCTCGCTGCATGAAACACGAAATCATTTCGTGAAACGTTCCGGCAGGCGTAACGGCGCGCAAATCGCCAACTCTTGTATAAGACTTGAAAAAAGTTAAGTCATTGATCTAGCAAGGAAAACGCCAGTTTTGTCCGTTCGCGCGCCGCTAAATTCACACGCGCGAACCGCAAAATCAGGCAGAATAGCGGTTTGTTGCCGGAAGGGCGATTGAGGCCGGCGGTTTTTTCCAACCTGTTTTCGGATGTCGAGACAAGCGATGAGTAATCAGCAACCCACCATCATCTACACCCTGACCGACGAAGCTCCGCTGCTCGCGACCAGCGCCTTTCTGCCGATCATCCGTACCTTCACCGCGCCGGCGGGCGTCAACGTCACGACGAGCGACATCTCGGTTGCCGCGCGCATCCTGGGCGAATTCCCCGAATACCTGACCGACGCGCAAAAGGTCCCCGACAACCTCGCCGAGCTCGGCCGCCTCACGCAGCTCGACGACACCAACATCATCAAGCTGCCGAACATCAGCGCGTCGCTGCATCAGCTGACGAGCGCGATCAAGGAACTGCAGTCGAAGGGCTACAAGCTGCCCGACTATCCCGAAGAGCCGAAGAACGACGAAGAGCAGGCCATTCGCGCGCGCTACGGCAAGTGCCTCGGCTCGGCCGTGAACCCGGTTCTGCGCGAAGGCAACTCGGACCGCCGCGCGCCGCTCGCCGTCAAGAACTACGCGAAGAAGCATCCGCACAGCATGGGCGAGTGGAGCATGGCCTCGCGCACGCACGTCGCGCACATGAAGCACGGCGACTTCTATCACGGCGAAAAGTCCGTCACGAACGATAAAGCGCGCGAAGTGCGTATGGAACTCGTCACGAAGCGCGGCGAGACCATCGTGCTGAAGCCGAAGGTCAAGCTGCAGGATGGCGAGATCGTCGACAGCATGTTCATGAGCAAGAAGGCGCTGGTCGAGTTCTACGAAGAACAGATGCAGGACGCGTTCGACACCGGCGTGATGCTGTCGCTGCACGTGAAGGCGACCATGATGAAGGTCTCGCACCCGATCGTCTTCGGTCACGCCGTGAAGGTGTTCTACAAGGACGCGTTCGCCAAGCACGCGAAGCTCTTCGAGGAACTCGGCATCAACGTGAACAATGGTCTCGTCGACCTGTACACGAAGATCGAGGCGCTGCCGGAATCGCAGCGCGACGAAGTCATCCGCGACATGCACGCCTGCCACGAAAAGCGCCCGGCGATGGCGATGGTCGATTCGGCCAAGGGCATCTCGAACCTGCACGCGCCGAACGACGTGATCGTCGATGCCTCCATGCCCGCGATGATCCGCGCCGGCGGCAAGATGTGGGGCGCCGATGGCCGTCCGCAAGACACGAAGTGCCTGATCCCGGAAAGCACGTTCGCGCGCATCTATCAGGAAATCATCAATTTCTGCAAGACCAACGGCGCGTTCGACCCGAAGACCATGGGCACGGTGCCGAACGTCGGCCTGATGGCGCAGAAGGCCGAAGAGTACGGCTCGCACGACAAGACCTTCGAAATCGCGGAAGACGGCACGGCGCGCATCGTCGATAACGCGACGAACGAAGCCATCGAAGGGCTGACGCAGGAAGTCGAGAAGGGCGACATCTGGCGCATGTGCCTCGTGAAGGACGCGCCGATCCGCGACTGGGTGAAGCTCGCCGTCACGCGCGTGAAGAACTCGGGCACGCCGGCGGTGTTCTGGCTCGACCCGTATCGTCCGCACGAAGCCGAACTGATCAAGAAGGTCGAGACCTACCTGAAGGACTACGACACCCGTGGCCTGGACATCCAGATCATGTCGCAGGTGCGCGCGATGCGTTACACGCTGGAGCGCGTGATTCGCGGCATGGACACGATCTCGGCCACCGGCAACATCCTGCGCGACTACCTCACCGACCTGTTCCCGATCATGGAACTCGGCACGAGCGCGAAGATGCTGTCGATCGTTCCGCTGATGGCGGGGGGCGGTCTGTACGAGACGGGCGCGGGCGGCTCGGCGCCGAAGCACGTGCAGCAGCTCGTGCAGGAAAACCATCTGCGCTGGGATTCGCTCGGCGAATTCCTCGCGCTGGCGGTGTCGCTGGAAGAGCTCGGCATCAAGAACGACAACGCGCGTGCGAAGCTCGTCGCGAAGGCGCTGGATTCGGCCACCGGCAAGCTGCTCGACAACAACAAGAGCCCGTCGCCGAAAACCGGTCAGCTCGACAATCGCGGCAGCCAGTTCTATCTCGCGATGTACTGGGCGCAGGAACTCGCGTCGCAGACGGAAGACCGCGAACTCGCCGCGCTGTTCGCGCCGCTCGCGAAGACGCTTGCGGAGAACGAGCAGAAGATCGTCGACGAACTCGCCGCCGTGCAGGGCAATGCGGCGGATATCGGCGGCTACTACAAGCCGGACGAAGCGAAGCTCGAAGCGGTGATGCGTCCGAGCAAGACGCTCAACGCCGCGCTGTCGGAAGTGCGCGCGAAGTAAGGCAGGACGGGCGCGTGATGCGCGCCCTGCGAACCGGCATCTCTTCGGAGATGCCGGTTTTGTTTTTTTGAGCCGACGAAAAACTGTCGTGTAATCCGCACGTTCGGTGCAATTGGTTACAACCTGTGCCGACCTCGCCAAATTCGAGCGGGTAGAATCGTTGCCTCGCCGCCCAGTTGCCAGACACAGACACACTCGCATGAATCTACAAGACCAGCTCGGCGCGCTGGAGTCGAGCCTCGATACGCTCCTCCAGACCGCTGCCGCATCTGACCGATCATCTGTCGAATCGAACGAAACCGTTGTTGCGTCGAATCAGGCGTCGCCTGACGAACCGCCCGCATTGGGCGGCGCGCGTGAGCCGGACGATTTCACCGCGCCCGCCGAACCGCCGGGCCTGAACGAACCGCCCACGCTCGTCGTGTCACGCCCGGAGCGCGATGCGATCGAAATGACGATCGCGGGCAAGACGGTGAAACTGAGTCCGGAAGGCGTGTCGGAATTGATCGAGGAATTGTCGAACGTGCGCGCGTCGATGTCGCCGGAGCAGCCGGCGGGAATCGCGCCGGGATGGCGCTTCGCGGCCACCAAGGATCCGGTCATGGCGACGCAGAAGTACCCGAATGGCGACCGTCTGCTGATCCTGCGTCATAGCGGGCACGGGTGGGTGCCGTTTTCGTTCTCGCCGAACATGGTCATCGAGCTGTATGCCATGTTGACGAAGAAGTAAGCGCAGTTCGCGACTTACGAACCTTCCTGCCCCGGCGCCTGCACCCGCGCCTTCCACTGTCCGCCCTTCCCGCTCCAGTAACGCACCGCCGAACCGATCGTCGCGCTGACATAGAACAACGCAACGAGCGGCAGAAGCGGCGCCCACAACAGCGATCTGCGGTAGTAACGCAGCATCGGCCCATAGGCGATGCACATGAACGCCCAAGCGGCGCACGCGGGCCAGGTGCGCGCGCCGAACGCCAACGCGAAGACCGGCGGCACGAGATAGATCAGCACCATGCCGAGCACGGTCCCGGCGAGCAGCAGCGGCGAATAGCGCAATTGCGTGAAGGCCGTGCGCGCGATCATGTTCCAGACATCGCGCCAGCTATCGTAGGGACGCAGGGATTCGCTGCGTTCGGCGAGATCGAGGCGGATCGGACGCGCGCCGCTGCGGCCCGCGCGATGCTTGATGCGCGCGGCGAGACTGCAATCGTCGATCAGTTCCTGGCGGATCGATTCGATACCGCCCGCCTCCACGAGCGCCGAGCGGCGCACCAGCATACAGCCGCCGGCCGCGCCGGCGGTCGGCTTCTTCACATCGTTGACCCAGGCGAACGGATAAAGCTTCGCGAAGAAAAACACGAACGCGGGAATCAGCGCCTTTTCCCAGAGGGAGTCGCAGCGCAGACGCACCATCAGCGACACCAGATCGCGGTCTTCGAGAATCGTGCGCGCGACGAGTTGGGTCGCGGCATCGGCGGGATGGTAGATGTCCGCATCGGTCAGCAGCAGGAATTCGGCGGGCAGGCCGAGCGAATCGATCGCGCCGATGCCTTGCGACTGCGCCCACACCTTGCCCGACCAGCCCGGCGGCAGTGGCTGCGCGGTCAGCACGGTCAGACGGTCTTCGAGGCCGAGGTCGCGGGCGGCGGCGAGCGCGACGCTGGCGGTGCCGTCGGTGCTGTGGTCGTCGACGACGACCACGTGGAACGCGCCCGCGTAATCCTGCTTCAGCAGCGAACCGACCGCGCGCCCGATCACATCCGCCTCATTGCGCGCGGGCACGACGGCCACGAGCGCCGGCCACGCGCCGCGCCGCGCGATCTCGGCGCTGCCGACAGCGTGGATCGTCGTATCGGAAAGCGCCGGCGCGGGCTCCGCGCGCCAGAAGCCGCCGCGCGCCAGCAACAGCACGATCCAGATCAAGAATGACAGCCAGGCGATCAATAGCATGAAATAAACGAATAGCGTGTGAACATTAGCGTGGCCGGACGGCGCGCGCGGCGTTTCAGGCGACTCCGGCGTTGCGCAAAAAATACACAGCCCGCACGGCGCGCGGAATCCTTCCAGAACGAGGCCAGGCGTGCCCGCGCGGCGCAAGTCTCGCCAGCACGCGGCCCTGAGCGTCCGACAGTTTACTGGGTTCTGAAAATCGCCGTATTTCGCGCTGCGGGCCGTTTCGCGGACTGAAGCAGGCATTGAGCACCCAAAAAGGGAACGCGTTAGAATACGCGGTCAACTTCGGCGCGCAGACCGCGTACATCGTGTCGTTTTTTCCGGTCTGCTTTCCCTGGCCTCGCGCGGACGTCTTCAAAACACCGTTCGGGCCGCGTCATCGGGAAAGTGCGAGCTTCGCGCCGGCTAACCCCGAAACCCGCGTCAGTCGGAGTTCGTTCGAATATGCGTATCATCCTTGCTCAACCCCGCGGCTTTTGTGCGGGCGTGGTCCGTGCGATCGAAATCGTCGATCGGGCCCTCGAACGGCATGGCGCACCGGTCTATGTGCGTCATGAGATCGTTCATAACCGTCATGTCGTCGACAATCTTCGGAGCAAGGGCGCGCGTTTCGTCGACGAACTCGATGAAGTGCCGCACGGCGCGGTAGCGATTTTCAGCGCGCACGGCGTGGCGCGCAGCGTCGAAAAAGATGCGCAGACGCGTGGCCTCGATGTGCTGGACGCCACCTGCCCGCTCGTCACGAAAGTTCATGTGCAGGGGCGCCAGTATGTGGCGCAAGGGCGCACGCTGATTCTGATCGGCCACGCGGGCCATCCTGAAGTGGAAGGCACGATCGGGCAGATTCCCGGCGTCGTCGTGCTGGTGCAGAGCGAAGCCGAAGTGGAGAAGATGACGCTCGCGCCCGATACTCCCGTCGCCTACGTCACGCAGACCACGCTGTCGGTCGACGACACGCGGGGCATCATCGACGCGTTGCAGCGCCGCTTCACCGATATCGTCGGGCCGGATACCCGCGACATCTGTTACGCGACGCAAAACCGCCAGGCCGCCGTGCGCGAGCTGTCGAGTCAGGTGGACGTGCTGCTCGTGGTCGGCGCGACCAATAGTTCCAATTCGAACCGCCTGCGGGAGATCGGCGCCGAGAGCGGCGTACCGAGCTACCTCGTCGCGGACGGTTCAGAGATCAAGCCGGAATGGTTTGCCAGGGTGCAGACGGTCGGCATCACCGCAGGCGCCTCGGCGCCCGAGGAAATGGTCAAACATGTGATCGATGCCCTGCGCGCGTTCGGAAACGTCGAAGTCACGACGATGAACGGCCGCGAGGAAAAGGTCGAATTCAAACTCCCCGCGAAACTGATTCAGCCGGTGGCCGCCGTTGCGGCAGCCGCGATTCGCGAAGAATAAGGAGAGGACGCAATTGTCTATCCCGATGCTCCAGAAGGCGCGCGTTGGCGCCTATATCTTCAAACAACATTTCTCGGGCAACAAGCGCTACCCGCTCGCGCTGATGCTGGAACCGCTGTTCCGCTGCAATCTGGCGTGTAACGGCTGCGGCAAGATCGATTACCCGGACCCGATCCTGAACCAGCGCCTGTCGCTGGAAGAATGTCTCGGCGCGGTTGACGAATGCGGCGCGCCGGTCGTTTCGATCGCAGGCGGCGAGCCGCTGTTGCACAAGGAAATGCCGCAGATCGTGAAGGGCATCATGGCGCGCAAGAAGTTCGTGTATCTCTGCACGAACGCGCTGCTGATGGAAAAGAAGATGGACGACTACGAGCCGAGCCCGTACTTCGTCTGGTCTGTGCACCTCGACGGCGACCGCGAGGCGCACGATCACTCGGTTTCGCAGCCGGGCACCTACGACAAGGCCGTCGCGGCCATCAAGGAAGCGAAGCGTCGTGGCTTTCGCGTGAACATCAACTGCACGCTGTTCAACGACGCAGAACCCGAACGCGTGGCGAAGTTCTTCGACACGCTCGGACCCATCGGCGTGGATGGCATCACGGTTTCGCCGGGCTATGCATACGAGCGCGCGCCTGACCAGCAGCACTTTCTCAACCGCGACAAGACGAAGAATCTGTTCCGCGAAATCTTCAAGCGCGGCAACAACGGCAAGAACTGGTCGTTCAGCCAGTCGACGCTGTTCCTCGACTTCCTGGCGGGCAACCAGACCTATCAGTGCACGCCGTGGGGCAACCCGGCGCGCACCGTGTTCGGCTGGCAAAAGCCCTGCTATCTGGTCGGCGAAGGTTACGTAAAGACCTTCAAGGAACTGATGGAAACCACCGACTGGGACAAGTACGGCACGGGCAAGTATGAGAAGTGCGCGGACTGCATGGTCCATTGCGGCTTCGAGGCAACGGCCGTGATGGACACGGTGGCGCATCCGCTGAAGGCCGCGAGGATCGCGCTTTCGGGTCCGCGCACGACGGGCGCCTTCGCGAAGGATCTGCCGATCGACAAGCAGCGTCCGGCCGAATTCGTGTTCTCGAAGCACGTGGAGATCAAGCTGGAAGAGATCGGCCGCATGCAGAAGAACAAGGGCGCGAAGACGGCGGCGGCGGTGAATTGAGCGCGCGTTGACGAAACAGGAATGCGAAGGGCGGATGGCTTAGGGTCATCCGCCCTTTTTGTTTTCCAGCTACCAGATCGTCCTGACGTGCTCGTATTTGCGAATCAGACGATCCCTTGTCACCAGGGGCGCCGATAGCGCCCGCGCCGTAGCGACGATCACGCGATCCGCAGGATCATTGTGAAAGTCCCCGGGCAGTTCGATCGATCGGATGGCGATGCTGCTGTCCACCGGCATGAATCGCACGGCGTCGATTCGACCGACCCGTTCGACCCAGTCGCTGACGTCCATCGACAGTCGTATCTTGCCTCTGCTCACCAGCAAGGCAATTTCCCACGCACTCATGGCGGAAACGACGATCTCTCCGTCCTCGCCCGATTCCTCCGCGATGGCAGCGCGCGCCTGCTTGCCGAGCGCCCCGCCGCCGATCCACCATAGGAGCGTGTGCGTGTCCAGCACGATCATCGATACGCCTCCCAGTCTTCCGCGCCGAGCGGCTCGAATGCGTCTTCGCAAAACAGCACGCTTCCGCGCAGTTCTTCCAGCGGCGTCAGCGATGAACCCTCGTAGCGCCGGATTTCAAGCACGGGCTTTCCATGGTCTGTCACGATCATATGTTCTCCTGTCGATTCCACGAGACGAAAATATTCAAGCGCTTTAGCCTTGAACTCCGATTTCGAAACTCGCTTGACAGTCATGATAGCGCCCATAGTCATTTTCAAGTAGTCATTTTACCCTCGTCCGGATGGAATAGGCAAAACCGACATTTCCGCGCGCCCATAAAAAAACGCGACGGCTCTCACCGTCGCGTCCCTGTCACCTGCCGCTATACCGCTTCAACTCAGCAGCACTTCCCCGCTCCCGATCCGTACCTCGCTTCCTGCCGCTCGCGAAAAAACTCCGCGTAGCTCATCGGTGGCTTGTCGGGATGCGTCGTCTGCATGTGCGTGACGTACGCGTCGTAGTCCGGCATCCCGACCATCAGGCGCATCGCCTGGCCGAGATACCGCCCTGCTTGCTGAAGATCGCTGAACATCGCTTGCTCCTTTTTCCGGCAAAGACTCAATGTCCCGAACGAACCGCCGCGCTCGCGCCGGCGGGCATCGCTTCGAACGGCGTCTCGCGCACCGTCGGCTTGGTTTCGCGACGCGCGCGCAACACCGCCAGCACGCCATACACCGCGATGCTCACGACGACGAAAATGAACAGCCCGGCAAGCGCCGCATCGACGTAATCGTTGAAGATAATGCGCTGCATCTCCGCCAGCGACTTCGCCGGCGCCATCACCTTGCCCGCGTCGTACGCTTCCTTCAGCTTGCCCGCGTGCGCGAGGAAGCCGACCTTCGGACTTGCGTCGAAAATCTTCTGCCAGCCGGCCGTCAACGTGCAGATGAGCAGCCAGATCGTCGGCACGAGCGTGACCCATGCGTAGCGCTCGCGCTTCATCTTGAACAGCACGACGGTGCCGAGCATCAGCGCGATGCCCGCGAGCATCTGGTTCGAGATACCGAAGAGCGGCCACAGCGTGTTGATGCCGCCGAACGGATCGACCACGCCCTGATACAGGAAGTAGCCCCACGCGGCGACACACAGACCCGTCGCGACGAGATTGGCCGGCAGCGACTCCGTGCGGCGCAGCGCCGGATGGAACGTGCCGAGCAGATCCTGCAGCATGAAGCGGCCTGCGCGCGTGCCCGCGTCGACGGCGGTCAGGATGAAGAGCGCCTCGAACAGAATCGCGAAGTGATACCAGAACGCCATCATCGCCGGGCCGCCGATCACCTGGTGAAGGATGTGCGCCATGCCGACTGCGAGGGTCGGCGCACCGCCCGCCCGCGCGATGATGGTCGTCTCGCCGACCGCTTTCGCCGTCGACGTCAGCATGTCCGGCGTCAGCACGAAGCCCCAGCCCGTCACGGTCTGCGCGACCGCTTCGGGCGTCGAGCCGAGCAGCGCGGCGGGGCTGTTCATCGCGAAGTACACGCCCGGCTCGATCACGCAGGCGGCGACGAGTGCCATCATCGCGACGAACGATTCCATCAGCATCGCGCCGTAACCGATGAAGCGCATATTGACTTCGTTGTCGATCATCTTGGGCGTGGTACCCGACGAGATCAGCGCGTGGAAGCCCGACACCGCGCCGCACGCGATCGTGATGAAGAGGAACGGGAACAGGTTGCCCGACCAGACCGGCCCGCTGCCGTCGACGAACTTCGTGAAGGCCGGCATCTTGAGCTCGGGCGCGACGATCAGAATGCCGATCGCGAGGCCGAGGATGGTGCCGATCTTGAGGAACGTCGAAAGATAGTCGCGCGGCGCGAGCAGCAGCCACACCGGCAGCACCGAGGCGACGAACCCGTAGCCGATCAGAATCCACACGAGCTGCACGCCGGTGAACGTGAAGTACGGCGCGAGCGTCGCCGACTCGGCGACCTGGCCGCCGTAGACGATCGCGAGCATCAGGCCGACGAAGCCGATGATCGACACCTCGCCGATGCGCCCCGGACGGATGTAACGCGTATAAACGCCCATGAAGAGCGCGATCGGAATCGTCGCCGCGACGGTGAACGTGCCCCACGGCGAATTCGTCAGCGCCTTCACGACGATCAGCGCGAGCACCGCGAGAATGATCACCATGATGAGGAACGCGCCGAACAGCGCGATCACGCCGGGCACGGTGCCCAGTTCCATCTTGATGAGATCGCCGAGCGAGCGGCCGTCGCGGCGCGTCGAGATGAACAGGATGACGAAATCCTGCACCGCGCCCGCGAACACCACGCCGCCGAGAATCCACAGCATGCCGGGCGTGTAGCCCATCTGCGCGGCCAGCACCGGGCCGACGAGCGGTCCCGCGCCGGCGATCGCCGCGAAGTGATGGCCGAACAGCACGTACTTGTTGGTCGGCACGTAGTCGAGGCCGTCGTTGTGACGCACGGCCGGCGTCATGCGCAGGCCGTCGAGCTGCAGCACCTTGCCCGCGATGAAGCGCGAATAGAAGCGGTAAGCGATGAGATAGACGCAGACCGATGCGATGACGATCCACAGTGCGCTGATACTCTCGCCGTGGGCGAGTGCGATGGTGCCGAATGCGAACGCGCCCAGCAGCGCGAGCGCGATCCAGACCAGGAATCCGGAAGCCCGATTCATGGCGTCTCCTTGAATGTTATTGCCCTTGGGGTAAGCCCTTGGTGCCGTCTCATGCGCCGCGACGACGCATTGGGCGGTAGTATTCGCCTTCGCCCGAGCGCTTACAAGCGCACAACTACGTAACCGAACTACGTAGAATCACGTAGCAAGAATCGCTTCATGAGCCGATGAATCTCAAGGCAAAGATCTTTCTGCTGGCGATCGTGCCGTTCGCGCTGGCGATCGGCGGGATCACTTACGGCGTGCGCCAGCAGGCTGAAACACTCGCGCAGGCCCAGCACGACACCACGCAGGCCGCGTACATGTCGAGCAAGGAGATCGAGCTGCGGCATTACGTCGAGATCGCCAAGAGCGCGATCGCGCCGTACTACGACGCCCCCGCCGACGATCCGCGCAGCGACGACGAACGCCGCCGCCTCGCGCTCGACGCGCTGCATCGGCTCGATTTCGGCCAGGACGGCTACTTTTTCGTCTACACGATGCGCGGCACGTCGCTGATGCATCCGCGCCAGCCCGATCTCGTCGGGCGCGATCTCTGGCTGATGCGCGATCCGAACGGCGCGCTGACCATCCAGGAACTCATCAGGCAGGCGTCGCAAGGCGGCGGCTACGTGCGCTATGTGTGGCGGCGGCCATCCACCGGACTGCTCGCGCCGAAGCTCGGCTACGTCGTGCCGCTGCCGCGCTGGGGCTGGATGATGGGCACGGGCATCTATCTGGAGGATGTCGAAACGACGCTCGCGCGCATCGATTCGCAGGCGGCAGTCAACATCGAGCGCACGCTGATGTGGATCGGCGCGATCGCGCTGGCCGGGCTCGCGATCATCGCGGTATGCGCGGCGGTGCTCAACATCAGCGAGCATCGCAGCGCGGACGCGAAACTGAAACTGCTCGCGCGGCAAGTGGTGGATTCGCAGGAGCAGGAGCGCGCGCGCCTGTCGCGGGAACTGCACGACGGCATCAGCCAGATGCTGGTTTCGGTGAAGCTGCTGCTCGAATCGGCGCTCGCGCGTTTCGAACGCGGCGCGGCGCGCGAGCCGACCGCCGAAGCCGCGCTCGCGACGAGCCTCGGACGCCTGTCCGGCACGCTGCGCGAAGTGCGCCGCATCTCGCACGCGCTGCGTCCCGCGATGCTCGACGATCTCGGCCTCGCCGCCGCGCTCGGTCAGCTCGCGCGCGAACTCGACGGCCAGGACGGCACCGAAGTGCGCTTCGAATCGATGGCCGACGGCAAGCCTTGTGCGGCGCAGCGCGCGACGCTGCCCGACCCTGTCAACACCGTGCTGTTTCGCATCGCGCAGGAAGCGCTGACCAACATCGCGCGGCACGCGCAGGCGACGCGCGCGGCGATCACGCTGGATATCGCGACGCACGCCGTCACGCTCGACGTCACCGACAACGGCCGCGGCTTCGACGCGCACACCGCCATCACCGATCCGGCGAGCGGCGTCGGCCTGCGCAACATGCGCGAGCGGCTCGACACGCTCGGCGGCACGCTCGCGGTCAGCTCGCAGCTCGGCCGCACGTCGATCACCGCGTGCGTGCCGTTGCCGCTCGCCGCGCCCAACCTCCATGGACATATCGATGAGCGCTGAACCGGTCCGTATCATTCTCGTCGACGATCATCCGCTCGTGCGCGACGGCCTGCGCGCACGTCTCGATTCCGTGCCGCATCTGCGCGTGATCGGCGAGGCGGGCAATGCGAAGGAAGCGCTCGCGCTCGCCGCCGACGAATCGAACCCGCCCGATCTCGCGTTGATGGACGTCGGCATGGCGGGCATGAGCGGCATCGAACTGGCGACGCTCTTTCATGAGCGT
Organism: Burkholderia sp. THE68; assembly: GCF_009938265.1. Taxonomy (NCBI): domain Bacteria; kingdom Pseudomonadati; phylum Pseudomonadota; class Betaproteobacteria; order Burkholderiales; family Burkholderiaceae; genus Burkholderia; species Burkholderia sp. THE68. Next base: position 1,368,256 of record NZ_AP022316.1, read on the forward strand.
TTTCCCGGCATCCGCGTGCTGATGCTGTCGATGCACGACAACGTGGAGTATGTGAAGCAGGCGGTGCGCGCGGGCGCGAGCGGCTATGTGCTGAAGGATTCGCCCGCCGCCGAGATCATCCAGGCGATCGACGCGGTGCTCGCCGGCAAGACCTTCTTCAGCGCGGGGCTGGCCGCGCGCATGATTCAGGCACAGTCGATGCAGACCCCGCTCGAACGCCTGACACCGCGCGAGCTCGAAATCCTCGATGCGCTGGCCGAGGGCTTATCGAGCAAGCAGATCGCGCAGCAACATGGGCTGTCGGTACGCACGGTGGAAACGCACCGGCTGAATTTGAAGCGCAAACTCGATATCGACGGTCAGGCCGAGCTGATCAAGTTCGCGGTGGAGCACCGCCGAACCTGAACCGGCTCATCCCGCCGAACGGGCGTTGTGCTCGGACAGGAACTTGATGAGGCCATCGACGCCGCCTTTCTGCAACTGACCTGCGAACTGTTGCTGATAGACCTGGATGAGCCACGCGCCCATCATGTCGATGTCGTAGATTTTCCAGCCCTGCGGCGTCTTTTGCAGGCGGTAGCGCACGGGATTGTCGCCGCCGGTGGAGATGACGTGCGATTCGACGACCACGTCCTTCGTGTTGGCGTCGACGTTGGGCGCGTCGAACTTGAACTTCACGTCCTGATCGCGCAACTGCGCGAGCGATGCCGCATAAGTACGCACCAGCAGCGTCTGGAACTGGTCGTAAAGCTGCTTCTGCTGCTCGGGCGTGGCGCTCGCCCACGCCTTGCCGACCGCGATGCGCGTCGTGCGCTGAAAATCGGTGGCGGGCAAGAAGCGCGTCTCGACGAGCTGCGTGATTTTCGTCATGTCGCCGCCGCGCGCCTGCGGGTCGGCCTTCATCGCGGTGACGGTGCCCTCGACCGCGCTCTTCACGACGGCATCGGGACTTGTTTGTGCGAGTGCCTCGCCTGCGAAAAACATCGAGGCGAGGAGGAAAGCGAAGCAAACGGAAATATAGCGTTTCATGGCACCCGTTCTCTGATCAGGTTTGGTGGCGCGGGTTGTGCGAATCATGCGGCCATCGGAGGTTGCAAGGGCGGCCGCATGGCTGCGGGTCAGTATACCGACACCGCAGCGCCGCAACAGTTCAAGCACGGAGTGTTCCGGCGCGCCCGCTATACTTGCGCGGCACACCGCGTGGTCTTGCGGACAGGATTCGGAATCCGGCGGTCGGCATCATGCAACTCGCGCGTTCGCACGCGCAAAAATAACAGGACACACAGGTAGCGTCTTCATGCTGACGTCCAACATTACCCGCTTCGTTACGCTCGCCATTCGCCGACCGGCGTGGATTATCGCCGTTTCGCTCGTGCTCGGCGTGCTCTCCACGATTTATGTCGTCCATCATTTCCGCATCAGCACCGACGTCAGCCAGCTGATCGAAACCGAACCCGAGTGGGCGGCGCGCAGCAAGGCCATCGACGAAGCCTTTCCGCAGCGCGGCGCGACGCTGCTGATCGTCGTGGAAGCGCCCGCGCAGGAATTCGCCGACGCCGCCGCGAACGAACTCGCCGCCGCGCTCGCAAAGGAGCCGGAACGCTTCAAGTCGGTGTCGCAGCCCGCGGGCGGCGCGTTCTTCGAACACAACGGCCTGCTCTATCTGCCGACGGAGAAAGTCGGGCAGGTCACGAAACAGCTCGTGCAGGCGCGCCCGCTGATCAACACGCTCGCGCACGATCCGACGCTCACTGGCCTCGCGCAGACGCTCAACACCACGCTCAATCTGCCGTTGACGCTCGGGCAGGTGAATCTCGGCCAGATGGCCGGCCTGCTCGGCAGGAGCGCCACCGTGCTGGACCGCGTGCTCGCGAATCAGCCGGCGGCGTTCTCGTGGCGCGATCTGGCGGACGCATCCAAGGGCGACAAACCCGGCCGCGCGTTCGTCACCGTGTTGCCGGAGCTGAACTTCAATGCGCTAAAGGCGGCGGCGGGCACATCGGAAGAGATTCGCGCGAAGGCATCCGAAATCGGCATCGACCAAAAATATGGCGCGACGCTGCATCTGACCGGCGCACAGCCGCTCGCCGACGAGGAATTCGCGTCCGTGCAGGACGGCGCCGTGCTCAACGGCGTGCTCACGTTTCTCGTCGTGCTGATGATCCTCTGGGTCGCGCTGCGCTCGAAGCGCATGATCCTCGCGGTGTTCATCACGCTGTTCGTCGGGCTCGCGATCACCACCGCGCTCGGCCTCATGATGGTTCACGCGCTCAACATGATCTCGGTCGCGTTCATGGTGCTGTTCGTGGGTCTCGGCGTGGACTTCGGCATTCAGTTCGGCGTGAAGTATCGCGAGGAACGCTACAAGCACAAGCGGCTCGACGTGTCGCTCGCGGAAACCGCGCGCCATGTCGCCGTGCCGCTCACGCTCGCCGCCGCCGCGACCGCCGCGAGCTTCTTCTCGTTTTTGCCGACCGCGTATCGCGGCGTGTCGGAGCTCGGGCTGATCGCGGGCGTCGGCATGTTCGTCGCGTATGCGACCAACATGACGCTGCTGCCCGCGCTCATCAAGGTGTTCGCACCGCCGGGCGAAGCGCGTTCGCCGGGTTTTCCGATGCTCGCGCCCGTCGATGAATTTCTCGACAGGCATCGCAAGCCGGTTCTGATCGGCACGCTCGTCGTCGTGATCGGCGCGCTGCCGCTGCTGTTCGATCTGCGCTTCGACTTCAATCCGCTGCATCTGAAAGACCCGCACACCGAGTCGATGGCGACGCTCACCTCGCTGCGCGATTCGCCGGAAGGCGCGGTGAACGACGTCGCCGTGCTCGCGCCCTCGCTCGCGGACGCGGACCGCATCGCGGCGAAGCTCGAAAAGCTGCCGGAAGTCGATCGCGCGACGACGCTCTCCTCGCTGATCCCCGCCGATCAGCCGAAGAAACTCGAACTCATCAAGGCGGCGGCCGATCAACTGCTGCCCGCGCTCGATCAGCCGACGGCGTCGCCGGTGACGGACGAAGTGCGCGTCGCGGCGCTCAGGCGCGTGTCGAACCAGCTCTCGCTCGCCGCCGACGAACATCCCGGCCCCGGCGACAAGGAAGCCAAACATCTGTCGCAGACGCTCGCGAAGCTGGCGCAGGCCGACGCCGCCACGCGCGAGCGCGCCGAGCACGCGATGGCCGCGCCGCTGCGAATCGCGCTCGCGCAATTGCGCGCGCTGCTCACGCCGGGCGAAATCACGCGCGCGACGCTGCCGCCGCAGATGGTCGCGTCGTTCGTGACGCCGCAGGGTCAGGCGCTCGTCGATGTATCGCCGAAGATTCCGCCCGGCGTCGATCCCAACGACGACAACCTGCTCGCCCGCTTCGCCGACGCCGTGCAGAAAGCCGAGCCCAATGCGATCGGCGGGCCGATCTCCGTGCGTCATTCGGCCGAGACCATCATCAAGGCGTTCGAACAGGCCGCGCTCTATTCGCTCATCGCGATCGCGGTGCTGCTGTGGCTCGCGCTGCGCCGTTTTGGCGACGTTCTGAGAACTTTGGTACCTTTGCTCGTTTCCGCGATCGTCACGCTCGAACTGTGCGTCGTCTTCCGGATGCCGCTCAACTTCGCGAACATCATCGCGTTGCCGCTCATGCTGGGCGTCGGCGTCGCGTTCAAGATCTATTTCGTGATGGCGTGGCGTTCCGGCCAGACGCGCTTGCTACAGTCGAGCCTCACGCATGCCGTTATGTTCAGTGCGGCCACGACCGCGACCGCGTTCGGCAGCCTGTGGTTCTCGCATCATCCCGGCACGTCCAGCATGGGCCGGCTTCTGGCGCTGTCGCTCTTTTGCACGCTGATCGGCGCCGTGGTGTTCCAGCCCGTTCTGATGGGCAAGCCGCGCAGGGTGCGCGCGGCGGACCGGGCGAAGCTGCGGGCGGCGCAACGACATGACAACTTACGAGGAATTGAAGAATGAAGTTGGGATCGGCGGCGCTGTCCGCTCGTGCAGTGCGTAGCTTGGGAATGAGTGTGGTGATCGCGGGCGCGCTCGCCACCGCGGGATGCGCGACCGGCCCGGACCGCAATCCGAAAGACCCGCTCGAGCCGATGAACCGCAAGATCTTCACGTTCAACGACACGCTCGATACCTACGTCGCGAAGCCTGTCGCGCAGTTCTACGTCGATTACACGCCGAGTCCGTTTCGCACCGCGGTCAGCAATTTCTTCTCGAATCTCGGCGATTTCTCCAACTTCGCGAACAACCTGCTGCAACTGAAGATCACCGACGCGACGCAGGATCTGATGCGTATCGCGATGAACTCGGTGTTCGGCATCGGCGGCCTGATCGATATCGCCTCGCCGGCCGGCTTGCCGAAGCATCATCAGGACTTCGGCCTGACGCTCGGGCATTACGGCATGCCGTCGGGGCCGTATCTGGTGCTGCCGCTGCTCGGCCCGAGCTCGGTCCGCGATTCGACGACGTGGCTGGTCGACTGGCGTGTGAATCCGCTGAGTTACTCGGATCCGGATATTCGCTGGCCGTTGTTCGTCGTGAACTTCGTGAGCGCGCGCGCGGATCTGATCGGCGCGACCGATCTGCTTTCGGCGGCCGCGCTGGACAAATACGCGTTCGTGCGCGACGCGTACACGCAGCGGCGTCAATACTTGCTGACAGGCGGCGGCGCGGCCTCGCTCCCCGATTACGGCGACGATAACGCGGCGGAACCGGATGGCGCGAGCGCGCCGGGCGCGACGGGTGGCGGCAGCAAAGAGCAAGGCCTGCCGACGTATGTGGATCCCGGCGCGGCGGCGTCGCCTGCGGGCGGTGTCGGCGGGAAATCGCCCGCGCCGGAAGAGAATGCGCCTAAGAGCAAGCCGTCGCCGAGTTCGAGCGAGGGACAGGGCTTGCCGCAATATGAGGATCCTGCGGCGAAGTAAGCGGGTTCGGGGTCGGTCTGGAAGGGAAACGGGCGCGTGAGCGCCCGTTTTGGTTTAGTGTGCGGCTTCTTCAGCCTCTTCCTCGACCAGATCATCGCCCGACATCTTCGGCGCTTCGACCGCGCCCTGATCGCGGCGATACGCCTCGAACAGTTCATCGGCGTAGCGAATCTGCGTGCGGCCGTGCGGCGCGGGCTCGCCCTGCTCGCTCAGATTCACGAACACCATCTTCTCGACGGTCAGAATGCTCTTGCGAGTGATCTTGTTGCGCACTTCCGCGCGCAGCGTGATCGACGTGCGGCCGAAATGCGTCGCGGTGATCCCCAGTTCGATGATGTCGCCCTGACGCGCCGAGCTCACGAAGTTGATTTCCGACATGAACTTGGTGACGACGCGCTGATTGCCGAGTTGCGAGATCGCGTAGATCGCGGCTTCTTCGTCGATCCAGCGCAGCAGGCTGCCGCCGAACAGAAGGAAATTTTCTGTACTACCATTTTCGTCAAAACCTCCTAATCTGAAGCCTGACGGGACTATGCGCTCGTAAATCCGGCGGCACAAATTGACGATTTCACCATACGAAACCAACTGGACAGTGGCAGGATGCCTCGAGCTTAGGGACGCCTTGATGGCGCCTGACGTGACCATGATGTTGCCGGAGAACAGAGGCACAAAAAGTATCTCGCCCGCCTATTTACTTTTTACATCGCGCCACCGTTTTAATAGACAAATATTTTCGCCGAGGATTTTCCGCAACCACAAACGGCAAAAGTAAACGCCACCTGTCTAAATGAGGCTCGAGATGTTTCCTTGGAAACCTAGCCGTCGACACACGGACACGACTTTTCCGACTTGGAGCCGGAGATGCGGCTCTGGGCTAACCATGCGCCAGCCGTTCATTCAGGACTTACTCGCTCGCCGAACCGATGCAATTTGCAATCTCACCAACCGGTCGTTTCGTATCGAGGCGCCGCAACAGAGCTGGAGACGAAGCTCCGTTGTCGAAGAGTGTGTCGCTCTCACAATGTGGTCGTCATCTCGCTTAACTGGCTAGTCGGAGAGACTTCACCTCAGGCGAATATTGACAATGGGCTTCTATCAAGGTGACGACGGTGAATTTTACGGAGCCTGGGTTGAATCGTCAGGGCTGCCTCACACCACATACCTTGGCCATTTCTTTACGGACCGTTCCGAAACCAAGGTTTTGCTTGACGCTCTGGAGCAAAAGGTTTTCTTCAGTGAGAGCTATTCCGTGCATCGCCAAGAGCTCACCACTCTCAGTAAGGTCGGAACGTACTTTCGCGCTCTGAAAATCGAGCGACTTCCACGGGAATGGTCAGAATGGCAAAAGCTGGTCGACGACACTTTTGAGTATCACTTTCTGCAGGATGACTACACCGTTCGTACGCTTACCGATGATTGGACAAACAAAATCAAGCCAATCTTCGAGCACTTACGTTCCATCGCAGGTTTAATTCCTGTTCGAGTCCAGATTCCTCCGCGAAAGAGCTTTCGGGTAACACGGAAACAAGGCGTTAGGCACGATACGGTAATTGATGGCACGTGGCGCGAAGTCTCAGGGAATGAAAATGTGCGTAAAGTGTGCGCCCAATTACTGAACCTGGACACCAGTCGAACAGACCCAGAGTACCTAGAGGGGTATCGCAATTCGCTGACACGAGCACGCTCCGCTCTGGAGACGGACGCGCGAAATTATCTTGATTCGATTGCTGCGCATTCTGAATGCGGCCGGCGGCTAGCCAGTTTGTGCAGCGTAGCCGATGCTCAAAAACTTAGAGCGAGTTACACAAATCAGTCGACTACCCGGGGCTCTGGCTACCACGTAATGAGAAAGGTACTGGAGCCCAACACCGTGATTTGTGAAACAGAGGAGTCTCTAGCGAGAATACTTCGACTTTACGAGACAAGCGAATTTATAAAGAAAGCAAACAGTAGGACTGCAGACATCAAGAATGTTGCGGTGAGGGATGTCGGAGATTGGGTAGGTGATGACGGAAGTAAGCGATTTCGTAGAACTGCAGAAAAAGATTGGCAATACAACATCGGCGAAACATTTGACAGCGACAGTATGTTACCAAACTGGAACTCTGTGATTTTTCCAGTTACAGTGCCAGCCGGGCCTACCCCTGAATTTCCTTTCGTTCGCAGGTTTCAATGGTTGATGGGGTATTTAACTCCTGCAGACTTAGCGATTTTTCACCTTTACATAACGCTTCGAAACCCTGTCTTCAATCCAGTTCCTCTGTTCGACGCAGAAATAAAGGACAAACGTGGTCGCTCTAGGTTTTCACTAACGATAGGTGGTGAATCGTTCGAGGTAGATAAAAAGCGAATTCCCGCACTCAAAAAAAGCTCGCTCGACGCCGAAAGCGTGTTCGCCATAAACCTCCTGCTGAAGATGACCAACGTGCCGCGAACGGCACTGGCCCACGACCATCCGCTCAAAAACAGACTGTTTTTCTATCATGACGAGCTTGGACCGCGACCATGTCACTACGCGTCGTTGTACGCATTTGATGCTAGGAACACCCGCTACTTCATGCCGCGCTCTATTGCAGCTGGCGTAATACCAAAAAACATATCTCCCATGCGACTTCGGAGGTCGACTGCCGTTCTCGAATGGCTGCGGACAGGCTCCGTATCACAGGCAGCCCGCAAAATCGGAAACACCACTAAGGTTGTTCTCAGAAATTACATACCTCCAGCCTTAGTCGCGGCTTGGAATGCGCGGCTCACGCGACGCTTCCAAAACCTTACCATTCTCGTCGCAGCGAGCAAGGAGGAATATCTACTCGCCAGCACCGACTTCTCATCTCTCGATGATATGAAGCGTTTCATCGAGGACATGCTGCATCAGCATGCGCACTCCAGCAGTCAACTTGCCAGAATGCTGCACGAGCGCTTTGCGCACCCTGAGGAAAATGATTCGGAATTTGCTGACGCGACGTTACCGAGTAGCTTGCTTGTTCCAATTGATGCCCAGCGGCTGTCAATTCTGTATACGTTTCGCGACCATCACTATGCCAAAGGAATCTTTGATTCCGAGACGTTCGCTCCGGGTTCTCAGGTCATACCGAACGCAACGTTGGTCGACTTGGCAGACTTGCTCACCACAAAGCTTCCTGAACATCAGGACCCCGCTCTTCGCGCGGCACATTGGGAGGCCGAAAAGTTAGTGCCCCATCTAGCAACCGAACTGCGGAACGGGTCCATCGTGACCATCCGCCCTATGGGCGATGCCAGCATAGAACTCTAAGGGCAGAAGATGACAAGCCGCGCCGAAATAATAGAGAACATTCTCAGCGAAGTGCGTGACAGGCGTACGAATGTCACTAGGAGTTGGAAGGCAACATGGCTGCTGAGCTCCATCACAGCGACTAAATGGCTTATAAGAAAGAAGGGAACAACCTTGGTCGATGGGGAATGGGTAAATGCGTTGGTAATTAACTGGACCGACCGACTGCCGGACGGGTCCTGTCTCAATGATATACAGAACCGGCTTTATTTAGAAACAGTTCAAAAACTAGCGTTTCTTTTACGTGAAGAAGCGTGCGACATTCGCTCAAGCTTCACATTTATTTCATACGTAAGCGTACTCAAGGCACTCACACAGTGGGTGTTCCGTGATTCTCAAAAATTTAGGCCAACAACCTCTGGCCTGCAACTGCTGGATGAAAGGGCCGTACTTTTGTTTGCGAAGAAATATATTTCTGGCGGCCTGTTTGCTACAGGTGACTACGCAAACCGCTTTCTTAAGCGTCTCGCTCCAGACGGCTTTCTTAGATGGAAAAGCGATACCACCTCAGCGGACGCTTCTTTCCATCTACCGCCTTATCTAGTCACCGAAGTAACGGCACGGCTTTCGGAAAATGACTTCTATCGTGTAACTCGTGGCCGGGGTCCGACGCGTGGTCTGCGATATGTCAACCGCAATAAGTTATGCGAGCTCTTACAGACCGATTTAACCATGTTCACTAGTGCCAAAGCGACCACATTTTTCCGTCAATTCGAGCCAGATTATTCCGCTAAGTTCCCAAAATTGGCTGTGAGAACCGCAGACCTGTTTTGCAAATGTATTTCGCACCGAACCCCATTAATCGATGAATCAATTAAGCGGACGGCCGGCCATTCGCAGATAGCAACGATGGTGTCTGTCATAGTGGGGCTGCAGCGAGTCAGCAATGAGATTCCCCTAAGTATTCCCTCCTTTCTGAGCTCGAATGAAAAATCCGGGCTGGGGTCGCTCTACATTCTGGCGCATCCCAACGGACACACTCCGTGGATGCCACTCGAAACCTCAATGGAATACCTTAACGAGTCGTTGCGATGGGTTGTTAGCTACGGTCAAGTGTTCGTGGATTTTTACGTTAAATCAATGCTTCATTTCAAAGCTGAAGGGTGGTTGAGCAACTCAAATCGCACCGATAGTGAGCACAAATGTAAATTGAGAGAAAGTTGGTTTTTTGCAAACTTGCCTACGAAGCTGATTCCACTTGGGCTAACGGGTTGGCAAATAAACACAGGCCCTGGAATTCCTCGCAATAATAGATTTTCGTTTTCCGAAGCGATGAACGTCTTGGTCGGTGCTGCTACGTATTTAATCACGAACCTCGCGCCATCTCGAGTGACAGAAATCGCGCATCTCGAAAGAGCCTGCCTTTCCTTCAAGGATGGCGATGGATTCTGGCTTGGGAAGCGTCGTGGCAAAAATGTAGAGCGCGACCAATACGGCTCAATGACCGTTCCCGTTCCACGGGCAGTGGCACTTGCGATAGGTCTACTCGGCGACCTAGGCGAAAAGTCTCGTTCATTCGTTTCGAACTATCGCGACAGTTTTGAAAGATATTTGTTTTATCTGCCTCAATTCATGAATAAAACGATTCCGTCAATGAAGGTCAGAGAAAAACACGATTTCAACTTCGCGCTTGACCAATTCGCCGACTACGTCGACCTACCAACAGACGAATACGGACGGAGATGGTATCCACGTATTCACGAAAATCGCAAATCATTTCTTTTGACACTGATTTGGTCCTTTAAGTACGCTGCGCTAGACACGGCACGTATGCTGGCTGGCCATACCGACATTAACCATATCCTCGCCTATATCAAGGCGAACTTCCCTGGCGAGGAAATTTCCGAGCTTGAAGCTGACTATCTGGCCGAGACTCTATGGGACTTCGGCGTCTCGCATAAGCGTGACACGTACGATGTGCAAAACATAAGCGCTCTCTATCGACGGGTATGTGGACACTTTAAAGTACGAGAAGTAAGCGAGATTTCTCATAAGGACCTCAAGGATTATTTGGACCTAACCTTGTCAGAGGGAAGCTACGTAATTGATGTTGTAGATATAGTAACCAAGACTGGCAAACATACCATTGCTCTTAAGGTTCGATTCACAAGAGCGAAATAGTGCACTTTAATGGAGAGGTAGTCTATGGCAACCAATGCTAGTGAGAGGAAGCATCGGCCATCCCCAAGGGCCGTCAACAGTCTCCGAAATCTTTGGACTCAGATGCTTGGAGTTCGAAATTCTCCTGATTTCTCATCCGCCCCCGGTCTACGGGAAGCATGTGCAACTCAAGAAAGGCTAGCGAAGTTTGAATGCAGAGATGCGCAAATATTTCCTCTAGCCTTAAATACATTTAAGTTAGCAGCAGAGATTGCAGTCGAGAAGGGTGGATGGGAAAGTTTTAATCAGTTGCGTCGGGAAGTGTATGCTAGTTCCCTCCCAACCCTCCAAGCAAACAGAAAGGTGAAACGCAGCCTAGGAAGGCAAGTTAATAGTCTGCGCTTCGAAATTCAAGAGTTGAGGGAAATGAATCAAAATCTTTTGCGAGGGCGCGCGGTATTAATCAGTGCATACTTCGATGCCGTCAAGACATTGCGCGGGTTTCAAGGAAATTCTCCAGAAATAACAGAAAAGCTTCGCGAACACGAAGCAAGATTTGACATCCGAAGGCAAATCGGCGAAGCGGACGTCAGAAATGATTAATCGAATACAATCAAACGCCCCCACCCATACCGAAATCACTGAAACTCAGCTTTTCACAGTTATACGGGATGTGGAGATTCCTGTCGAGCCTTATTACGACAACGAGACTGGAATTTACGCGCCTTCCAATATGGAAACGATGCCGGCAATGGTGTTCATGCAATGGCCTGGTGGTTTCCCATGTATAGAACTGGAACTGTATATGCTGTGGCTCAAGGAAACCGGTTCACGACTTGACCATCGCGGCGGTTCGATACGACAAGAAGCCGTAAAGCTATCCCATCTTGTTCGTTACTGTCACAACCATAGGGTCAATTTTTGGGAGTTGAAAACCAATGATTTCTCACAGTTCATCTTCGACCTGGTGAAAGAAAGAACTAGGGACGGGAAAAAACCTCGCGAGGCTAATCAGGTTATCGAAATATCGGATTCCTGCGTGCGCTTTCTTATGTGGCTACAAGACTACTTACTTCCTCACCGGAGAATTGTTGACCTGGCGAATAGACCTCATCAGATAGAACTTATTTTAAGAACAGTCACAGATAAGCGAAATATTATTCACAGCAGTTTCCATTTCAAAAAAAACCCGAACCCCTCTTCTCGCCAACTCAAGAAACCAATGCCGAAGGAAAGCATTGGAAAATTATTCAACGTGGTGGTTGAACGAAGTTTCCACAAAAACACCCATCCAAGATATGCGAGAATATTCAGAGACGAGGAGCATCTAAAAGCACACCTAGAGTTTCAACGAAAAACTTGGGAGGCCATACTTACCGTTCTCTCGGTCGTTGGATGCCGTCCAGCTGAGCTAGAGGAGATGAGACTAAGTGACAACCTTGAATCTCTGACCTATCAAAAATGCATAGTGCTGTCGACGAAGAAGCGGGAACCAGGGGCTACGCGCAAGATTCCCATAATAATGAACCTAGTGATTCGGTTACGTTTATATATCAAGGCTCGTGGAGATTATCTAGATTACTTGCGGATAAGAGGAAGTCCAGAACCGGGAGACGCGTTTTTCATCAACGTCTCGGGGCTCCCCATGACTAAAGAGGCGCTAACTCAAGGATTTCGTCGCCTCAGATTGCAGGCTGGAATTGCTGAGCGCACGTGCATGAGCATGTTTCGACATCGCGCCATCACCACGTTGGTGGCGATTCATCTAAAGGAATTCGTCAGCTCGCGCTCCGATGTGGTTATTCACGCAATGAACGACAGTGACTACTCGACTATTCTCGCGAAGGTTGCGTCCATCACCGGCCATAAAAACCCGGAGAGTTTGCGAGCTTATATTGACCTAGCATGGGATGAACTGGGTAGATTCGATGCGGTGAACGCCGCGATTACATTGAATACTTTGATGGTTACTGTGCTTCATGAGCTTGCACCTGGCCTAGAGAATCTACAGAGTTGCTCGCTCGATGAAAAGGAAGCGTGGTTCAGAGACCGCGAAAAATGGTTTAGACTCGTGACCGACGACATCAAAGAGTCCGTGGAGGTTTTCCGTTACCTGAAGGTCGACACGAAGATTCAACGCGAGTTGGGTATCGAGTAGCGTCTCCGTCATTACTCTGAGTTGACCTGCCCCCGGCTTTAGTCCGAACTGCAGTTAGAGTCCGAGGTTAAAAACTGCTGCTTTGCATCGTGCGCCCGGGCGAACTGGACCGGCGTCAGGTAACTGAGTGAACTATGAGGCCGCTCGTGTTGTACTCGATACGCCATTGCTCAATCAGCCGCTTGGCGTGGCGCATTGAGACGAACCAGTGCTCGACAACGGGTCGGAGTTCGCTGGTATGGCGCACTTGCTGTACTCGTAAGCCCGGCAGCGAAGTATCAACCTCGATGGCCAGGCACTCGCGCGTGTAGTCGTCGAATCGAGTCCGCGCCGACATTGGCGAACCGGTCCTTCAACAGGTGCTATCGCTCGGCAAGCGACATGTCGATGTTTACATTGAACCGCTGCAAACAGGCTTGGGCCTCGGCCTGGTCAGCCTGTACGTCCGGCGAGCAAGCCGGATACAACTCGCCTGCAAGCCGTAACGCCAACGAGAAGCTTGGGGCCTGACGGCGAAATTGAAGCCTGCATGGCGGCGTGAAACGCAACGCTGACGTCAGGGCCTCGACAAACGAAAACCGAAAAAGAAAAGCCCGCGCGAACGCAGGCTTGAATCCAGGTCGGTTTAAACATGGAGGAGACGAAACCAGTACAAACCCTTACCGTGGGTTTGCAACTGGCAATTTGCCTCTCTCTTGAGCCTTGCACAAGGGAAGCGTCGCTATTTTTAATTACTCGGCGACGGCGGTACTTCGGCACCGCGCTAGGAAATGTTCATATCAGCACCGGAGATGAAGACGCTGAGGTTTTCGTGTGCTGCGTCGGCATTGACGAACGTTTCACGTCGAAAGCGTTCCGAACGCACACGGCGGAATGGCGTGGTCGGTCCTGAGGACGGCGTTTCAGACGTTTGGCGCCGGCAAGACGCCAAGCAACTTCTCAACGGCCAAACCAATGGAGAGCAATCTTTTACCACTCCCCACCGGCCCGTCTAGCGCCAGGCCCACCCGGAGACCTGATGTAGTTTGCCCAGCCGGTACGGTAATCCCAGGAATGCCGGTGATGCTACCGGGGTGGCGTTGTAAATGAACTTGCCGAATTCGTCGACCTGAGGTCCGCCTGTCCATCATCCTGACCGCCTCGGTCGTCTATCCGGACATCACGGGTGAAACGATTCTGGAAACGCTTGCGGGCGGCACGCTTCTCGCCGTCTTCGGCTACGCCGCAACGGTGGTCATTCGCAGGCTTCGTCGTGAAACGGCAGACGGCGCAGTACAGGCGTATCCGGCAGGCGTGCGTGATACGTGGCGCATGCCGCCGCTGGACGAACTGCCAGCTCCGAACCTCACGCTCGCGAAGCGTGCCTGGATGGGCGTGCTGCGCGCCTATCTGCTGCTGGCCGTTGGGCTGGTTGTTCTGAAGGTCGTGCAGATGACGTTCCTGAAATAAAGCTGATACCGGCGCGGTCGTGAGTCCCCGTTCTTCGCTCACGCGCCGTGCCCGCCTGTCCGCTACCCGACGGCCACGCCATCAAGCGCGGAAGGTCGACGTCATGTGCCGGATACGAACGCTCCTCTCACGCACGGTGCGCCTTAAGGGCACCGGACACGCGGCCAGACGGCGCGCGGCCGGCGGACTCTACAGGGCACAAGCCAGCCACCCTCAGGCAATGGGTTGCGGGTGAGCCCCGACTGCGTATACCGCTCCCACACGATTGACAGGCTGGGGGCGCGCCCGCCACACGAAACGAACAGGCAAACATGACGCTGGACTTTGCTTTAAGGCTGCTCGCTGCATTTGCGTGTGGGGTGGTCATTGGGCTTGAGCGGCAGATGCGTCAACGGACAGCGGGATTGCGTACTATTACGCTCGTTGCCAGCGGTGCCTGCCAGTTCGTCACCCTAGGGGTGCTGACTGGAAACGGAACGACCGGAGTAACGCAAATCGCCGCCTATGTCGTGTCTGGTGTCGGCTTCCTCGGCGACGGCGTCATCATGCGTGACAAGGGTTCGATACAAGGCGTCAACACGGCCGCCACGCTCTGGTGTTTCAGCCGCCGTCGGCGTGTTATGCGGCGCGGGACACTTTGGCCCTGCCGCCGCGGGAACCGCTGTCGTGCTGCTCACGAACACTGTCCTGCGCGAAGTCAGCCGTGCAATCAATACAGCTCCGGTGTCGGCCGCTGACCTTGTGCGGGAATACTCCCTGACGGTGGTCTGCCGCGAAGCCGACGAAATCCATATCCGCGCATTACTGTCCAATTCGATGTCCTCGGCGCCGCTGTCGTTCCAGAGTCTGACCAGCCGCGACTACGAGGACGACCCGAATCGTATCGAGGTGACGGCGACACTCAAGCTACACCCGAAGGACCAGTCCAGGCTTGAGACCATCGCCAGCCGCCTGAGCATGGAGAAGGGTGTGTCGAGCGTCAGCTGGGGCTCGAAGCAGAGCCCACGCCGGAATAAACCTGCGCGCCGCTCACGCCGTATTCACGAGACGCTGCTAGATGGCTTGACACGCCTGGCCTGTCCATTTTATGTTGCGGCATCAGCGCTCTTGCATCCGCGGGGGACGACTGGATGTCATCTGGCGATTCTGGACGAAAGGCGCTGGACGACACACAGGCCGGAACCGAGAAAAATGCTCGGCGAGTGAAGAGCAGACCGTTCGTGCGATTGCGACTACGCGTCTGTGAACACCGGAAACCCGCAGAACACGCACCTTTCGCATCCCGAGAACTTACTGCTTCAGGCGCGCGCGGTTGTCGCTGGCCGCCGTACGAACAACAGCAACGCAATGGTCAGGGCGCAGAAACCTGCTCCCGCGTAAAACGTAGCCGCCGCACCCAGGCGGTCCCACAAGGCGCCGGCGATAACACTGGACACAAGCGTAACGACGCCGCCAAGCAGGTTGAAGAAGCCAAACGCGGTACCGCGAAGTTGTGCAGGCGCGGTATGAGCAACCATCGTGGCCAGCAACCCCTGCGTCATTCCCATGTGCAGACCCCACAGCGCGACACCCACAAGCACAACGCTCCAGTGCGTGCCGTGCGCGAGGACCACGTCCGACGCAATCAGAATAACAAGGCCAGCGACCAGCAATCGGGTGTGGCTCATCGCGTCCGCCAGTTTCCCGAACGGATAGGCCGAGAGAGCGTACACGACGTTCATCGCGACCATCACGAGCGGAACCAGCGCAATCGGCACGCCACTTCCCATGGCGCGCAACACAAGGAATGCTTCGCTGAACCGGGCCAGTGCGAATACACCACCCACGACGACAACCCACCAGTAGCGCGTGCCGAGCTGCCTGAGACTGTCCCAGTGAATCGGATTAACGCGCTTCGCGCTCGGGTCTCGCGCCGGCTCATCGATGCCAAATGTCAGCAGGGCGACGGCGAGCAGGCCGGGAATGACAGCAAGCCAGAAAGCAAGCCGGAAGTTATCTGCCCACACCAGCATGATGACGACGGCCAGCAGCGGCCCGAGGAACGCGCCGACGGTGTCAAGCGACTGGCGAAGCCCGAATGCCGCACCACGCAGTTGGGAAGGCGTGACATCAGCCACGAGCGCATCGCGTGGCGCGCCTCTGATGCCTTTGCCCACCCGGTCCATGACGCGTGCGGTGACTACGATTCCGATAGTCGGCGCGACAGCGAAAAGCGGTTTGCTAAGCGCACCCAGTCCATACCCAGCAACTGCGAGCCATTTCCGGTTGCCGAGATAGTCGCTGAGAGTTCCGGAGAACACCTTGATGATAGGGGCTGTGGCCTCGGCGACGCCTTCGATGAGACCAATCGTCGTCGCACTGGCGCCGAGACTCGCCATAAGGAACATGGGCAGCAGACTATGGATGATTTCGGATGAGACATCCATGAACAGGCTGACGCAGCCAAGGACCCAGACACTGCGTGGAATTTGCCGTAGAACACTGACCCGCTGGTCTGTCTGCATGAAATCCATACTCCCCAATGAGCCGGTGCGATTGTGCCGCGTGGAAGATTGAAGCTAGTTATCAATATGAAGCTGTGACGGCGTTCCCTTTCGATTCAGGCGTCCGGCATTCGCGGTTGCCCGGCCGACGACGCTGGTGATTCTCGGTGCAGCCTGGCCTGCCGCCGTCTCCGGTCGTTAATCACCTGACGGCGACGGTGGTCGGTCATCTTCTTCCAGCCGCGAATTTCATCGAGAGTACGAAAGCACCCGATGCACAATTTGCTCTTGTCATCGAAGGCACACACGTCGATGCACGGCGACTTGACTGCCATGACTCAGGCCACCGCATGTGAAGGTTGCACTTCGACGGTGACATGAGACAGCCCCTTGAAACGCTCGAGCACTGCATGATAGAAGCGCGAGTCCCGCTGGGGTTCACCGGTTGCCACCGACACCACGGCGCTCATATGACCTGGACCCACCCGCCATACATGCAGGTCGACGACTTTGTCGCCACGGTCCTCGATAGCATGACGCACGCTCTCCGCCATACGTCGGTCGGAGTTCACATCCAGCAGAATTGCGCCTGTGTCTCGCATCAGGCCGTACGACCAGTTTGCAATTACCAGTGCACCGATGACACCGGCGAGTGGGTCCATCCAGAGCCAGCCAAATGCGCGCGCCAGTAAGAGACCGATGATAGCCAGCACGGAAACCGCCGCATCAGCCATCACGTGAATGTAGGCCGACCGGATGTTATGGTCGCGGGTAGCGGCCTCATGCGCGTCGTGGCCGTGCTCATGCTCTTCGAATTCCACCTCATGCTCGCCGTCCGGCATGCGCACGATGGCCTTGAAGGCGTGTGGTTCAGGAATGTCCTCCTTCGATTCCAGATAGTCGCCACGGTCCGCCAGCGCGAATACCTGTTGCGTCCCATCAGGCCGCACTGTCGTAACGGAGACCGTCGCGGCGTCCAGTCGCAAGCCCTCAGTCGCAGGTGTAATGCGGAAAACAGGCGGCACTCCGTCTTCGAAAACGGAAACGGTAAACACACCGGACGACGCGAAAATCTTCTGCGCCTCCTCTTCATGGGCATGGTCGTCGTGACCGTGTCCATGTCCGTGGCTATGACCATGGCTATGGCCGTGGTCACCGCCGCTCAGCAGCCACACGCTTGCCAGGTTGACCAGTAGGCCGACCACCGCGATAGGAATCGCTTCGCCGAAGTGAATGGGTACCGGTGACAGAAAGCGCGAGACTGCCTCGTAGCCAATCAGCACCGCAATCATTGCAAGCACGATGGCACTCGTGAAGCCGGCGAGGTCGCCGAGCTTGCCGGTGCCGAACACAAAGCGGGAGTCCCTGGCGTGCTTGCGCGCATAGGTGTACGCGAGGGCCGCAATCAGCATGGCGCCCGCATGCGTCGACATGTGCAGGCCGTCGGCGACAAGCGCAAGCGAGCCGAACATACTGCCGCCGACGATTTCAATCAGCATCATCGCGCTGCAGAGGGCAATCACGGCCCACGTCTTGCGCTCGTTCTTTTCGTGACCGGCACCCAGAAAGATGTGGTCATGTCCTGCGCCGAATGCGGCGTTCTTGAAATCACTCATTTTTGACTCTACTTGAAATAGCTATGAACAACCTCGATGAGCTGTTCTGTCGCACTGTCGCCGTGCTCTTCGCCGTTGTTCGCATCGACGAGATGGTTCCTGATGTGGTCTTCCAGCACAACTGCCAGAAGGCCGTTCATCGCTCCGCGACAACTTGTAATTCGTTGCAGAACGTCCGAACAGCCGTGCTCTTCTTCAAGCGACCGCTCAATGGCTTCAACCTGCCCCTTGATACGGCGAACCCTGTTGAGAAGCTTCTGCTTCTCCTGAACCGTATGACTCATTGCATGCTCTCCCCATACCCCCACCGGGTATATTATGACTCGCAGTGTACCATAGGGGGTGGGGGTATTCGAGAGTAATGGTTGCGAAGACAGCTCACGAACGCTACGCGAGATGATGCGGGGAATGATGAGAGGCTAGCAACACCCGGACTCCGCCTTCGTTCAGAAAAAAGGGCGGTCCTGCGCGCAAAATGGACATGCCTCGGCTTGCTGCCGTCTAGCGATTGTTCAACAAGTCGACCGAAATCCTTGCGATGTCGACGAGAAAGAGCCCCTCGCGAAAACGCGGCCGGGGTGCGTTGAGCCTGGAACGCTCAACATCGTTCCAAGCCCTGCGCGATACCCGAGAACGGTTACTTGACGATGCTTCGCATGTCACCGCCCTGTCGTTAGTGACCTAGTGGCTTCCGGCTTACCAACTTTCGTCTGCTCACGGAACCGCCTCTGAAGCCGTACGTACCCGGAAAAAACGCTCCACAGGAAAGACCGCGAGGATTCCCTCGTCCCCTGAGGCGTCGCGTGCGGCGTCCATTATTTCCTTGACCAGTGCATCGACGCGCTCACTCTCGGTGAAGATTTCAATCTTGATGTGCTCGGTTGTCCAGTCGTTCGCGAAGGGGTTTGGATGAGCTCCAAATCCTTTAACTCGCGTGACGGTCAACCCGTGAACGTGAACGGTTCCCAGCCGCCGCTCCAATACCTTAAGGACTTCGGGTCGAACAATTGCAACAACGCATCTCAGTTCCATGTGTCCCTCCATGGCTGACGACCAAATATCCACTCGCCGTTGAACATAGTTCGCTCCCGAGGTACGCAAGGACTCGGCGCGACGCCCATCCGTGCCGCACCGGCCCTGCGCAACGGCATCAGATGGCTGAGCTACGAGCCGCTTTTTTCCACCGCCTGACCGGGCTTCTCCGGCCTATCGATGGGGCGCTGCATGCCGCGCATCATGAACAGCATCGAGAGCGGGCAAATCAGCACGCTGGCCATCGCGATGAATCTGCCGAGTTCGCCCCGTATCTGAGGCAGTTCCCAATAGCCGATTGCGAGAATCAGTGCGAAAGCAAGCGCAATCGTCACCATAGTCTTCGTGTTGCACCTCATGGTTGAATCCTCAAGACAATGTGTTGAAATGTCGTGCGAGAGTGCCGACGCATATTCACTTCGACGGAGTCGCTCCGGCTTGGTCCGAGTACTTGAGCATGATGTCGCCCATCGCACGCATCATTTCGCCGTGCATCTTCATGGCCGTTTTCGGGTCCATACCGGGCGTACCACCCATCATCGGGCAACTCCCCATCATTCCGCCCATGCCCATCATGGAACCGTGTTCCCGGCTCTGTGGTGACGAGCCGGGAGAGTTGCTCACCCCTGCTCCTGCTGCCGCCATGCTGACGGCACTTGCGCCCAGAAGCACTGCCGAAACAATCAATGCACCTACAGTTGTGTTCATGGAAAGCTCCGAATCCGATTGAATCGTGTCGCTCGTAAAGCGTTCATGCACAGGTCGACAGTCGCTGCACGCAGCGAACGTGTGCGAGCCACGGCACAAAACCGTTCAAACCTGGTTGAAAGAGGAATTACAGCGAGCGAGGCGGAGGTGCGGGAAGTTCCGGAATGAACTCTTCAGCGAAGGCGGGAGCAACCGCGCGATAGACGGGTGACGAAGGCGTGACGAGGACCGAATACTTCATGGGTATGGCCGGAACACCGCAAAGGAAACCGCCTACGCCACCCGGGCAGACGTGCTGGGCGTTCATGGCGTTGTGTTTCGCGTCATGTGCACAGGGTGCCGGGCTCGAGGTATTCGACACGTTCGCTTCCCGTGAAGCCATTGCGGTCATTTCCGGGCACGACGTCGCCGATGCCGGGAAGCCAATCAAAGGCAGCCAAGCAATCAGAAAACATGCGACGAGCTTTACCCAGAATTTCATGAAGTTCAGTATAGGCCTGGTCGCAATACACCGCTACGACACGTCGCGGGATTCGGGCGTGGCTTCATGTCATTGGGCCCATTTCTTCAGGTGCGACAGGAACGCGTCGGCTCCGACGAATCCCGCGAGTTGTGCGTCGGGTTGCTGCCTGCCATTCCTGTCGTAGAAAATCAGTGCTGGCGGCCCAAAAAGCCCGAAGCGCCGCAGCATTGCTATGTCCTCGGGCGTGTTCTTCGTGACGTCGATGCGCAGAAGCTTCCACTGAGCAAATTCGGTTACTACGCGCGGGTCAGTAAACGTGAAGCGCTCGAGTTCCTTGCAGCTGATACACCAGTCCGCATAGAAATCGACCATAACTGGTCGGCCGCGTGCTGCGTTGAGCGCCTGGTCCAGTTCTGCATTCGACCGTATGGCGTCGAATCGCGCAGTTCCCAGGCTGCTGCTCTCAGACGAAACTCGCGTTCCACCGCCAAGGGGCTCGAGGATGTCCCGATGACCTGACAACACACCAATGAGCTCGGCGACGCCCGCGACCAAGAGCAGCACGCCGAGCGCTTTGCTGACCCGCGCAACGGCGGGCGCACTTGTTGGCAGCGGGTCAATCGCGTGAAGCGTCACGCCGCAACCGGTTAGCAGTAGCGCAATCAATATCATCAACAACCAAACAGGCAGCAGCGAATAGACAAACCACAGCGCGGCGGCAAGCAGCATGACGCCCAGCGCGTTCTGGACCGCGACCATCCATTGACCGGCCCGCGGTAGCACTCTAGTTCCGAAGGTACCGACGATTAGAAGCGGAATTCCCATCCCGATACCCAACACATACAGGGCCAGTGCTCCCCCAATGACGTCGCGGCTGTTGGCGATATACAGCAGTGCGCCCGCCAGCGCTGGCGTCGCGCATGGCCCGACAATCAGCGCGGACAGCATGCCCGCAATGAACACCGGGATAACGCGCCCTCCGGGCAGACGATTACTCCATTCCGTCACTTGGGTTTGCCAGCTCGTCGGCAACTGCAGTCTGAACACTCCGAACATTCCGAGGGCCAGGATAACCATCAGCATGCCAAAGCCGGCGAGCACCCAGGGCTGTTGTGTTACCGCCACTAGCGGAATGCCGATGATTGCTGCGATTGTGCCGGCCACTGCGTAGGTAATCGCAAGCCCCTGCACATAAGCGAGTGACAGGGCAAAGCCTCGCCCAAAGGACGATGGTTCCCGCGCTGCCCCGATAACCGCAGTCACAATGGGAATGAGCGGGTACATGCACACGGTTCCTGCCATTAGCAGGCCCGCGAGGAGAAAGGCGAGCAGTTCGGCGAGGGAGATGCCATTCGCGGGGTGCAGGTTGATGCCAAGCCTGCCGGACGGCAGGGCATTGCCAATGTCGGGAAATCCGGCGACACCAGCCGGCGCGTTATCCCCTGTTGAGGCGGAAGTGACCGAGCCATTCTCTGCCACGCGAAAGCTTCGCGTCTGTGGCGGATAGCAGACGCCCAGGTCTGCGCATCCCTGCGACGTGACGGACAGCATGATGCTGCTCACTATCGGGCGAGGCAAGGGAATAGCGATTTGCAAGGGCCGGTGGTACACCGTGACCATGCCGAATGTTGGGTCGCTTTTCAGCTCACCCGGCGGCATCTGGTCCGGCTTTATCGGTGTACCGTCGACTGCAAAACTGAACCTGTCCCGGTAAAGGTAATAACCTTCGTGAGTGTTGAAATCGAGCAGCAGCTCTTGCTGCGCGCTGAGCGTGACCTTTAACCGGAACGCTTGTTCAGGTGGCAGTAGTTCTGACTCGTCGACAGCGTGGGCGGCCAGCGAAGTTAGTACGAACAGCAAGCCGAGCGCAACACGCAACACACGTTTGACCGTCGCGTTCCATACACTGATTGATGTCGCTAGCATCACGGGCCTCTGTCTCCTACGGACCGGACTGCAGGCTCACCGACGGCGAGCCTGCAGCCCGGCATCAATACTTCGTCAAGATTGTTTCTCCAGTCTCACAATGGTCAAGGTGCCATCGACGTTCTCGACGCGAACCTTAACCTTGTCACCTGCGTGAACTTTTTTGACCATCGCGGCATCCTTTGCCTTGAAGGCCATAGTCATCGGGGGCATCCCGACGTTTTCCAGCGCGCCATGCTTCAGTGTGACCATGCCGGTCGTCGAGTCTACGTTCTTGACTTCCGCGTCGGTCAGCGCGGCGTTCGACGACGCCTTCGCGGCCGAAGGCTTTGCGGACATGTTCATGCCAGCCATGGCATCGCCCGCAAACGCGGGAGTGGCAACGATGGCTGCAAACGCTGCGGTTGTGACAATCAGTTTCTTCATTGAATTTCTCCAGTTTCGGTTGATGGCACTCTCGCGCCGGAAGGTACTTCACGATGAAAACGGGCCGCGCCGGCCTCTCGCGCTTGACGGCGCTGTAACAGGAACCAGGCAGCGGGAATCACGAACATCGACAGAAGGGGCGCGGTGACCATGCCGCCGACCATCGGCGCAGCGATACGCTGCATGACTTCCGACCCCGCGCCATGACCAACCATGATGGGTATAAGCCCGGCCAGCACGACCGCAACCGTCATGGCTTTTGGCCTCACGCGCAACACGGCGCCTTCGCGAATCGCGTCGAACAACAGCGCCTCGGTCAGCATTTCGCCAGCCTCGAGGCGACGATTGAGTGCACCCTTGAGGTACAGAAGCATGACGACGCCGAATTCAGCAGCCACACCGGCGAGCGCGATGAAACCCACTGATGTCGCGACCGACACGGCATGGCCCAGCAGCCAGATGAACCATAGGCCGCCTACCAACGCGAAGGGCACCGTCGACATGAGCAACAACGCGCCAGCCGCGGAATTGAAGGTCAGGAAGAGCAGCACGAAAATGACGACTAGGGTCACGGGAATGACCGTTCGCAGCTTGGCCGCCGCGCGCTCCAGGTACTCGAACTGTCCGGACCACGCGATTGAGTATCCGGGAGGGAGAACGACCTTTTCTGCGACCGCACGCTGCATCGCTTTCACGGCTGACTGCAGGTCCGTGTTACGGATGTCCACGTAGACGTAGCCCGAGAGACGCGCGTTTTCGCTGCGAATCATCGGGGGACCGTCGGCAATTGCGATATGCGCGACATCGCCGAGCTGGATTTGCGCGTTTCGGTCCGTCACGACCGGAAGTTGACGAAGCCGCTCGAGCGAATCCCGGACTTCGCGTGGATAGCGGATATTGATGGGAAACCGCTCCCGACCAGCAATCACTTCGCCAACGTTGTCACCCCCTACCGCCGACGAGATGACCGACTGGATGTCCGCCACGCTCAGTCCGTAACGGGCCGCCGCAGACCGGTCGATATTGACATCGATATAACGACCACCGTTCAGCCGTTCGGCCAATGCGGACGTCACGCCTGGCACGTCCTTCACGGCTGCTTCTACCTGCGTCGCAATCCGGTCAATCTGCGAAAGGTCTGTACCAGAAATCTTGACCCCAACAGGCGTCTTGATGCCCGTCGACAGCATATCCAGGCGATTGCGGATGGGGGGCACCCAGACGTTCGACAATCCCGGGACCTTGACTGTCGCGTCCAGTTCGTCAACTAGCTTCTCCGGCGTCATGCCCGCGCGCCACTGGTCGCGCGGTTTGAACTGAATCGTGGTCTCAAACATTTCGAGCGGCGCCGGGTCCGTGGCAGTGTCGGCGCGGCCCGACTTGCCGAAGACGGTGGCCACCTCCGGCACGGTCTTGATGAGCCGGTCGGTCTGCTGCAGCAGTTCCGACGCTTTCTCGGCCGAGATGCCGGGAAGCGCCGTCGGCATGTACAGAAGGTCGCCCTCATCGAGCGGCGGCAGAAATTCCCCACCGAGACGCGAAACAGGAACTATCGTGGCAGCCAGCGCGACCACGGCGAGCCCAATCACGAGCCATGGACGTCGAAGCGTAGCGTCGAGCAGCGGCCTGTAGAGACGAATGAGCACACGGTTGATGGGATTGGCGTTTTCGTGCGGGATGCGGCCGCGTATGAGATAGCCCATCAGGACGGGCACGAGCGTGACGGACAGTCCGGCAGCCGCCGCAATCGTGTAGGTCTTCGTGAATGCCAGCGGCGAGAACAGCTTGCCTTCCTGCCCTTCCAGCGAGAACACTGGGATGAACGACAGCGTGATGATGAGCAGAGAGAAAAAGAGCGCCGGCCCCACTTCAGCCGCAGACGTGGCAATCAGCTCCCAGCGTTGAGACGCAGAAATCCGCGCGCCAGGATACTCATGCTCGAACGCTTCCAGATGCTTGTGCGCGTTCTCTATCATCACGATGGCGGCATCAATCATCGCGCCGATGGCAATCGCGATACCGCCGAGCGACATGAGGTTCGCGTTGACACCCTGGTAGCGCATCACGATGAACGCGGCGAGCACGCCGAGCGGTAATGAAAGAATCGCGACGAATGCGCTGCGCAGATGGAACAGGAAGACCGCACAGACGAGCCCGACGACGATGAACTCTTCGATGAGCTTGTCCTTAAGGTTGCCCACTGCGCGCTCGATGAGTTGGGAGCGGTCATAGGTCGTCACGACTTCCACGCCAGCGGGTAGGGACCGCTTCAGGTCGGCGAGCTTTGCCTTCACGGCGTCGATGGTCTTAAGCGCGTTCTTCCCCGAGCGCATTACGATGACGCCACCCGCGACCTCACCCTCTCCGTTCAGCTCCGCAATGCCACGCCGCATCTCGGGTCCAATCTGGATACGCGCCACATCGCCGAGCAGTACCGGTGTACCCGCTTCGTTCGTGCGCAGTACGACGTTGCGGAAGTCATCCAGCGAATGAAGGTAGCCGGAAGAGCGGACCATGTATTCGGACTCCGCCATCTCGACCACCGAACCGCCTGATTCCTGATTCGCCTTGCCCAGCGCATCGGCCACCATTGCCTGGGTGATGCCATATGCGCGCAGTTTGTCCGGGTCGAGGACGACCTGATACTGGCGCACCATGCCGCCAATGCTGGCCACCTCCGACACATCGGGCACAGACTTCAGCTCGAACTTTAGGAACCAGTCGTTCAGCGCGCGCAGTTGCCCAAGGTCGTGCTGCCCTGTTCTGTCGACGAGCCCATACTCGTACACCCAGCCCACGCCGGTTGCGTCCGGACCGAGCGAAACCGTCGCTCCAGATGGCAGGCGGCTTTGCACCTGATTCAGATATTCGAGCACGCGCGAGCGTGCCCAGTATTGGTCCGTCTTGTCATCGAAGAGCACATACACGAACGCGTCGCCGAACGACGAATAGGCGCGGATGGTTTTTGCGCCCGGCACGCCAAGCAGCGTCGTGGTGAGCGGATAGGTGACCTGGTCCTCGATGACCTGCGGTGCCTTGCCCGGATACGATGCTTTGATGATGACCTGCGTATCTGACAGGTCGGGCAGCGCGTCGAGCGGCGTCTCGCTCACCGAGTAGACACCCCATGACGCCACCAGAACGGTAGCCAGCAACACGAGGAAGCGGTTGCGGATGGACCAGCGGATAAGACGCGCAATCATTTGGCGCCTCCGACAGGTTCGACCTTTGTCAGCTGGTAGCCATCTCCAGACTGCCGGAAGACGAAATGCATAGTCTCGCCGGGCTTTACATCCGGAAACGCGTCTGGCGCGGGCTTACCGAATGACATCGTCATTGCGGGCCAGTTCAGGGCCGGAACGGGCTGGTGCGAAAAGGTGATGTCGCCCGCCGTCACTTTCTCGACCTTCCCGGTGGTCTCATACGTCTGAGTCGCCCCCGGAGAAGAGGCTTGAGCCGGACCGGTCGCGGGCGTAACGCCCGTTGCGCTCGACGCGAGGCGACCTTCGAGCCTCGGCAGAACCGATTTGAGGCTGGCTTCGGAATCGATGAGGAATTGCCCGGAAGCGACGACAGTCTCGCCGTCCTCCAGACCACTGACGACGGCAGTCTCGTTACCAATGTCGTTGCCGACGGTGACACTGACAGGTTGCAGGCGTCCGTCGCCATTCTTCACGATGACGACGGAGCGTTTGCCGGTTGTGATGACGGCCTCTGAAGGCACCAGCAGCCGCGGCACTGCCTTCTGGCCAGCGACGCGGACTCGCATGAGCATGCCCGGCGTCAGCTTGAGCGCTGAATTGTCGAGTTCAAGGCGAGCCTGCAGCGTTCGGCTCGTCGTGCTGATGCCAGGCAGGATTTCCCGAATCTGGCCTTTGAAGTGCTGGGACGGGTCACCGCTAAACGTAGCGTCGACCGTCATGCCAGGTTGCACGGTCAAAGCGAGCGCTTCCGGGATTTCGACGACCAGCCACAGCTTTGAAAGCCCCGCGATTTTGGCGAGCGTCTGCCCAGGAGTGACCATCGCGCCATCCCTGACGTTCAGTTCGCTCACGACGCCCGTTTCCGGCGACGACAGCACGACATGGGTTTGAGCCTTGCCCGTTCGGTCGAGGGCCGCGATGACGCCGTTCGGAATCGACAACGACCGCATGCGCGCGCGGGACGCTTCCAGCATGCTGCTGTCCATTCCGCTGCGCCTGAGCGCAAGGTACTCCTCCTGCGGTGCCAGCCAGTCAGGTACGAAGAGCGACGCAATCGGTGCGCCCTTCGCAATCCGCTGCATCGGGGCGCTGGCATATAGGTGGTCGATGTAACCTGTGACGCGTGACTGCACGACGTCTGCCCGCGACTCGTCGAACTGTGTAGTGCCGACGGCGTCGAACCCTTCCGAAGTTTCCTGACGGCGCACGGTCGCGTAACGGATACCGAGGTTCTGCTGAAGGCCGGGGTTGATGCTGACGCCCGTCGAGCTACCACCTTCGTCCGCGTAGACGGGCTCGAGTTGCATGTTCATGAAAGGCGACTTGCCCGGCTTGTCAAAATGCTGTGCCGGGACCATCGGGTCATGCCAATACAGCACCTTGCGACCCGTTTTCGGGTCGGCTTTGTCGCCTGACGTAGAGACGGCGGCGACAGCGCCTGCTCCCCCCGAAGCCGGACGATGGGTGCCGGCAACATAGCCGACGGCGAGCAGCGCCGCTGCGGCAAACACCGCGAAGGCTGCGCGTGCCAGTTGTTTCTTTTGCATGCGTTTCTCCTTCACTCACCGGCGGTCATCGAAGCTGGGACGACCTGGTACTCAAGTTGTGCCCAGGTCTGGGACACGTCGCGCCGCAGGTCGAGCACCTGAAGTTCAGCCTCTAGTTGCGCGCGTCGAGCTGCAAAGGTGTCGGCGAGTGAGCCGGTGCCTGCCTTATAGGCGGCAGCCGCGAGTTGTACGCGCTGACCAGCAGCGGGAAGTAGAGAGTCGGAGAGGTTGGCAATGCGCTCGCGACCGCTCTCGAGGGTGGCGGACTGCGTGCGGATGTCGGCTTCGACCTGACGTTGCGCGTCCTCGTACATCAGGCGCGCCCTAGTGCCAAGCTCCGCTTTTTCCGCTGCGTCCCGGTCCTGGCGATTTTTGCGATTGATGGGCAACGGAATGCTGACGCCAATCGACACCATGTTCGAGTAAGCTCCGCCGCGCTGTTGGTACGCAACGCCCCACGTCCAGTTCGGGCTTCGGTTACTGTTCGCGACAGCCGTATCGGCATCGGCGAGCGCGATGTCGCGCGACGCAGCGACGAGCGCCGGCTGTACCTCACGCAGTTCCTCCGGAGGTAGCGTCGATACGTAGGACAGGGGCGCAGGCGGCTCGCCGGTCACGTCGGACGCGGGCATTGCCGTCCATCGCGACAAGCCGATGAGTGCCGTCTGGAAGGTCTGGCGTGTTTTGAGCAACTGGTCCTGGGTCTGCGCGAGCATAACCTGCGCTTGCGTGACGTCAGCGGCAGTCGCCTTCGCCCCGCGATATGAAGCCTTCGTCGCGGCAAGCTCATGACTCATGTGGTCAACGAGTTCCTGCTGCAACGAGACAGTCTTTTTTGCGTAGACCGCATTCAGCCACGCGATGGCGGTCTGCTGACGCGTGTTCGCGAGCTGAGCCAGATACCCCGCTCGCTCCCGGTCAACGACGTCGTTTGCCAGAGCGGATTGAAGTCGGCGCTTCTCGCCCGACGTCCATTCCTGCTCGATGCCGACGCGACGCATCGTCATGAAATCCTGGCCGACCGTGAATTTCTGCTGCCCGGTCACGGGCAGGTTGTCGATGCCCGCCTTGAGCACCGGGTCGGGCAATTGTCCGGCCCGGACGGCTGCCTCTGAGCTCGCGCGTACCGAGGCCTGGGCCGCACCCATGACGGCGGAATGGTCGGTCGCGGCCTGAAGTGCCGCATCAAGCGTAAAAGGTGTTTCCTGAGCGTAGGCGGCTACGCTCGTGAGAATCAGCGCGGCGAAAAGTGAATGCGCGCGCAGGGATGCACGCCGGCATGACGGCGTGCCAATGATTGAAGGCATGTTCTAATCCCAACGGCGGACTCCCATAAGGAATCCACGTCCTGGATGCAGGACGACCTCGCCGCTAATGCGGCGAACCTGTCAGCAAGGGATTAGATGGAACGAGGAGGTCGCCAGAGGCCGGCCAGTTCACGGACGGCGAGCGATTGTGCGTAGTGGAATACGACCGGACTGGACAGCGCAGCAGGACGGGTTATTTCGATACGTGGTACCGGGTGATACAGGCTGCCGAGCTGGCATTGAGCAGTCGTTTTGCACGAGATGTCCTTGGTCTTCTGGTGCTTGGACGGATTCGTCATCTCGCAGCCGGGCATCTCGGACGACATCGCGCTGCCGTCGTCGGACCCCGCGCTCATCTGCATCGGACATTCTCCGGCCAAGCCGCTTGCTGCCAGCCCACTGATGGGCAGCACAGCGCAAAGCAGCAGAAGGAGAAGTGTCCGAAGGAATTTCATGGCCGAGATTATAGCGAACGTATTTTAGTCACGTTTTTGCCAGTTTGTCCCACGCTTCCATGTGAGGCTCGGAATTTCAGACAGGCATTCAGCGACGCTTGACCTTCCCACAAGGGGAAGGTGCATGCCGAAAAAGCTTCGCCTTTTGCGAGGACGAAACTTCTCTGCTGTTTGAGCTGAGCGATGCCGACGTCGGAGCTCTGCGGTTCGACGATTCGAACTCGAGCCACACTCAGCCCAAGTGGGTTCCACGGCTTTTTGCCGGTTTGGTCTTCATCGTAGTCAACTCTTTCATAATTTTGCACTCGTCAACCGCTGCCTCACCGGCGCAGCGGGCGCGCAGAGTTCCGAGCTGATGTCGGAGATGAACAAGTTCTGCAATGCGTTCATCGACATG
Organism: Burkholderia sp. THE68; assembly: GCF_009938265.1. NCBI lineage: Bacteria > Pseudomonadati > Pseudomonadota > Betaproteobacteria > Burkholderiales > Burkholderiaceae > Burkholderia > Burkholderia sp. THE68. The sequence goes on from NZ_AP022316.1 coordinate 1,397,759, forward strand.
AGCAATGTGCTCATCAAGCAATGAGTTAATGGCGCCGCATCCGTCGCTCGGCTCGTCCGACGCGGAGAGCAGCGCTCGCACTTCATCGTGCGTCATATCGAGAGCGCGGCAGTTCCGGATAAAACGCAGACGCTCGATGTGGCTGCGAGTATAGGTGCGGTAATTTGCCTCCGTTCGCTCGGGCGACGGCAACAAGCCCTCCTTCTCGTAGAACCGGACCGTGTCCGTTGTGCAATTAGCCGCTTTTGCCAGTTCGCCAATCTTCATGAGTCTGTCCCTCAAATAGCGCTTGACCTTGGAGTTCCTCCAAGGTGTCTACTAGAAGCATATATCAAGCGGATAACAGAACATGGAACGGTGTTGCGGAAGCGAAAAATCGGAACTCAGAGTGCCACCTGCCCAAGGAGAGTTGGACAGGCGCCAGACGTGTTGCGGCGGAAGCGCGTCCGAAGGTAGCTCCAAGCCAAAATCGCCAGACCTCTATGATGACCAGCGGTCATCAGCTCACGGCCATAGATGCGACGAAGACGACAAGCATGAGCAAAATTGCTCTTCAGAAGCCTCAAGAACCGCAGCCGCATCTACACTCGCTGCGCTAGCACAGTCGACGGCAGTCGGAGGCTTGGTCCGCACTCAAATGCGTATATTGCAGATGGACTGCCCGACCGAGGAAGTTCTCATTCGCAAGAAGCTCAGCGGGATGGCGGAAGTCTCTGAGATTCAATTCAATCTCATGCAACGGGTCCTTACAGTAGTTCATCGGCCCGACGGCCTTCAGGCAGTGGTCAAGGCGCTCTCGACTATTGGGTTCACGCCTGAATTCGATGACGAAGCGGTCGCAAGCAGCCGCGCGCCGGCGCCGATTGAGAATTCATGGTGGCCGCTAGCCGTCGGCGGTGCCGCCGCGTTGGGTGCCGAAGTTGCAAGTTGGTCCGGCTCATCCGTGTGGGTAGTAGCGGGGCTTGCCTTGTTGGCTGTTGCATGCTCAGGCATTGGCACCTACAAGAAAGGTTGGGTTGCCATTAGAAACTTTAACCTGAACATCAACGCGCTGATGACCATTGCGGTCACGGGCGCATTGGCTTTAGGGCAATGGCCCGAAGCCGCGATGGTGATGGTGCTGTTCACGATTGCGGAGCTAATCGAGGCGAAATCGCTCGACCGCGCGCGCAATGCAATCGAAGGACTTATGAATCTCGCGCCTGAGACCGCAACGGTCAAGCAGGCAGACGGCTCGTGGGTCGACATCGACGCGACACGCGTTGAGTTGGGTGCGATTGTCCGAGTACGCCCTGGAGAACGAATCGCGCTTGACGGCGCTCTCACCGACGGGCGCTCCACGGTGAACCAAGCGCCCATTACCGGCGAGAGCATGCCGGTTGAAAGAGGTCCAGGTGACAACGTCTTCGCAGGCACCATCAATGAATCAGGGTCGTTCGAGTTTCAGGTCACCGCCGCGGCCGACAACTCGGCACTCGCGCGCATTATTCATGCTGTCGAGGAAGCTCAAGGCGCCAAGGCGCCCACGCAGCGGTTTGTCGACCAGTTCGCCAAGGTCTACACCCCGATTGTCTTTCTGATTGCGCTTGGCGTTGCCATCGTTCCGCCGCTTTTTTTCGCCGCCGCATGGTTTGACTGGGTCTACAAGGCGCTTGTGCTGCTCGTCATTGCGTGCCCTTGTGCACTCGTCATTTCAACGCCGGTTTCGATAGTGAGCGGTCTTGCAGCCGCTGCCCGCAAAGGCATTCTGGTCAAGGGCGGCACGTTTCTCGAACAAGGCCGAAAGCTCCGGTGGCTTGCGCTGGACAAGACGGGCACGATTACCCGCGGTAAGCCTGTGCAGGTCGCGTTCGAACTTCACGCGACCGACGTTGGAAGCACGTTCGTGCGTTCAATCGCAGCGAGCTTGTCGAGTCGTTCTGACCATCCAGTTTCGACAGCTATCACGCGAGCAGGAGATGGCGATAGCGTGGCCCGGCTTTCAGTCGAGGAGTTTGAGGCGATTCCCGGACGAGGTATCGCGGGACGTGTGGATGGTCGCCGTTACTCGCTCGGTAACCACCGGCTCGTGGAAGAGCTTGGCCGTTGCTCACCGGAACTCGAGGCTCGACTGGAGGCTTACGAGCGAGACGGCAAGACTGTTGTCATGCTCGCTGATAACAAGCGCGTGCTTGGCTTATTCGTTGTCGCGGACACCGTGAAGGACACGAGCCGCGAAGCAATCTCAGAGCTCCACACGCTCGGCGTTCGAACTGCAATGCTCACGGGTGACAACGGACACACTGCGGCGGCGATTGCCAAGGAAGTGGGCGTCGACCGCGCCGAGGGTGACCAGCTCCCCGAAGACAAACTGCGCGTCGTCGAAAGCCTGTCGGGTGACCACGCTATGGTCGGAATGGTCGGCGATGGCATCAACGACGCGCCAGCGCTAGCGCGTGCGGACATCGGATTCGCTATGGGTGCAATGGGCACGGATACCGCCATTGAAACGGCTGACGTCGCCCTGATGGATGACGACCTGCGGAAAATTCCTGCGTTCATCCGTCTTTCGAAAGCGACCCACACGGTTTTGGTTCAGAACATCACGTTAGCTCTCGCCATCAAAGCGATATTTCTCGCACTGACCATCGGCGGACTCGGAACGATGTGGATGGCCGTGTTCGCTGACGTCGGAGCAAGCTTGCTTGTCGTAGCGAACGGTTTGCGACTGATTCGCAAGTAGGTTGAGTAAGCTTCACGAGAAGACAAATCCGATGGCGGGGCGCGCCTTGTCCGTCTGCCGTCAAGTCGCGATTTATCGTGTTTCGTGCTCACGAATTCGAGCCGGATTACCTACCGCCGTCATCCCCGCCGGAACGTCGCGAGTAACGATGCTGCCGGCACCAATCAATGCGTCGTCACCGATGGTGACTCCCGGAAGAATGATTGCGCCAGCGCCTATCCAAACGTTCCGCCCAATCCGAATGGGGCGGCCGAATTCCAAGCCACTTGTTCGGACCACTGGGTCGCGCGGATGTATTGCGTTGAACCGCTGCATCCACGCTCAGGCCTCGGCCTGGTCAGCCTGGCCGTGTACAACTGGCCTGCGAGCATCTTCTCTTTCTCTGTTCGGACCATGCGTACCTCGCATTCAAGGCTGGCGCTCGCGACCGCGACGGTACTTAGCATAAACCGCTGAGAAACTTGGAACCTGACGGCAAAATATAAGCTTTCATGGCGGCGTGCAGCGCAACGCTGACGCTGACGCTGACGTCCGGGCCTCGAACAACGACAAATGAAAAAAGAAAAACCTGCAATTTGCCCTAGGGTCGAGCCCACGTTCTGTCCACTTCGGATGGTGCCAGCGACGTTTGTAATAGTCTTCGCAGTCACAGTCCATGCAACTCGCAAACGCATAACCAGAGACGCTCCGGATACGCGCAACCCACAACTAAGCATTGACACGAATCTCATGTTAGAGCATTTGTGCAATGCAAATGCACTCACGGACAACCCATCCTGCGCTGTGAGACAACAGTAGCTGGAAGTCGCGGGTCTATCATCGCCCCAACATCTAGGCGGCGAAATTAAAGCAGCTACCCCAAATAAATCTGGAGACGACTCAACGCATCCGGCTGTTTCTGCGTCCGAGCACGGTTCGCAAGGGGCACTGCCGAAGCGTGAGCGGCCGTGCGCCCGAAAAAAAGACTAAGTAGATATTTCGGCGCTGCATACCTGGTCATCAAGGAGGAGACATCATGGCAAGCGTCAACGCGACACCCAAAGCACCGGTTCTGCCCAGAGTTTTACGGGACATCGTTCTGGTCTACGGGCTGACTATCATTTCCGCTGTGGCCGTAAACTGGACTGTTCGTGCGTCCCCAATCGGTCCATGGGTCGGACCGCAGGTCGAACAGTTCTTCTGGCTGGACAACATATCGTGGCAGCTGTTCGCATTGTGGTGGATTATTCTGAGCGCCGTCAGCGACTTCTGGCCCTTCGGCGGAATACGCTCAGGGGTTAAGCGAGGAATTGCTGTTATTGCAAGTGGCTGGGTCCTCGGCTGGCTTACGGCCAAAGCCGTCTACCTCACCGGCCTTGGCGCTGGCTGGTTGTTTCCCATCATTGGGACCATTTACTTCTTCCTCGCGTTTTTCAGCTTTACTGGTGAAAACTGGATAGTCGCCGACATGCCTCCTCGCCGGAAGTTTGGCGTTCTTCTTTTACTCATCGCCGGGCTTACCTACGCTATTACCTCGTCATCGATTCGCTGGATTCCGGCGTGGTGGTTTCCGTTTCTTCAGATTGGAACCGCAACAGGCCTTCTGCCGTACCTCACGCGTGGTATGAAGCAGCCAGGAAAGTCAGTTGCACAGATGTGCATTCTTTGGCTGGTCATCCTTGCGTGCACCTCAATCTCCCACCTGCTAGGCGTTTGGGCCTTCAGCGTTTCGCCCGTCTCTCCGTTCTGGAGTTCGGGCACGTACACCAGCGACAACGTCTGGCTACTGTTCTTTATGGTCGGTTGCTCTATCAATTTTGGCTTGCCCGTTCTCACCCAGAATTGGCCGTTCAGGTATATCGCAATGCCTTGGGGGGGTGTCATCGGATGCGCCTTCTACATCGCGTTGGGCGCAGCAATAACCATCGGTCTTTCGAGACTGGTTGGCACGGTTTTCACCAGCATGAACGAGGCTTTGAGCTTTGCGTACATGGGAGTGAACTGGTCAATCGGGCTTTGTCTGACCTTTGGCCTTGGCTTCAACCGGCCTTATCTCTGGGCTGGTCAGAAGACTGCCGGCACGTGGGAAGGGATTGAATAGCTGAATTCAGGTCGCCTTAAAACTCGCTTGAATGTTGATGTCCGAATGAGAAACCAGGAGATAAATATGAACAGATTATCGAAGAAGGTATGTTTGATTACCGGTGGTGGCGGAGCCATCGGACGCGCTACTGCCAAAGCGTTTGCGGATGAAGGCGCAACGGTCATCATTTCCGATATTAACCAGCGACTGTTGGACGCTTCGGCTGGAGCGGCAGGTTGCGGCTCTGTCGTTCAGGACGTTACCAACGAAGCTCAATGGAACGACATCATTGCCGGCATAGAGAAGCAGCATGGTCGTCTCGACGTCCTTGTGAACAACGCAGGCATTCTGGGCTCAACTGACAACGTGAATCCTGAGACGACGCAAGTCGAGGACTTCAGACGGCTACAACTCGTGAACGTCGAATCTGTGATGCTAGGTTGCCGCGCGGCGATTCCAGCGATGAGACGTGCCGGTGGCGGCTCAATCATCAACATCTCGTCAATTGCGGCTGCCATCGCAACGCCATTCGAAGTTGGCTACGGTGTCAGCAAGGCGGCCGTGCGTCATCTGAGCTGGTCGGTCGCTGCGCACTGCGCGCCTTTTCAGATTCGCTGCAACTCCATCATGCCGGGCCAGATTGAAACGGGTGATGGAGGCATGATGGATTCCATCTTTAAAGGCGTCGAGCGGCGAGGCGAGATGGCGGACGCAGACACGGCGCGCACGACCTTCACCGCTCTGATTCCTCTTGGCAGCCTAGGCACACCCTACGACATCGCTATGGGGGCGGTCTATCTTGCTTCCGACGAGAGCAGATACGTCAGTTCAATATCACTTCAGATTAGCGGCGGATGGTCGGTTCTGTAGGTGCAAAGGGGTACGTGTCGTCCCCGACCGTCCGAGCTGCATACGATTAGGTCGCGGCGGTCGTTGGGCTTTCTTTCAACAGCACGAGAGCTGTTGGAGCCAACACGATTCCAGGGAGTCGAGTTGGCTCTTTTTATCGCCAACAGACTCCCGTTCGCCCGGGAAATCGACTTTTCAGGAGTTGAGCCATTCCTCGAGATTTGTCGGGTTCGAGGTTTCCGTGCGTGGCCTTCGAGACCGGAGAGGGATTTCAGATTGATTGCACTTTCGGTCAACTCCCGCTGCGCTGCCAAGCAACCACCAATGACGGTACAAGCCTATATTTGAATCACCCCATAGACCCAAGCCCAGCTTCGAGGCCGGGCTGTATTCAGGAGACGAAAATGCAAATCAAACCGAAGGTCGAAGAAGAGGCAGTGCAAATCAACGAGATTCCTTGGAAGGCCTTCCCTGACGCGCTGTCGCAGGGCGGCATCCGCTGGAAGATGCTCCACGCCTCTCCCGAAATGGGTTCGTGGGCCGCTATTTTTGACTGTCCGGCGGGCTCATCTTTCAATGCTCACTTCCACGTTGGTCCCGGTGAATACCTGCTCACCAAGGGCCGCATGGACGTCCGCGGCGGGAAGGAGCAAGGAGGCGATACCGTTGTCGCGCCGGCTTACGGTTACGAGTCGGCTAACGCTCGCCACGACAAGACCTACTTCCCGGTTGATTCCGAGTTTTATATGACCTTCCTTGGGCCTCTCGCGTTCATCAATGCGGACGGTTCGCCTATCGTGAACGTCTCGTGGGACGAGGCACAGCGTGCGTACGCGGCTTAATGCGGCGGCCTGATGCGGCTGCACCGGGCGACCGCCAGATGGCACCGGTGCCTTCCCAAAACCACGAGAGGTCAAGATGACAGATTCTTCCAAAGCAAGTGAGTCCACCAACCAGGTCTTCGACCATCACCTCGGCGCGTTCGCGCAAGGGCTCGATGAACTCATGAAGGACTATGACGAGAGGTCCGTAATCGTCACGCCAGAAAAGTCCTATCGCGGGCAAAGCGAAATTCGCGGTTTCTTCAAAGCGTTCCTCGACGGCGCGAAGCCGGCATTTTGGGATGCGTTCAAAGTCACCAGCAAAAGCACGGAAGGTGAAATCGGCTACCTCGCGTGGGAAGCCAAACCGTTCGTGACTTTGGCCACTGATACGCTTTTTGTCAGGGATGGCAAGGTTGCCGTTCAGACCTTCACAACGTTCTCGGCATAGCTACATTTTGGCACTTGGCTGGTTTTAAATTATTCAACGCAGAGACGCATTCCCAAGGACTCAAAGGAGGAGCACATCATGGACAGACTAAAAGGCAAAGTCGCCATCGTTACTGGCGCAAGTTCGGGATTCGGTCGCGGCATCGCGATGTCATATGCAGCTGAAGGCGCGAAGGTTGTGGTGAGCGATATTCACGAAGAGCCGAATCAGGGCGGATTCGAGGGCGACGCAAAACTCACGACGGTCGCGGCAATCCGTGAAGCTGGCGGCGAAGCAACCTACGTATCGTGCAACGTCACGAAACAGCCGGAGGTGGCCAATCTCGTTCAGGAAGCAGTGCGGGTTTATGGTGGACTGGATGTCATCGTCAACAATGCTGGCATCTATCGCGCGGGCAAACTCGCTCATGAGTTCGGAGTCGAAGACCTCGACGCCTGCTTCGACGTTAATGTTCGAGGAACCTGGTTCGGTTGCCAGGAAGCCATAAAAGCATTCCTGAAACAAGGTCGCGGCGGCAACATTGTCAATATCGTCTCGACCGCCGGACTGCAGGGGCACCCCAAGCAATCGGTGTACAACATTTCGAAGGGTGCGGCGGCAAATCTGACTCGATGTCTCGCCATCGAATACGGACACGAGAAAATCCGCGTGAACGGCATCTGCCCTACTTACGCGAAGACGTCGCTGACGCGTGCCCTGTTCGACGACAAGGATTTTGACAAGGCGTTCACTGATGTCATTCCGCTGAAGCGCTGGGGCGAAGTCGAAGACATCGCCAATCTCGCTATTTTCCTCGGTTCGGACGAGTCAAGCTACATCCACGGCGACCTTATCCGCATCGATGGGGGCGAGACGCTCTGCCGCTTCTCGGTTTAGTCGGTGGTTCATTGCGGCCCGGTCGGTACCGGGCCGCTTTTTGCATTGAGACGTATAGGTGTGAAATTGCCAAAAATTATCCATTCCATGATTCGCGTCCACGACCTGGACAAGGCGCTGAAGTTCTACGAAGACGCGCTGGACCTCAAGACCAGTCACCGCCTGGACTTTCCAGATTTTTCGCTCGTATATCTGAAGAACAGCGAGAACGACGTTGAAATCGAGTTGACGTGGAACAAGGGTCGAGATGTGGCTTACACGCATGGCGACGGGTATGGCCACATTGCCGTTGCTGTGCCGAACCTTGAAGAAGAGCATGCCCGCATGTCCGGGCTCGGACTCAATCCTCTAGCTATCAAGGAATTCAAGCGTGGCGAAGAAATGCTTGCCCGCTTCTTTTTCCTGCAGGACCCCGATGGTTACAAGATTGAAGTGCTCGAAAGAGCGGGACACTACGTTTAAGCTCGGCAATTTCGTTTTTGCACTATCGACAAGGCGGCCGCGGCGCAAGACTGGTCAGAACAAGGCCGGCTTCATAGGTAATTTGAGTGCGCTCCTTATCTGCAGTTGTCTCCTCCATGTCTCCAAGCATGGATTCAGCCCACGTATCAACGTGGGCTTTCTTTGGGAAAGGACATTGCATCAACGGAGTTTCTCGGGATGTCACCCGCTCGTCTCGTCGTCCCGATACATCCATTTTTTCGACGTCTTGCCGATGCCAGAATTAAAGCAGTTGCATGGGTCGAGTTGCTTGTAGAAGGCGCGTAACGATGCTTTCGCTTCGTACAGGTGGCCAACGTTGTGTTCCGCAGGGAACTGTGCGCCTCTCATATCCTGCAATTCAAGCAGCTGGTGCTCGAGGGCGATGCAGTCGTCGCCCTTGCGTACCATGTAATCCTGGTGCAGGACATGACAAAGAAAGTGACCGTAATACAGCTTCAACGTAAAGGCTTTTTCGAGTTCTTCCGGCAGCTTTTCAAGCCATTGATGTTCGTTACGTCGCAATGCGATGTCGAGTGCGACGATGTCTTCGACAGTATTAGCGTGCATTGTTCGATAGCGGATGGCGGCGCCCGCCGTCACGAATCGGTTCAGAAAGGCATCTCGGGCTTCGTTCTCGGAGCACAGGAAATAATCTCCTTGTTCCCCATCGAGCTGACGTTCAAGTAGCGCACGCGTCTCATCCACGCTTGTTGCTTTTACTTTCACCATCAGATGATGTTCGTAGCGGTTACGATAGTCGAGGAGCCTTGAAGGTAGGTGAGCAGGGAACCATTTGCTCACTGCTTGCAAGACCTTGTCGGGGAAGTGCGCGGGAAGAAACCTGTTTCTCGAGAACACTCCGTCGGCCCACGCCTTGGCTGCGAAAAACATTGGAAGGCGGTCAGTTCCGAAGTGCTTGATGAGAAGAAACATGTCTTTGCCGTAGTCGGCCGACACATCGAACGCGTCCTGATGTAGATACTCTCCGGCGATTGGCAGGTCAACAAGGTTCTGCAGTAGGTCCCGTCTTAGCGCAGTAAGCACCTCGGGTTGTGACGTTCCGACGTAGAAAACCTTCGCTCCTTTCTCCGCAGGAAACGTATCGAGACGCAAGCCAAAGACCATAACCTTGCCCGCAGAGCCGGATGCTTCGTAAAGTCTTCTTGGGTCTGCGTTATATCGCGCCGGCGTTGGAGCATCGACGTCCCGGACATGACGCGCGTACTCATTGTCGGATGCATTGCCGACATCGTGTGATATGGCATCGGCCGAAAAATTGCCCATTTCGAGGCGTTGTAGAATCTCTTCAGGCTGCTCGCCCAGCTCAATCCCGAGCCGGTTATGTAAACGCAGTTGACCGCTTTCGCTTACCGAAGCGTAGACGGATAGTTCGGTGTAAGCGGGCCCTCGATGCACGAGGGCGCCGCCCGAGTTGTTGCATACGCCGCCGAACACCGAAGCGCCAATACATGACGAGCCAATAACCGAATGGGGTTCACGCCCGAGCGGTCGCAGAAGCTGCTCGAGCTCATTGAGAGTTGAGCCAGGCAAGCAGACCACTTGCTTTCCATCATCTAGCAAATGGATGCGGCGAATGCGCTTCGTGCTGACGATGACAACTGGTCGGTCGTAATCGCTTCCGTCGGGTGTCGACCCGCCAGTAAGCCCGGTGTTCGAAGCCTGCGGAATGACAACCGCACAAGCGTGAACGCATGCCTCCAGCACTCTCCACTGCTCGATAAGTGTTCCTGGTCGAACCACCGCGAGAACCTTTCCCTCACCGAAGCGGATTCCCGTTCGGTACCGCCGCGTCGCTCTGTCTCCAGTCAATACGTGACGACGGCCGACAGCGCGAACCAGCGCATTTACGAGTTCGCCGTCACCATTAACTTGGAATTTGGAGGCGATTCCCGCGTCGTCGGTTAGCTGCGAGGTCGGTGGTATGGTGGATTGCATCGTTTGGAATATGGCATCTATGCCGGAGAGTAAAAAATCGTCGACGTCCGGTGCACGCTCACTGAGGCGAGCGCGATACTCCGCGCCTGACAGTGGTCGAGACGGCTCCCGAAGAAATTACCGCATGCAGTGAGCGGCCAGTTGACTCAGCGTGCACGGACCGTTGCCCGGAAAGGTAGCGCGACCTATCCCAACTCAGCGATGGTTGGCGGACGGGGGCCGATAAGATAACGCCCCGCTGTATAGCGGGGCATTTGACGCGACGTGAAGTAGTAAAAGAGGACGGCCCGTCGTGTGCTAGACCGACAAGGACGACCGACGGGCCTCGCCTGGTGATTCACCAAACTTGTCCTTGAACGCTCTACAGAAGTGGCTTGTGGAATTGAAACCCCAACGGTATGCGATTTCACTTATCTGGAACCGATGATAAGCCGGGTCCGACAAAGCCCGTTTGCACCCCTGAAGCCTGCTATGCAGAACGAATTCAGACACTGTCATGTCGCTGCGCTGAAAAAGCATGTGGAGGTAACGTAACGAAATTCCACAGCCCTCTGCGATACGTGCCGGCGTCAGGTCATCTTCATGCAGATGCTTAAGGATAAAGTCTTGTACTTTCGTGAACATCGCGGCGCTTGCGTCGAAAGTAGCAGCGTGTTGCTGACCGGATAACGCAATCCCCAATAGTTCCAGAGTGGACCTACTGACTGAGCCTTGAACGGAAGAATCCAGCGATGCAATTTCGTTTGATAGCGCTAGCAGGTGAACTGCCAACAAAGAACCGACGCCCGTTCGGCTTTCGATTCTGCCACCAGAAGGAGGCTGCTTGCGCTCCGGCAGTCGCTCGCGCATGAGCGTCCAGGGAATCATGAGCGTCACTTTATGAAGACGTTCCATGACCTCGAATTGCACTTCCTGGTCGCTCGTCCAAACGACCAAATCGCCAGAGGCTACTTCGACGCCACTGTCGCCAATCTGGAAGCGTTCGCGACCGCTAGTAGTCAGTTGTACGCCGATGAATAGTTCGTCATCGCGACGGACATGTCCCTTGGTGCGCCGTCCGACGCAAGGGTCACAGATAGTTTCTACAATTTCGGCGCCGGCAAAATCGTGGCGCCGTAGATGCGCGTAAAACGTAGCCGGCAGTCGCTGAGGGACTTGCCACTCGCGATAACTGCCGCTGAGAATATCTTGCCAAGCGTCAGTCTTATCGTCGCCAGATACTTCGCTGCTTGCCCAATCGGTTGACGGTTTAAGCACCACATGTCTCCTGCTCGGCGCCCGCCGTACGTCTTGTCGGGGCACACTTTTGGAATATTGACACTAACGCGCAAAGGAGCTCTGTTCAAGGGGAACTTCCCTTATGGCCCCTTTCGCACGGGTATCGCGGGTTTCTACGTCTTCTAATTCAGAAGCCTTGGCGCCCATCGCTCGGTTAGCTCACGAAATTCGCCTTGAAACAGGTCTTTCCAGGCTCGCAGCAAAATGAAGGCCGCGAGCCGGTGAGGTACTGGCACACCGAAACGCTCAACGAGGACGTCGTGAATTTCAGGCTCGCCGACCCGGAGGAAGGGATTCACGGACAGTTCGTGTCCAATTGTTGTTGGCAATGTCGGTCGCCCCTTCGCACGAATCTTGGTTGCTTCCTGCTGCCAGATTTCGCCACATTTGTTGTTCGGCTCGCAGACGCGAGCGAACTCGAGGTTCGACAGAGTGTATTCGTGCGCGCAGTGGACCAGTGTGGCGGGCGGAAGGCTGGCCAGTGTGTCGAGTGACACGAGCATCTCTTCCGCGGTTCCCTCAAGCAGCCGACCGCAACCACTGGCGAACAGCGTGTCGCCTGAAAACAGGTGACCAGGTTGGCCACCGACAGAGGGCTGATAAAACGTTACGTGTCCATTCGTGTGGCCTGGCGTGGCAATAACTGCCGCGCTGAACTGTGGTTCGTCCAGTTCGATGCGAAACCCGTCGCCGACCTTGCAAGTCACCGCGTCGATGCGTTCAAGAGCCGGTCCGTAGACTGGCGCATTTTTCCTGCCGCAGTAGCGCAGCAACTCCTCGACACCACCGACGTGGTCACCGTGATGGTGCGTAATTAAGACTGCGGTGACGATGAGCTTCCGTGAGTGAGCGTACGCGACGACCGGCTCAGCAACGCCTGGGTCAACGACGACCGCAGAGGTTCCGTCTGTAATCACCCAAGCGTAATTGTCTTGGTTAAAAGGCACCGGGATGTACTCGAGACTCTTTGACATATTCGTAGGTAGATTCGCCGAGGAATGCGCCCAGCGCGATGCTCAATTGGAGGATTTGCGGCCCCTTAGACTAAAACGTCCGAGCGGCGCCAGATTGACTCACCGTGCAGCAGCAGTTGACGACCAGCGCACCGTTTCGCAAACCCGCGACGCTTCCGCCAGCGCATTGAATTCCCGGGCGCGTCGGGGTTATCCCTTGCGGAATCAACTTGACAGGGCCGGCTGAGAGTCAGATTATTTGCTCGCGCATTGGGCTTTTGTTCAGCGCGGCATTTCTCGGGGCGACCGATGGCGCCCTCGCCGTCACGGTGGCGCTACATTTTTTTTCGTCATGGAAAGCGACGGACGAGAAAGTCGAAAGTGCGCCCGGCTTTCACCTTGGGGACAAGATGAGCGAGGCGATTTAAACCCTTTCAAACGAGCATTCGGCACAACAGGAGGGACAATCTTCTATGGCTGCAGAACTTCAAGGCAAGGTCGCTGTCGTCACCGGCGCCGCCTCAGGGATAGGTTTGGCGAGTACGCAGGCGATGTTGACTGCCGGTGCTCGCGTCGTGCTGGCTGACCACGATGAGGCGGCACTGGCTTCAATCTGCGGCGCGCACGGCGACGCGGCCATTCCTTTAGTCGTCGACTTGCTCGACCCGGCAGCATGCTCGGTTCTCATACGCCGCGTGCTGGACATCACTGGGCAAATCGACATCCTGCACGCGAACGCTGGTACGTATGTGGGCGGCGAGCTAGTCGAAGCAGACACTGCTGCAATAGACCGGATGCTGAATCTCAACGTGAATGTCGTGATGAAAAACGTTCACGACGTGCTGCCACACATGATTGCTCGGCGGACCGGCGATATTGTGGTGACCAGTTCCTTGGCGGCCCACTTTCCGACGCCTTGGGAGCCGGTTTATGCATCGTCCAAGTGGGCGATTAATTGCTTTGTCCAGACAGTGCGGCGCCAGGTTTTTAAGCACGGAATCCGCGTCGGCTCTGTATCGCCCGGCCCAGTTATCAGCGCGCTACTGGCCGATTGGCCAGAAGAGAAACTAAAAGAGGCCAAAGAATCCGGAAGTCTGATAGAGGCTAGTGAGGTGGCGGATGCAATCATGTTCATGCTGACACGGCAACGCGGCCTGACGATACGAGACGTGGTCTTGATGCCTACCAATTTTGACCTCTAAGTTATTCCAGGCAAGCCTCAATCGAGCTTCAGCGATGTTTCTCGGCATTGACCTCGGCACGACCGAGTTGAAGGTCCTCTTGCTCTCAAGCGACGGAAATATCGTCGGTACCGCTCGTCATCCGTTGCAAATCTCACGGTCGCGACATCGGTGGTCAGAGCAGGACCCCGACGACTGGTGGCAAGCCACGAGAATTGCGCTTTCAACGCTACGAAATAACCATCCCGATGCGTTCGCTCGCGTACAGGCCATTGGCCTGTCAGGTCAGATGCACGGTGCTGTTTTGCTGGGCGCAAAGGACCAACCGTTGCGCCCAGCCATACTGTGGAATGATATGCGGAGCGCCAGCGAATGCTCCGAACTGGAAGCACGCGCACCGAGACTGCGCGAGATAGCAGGCAATTGCGCGATGCCTGGACTCACAGCACCGAAGCTGCTCTGGCTGGCGCGGCACGAGCCTGAATGTTTTCGAAAGTTGTCGTGCGTGTTGCTACCAAAGGATTACATCCGTTTGCGCTTGACTGGCACCAAGCAAACGGACGCGTCTGATGCATCGGGAACGCTTTGGCTAGACGTTGAACGGCGACAGTGGTCCGACGAGCTTCTGCATGCTTGTGACATGACACAGATGCAGGTTCCTCCGATTCTGGAGGGATGCCATGCATGCGGCGGCGTCCTTTCAAGTGTTGCTAGCGAACTCGGCTTGCCGCCAAATGTATTGGTTGCAACGGGCGCAGGCGACACGGCGACAAGCGCGCTCGGTGTCGGAGCGACGGAACCGGGAGAGGGCTTCTTGTCTCTCGGTACGTCGGGCGTCCTTTCTGTCGTCACCGAGCGTTTCCGACCGAGCCCGGAACTAGGATTGCACGCACTTTGCCACGCCCTCCCCGACAGATGGCACCGGACCAGCGTCGTGCTGTCCGCGGCGAGCTGCATTCGCTGGATTTGCAAGCTGACTTCTGCTGACGAAGCATGTTTACTAGCTGAGGTCGAAACTCTCCGCGCGAACGCCTGGGCAAAAGCGCCCTTGTTTCTTCCATACCTTTCCGGCGAACGGACGCCTCACAATGACCCATACGCCCAAGGCGTGTTCTTGGGACTTTCTGATTCGACCGACCGAGCCACCCTTGCTTATTCTGTCCTTGAGGGCGTCACGTTCGCCTTGACGGACGGCCTCGATGCTCTCCGTGCAGACGGCACTCGCGAAACCTCAATCAGTCTCATCGGTGGCGGTGCACGCAGTACATTCTGGACGCAGTTGATTGCCGACGCGTTTGGAATTCCGATACGCCGTCTGCCGGATGCCCAGTGCATCGCTGCGCTCGGAGCGGCACGCCTCGGATGGTTAGCAGCTAATGGCGATTTCTCAATCGTGGTCAGCCCACCATCGGTATCGCAGGAATTCGCTCCGAACGATGAGCGGCATTCAGTACTTTCGGACCGGCTAGCGTCGTTCCGAACTCTATATCAACAACTGCGGCCAATTTTCTCAACGCGAACTTAAATCATTTTGGTGGGGTCCTGCATTGCAAAATCCGCCCGCGCCTGCGTCCGGGGACGACAGACGGACTCGCCAGACAGGTTGATATGCGGCATCTTCGGCATGGACACTTCAAGGCAAATTACGCAGCGCCGTAAAAACACCCATCAGACCAAGCCAACTCCCCTCTCTCGCGCCCGTAAAGAGGCTTCTTTCTTTTCTTGTTTAGGAGGAAGCTCCCTTACGGATGCGAGCTTTTTATAGATTCTAGCGAGACGCATTTATACAAGAAAAACCGACCTACGTACCAGCCGCGAGGAGTTCGCGGAGGCCGGCCTCCCTCCGCAGCCACACCGATGCAGTTTTCTGTTCGAGCGACCGTCGCTGACATGAAAGCTAGACGGCGCTTCAGACGTTTGGCGCCGGCAAGACGCCGAGTAACTTCTCAACGGCCATGCCAATGGAGAGCAGCCGCTTATCGCTTCCAACCGGGCCGTCGAGCGCCAATCCGACCGGGAGGCCTGCGGCGGTACGACCAGCCGGCACCGTGACACCCGGGATGCCGGTAATGCTGCCGGGGTCGGCATTTCTGATAAACGTGCCGAACTCGTCGACCGAAGGTCCACCATTGACGCTGACGGTCGACGAACCGTTGACGGGGTCGATGGGCACGGCGGGCAAGGGAGTCATCGGTGCGAAGATGGCGTCGATTTGGTTCGACGCGAAATAGGCATCGAACAGTGCTCGCATCTGTGGGCGATATACGTTCACCGCGTTCGGGTACGCCGCTGTCGAGTCAGCGGACCCGACGTTCGCGAATCCGCCTTTGACGTCGGGACTGGCAATCGCAGCGGAGATTTGAGCGAGCGTGATGTCGCTGCCGCCGCTGGCTGCGAGGTAAGTCGGAATTTCAAGCGAGGCCTCGTGGAAGACCACGGTGAACCCAACCTTCGCGCCCAGGTCGCGGATGGTCGGCAAGTCGACCGAGACAAAGGTCACGCCGGCAGCCTGGAGTTTCGCCCTTGCTGCATTCATTATTTGCAGCACCTCGGTGTCCACCACGTCCCAGTATGTCGCTGGGATGCCGAAGCGAAGGCCACTCAGCGAAGTCGCCGTGGGCACGTCAGTACCCGTGATGACGGCGTCGAGAAGTGCGACGTCTTCGAGGGTGCGGCCCATAGGGCCGACCGTGTCACGGGTGTGGCTCAGAGGAAGCACCCCGGTTCCGTCATAACGACGCTCCGCCCCGCCATTGCCAACGGACGGGCGCAATCCCGCGATGCCGTTCAACGCTGCGGGGATACGAACAGAGCCGCCCGTATCTGTTCCCAATCCTACCGGTGCCATTCGGGCGGCGATTGCGACGCCCGTTCCACCTGAAGAGCCGCCAACCATCCGGTTAGTGTCATAGGGATTGCGCGCGAAGCCAGCAAATGGCGAGAAGTTGGTGGTCGTGATTCCGAACGCGAGCTCGTGCATGTTGGCTTTGCCAAGCACGATTGCGCCCGCCGCCAGTAGTCGTTGGAGAACTACCGCGTCGTTGTTCGGCTGGAAGTTCTGCAAACGCGGCGTGCCGCCGGTAGTCGGCAAGTTCTTCGTGTTGATGTTGTCCTTGACGACGATGGGCAGGCCGGCCAACGGTGGCAGCTTTTGCCCGGCCGCACGTGCCGCGTCGACCGCGCGCGCAGAAGCGATTGCGCCTTGGTTGAGCGTGATGAAAGCGTTAAGGCTGGACAGCGAGCTTGCTCGTCCCAGCAGTGTACGGACGTACGTCTCAGCCGAAAGCTCTCCGGATGCCATCGCGGAAACGGCTTGCGTTGCCGTCAGCGACAACTGTTGTGATTGGTCCGTCGACAAAGGAGAAGGCGAGTCGCTTCCGCCGCCGCACGCCGAGAAACCAGCGCCGATTGCGGGTGCGAGAGCGAGGGAACCTACGCGAGTGACGAAGGTGCGCCGACTCATCGAAGTGGGCTTATTCATTGACCGTCTCCAAGTCTACAGCTTTCAAGCCGTGTTGTTTGCCCGCCGAAGCCGAGGTCTTGGCGGGTCGCGATGCTTCACATGTGGGTTAGAACGGGTACTGGATGGGCTTGTCAGTGAGGCTGACCCACTGCGTCTGGGTGAACTCGTGCACATTGGCCGGCCCGCCGAACCGTCCACCATTGCCGGACGCGCCCATCCCGCCAAGCGGAACGTGGAATTCGTTGTTCACAGTTTGGTCGTTGACGTGGACCATCCCGGCACGGATACGCGACGAGATTGCAAGGCCACGCGACATCGATTGCGTATGGATGGCGGCGGCGAGTCCGTACTCGGATGAGTTCACCAGTTCCACGGCCTCTTCATCGCTATCGAAGACAGTGATGGGCGCGATGGGTCCGAAGATTTCCTGCTCGTACGCGGGCATCCCGGGTTTGACGCCTGCAAGGACAGTCGGCTCGTAGAAGAGGCCGCTATAGCGCCCACCCGCCAGAACAGTGGCGCCCGCGTTGACGCTCGTTTGCACGATGTTGTCGATTCGGTCGCGCTGCTTTTGGTTAATCAGCGGCCCCAGATGCACCTGCTCTTTGGCGGGATTGCCGACCGCCAGATTGCGAGCACGCTCGGCGAGTCGCTGTGCGTACTTCTCGGCGATAGAGCGATGCACAAGGTGGCGTCCGGTCTGCATGCAGATTTGGCCCTGATGCAGGAACGAACCCCACGCGCCGCTGGACGTTGCCGCTTCGACGTCCGCATCTCCCAGAACAACGATGGCGTTATTTCCACCGAGTTCGAGCGCGACTTTCTTCAGCATGCGACCGCAGATTTCGCCGATGGAGCGACCCACCGCCGTCGAGCCCGTGAACGAAATCATGCCCACCTTCGGGTGACGCACGAGCGCGTCGCCTGCAGCCGGACCACCCGGAATCACGTGCAGCAAACCTGCAGGCAAGCCCGCGTCCTCGAAGACCTTGGCAAGCAAAAGGCCACCAGCGACGCCACTCTGCGGGTCTGGTTTCAGAACGACGGCGTTGCCGAGCGCGAGTGCGGGCGCCACCGAGCGCATCCCGAGGAGAATCGGGAAATTCCAGGGCGCGATAACGCCCACGACACCCACCGGTACGTGGCGGCAAATATTCATGCGACCGGGAATAGACGAAGGGTAAAGCGCTCCCTCGGGCTGCATGGGAATCGCAGCCGCCATCTGCAGTTGCTCGTAGGTGGCGTGCAGTTCCCACTCCGCCTTCGGCCGCGTCGAACCGCATTCGCGAACGTTCCATTCGTTGATTTCCGGCGCGCGCTCCTTCAAGAGTCGCGCTGCCTCTCGCATGATGGCCGCACGTTGGTCAAACGGCATTGCCGCCCACACTTCCTGAGCCTTCGTTGCGGAAACGACCGCGTTGTCGATGTCTTCGGACGAGCCGACGCCAATCAATCCGATGCGCTCGCCAGTCGCCGGTTCGACGACTGCCTGCGTTCCGCCCACCGCAGTCTTCCACCCATCGGAAAAGATGCGCCCATTCCAAACTTGCGATTCGCCAATATTGCTCATGCTATTTCTCCGTGATGCTTGTTGATGCTTGACCTGGACGCTCACTTCGCCTGCGACGCGAGTGTCGGCACGCGACTCACAGCGTGCACGCGGCGGCTGGAAATCAGTAGGACTGCGATGGCGGCAACGGTTCCGGGTGCCGCAAAGACGAGGAAACTGAAGCTGATGGCGAATTTCTGACTCAGGAGATACCCGCCGAGCGCGGGACCAGCCATCGCGCCGAAGCGCCCTGCAGCTGCGGCCCAACCCACACCCGTCGAACGAATACCCGCCGGATAGAGCTGCGCAGCGAAGGCATGAGCGATACACAGCGTTCCGATGGTCGTTGCGCCGGCCGCCATCAGGAGAATGTTCAAGAAAATCGGCGATTGCCTGTAACCCAACAACCCAATGGAAACGGCAGCTACTGCGAAAAAGAGAATCAACGTCGGCCTGCCACCGTAGCGGTCCGCCAGCCAGCCACTGCAGAGACCACCCAGGACCGCCCCGATGTTCAGCGTAATCAGGAACGAGAGGCTCGAGCCCAAGGAGTAGCCGTTTGCAGCCATGAGCTTGGGCAACCACGTGTTAAGCCCATAGACCATCAACATGCACATGCCGAACGCGACCCACAGAAACAGCGTGTCCAAGAGTCGACCATGGGAGAACAGTTCGACGGCACGCACACGCGTTTGCTCCACGTCCTCTTCCCCAGCTGCCAGGCTTGCCGCGCTGCCTTGAAAGTCAGGCGCATATCGGCGCAGAATCGGTTCTGCTTGTGCGAAGCGCTTTTGAGAAATCAGATAGCTGATTGACTCCGGCAGCCACTTGTAGAAGACGGGGAAGAACAGCAGCGGGATGCCAGCAATAAGGAAGTTGGCGCGCCAGCCGAATTCGGGTGTGATGGCTTTCCCGGTAAGAGCGGCAATGACGCCGCCAACCGAAAAAAAGCTCAACATGCCGGTAACCATGATGTTGCGCTTGCTGTGCGGCGACATCTCGGTGACCAGTGCCACGATATTCGGCACCATGCCGCCAAGACCTATGCCCGTCATGAATCGGCAGAGGGCAAATTCCGTCGTGTTGGTGCAGAAGGCGTTCCCGAAAGCCGCGATTCCGAACAGCACCAGGCAAAGGAGGATGATACGGCGGCGGCCGAATCTGTCAGAAGAGCTGCCCAATGTCAGGGCGCCCACCATCATGCCAAAGAGCGCGCTACTGCCGATGAAGCCTGCAGTGACAGGAGACAGCTCCCAATCATGCATGAGTTGAGGAAGGATTGACCCATAAATGACGAGGTCGTATCCATCGAAAAGCATAAGCATCGAACACCAGAACATCACCATGAGATGGCGAGAGTTCAGGCGCGTGTTGAACAACGCGTCACCAGCGGGGGCGGGATGGTCCATCTTTGTCTCCAAATGAGTATTAGCTCTTAGCGGCTTATGATAAGTATGACTAATAAATGAAAATTTATTTTGGTCCGGAAAGGTGGTGCTCTTTTTAAAACAAGAAACGACTTACGGCGTCCTCGTTCCAGCGGATTCCAGCGCCGGCCTCGTTGCCAAAGTGGGCCTCGCCATCTTTGAAATGAAGGTCCGGCTGGAGAACGGGCCCCGCCATGTCCATCTTTTCGAGCAAATGGGCGGTTGGGCTCACCGCGAGAACGTGCGCGCTAAATTCCTGGAAGATGTGGCTCGACATCGGCAAGCTACGTTGTTCTGCGATGGCACTCGCTTTCATCCATCCTGTCACGCCACCGATTTTCATGAGGTCCGGCATGCAGAAGTCGCATGCGCCGCTGTCGACCGCTTTTTGCATCTCGTCCGGGCCGAACCAGTTTTCACCCATTTGAACCGGAATCTTCAGTACTTCGCGGATTGACGCGTGGCCTGCATAATCTTGCTGAAGCGTTGGCTCTTCAATCCACGCAATCCCTTCAGCTTCCAACGCTCGGCCGCGACGCTTCGCCTCTGGCACCGACAGGCCCTGGTTGTAGTCGACCATCAACTGCGCCGCGTCACCTGTCACTTCTTTCAGCGCACGCACGACTTTCAAGTCGTACTCGAGCGTCGCGTAGCCGATTTTGGTCTTGACGGCCTTGAAGCCAGCTTCCACGGCGTCACGGGCGCGCTTTGTGCCCAGTTCCAGGTCGTCCATGCTGTGGCTGTCGTATGAAGGCAGCGGCCGTGCTTTACCGCCGAGCAATTCCACGAGTGGCAAGCGGTGGGCTTTGGCCTTCGCGTCCCACACGGCCATGTCGATGCCTGCGGTGGCAATACGCACAATGCCCGTGTTGCCGATGAGGCGGAAGCGAGCATTGAAGGCACGGTCGATGTCATGAGGTGACAGCGGCATGCCCTTAATCAGCGTCTCCAACTCGTCGACCATCTGAAGCGTAGGCTTCAGTGCAAGAGGGGTGTATGTGAACACGTACGCGTGTCCGGTGACGTTCGCGTTCGTGAGCAGGTCAATCAGTACCAGCGGGGACGTAGCGACAGTGCCGACTGCCGTCTTGACCGGGTATTGAAGCGGCACGTTGACAGCGCGCGCACGCAGGCCAGTGATTTGAATATCTTCCATGACGACAACCTTCTAAGCAGAGATGGAATCAGCGGTGCTGAAGTCACCGACTTTGCACTGACCGCCGTTCCATAAGAAATCAGAGTTCAACTGGCTTGCCGATGGGCAGCCGACTTGCGCCAGCGTCGTGTCGATTTCGACCTTGAGGAGCGAGAGGACTGCGTCCACGCCGGCTTCTCCACTCGCTGCAAGCCCGTACAGCGTTGCACGTCCAAGAAGAACGGCATCTGCACCCAACGCAACTGCCTTCACCACATCCGAACCCCGACGAATGCCGCTATCAATGAAAACTGGAGCGGAAATGGCCTTCGCGGTTTCCTGCAGCACTTCAACTGGTGCGATGGCGCTATCCAGTTGTCGGCCGCCGTGATTGGACAGAATCACACCGTCTGCCCCGAGCTCGATGCAGCGGCGCGCGTCATCAGCACGGCTGATGCCCTTAATCAGCAACTTGTGAGGCCATAGGTCGCGGAGCCACTTCAGGTCATTCCACGCAAAACTCGCGTCCATCTGCCGGCTCATCAGCGCTGCTTGCAGCTCTGTGTCCTGCACATCCTGGCTTGCAAAGTTCGCCAGTTGCGGCATGCCGTGTCTAACGAGGTCCAGCGACCAACGCGGATGAAGCACGCCGTCAAGGATGGTCTTCGCCGAATACTTCATGGGCATCCCGAAGCCGTTCCTCATGTCGCGCTCGCGCTTGCCGTTCACCCCAACGTCGGTGGTCAGAATGAGCGTCGTGTAACCCGCATTCAGCGCGCGCTTGACGAGCAACTCGGCGAGCTTCCTGTGAACTACATACAACTGGAACCAGATTTCGCCGGTCGCTGCTTTTGCCACTTCTTCGATTGAAGCCGTCGAAGCGGTCGACAACGCAAACGGAATGCCGAACTTGCCAGCAGCGCGCGCGAGCGCGAGGTCGCCCTGCGGCCAGAAAATCC
Organism: Burkholderia sp. THE68; assembly: GCF_009938265.1. Taxonomy (NCBI): domain Bacteria; kingdom Pseudomonadati; phylum Pseudomonadota; class Betaproteobacteria; order Burkholderiales; family Burkholderiaceae; genus Burkholderia; species Burkholderia sp. THE68. Next base: position 1,419,924 of record NZ_AP022316.1, read on the forward strand.
CGTTCAAGCCAGTCGGTGCAATAACAAGCGGCGCGCTTGCCGCCTTACCGAGGATGTTCACCTGCGTGTTGCGGGTACTGACGTCAACAAGACGGCGCGGCTGAAACTTGATTGTCTCGAAAGCATCTCGGTTGTGACGAAGACCAATTTCGTCTTCGGCTCCGCCTTCGAGATAGTCGAACACCATCTTGGGGAGGCGGGCCTTGGCGCTCGCGCGAAAATCCGCGACGTTGACAAGCTTTTTCATGACACGCTACCTCTGCGCCTTAAGCACGAGTCTCAACCTCGATAAGCACAGGCTTGTTTGCGGCAAGTGCTTGTCGAAGGGCAGAAGTGAGCGACTCAGCCGAATCTGCGTGGAGCGCCTCAACGCCGTAGCCACGTGCGAGCGCGCAGAAGTCCAGTCCAGGCACGTCCAGCCCCGGTACGTTCTCGGCCTGCAGCACGCCAGCGAACCAGCGCAACGCTCCGTAGGTGCCGTTCTTCATGATGAGGAAGATGGTCGGAATGTTGTATTGGGCCGCCGTCCACAGAGCCTGGATTCCGTAGTTCGCGGAGCCGTCGCCAATCACGCCAATCACGCGGCGCGCGGGCTTTGCCAGCTGGATGCCGACCGCTGCCGGGAGCGCGAAGCCGAGACCACCCGCAGCAGCGAAGTAATAGCTGCCTTGTTCCGTCATGCGCAGACGCTGCCAGAGTACGTTCGTCGTCGACGTCGACTCGTTCACATAGATTGCGTCACGTGGCGCCATTTCATCGAGGATGTCGAACACTCGCTCTGGAGCCAGACGTCCCGCTTCGGCAGGTGCCGGTTCCGGCCGACGAACAGCGGCGGGCATCGGGCGAGAAGTCTTCGAGACCACGTTGCTCAACGCCTCGAGAGTCGGCGCGATTTCCGCAATGATTGCGTCACCCATCGGAGCACGCGTTGCCTCGTTGATGTCACACGTAATCGCAATAAGGCGCGTGCCTTGCGGCAGGAACTCGCCAGGCTCGTATTGGTGATAGCGGAACACGGGCGCACCCACCACCAGCACCAGGTCGTGGCCATCAAGCAGTCGGCTGATGCTCGCAATGCCAGCGGGCAAAAGGCCACGGAAGCACGCATGTGTCGTGGGGAAAGAGCAGCGCGGAGCCGAAGGCGCCATCCAGACCGGCATCGCGAGTTTTTCGGCAAGCGTCACCGCAAAGCCATTGGCATCGCTGGCATCGACGTCCGGACCGACAATCAGCGCCGGGTTCTTTGCTTGGTCCAGCTCGCGAGCAAGCTTCTGGAGCACCGCAGGTGTGGGGACGCCCGCCATTTCAACGCGGCGCGTCGCGAGGTGGTCAACACCGGAAGCCGCCTCTTGTTTCCAGTCGTCATACGGGACCGACAGGTAGACCGGGCCTTTTGCGCCGGTGCCAGCAGTGTGAATCGCGCGGCTCAGCGCCAGCGGTACTTCTTGCGCGCTGGACGGCTCGGTACTCCATTTGACCAGCGGCTTCGGCAACGAAGCGGCATCGACGTTTGCCAGCAGAGCTTCGACGCCGACCATGGCGCGAACTTGCTGACCCGCCGTCACGACCAGCGGAGTGTGGGAGTTCCAGGCGTTAGCAAGTGCACCCATGGCGTTACCCGTGCCTGCGGCCGAATGCAGATTGACCAACGTCGGTCGTCCGGTCGCCTGCGCGTACCCATCTGCCATTCCGACCACGGCGCCTTCATGAAGGCCGAGGACATAGTCGAAGTCGCTCGGAAAATCTTTGAGAAACGGAAGCTCATTCGAGCCCGGATTCCCGAAGAAGGTGGTCAGGCCTTGGTTGCGGAGGATTTCGTAGCACGCTTGGTGAATAGTTTTCATGGCGTTAGTTCCGTTCGATGCACCTATGCTATGAGCGCAGAAGGAATAAGACCAATCATCTCTTTTTTGTTCTTAAAATAGATACCATCTATATAGGTGGTAACCATGAGCATCGACCTGAACCTGATTCGGACGTTCGTCGCAATCTACGAGACACAGAGCGTCAGCGGAGCAGCGAAACGCCTGAGTATTACGCAGCCGTCAGTCAGCTACTCGTTGAATCGACTGCGGGACCTCCTTCACGACCCGCTGTTCACCCGTAGTCGGGACGGCATGGTCCCAACATTCAACGCGACGCAGTTGTTCAGCTCGTTTAAAGCCGCACTGAACAGCATTGAATCGGCCATCTCAGCGACGCGACAGTTCGACCCCTCAACTTCGGAGCGCACTTTCAGACTCGCGCTTTCCGACCTGGGCGAACTATATTTTCTGCCCATCCTCGTTCGCGAGTTCCAGGCCATCGCGCCTTTCGTCGGCCTCGAAATCGTGCAGATTGACAGTAACCTCGTTGCTGAGTGGCTGCAGACCGGATATGTGGACGCCGTCGTAGGAAACCTGCAGTTTGTTGGCGGCGAGGCGAGAAAAGCGACTCTGTTCAAAGAAAGCTATTCTTGCCTCCTGAGCGCATCGCATCCGGGCATCGGCGATACCCTGACCTTAGAGCAGTTCGTGGCGGCAAATCACGTTGTGGTGGCACCTTTCACGGGCCATCATCTCGTCGAAGATGTGCTCAGCGAGATGGGCCTGAAACGAAGGATTGTCCTCCGGGTTCCCCACTTCACCAGCCTCTTTTCCTCGATTGCAACGACAGACTTGGTGCTCGCGCTGCCAACGCGAGTCGCCCGAGCATTCGCAAGCGAAGGACGCATGAAGGTCCTACCGCTTCCGTTCCAAATACAGCCCTTCGAGGTGAATTTGTACTGGTACCCGCACGCCGAGGACTCGGGCGCTCAGCAGTGGTTCTGCGACACCGTAAGGGGTGCATTGAGTGACGTGTGAACCAGGGGAAGCCCACCTGAACAACAAGCCGTGTTCAAGGGCGAAACGGAACGAACGAGGGTCATTGCAGTCCCACACGCGACGCCGACGACTGTCTCGTCAACGAAGTAGCCTCGAGTCTTCCTAGAAGTCGAACTGAAGCGTTGAGTTACCGCTAAGAGCCGGAACTGATATGTCGAGCAATGTCGTAGGAGCTGAAGGCTACGCTGAAAATGCCGCTCAAATGATTGAACGCTGGGAAAACATGTCATTCTCCGACCTTCATGGCGACGTGGCACACCTGTTCCCAAAAATGCCCTCGCTTATTCTCGACCTCGGAGCCGGCAGCGGCAGAGACGCGGCAGCGCTAGCCGAGATGGGCCATAGCGTTGTCGCGGTCGAGCCCGTGGATGAGCTTCGCAACTTCGGCTCAACGCGCCATAGGTCGAGCCGAATCGAGTGGGTCGACGACAGTCTTCCGGACCTCAACGTTGTGCGTTCGATGAACCTGGCGTTCGACGTGGCCATGCTGACCGCCGTATGGATGCACCTCGACGCTTCAGAGCGGATACACGCGATGCGCCACCTGAGTTCACTTTTACTTGCCGGAGGACATGCCCTGATGACGATACGGCATGGCCTGGTCCCCGCGGGACGTCACATGTTCGAGGTAACAGACGAGGAAACGGTGCAGCTAGCTGCAGATTGCGGCCTACGTTGTGTGTACAGCGAAACGACCGGTTCCATCCAAGAGTCGAATCGAAACCAAGGCGTCACATGGACGCGTCTCGCATTCAGACGCAACTGAAACCGGGACAGCGGCAACGTACGATGACTACCATCCTTTGCCCACGCATAGCCCATACTTGTTTCTTCTTTTGATTGAGCATTTCGCTCCGTGTACATGCTTTGTTTTTCGAGTGCCCCTTGGTGAAGTAGAGCCCCGCCTTATCCTAAGCTGGGCCTTCAGACACGTTCCAAAACATCGTGAGATGCCCCTCGGAGCCAGCGTCGCCCGTCAGCCGTTCGTCTCAGGGCGCTAACTTCGCCACCCTGTCCGGTGTCTCAAGACTATCCCACAGTACCGGTTGTCCCGCGACCGCTGCCGTTGATGTCCGACCAGTCGCGCGGCTCACCGCGGAACGGTCAGCGATATGTATGCCGCGGAACAGGGGTGATGATTTCGCATTGGAAGCGCGCGCTCGGAAACCTGGCCGCGGCCGTAGGAGATTTGGCTGCAAACAAATTCAGGCAAACCTGAGGCGAACTGCGAGGAGATGAACACTGAAGAGGCTTGCTGCACTATAAGGAAGCAAACAGCGAGATTTTGCTTCCTTATAAGGAAGCAAACACGCGTCGGTATGAGCAGGCTTCGGCTAGAGGCCGTGGCCCTGTACGATAGCGCCCCCAAACATCGTTGCGGTTTGGCTACGACCTCGACAAACGACCCGTCATCGACCTCCTCGATGTGTAACGTCGGCACGCCCACCGCCTGACGGATTCCCAGTGGTACCCGGCCAATTCCCACCGGGAAAGCCATTCGCCGACCGGCCGCCGCGTGCGCCCGATTTGCCCCCCTGGACGAGCCCTTTGATGGGCATGCCAATCGAGACTCAGACAACGATACTCCTACTCATGACGAGCTACCTGCTCCATGTCGGATTTCCCGAGCCGAGTTGGTAATATCGAAGGCGATGTATCAACCAACGGAACAATCAAGCGTCGCTCCATGGACCTCTTTTATTACTGGCAAAAGCTCGAAACCAACCTCAAGAACCGTGAGGTCGGGTATTTTGGTTCCAACAACATGAAGCTCTCAGAACAGTTGGAACGTTCGCCAGGGCGAATCTGGGTGTTCAAAACGCCGAAGGGCATGAAGGGCTCAATCCAGCTCGTTGGGTCGCTCAAGGTCTGCGATGAGCCGCTCGTTGCAATCAAAACTGACTACCCACACCTGATTTACTACGACCCGTTCTCGCCCGAGTCGGTCATCTACACAGACTCCAATACGCCCGAACGAATCGCCCAAGTCTCAGGGCTCTTCCAGTACCGATTTCACTCAGCGTTCAGCGCTAACTTTCAAGGAGATGCGGGAATACAGCCACTTGAAGCCAATGTGTTGCGGGGCCTGGAGACAATCGTGGCGGGATGGTCTACGGTCCAGTTGCTCGAGCGGGTCAAGGAGCCCGAGAAGGTCTACCCCATCAACCCATTCGCTCAGCAAAGCCGGTAGCTGCTCAACAAAAATTTCGACTGACGGTCGTCATGCCGCTGAGCAGATACGACATATGGACAAGCCGTTGGCGACCAGGTGGTGGACCTCGCCCTCGCATTGCCATGTTCCGTACACCGCGAACAGCGATGCGCCCAGCGCTACCTGCCGAAATATCTTGAGCAAGTGACGGCCAGATGATGACGTTCGCGTTACCCGTCTCGCCTTCGATGGAAGCATCGGGATTTCTCGGCGTCTTCGATACCGAGGAAGAAGAGCAGGACGCCGGTCTATCGTGGGCGAAAGCGTAGTTGATTCGCACGGTTACCACTGAAATCATCCTCGACGACCAGGACAAGCGTCCCGCTACAACTACCGTAGCAAGGGTCGTAAGCCGAGTTACTCATCCCCGCTAGTTAAGGCTAGGCCCATCATGCGAGACACTGGGTGAGTTGTCTCGAAGCATCGCGTGCGGGCCCACCAATCGACGCGCAGAGTGGCCTACTCAAGACTCGTGTTTTGTCGACGCCTGTTGCTGGATGCGCTCTCGTACCGCGCCCAACATTGGTCGAATGGTCAGAGCTACCTTGTTGAATTGGTCGCTACGCAGAAGGCCCTGCTGCGTTTCGAACGTCTGCACGTCGAATCCATCGACAATCGCCTCGGCCGGCAGTCGCTCCATCGCGATGAAAAGCTGCTGCCTTTCGCCGATATGGTCTGCGGCGATATTGAACATCCGCCCGAGGTTCGGGTCATCTTGGCCGGACTGCTGCAATGTGTCGATGATGACGGGGAGCAATGGTAGGTCACCCTTCTCGAAGTTGCACGCTACCAGTGCGAGATGCACCGCGAGAATGGCGCGGCGTCCCGAGCTACCACCTGCCTTCGGACGCTTCCCAATCCCGGTGTCTTCGATGCGTTCGGATGTGGGAATATTGAGCAGGTCAGAAAGGCGTCGCAGCTCGGCGCTGTAGAACTTGCTCACATCAGCTTTGCGATGCTTGTCGTCATAGCGCTTCACCGCGACGTCAGCTGCCGCCTGCTCCTTCCTCAACGCAGCGACTTCGGTACCGAGGGTCGATTCGACCTTCGAGAATGCTTCGTCGAGCGTGCGCTTGCTATGAGCGCTCAGCACCTCATCCAGCCGGGTACGCGAGCGGCCGGAAGACAATGCCTGCTCGTACTTCTCGACGTGGCGTTCAATGTTGCGAAGCGTCTGACGTAACTCCGACTCCTTCAACTTGCACGCATCCAGGTTGTCGCTTAATTGCGCGACGAGCTCGTTCATTTCCTCAAGGTCCTGCCCGAGGGACAGCCGCGCGTGGAACGAAGTGGTGTGCAGAACACCGCAAGTCGGGCACTCAATCTTGGTGTCGTCGGGTACTGCGCTCAGGTACTCGAAGTCTCCTCCGAGGTCATGCTGCGCAGCGGTTGCCAGCTTCAGCTTGGACTCGAGGCTCTGGCGCTCGCCCGTAACCACAATGAGGCGCTCGCGTGCCTTCATCTGTTCAGCCTGCGCCGCCTGCGCAGACTTTGCCAGCTCGACAAGTTCGGCCCGAAACGCGCTTATATCGAGCGAGGGTGTTGCTTTGGGAAGCGATTCGCGAACCCGCAGGAATGCCTCCTTCTGCGCGGCGAGGTCAGCTTCCTTCGTGCGAAAGCGCCGGTCAATCTCTTCCTTCTTCTGCTTTGCTATCAAATAGGCGCTCGGACGCGAACCGGTCAACGTTGCGAACACGGGCTCTTTCCAGCGTGAAAACTGGCCAAGGTTGTCGTAGGTCGTCCAGTCGGCGCCCCAGCTGCCATCCTGGTCAACGTAGAACGGCAACGACATATAGTCCAACCCAGCCTGGCCGTATGCGGCACCGCCTGGCCGCGGCAGTTTCAGATGGAAGCCGAAAAGCTTCGCCGTTCGTTCAACCCATTCGCTGTTTCTGTCGGTCGCGAATAGCAGGCGCTTCTGGGACGAGAACAATCCCATCGCACGTCCCTTGCGCAGGGCGAAGTACGTTTCTTCCGCGAAGGAGAACTCGAGCAAGCCAACCGTAGCCGGGTCCCAGTTGCCGGAGACCAGCGACTGCGGTTCGCACCCGAGGCTCCAGTAAAGGCTCTTGCAGATGCGTGACTTGCCGGTGTGGTTAGGTCCCAGCAGGAGAGTCTTTTGCCCGAAGCTCAGCTCGCGCCCGCGCTTGTCTCTTTCGGATGCTAGCCAGAGCTTCTTGAAGGTCACGAGCCGGGTCACTTTTTAACCTCTTGTTGCGCACCAGGCGCAGCAGTGAATATAAGGATGTCGGTTGCATTTTTGATAATAAGAAGCGCGAGACAATGAAGGTATCCCAAGGTATAGCTGCCGCATAGTTCCGGGCTGGCTTTCTCAGCGTCGTAGACTATCGCTTCCATCTGTTCGCCTAGCAACCGGAAGCGTCTTTGCGCCTGCTTGAACGTGTCGCGCGCTCTCGCCAACGCAATGCATACAGCGCGGAGTTCGATGTTTGTCCGGTCCGTCAGGTCGGCGCATACGCGAACCAGCTCAAACTTCACATCTTCAAGAATTTCGTAGTCGTGCACTTCGGCGTCGAGTCGCGTGAAGCAATCCTTTAGGACGTCGTGGCTGCTGTCCTGTTTGAAGTTCTCGACCTGCACCAGAATGTCTGCAACCTGGCTACGTGAAACACCACGCTTTTTGAGCTGGGTGAACGTCTTCGCGTAGCTGTTCTTGCTTCCCACCTTGGCAAACTCGTTGGCCACCATCCTGGCGCCGAGAACCGGTCGTTTCATCTGGAACGGGAGTTTCTTCTTTTCTGCGAGCTCATCCAGCGTTCCGGCGACGAAACGATGAGGTTCGTCGAGCGGCAGCCCAGTCCGAATCAGGCGGAAATCGTCGAGGACGACGGTATCCTCATCAACGTCGAGTTCCTTCGCGAGCGCGGACCGAAGTGTCGCCAGTTCGCTGTCGCACAGGTCCATGAGATTGGCGTCATGCGTCATGCGTGGCGTTTCACCCTCCTCAAGAGGAAGTTTGAACCCGACGTTCGACGCAAACCACAGGACGGTTGGATGTGGATGGAAACTGTGTCGACGCAAGACCAGCTTGGCCATGGTGGACATCGTCTTTTCGCCGGACTTCTTCGTGCCGGTAGCGAGCAGGTCGCGCAAGGTCCAGATTCCGGACTGCTCGTTCTTTTTGACCTGATGGAATTCGGCTCGTGAGGGCTCCTCCGGCGAATCAACGATGGCTACGTCTTCCTTGAACTCGAGGATAATAAGGTAGTCGTCCATTACGCCGAGGCGCTCGATGGCCAAGAGCGCCGCGTACCAATGCTGGTACGTGAAGCCCAAACTGGCATTGACGCCGGTCTTCTCGTCGCTCGCGAGGTCCCTCATGAGGGACACCAAGTCGGGACCCGTATTTGAGCGTCCCGAACTTATGCCCGTTTGCCTCAGAGCACGGCCATGCCCCGACGCGCGAGTTTGCCGTCTCACACGTATATCCTTTCGCAGATACTTGATTATGTGACTTTTTGAATGATGCTCATCTGTCCGGGGAGACTAACATATGGTGATTAACCTGTCGCCTTGCTCGGAGCAAATTTACACACTTACGACCAGCAGGAATGGGCCGCCTGGCGCCCTCCGGCGGCACAATCAGAATTGGCCGTTAAAGGGGTCGTCCCCGGCGATTGGCCAACGCTCGTTGACTTCGCGTATCGGAATGACTTCATCCGAATCGGGGGCGCGATAAAAGTGCTGTCGCTCGTGAGAGTACGCAACCGACTGGGTTCTGTACAGGCGCACGTCACCGTCTGCGAGTGAAAGCGGGAGGTCCTGTGGCTCGCCAGCATCGTTGACCATTGCGTTCGGAAACAAGACAACGTTCGTTCCGCCGTGCTGCTGCGCCGACTGAAACATGATTCCGTCGAACGCCGGCTTCGTGACGTGCGAGAGAAACTCCGCCATCGTCTGCGTGATGAGGTAGTCAGATTCGCGACCAGGCGTAATCGGCTGCGCAATCAACGTGTGCAGCAGGCTGAGAAACTGCCGCCGCGCGGTTTCCGCCCGAAAATCAGGCCGGAAGAAGCTTAGGTTCTTGCTTGAGCGAGCACTATCGAGCGGGACAAAATCCAGGACTCGCAGTTTCCTTGTGGTCTTCAGCTCAATCGGAGCGATGTCACTTCCGATGGCGGGGCCCATCTCAGCCAGGCAGGTTTTTGCCTTCAGTGAGCCGTAGAACACTGAAACGCCTTCGGCATTCATTCGACCCGCACGTGCATCTGCGGCCGGAGGCGGCCCGATGTGCTTCAACGGGTCCGCGAGCATCTCTTTGAACTCGGATGCACTGCTTACTACTCGAGCGCGATACAGGCAGGTCCCCGCACTCAGCCGACGAACTACCGGAGTCCGGCGCTTGCCTGGCACATATAGGTCTTCTACGCCCTCGAAAAGCTGCGCGAAGAACAGTCGGGCTTTCTCGCTAAAGAATCGCCTGCGATGCTTGACATCGGCGAGCGTTTCCTTCCACCTTTCGTGGTAATCGCCGGGGAGATACTGGACGCGCTCATAGCTCTGCATGTCGTCCCAGAAAGGTCCATCTCCATCCCTTGGGTTATAGTCATCGGCTCCGACGATGGCGTCCACAATTTCGTCTTCGAAGTTGTAATGCTTGCCAAGAAACTCTTGAACCCAACCCGAAAGACTGTCTCCGAGTTGGCGATAGTAAAGTTCTCCGTCGGCGTCGATGTCGCGGACTGAATCGCCGACGCGAAGGCAGTCGCGCATAATGGGCTCTAGGATTTTGCCGAGCCGCCCAACGGTGATGCCCTCGCGTTGTTCTTCGCAAGCGCGGCATTCGTCGACGGCGCCCTCACGACGGACCAACTCGCGGAGGTGCTCATCGATAAAACAGTCGTAGCAGATGTGGTCAGGCAACGCATTTCCCCGGGATTCTCATGGATACCACGGCGTATGGTAAGCGCAGCATCATACCCGGCCGGGAAACCAGGTTCCGGCGCAGGCGCTCGAGCGAGTGCCGCCAGCCGCCTCGCATGAGCTCGAAGAGCTTTACCAGAGCGCGTGGTGTGCGACCCCTGAACTGCCGGCACACCTCGCCGACATCTACGCACCTTTCCACGAGAGCCTGATGGAGCGAGCACAACCCAAGCAGCAGGTCGGTGCTCATTGAGCCGGAAGCACCTTTACAGCACGTCCATCCTCGATTGCACGCGAAGGAATGGGCGGCATGCAGTCGATGGCGAATACAATCAGTTCCTGGATGCCGGGGTGTTCTCCCTTGATGAGTCGAGCCTGTTCCTGCAGGTATACGACCAGCGCCTGAAATGGTTGTCCCTTGCCAACCCCCGGGATGTTCCACCCTTTATTGTCCAGTCGGAAGAGCACGAGGATGCCGTGACTGCTGTTAAATCCCTTCAAGTACTGCCCAACGAGTTGGTCACGCAGGGTACCGGTCAAGGACGCGACAGAATACCCGCGTCGATGGTCAACGGGCTTTATTTCAATGCAGACGTTCCAACTGCTTGCGCTTAGCTGTATGTCGGTCTCTTTGTCGTCATCGACTTCCTCTTCGCGATGAACGCTGAACCTTCGATTCGGCGTGTCGCGAAAACGCGCCGAAAGCCAAAGCTGCAGTAACTTTTCTCGCATACCAGCAGCGAACAACCCCCGGTCGCTGAACGGACCCTGTTCTATCCCAATCCGAATCTCCTCCAATCTCGAGAGCACTTGTTCACAAAGTTCACGCTCGCTCCGAGGTTCGCGGTGCAATACCTGTCCAATCGAACGCAAATCGTCGACTTCGAATTGGGCTGTGAGAGATACTTCCAGAGCTGCATGTTCGTAGACGCGCCCCTTAATCCACGTCTTTATCACTAGCTCGGTCTCAATTGAAGCAAGCTTCAGTAACGCCTGATGCGCGGCAACTCCAGGAACACGAACGAGAATTCCGGGTATCGTCTCTAGCGTCCGCGTCATGGAAGGAGCAAACGAATCATCCTGCACCCTCTCCGAAGCAGCGTCCGCTGCCGAACGGTGTTTCGAGACCAGCGCATGAAGTTGCATCAAGACTTCGACCGTGGAATCGTCCGCTGGCATTCGAATCCACTTGAAATCGGACAGCGCGTCAACAAATTGCTTCACTCGCGCCTTGGCGGTCGCGTCGTCAGTAGGAAGGTTACGCTCGAACCATGTCCACGCATGGTGAGGATTTTGCTCGAGCCAGACTCGTAGCCAATGTGAGTCGCCGAGCAGACCATCCGCCTTCATGGATTCGACCAGCATGGCATCGCAAAACTCTTCCACCGTCTCTGGAGGCACGATGCCATCAGCACGCAGCGCGTCGAACAGTTCCTTGGAAATCGCCGGTGAAGGAATTTGCCGGCCCAAAACGGACGGAACCAGCGGCTGTAGCAATCTGGCGCGAACTGAACCACGGCAATGAAGGGCAAGGTCGAGCGCTCGCCGCGTATGGGTCGTCGCGTGTTCCTGAAGAGCTTCGCTCAAAATCCATGGGTGCAAAGCCTCTTCCACTGCGGACCTGTTATTGGTGACCAACTGGTCAAACCATTCAGGTGGCCGCTTAAGTTCCCAGACAGCAAGACGAGCGGCCCGGCCGACATCGCTCTGGGTAAGGGCCGCCACATGCTGCCCCTCCTTCAGAACTGTATACAACCCAGCCAATGCGAGAATAACCTCCCACGGAACTGTACCATTCGGGTATTCAGCTGGACTAGGCGGTTCGCAGCGTTGCCAGACCTTCGTTAATCCTGCAGCGAGCGCGTCGGCAACGTCCTGCCCCAAGTTGCGGGCGATTACTCCGTAGTCGACGCGGTAGAAATCGTTACGACCGGCATGTTCATAGGAATATTGAACGAGCCAGCACAGCGTCCCCATATGGCTTGTATCTCGAATGTGAGCAATCGCAGCTCTGACTTGCTCCTTATGCCTTTCGCTTTGTGCGAGCATTTCACGTTCGCGCTGACGACGCTCCCCGTTCCATTTGCGTTGCTGCAACCGGCTGGACACCCTTGTGGCGAGGTCTGCGGCAATCCTGTCCGCGCGTGCCTTATGGTCAGGGCCAACCACGAGCGCAGCGAGAGCGTCCTTGCTTGCGGGTCGTGTGAGATGACCCGCCGCCATCTCCTTTGCGACTTGAAACCAGAACTCACGCTCCGCTGGCGGCAAGTGCTCATCGTTTGCGCGCTTGGTCAGACCCGAGAGGTCTGTCGCGCCAAAATTAACCAAGCAGCCAGACCAGCATATTCGTGTAGTCAGATGCGAGATTCGGGACGATTGTGCGAAGGTTGTGGCGAGCAGCCACCGCAGGCGCGGATGGCGAGCAATCTCGTCGTGGACGCTTGTCAATTCATGGTCTGAGTACCAGCTGTTACGCAGCACCTCAATGCAAACTGCCCCCTCAAGACAGGCTGGCGGATATTCGTCTATCGTGACGTCGAGAATTGACAGCAACCGCTCAAGACATGCGGGAAGAACGTCCAGGAGCCATGCGCGGAGCGGCTTTGGGCCGTGATACTTGTTGAACTCGGTTGCCTCGCTCGCGACAGGTAGGCTTGCGACGACCGCTTCCAGTATCGCTGTCGCAGATTGTACAGTCGTATTCGGAAGTATGTCCCTGCTGATGGCCGACGCCATCGGTCCGTGTCCATACTCATCCTCAGCAGCAGTCATCGCAATAGTCTTGGTCAAGTCTGCCGTCGTGAGGGATTCGGCGCCCGCAGTTGCAAGCGCCGCCGCGATAAGCTCATTTGATGGAAGCGAGGCCGATAGCAGCCTTTCCTTGATAGCTAGGCGTTGCTCGGGTGTTGCTATCGTCTCGAGCGCGTCTAGTGCCAGCAGCTGCTCGCGCGAATTTGAATTAGAGTCCGAGAAAATGTTGAAAGCAGCCGTAGCGCAATCGGTCAGACGTGCATGCACAGCAATGGGCAAGAGCGAGACTTTAACGCTCGTTGGCAATTCCGCGTTGGAAAGGTAGCTTGCAAGGAGGCCGTTGGTAAGCCGCTTTCCGACCCGCATGAACTCTGCGGCGTCGTTGTACCAGTCCGGCCGATAGCCTTCGTTCCGTTTCCGTACGTAGCTGGCGAAAGCGGCATCTGCTGACAATGTATCCCATGATTCTGGGTCGCCGTCAAAAAGAAGCATCTCGGGAAAGTGCCGGACGACCCACTCCCGAGCCTTCGCATTGATTGCTGTCAGCCAGCAAAGCGCCCATCGCCGAGCGGGAATCAATACGGGCTCACCAAATGGTGCAGCAACGAACAGCATCAGGATGCGATGCAGCGGCACCCCCGCCTGCAGTTCCCCGTCTAACCAGCAGGCAGCTAGGTATGCACGCGTGGTCCGGTGATGAAATTTCACACGCGCGAACGTTGCTTCATCAAACAATGCGGACGCCAGCAGTCGCGAAACCTCGACATCGCTCCAATCATGCAACACCTGATGAGGCAGAATCTCGCTTTCGCGAACGGGTGACGATATATCGCACGAAATGTAGGCACGCCCCGACAATTCTGTTGCGGCGGCCAATAGTTCAGCACCTTGCCGAAGCTGTGCTGGGGAAAGAACAGCATCCGACGCACGGTAACTGGGGTTAGTTTCTAGCAGCCGATTTGCGACACTGCCTTCGATGAGTTCTCGATAGCTTCCAAGACAACCCTTTGCCTTCCAAACCCCTACCATCCAGTCTAGGTCGAGCGGGCGAGTCGCTAGATGTTTATAGTTACCATCGTTAATAGCAGACCAGAATTTTCCCTCATTCCGAACACCCCAAGCGCGAGCCAGTTTCTGTGCTTCCGGAATTGACAGCGGCGCGAGAGATGCGACGAATGTCTCTGGCGGTTCGTATTTGGGTGGCTCACCCACGGAAGGTAGCGTCGCACGACCCTGCGGCACGTCTGGGGTATCTAGGTCCGGCTCTCGGCAAGCCTTGTCGATGGGTTCGACCAACCATTCTTTAACTGCAGTTTGCACATCCTCGATTGACCAGTCAGTCAATCTGCTGGAAATCGCGACGCGCACGCGAGGGAAATATGCCCGCAGGTTGGTATAGACAAGCCGGAGCGCCTTCTTTAGAGCAACGTGACTGGTCAGTCGTGCTTCGTCGACTGCGTCCAGAAAGAAGTACCCAACATCCGTCGACTGCTGCCATGTCTCGAACTCTAAATCTGAGTGGCCAAGCGCCAGTTCCCATGAGTCGCTCACCGCTAGCTGACTGAGCTCCACGAAGAAGGCAGCCCTGCCCTGTTTTTTCAGGCGCTCCGTTTCGTCTTTGAATTCGGTCGTCTTCCCGATGCCGGCTTCTCCGACGACTACAGCAACACGCTTTTCGTGCAGGTCAGCCCAATTCAGCCCCCCATGCTTCGAGTTGAGATAGCTTGTCCAATCATCATCCTCTGGCTGCTCACTCGGTCGTGTGAACGTCCGAGTAAGGTCGACATGCCTTAACATCTTCGACTCCGAATGTATTGAAGGGCTATAAGGATATACTGAGGCTGCCGCGAGCAGACAAAGCCGTCTCTTTCGAGGATTATCTCCGAGGGGAGCAGCTTGTCGCTTTTAACGGCGCGTTTAATTTTCGCCCATGCTTGGTCGACATCGGACGAAGGCGCGAAAATGCACCACTTGTCCGTTGTGGGTCCCGAGCGGATGATGCCGCACCTAGGGGATTTCCGCATCTGCCAGCTTGGAATGAAGTCTTCGGACAGCCTTTCTGCCTCCGCGAATAGTCGCTCGAAGTTGGACCGTTCAATTGGTGTGGTCATCTTCGTTTGGCTCACTGCCAATGCACCTGAAGTTTTTTATCAGCAAAACCTCCTAAGAACGCAGGCACATTCACCGAGGCACGCCTAGAGCGGGCTGGGTCTGCCTATTGGGGCGGGCGCTGCGTGAGCTTTCTCAGCGTGTGTGCTCGCTAGCCGTCGGTCGCAGCGAGTAGCAGTTGCCGGGTGCGCTTCATGACCCAGGTCACCTCACGTTGGGAGAAGTCCCATTCGCCCAAGTCGACCTTCAATATCACGCCTCTCTCGGCGCGAGTCAACGCCACGTCTGGCGACAGACCAGAGATAGTAATCTTTCGCGATGCGTACGCGGATAGCTGACTAGCAAGGTCCTCGCACGCGTCATAGCGCACCCAGCTCTCTTGGAGAATCATGAGGCACACATCGGTCCGTCATTCCGCCCTCCATTCCCGCGGCAGATACTTGAATCGACTATCGTACACGCCACGATATTCATCTCCCGCTCGCCTCCAGTTTTTCATCGTGTGAAGCGGGCGGTTGGACTCCGCCATATTTGCATCATTCGTTGTCGGCTGCCGAAGCTTAGGCTTTTGCCTCAGTATCCAGGTGCGCCTGATAAGCCAGCACTGACGCCTTCGTCAGGAACCGGCTTTTTCCCAGCTTTGTGGTGAAGCTTGACTTTCCCTGTGCAAGCAGCTTCACAACATGCGGACGGGAAACGAATAGCAGCTTCGCCGCGTCAGTGGTCGACATGAAATCATCGGCTTCGCATGGTGCCGGAATCTCCGCTTTCCTTGACATTGTGGCTCACCGCTCGAAGTACAACCATCTTCACGCGCCGGATTCCATCGGTGCGAGCCCCCAGCCCCTGGCGTTGCATAGATTTCAATCGTCATGCAGTCCCATGGCGCGCATCTGTTCCAGTTTCTTGCTGAGTTTGCCCGTTTCTCGTTGCCTGCCGGCTGCAATTTTCAGTAGCTATCCCACTTCGTACCAGAAGAGCCAACGAAGCGTGTGCGGGTCAAATAGCTCCCGTGACTCACATCGCCGCACGCGCGAATCGGCGACCTGAGCGACGCCGCTGGCTACGCGACCAGCGGTTTCGTGAGCGCTCCGCCCCGTTGTTCACGATGCTTCGCCACTGGATGCACTCGGGGCGCCTTTTGCTGAGCGAGGCTTGCGCTTGGAGCCTTGCGTTCGCCGCCGAACGGTCCCTGGTGGCACGATTTTGGTTTCCGGACAAGCCTTCACCATTGCCTGCAATCTCGCAAGCTGCCGCTTGAATTCAACGTCATACATAGCGGCGACCGCCGGATATTCATCACGAAACACCTGGTCGTTTTCCATTTCCATGAGTCTGTCGGCGCCGACAGTAGCTTCGTGCACAACTGCTCGAGCCTCGATTAGGTGGAAGCCTGTGTGCCTGACCAACGACATCACCATGTTGAAAGTCAGGGCTTCCCATTCGTCCCGCGTTACCGAACACAACCACGAGACGTGCATTCCGATGATTACTTGCTTGAAGTCGCGATACCACGCCTTCTCGCCCTCCATCTCCGTGTACGGCAGACGGTAGTACTCGCCACAGATTTCAATCTCAACCGGATACTTCGTTTCGGCCGCTTCCGCACGAACGTAGGGAGGGACGTAATTGCAGACTAAGGGTTCCATCTAAGCTTTCCGGCAGGTATGAAGAACATTGCAGGAGCAACCGGCCAAGCTGTGAGAGCCCCAACCGCCTAGCGTAGCGTTGTTCTCAATTGTCCTTCGGTGGCATGGCACGTAACTGTTCCAGCTCTTTGCTGCGTGCGTCTATTCGCGCTTGCATCCCCGCCGCTCGTTTCTGTAACTGTCCAACTTCGTACCAGTAGGCATATCCGAGGTCCCCATCTTCCAGGCCTAACCCGTGGAACTTGCGGAGTGCAATTTCGAGGTCGACATGGCTATGCGAAATCATGTTTTCTTCTCCGATGCCGCGCGTGGTGGGTCGCACTGCCGCGCAGGCATGCGCCTAAACAAAACGCCTTCATTCACATATCTCTTTTTGACGAGCAGCAAAACCAAGATGACTGCGAGCGCGACTGTCGGCGCGACTAAGAGTATGGGGTTGCAGAGCGCGAAGTTAAGCAGTTCTTTCACGGCCAGCGGACGTTAGGAAGTGAGGCCTCGTGCCTGAGGGAAAAGCCGCGAGTATTGTTCCGCGAAGCTAGCAGCTTCCTCTACTATCGGCTTGACATCTCCGACTGATAGCCGTTGAAGCGGTGTAGCTCCGCCCAGTGACTCATGAGGCATCGTGAAAAAGTCGAATATGGTCCAAGGGTCAGTTCTTCCGAGAGCGCGTACGACTTTTTTGAAGTCGTCACGGAAGATTGAGGGCGAGAGGAAAAACGCTGGGTAGTAGGCTTCTGGACCAAAGAACACGCGAAATACTCGCTGCGATTCAACGAGCTTAGCCAGCTTTTTTTCCGTGACGCCGGCAGAGTTGCAGAAGTCGTGCTTTCGGAGCACTTTTCCTTGAAGCACAAGAGGGTAACGCGCAACGTTCGCGTCACGGTATTTTGGCGAAGGTTTGTGTTCCGGCATCCGATTCGACTCAGGTCCGACGCGCTTGCGAAGTTCATCTTCCTTCTCGCGGAGCGCTGGGAGGTCGATTCCATACACGGTGGCTTGGCCAACGGCTTTGCAAAGATGATTCTTGAACATGCGGCCAAGCGCCGCATCAGGGATTTCCAACAGCGCTTCAGCGCCTTTCGGGTCGCAAAGGATGGCCGCAACGACTGCGCGATGAATGATATGTTCTAGCCACTCTTCGTTGGCCGTTGTTTTGTTCTCCGCACTATGCGTCGACTGCGGCATGATATTCCCTTGCTTAAGTGGCCAGTTCCTACTCCGCGAGGAATCGATGAAACTGCTGGCGCGGAAAGGCTTGCTCAAAGCGAGCCGACACGCCGAGGCCAGTTTCGTCTCTCACCGTACGTCCGGTACCGTTAAACGTCGACGGCGGACCCTCCAATCAGCAGCTCCGTGACATCGGTGACCGCGCCTTCGCAGTTGGCCTGAAACCAGCACTCCCACACGCGTTCAACGTCCCAGAACGTCCCGGGCTTCCCAACGAGTCGATAGGTGTTCCCGTCGCTTGTAAATGCGCGCATAGCATCGTGGTCAAAGACACCGACAGCCCAGCTAACGCGTCCTCGGCTAAATGAGTCGAAGCCGACAAGATGCAGCAAGCCATCCGATGTCTCAAAAACTCTCCAGGACGATAAAAGGATTTCAGGCTCTGCCGGAGGGACGAATTTTGGGCAAAGGGGCATCAAACCTCCTCGATTACTTGCGCGCGCCATTCGGCTGACACTGAGATGGCCCCTGTGTAGTGCCGTCCTTTGTCCATGCGGGTTGGCTTATGAAGGTCACCAACACGGGCGCCCTAACAGCACCGACGTTTGCGCTAGGCAACGTTCCTCCGGCGCCGGCTCGCAACTGCGCGCTCCAGATAAATGGCAGCCTCCGCAGCTAATTCGGCAAAGCTGGTCTGAAGGAGACCCTTGACGAGCCAATGATTTCGGCTATACGTCGAAATGGCACACTGACAAATCCGATTCTACGAATTTCGTAGAGATTCAACAAGTGAATCCTACGATATTCGTAGAATGAAAATTAAGCAATCCGCCTCACTCTTCGGTCAGCGACTCCGGCATGCCCGACGTCAAGCGGAAATTCCACAAGACAGATTGGGCGTCCAAATTGGACTTGATGAACATACGGCGAGTGCTCGAATCAGTCGTTACGAGACAGGGGTACACGAACCGCCCTTTGAAATTGCGTTGAAGTTGGCCAATGTGCTGCGCGTGCCGGCGGCATATTTCTATTGCGAAGACGAAGACCTTGCAGAGTTGGTGCTGGCGTGGGGTCACTTATCGAAGTCGAAACGTAAGCAGCTTCGAACGCTTGTTGAGACTGTGCTCGCTGGCAATGTCGCTAAATAGCGGTCGAATGCGACGCGGTCACTACGCTCAAATTTCGGCGTTAGCGCCGTGGCCCGGAGTCAACCGGACATCGGACACAACGCAGGCGCAGGATATGGCAGCTTTGGACGCTGACATGAGCCAACAGCTCGCTGTAGATGAGTTGGCTGGAGAAGTCAGGCCCGCAGTAATGGCGAGGGCTGTTCTGGGAGAATGCTTCGGAAGAATGCCGTGGAAGAATGCACGAAAGGTGTTTGATAGATTTGTAACTTCGGGGGCCGCGGTATGGTTGTTACATATGAAGAATGTAACAACCCCAAACCGGCCTCTCCGTTTTGACGAATCGAGATGTCAGTCTGGAAAACTGCCGTTCGGGTTCAGATCTTCGGGCTTGACCCATTTGCGGGTATGGAAATTCATTTGCGGTACCTCACTTTCGGTGCTGGCGCGTCGTCGTGCAAATAATCGACGCGCGATGATTAGGGTTTTCCCTGATTATACCGAGGTGAGGGTTAACCCGCAGAAAGCAAGGGTACTGCGGTGTCTTCGATCAACCCATCGCCAGCGCCCGCGCCGTTTCCAGCGCGTGTCGCGCCTGCACGAGCGTCGCGCGGGCCTCACGCGCATCGGACGCGAGCCGCAAGAGCGCGCCCAGTTGCGTCGGATCGCGCAGCAATTCACGCAAAATCGGGCCGATGGCAGTCGTGCCGTCGTCGCGCAAACCGGCCGTGGCGGCCGGCGGCAACGTTCGCCACGCCGGATCGACGACCGCGCGGCACACCGCGAACGGCAGCCCGCGCGCCGTCGCGATCGCCCCGGCGATATGCGATTCCATGTCGACGGCCAGCGCCCCCGTCGACGAATGCAGCGAGCGCTTCTCCGCCTCGCTCTTGACGGGCGCGGCGACGCCCGCCATCTTGCCGCGCCGCGTGACGCGCCCGACCGGCGTGCCCGCGAACGCATCGGCGATGCGCGCGGACCACGCCGCATCGGTCTGCAGCTCGCCGAACGGTCCGCAGACGCTGTCGGCCACGATCAGCGCACCCGGCGCGAGATCCGGCGCGAGCCCGCCCGCCGTGCCGAAGCTGATGACGCCCGAGCAGCCGCGCGCGATCGCGTCCGACAACGCGCGCTCGA
This sequence comes from Burkholderia sp. THE68, assembly GCF_009938265.1. Lineage (NCBI taxonomy): Bacteria > Pseudomonadati > Pseudomonadota > Betaproteobacteria > Burkholderiales > Burkholderiaceae > Burkholderia > Burkholderia sp. THE68. The sequence goes on from NZ_AP022316.1 coordinate 1,439,824, forward strand.
GCCAGTCGGCGCGCGCAGCGAACACCACGTCAACGCCGCGTCCGCGCACGATTTTCGCCTCGAACGCCATGCCGGTCACGGCGACGACGGGCGCGCTCACATCGCCACCGTCACGCGCGTGAGGCCTTCGCGCGTCAGATTGCGATAGCGCGCGAGCGCCCACAGCGGGAAGAACTTGCGATAACCGTGGTAGCGCAGATAGAACACGCGCGGAAAACCCGTCGCGGTGAAGCGCGTTTCGTCCCACAGGCCGTGCGCCTGCTGCGTCCTCAGCAAATAGCCGATGCCGCGCGCGACCGCCGGATGCTCGACGAGGCCCGCCGCCATCAGCCCGAGCAGCGCCCACGCCGTCTGCGACGCCGTGCTCGGCGCCTGCTCGTAACCGCGATAGTCGAGCTTGTAGCTCTCGCCGTCCTCGCCCCAGCCGCCGTCGGTGTTCTGGATGCCGATGAGCCAGGCGGCCGCGCGCTCCATGCGCGGATCGGTCGGCGCGACGCCCGCCGCGTTCAGCGCGGACATCGCCGACCAGGTGCCGTAGATGTAGTTCAGGCCCCAGCGCCCGTACCAGCTTCCATCGCGCTCCTGATCCCTGACGATGTAATCGAACGCGCGCCGCGCAGGCTCGCTGTTGAACGATGTCTCGCCAAGCTGCGCGAGCATCGACAGACAGCGCGCGGAGACATCGACGGTCGGCGGATCGAGCAGTGCGCCGTGATCCGAAAACGGAATGTTGTTCAGGTAGAACTGCGTGTTTTCCGGCTCGAACGCGCCCCAGCCGCCATCGCTGCTCTGCATGCCGACGACCCATTCGCGCGCCCGCGCGATCGACTCGCCGTACATCGCGGTGCCGTTCTCGCGATCGGCGCGCTCCATCGCCATCGCGACGACCGCCGTGTCGTCGACGTCGGGGTAATGCGGGTTCGCGAACTGGAACGCCCAGCCGCCCGGCCGCACGTTCGGACGGCGCGAGATCCAGTCGCCGCGCACGTCGAGAATCTGCAGCGGCACCAGCCAGTCGAGGCCGCGCGCCACCGCCGAGCGCGCCTTCGGCATGCCGGTTTCGAGCAGCGCGTGCGCCGCGAGCGACGTGTCCCACACCGGCGACAGACACGGCTGGCAATACGCCTCGCCATCGTCGGCTTCGTCGATGACGAGCAGCTTGTCGAGCGACTTGCGCGCGATCGCGCGGTGCGGATGCTCGGGCGGGTAGCCGAGCACGTCGTACATCATGACCGAGTTGGCCATCGCCGGGAAAATCGCGCCGAGACCGTCCTCGCCGTTCAGGCGCTCGTCGACGAAGCGCACCGCTTCATCGATCGCGCGCTCGCGGCCGGCTTTCGGCAGCAGCGGGTCGGCTACGCGCAGAATCGAATCGACCACGCGGAAGAACGCGAACCAGCCGCGGCTCTGGTGCCCCGAGCGCGCCGGCATGCCGGTATTGACGGGCGGATTCGTGAACACTTCGTCGATGCGCACGCCGCGCGGATTGCGCGCGCGCGGACGTTTCGCGTTGAGCACGAGCATCGGCACGATCACCGTGCGCGCCCAGTACGACACCTTCGACAGATGAAACGGGAACCACATCGGCAGACGCATGATCTCGACGGGCATCATCGGCACCACGCGCCACGACACGACGCCGAACAGCGCGAGCAGGATGCGCGTGAACACATTCACCTTCTCCGCGCCGCCCGCGGCGAGAATCGCGCGGCGGGCGCGCTGCATGTGCCCGGCGTCGGGCGAATCGCCAATCATCTTCAGCGCGAAGTACGCCTTCACGGTCGCGGAGACGTCCATCGCGCCGTCGGTGAAAAGCGGCCAGCCGCCGTCCTCGCGTTGAATGCGCCGCAGATAGCGGCCGATCTTCGCTTCGAGTTGTACGTCGGCGGTCTCGCCGAGATAGTGGACGAGCAGCACGTATTCGGCCGGGATGGTTGCGTCCGCTTCGAGCTCGTAGAGCCAGTAGCCGTCCGGATGTTGCGCCGCGAGCAGCGCGTCGGTGGCCTGGTTGACGGCGGCGTCGAGCGAGGCGCCCGGCACCTGCGCGCCCACGGCCGACAGGGATAAATCGTTCATCAGCGTTCCATCGATGGGTTCAACAGCGCGTCCGCGGCTTTCTGGCCGGAACGGATCGCGCCTTCGATCGTCGCGGGCAGGCCGGTCGCCGTCCAGTCGCCCGCGAGCGTGAAATTGTGCCAGCGCGTGCGCGTGGCGGCCCGCAAACCTTCCTGCGCAGGCACGGCGGCAAACGTCGCGTGTTCCTCGACGACGACTTGCCACGGCGGCGTCGGCACGGCCGGCATCTTCACGGCCTGCGCCGTCTCCTGCCAGACCGCCCGCGCGATGTCTTCGTGCGGCGTCGCGAGCCATCGGCCGGCGCTCGCGAGCGTGACCGAAAGCCGCCCGTCGGCCGCGCGAATCCAGTCCGACATGCCGTTGACGACGCACGTCAGCGGCTGAATGCCGTCGGGCGTATCGGCGGCGAAATGCACGGTGACGATCGCGCGCGATGCATCCGGCGCGCTCAGATCCGGCACCAGCCGGCGCGCCGCATCGGGCGGCACGGCGAGCACGACGCCGTCGCCCGCGCCGAGCGTGATGGGCTCGGCCGCGCCTTCGAAAGCCAGCGAGCTTACACGCTCCTTCGAATCCGTGCCCGAAACCCCGATGCTGGCGACGCGCGAGCCGAGCCGGATTTCCGCGCCGCCGTACTGCAACAGCCGCAGCGCCGGTTCGACGAACGCATGCGACAGCCCGCTTCTCGCGATGAGCGGCCGGCACGCCTGCCCGCCCTGCGCGACCGTCTCGCGCAAGAGACCCGCCGCGAGCGCCGCGCTCGCCTCCGAAGGATCGGCATTGAGCATCGCGCGCAGCAGCGGGCGCACGAGCAGTTGCCACACGCGATCCTTGCTGCGCACCGATTCCTCGACGGTGCGGCCCGGCTTCGCCCAGAAGAGCGGCAGGAACGGCAGATAATCGGCGGGCTGCGTGCCGGGCACGCGCGCGCCGGCGTCGAAGATCCAGCGCGGCAGGCGGCCCGTTGACATGCGGACCGTCCACGCGTCGCCGGTCGCGACATCGAAGAACGGATATTCGGGATGCGTCGGGCCGAGCAGCGTTTCCGCCGCGCCGATCGTGCGCAAATAGGCCATCGCCGAATGATTGCCGGAAAGCAGCAGATGATTGCCGTTGTCGAGCGTGGCGCCGAGCCGGGGATCGAAGAAGGAGCGGCAGCGCCCGCCCGCGTGCGGCGCCGCTTCGTGCAGCACGACGCGCGCGCCACGCCGTTGCGCCTCGACCGCGGCGGCGAGCCCGGCCACGCCCGCGCCGACGACGATGACCCGCCGGGACATCAGATCAGGTTGCGCGCCACGATCCACAGCAGGCGCGAACGCGGCGTCCTCACGCGCGTGCGCGGCAGGTCGAAGCCGCGTTTCAGATTGGCGTCGAGCACGGTCCGATACGCCGCCGACATGATGCGCGGCGCGCGCACCAGAGCACGCGGCGAGGCCGCCATGATCGTGTCGGACTGTTTGTAGTGGCCCTTCGCGCGTTCGGCGAGCACGGCGCACACGCGCGGCAGGCGCGCATCGCCGACGATGCTCGCCGGATCGCTCGTCGAAATGCCTTCGCGCGCGAGCAGTTCACGCGGCAGATACACGCGGCCGATTTCCGCGTCTTCGTCGATGTCGCGCAGGATGTTGGTCAGTTGCAGCGCGCGCCCGAGATGATGCGCGAGCCGCCGCCCGGCGTCCTCGTGCATCCCGAAAATTCTCACCGATAGCCGCCCGACCGCGCTCGCCACGCGATCGCAATACAGGTCGAGCGTGGCTTCGTCGGGCGCGACGATATCGCCGGCGGCGTCCATCGCCATGCCGTCGATCACGGCCTGGAAGTCGTCGCGGGAAAGCTGGAAAGCCTGGATGTGGCGCGTCAGCGCTTCGAGCGATTGCCTCGGCGCGCCGGCGTAGCACGCGTCGATGTCCGCGCGCCACTGGTCGAGCGCGAGCGCGCGCTCGCGGCGCGGGAGCGTGCCTTCGTCGGCAATATCGTCGACCGCGCGGCAGAACGCGTAAATCTGGTACATCGCGTCCCGCTGTTCGGCGGGAAGGATCCGCATCGCAAGATAGAACGAACTTCCCGACGACGTTTTCGCGGCGTCTGGAGCAGGATCGTCAGCGATGATGTTGGAAACGGCCAAGACGAACTCCGCTGTGGCGCCCCCAAGGGCAAATTAAGAGATCAGGCGCCAGTCTCGATGCAATCCGACGCGCGCGGAACCACCTGGCGCTGTGCGGAAAGATCGAAGAGAAAAAGCCGGCGCGAGCCGGCTGCGACTGCGCCGGAAGCGGCAAAGAGTATATCAATTCTTTGCCTGATTGCGCCTAAGCCGCACGGGACGCGCGGGCCGGGGCGCGGCGCGCCGGGCGAAGGTTCAGGCGAACCCGACCGCCCGATTGCGCCCCTCGCGCTTGGCCGTGTAGAGCGCCGCATCGGCTTCGTTGATGAGCGCCTCGTAAGACGACGTCACATCCGTGCGCGCCCGCGCCACGCCCACGCTCGCCGTGATCGGCACGGGCGCGCCCTGCACGTCGATGGGCGTCTCGCAGATCGCGCGGCGCACTTTCTCGGCGACGATCATCGCGTCCTCGAAAGGCGTGCACGGCAGCAGCAGCGCGAATTCCTCGCCGCCGAAGCGCCCGAACACATCCTGCACGCGCACGCTCTTCGCGACGCGCTCGGCCATCACGCGCAACACCGTATCGCCGACGAGATGGCCGAGATCGTCGTTGATGCGCTTGAAGTGGTCGAGATCGAACAGCAGCATCGACAGCTCGCCGCCGTAGCGCTGCCATCGTGAAAATTCGTCGCGCAGGCGCAGCTCGAAATAGCGCCGGTTCGCGATGCCGGTCAAACCGTCGCGGTCGGCGAACTCCTGCAGCTTGGCCACGGCTTCGTCGCGGGCGCGCTGCATCATGCTCGCGTGCGTCGCGTCGGAAATCGTCACGCACACGGCGCGCACCTCGCGCTCCAGCGTGAGCGGCATGAAGGTGCAGTCCTGCTGCATGAAGTCGACGCCGCCGGTGATCGGCCGGTCATGGTCGAACTTGAAGAGATACGGCCGCTGCTCCCACGAGCTGAATGCGAAGCTGCCGAGCTGGAACACGCTTTCGATCTTGCGCGTGAGCCACACGCGCGGCAGTTCCGGAAAGCTCGCGAAGATGGATCTGCCCGTCACCTGCTCGGCGGTCTTGCCGCTGTGGTCCTGCATGAAGCGGTTCCACATCAGCACGTTCAGGTCGCGATCGAGCACGAAGATGCCGAAGCCGACGCGCTCGATCACGAGTTCGGAGAGCGCGTGCCGCAGTTCGTCCATGCTCACGATGGCGTCCCGTTCAGAGGCTCGAGAGAAGCGCGTCGAGCGCTTCGTTCAGATGCGCGATGGCGTCTTCGGCCATCAGCATCACGAGGTGGGCGCGGAAGCTGTGGTCTTCGAGCGCGAAATTCACTTCGAGCAGCAGCGCGGTCTTCCAGGCGAGCATCGCGGGCTGGAAGACATCGTCGAGCCCGATTTCCATGCCGAGCATGCCCGGCGGCGAAAAGATCGGCGAGCGGCCGAGGCGGTCGAGAATGCACGACACGCACGCGCCCATCAGCACGGTGGCGACGTCGAACACGAGCTCGGTGCGCGTCGTCGTTTCATAGGTGGATTTGGTGTACGGATCGTCGACGAGCGCGCACAACTGGTCGACGCTGCCGCTCTTGCATAGCACGATCGCCTCGCCCTTGATATCCGAGCGAAAGCCCTGGCGCACGGCCGTGACGGTATCGGTGATGCCGGTCATCTCGGAGAGCGCGGCGGACGCCTCGGCCACGCTCACCACGCGCACGCGCGGCACCGACAGCTCGATGAACGTGCCGAGCAGCTTCGACAGGCGCGTCGCGGCCTGGCCCATCGCCATGTTGGCGACTTCCTGCAGCGCGTCGCGCTGGTCTTCGTTCAGTGCGGCATCAACCATGGAGTCCGTACTCCTTCAATACGGGACGCAGCGCTTCGGGCGTCACCGGCTTCGGCAGGAACGCGATCGCGCCGAGCGCGCGGACCCGTTGCTGGGCCATCGGCTGCACATCGGCGGACACGACGATCACGAAGGTGTTCAGGTCCTCGTGCTGCAACGCGTCGAGCACCTGATAGCCCGTCATGTCGGGCATCGTGAGATCGAGAAACATGACCGACGCGCGGCCCGCCCGGTAATGGTCGAGCGCCTCGCGCCCGTTGGTGGCGTAGGAGATCTCGACGTCCCAGTCCGGGGGCAGCGCGCGCGTCAGCACCTTGCGCGCGAGCAGGGAATCATCGGCAATGACAATCGGCAACGGCATGGTCGGCAGGATCTCTTGGGCGGTTTTGGGCTGGGCACGGTCGAGCCGCACACACGGCATGCTCTCGCATGTGATTACGGCATCCGCGCGGCAATCTTTATGGCGATCTTTACGGCGAGATCGGTGTGAGCGCGCGGGTCCGGCGAAACTGCGGACGCTGTCGCAGATCCAGTTCGGCGGCGATGAGCCACGCGCGCCGCCGGCGGACATGCGCGCGCCAGGCGGCGGGCGTCCGCTGCGTGATCAGATGTTGGCTTCCGACCGGCATCATGTTGCCTGCCCCCTGCGTGATCCGGACCTGCCGGATCGTGGCCTTCCTCTCCTCGAACGGTCGCGCTGCCTGCCGGCGTGTTCGCCTGCAGGCCGTACTGCTTCCCCGTTGCGCGCCGTGAGGCTGCTTGTTATCTCCGGCGCGCGCTCTGGCGGCGCGTACAGCGGAGGATTGCATTGTCTGACTATCAGAATGTCAAAGCAACTCGCCAAAGTGCAAAGCCAGAATTAATCTGACGAAACGGGAGCGCAACGAGGTGAATTTCACTCGGCGTCTTCCGATGTGATACGTTGTCATCCTTTTGTGTACGTTTGCGCTACCGATAATCTCGCTAACTGTGCGCGGCGTCAGAGGTTTTCCTCGAATGTCGCGCGCGCTGCAAGGAACCGACCGGCATGCTTCCTGCGTTCTACTTGCGGTTACATCGCTCGCGCTCGACGGGCGGTCCACGGACGAGCGCCGCAGCGTACCAATGGCGCGAACGTCGAGTAAGTTTTCCAATTCGCTGCCAAAAATGACGCTGCAACGTGAGGAGTCCGACGCCGAATCCGCCGCGCAATCATGGCAGGAAGAGCCGCCGTATCCGGTCGTTCCCGAGCGCAATTTCGCCGCGCAGCGCCTGACGCTTTACGCGCTTCTCGTCGCCGCGATCGTGCTGCCGTGCGTGTACGTCGCCATCACCGCCTTTACCGATTACCACGCGCGCGTCGCCGATGCCTCCGAGATCGTCGCGCGCAATGCCCGCGTCGCCGAGGAGCACGCGCTCAAGGTCTTCGATCTCAACGTGACGCTGAACGAGCGCATCGTCGATCTGCTCGACGATCTCGACGCCGACGCGATCCTTCGCGAGAGCGCGACCATCCACCAGCGCCTCAAGGCAATCAGCACGACCTACCAGCAGGTCGCGGCCGCTTCGGTGTTCGGCCCCGACGGCAGGTTGCTCGCGACCAGCCGCGTCTGGCCGACGCCCGATATCTCCGTTGCGAATCGCGAGGACTTCGGCGGGCTGCGCGCGGGTCAGCAGATCGAGCAGATTTCCCGCGTGATGATCGGCCGCGTGGCCGGCGAGCAGGTCTTCAATACGGCGGTCGCGCGCCTGACGCCCGCGGGCAAGTTCGACGGCATCGTGTCCATCGCGCTGCGGCCGTCATATTTCGGCGCGTTCTATCGCGAGCTGATCGGCGACAATCCGAGCGTCTCGCTCGGCCTCTCGCGCTCGGACGGCGAAGTGCTCGCTTGGTTTCCGCCGCGCCCGGCCGACCGCATGGCGCTCGCGGCCAGCTCGCCGCTGCGCGACGCGTACGTCGCGGGACGCAGGAGCGGCGTCGTGAAAATGGTCTCCGGGCTCGACAATCAATTGAAGATCGTCGCGTTCCGCCGCGTCGGCACGTATCCGATCTACGTTTCGAGCGGCTATCCGATCGCGACGATCTGGGCCGCGTGGTGGCGGCATCTGAGCGTGCTCGCGCTCTCCATCTTCGCGCCGTGCGTCGTGCTGTGGGCGGTCATCGGCCAGTCGCTGCGGCGGCTCGCGACGGAACAGGAAGCATGGGAGCGCTGGCAGGCCGAGGCGTCGATGCGCCGCTCGATCGAATCCGCCTACCGGCAGGCGCGCAAGATGGAAGCGCTCGGCAATCTCGTCGGCAGCGTCGCGCATGATTTCAACAATCTGCTGATGATCGTCTCGACCAACGTGCAGATCGCGCGGCGGCGCGGCGCGGCCGGCCTCGACCGCGAGCTGTCCGCGATGGAGCGCGCGCTGAAGAGCGGCCAGTCGCTGACGCGGCAGCTGCTCGGCGTCGCGCGCAAGCAGCCGTTGCGCAGCGAGACCATCGGCATCGGCAAATGGGTGCCGGCGGGGCGCGAGCTGCTGCGCGCATCGCTCGGGGCGAAGGTAGCGCTCAACGTCGAGGTCGCGGCGGACGTGTGGGCGATCCGCGTCGATCCGGCGGAGCTGGAGCTCGCGCTCATCAACGTCGCGGTGAACGCGCGCGACGCGATGCCCAACGGCGGCACCTTCACCGTGCGCGCCGACAACGTGCGCTTTCGTCACGAGGACGGCTTTCCGATCACCGGCGAATTCGTGCAGATCACGCTGGAGGACAACGGCTTCGGCATGAGTTCCGACGTGCTCGGGCGCGCGTTCGAGCCGCTCTTCACGACCAAGCCGAAAGGCATGGGCACGGGTCTCGGCCTGCCGCAGGTCTTCGCGTTCTGCGAGCGCGCGGGCGGCCTCGCTACGATCGACAGCGCGATCGGCGCGGGGACCGCCGTGCGCCTCTATCTGCCACGCGCGGATGCGCTCGCGCCGGGCGCGGCCCCGGCGGAACAACGCACCACGGAGCAGGAAGCGGACGGCCTGCGCGTGCTGCTGGTCGAAGACAACGAAGAAGTCGCCGCGGGCACCGAGGCGCTGCTCACGATGATGGGCCACCGCGTCACCTACGTCTTCAACGCCGATGCCGCCGCCACCGTGCTCGAAGCCGCGCGCACCGAAGTCCCGGCCGATTTCCCGTTCGACGTCGTGCTCTCCGACATCCACATGCCGGGGCAGATGAACGGCATCGATCTCGCCGAGATGCTGCAACGCTTCGATCCGCACGTTCCGGTGATTCTCGTCACGGGCTACGCAGAAGAGCTGGACCGCGCGCGGCAGGTCGGCGCGCGCGTGCTGTCGAAGCCGTTCGACATCGCGCTGCTCGACTCGCTGCTGCGCGCCATCCGCGAGCGCATGCGCGAAGCGGGGAAAACGGGCGCGACGCCGTCCGTCGATCGTTGAATTCCGCGCAACGTCTTCGTTTTTTGTACGCGCCGTTGTAAAAGCGGCGCGCGTCTCTCCCTCTGTCTTCCTGCCCGCGCCGCTCGCGCGCATCCGGCACGCGAGTTGCGTAATCGACGGCACGTGCGGCGACTTACTTTCGCCGATTCCGGAATTCCGCCCATCCGCAGGAGGCGTAAATGCGACACACCGTCATCGGAGTTTTCGACACCTATGCGCAAGCAGAGGACGCGCGCGCGGCCTTGCTCGCCGCAGGCTTCCCGCGCGCGGACATCGAACTGCAGGCCAACCCGAAGCGCGACGACGCCGCCGCGCCGTCCGACATGCCCGATGCCGAAACGCATCGCGAGCCGGGCATGCTCGCCAACATCGAACGCTTTTTCAGCATGCTTTTCGGCGGACGCGATCAGCCGCCCGAAGTCGCACATTATTCGGAGGCCGTACGGCGCGGCGCGGTGCTCGTGGCGGTCGATACGCCGAGCGTCGAGCAGGCCGACATCGTGCGCGCCACGCTGTCCGACCAGGGCGCGATCGATATCGACGAACGCGCAGCGAGCTGGACGACGCTCGAACACGGCATGCCCGAAGCGGCCGCCGATGACCGCGACCACTCGGTGCTCGACGAACTCGGTCTCGGACGCGGCAGCGGCGTGCCGGGCCGCGAGCCGGTGAACGATCCGGACATGGCGGCGACGCGCGCGCGGGCTTATCCGCGTGCCGATCTTGGCGACCCGGCCGCGGTGACGCCGCGCGACTACGTCAGCGATCCGGCCGACGACGTGCTGATGCCGCGTGGCGGGATGCAATCGCAGTCGCAATCGCCGCTGTCGCAGACTCAATCGATGATGAGCGACGCCGAACGCGCCGCGCGCGACCCGCTCGCCGGACGCGACCCGGTGACGGGCCGCGATCCGTACGCGACGACCGGCGTCGATCCGCTCGCGGCCGGTTCGCTGTCCGAGCGCGATGCGCTGATGGGCCGCGATCCGTTGCCGGGCGTTCGTACCGATACGGCGTCGGAATGGCGTTCGGTCGAACCGCTCGGCCCGCTCGACGAACCGGCTGCGCCTTATCAGCCGGGTGCGACGCGCGCGACGGGTTCGTCGCCCGATCCGGTCGTCGCTTCCGCGGGGACGCAGGCGGCCGGGCCGGTCGGTCCGGTGCCGGGCGCCGGTCCGCAAACGGTGCCCAACGAGTACATGGAGTACGAAGAGGACTTCCGCGCCGATTACGATTCGAAGTATTCGGCCACGGGCGCGCCTTACGAGGACTATCAGGGCGCGTATCGATACGGCGCGACGCTCGGCAACGACGACCGCTATCGCAGCCGCGCGTGGGACGATCAGATGGAGTACGAGACACGCCGCGACTGGGAGAGCAAGCATCCCGAAGGCGATACGTGGGAACGCTTCAAGGCGGCGATCCGCCACGGCTGGGATCGCGTGACGGGGCATCATCACGTCTGATTTCGCGGCGCACAGCGTTCAACGATTACGGCCCGCTCGCGCGGGCCGTTTTTTCGTGTGGAGCGTGCTTAGGCAGCCCGGTCGCGCACCCACGCGGCGTATTTGTCCATGAAACCCTGCAGATATTTACGCGTGTCCTCGCTCACGATCTTGCCGCTCGCGTCGATTCGGCTTTCGTCGTGCTTGATGTACATCTCGGGCTGATTCATCAACGCGATGTCGAGATACGCGCACACGCCGCGCAGATGCGACTGCGCGATCGCCGTGCCGATCGCCCCGACCGAAGTCCCGATGATCGCGCCCGGCTTGCCGCCCCACACGCTCTGCCCCCACGGACGCGAGGCCCAGTCGAGCGCGTTCTTCAGCACGCCGGGAATCGAGCGGTTGTACTCCGGGGTGACTATTAGGAGGCCGTCGGCATCGGCGATCTGCTGTTTGAACGCGCGCGCGACTTCCGGGAAATCGCTGTCGTAGTCCTGGCTGTAGAGCGGCAGGCTGCCGATGTCGAGAAATTCGAAGGAAAAATCGCCCGGCGCGAGCGACGCGAGCGCATGCGCGAGCTGCTTGTTGAATGAATCCCGCCGCAGGCTCCCAACGACCACCGCGATCTTCAAAGCCATGACATCTTCCCCCGTGAAAAGGATGAAAAGGTGGATGACCCGGACGATGGACCTGTCCGGAAGCGCCGTCTTCAGACGACACGCGTGCACATGATAGGCGCAACGCAGGGAAATCGTCTTCGATGTTCGCTCACGCTTCGCGGACTATTTTTGCGACGAAATGAGCAAACTACTTCACGGCGCGGCTGCATGCGGCTCGCGGCGAGCTATCCCCATGGTTATCCACAGAATCTGTGGATAAGTCGGGGGTAAGTCCCATTCCGTTTAGTTTTTGATTCGTAAACGAAACATGACGCCCATGGAAGTGGCGTCGAGCGCGCCGGGACTGGGCATGCCGGGCCAGCATTCAACCAGTCTCGACAACAATGTGTTGGCTCAATCGGTATTTTTGCCCAATAGGATTCCTCCTAGACTGCATCTCAAGCGTCGGCCCCGACGCACACGCATTCCGGAGGTTTTCCATGAAAAACACGCTGATCGGCGGTCTGGTTCTGTCCGCGCTTCTCGCAACCGCGCCGGCTTTCGCCCAATCGACGTTCGCCGGAAAGTCACGCGCGGAAGTGAAGGCGGAACTCGCCACCGCACGTAGCGCGGGCGATCTCGATGCCGTCAATTCGCTGAGTTATCCGCAGTTGCGTCCGTATCAGGAGCGGCACGCGCAGCTTCGCACCGACATGCGCAACGACGGCAGTTCGCGGTAAGCATCAACCTAGTCGAAGAATCAGAGGCAGCAGTCTGAACTGGCCCTCCTCCACCGTCGAACAGAAGGTGGTTGCGCCCGACGCGCTCGCGCCGGGCGCTTTTTTTTGCGTGCTCACAGCATCATCGTCAGGCACAACGTGACCGTGACGAGCGATAACACCGTCGAAAGCAGAATCGCGCTCGACGGCCACCACGTCAGAAGCGGCTGCGCGACGAGCTTGAGGCTCACGAGCGCGCTCGTCGTCCTGAAGTCGCGCGCTTAGCCTTTCGCACCGAGAAAGAGGCCGAGCGCGACCAGCGCGCAGAGACTCGCCGCGCCGCCCAGCAGTTTGAGCGGCGCCTAAAGGTGAGACGTTCCGGGAGTCAGGCGACGGTGAGTCGCCCGACGCGCAAGCGGCTCACTCTTTGGTGAATCATCGGGATCGCGAAGCAAGATGGCGATCTCAGTCACATGGTTAAGTGAATAGTGCAAGCCCTTGTTCTTAAACGTATTCGATTTTCGTGCGCTCGTTGCGCCGCATCGTAGCGTGGGCTCGCGCCAATAGCGGCGCGCGGCGCGCCGGCTTGCCTCCGACGGATGAACGTGGATAAAGGTGAGGTGATTCGGGAGTGCGGTGGATAGCAGCCTTTCCTTCTGCGCCTGCGAAAGAAAACCTTGTCAGGACAGCCACTTGCGCCTTGCGCCGGTTCTCGCGCGCGTCATGAAATGCGTCCAGAGGTGAGCAAATTCGGGAGCCGTCCGCGGACGGAACGAAGCTTGCTGATCCGTCTTCCTTCGCATATCTCACCCTGCAAGCAACATGAAAATCGGACGATCCTGGGCATACGGCGCCGCCGCGCTGGCATTGATCGGCGGCATCGCAGCGCTTGCCGCATGTGCATCGAATGGCGCGCGCAAGAGCGGCAACGACAACGTGCCGGAACCTTCGAAGGCCGTCGATCTCGATCGCTATCTCGGTCGCTGGCACGAGTTCGCGCGCTATGAAAACCGCTTCGAGCGCAATTGCGAAGCCGTCACGGCGAATTACGCGCGTCGTGAGGACGGCCTCGTGTCGGTCGTGAACGCGTGCCGGCAAGGCGGCGTGAACGGCCCGTACCGGTCGGCGGAAGGACGCGCGAAGATCGTCCCGGGATCGAACGGGACCAAGCTGAAGGTGTCGTTCTTCGGTCCGTTCTATGTCGGCGACTACTGGATTCTCGATCACGCCGACGATTACACGTGGTCCATCGTCGGCGAACCGAGCGGGCGCTATCTGTGGATTCTGACGCGCGAGGCGAAACCGTCGGCCGAGTTGCGCCGCGCGCTGATCGAGCGCACGCGCGCGCTAGGTTACGACGTCACGATGCTGCGCGAGACGCAGCAAGGCTGACCGGCACGCAGCTAGCTTCCCTTGCAGGCGATCAGCAGCGCGTTCTGATTGTTCTCGGTCGACTGATCGAGCACATCGTAGCCGCTCGGACAAAGCGCTTTCGCGTTGTCCGTGCAGTTGCGCCAGCCGCCGTAAGCGGGACACTGGATCTGCTGGGTCGGACGTCCGTCGTTGGAGAAAAGCGGCGGCGCGCTGCTGCATCCGGCAAGCGCCCACGCGCTGCCCACAAGCATGACTGAAAGGCCTGTCGCCTTGCCGAGCTTCATCCCGCTTTTCATCCGTTACCCCTTGATTCTTGGTTGTTATTTTCGATTTCGGGAGTATGCCACGCGAAGCTTTCGTGTCGATTTGACTTGTCGCAAAAGCCTTCAGACGGCGATTCCGAGCGCGGCGATCTTCTTGTACAGCGTCGCCCGCCCGATGCCGATTTTCTCCGCCGCATCGGCCACGCGGCCGCCGCTTGCGCGCAGCGCATCGGAGAGAAAGCGCTTTTCGAAGTCGGCCATCGCGTCCGCATACGACACATCCGGCGCAGCGTCCCCTTCCTGCGCGACCGGTTCCGCCTGCGCCGCGATCGCGACGCGCCCCGCATCGATGAACGCGCTCAGCGCGCGGGCGTCGATGTGCTCGGTCTCCGAAAGCATCAGCGCGCGCTCGAGCGTGTTGCGCAGTTCGCGGACGTTGCCGGGCCACGAATACGCTTCGAGCAGCCGCAAGCCGTCCTTGTGCAGCACGAAATGGCCGACGTGCCCCGGACGCGTATCGGCCGACAGGTCTTCGAGGATCGCGTAGGCGAGCGCTTCGATATCGGCGAGGCGTTCGCGCAAGGGCGGCGCGTGAATCGTCAGCACGTTCAGCCGATAGAACAGATCCGCGCGAAAACGTCCCGACGCGACGAGCGCGGGCAGATCGGCGGACGTCGCCGCGATGATCCGCACGTCGGCGCGCACGATGCGATTCGAGCCGAGCGGCTCGAACTCCTTGTCCTGCAGCACGCGCAGCAGCTTGCCCTGAAGCGGCAGCGGCATGTCGCCGATTTCATCGAGAAAGAGCGTGCCGCCGTCGGCCAGCTCGAACTTGCCGACGCGGCCCTTGCGCTCCGCGCCCGTGTAGGCGCCCGCCGCCGCACCGAAGAACTCGACTTCGAGCAGCGTGTCCGGAATCGCTGCGACGTTCACCGTGACGAGCGGCTTGCCCGCGCGCGTCGATGCGCCGTGGATCGAATGCGCGAGCAGTTCCTTGCCGGTGCCGGTTTCGCCGAGCAGCAGCACGGGCGAATCGACGAGCGCCGCGCGCCGGGCCTGCCGCTTCACTTCGAGACTGGCCGGGCTGGTGCCGACGAAACTCGAAAACGTGTACTTCGCGCGGCGCGCCTGCGCGAGCGACTGTCGCGTGGCGATCAGCTCCTGCTGCACGCGCGAGTAATGCGCGAAAAGTGGCGTGAGCGCCTTCATTTCGTCGAAGAGCGCGAAGCCGATTCCGCCGATGATCGCGCCCGATTCGTCCTTGAGCGGCAGACGCGTGACGACGAGCGGCTCGCGGTCCGTTTCGAGCACGTCGAGCAGGATCGGCTTGCCTGTCGCGACGACTTCGCGCATCAGGCTGTTCGGAATCACCGTCTCGCAGTCGAGGCCGATCGCGTCGAGCGGATCGTCGAATCCGAAGCGCGCCGCGTAGCGCTTGTTGATCCACACGACGCGCGCGTCCGCATCGACGATGAACGTGCCTTCGCTCAGATTCTCGAAGGTCTTGAATAGCGACTCCATCGCGCGGCGCATGACGTCGCTGTAGTCCAACGGCACGTTGATCCAATCGTTGCGCATGAGGCCAGAGTCTCCGTTTTCTCTTTTTCGAGACCGAATATCTCAATTCGGAGACGCACCGGCAATCCGCATCTGCACTAGGTTGCAAAAGGAGTTCGGGCGGTTTCGCGCGAGCCGGATCGTCTCCATTTTGAGACATCCGGTTGAAACGTTTTAGTGGCATGATTGCCCGATGCCCGTCCGGCATGGGTTTCAACGTGTTGGCACGGAACCTGCGTTCCGCCCGCGCGGTGCGTACCCCGCGCCGAAGCGCTTCCAGAAGAAGCGCGCGAACGTTTCAAAGAACAAACCACTCACGGAGACTCAATGTCGTTCCTCATCGTGCTCGCCGCCCTGGCGTTCCTGATGCTTGCCGCGTATCGCGGTTACAGCGTCATTCTTTTTGCACCGATCGCGGCCCTCGCGGCCGTTCTGCTCACCGATCCCGCCGCCGTCGCGCCGGTCTTTTCCGGCATCTTCATGGAGAAGATGGTCGGCTTCGTGAAGCTCTACTTTCCGGTGTTCCTGCTCGGCGCGGTGTTCGGCAAGGTCATCGAACTGTCGGGCTTCTCCGAGTCGATCGTTGCCGCGGCCATTCGATACATCGGCAAGTCGCGCGTGAATGCGGTGATCGTCGCGGTGTGCGCGCTGCTCACCTATGGCGGCGTGTCGCTGTTCGTCGTCGTATTCGCGGTGTATCCGTTCGCGGCCGAGATGTATCGCCAGAGCAATATTCCGAAGCGCCTGATGCCGGGCGCGATCGCGCTGGGCGCGTTCTCCTTCACGATGGATTCGCTGCCGGGCACGCCGCAGATCCAGAACATCATCCCGACGACGTTCTTCAAGACGACCGGCTGGGCCGCGCCGTGGCTGGGCGTGATCGGCTCGCTGTTCATCATCGTGGTGGGGCTGACGTTCCTCGAATGGCGCCGCCGCTCGGCGATGGCCAAGGGTGAGGGTTACGGCACGTCGCTCGTCAACGAGCCGGAGCGTGTCGAATCGACGTCGCTGCCGAATCCGCTGCTCGCGATCGCGCCGCTGATTCTCGTGGGCGTGGCGAATTTCGCGCTGACGAAGTGGATTCCGACGTGGTATGGCGCGAGCTATACCGTGCCGCCGGAAGTGCTGCCGGGCGTGCATGCGCCGGTTACCACGGCGGTGAAGACCGTCGTTGCGATCTGGGCGGTCGAAGGTGCGTTGTTGATGGGTATCGTGCTGGTGTTGCTGACGGCGTTCTCGCGTGTGAAGGAGCGGTTTGCGGTGGGCACGCGGGCGGCTGTCGCCGGGGCCTTGCTCGCTGCGATGAATACCGCTTCTGAATATGGCTTCGGTGGTGTGATCGCGGCGCTGCCGGGCTTTCTCGTGGTCAGCGATGCGCTCAAGAGCATTCCGAATCCGCTCGTCAATGCGGCCATTTCGGTCAGCGCGCTGGCGGGGATTACCGGCTCGGCGTCGGGCGGCATGAGTATCGCGCTCGCGGCGATGTCCGATACGTTTATCGCTGGTGCTCAGGCGGCGCATATTCCGCTTGAAGTCCTGCATCGGGTGGTGGCGATGGCTTCAGGCGGCATGGATACGTTGCCGCACAACGGCGCCGTTATTACGCTGCTCGCGGTGACCGGGCTTACTCATCGCGAATCGTACAAGGACATTTTCGCGGTGACGATCATCAAGACGTTGGCTGTGTTCTTCGTCATCACGGTCTATTACCTGACGGGCATTGTTTGACGCTTTTTTGCCGATGGCTCCGGTGTTGGTGGAACAACTTGAGTTTGTCATTGCCGTCAAACTTAAGTAATGGGAGGCCGAATTTTCAGGTAAAAATAACCTAAATTTCGGCCTTCATATGAACATGCTCGCACAGGTTACTTGTCACGGGGATTGCGGCATCGTCCAAACGCCGCCTGCCGGCCCCCCCTCATCCGAGCCTCACTGAGCTATGCGCCACGCACCGCCGGCCTTTTACCGGGCAACGGCTCGAGCATCGTGGCCCTCTTTGACGAGGCGGCGTTTGCCGAGAGGTGACACGCCATCAATAGCCTGGAAATAATCTGAACTCCCTCGGAGACGGTGAGGCGCAACCGAGAATCTCACCTGCCCTTTCCGTTACTCGTCTTTCTCGCCAAGCGACTCGTTCTGTAAAACAAGTTTTTGTTTTCTACATCGCTCGCGCTTCGCTGGGGGCGTTGTAAGATCTCGGCTAATCAATCCAGTCCTTTTTAAATCATGGCAGAACCCTGTCAGCGGGCGCGGACGCTCTTTGCAGAGGCGGTTCAGCTTCAACGTGAGCAGCAGGGCCTAAGCAAAGCGAGTCTCGCGTTCAAGGCGAAGATCAGCCCGAACACTCTTCATCTCATTGAAAACAAAAACGGGAATGTTCGAGTTGACACTATCGGACAACTTGCTTACGCCCTGCGCGTCGACCCCTGCAGTTTCTTCTCAGACTGTTCCTACCCGAAGCCCACTGCCAGGCGAATCAAAAACCTTCGACACGTGGTCGCCGTGAACATTCGAATGAACCGCGCCGATCTCGGGCTTGTCCAGAGTCAGATGAACAGTGACCTTCAAATGGCCAAGGGCCATCTAGGGTTGATAGAACGGTCTGCACCAAACCTATCCCTAGATACGATTGAACAGATTGCCATCTATCTCACTATCCCAATTGAAGCGCTCCTCTGGGACAGCCTCATGAATTGCCGGACACAATCGCTATCTTGAAAAGGAAGCGTTGACCAGCCAAATCACCGTCGACGTTGATCTGCGGAAAAGAAAGCGGCGACGGTTCAAAAAAGTCTGGAGACGGACAAGACCGTGTCGATGGCGGCTCGCTAACGCGGTGTCGATCCAAACCAGTTGTGCCATTGTAAGAGACTCTATCAGCAGGGCAGCCTGTCGGCGATATCCGCCGGTGAAGAGTCCGGGACTTATTCGATATCCTAACTGCCACCGTTATGCATATTGTGTCGGTACGGACGAGCGTCTCACAAGGAAGGCCCGCGCTCTTCATCACGGCTTGATTGCCGGCGCCCCCGCTCCAGCATCGCTCGGTCCGATGTGGACTGTCTTGCTGTGCCGTTCCGACTGAAGCGTCAATCGTTCAGGCGCGACGAACTTTCACGCAGCGTGGTCCACACAAGATTCGGCAAGTTTCGCCTCTTATGCTGGCTTCACTGACAGGCGGAAACTCCATGTCCCGCAAGCCGCTTTAAATCGCATGAGTCCGAGTTGCGGCTTTGTACCCCCGTGGAAGATTCACGCAGCTTGAGTGTCCAAGCTCCTCCGTCTGGCCTCTTGAAATTGTTCTGGCGCTCAGGGCAATGACGTCATCGCACCCGCAAATGGAATTTTGCTGGTGCTTAGGTTTCGACGCGACTTTCGATAAGGCTCATTCCGCAAATTACGCTTGGTCGACGCGCGCCTCTACCGCGAGTGACTCCGTATCACGAGTGAACATCAAGGTTGCGAACGTCGCATCTCACGCGCTGACAAAGCGCGACATCAGCTTACTTCCCTCGGGAACGTCACTCACCGTTAAGAAGCCCATGGGCTAAAACCCGGTTCTTCACTTTTCTCCGCAACTCCTTCGTGGATGAAAAGTGTCGAATCAGCAGAACCAGAACAACAGTGCATCAAAAGCTGCACACAAGCTCAACGTTGCAGAACTCTTCGCCGGCGTCGGCGGATTCAGATTGGGGCTCGATAGAGTACACGGTCAGCCATACGAGGTAACTCTCAGTAACCAGTTCGAACCATCCAAAAAGGCCCAGCATGCATCTGACGTGTATGCCGCTCGCTGGACTGATAAGAACCATTTCAACGAAGACATCTTCACCTTCCTGGCTTCTTCAAGAGGTCAGGCAGCGCTTTGCGAAGCCGCGCCTGACGTGCTCGTCGCCGGATTTCCCTGCCAAGACTATAGCGTCGCCAAGCCGTTGTCCCAATCCAAGGGGCTCGCTGGCCGAAAAGGCGTTTTATGGTGGGCCATTGCGCAGCTTCTCACTCAACGCCTTGAAGCAGGACAGCCCACTCAGTACCTCATCCTAGAAAATGTAGACCGTCTTCTTGCTTCTCCAGCAGCATGTCCGGGAAGCGATTTCGCCACGGTACTGAGCACTCTGTGTAATCTCGGATACGCAGCAGAATGGCGTGTTGTGAACGCGTCGGAATATGGCTTCCCTCAGAAGCGTCGCCGAGTATTCATCGTCGCCTATCATAGTTCGACGAATACCTACCGCGCCATCAAGGACGCGCTCAGCAACGATGGATTGGCGTGGCATCGCGACGGCATCCTCCAGTCGGCGTTTCCCAACACGCTTGAACGCCCATCGGACGGAGCGAACCCGGCGTTCGCGGTCACCAATGAACCCCTCACTACGCAAATAGCATATACGCCTCTTTCGAATGGCAAGTCTCGGTTTGCAAACAACGGACTCATGCTCGACGGCAACGTCTGGACCGCGAAGGCGCGCACGCTGGCGATTGACGATTACCAAGCCTATACAGGAAACGTCGAAGCCATGACATTGGGGGACGTTGTTCGAAAGACGGTCGTTGTCCCCGAGTCGTTCTACGTCAGTCCAAAATCCGCAGAAAAATTCAAGCTAGCCAAAGGAGCGAAACGCATCGCTCGGGAGAAAAACGGGTTTGCGTACGACTTCACAGAAGGCGCCATGAATTTCCCAGACCGCCTCGACATCCCGAGTCGGACAATCATCACGTCAGAAGGTGGAACCGGCGCTTCGCGCACCAAGCATGTCATTGCGACGCCCTCAGGCCGCCTCCGGAGACTTCTGCCGGAAGAATTGGAAGCTTTGAATGGCTTTCCGCGCGGTTTCACGGAGGCCCCAGGTGTGTCCGACGTCAGCCGCGCTTTCTTAATGGGTAACGCGCTAGTTGTAGGACTTGTCACGAGAATCGGTGAGGCGCTTCACGCACGCCATATGCGGCACGAGTCGTGACGAACCTGATGCCGCACCTTCAATGTCTGATGCTCTCGCATAGAAAACGCGATTTGAGAGCAGGAGCACCGACGGACGAACCGAAACCTCGCGGTATGTTCTTGTTTCGATTTTGACGTTTTTGACGAATATCGCTAGAGTGTTTGTTGGCCAATCGCAATCATGGAGCGTCACCATGCCCGCCAGATCGGAAGCCCGGGGTAAAAAGCGCGAAAAAGCCGCTCAATCGAAACCATCGCTTGCCGCGCCGAGCCGCAAACTCTTAAATCAGATGCTCTGTGAGCAGATGCAGAGCGTGATTACAGTTCTAAGCGGCAACTTTCTGTCTGATTTGCAATCACGCTGCACTGATGGCAAAAAGACCCAATTCCTAGGCGTCGGACTCCAGCGCAAAGAAGCGACGACTTTAATTTCAAAGGTCTTGGAAGAGGCGTTTGTGAAGACATTCATGCTGAAAGGTGACTCAACGCGTTGCAATCGAGCACGGCTGTCCCTCCTCCTGAGCACCGCAGAGATCCTCAGCTTCGACGACGACGATTCCCCTGTTTTGCCACAAATATTTGCCTCTGCAGAGTCGCTCCCGGCAAAAGCCTTCCGTAAGGCGCCGGACGAAATCATGCACGAAAAAGTTGACGATGACATCGAGTTGACCAGCGAAGAAGCGGCAAAGCTCTTGCACGTTTCGCGTACTCACCTTAATACGCTCATTCGGGACGGGCGGCTCACAGGGGTGCGTTTAACTCCGGGGGGTCACCGGCGCATTTCACGCGCGAAAGTCCTTGCGTACAAGGTGAGCACGGAAGAGTCACAGCGTCAGGGCCTGGATGAAATGGTCCAGGCCTCCGCGCGTATGGGACTATACGATGCAGAGCTTAAAAATTCCCCTCGGCGCAAGCGCTCACCGTGACACAAAAGCCCCGCAAGACACGCCAAAGCGATGATGCCTTTGAAGGCCCGCCACTTCGCTCAGCCGTTGGACGATACCGATGAAAAATCTGCTCGCAATCGGCGAATCTGCTCATTTCGAGCCGGATCTGCTCATTCGTGATCAGATTGATTGCCCCCTAATACACCTCCTTCGTGCGGGGACTTCCGATTGCTTTTCGCAGGATGAGCCGAGCCACTGACTTTCTCGGCTGATCAGGCCGCCTCGACGTCGCACACGGTTGAATCCGTGGCAGCAGTGGCGACGTAAGTTGCTTCCGGATCTCGTAATGTGTCACATTGAATACGTTATCCGACTTTTGCCTTGTAATGTGCAACTTGCGGTACATCAAGTGCGGCACATGACGCGTCTGAGGGGAAACATGGACCTCTTCGAGTTGGGCGAATCCTTCCGTCGGGCCCGGCTTGCGGCGAAACACACGCAGCAACGCGCTGCAGAACGCAGCGGAATGACTCGTGCTCAGATTCGCCGTTTCGAGACCGGGCAGCTTCAAGAACTTGCGGCAGTGGAGTTGATAAGCCTTCTTGAGGCTGTGGGACTTGAATTGCACACGCGCCCTATTGGACCCGGGCCCACGCTCGACGATCTCCTGGCCGAGTTGCGCACCGCTGCCATTCCTGTCAGGGAAACTCGGCGACGTGTCCGAGTCCCACACTCTACGAACGATGACACGACCACTGACAGGAGTGGTTGACTGATGGTTGCAATCGTCGTTGCATGCATCGCGAGATGGAGCAAAGGGTAGCTATCGACTGCTCCAGGGAGCCGACTGCTCAAATGCCTCTCAACCGGTCGACCCTCGACGTTCAGACTCGAGTTTTTGGATCGCCCCGATTAAGCTCATCACTCGGCGCGTCGCGAGGACGTTGACCTGCTTATGTTCAACCGGCACCCCCGGTATCATGCTCGTGGCTATCAAAGAGATGGAATCCCGCGCAAGAAGCACGGTCGCTAGTTGCACAAACCCTTTGTCCTCGCGACCTGACTCCGCGCGATGCGGGTCAATGACGGTAGGCCCGAGATTATCCGTTCGATACGGGATGAACCAGAGATCGTTCGGACTAGGTCTGAACGCAAATCCCGCCTGCCCGGCCTTCCTGAATTCATCCATCGCCGCCCAGAACTCGGGATCGGCCGCGTCGGCCAACCAGATAAACTGACAACGCCCCTTCTGCATACGCATCGTCATAACGACAATCTCGTCGAATCTGATGGCGCCAACGCGAAACACGGATTTGCCCTCCAGTCCGTCCAGGAGCGAAGGATCGACCCACGCGCCAAAAACCGGAGCGGACGCGTCAAGTTTCACGGCCTCGTCGAACACGCTCGCATAATCGCTAGCCCGTTCGAGCGAGCCAAGCCGAAAGGCAACGTGGCCAGCATCGGCCTGATTATCTTTAGAACCTGCCATACGTAAAATATACCCATCTTAAATCGAATCATGCACGAGTATATAATCCGAAACCTTCAAAGGCAATGCGTTCTTTACGTCGATTTCATCACAATTCGTTGATGCGAGTGACTCACCCCTCAGAATGAAACCACCTCAGTCAACATTGATAATGCAAGGTGTTGTGCATTGAAAATTGAAATTGCAATAATTAAGTGAAAAATTTTCGAGAAGAAATCGACGTTTTTTGTGAACGGTAAATTTTGATAATCTGCCTCTCCTCCCCGGCACTCTTTGATTAAAAAAGTTTTTTGCAAACTACTGAATGAACACAACCTTGACAATGCATCGCGGCGCGGGGAAAGCGCAACGGAGGTGCGGGCTGCGCGCCGGTCTCCCGGTGGCGCCACGGCCGGCCAACCAAGCCATCAGAGTGCCACCATTCGAAAACCCGCCCACGAGCTGATTTGAGGAAATCAAAACATAACGCATACCCTTCTTCGACAAGTACACATCATCGAGGCTTTAAACGCTGACGCGCAGCCCTCCTGCCAATTTATTCCGACAACCTGAGCGCTGCCTCCTCGTATAACATAAATATTTGGATATTTTCATGAGGGGCTTGCTTAAACGGCGCCACACCCTTAATCCGTGCCCATCATCTCGTAGACGACAGAATATTTTAAACATGGCCCGCCCGAAGTCTCGCAAAAACAAATATAACGCTTTTTTTGAAGATACAAGCAACGAAACCAGGACCGCTCTCCTGGCGCATATAAAGGAGCACTCACGGCGAGGAGACTCTGGTCGATGCTACATATTGCAGTCCGATGAGCTCGATATCGTCACAGACGGATATCTTTCGAATAAAGTCGTCGTCGTACCGTTAAGCGGAGTCGATTCCGAAGATTTCGAGTCCGAGCATTCCAACATTTTTGCAAAGGTCCATCCGCGACCCGATGGCGTGCTGCATCGCCTGCCTGATGCTCGCGAAAGAAGCCGTGGCGTTGACGATGAACGCCCCGTATTTCGCGGATGCGAGTCTTGGCGACGACTTCCTTGTTCTCTGGGTCTTTGACACAGCAGTGCTAGCATCCACCTATAGCATAGACGACGACCTCAACGAATCGATGTGGCTAGCTTCGGCAATTGAGGAAGACCACGAATCGCTGACCGAGGCCGAGTCCAACGCTTGGAAGGAGGTCGCGGCACGCGACCGTCATGTCATGGTCTCAGATGCTTGGGATTTGACAGACGAGGACACCCGGCTCGAGTTCGACAGCCTCTGGTCTAAGTGCGCAAAGGGCTCGTACGCCGATGAGGGATCTGCTCACATTTCGACCGAGTCCTCCACTGGCCTTCGGATGACTCAGGACATCCCAACGCCATGTCGAACGGGAACGCACACGGCCCATCTATCGCCATAACGGCAACCCAGACTGCGTCGTTGAGTTCCTGAAATACATATTCATAGGCAACGGCTAGGGCTGATCGGGGACGCGAAGCTCGCGCGAAGTCATTGAGTCGAAATTGCGAGGCCCGAGCCCCTCATCCGTGACCGCGCGCGGCACCCAACTGAGATCGATTGATGCATGCGCCAACGTCGCAATCCGTCGCCCACGCTGACAAGTGCCGTTCACGCCGAATAAACCGCGTGCCTATTCGTCATGGGCGGATGCAGCGTCCTTATGACGACGCGCGTAACGCTGCCCCTAACTTTTCCGAACGAATATGCCGATTGCCCTACCCAGTTCCAACCCACACGTAGCGCAGCTTACTCACGAAGCCCTAGTGCGTGCAACGACACTGCTTTCAAACCTTCTCGAAGCGCATCCGCTTTATCTTTCCCAGACCATCGACCACGGAACGTTCTTCTGGTGGCTGTCGAACGATTGCCCCGACTTTTTCCGCGAGCTGAAGGAAGTTAATGCGGACGCCCACTTCTCGCGTCGCCTTGGTCGGTTCTTGACAATCGCCCGGTCACTGTTCGAATTTCCCAACGGTTCTCTCATGTGGAGCAACCATGCGTCTATTCCAACTTCTCGATGGCCCTGCATGGCGGAGGACATCGAGAACTTGCTACGAATCGCGTTCCCCAGATGGAGTGTCGACGCGCGACGTGACGCTGTAGATGACACGGCCTTGCTATGTGATTTATTCAACGCCAGATTTCCGAAGAAAGAAGGAGTCGTCGAGGCACCGGCGGTCTTCCGTTCATACATCGCGGCAACCGACTCTTCACTTCAGTTCGCTCGTAAACAGGCTTCGTCATGCCCGGATACCGCCTTCATTGCACCCACGTCAGCCTTAGCCGACGACATCTTGCGGCTCGTTGCCGAGAAGTATTGTTTCGTCGTTCCCTTGAAGGCAAAATTTGACGAGGCTTGGCGCTTACACTCTACCGACGGAGCAATGAGATTCGATTTTCTCGCATTCACTTCGGATGCTGCGAATGAATTGCGAGCAATGCTCAGCCTCGACGACGGCCGGGTGAGGATTGACTTCGAAAGCGTTATCGAACCTTGGCTCCATCACTTCCGCACCGAGCTACCAATAGTCTATGCAACGGAGGGGTCGAGCGTGCTCGTGCGCTACCCGATTCAACCGTTTGCTCTCCGGCAGCGTTTTCACTCGGCACAGACCGAATTCGACCTGTCCTGGAACGACTGCTCAGAGAGTTTCGAGACAAGACTTGACATGCTCGACCGGTACAAGCTTCCCAAACACTTTTACGTCTGCCGCAACGTTATCTCGCTGCCCGGAACGGGCACGAATGATAAGCCGGAGGTGTTGCCTCATTGGACCTCGCCTGCTTCTGAGCGCGCGCCTGCCAAATTGTTCGCCGTCAACGGTATTTGAAGGGAACGGATCCGACCGAATCGTGAAGCGTCCGTCAATTTACTCGAGCCCGCTGACCACTGTTCTCTCAAATCGTGCTTTCACCTCCATATCCCGACTCAATTTCCGGAGCTTTGTTGCCGATGCACTGCCGATGAGCCTCCTCCGAAACTCGTGATACGGACAGTGCCGTTCCTCAGTTTTTGCTAGGCTTTGGCACAATCGCCTACGAACTCTCGAGCCTCCAAACCTAGAAACGGACGGCACGACATGGAAGTGGTAAAGCAGTCGCGGTGCTTTTTTCGCTTGTATCGTGTATGGATGAAACCGATAGAGCACGACCGGTTCGGAGAGCCACTAGTTTTCCCCAAAACCGGCCGACTTCGCGACGGCGTGGGGCAGCAGGGACAGTGCATAATCTCTCGAGCCCTATTTTTCAATTCTCGACATCTGCTGAGCGTTAAAATTAAGCTACGCCTCCTGAAGGGCAAAGGTCACCATAGTGGTATTTGGAGCGTGGTCCGTTGTCTCCATTGACAACACCCTACGTGCGAATTCACACGCAGTTGATAACGATTCCGCTATGGAAGGAACTTCGTGAACGAAGCTAGCGCTGTGGGCTGGAGCAAGCTCGCATCTCGGGTCATGCGAGCCGTGCTTGCCCGGAAGGACCTCAACTATTCCGATCTAGCGTCGCTAATGAAAGCCACTGGGGCAATCGAGACGGCGCGTTCGGTGGAGGGCAAGATACAGCGCGGCGCAATGCGCTGTTCCTTTTTCCTGCATACGCTCGATGTAATCGGCGCTGAGTGCCCGCCGCAATGGCGAGACCCGCTTCAAGACACGGGCAGTTGGGAAATGCGAGCGGCACTCCTGTTACAGGCGGAGATCAGTAATCGACCCGGCGTGACGTACGGCGAACTCGCGCGCCGCCTACAAACGATCGGTGTAGATGTTTCGCTTCGAGCACTCGAAGAACAAATCACCGACGGAACTTATCCCTTGACGCTTCTGCTCCAGTGCTCCGCTGTGCTGTGGATCGCCGAGATTGAGCGGTTCGTAGATCGAGTCGACCTCCGAGCGGCAAGCAACTCGGCCAAAGAGTGACCTCGTCGACAGTCGTTGCTCGCTCGACCTAAAACTCTGGCTTGCTTTCGACGCAAGTTGAACTATAGTTCACTGCGTGTGGATCCACACGCAACACATTGCTCAGCGCGATTCTTGGCACATCGCGCTTGCTATTCGCGCATGCAGCGAGGACGACTACTTCGCGGGGGACAGCACCGTGCCCATTTGGGGGACTAAGCCGGTCACTGAAGAACCTGAGATAACCCTGATTAAACGGAGAATCTTCCAGACGGATGATGGCTCTCGATATTTTGTCGGTGCAAGGCCTGACTTCCTTGGAGGCAGAGTGAGTTCGGCGATCGTGGAACTGGATTGCGTTTCCCGAACAGGAACCACCGACACAGGACGAAAATACATCCTTGTCGGTGCTCCCGGCTTTGACTGGGACGCTGCATACACGTGGTTCGCGTGGCTGAAACTGAACGAACCTAAATCTGTCCAGGATGTGACGTTCGAACTTTTCGACGAGAACACGACGTGGACATAGTGCGTCTGACGCTGACCGGTAATGCCGCAGATCGTGGTGCTCGCGATGCTACATCCTTGTGATGAGATCATGCGCCGCGTCCAGATGAAATGGACTTGAGAGAATCGCCGGAGGTTCTGGAATGGTTCCTTGACCCCTTCGAAGATAAATGGGTTATCACCATCAATGAGCCGGATTATTGCATTCGCTCGATTCGTAACATGACGCGTGTTTCAGCTTGGAGATTACCCGAAGTCGACTTTCGGACTCAAAAGTCGAGCGCTCTGCTGAAAACTGCGAAGTAGCAAACGCCGACTGACGAATCAGGTGCACGGATGTTCACGCGTTATCAATCGGTGAGCGTGATCGCAAGGGCTACCGACTTGTGAGGCACGTGGCATGGGCGTAACTCAAGACCCGCGCCTTGGATCGTTCCGAGAGCGACCATCAATCGGACGACAGAATGGGGAGAGCCGATGGGGCCGAAGAATGCGTTTGAAAAAATGATTGAGCGGCAAGCTCTCAAATCGAGACGCGTGATGATTCGGTCGGGCGAACTCATTGACGAGCCGGAATTCCGTCGGCGGCTCGGCCGCCGAGCGAAGGCCCTTGCTCGCATGAAGACTTCCGGAAGCGTCTTCCAAATTGAAGTAGAAGACAAACTATATTTTCCTGCCTTGCTAGCAGATACCACGCTACCCTTGACGAAGTTGTACGCGATATGTCGTATCCTCTTCCCAGCTCCGCCGATGTCCCGCTATCACTATCTCGTGTCGCGCCAAGGCAACCTCGGAGGTATCACGCCGATATCGTGTCTCGACGATGATTCCAGGTTTCGCAAGTTGCGCCAGATGGCCAGGGCATTTGCTTCCGAATACAGCAGGACGACAGTGACGGTCTATGCAGGCAAACACACCGTTGAACCTATCGAACAACCGGCCGTCTACCGATCCGTGACGGAGATTGATCCGCGAGTCCGGCTATGGAAACGCTGCAAAGCTGCGATTTGTGTGGGTGGTTTCGAATCCCCAACGCCACCGTATCCGCCGGTGCTAACCGTTTCGACTGCCTTCATCAGCGAAAATTCTGCCGATGGCGTCGAAATGAACGAGGCTCGGCTGAACATCCTGATAAAGGACGGAGTCGCAGGCGTAGTTATCCAGCGAGCCGGCTCGTCTGGAACGGAGCGGCACGAGGTAACGATCCAAGACGTCGAAGACATCAAAGCACTAGCACGAGCAGTGTTCGACACCCTAGCGCGCGCCGAGGCCCGCCCAAGAAGTGCGCCCTAGGCTAGGTGAAGACGGCACCTTGGACCTGTTCCGTCAGAGTCCCGACTAACGTCGAATTGCAGTAGATGTCGAGCAAGGTCATATCTTGACACAGGCCTCAGAACACGGATGCGGACTCGCCGCCGAGTCTTCTCTCCGAAAACAGCTGCATTCCTGCAAGCGTACGGCTATGTCCGATTGGAAGAGCGACAAATTCAAGCCTGACTGCCTCAATGAGATTCAACAGCTTTACTGTGCCGAGCCGGGGAGCGCTCCGGGCCGACCGTCTACTCTCTAGGCAGAAAATAATGTATCGCATGTTGCCCTTTCAACTTCGATTATCAGATGGTGCATCACCATGCGACGCCGGAGAAAGGCCCGTCGAACCGCCGCAGCTCGTCGACGGGTAGCATCGGCAGACGAGCACTCAAGATTGACGCTGAGTCAAACGGACATTTGCGGTCCCTCACGGCATTTGCATCTCCCGCCTCTGGTGGGCTTTCACCATGGCCTGAAACGTTCAGTTCCGTGAATCTACGGTCGAGGGCGCGGCGCGCCCATTGCGGACGACACCCTCAAACAGAGCAAGCTGTGTTTATTACGCGCTAAACTGTCGCCGAGCAACAACGCAATAAATTGTCTTATAAATACAGCGCGTTCCACAATACAAAATCTCCGTCATTCTGGCCTCGAGAGTGAAGTATCCTGTGCGCGTGTCCGACGCCTCTTTCATTCAGCACGAGGGGGAGAACGATATGACTCCAAGTGAAGGACAGGCCGCACCCACCGAGCCGTCGGGCACTATCTTCGGAGATGCGCCTCACGGTTCGGCACTTCGCTTATTATCCTCCGAACCCGCATTCTTTATCCAATTTCGGGTACCCCTGCTCAGTCAGCCCCTTTCGGATCTGCGACGCGAATTTTGGTTTTCGTATGTACCGGGCGCGCAGTTCGACAGCGAAACGCTTGCTTTCCTCGAGTACCAGCTTCGGCGTGATTTTGGAACAAATCTTATACGCCAAGCTCGAGACTGGTGGTCAGGATCACACGACGGCGAGAAAGCGCCCTCCGTCATGTTCGATTTTAAAATCGAGTCCATAGAATACGGCAGTCTCATCCTCGGCTGCTCGATTTTTGGATTAGGAAGCTTACTGAAGTTCGTTGGCAATAATCCCGACATCCTAATCGCATTCCTTGAGATGATGGCGCCTGTTGCTTTCCAAAACACTATTCCATATGCAACAGGGACTCCACTCACGACGCGTGCGTATTTGAATCAGCCTTTAGAAAGGGCTATGGTCAGCGGAGCGGATTTCTCTCCGTCGGCCATGGCCGCATCAGAGCCGCCTGACCCGCAAGGGCCATTGTCTGGGTGGGCAAAGGTTTTCCAACTTAGCACGAGGTTGCCATATTTTCTTCCCCTCATCCTTTCGCTCGTGGTTCTTTTCGTCGCCGCCACGCTCACCAATGGGGAGCTAGACAGAGTCAAAGAGCGTGAGACGGCGCTCGACGCCCGGGAAAAGGAACTGCGTCTGAGCAATGACGCTAGGGTAGTAAAGCTTGAAGGCCTTACTCTCGACCTTGTGAAACAGCTGCGGGCTGGAAAGGCGGATGCCGCTTCATCTGCTTCCGAAACTGCTGCAAAAACGCCTTAAGCCACTATGGCCCTACAAGCCTGCAACGTCTTTTTACGTCGCCTAAACTTAATCAACTTTGTGCGCGATGCCTGTTTCCATCGTAGATAGAGGCGGCTTCCACGCTGTCGCATCTGTACCCGCGTTGTGGGCTCGAAAGCCCGCCTCGGCGTTGACGGCTCATGTGAGCAGGCAGCGAAACCCTCAGGAATACCCCGGTGCCGCAACTAAACGGCAACGACAATGATGCCGCGCTGCCCTAAACTCGGCAGGCATGGCGGACTGCCCCTTTGCTGTTACAGTTGACCCGGCCATGCCTATCTTCTTGCCTTTTCGCTTATCGTAACGCAGTGTCGCCCGGACGTGCAAAGCTGCTCTCAACGACTGTCCTGAAGCGGAAGAGTTGCATTCAGCACTCACTTCCCTGGTGCTTGCTTGTCAGCCTGGGCGCCTATCCCAAGTGTTTCAAGACTTATCGAAAATCAGGGGTCGAAATTTTTTCGTTTCTGCAAGGACATTCCTTTGGTAGTAGTCACCGACAGCATCGTGCTTCAAAAGATAAGTCTCAATCAGGCGCAGGTCCTTATTGCGGACTCTAGCATTCTCGGCGAAGAAACAGAACGGACGGACGACAAGAACACTTTTACTCTTCATCAAATAAAGAATCGGGATATTTGTTCGAAACCGAGGCATTACTTCCATGAAGATGTTCCATTCGCACCAGAACTTTTTGTTGATTGCAATCACGCTGGTCCGACTTCCGTCCGAACGCTCGACGATATGCACGTCAACGCCGCCTCCTTCGCGTGTACTGGCAAGCTCTGCCGCGTCCAGATGCGACTGGCTCTCCATGTCGACTAGCAAGCAGTAGGCTTCGTTCGTTGCAGCGCGAATATTGGCGGGCAGGCTGCTGGTCTTTACAATACGACACGTCGAGCCATTAGCCATCCACCCCAGGCTGTCGTCGCTTCGCGACATGGTTTCAGTTTCAAAGACACTCAGTCGCGAACGCGAGGTGCTGGCACCGGCGGACCTTCGTGACAACATTTCGACAACGAGTGCTGTGCGACGTATGACGTCAGCCTCAGATTGTCCGGTCGATTCGGCCCGCACTACGTGCTCGACCATCTGGCTGACGTCCGCTTCCGAACCACGTGTCTCTGACAAATGTCGCCTCAATGGTGCACTGAGCACATCCCAAAGATGCTCGACCTGACGCATCGACTCAAGAAAATGCCCAACTGAATCGAGTAGGTCAGAAGCTCTGCCCTGCCCCACGAGCTCAGCGGCGACACCCGGCATGTCTTCTTCGACCCAGGCAACAACCGCCTCGGCATAGGCGCAGGTCCAATAGTCGGGGTATCGTCCGTTGTCGCCGGCGACGAGAAGTTGCTTTGCGTAATGTTCCGCGAGATTTACCGGGTCGGTTTCGTCGCCAGCGTTTGCAGAGTCGGTGTTCATCCCCACCTGAACAGTGTCACCAACCATCCACGGCACGAGCTCAGATGGCTTCGCAATTCCGTTCTCCGGTGCATCGGCTCCCGCCAGTTCGGCCTCCGCCTGCCGGGATGTTTCACGCCGGTGGCGAGCACTATCCACAACTTGGGCGAAGAACGCCGCTGTGTCGGGGTCACCGACCTGCAGCGTGCTTTGAATCGCTTCCGCGATGTGCTCGAGTTCGACGTGGCCCCAGTCCTCAAGTTCGCAGCACATCTCGGCCTCTGCTTCCCAGTGCTGTTCTCGTTGAATTAGTCCTGCCCGAATCCGTACGTCGTGGTAAAGAGTCAAGAGCTTCTCAAATCGAGACAACCGAGCTTCAGTGCGCAGATTGTCGAGCATCTCGGGCTGCTGCTTTTCAAGCATCCAGATAAGAACCTCGGGGACGGCGGGAACGATTCCGAATTGCAAACTGGCGTCCATGTCTTGAAGGAGCTCGACCACATAAAGAAATGCTTGTTCGAAGGGGGCATGAAAGCTCGGAGCCCTCTCGACGGAGATGCCTTTCACGATTTGCATGATTTTTACCTAAGGTGAATGTGATTTGAATAGCCAGCGTTTTTAGCCTTCCGCCTAATGACGAAATCTCCCCCGGCCAGCCGAAGGATCGAAGCGCGTCGCTCGGGAAAAGAATCGGTTCGCGTATGACGCGACAGAAGCTGCTATATGCTTTCCGGACCGACTGGATGGCCCGCCCGAACCTAATTACGCCAGAAGGCGCCGCACGATATTCATGAAAGCGAGCAGCGACGGCACAATCATCGTCCGAGCGAAGACAACTTCCATCTCGGACTCGGCCGGCTCGCTTAAATCCTTTCGACGTGTCTCCATCGACGACATGAAGCGCCATGACCTGTCGACGAGCTAGTTGACGGGTTTCACCTGAGACAACGGCACTCTGCTCGGCGCGGAGACGAAGGCCGTTCGAGTCGTTCCGCAGCGTCAATCACAACGGGAAACGAAACCTCTCTCATTGTCGATCGTGTGTTCGCTAGTACTCGCCCCAGGGAGTGTGAGCAACGCCGTTGCATCGCCAATATGTAGCCCATCGGTCGGCCTGGCTCGGCTCTGGAATGTCTCAGAATCTTGACGCACGAGGTGCATCAAGAACGGTGGATAAAACACACAGCCATACTGTCTGTCACATCACTTATCCATCTACGATGAAATTCGACCGTCCGTTCAGCTACAACTTTCCCCATCTCGAACCCACTGACCCTGACCTTCGCTGTCTGCCTAACAATATGCGGAAAAATTCAGAAGACCCGCTATTACAGCAAGCAATGGACTACGCCGGAAAGTTGATTGACCTGTATGAATGTGGTCCGCATTTTTACGCCAATCTCGACTCGCGTGTGATTGAAAGCTGGTTGGCAGACGACTGTCCCGAACTCATCGATGCTCTCGAGGCTGATGGCTCCTACGTCGAATTCACGCGCAACCTCAAAGCATACTGCTGCCGGTTATCCGCAGCAGGCTGTATCGCCGACTCGTTCCTTGGCGATACCCTTGATTACACTCAGGGAGAATGCATGCATTTCGATTGGGAACGATTCTTCCCGGGGCTGTTGGAGCAAGTTCAAAAAGGAAAGATTAGAAACCGCGAAAGCCTTCCTTCGGTGGTCGCTCTACTCGTTGACCGCTTCGCTGGCGAAGGTCATGCTCGCCACCACGACAACAATAACTATTTCCTTCATTCGTACCTCGGCCTCGATGATTGGGCGTGGTGCGACCTCCCTCAGGTGAAGCAGGCAGACCAGGGAGTCGCCTTTCTACTGCACAGAGAACAGTTTCCACGAAAACTCGGCTGGCGCACGCACGAAAAATATGCCCTTGTCATAAATCCGTTACCAGGTACTAAGGCATCTTCGCTGATTCGAAAACCGTTGGCAGCATCACTCGACCGGCTCAAGACAACCTCCGGCCAAATCGAACTCTGCCTGCGCTTGTCTGGACAAGGATGTGCAATTCCACTGCTAAAGCACGAGAGCACCCTTACGCTCTTTCGAAAATTCTTGCCCGCTATATATGTGCTAGACGGCGACATGTTGCTTGTCGAGTATCAATGGAGTCCCATCGCATTCGGATTTAGAGACCTCGAGCAAGCTCGAGCTGAAATGAGCCAGAATTTCTGGCCGTCTCAGTACCCAAGCGGAGCCCTTGTAACTGACATCTTCCCCATGCCTTTAGGTCCTGGCCCGAAACCAATTCCGCCGCGATATGACGGACCCTGGGAGGACTCCATCCCATTTTAAGTGGGTGTACAGACGGACAAGGCTCCGAATGGACGTAGCTTCGAGATGACGCCGGTCGCTCGAGAAGCAACCGCCAACCACTGAGGACCCGTGCCATCAAACGAAAGCCTTTGCGACCCGAAGACCGAACTGCGGCGACGCGATCACCGAGCGACGTATTTGCTATCGCTGTTTTTTCACGTTGTATCACGGCGAATAATATAACAAATACCTTACATATCTTATCGCAGTGGGCGAATGGCTGAAACAAAGCCTGCACCTCTCGTTCGGCGCGTTGCTACAAATACCTGCAAGTATCTGCTCCAACTGGACAGAATCTGCTCAGAATGAGCAGATACTCCGCCGTCGCGAGCCTCTAGGCCTGACGATCGGTGGATTTGCCGCATAGCTAAAATTCCCAGGATGTTCGCAACAGCGGAGAGCCATGTCGCTTGTCACCACCGACAAATATCGTGTGAAATCGCACGCGATCTACTAAGAAAATCGAGGAATGAGAAATCATTTAAGCGAAACTTACCCAGTCGCCTCACCCGCGATGCAGGCAGCTTTGGTTCGCAAGGACTCGAATCTCGAAAGTCTGATGAGGGCAGCCGGTGCTGACGAGACGCCCGTTTCGTCGAAGGAAAAATTCAGCTCGCTGCAATCCGCTGCTCATTCTCTCCACAAGCAGTCGATGAAAGCGGAATTTCCGGCGTAACGGACCCCGTACTCTCCGGCCCCCAGCCTTGGGGCTCCACGCCTCTACTGATCTCACATGGATGTCCGGCCGGACGTTAAGTGCTGAACCCTCCCGCCGACGCCGAGTGATCGAGTCCCAATTTCCGACGTAAAATTAAAGGGTCAAATGGAGGAGGGTCGATGCGTTGATGCTACTGCTCCTCCAGAGCGCAGTCCGTTAATCCAAATCACGCTGAGCGTGTCTCGAATCGTCAGATAAATCAAAACCTTGTTTGGGTCGAGAAATGGACTATAGTGGGTTTGTTGCGTGTGAAATCACGCACGACTGACGAACTCATAGTGCTGCCGTGTTGCCCGACCGGCTCAAAACATCCGCATGCACCAACGGGTCGCTGATAGGAGGCTGCCGAATTGCCGCTTTGGAAAACTCGCCCAGTCTCCGAAGAGCCCGAAATAGAGTTGCTCAGGTGGAGCGTGTTCGAAACGAACGACGGGCAACGCCACTTCGTCGGCGCAATGTCCGGAAGCCGGGGTCGGGTCAGCTCGGCAGTCGTAGAGCTCGACGTCACATCTCGGCGAGGAGTTACAAAAACAGGGCGCAGGTATGTCCTCGTTGGCGAACCTGGATTTGACCTGAACGCTGCATATACCTGGTGTGCGTGGATGGACATCAATGAGATAGACTCGGAGTCGGTCCGAAACGTCACCTTCGAGCTATTCGGACGAAGTGAATTTAATTGATCAAGATACCGGCCTAGAACGTCCCAACGAAGGGCCGACACAACGACACAACGGACGCGCAGGCAAAGCGATGATCGCTTCCTCTGGATTGGAGGGTTCCATGCTAAGGGGACAACTGCTGATCTCGCTCAACAGTGGTCACGTGTCCGTATTCGACTTGTGACGTATGTTGCGGAACGACGGAGAAGACTTGTGAGTTCTAAAGAACTTAAGAGCGACGAGGTTGCTAAGATGCTTCATGTGTCGCGAAACTTTGTTGAGACTCTCATCGCCGAGGGAAGTCTGGCCGGCACACGAGTGGCGAAAGACGGTCAACATCGAATTCCACTGGACGCGGTGACCGCCTTTAAGAGAGAGATGAAAATGAGGCAAAAGCTGGGTCTCGATAGCATGATTTCGGTCTCCGAGAAGGCTTCTCTGTACGAGAAAGAACTCAAAGATCTGCCCGTACGACGTCGAAAGCGATGATTCTGCAATTGTAGGAACACCATTGCGTTCTAGAGCTCGACACTCGGGAACTGCCGAGTAAATCGCCTCTCACCCTCCATCAGCACGTTCATGGAACATGCAACATTTTCGGCTGACCGCACCATGCCGACGTGCCTGGTCCCGCCTACGTAGGCGCCGCAACGATCCGTTCAACCGAGCGCGCCTGTCTGAGTCCGTCCTAGCGCGCTGTTCAAAAGCGTCGTTGAGAATGCACTCACACCGCCTGCGCGCCACTCGGCGCCTACCCTTGAAGTAAGCGCCGATTAAAACCTGACCCGCCGCAATAAATCCAACACACCTGGATCCAATATCACGTTGCAACTTTCGTGGTTGCGCGCGCTCCTCTATCCCGCCTTTCTCTTGTCCTTCAGTTGATAGCTGAATTCTGCTTCCCGCAATATGTGCCGGTGACGCTTACAAACATCATTTCGCAAAACCCTATACGGTTTTCTCACGAGAACAGCAAGCGGTCGGACTCCTTGCGTCTATCCGTCCAATCTTCCTGCCACCACGGCACCTCCCCGGGGTGGCGAGGTGCCTTACGCAGTACCAGTGGCTTCCCATCAGCCTTTGCATTGTGGCGAGCTACACGCCACTCGTAGTGATCGAAGAGGCGTATCGCTTCGACCATGTAGGCTGTAGCGATCCGCTGGTCCTCAAAGACTAGGAGATTCTCGCCATTGGACTTGTCGGCAGTCGGTGAAAAATTGAACGATCCAGCGTATACGCGCGCATTCGGTGTATTAAAGTCCGTAACAATGAACTTGTGATGGAGGCGGGTACCAGCATTGTTAGAACTGAGGCTGCTCGGCTCGGCTTGGAACGGTAGTGGAGTGTCGTGGCTGACGAGATAATCGGGTTGAACTACGACCATATGACCATTCGCCATCTGCATATCCAGACCACCCAGCTTTCTGTCAGACATCCCGTAGACAAAAACGTCGTTCCTTCCTTCAAGGTTCGTGATGGCATCGCGCAGACTACCCTTGGCCTCATACAGGAAAGCAAGCGCGAATAGCACATTGGACGTCGTATGTCGGGAAACATAGGCAGCAAGTGTGTCGAGTACTTCGCTGTCCGCACCGTGCGGCGAAAAGGTGGCCGCCGCGCTGACATTCGGCAGACCCAAAGGTTTCCAAGGATTCGACGCTGACGGCGACTTTCTGAAGGTGCTCGCGGAAGATCCGCTCCAATACGATTCGAAGGCCTCCTCGAACACCTCCGCCGCCAGTGCGCCCCGTGCGACGATGGCATTGTTTGCCTGCACGTACAGTCCTCGCCAACTAAAATTGGTCGAGCCGCACAGGACCTTAGGTGACCGCCCTCTGACAACTATGGTTTTGTTGTGTTGCAAGTTCCCCATATGTTGCCGCTTCACTTCCGCGCCTGCCGCTTGCAGCCTGGCAGCGGCCTGTGACTCCGGTGAATCTATGCGGTCGTGGCCGCCCGTCGTGCTCTTGCTGTCGTCAATGATGATGCGCAAGCGCGTCCCTAACGCCTCGAATTTCTCCAGTATTTCAGGAACGTTGAAGTCGTACGCGATTGCGTCAACCTTGGCGGTAATATCGTCGACCGCTTCTTCGAGCAATTCCAAAATAGCCTCTCTGGCCTCGAACCCCATCCACGCCAGGGCTCGATTTGCGTCCGGATGCGTAGGCTTGAATGACAGGCCCTGGTCCGGGTCGTCCGGAATTAGCTCGTCAATGGTGTGGTGGTCCTTCAAATATCGCTCGACGAATGCCTGTGACGACACGAAACCACGCGTGAAAGCGACGTTGAGTTCATTCTCGTAGGTGTCGATTCCAAGATCAATCCCAGCCTCTTGCGCCACGCCGTAACTGAGCTTGTCGTCTGGGTCCATCCAAACTGGCACGACTCGATAATCAAAGGTACCGGCATTCTCCGCATGGAAAGGAAAGTGAACCCATCTGAATTTCTGAATAGGCGCCAATTCGGTTGAGACGAAATGGTCGCTCGGCTGGTCATCCTCATATTCAAATCCGAGTCGATTTTTCAGCGCCACATAGTTACTTCTGCCGGGTTCTCGGTAAGAAATAAACCAGCCGACGAAGTTGTTCGGCGGTTCCCCGTTTCGCCAGTTCATGGCAATAAGAACCATGCTTTCACCGCGATGCAGTTTCAAGGTAAAGAGCGCTTGTGGATTGTTTCCTTCAGACACAAAGGGAGTCGACATTGATTGCCTCCGAATCGTTTTCCGGCATTGCCGCTTGACTACCGCAGCCCTCGATGCA
This sequence comes from Burkholderia sp. THE68, assembly GCF_009938265.1. Lineage (NCBI taxonomy): Bacteria > Pseudomonadati > Pseudomonadota > Betaproteobacteria > Burkholderiales > Burkholderiaceae > Burkholderia > Burkholderia sp. THE68. The sequence goes on from NZ_AP022316.1 coordinate 1,477,758, forward strand.
TCGGCGGGTCAAGGGCCTGCCGCAACGCATTCCCGTCTGCTACGTGGCGTCAGCAAGACTGCAATATTCCAATCGATCCAACGCTGCCCCTGCAAACGCTCCTTCGTCCGGCTGTCGGACCGTATCAGCACAATGATCCGCCGCGCCTCACACACGCAAAATGCGCTTCGTTATTGTCGATTGACCGTGCGATAGTCGCCTCGATCGAGTCACGTCGACCTGATACTGCTTCTTGGCTCACGCTCCGGCTAGGCGCCACTCTCTGTATGGAAATCACCAGCTTAGCTCGCTTCACCACCGGTTTACAGGTCATAGGCCAAGACACGGAACGCGTCAAGCGCTCCCTCAGCGCTTACATCTCTCTACAATCTCAGACCTGTGCGCTAGTCGTAGTCGTCACACGCCTGTGACGGCTCGCGCAGCGGCATCTGCAGCGAATCGTCGTCGAACAGTTTCACTCTCTGGAGCCCCTGCATGACGCCCAGACCGATGCCATCGGCCTGCAGTCGCTGGCGTATGTACCGAAACGTAGTATTTGCGCCAAGCATTGCGGGCAGTTCGCCAGAAAGTGGCTCAAAAAAATCGTCCCAATGCACCGGGATCACGAGCCTTGGCCTCACGCATCCAACAGTGTTGTCATAAAACCGCGTGTGGTAGTCGACGCTACGCGTACCAATCCCGCCGATGGCCAGAAAAACCACGTCGGCGCGCACGTCGTGAAGAGTACCCTCTTCGTAGTTCCCAGATGCAACCACCAAGATGCGATGCGAACCGTGTGTGATGAGGAGGTCGTAGGTTCCGCCTTCCACATAAGCACTTTGACGAAGTGGTTGTCGGATTGGTTCGCGGATCCTTTCCCCGATATTATCGTTCACGAATGGAAGCGGCGGAGAATGCTTTGACGGAATCGGCATTACGTCAAAAGCGCCGACCGGTTCGCTCCGCCATCGAACGAAGTGGCGAAGTTGTTCATCCTTTACTCCACCACCCCTCGCGAGGTTTAGTGTGCTATGCGTACCATAGAGCAACGCCCCAGATTTCAATGCGACATGAGCGACGTCGAGCGCATGATCATAGTGTGAATGCGTAACAAAGATTCCACGAAGGCGATCGGCATGTGCGTCACATAAGATTTTGTCAACTAAACCACTCAGAGTCTGAAGACGTCCGAACGTAACTTGGCCAAGCGACGGTCTCGAGAGGAAAGCATCGACCAGAACCTGACTTACACCGTCATCAAACAGCAATGTCGTGGTGCCCAGCCAAGTCACCGTGATTGTGCCAGGAGGAGGCGTCTCAGTGTATGAGGCAAGGCGCTCCTCGTCGAAGCTTGCGAGCGAAATCGCCTCAACATGCGCAGACGCGAATGTCAGGAGCCACGCGGCCATCAAGATTCGCATTGGTCGTCTCATTCGCCTATCTTCCTGATGAACTGTGAGCTCCACCAGCCGTCTCTTCGCAGTTGACACGAGATAAGATCGCAGACTCGCGGACTATGCCGGGTTCCCGCAGGTTAACGGCACCTTGCGCATACGTGGTTCCGGCGGTGCGTAGTCGGAAATGAGTCTCCACAAGAGCCGACCCATTGGCAAACGGTATATATCACTGTGGGCTCCGCCACCAGAGCCCGGCGAGTTGAACTCCGTAATGCCCGCCGAGGTGTCGATGTACACTACTTTCGAGCTGACAGACTTTTGGGTCGCCTTGAGGCTGCTTGGGCAATCTTTGTCGTTTGCTGCGGCGCAGATTTTGAGAGGAGCTTGCACGTTTGAATCGTCGGTCGCCTTCTAGCATGAAAAGCGCTGCCCGTAGTCGGCGCTCTCCCCGTTGCACGCCGTCCTGAACGAGGCGATCGAACCCGATGCGTCGTACCAGAACGGTCGCGACGTCGCCGCGTCGTGTTCTGACGCCGTGAGCACGACCGTCGTGTCAACCATTCTCGAAAAATCGCGATAGGGTGCTCCTTCGTCGCTTCGCGTCGGCACGAAGCGGTTGATACTTACTGCGCCTTGTAGACCGATTGCGAGGTCGATTGGCGACTTCGGAGGACCAAGGCTCGTCGTACCTGTCTCCAGCATTGGCGAACTGAAAAGGGCACGGGTCGCGGCACGAGCGCCAAAGCTGTGCCCGATAAGGACGGTGCGAAGTTGAATCTGTCCGTCTGGTCTCGCCGTACTCTTTAGTACGCACGGCAACGTTCTATTCAGCAACACGTTCAGCCACGACAAGCCCAGTTCATCAGCGTCTCCCGCCTTGTTCTTGTAGCTCAAAAAGTTTGAGAGCCGATTGCTCCAAAACGACGGCCACGTTACACCGATGACGAGCGGCCGAAACGGTAAAGGCTTGCCAGGACGGCGTATATCCTTCTTGCGTTCGTCCGACAGAGAGATATCCGGTGGGTAGGCCGCTTCGACGATATTGCCCACTATGTCATTAAAATTTCTAATCGCCTCGTCTTGCGACGTGTTCCATCCCATAACTACAACGAGTAGGTGTGTGTATCCGTCGCGCTGGACGTCTTGTGTGAGTTGGTTTTCGAGTGGCTTGAGTGCGGCGAGCCCGTCGCCATATAAGGTGTCGATGGAACGCGCCTGAAAGCTCGCTGCGGATGCTAAGCTATTCTCGCTCGTCTCTGCCACGTTGGTTCCGTTGCCCCCTTTGCTTTTGTCCGTGCAGCGTAGCCATCCTGTCAGTCGGGTCAGCCTCCCGTCTGCCGCGTTCTCCACAACTCCTTTTGCTGTAAACGCGTTGTACACAAAGCATTGGTCCACCATCTGATACGCGCTGTCGTTCGAAGGCGCGTAAACGCGGTAGCGGACGATGTGCGACACGAACATCGCTTTACTATCGCTCTTCTGGAAATGCTTGATGCGGTCCTCGGTGCGACCGCTTAGACCTCGCGGAGGTTCGTCGATAACATATTGCGCGTCTGCATGGAGGAACCCCGCCGCCCCACTCAAGTTCACGCTAGGGCCGCCAATGATCGACTGTGGGCTCTTTTCAAGAGCAACAATATCGCCGGGATAGTGCAGCGCCTCGCCTTTGGGGAAATAGAGGACAGAATGAAACTTCTGCTCATTCGGACCATCAACCTGAAGGTTTTTCTCGGCAGACTGCATAACAGTCGGTGTCGCACCGCATGCCCCAAGCAGCACCAACGCAAAAGGCGCGATCGCACATCGCTTCAATTGAAGGACAGTCGAGGTTCGCACTCCGTTAGCCACAGCCCATGCTCCGCGATGCAGGATGCTCATCATGTGCTCCAACAAGTGGGCGCTGCCTACTGCTGTCGGGTGCAAAATTTACGTTAGGTAGATGGAACAAAAAGATTCTGTTTGAGGAAGCGCACGACTCTCGCCAGTGCTACACGCGTCGAATTCTCAGACTCCTTCCCACCCTCGAACGTCGCAGTGTCGTACTCCTTGGTCAACAGAGCGTGCGGAAAATCACGAGGAGATTCCATCAACCTCGGATTTTCGTACTCATAGAGCTCCGCGTTGTCACCGAACGCTTGCTTGATTCGCCAGTTGCGATCCGGGAAACTGATTTGGTCGTTCTTGAACCGCTGCACGAGAATAGGAACCTTGTCGCGTGCACAGCGTTTCGTCGCCGCGCTGAAATCTGCGTCTGACACATTCACCTGCTGCATCCATTCGCCCGCGCCCCTACGAAAAGCCGCATATTTCAATGGTAACGGGATGGCTGGCTGCGAGATAACGCCGGCCCGTACGCCCGGTTCAATTATCATTGGAATAACAAACGCGCCAGTAAGGCACATTCCAATGACACCAATGCGCGCGTTCGCGCTTTCTTCGCTGATTGAGCGCGCGAGACCACGCAGCCAGTCACACACAGGCGCGGATTGATTTGCTTTAAGGTAGCCGAATTCCCTGCTGATGCACAGTTGACCAAAGTTGACGAATGTATCGGTCCATAGCATCGTGCCGTAGAGGTGCGGTGCGTGGATCCGAAACCCCTCCTTTGACAGTCTGTCAATGAAGTTCACAGTGTGGTCGTCGAAGCCTGGCAATTCGTGCAATACGACGACATCGGGGCCCGCGCCCTTGACATAGACCAAGTGCTCATATGCACCGTCGCTGAATCTATAGCTAGAAAATCCCAAGTTCTGCATTCTTTGATCGGGATAAGCCATTGCGGGCGTCGCCGCTCGCGTCCCTCCGCTCGCTAGAAAGGGAGTTCCAACGGCGATCTTCATAAAGGCCCGTCTTCCCTTGCGCGGCATGGCAGTCTCCTGTGCAGCGGAAATTGTTGTGCTTTGTCGCGTCGAAATGGCTTCGCGCAAGGCGAACCCGATTCAACGCAGCACCCTTGGTGTTGTGAAGAATAGGTGATCCGGTCGATAAACTTAGCTGCGTACTTTTACTGATTGAAAGCTTACCGAACGAACGGCGGTGGCAATCCCACCATAAGACAAATGCTTCGCTCACAAATGCTTCGGCGTCCAAAAGCCGTCCGTTTGCAGCGTTCCTTCGGGAACCGCAAATGGTCGCAATGATCAAAAACGCCTGACTTCGAAAAAGGAGGTCAGCCGAGCCCCGGACACCCGCCGACATTCATACGTGTTCATTTCCGCAAGCAGATCAGGAAAAGCATAGGAACCCGTATGTTTCTCGAGATTGTGCACCTCTGATATAGACTTGACGACATGATCATCGGTCGTTTCAAGGGCCGCGCTCCATGATAATCATCATGCACGGCGCCTCTGGATATCGTCTCGGCGCCTTAGGCGGACAGGCGACCTGCGAGGTCGACCGCATTCGCCAACCCGTTTTCGCCCGCGCATTCAACGTGCTCTGCAGCAGATGAATGGGTACAACTTCCACGAGATAAGGCGGCACCGGTTGTTGTTCGGCTCCGTTTCCGACGGTAGCCGTTGCAAAGCTCAAGACGCACACGAGGTGCATTTTCCAAGCTTTCATGGTCTTCTCGTTACGCATCGCTCAAAGGATGAACCCAAGGTTCATAGCTTCGCATCGACCAAGCAGATCGGCTGCTGGATTTTGAGCTTTCGTGCCTCTTCGCCCGTAAATCCTGAGGCCACGATGTCCGCTTGCAGCACAGAGGTCCAGTAGAGCTGAAGGATGGCCTCGGTCATTCCGGAGCTCCAGATATCGTTGTGGTCCTTCATGAGACTTGAGTCGACCTTCACCATCCAAAGTGGAAATCCATCGATGCGGCTCCCCGGATTCAAAACATTGTCTGGCGACTTGTTTGCACCGGTACCCGAGAATTTGAGCATCATCCCATCACCGATGGACACGTCGTCGCGGTTGAGTGCGGCGAACTGTGCCACCGCCCACTTCTTCGCACGGCAATCGACCCTGTCGGCCAGCGATCTCTTTTTGCTACTTCCCGTTGGGTCGCCGTTCGCTGCCTGAACCAGTTCATGCGTCTCGAACCGCTTTACCCATCCGACCGCGCCTACGTTTTCTATCTTCTCATCGTCTGACTGCGGATTGTCGAACACGGTCGTAACATGGCGAAACGCCTCAAACCAGAATTTGGTTGCTGTATCACCTTTGCTTTGTAACGTGACGATGATTGGTAATTGCGACTGCTTCGAGTCGTCGTTGCCCATCGTAGAAGCTTGCGGAAAAACCGTGCGCCAATGTGCTTCGGTGAACGTCGGGTCGTATCGAACGCCTTCAAAAGCCGGATTGACAAGGACAACAAGATCCCCAAATGAATACGCAAACTGCGCGGTATTGTCGAGCCGCAGGCCGGTCGCAACCTTCCCTACTAAAGACCTGAAATCGATTAACGCACCGAAACTGTGTCCAATCATCAGCATCCGTGCATGGCCGCAACGATTCAGATTACCCGGCATCTGATTGCGGTTATCTATATGGCACGTATTACGCAGATAAAACTCGTGAAGTCGCGAGATCATGCCCTGCACGGCGCCAAGCGATATCGTTTCTGCTGCCTGCTTTCTGTCCCAAACGGAAAGCACGTCTGGGAAAAGCAATGAGTCACCCCGCCAAGCGATTTCGATGCCGATCACGCGTCTCTGCTTGGTCGTATCACCTCGCCTTGCCTTCTCAGCTTCGAGTGTCGCCATGCTCTCCAGGAAGCTTCTGAAACCCACTGTGTACCAACTATCCGGTCGCGATGAACCGTGCCACCCATGCGTGAAGATAATAATGTTGACGGGTGTCGCCGTACAAACTTCATTTGCCTTTAAACTGCCACAGTCGTATGGCTTGAGGACTTCATATACTTGCGCAAGTTGCGAGGTTTTGAGGCATTCGGTTCCATGAGCTGTTACGGAATTCGTATCTTTACCGGGGCTCTTTTCAGTCTGGCACTCTCGTATATCTGCGGCCAGACCGAGATCATCAAATTCAGTGAAAAGGAGATCGTAGTTAGCGTGGTATTCCCGTGGACTGCTCCAGCATGTCCCCAGTTCCTTCGTCGACGAAGCATCGTTACGGTCTCGAATGTACTGGCCGATCTTCTTAAGCGTGGCGTCCCGCTCAGCCCCTTCCTGAATCGTGCTATCCCGTTCCATCCTATCGACTTCTTCGTACAGCCCCACACACTTCCAATTCATGCCATCAAGTGATGCTGGCGCCGTCCTATCATGCAACGGCATGTTCTGCGCGCAACCTGCCATCAAGCACGATATAAGTAATATGAAACAATACCTGCGCCCGAGTTGCGTTGAACTCTCCGTTCGCATGATCGCCTCGCCGGGTTGCTAACTTTGTTTCAGCACACTTTCAACAGATCTGACAAACGCTTTACATTGATAGACGATTCAACCGAACAGTCCGCTGAATTGGCCGAGTAGGCGGGCATCTTGGCGGATGCCGCCGGTTCCACTGATTTTCTTATTGCGCTGATGGAAAGCCCGACTGTTGCGACGACCAACTGACGTTGGCCTCCAAAAGGATTTGTCGGCCCCACGACGAGTGAAGGGATGCGCGAACGGCACTGTCTCCGAACTCCGGGGGCGCAATTTTTGTTCGATCCCCCAGAGGATCGAACCTAACCGCTCCTCAAATCGAGAGTTTCCCAACTCATCCCGCACCCATCGCGAGTAGCAGCTCGACGCGGACATGACTGGCTATTGGCATGGCAACACCGGCAGCCCGCTCCCCCTGCCGGCAGCTATTGGCATCTGAGCCAAGGCCGCCCGCGCCGCCTGACGCCGAAGAATTCCACGGCTCATTCATCGTCAGCAACTTGGCGGAATGCTGACGTTAGCGGCGTCGCGCGGCAGGACTGCAACTGCATGCATCAGCGAACTCACACTGACGGTAAAGATGTAGCGCAGTAGCGGTAGGTTGTTTGGACTTGCCGACAAGTGTCTCCCAACGATGCGGTAGTTGCTCGCTTCTTTGAAACGGTCACTTCGCCAACGCGCGCCTGACTGGCTCGCCAGCCTGGCCGCGACGTCGTTGCTTTTGCATCGCGCGATTGTTCCCGACCGCCGCTCGTAACCTGACCAGAAAATCCTCCGGCCGGAAAGTGAGGAAGCTGTCCCGATAGTGTGAAACCGCCCGTTCGTCCGTAACAAAATATCCCGCAAACTCGCGGGGAGAGGTCGGGCGACGCCGGTTTCCTAGCGGTGGTTCGTTGGAAAAAAGAAGGTGCTTTCCGTCCCATTCAATTTCAAAGACGGAGCGCTGATCATTCTGCAGAAAATGAACCAACAATGTCCCATTACGCGAGAGCTTGTCCAGCGTGGCCAGCGTGGCATCATTATCTCCAAATCGGTCCGATATGCACAGCGTAACCCTGACGCCTTTCATAAGGCACGAGCGAAGGTATCCGAGAATCTCTCCATCAACCTTGATTGCTGACGGATTTGTCGTCGTGATGGTGACCGCAGATTTAGCATCCTTTAACGCTTCGACTAGATAGTGGTCGACTTCGTGACAGCGGACTGGAACCACTGACAAGCGTTCCAATTGAGAACTGACGTCGTCCAATTCCTTCTGGCACTCGGCCTTTTTTGCGTCGAGCGACTCGACGTGCTCTTCGCTCAGACGTTTTTCGAATGTCTGGAGCTTGAAGCGAAGCATACTGCGACGCTTGACGAGTTGGGCGACGTTCTTGCTGCCAGCCTCACCGCACTGCAAGTCCTGTTGGCGCTTCCTCACCGCCTGGACACCGGGCCGCGAACCGATTTTCCGATCAACGCCGATGAGCTTCGGTAGGCCAAGCTTGGCGCAAGTCGCTGTCAACTCGTTGTCAATCGAGCCATTGATGGCCAATCGCAATGACAGATCCCCGTCAGCGTTTGAAAACACCAGAGCTAGACACGGCCTGTACCGCCCAAACGACTTCTGAACACCGGTCACCCGAAGCACATCGAAAGTAGCGGATCCCGATTCGACTCCGCCGGCATTGCCACCACGAAGCTTGTTCATCTCTCCCACCTCAAGGTCATCTGGAGATGGTTGCGCGAACGCGTTCGGAATTGGCGCGATTATCCCGTCCGGGTCTGTGCGCTGCTTCGCGTAGACGAGCGTTCTGTCGAGAATCACCCGCTGAATTGGGTCCCACAGCACCTGCATTCGTCGATCGGCAGGACTAGCCTCGCCGCCCTGTTTCAGCAACTCTTTGCCTCGGCGCATCAACCGGTATTTCCCGAAACCGTCCTTGTCGATGTAGTCGCCGTCGCGCATGCCCGCGAGAAGGCGATCGCCATAGTCGGCGTCTAACCCGAGAAAACCGAGTATGTCACTGCCCTCGCACAACCCGGCCTCGATGGCGCGTAGACAAAATTCCGTCGGAGCGGGAACAGTGCGGCGCTCGAGGCCGATGATGTCCACCATCAATAGCTGGACCGGCAAATACACTGTGAAATAGTCAACCAGCGTATCACCGACGAGCGATTCGAGCCTTCGCGCGATGTCTGCGTGGTCTCTCATAGATTCCTCATCGTACAGAAGTCGGGATTCGCGTAGATGTAGTCGATCACCTCACGGAAAGGATTTTGGCCCTTGATGCTGTGACAAAACTTTGCGTCACCAATGATTACCAGAGCGTCACGTGCTCGAGACAAAGCGACGTTCAATCGCTCTTTCTCTCGCTGAAATCCGATCTTGTCCTCATCGTTCGACCGCGTAACGCTGTAAAGGCATATGTCAGCCTCTCTACCCTGGAATGCGTCCACCGTATTCACTTCGACTGTGAACCCATCATGTTGGCCGATCTGTTGCGAAATTGTGTCACGTAACAGCGCCACCTGTGCCGAATAGGCTGCGATGACAGCCACTTCTATCGGCTCTTTCGCCTTCCGGGTATGGCGAGCAATTGCTTTCAACTGCTCGATAACTTCATGACCTTCCGTACCGTTTTCGTATGTATTTCCGGGCACAGGCGTTTCCGAACGGGCCCAGAGCTTGGATGTAGATAGCCATACAACTGGCGTCGGATATATACGGGCTACAACTTCGTTTCTCTCATCGTCTCCCCTGACATTTTCAAGCTTGTTCTCGTAGAACGCGTGACTTACTAGGTGCCCGATAGTGCTGCACATCCGGCGCTGTTCGAACAACTCCTCGACGTTTTCCTTAGGAAGCTGAGAAAGCAAAACCTGCAGAAGACTTTTTCTTGCGTCGTCGGAAAAGACAGGCTCACCATTCTCGTCCTCGAACGATTCTATGAATGGAGGCAGTTGCTTAGGGTCGCCAACGAGGATCGTACGTCGGCTGCGAGACATCGGGACGAGGGTTTCGGTCGCGGTTGCCTTTGATGCTTCGTCGACGATGCAGAGGTCATACTCATCTTGCTGAAACGCCGGAGTACTTCCCAAACCAATGCACGTTCCAGCGACGATCCGTGCTTCTCGTAGCACTGCTCCGTGGAACGATCGTTCTGACCCCAGTCTGGTCAACCAGTCCAGATGGAGTTTCATCAGCGGCATCAATTCTTTCTTGCTTGCCCCCGTTCCGACCAGTCCATCTAGCAGACCTTCGAGATCTGCGTCCGCAGCATCTTTAAAGACGGCTCCCAAGCCGTTGAGCCTGTCAAGGTTGACAGTCAGTCTGCTTAGACGAGCCTCAAGCGAACCAATGTTGCTTCGTAGATCACTCTCCTCAGTGAGAGTCTGTTCGGTTTGGGTAAGTAGTTCATGCGGGTCCGCAGGCTCACCTGCCGCGAGCTTCTCCAGCCTTTCCCTGTCTATACGAACACTTTTGTCCTTTAGCTTCTGCAGCGTCGATTGCAAATGACGAAGTGCTTTGCGCGTTTCCATGTAGGCACGTCCAAGCAGCTCGGTCTTGATCTCAAACGCGTTGATACTCCTATTCTTCGCGTACATTTCGATGAATTGCTCTGAACGCTCCTCCGCCTTCAGACACCATTCCTTAACTTTTCGCTCGAGTGTCAAGGGTTCTACCGATTTGCTCACCTTATGAGCGTTCTCCGAGCCGAACGAAATAATGCGAACAACCTGGTCGCTCAGTCCTTTGTCGTCGAGTTTCGCGATAATGTGATCGAGCGCAACATGCGTCTGTGATGACAGGAGGATTCGTCGTTCAGGATATCTGGTCAGGTAAGCACTTATTAGCTCGGCAATCAACGTCGTCTTTCCTGTGCCCGGCGGTCCGTTCACAACAAGAAGGCTACTGACTTCCATTGCCTTGTCGAGCACCTGGCGCTTGTCGGCACTGAGGTGCTTCGGAAAGCACATGCCTGCAGGTTCTGGAGGAGCCGCAGTCTCCGGCTCAGAAAGCACACTCCCAATATCAGGACTAACCGCCCTTCCGGCTCTGATATCGTCCAATGCCGCCCGCTGCTTCTGCAAAGATTTCCGCTCAGCCTCGAAATTCGTCTGCAAAATCACGTTAGATGTTCGAATATCCCCTCTCTTGCCAGAGCGGAGAAACAGCCTGACCTGATCAGCTTCGACGTCGACGACCGTCAGAATGACGGGCTTTCCACCCGCAGTCTGCATGACGAGCGAGGGACCGAGTTCCTCACGTTCGAAGTCGCCTTCGATCGTAGCGACCAGGAACTCTCCATCATCGTCAATGCGGCGAGCGAGGAATTCTCTTTGCTTGACTTTGATCTGACGTTCCTTTTCCCGGAGAAATTCGCCCCAGCAATCAAACCATTTGGATCGCCTTTTATCTTCGGCCTGCAGCGCGCGCACGCTGTCGACGACCTCGAGTCGACTCAAGAAAGTCCGCAATGCTTCCCGAGCGGCGCCGTAGTCGCGTATGTTCCCCGCGTGGAATGTCACTCCTGCTACGGTGGGATTTTGCTCTCGAAGCTCGCGCGCCCTGTCGGGCGTATGAATCACGAGATTCTCGACTGAGAGTGAATATTCCGCAATCTTGCACTTTGCTCGAAGAGTCGCACCAAATATCTGGACCGTACCAGCTTGCTCGTCGACGAATGCAGACCAGGCGTTATTCAGGTCTCCGACGATGTAGGCAATTGATTCATTTTCGTCAAGTGCGACATACTCGGCCCTGAGGGTCTGAATGCAGGCGGATGCGATTACGATGGGTACCCCTATTGGCGCCTGCGCCTTGGCGATTGCGGCCGCGTAGTGGGAGTCGAGCTCTGCCATAAGGAGTGATGCAGTCTCGTGTCGCTCGTTTGCAGATTGAGCCAACGCCTTACGCAGGATTTCCTTTGGAGCAGCAAATTCGCGAAGCGCTTCCAGCGCCACCCGCATGTCGTCGGCGCTATAGAATAAGCTGCCCGTAAGACAAGAGATCGCAATTGCAGCCCATGAATACAAATCCCTGCGGTCGGACCGATAACCATCGTCCGATTCCGGCGGGGTGTAAGGAGGCGATCCTGTCTGAAAAAAGGTCAGCCCAAGCTGTGGTTGATTCGTATTCCTTGCGATTCCAAAGTCTGCAATCTTTGGTGCACCAGCCTGATCGAGCAGGATATTTTGAGGCTTGAGATCACGATGGGCCCAGTGTCGCTGATGCGCATAGACCAATGCGCGCAACAGTGGTCTACCCACAATTTCATAGAACTCGCTCCAGTTAGCTGGGCCGTGCTCCTGAATCCAACTTTTAAGGTCACCGCCACCAAGCCACTCAAGCACTAGGAACGGTACGTTGAGAAGACTGCCGCTATCCTGGAGACGAATGATGTTCGCGTGACAGAGATCTGAAAGCGCACGTTCCTCCCTAAGGAACGAAAGTCTGGATAGCTCGCTATCGGCAGCCGTCAGCGGAATTTTGACTGCGTGCTCTCGGGAATCCAGCACACCAGTCGCGTGATATACGACCGCCATCCCACCACTGAATCGTTCACCGCAAATCAGATATTTCTGGTCGAGTACGAAGCCTTCTTCAAAGAATGTATCGGCCTTGGCAACGGCCGCCTGGTCTCCTGCCTCTCCAATCTTCACGTGGTCTTCCTTTCGGAGGTGACATGTCTGGAACGGATACGGGATCGCGTCTACATCGATCATTGCCCACTCGAGCCGTGGCGGAACGAAATCATCGGCCTCAAGCTCAAGCACAGCGACGTATTCGACGCCGTCCTTTCACCGGCTTCTGTCGAAACTTGAGAACCTTCGGACGCGTCGGCATTTCCTCGATCGCGAGTTGCGACATGCGATACCTCGGCTATCGGTTGCTATTTGGTTGGGAGTTTCCTTGGTTATCGGCAGTTCGGTCCGAGTCTTTAGGGCGCATGAAGTCTGCCAATCGTCGTGTATTCTGGACGACAGGTAATCAATGATGGGAGCAGGCGACCATCCGCGCTGCTGAAAGGCCTTGCGCGGAAACACCGTGCTCAGTTGCCGAAGCGGGTCCCGCTGCGTGCGCGCTTCGTTCGCAGCACCTTTGTCCTGGACGCCCGGCGAACGCGAGCTATACGTGTGATCTAGTCGAGCAAGCCGAATTCCTAAACCAGTACTCGAGATATAAAGGGGCGGTTGCTTTGGCGAGTCCATTTCGATAACTGTTCTTATCGATATCGCACCACGCACGACCTAAACTGGAAGCGTGAAACCGTCGCCGCCCCCGTCCGGGCGCGGTCGCCGCGCCCCGTCCCATTCCGACGCCCCGCCCGCCCGCGCGCCCTTCCCCGCGTTCCCCGACCTCGACGCGTTGGCTGCCGTGCGCGCTTGGTACGAGGGGTTGACTGCGCGCGCCGCCGTGCATCGCTACCTCAGCCATGTGCGGGCAGACGGTCAATCGTCCCGCGCCCTGCTCGGCCGGATTCGCAACCGACTCGCCGCCTTCGCGCGGTCGTACCAGCAACCCCAACTGGCGCAACTCTTCGACCACCCGGCAGCGCAGCGCGGCGCCCGCGCCGCTGCCGTGGTGCGCGCCCTCGACGTGTTGCGGCATGCATCGCTTCCCGAGCCTCAAGTGGCTGATGCAGTGAAGGACTGGCTGTCGCCGCGTGTGGTGCACGCGCTCCATGCTGCGGGCATGCGCACCCTTGCCGACTTGACCCTGCGCGTGCCGCGCCGCCGCCTCTGGTGGCGCGCCCTCGCCGGGATTGGCCGGGTCGGGGCACGCGAAGTGGAAGCGTTCTTTGCAGCGCACCCGGCCTTGACTGTGCAAGCGCGGGCGCTTGTGAGCCAGCCGACGCACCGCCTCGTGGTGCCATGGGAAGTGCTGAGCGTCCCTGAGGCACTGGATGGTTCGCGGGGTCGCTTCCGGGCGTCAGCGGCGACCTGCCTGCTCAACGCCGACACCGATTACGCGGCGGTCCACGCGTGGCTTGAGTTGCACGAAGCGCCCAACACGGCGCGGGCCTATCGGAAAGAAGCCGAGCGGCTCCTGCTGTGGGCCATCGTGGAACGGCAGCGGCCGCTCTCGTCGCTGACCACCGACGACGCGGTGGCGTATCGCACATTCCTGCGACGCCCGACGCCGCGCGAGCGCTGGGTCGGTCCGGCGCGCCCGCGTGAATCGGTCGAATGGCGCCCCTTCGTCGACGGCTTGTCTGCCCCGTCCATCTCCTATGCGCTAACGGTGCTGCGGGCGCTGTTCCGCTGGCTGATCGAGCAGCACTACGTCCTAGCCAATCCCTTTGCCGGTGTCAACGTGCGCGGCGCGGGCCAGAACAAGCCTTTTGATACCGGGCGTTGTCTGACTCAGTCCCAGTGGGCGAACGCGCGACACCTTGCCGAACAACTCGAGCGCGTCTATGGCTGGAGCGGTCCGGCTGCGCATCGCTTGCGCTTCATTCTCGATTTTGGGTATGCGACCGGCCTTCGGGCGCAGGAACTGGTCGACGCGAAGCTCAGCGACATCCAGGAGGATGAACACGGTGATCGTTGGCTACGCCTGGTGGGCAAGGGAAATAAGAAGGCGAAAGTCGCTCTACCGCCGCTGGCGTGGCGCGCGCTGGAGACGCACCTCGTTGAGCGCGGCTTGCCGGTGACACGAGATCACTGGCCGCGCGCCGTAAAGCTCGTCGGCGCCCTGATCGAAAAACCGGGCACCGTCGACACGACGGGCATCACGACCGCGCGACTGCGGCAGATTTTGCGGCGATTTTTCGAGCTGGCTGCCGAATCGGTTGAGGGCGAGCGCCCGCCGTTGGCCGAAACGCTCCGCCAGGTCAGCCCACACTGGCTAAGGCATAGCCATGCAACCCACGCACTCGAGCGCGGCGTCGACCTCGTATGCGTGCGCGACAATCTTCGGCACGCGTCGATCTCCACCACCTCTCGTTATCTGCATGGAGACGACACGCGACGAGCGCGACAGGTGCGTGGGGCGTTTTCGGCGGGTGGGCGATAACGCAAACGCCGAACGCGCAGCGCCGCAGATCGATGTTCGGCCCCTCGCGGATTTCCGGAGGCCGACAGCGTCTTCCCCACGAGCAGGCGACTTTGCATGATAGGAAAACGGGACAACACCTTTGCGCCCCCGCCCGCTTGGCATGCTACGAGATAGGCTCGAAAGCGGAAGCTCAGCCTCCCCGCTCGGCTCTCCGTCCGTCGTTCGTTGCTTGCACCCATCAGACGGCAGGCACAGTGTCACCGCGCGCGTGTTGCTGAACGGTATGAGTGCCGCATTTGCGCCGATGGCGACCTAACAAGAGGACAGATGTGCCGACGGAAGCGGCTCAGGACTGTCTGAGCTTGCTTCCAAAAGCTTCACGGTGCTCAGAACGGAAGGCCGAGCCCGTCAGCCTTGAATGAGTGGGACCACGGCCTATGAGGACGTCCGCACGGCGGTCTTTTGACCGCGTGTAACTTTGATGAGAGAGTACGATGTATCGCTACTGTTCCAACAATCCAAGTCATGAAGCAACCGAAATTTAGGGCGCGAACGAATGAAACCTGAAGAATTTCTAGCGTCGCTCCAACCATCCGACAGCACGAGACCATTTCCGGGTGCAGCCTTATCGGTCTGCAAGCAGGGCGAGGTGGTGTACCACACTGCCGGTCTGGCGGATATTGAACAGTGCGTCTCGATATCCCCACAAAGTCGCTTCCACGTTGCATCACTGGCGAAGCAATTTACGGCTTTTATAGTGGCTTCTTTGATTGCGGAGCGGAAACTCCATATGGAATCGCCCGCAACCGAATATCTTCCTTGGCTGCCACCTGCACTTGAGGATGTCCGCCTTCGTCATCTATTATTCCACACGTCCGGAATCCGAGATCAATGGGCCCTCGCCTATTTCGCAGGAAGGCGTGAAGGTGATCAGATAACAACCGGAGACGTGCAAGGATGGCTTGAAAATGAGTCCGCACTCAACTTTATTCCGGGCAGCAGATTTCTTTATTCAAACAGCGGATACACGCTGCTAGGACTAATCGCCGAGCAGATCACCGGTCGCGAATTCACTTCTTTAGCTGACGATCTCCTTTTCCGACCGCTAGGGATGACGAGTACAGGCTTCGTAGCCAATGCACACGAAGTCATACCGCATAGAGTTTATGGGTATCGGTCTGCAGGTAACGCATATTGGAGGTACGACCCACAGTACGGGGTAATAGGGTCGACATGTCTCCGGACGTCAGTGGAGGACATGGGCAAATGGCTTGCATGCTCTGTCCATAACGAGTTCTTCGCTGCCGTGCGGAACGTAGGATATTTCGAACCCGGCTATCTGGATGATGGTCAACTGTCCAGATATGGCTTCGGACAAATCATTACAACGATTGCCGGTCGCGACGTCATAATGCACGGAGGCTTCGACTACGGATTCAATGCAATATTGGTACGATGCGCAGATGAACCATCCGGAATATTTGCTGCCGCCAACAGTGGATTTGCCGAACTCGAAACGTCGGCCATTGACGTTTTCAAAGGTTTATTTGGAACAGAATCTAATCATTCTGGGCACGGCACGAAAGAATCCGCCCTTTTACCACCGAACGTGATTACCGGAATTTATTCCGACGAAGAAAGACGAGATGTAAGATCGATACAGCGTCTGCCCGACGGCCGTCTATGGTTAGGGTGGATGCAGGGATTTGAACTTCGATCAATTGGCCATGCCGAGTACTCAGTCGTCGGCACGCCAAATGTAATGAGCTTCGATGCAAATAGGGAGACGATTGAATTCTACAACGGATATGAATTGACCAAACTTGCGCTAGTTCAGGGCTCTCCTATCCAATATCAGACTTTGATTGGAGATTATTTCAGCTCAGAGCTGCGGTCGGTCATTACCATCAGACAAAAGAACGACGGCTTGACGATCAAGGTGGGCGCGAATGATGAAGACGCGTTGGAAATAGCTGCACCGGACTTATGTGTTTGGGGCGCGTATTGGGCCCGACCGATAATTGAAGGCGAGAGGGTCATCCGTCTGTTTGTTTCGCATCCGAGATGTACTATGCTTGAGTTTCGGCGGATATAGATCCGCGTGCGGAAGCGATACGACACCGCTTTGTCAGGGAATGTTTGAACCGTTTTGTCGTCGGCCATCCATTGTGCGAGATGCGGACGCGTCCCTTGAACGGGAAGCGCTGCAGCTCCTCTAACGGAGCACTAGGATGTTTCGAGCCGTCACTAGGATGTTTCGAGGCGTCGCTAGGATGTTTCGAGCCGTCAATCGTTTTTTTCTGGCGATCCTGATTGGATTCGGTCTGTATCTCGTCATAGGCTTCGTGATTTTACTTCTACGTTGGAACTCTATCACCGGAAAGCCGGGAGTGTTTTTTGACTCTCTCTTTGTCAATATCGCTTCGGACGCGATTTTTTTCGGCTTCGTTGGCGCAGCAGGAGTCTTGGCGCAATTTTTTGGAGACTCGGGCGACGTTCTACAGCAGCGCGTGCGCAGAATGTTTGCGAATAAAGACGCCGCTACCCCAATTCTAAATTTTTTTGAGGGCGTTGCGAAGGAAAACTGTGTGTATGCAGAGCTAGCAGCCCACACTATCACAATTGTGGAGTACGACCAACAGCGTTCAGCCTATCGGGGCGAATTTCACAATGAGTATCTTCTCCGCAATGCTTTTGGAGATATCTCTTATGATTCAGAGATCACAGTCGAAATAGTCCCCGACATGAAACGCGATGACGGCGAACCGGCGGCCGTCGTAGACAAGCTGCAAATCACACATCAAAACGGGGCCATCAGAAATTATTTGGAGACGCGCGTAACCCTCACTAACAGTGGCTTCAGACGACGCATCGCGATCAAGCTACAGCCAAAAGAAGAGGCTTTATGGGAAACCCAGTGGTGGTCTTGGATTGATTCTCGGGGGAATGACAGCGGATTCAGTTTAAAGAGATTCTCAGCGAGATTCACAGTCACCATCCGAAATAGATCGCTCGTTCCTGTGTACATTGTTGAAAGGGGAGCCACTTCTCCTTTGCGCATTGAACCAGGAGACGAACTGCTAATCTTCGATAAAAAAAATATACCACCGAAGCAACGTTATGATTTCCGGTGGGTCCCGCCGGACGGAAAGATTCCCGACACGTCGGTCACGGACATACCAGATGCGAGTGTTAATCTTGATTTCGACGGTCGCATCGAAGAAAAGCCTGCAGGAAACTAGATTCTCGATCCTCCGATCCACGTAAAAACGGGGTTACGCTTCCTTCTTGTCACCGGCCCATCATTCCAGTTTTTAGTGGCTTCAGCTTGTGCAATTTACCGCCGTGCCGAACTCTCCTGCTCCGAAGTCCCGGTTGATTACGCGGATCGAGACGCGGCAATCCGATTGGTACGGCCGATCGCACACTGCTTAAAATCCCAAGCGTGGCTAGTACATAATCTTTTGTCTCACGAGTTTCATATTCGGTGCCGTCGCGGAAGAGCAGTCGGCACTTCGTGCAAGCACATTTATTCGACACAAGCGTCCGAAACCGCACAGATGCCCCTCCGGCCCAACCGCTCAGAGGCAACGAACCTGTTTTCCCACTAATGTTTGCGGCCGCCTTTCAGGCACACTCCCATCATGCTCTACGAACGTTTTGCGTACGTTCCGCTACACGTCCTAACTCAACGATATATCTATACTATTGAAAAGATGAAATCAATAGCACCATATATTGTGGTGGATAAGCAAAATTACCTATATCTTGTGTCTTCACGAAACATCAGATATTATGCGTCCTGTCCGCATATATCCTGGAGCTCTGCGTGGAAGTCCGTCGCCCTTTTCAAATTCTGGCCTTGTCGGGAGGCGGATATCGAGGTCTATTCACGGCAAAGATTCTCGCGGAAATCGAACGAGAAATCGGCATGCCTATCGCGCGGCGCTTCGACCTGATCGCCGGTACCTCCATCGGCGGGATCCTCGCGCTCGCACTCGCGCTCGAGATTCCAGCGGCGCAGATGGTCGAACTTTTTGTCGAGCATGGTAGGGACATCTTCCGTCCACGCTTCACCCTTGGAGGATTTCTTCGCGCAAAGTACAGCAGTGAGCACCTTCGTAACCTGCTTGAGCAAGAGAGCCTCTTTGGAGAGCGGCTCGTTGGCGATTGCATGCACCCGGTCATCGTCCCCGCAATCAACTACACGCGCGGGCAACCCGTCTTGTTCAAGACACCACATCACGAAACGTTCAAGCGCGATCATCGTTACCGCGTTGTTGACGTTGGAATGGCGACCAGCGCGGCTCCGACTTACTTTCCGCGCTACGTCTTCGACAATTGCCAATATGTGGACGGCGGGCTGTTCGCCAACGCGCCTGGACTCCTGGGACTTCACGAGGCCCAGAAATTCTTCGGTCGACTCGGCGACATCGCCGACGTCAGTCTCCTGTCGATCGGAACGATGTCTTCGAAATTCACGGTCGACCCTAGCCGCAATCGCGAGGGCGGATTGCTCGATTGGGGCGGAGTCAAGCCCGCAGCGACGCCCCAGCGGCTGTTCGGCCTCAGTATCTCAGCGCAGGAATCCATGACCAACTTTATGTTGGGCCATCTGCTGCCAGAGAACAACTATCTTCACGTGGACGACGTACTCACCGACGAGCGAGCCCGCTCGGTCGCGCTTGACCGAGTTGATGCGGCTGCCAGAGAAGTGTTGCTCGGCTCTGCGTCCGAAGAAGCAAAACATCTTCTTGGTAAGAAGCAGTTCGCACAGTTCATGCAGCACTCGCCCGCGCAACCCGTGTTTTTCTATGGGTCACACGCTCTCGTTACGGAAGTCGCCTGATGCTCAACCTCCACAAACTACTGCACGCTCAAGCCCAAGACGGCACCTTTTATTCGGAAATCAATCCGACGGACGAACAACGCGAATTCCTGCGAGCCTGCCGCAACAAAGTCCGCGATCATTTGCGTGAGGGCATTGCAGATGCGACGACGACGGTGCTCGGCATGTCGACAAAAGTGACCCCGCGCTTTCGGACGCAAGGCTCCTGGAATTACGATACGTGCGTGCAAGCGTGTCATTTGCCTCCGCAAGAGATGGACTGGGATTTCGGCGTGTACCTGCCGGTCGACGTGTGGAAGGAAAACGGGCCGCCGGAGCGCATGGCGAAGGCCTATTTCGTTCTCGTTGAGCACTTGCTCTCCGACCTCTGCGACAACGAGGATTGGCAGCTCATCACGGACAAGGACACTTGCAGTCGTATCCAAGTTGCCTCTTGGGCACACATGGACGTGCCGCTCTATGCAGCATCGGCCGAAGAGTTTGCGAAAGTCGTCGAAAATGTGCGCCTCGCCAAGGCGTACGAGACGATGATCTTCGAGTCCGCGACGGCAGACAGCGTAGAGGTCCAGCGCCAGACATGGGACGAGTTGGAAGCCGTCGTGCTTGCTACGCGCGACGGTCTTTGGAAACACTCTGACCCGAACGACGTCGCTACATGGTTTCAAGATCGCTTGAATGAAGCCGGAAACCATGCTCGCCAACTGCGTCGGGTTTGCCGATACGTCAAAGCGTGGCGAGATTTCCACTGGCGGAACGGCGGGCCTACGTCCATCTCCCTCATGATCGCCGTAGCCCGCGAATTCAACGGCGTCACGGGCCGTGACGACATCGCGCTGCAGCGCGCCGCCG
Organism: Burkholderia sp. THE68; assembly: GCF_009938265.1. NCBI lineage: Bacteria > Pseudomonadati > Pseudomonadota > Betaproteobacteria > Burkholderiales > Burkholderiaceae > Burkholderia > Burkholderia sp. THE68. The sequence continues at coordinate 1,498,149 of NZ_AP022316.1, forward strand.
AGCAGCTCGTCGCTGCGCTGGCCGGGAATATCTACGAAGCAGGAATCGACGAAGGGAAGGAAGACTTCAATCGGCTCAATGCCGACCAACGGCGTGAAGCGTCGGCTCGGGCCGGCCTTCTCGCTGGTGCTGTCGAGCGCGGTCGCAACCTTCAATACTCGAGTCGCTACGACGCTATCACGGGCTTGAGAGCACACCTCGGCAGCCGTGTCCCGAACGAACCCGACTGGATTGAGATCGATTCTTCCAACGACGACATTCGGCGTGTTCCGGCTACCAAAGTCAGCAAGCCGGCGGTGGGTGCGAGCAAGGCCGGATGAAGCACATCGACATCGACGCGCGGGGCCGGACATACATGATCCTGCGCGAGTACGGATTGAAGCCGTATAAGGCAAGGAAGGGAGTAAAAGCCTTTCGCGGCGAGCTACAGTGCGCGAAAGCAACTGTGGCCGTTCACCTGGAAATCGAAGACTGGGACTTCACGCAATACCCGCGTATCACGCTTCTCGAGCGCCCTGCTTCTCTTCCTGCACTGATTGCTCACGTCGATGCAACGGGAGGGCTCTGTTATTTCATGCCCGAGTCCGTCATTCTCGACCGGTACAGGCCTGATGTTGCAGTTGAACAGTGCCTCCAGGCAGCGATCAAAGTGCTCGACGATGTGCTGAGCGGGAAGCCGCAGAAGGATGACATCGCCAACGAGTTCGCGGCGTATTGGACCTTCGGTCAGTCGCCTGAAGCGTGGCCGGTACTTGTCGACGACGTGCTCATGGAGGAAACGCCCAAGGCGTCCTATTTCTTCCTGAAAGAGGACGGCCAGCTCGCGCGCGGTCTCATAGCGAAAGACGTCTCTGCAGCACGCCGATTAACCGCTAACATCGATGCTGAGGAACTCGTCAAAGGTTCGCTTGCGTGTCTTCTGTTTGAGACGGCAGCAATGCCGGCCGTCCCACCGACCGGCTTACCCCGTACGATCCGCGAATTCTTCAATTGGGTCAGGGAATGGGACAAGGATCTGTATAGCAGGATTCAGCAGCGACTCGGCTCGGATAAGACTTATCTGACTCGCGGCGGCTGCGTCATCGCGATTTTCACGCCTGCCGGCGGTCTCGGTGTGCAGTTCCTTCTCGATAGGCGACACCGCCTCGGCTATGCCAACGCACCTAGACAGTTTCGACAATTCCTGCATGGCGCAGGAGGCGTTGAGAAGGTCACGCGTTTGAAGCTTGATCACATCAGCGCGGAGTACATCCATACGCGCAATCTTCATGCATATCCGAGCCTTGTTGGTCGCCGTATCAAAATAGTTGGGTGTGGTGCGATCGGTGGCTACGTCGCAGCGGCGCTGGTCAGACTCGGTGCAGGAACGGGCGAAGGCGGTCTGCTTCGGCTTTACGATTTTGGTGACCTCGAGCCCGATAATCTCGGCCGCCACGCGCTCGGCTTCACGTCTCTATACCAAAACAAGGCAGTGGCATTGCGCCAGGAGTTGCTCCGTCAGTTCCCGTATGTCAACACGGAGGCGTTACCAGAAGCGCCGTCGTTGACCGACGAATTCTTTTCGACCGACCTCGTTATTGACTGCACCGGTAGCGAAGCAGCGAATGAGCGGTTGAACGCTCATCATGTCAAGAGCCGTCTATGTCCCGTCCTGTACGTTTGCATTCGCGGAAACGGTGAATGTGTGCAAGCGCTCTGGGTCGACGCGAGTAACAAGCTCGGCTGTTATCGTTGCCTGCGACAGGCATTTGGGGCTAATTACTTCGAAGAGCGATTCCCTGTCCTGGAGCACGCGGCTCATACGCGCTTTTTGGGATGCCGCTCTTTCACACCGTACGCCGTGTCTTCACCCATGTACGCCGCCACGTTGGCGACAGATGTCGTTATTGACTGGTTGAAGGGAGACCCCTCGCCCAGGTTCAGAACCCGTTACGTCGAGAATGCGGATGTAAGGAAAGTGAAGAATCAAGACCTGGGTCGGATCAAGGAATGCCCCGCATGTTCCGGGAACTGAGAGTTTCGAACTCGCTCTTGCCGGGCGGAGACATCCTTATCGAAGAAGAAGTGTGGGCGCTCCTTTCTCCGTTCAGGCAAATCTTGCCGTCCGCACCAGAGACGGGTGGAATTCTGCTGGGCTTCCGACGTGGCCCGCACCTTCACGTGACTTATGCCACTTCGCCGCAGCCAGAGGACCGCCAGTCCCGTTTCAGTTTTTTCCGAGCGGAACGGCATCATCAACGGCTGGCAACTGGCTACTGGGCCAACACCCAACAGACTGGCGACTACCTAGGCGAGTGGCACACACATCCAGAACCACATCCATCGCCGTCTGGCATCGATGTCACGGCATGGAAGAAAGCCTCCAACCGCCGCAAGGACGCGTTGCTCTTCATTATTTTAGGTACTGAAACAGCTGCGTACGTCGCGGTCGGTCTGTATGGTGCAATCAGTGGCCACCCAATAGCTTTGCCCTCGCGCGCATAACTCAGCCGCTAGAATTCCCAGCAAAAGAGGCAGACACCGAGGGCAGTAAGCCACCTCAGTGTTAAGCTCGGCCGAGATGGGCGAGGTGCGTAGCAGAATGCCCGCGTCACAACGTCAAACGTGTTCGCGTTAAGACGACGAGGCCCGTCCCCAAAGCGAGGGAACTGGGAAGCTTCAAACTGCGACTCGCGCAACTAGGTTCATGCACCGACACTGGCATTAGTCAGATGATAATCAACGATGCAGCGTCCCGGCCCCTGTGCAAGCTCTGTAAGGCGTTCTTCTAAAAGAAACGAATGTCGGTAATTATTCCGCTGTCATCCACCAAAATGTTGACGCGATCGTGCCGAAATTCTTCCGCAACAACAGAGGATGGCGTCAGCATTCGGCATTGGCGACCTATCAGATCTTGTAAGAAGACGGGAATGTTCTTCACCGAAGGCGGGAAAGCTTCCTCGGCTAAAGGCCACGGGATTATCGGATCGGTCTGCGTAGAGGCCTTCGCTGACGTAATTGTCACGCGCCACGGCCACGTGAAACTGCCGCCTCCATCCGATTCCTCAGGAGCATTTTTTGGCTCTTGCTTCATCCGAATCTCCTTTATGTGGCCGTGATTTCCGCCCGATGCGTCATATCGTCGATCGGTTACCATACGTTATAGACACTCCCCGCCCTTCAAACAAGCAAATAGGTCGGAGATCCCGACGGGCATACGTGCTCGACACGAAAGGCGTGGGTTCAGCGTTCGACCTATGCCAGCCAAGCACTAGGTTTCCACTAAGAGAGATGGAAACGCCTCGCTTCGTTGTCAGCATTCTGTCAGAACCGGGCGATAACGGAAAAATCGACCCTTTAGTTTCTTGAAAATCAGTCATGCGAACCATAGACTTAATCCAAATTGCGTGACTGCGCCGATGTTACCTCACTGGACGGCTCACGACGAACAGGAGACAGGACATGTGTAAGATGTCGGTTGCCTTGATTTCGGGGATTGTGTCGATGCTTTTGTTTTCGAATCTGCTCGCTCCAACCCACGTTGCAGCGCAGGACATGCCTTCATCGTCCCGCCAAAAAGTCTACACGTGGGATCCGATGGACGTTCTAGACGGAGGAGGAATAGTTGCTTCAAAAATCCGCAACATGACTGTGACGATCATTGAGGAACGTGCTCCGAACGGAACACTAAGCACCAGATACGTTACTACTTGGCAGTTCTACAACGTCACGCACGATGACCGTACGGGGTCGCACCTTGGAGTGGTCGTAACACTCCGAGATCAATCTGGACAGTTGCTGGAGGAATACACTGGGTCATCTCCACGAGCAGACTGCTCTTATGACGGCAATTGGGGTACCGCCCAGATTCCAACAGTACACTCATCGAACAACTATCTGGACGTAATTTCGGGAGCGTCTGCCCAGGTTAGTTATGGCGCGACCTACGAAGGCACTTGTTAGTCTCAGAAGCCAACTCAAAGGTCCACGAACCGCCTCGGAGGACCCCGAAACGTCGGTTGCTACAGAAAGGGAGATCACGGTCATCGGATCGCATCCCCACCGTCGGATAGTTCAAGTTCGAACTTCACACCCTGTGATTATGAGCCCGCCATTCCGACGACACGCTTGCCGAGTCGAAGCCGCAAAGCCGAGGTATGTCGAATTGCGCTCTACCTACGCATTGCTTCGTTTCAGGTACCCGGGACGCACTTACGCTAACGAGTGATCGGCTGCTTAAGGTATTGATCGAAATCCAGGCATCGCGAAAAGTATCCTTGCATGAGCGTGATGCCGTGCGCAGCGAAGAAATCGCGCTCGCCGCGTTTCGATTCCCTCGGCGATGACACGAACGCTAAAGTTGTTACCCTTGGAGATCAGACGGCGCGCGATGTGCTGGCGCACTGAATCTGTATCGATGCCGCACACGAGGCGCGTGTCGAGCTTCATTCGATCAGGTTGAAAGTCAGCTAGCAATGTCAGGTTGACAGCTTAGGACATCTTCTCTTATTTTCGTCTCGAAGATGATGCACCGCCTCGAAAACGAAAATCTCTCACCGGCTTCGGATGTGCTGCGAATGCAGTGGTCGGATTGGCACATGGCAACTGTGCTCACGGAGTCCAACCTCGGTTGCCAATCTGATTAAAAAACGCTCTAACTCGGCGGCCGCCGCTCAGAATTCCAAGGTTACGTCGGACAAAGGAATGGAACAGCAGGTGAGCACAAAGCCCTCTGCTGTCTCTTCATCGGTGATGCCGCCGATGTGGTTCATTCCACCGCTCCGTCCAGCTTCCTAAGCCTACAGGTTCCACAAACGCCCACGCGGCAGGCGTTGGGAATTCTTGGTCCATTCAGTAACGAGTGGACTGCATCAAGGATCGTCGTGCCCAGATCGCATTTAACGTCCAATCCAGATTCCGACAGACGAACCGTCGCGACACCAACGAACGGAGGAACATGCACGGGGGCCTGCCCCGGCGGCTCAAAACTCTCTTGATGGAAGCGTTCAGGATGTGCCCCTGACGCTAGAAAAATAAGTTGCATTGCCTCCATGAATGACTCAGGTCCGCAACAAAACACCTCTATAGATGCCCAGTCCGGCACCGCGCGGTCGAGGGCCTCCTTGCACAGTCGCCCACTCCTGAAGTGCAAGCTCTCTCCCTTAGACGTGGTGAAGTGAGGAGTGGTACCAACGGATAAACTCCCGATTTGAGCAACTCGTCTCGAAACAAGCTATCTTCGTCCGTTCGAGCAAACTGAAGGAACTCGATGTCGGAACTGATGCCTTAAACCCGAATTTGCCCGGGCCATCGCAATAGGCGGGGTAATGCCCACCCCGCCAGCAACAAACAACGGCTCTGTTTTCGCCATTGACAATGGTAAAGTCACCAGTGGGGCGCGATACCTTCAGTGCTCCACCGGCCGTCATGTTTTCATGAAGTCAGGACGAAACCGTCCCACCGGGCGAATGCTTAACCTTGATCTCAAATTGCCCTTCCTTCTGGGATTGCGGCGCTGACGATACCGTGTAGCAGTGGTGCACTTTCTCGCCAGCAATCTCGAGTCCCAGCGTCACGTACCGACCTGCAGTAAAGTGAAAGTGATCGAGAGGCTGCGCGAGCGAGAACTGGAATGTTTTGACATTCCAGCTTTCTGACGCAGTACCGGTGCAGGTCGCTTCGGTGAAAGCGCTACCGCTCATACTTGAACGCGCCCCAAGGGAATGATCTTTGGCGCAGCACTCAACTCTTCTTTCAGCGTGGCCAAATACCAATCGATAACCCCGTCACGCCACGCTCAACCAGAGGAGAATAAGGACCCGGGCGATATCCCTTCGACTTACTGCCTTGCTGATTCGCCTCAACGAGCCTTTGATCGTGTGCATTCCTCGCCTTCCAAACGGCGGTCAGATTGTCAAGATCGTAGTCTTCTCCCTCAACTGCATCGCAGTTGACCAACCACGACGTTGTCACTTGCGTTTCCATTGCGCTGAGCGGAAGGACTTCAAAGATGGAAACAGTGATCACGCCGGCATTTCGATCAAGGGAACGTCACACTAAGCAAGTTGCGCTGTTGGATCTTTTTTTCGCGCAAAAGGGTACTCCGCTCAGCTCTCACGAGCGTATCGCAGCGAGAGCTTCTGCGGACAAGCTGAGACCAACCGATCCAGTCTCTCCGTTGCATCAAAAACCGCCCCAAAGCGAACCTCTCTCAACTGTCGATCGTGCTCGTTCACGATCAGCGAAAGGTCAAGAAGCAACGGCTCGGCTACGAACCAGTTGCCCGTTTCTTTGCCACGTTCCAGCAGTTCCATAAGTTCGCTCTCGACCTGACGGATAAACGCCAGTTCAAGGTTGCCAAATCCACTTCGGGTCAGGAGACTCGTCAGCAGAATTGTTTGAGCCAGCATCAGTACGTCACGGTGTGCACCTCGGCCGTTTCGGACCGTCTCAAACCCTAGACGAACCTGAAGAATCATTGCGTCCGCCTCTGATTGAGGCATCGGCAACAGATACGATTTTCTGGTCCGAGGGTGTGATACTCGAGATGATTTCGCTCTCTTCGGTGTCGTCATTGCAATTCACAGCGGTCACGTTCCGCCTAAAATTAAGAGTTGACCCTAGCGATGCACCCAGATTACTACTATGGTCGGCGTACTCAGCGCGAGGCAAAGATGCCTGCTCAGATCGCCGCAGCTCTCTCCCTACGCTTTACGTTCACGCAACTCCCGCTTGACCTGTTGCACTCCCGTGGTAGATTCGAACCCACCCCGTACAAACGAATGCTGGGAGTCGTTCGTTTGAGAGAGTGCACTACGAACATTAACCTTGACTCATACGCCGAGGTCATCGACATCATCGAGCCGATCACGTCACGACTCACACACACAGTTAGCACATAGGTGCCCGCTCCGCGATCCAACACCTCCTCCGCTGAGCGCCACACAGGTTACACACGAGCCAAGCAATGGCAAGCCGGAGATCAATCCGGATTTGGCGGGACCACCGGTGCTCGGTTCGCAAAGAAGATGCCGTGTGGCGACCGACCCACCTTGATGGTGTCGACGAGCTTACGGGTCGTCAAATCAATCACCCCAACGTGACGCGCAAATCGAAATCCTACCCAGAGGAAGCGCTTATCGGCCGCCAACTCCATATCGTCCGGGCCCGGTAACAGTCCAGTGATATCCCCGGTGTTCGTGAGCGACGTGTAATCAAGTATGCTTATCGTGCTATCAACACGATTGGATACGGCTACATGCTTTCCATCGTCCAAATTCCGGAAATTGTGAGCACCACGGCCTGTGTGAATCTTCTCCACAACCGCATGCTTGCGCCAGTCGACCACAGTCACGTTATCCTCCCCGGTCATCCCGACGAGCAAATATTTATCGCCTGGCGTCATCCAGAGACCCGCTGGCGCACTTCCTACCTTCATCTTCCACAATATGCTTTGCGTCAAGAGATCGATCGCTGCGAGTTCACCCGAGTCCTGAAGCGTCACGAATACAGTTCGATTGTCGGACGAAAATGTGAGGTGACTTGGCGTCTTCGCAATCGGGACCCGTTTGGAGAGGATAACGTTGGCACCATCATAACGGTATATATCGACCCGATCCAACCTCAGCGCTGCTGTGACGAACCACTTTCGATCAGGAGAGAACCCAAGCTGATAAGGATCCTCAACATTTGGAATTGTACGTTGCTGACGTCCACTGTGCGGATCCACGAGCATCAGGCTGTTCGATACCGAATTCGCCACTATCAAAGACGAGCCGTCTGGCGAAATCGTCAAATGGTGGGGTTCTTTTCCTGTGGATTCCGTCGCGATGACGTGATGAGTCGACTGATCGATGAGTGACAGCTCAGCCTCAGCAGAATCAAGCACGATGACCCGATCCGGAACAGAAGCGGGACTGGCCATCACATTGATGCCGCATCCAGCAACAGAACAGACCAAAAATTTAAGGTAAAGCGTGGATAGGGTACGTTTCATCTTCCGAAGATTTGGGGTCGCGTTCGTTACACCTAACTTGTTTATGTCTTTCAAAGGTACTCAAATCGACCGTAAGCACGGCATCTCTTCGTTTCTCTAAGAGGTCCTTCCGAGCATCAAAGACACGATCATAAGGAGGGCTGCGAATTCTATCGTGCAACAGAGAAAAAATAAACAACGCGGAGCCGCACTCCGGCAGCTACACGTACAACTCGCAGTCAATTTCAGGGTAGCCGATGAAATATCGCAATATGTCTGCTAATTGTGCACCATCGGGAAGAGATTCAATGCCGTCAACGCGTTCCCGCCTCAGTACCCTGTAAGTACGAATCTGGATCTCCCAGAGCCAGCCGGCTACGGCGAGAACAAAAACCGTGATTAGGGTGGATATTCGCAACAATTCTATTGTTGTCAAACACAACAGTTTCTCTTACCTAGTCGAAATTCGACTATCTCATCCGTATCTCGCTGACCGCGAGCAGAACGCAAACGGAAAATTCTCCTCGGTCCCGACGATGAAAAAAAAGGCCTTCGACTCTCAATCGCAGGCCTCAACTAGATCGCTGTTCGGTCTCAAACACTACTCTTATCCAGCCTGAAATTACGCCGCATAGATCCGTTCGCGTCTTTGCTGGCAATACGACCATCGGAGACAGCAAAGTATCAAACACGCTTGCCTCATGCGAATGACTTTTACGCGTAGCCGTATTTTTGGTTATCTGACAACGAATTACCATAGAACGCAGATCGACTTTTGTGGGTTAGTGATACACGCGCGCAGCCGCCTCAGCGCGCTAGAAGCGACTTGGATGATTACAGTTTGCAAGCGACATGATGACACATTGGGCTGACTCGGGATTGATTGGGCCTAGTTGCGTCCCTTCGGAACTCCGTACGCGCGAGTGTGATGTTCCCTCTCGACGGTGCGAAGGCCTCTGAAGAGAGGTCTAAAAGGACATCCGATGCAACTACAACAGAAACCCGAAAAGCCGAGAAGGAACGAGGGCACGAAGAAGAATGACTTTAGAAACCATTATCTTGTAGAAAGCCAACCTCGCTCTCTGGTAGATGGGAGCGTCTTGATGTTCACATCAACGTCCGCCACCCAGATATCCGATGAGTATGCGGTCCAGTCTCAGGCCTTCCGCGCAGCCAGACGGCGGTTGCGAGTGGCCTTAGTGTTAGCGATAGCAGTTCCGCTCTAGGCGCGACATTCCAATCTTTTCCAATTTCCCACGCAGGACCGTTACTGCGTAACGATTCCACCCGAAGGTCGATAGTCAATGTCTTCCCGGAGTTCAAGTCTGCGCATAACACTTCGTGGCAAGGACACCGCTCTCGCTTGACGTGATTGTCACGGCTGCGGACAGCAACCGCCTTACGACCGACGTGACCTAGTCCAGCTGCCGAAAGCGCTGTCAACCTCAGAAAGCGGGTATCGCAGTGGTACTTTCAAACTCGTCGGGCTAAGTCCGCTCAGAGTTGCCGATTCGATCTCAACTTCTCGGCCACGTCCATCAGCACCTTCGATTGGTCTGGTGCGGAACGCGACAGCAGTTCCGCCCGCATTCGTAGTCGACGAATCAGTTCACTCTTTGCATCAATCCTTTGGTCTCCCCGCCAGGCGCTCAACTGCTTCGCTGCGTTCTCCAAGAGGATCGACGACTGCCGCGATACGTCTTCGCCCTTCGCGCTCTTCGCGGCCACTTGGCAGAAAAGGTCGAGATACTGCACTACCAGTCGCTCCCCGCTTGCGTTAGGCATATCAAATTTCTCCAGTTCGGTTGGTAATTCTGGTCTGCCTCGTCACGTTCGTCACTGGGACCGGCGTCGGGTTGGACAGATTCCTTCCCATCAGCCCTACAGAGCCACGCCTATGCGTTCTCGTCCAACACCTGCCTTGTCTGCTCTAATGCCGGCGTCAATACGAACCGAGTTGTCACCGCATCTCAGTCCCGCAAGCCGCTCGCATGACCTTGGACACCGATCACCTTTACAAGAAACCAGACCCGGTCATTGTGTGGACAGCCCCATCATATACGGCGATATTTTCCCGGAAATCGTAACCTGTAAAACACTTTTTTAAAAAGTACGCAAAAGGTGATCCTCCTCGACACGGATGCACGACGACAGTACTGTTGCAGCTTGAAGTAGCTTCAGGTATTCTGCAACGCTCGATCTAAAACACCAACGTAGGTTGCACTGACGCGTCATGTCCTTGTCCGCGTCATCAACTCAATGTTTTGCCAGCATACGAAACATGTTGCAAAAAGCCGAAAACCGTCTGAAATAAATGTTCATCGGCGGTCTTCACGGAAATCGAGAGGCGTACCACGACTTTGTGCGAGCGTTCACTCGTCACCTACGCGGATTTCTACACAAGAGGGTTACTCACTATCAAGACGACGTCGAGGACTTGGTTCAAGAGACTCTGCTCGCGGTGCACAATGCCCGCCCCATTTTTCGAACCGACGAACCGACGAACCGACGAACCGACGAACCGACGAACCGATGATCGCATGGCTGCACGCAATTGCCCGATACACGCTAATGGACTTCTTTCGGTCACGCGCGCGATGTGAATATTTGAACGATCCGCTCGACGACCATGCAGGCCTCTCCGGGTCGGCAGTCAAAGTTGGCGTACATCTTGGCCTAAAAGCGCTTTCTACGCTCATTCGGGCCTTCGATGAAGTCCGACGACTTATCTTGATGGCCTTTTCGTTTGGACTTAGGCCTGATTTGGACAGCACCGTCCGAACATAAACTTTTTGGGCGAAGCTAGCCTTTCGGGTCGCTATTTCGGGCGAGACGCTGGTACTCATTATTCGCGTTGGACGACCCAGGGCTCGCGGGGGCGCGCTGTGAGCATTGACCTGCCTGCCCTTCGTCGCGGTATGGGTTGCGCCACGGTCGTTCTTGCAAATGCCGGACCATCCACCGGATTATCTTCCGCAGTGGGCCACTCGTGGAAATCGTGTCCTCTCGACATCTCCCTCTTTCGGTATCTGCATTTGTTGCTGTATTCTGGGCTGTGAAGTCCCTAGCACCCTCTCGGTTACGCTTAGGGGTGCTGTCGTTGGATTGCTTGCCAGTTCCACCCGCGACCGTAGTGTATTGTTTGCACTGCCCCGAAATCAGTCCCGTTTTCTGGGGAATTCGGTATGCACTTGGAATATTCACTTCTGCTCTTACTGGTACTGGATTTGAGCCGCGACTACTACGCTGGTAGCGCCAACTGGATACTCGAGCGTTCGTGCCTCAGACGGCGCCGATCATCACCAAAACCGGTTGCGCGGCTCCTTGCAAAAACCTGCGCTGAGGGTTGATCCGGGCCAGCACACGTAGCCCCATCAGTCACGCAAGAAGGGTTTTTGCGAGATCAGCGGCGGACGCTGTGGCCGGTATCGCCCCTTGCCTTTGGCCGGCCGACACGCAACGCATAAAGAACGCCTCTATCTCCTTCAAGACGCCATCCAATATCCCGTGGAAGTGCTCGTCACGCGGCGCCAGCTCCAATGTCGAGTTCACGATCAGGCATCCCTTGCGGTGCGAGTCGATGACCGAGAGTCGGATGATCTCTTCAAAGAAGGCGACGATGGCGTCACGCGGAGCCAAGTTCTTCTCAAAGCGCTTTGCACGATCGCGGAACCCGTGCTCCACATACCGTTCAAGAACTTGCTCGAAGAGCGCACGTTTGTCTCCGAAGGCATTGTAGAGGCTCGCCGAGGTTAGTCCCATAGAAGCCGCAAGCTCCCGCACCGACGTACTCTCGTATCCACGCGACCAAAACTGTGCCGTTGCAGCATCGAGCGCTGCCTCTTCATCGAATTCGCGCGGACGTGCCATGCTTCAAGTCTCCATTTGTTTGTACTTCGGATAGTTTGAAGGAAATAGTGAGCGCTTCGTCTCCTCGTCGTTCACAGCTTTGAAGGCATGGGTTTTGTTGACGGCTCTCGCGCGTTGGACGGCAGGCCGAGCATCAACTTCCGCAAACCAACGCTGCAAATCTGGGTAAGCGCTCAACGCGTCGTCGCTGCCCTTAAACACTCGAGGAGCGCGATCGATCCAGCCCCAAGCTGAAATGTCAGCGATACTATAGCTATCACCTACGACGTAACGTCGCCCTTTCAAGTGATCATTGAGCACTTGATAGTGCCTATCTGCTTCCCGGCGGTAACGGTTTACTGCATAGTCAAGCCCCTCAGGTGCCGCGTATTGGAAATGCACCGCCTGTCCCGAAAACGGCCCAAGTCCGCTTGCGATGAACATTAGCCACGATAGAAGCTGCGCGCGATCTTTCGCCGCGCCCCCGAATTGGCCGGTTTTCTCTGCCAGATAAATCAAGATGGCAGTGGAGTCAAAGACAACCGTCTTCGTTCCGGCGCAGCCATCACTATCAACTATCGCTGGAACCTTGCCGTTCGGGTTGATCAAACGAAACTCAGGCGCGTGCTGCTCTCCTTTGCTGGTGTCGACAGGTTTCAACTGGTAAGGAAGACCCGATTCTTCAAGGAAAAGTGAAATTTTCGCCGGATTTGGCGTCGGGTGGAAGTAGAACTCAATCATGCGACCTGTCTCCGTTCAATTCTGTTCAGTGAAGTATCATTCTAGATCGATCGATCTAGAATCGGCAACGTTTCAACGGAACGAGAGCGACATCGCTCTATGCTCGGTCGCAACGCCGAAGGACAATCGACCTTCGAGTGCTTAGGTACGCTTATTTTTGACCGCTATGTTCATCGATTGAAATTACATCTCCCGGCGTCAGTTCCCCTCCTTCAACCACCTCCGCATAGACGCCAAGGTCACCATGTTTCATATATCTCTGTATTTCCAACGGCAAATTTACGTTTCGCTCAGCCGTCGCCGGGTCGACGCTCGTTGCAGCGCAGCGCTTGGTGCGTCGGACAATTCTGAGCTTGACACTACCAATCGATAATTCGCGCTCCAGCCACTCGAGTTCGCTCCAGGCGGGCGCTCCATCAAAATATACGTTGGCTCGAAATCGCATGGGATCCAGTTCCATGCCAAGATGTCGCCCCAAGTCGCGAACCGTTGCTAGATTAATCAGCGAGATACTGCGCATCAGCGCCACGGAATGGACGCTTACGTCAGTGAACTGGTGGCCCGGCGCATGTACCACCTTTGGTGTTCCGGGTAGCACGGTTTCAGCCAACTCGCTAACGAGCGACGCTACCTGATCTCGCCCGTCTTCGGTGGAAAGATCGAACTGCGAAATCGCGTCCCCACTGCGAATTTCCAAAACTTGTCCCTGCTCGAAGTACCGAGTTTTTAACTTAGCCAATTTTGCGTACTTCGCGAGCATCAAGAACTTGGTCTTTGGCTCGGGAGCTGGCCGCAGCGGATCGAACAAGAACGATCCGTCCGTTATTGCGAACACACGGTCAAGGGGAAAGCCTTCCAATGCGCTGAGCTGCACGCTTTGTAAGCGTTCCGCAGACAATCCTTTTACTGGATATCGATTCAATGAGACGATGATCATGGTTTGCCACTAAGCATCGATCCGAAATCGCTGCCCTAAGGCATCTGTCTTGCTCTCTGTTCGCGCTCGCGGACGTGTTCAGAGAGACCGTTCGTTCTATCCTCTGGGAATTTGATCCGGGACCGAACTCTTCACAAACCGATTCCGGGGCTGCCGCAGGCCGAGCTTTTCGCGCAGCGTGCCGCTGCGATAGCGGCTCTGTGCAACGCCGCGACGCTGAAGCTCAGGGATAACTTCGCTCACGAACTCCATACAGCCGCTCGGCAGTACCGGGAACATTAGAACGAAACCGTCGCAGACGCCGGCGCGGTACCATGACTCCATCTCATCGGCAATATCGGTGGGTGTTCCCGCCATCACATGGGCCCCGCCGACATTCGATAGCAGTTTTGCGACCTCGCGAATGGTCTTATTCTGCTCCTTGAGGGCTCGCATTCTCACAAGATTCGTGCGCTGACCGTTGTAGTTGGCTTCGTCAGGCAGTGAGGGCAACGGCCCGTCGGGCGGCATTGCAGAGACATCCACTCCGCACCAGCTCGAAACGAGGTCGACACCCATGCGCTCTGGCACTAAAGTCTCTAAGTACTCTCGTTTCTCTTGTGCCTCCGATGCCGACCGTCCAATGATAGGTTGCAGACCTGGCAGAATTCTGATGTCTTCAGGACTCTTTCCGTATTTCGCAAGCCGCAGATTGAAGTCCTGACGATAGGCCCGCCCGTCATCGATGCCCCGGTACCGCGTGAAATGCAGATCCGCGTACCGTGCCGCCAGATTCTTTCCGTCGTCGGAAGCCCCCGCCTGCGCGATCAGAGGACGGCCTTGAGGTGAGCGAGGCACATTCAGCGGCCCCCTGACCCTGAAATGCTGTCCCCTATGGTCAATGCGATGTACTTTCGTGGGCTCAGCGAACTGTCCGCTCGCTTTATCGAGGACCACGGCTTCATCTTCCCAACTGTCCCAGAGCAACTCAACGACCTCAAGGTACTCGGCCGCGCGCTCGTAACGGTAGCGATGCTCGAGATTGGCATCCCTTCCAAAATTCATGGCCTCCTCGTCCATTCCCGAGGTCACCACATTCCACCCCGCGCGCCCTTGACTGAGGTGATCAAGAGAGGAAAACAATCGCGCTGTGTTGTACGGCTCACTGTAAGAAGCCGACACCGTACCAATGAGCCCAATGTCGTGAGTCACCGCCGAGAGCGCTGAGAGAAGGGTAACCGGTTCGAGACGTGCGTTCGCGTAATGCGCAATATTGCTCTCGTACGAATCCCACATCGCTACATGGTCAGCTACAAAAAGCATGTCCAAGTAGCCGGACTGAGCCGTCTGAGCCAACTGCTGAAAGTACGGAACCCCGAAGATTTCCTTACCGGGCGCGAAAGGATGGCGCCAAGACATTCTGTGGTCGCCTTGGGGGTTGAAGAAAAAGGCGCCTAGAACCATCTCATCACGATTCATTCTATTTCCCGTTCCTCGTTCAATACCGCTCTGGGGATCGCTTTAAAGAAACAACAACGTGCTCATTCTATGGCCAAAACGGCACAAAGTCGCGCAGATTCCGACAAAAGTACGGGGCGCATCCACCTTTGCATTCGAGCAAAGTATCGGAGCCAGAAGAAATGATTCTTGCTCGCCCTCAGTTCAAGTCAACAGTTAGCCGTCCCTCTTCCTACGGTATGCCGGGGGGCATTACCATTGCAAACTCAATGAATGCAACGTTCGCGTCGACTGCAACTATTAACGACGGACGTGGCTGGCAGCTAAGACCACTGCGATCAGTTGAGTTCGCCGCCCGATGGCGCGAAGATCTCCCGCGACAAACGCCGATGAAGGTACGTCATCACTCACTCTAACGATCAGCTCAGCTTCAGGGGTGCTCCTACTCAGTCACAAGACAGGTTCACCCAGTCAGACGCTGCCTTTCCAAGGACTGGTGGTACAGGCCTGAAATCAAATCAGCTTCAGTTATCATGCCAACGAGATGTCCCTCGCCGTCTACGACTGGGATGTGGTGATGACCAAGGCGTGCAAACATCGGCACCAACTCACCAATTGGGATCTCTGCCTCAACGGTGCATACGTCCGCTGACATCGCGCAAGCAACGAGCGGCGGCGTTTGTGACTCAACGAACAGCCTCTTGAGTGACCGGACGAACGTCGAGTGAAATATTCCTCGGGATACGGTGAGATCCGCTCGTGTAACGATGCCGCATAGCTTGTTTGCATCATCTATAACGGGCAGCGCTTTGACATGATGTCGACTTAGTAATCTCATTGCGGCTTGAACGCTCATGCTAGTCGTCACGGTCACAACCGTCTTCGACATAATGTGTTCGCAGGTAAGTTCCGCGAAACAGCGAGCGTAGGCGTGCAACTGCGTCTGGCTCAGAAGCGATTCTAAGTCGTCTGGGTCGACATCAAGCATCTCCCTTCGTCGAGCGAGAACGACTCCGAGGTCCTTTCGTAGGAATGCGCGGGCATCAGGAACCACTTGCGCGACACCAACAGCGCGCTCGTGAGGATATCTGTGAGCTGTAATCGCGTGATAAATGATCGCACACGCGAGCAGAACCACTGACTGAGCAACCACTGGCGCAAGAACGAAACCGTATCCCAATGCGTGGAGAGATGGTCCACCAAGAACCGCCGTGAGTGCGACGGCTCCCGATGGTGGGTGCACGCAACGCAACGTGAACATCGCGACGATTGAGAGACCAATTGCGAGCGCTGCGGAGTCTATTGGATTGTGAACTAGCGCCGCACAGGTCACGCCAATGCTTGCCGAGACAACGTTACCTACCAAAAATGACCATGGCTGCGCGAGCGGGCTCGACGGGATCCCGAAAAGCAACACCGCCGAAGCTCCCATCGGTGCAATCAGAAGGGGAACCGCTGCCGCCTTGCCAAAAGCAAGATGCGTAAATCCTCCGGTTACTGCAACACCTAGAAGTGTCCCCACCGCAGCACGTACGCGCTCGGGCCACTTTACTGGTGCACATGCTGGAAAGAAGCCGCGTATAAGTTTGAGCATCAAGTTGCGCAGCTTTCGAAGATAGCTCTTCTCAAGACATGCGGTATGTGCGGGGGCGATCCGTGGTCCACGGGTGACGTATAAAATTGTATCGCGATGCGCTATTACTTTTAATGCAAGTCTGATATGACATGGGTGCAAAGCCATAGAGGCCGTCGCGCGCAGAGCCTCAAGCATCGCCGCATATATCAGTCTTAGCTGTGTGTCGCGAAGCCTACAACGCTGGAAACAAAACTGCCCGCTTCCAAAAAGACCGTGCAGCACATAGTGCCGCGCACGGTCATCACAAACCGATCCACACGGTGGCGACGCTATTGGTGATTAAAGCACCGGACTTTTGCGCTTGTTGAATTCGTTCTCGTAGGCATACGCATAGCCAAGCAGTTCCGCCTCGCTCCAGTGCCGCCCGACAAATACTAACCCGAACGGAGACCCGGATGCGTAATAGCCCGCCGGTACCGTGACCGCAGGAAAGCCACCGATATTGATCTCGCCAACCGTGGTCTCTTGAATCGTTTCCCCTGCAAACAGTGGCGGCAGCTCACATCGCATCTGTGGAAACACAAGCCCGTCCAGCTTCTGATCTTCGAACACCTCGATGAAGATACGCATATACCGCGCCTTAAGAGCGATGAAGTCAGAAATGTCAGGGGGACTTTCTGGATCTCCGATTGCTGTGACGAATTGCGGTAGGCTTCCCATAAAATTCAACATCCCGTCTGGCCCAAATACATCCGCGTCCTCGACGAGCTTCGCAAACTCCTTGAACGATTTCACTGGAGCATTTGGCCCAAGACGTTGCAGATACTTGTGCAGGTCGTGCGCAATGGACTCCATGCCCCGTGCATCGAAGTTTGGCGTAGGTGCAGTTGGGGCGCGCAGATCCGCAAAACCGGAATTTGCAAAGGGATCTTCAATTAGCACAGCGCCAAGCGATTCCAGTTCACGTTTTGCGTGCTGATATAGGGTTGCAGCCTCTTCCGACAAGGGCTGATTGCGCCAGCCAGCACCGTAGAGGCCGAGGCGCTTGCCACGTAGCGCGTCTTTTCGAAGCAAAGAGGTATAACCATCCTCGGGTTGATTACCTACAGACGCAAGCGTCTTTGGGTCCTCGGAACTGTAGCCTGCAAGCACGTCCAAGCACAACGCAGCATCGTGCACCGTACGCGCAATCGGACCTACAACGTCTCGGTTACCGGACAGCGGAACAACTCCGGCGTTAGGAACCAGCCCCATCGTAGGCTTGATGCTCACAAGATCCTGTGCTGAGGCAGGGTTCTGTATGGAGCCCCCGGTCTCTTCCGCGAGTCCAATAACAGCCATCGCAGCCGCGACCGCTGAGGCAGAGCCCGCGCTACTGGCACCGGGAACTCGGTCGGGCATTACTACATTCAGCGTGGGACCCGCCCAGCTGTCGTTCGCGTGAGTGCCCGAACGACTCAGAATCGGCACGTTTGTCTTGCCCAGCATGACAGTCCCTGCGGCGCGCATTCGCGCCACCACGGGCGCATCCCGCTCGGGCAATAAATCAACGCCGCCCTTCGCACTATACAGCTTCGACCAACCGGCGGTGGTTGGAAATCCAACCATGTCCATGGCATCTTTGATCACGACCGGTACGCCGGCGAGAGGTCCCAAATTCTCGCCAGCAGCGCGCCTGCGGTCAATTTCCCGGGCATCATCGAGGGCGTCTGGATTCAGAAAAATCAAAGCGTTGAACTTTGGGTTATATTGCTCAATCCTTGACAAGCAGGCTTTTGCAAGCGATTCAGCTGTAAAATGCCCCGTACGAAAACCTTCTTGGATACGCTCCACCGTCAACGAAGTCAAATCAACGTCGGCGCCCGCCAAATTTAATTCAGCCATACCTTCCTCCAATCGCAAAGTCTGAAATTTTTTTAAGTCAATTATGTAGTACGAATCTAATGATGCACCGACCGTTCTTTCCTTCCCCTTTAAAATCTACAGAACTACCCCCGTAGTGAAAGCATTTCGTCCGCAGCGATGATCGCTGAGGCTATCTCTTCCACAGCCACCCGTTTGGCCATTGCCTGAGCTCGAATCGCGCGATATGCCTCAAGCTTCGTAATTCCTCGCTGACGTACGAGAATTTCCTGAGCTTCGGCAATTTTTCGCACGCCGTCGACCTTCTCTTCGAGGCGAACAACTCTCTTGTTTAGCTTCTTTAAATCGCCAGAAATCTGCTGCGCCAATACAACTGCGCTCAATATGCCGAACGAGCGCACGGGCGCGGCAACTACAGCCTTCGCACCAACACGGAGCACTGCATCAATGATTGTTGGATTCTCATAGTTGACGACCGCTACGACGGGCGGAGCGTCTTCGGCGCCACACCATGCATAGTCGAAGCTCAACGTATCAGGATAAAGTCCGATAAACACAAGGTCCGTTCCCTCCACCGGTTCGTCCAGCGGTGGCCAAAAGCAGTGAGCCTGACAGCCGATACGTTGCAACTGTTGAGTTAGTGCCTCCCCATCCCGATTTCTTGGATGGAAGATGCACACATGCATTGACCGCAAATCCCTCAGGACGCGTGATCCCGCCCGAGGCTGCAAAGCGTGCCCTCGGTCACCGGAGCGCGCAAGTTCGTTTCCGTTGCGCACTTAACTCTCCACAGATGTCGTATGCGTTGTTGAATTTCCCAAGGCGTGCTCCACCAAATACGGGTCTGGATACACGGCTTCTCGAGCCTCACGCACAATAGTGAACTGGCCGTCCTCTGCTACACGACCGATTCGTGGATAGAGCGACGTATGGTGATTCGATGCCTCGATCTTCACCCTCCCCTGAGGCGCCTCGAATGTCGCACCTAACAAGCAAGGCATGAGAGCATCGATGTCGTCGCTCCCGCTGCGTTGCATTGCGTCAGCGAAAATGTGAAACTGAAAATAAGCTGCTTCCCAGCACGCGTTAGGTGCGGCTGTTGAACCGAAACGGGTCTGAAACCTCTCCAAACAAGCTCTATTCGCTTGTGTCTGCACTGATTGGAAGTATGGGGCCGACGTGTAGTGCCCTGCAGCCACATGGATGCCCATTTGCCCGACCTCAACCTCTGAAGTCGTCAGACTCGCAATTGGAATTTTCGACGGGTCGAGACCCGCTTTCGCATAAGCACGATAAAAACATTGCGTTGAATTGCCGACGACCGTCGAGAATATGAAATCTGGCTGTACATTCCTGATATCGGATAATACTGCTTCAAAATCCTTCTCGGTCGCGTTTAGGGGTACATATCGCTCTCCTACCTTTGCGCCTCCCGGACACTGACTTACTAAGTCAGACATGATCCGATTTGACTCATACGGATAAATGTAGTTAGATCCAACAAGATACACGCGCGGACCAAAGTTAGCGGTCATATATTCCGCAAGCTGTACGCTGTTCTGATTCGGAGCAGCACCGGTGTAGATCACATGGTCCGAGCACTCAAAACCCTCGTACAGAGTGGCGTAAAACAGCAGCTTGTTCCAACGTTCCACGACAGGAATGACGGCTTTGCGAGTGCTCGACATGTAGCAACCGAAGATTACCTTCACGTCGTCTGCCGTGATCAGCCGCTCCGCAAGCGTTGCGTAGCGAGCCGGCTCAGACTGTGGATCATAAAAGACAGGTATAACTTCTCGACCGTTAATCCCACCTCGCGAATTGACCTCTTCAATGGCGAAAAGCGTCCCGAAGCGTTGAGTCATCTCGGGCGACGACGTCACACCGCTTTCGGAAAAAAGCACGCCAACTTTAATTGGGTCGGTATGTGCCACAATGTTTCCCTCGATCATGTCGGTTCCACTCATACAGCAAACCTTACAAACGGGCCCTACGATCGTGATGCATTAGGCCACAGCCTTCGCAAGCAGACTCGGCAGCGCGTCTGCAAGGCGCGAACCGTGAACCAGCGACAAGCTATTGCGTCTTCCAAATATTTCGCAAACTCTATCGTGCGCTGCTGCATTTACGTTAATGCACTGCGTTGTGATTCCTACCTTGGCGATCTGGTCAACAGCGTGCCGCGCGTCCTCTATCAGATAGCGTGAATCGAACACATCGATATCTGACGGTTCACCGTCTGTAACCAGAATAATGGTTTTTGTAGGGTTCCGCTCGGATTTCAATATGTTGGCTCCGTGCCGCAGTGCGGCGCCAACTCGGGTTGACCAGGCAGGTTGCACCGCCCGCAGAAGCCTTGCGGAGCGCTCCTCGTGCGCTTCCCCGAAATCTTTGAAACGAACATATCGAACCTCTTTTCGCCCATTCGACGCGAAACCGTGGAGCGCAAAACGGGTGTTCTCGTGACCCAGCAGTGCCACGGAGGTCTCTGAGGCTTCTCGCTGGCAATCGATCAATCTTTGGCCACCGTTACCTACAACTTGTGCGGTCGACTGAGATAGATCCAACAGGATCAGCACCGACACCTCCTGCTGACGCCGACCCGCTCGTGTGAAAATACGCTCGTCGGGAGGCTCGCCACTTCGCTGCATTACGACGTAATTAACCAAAGCTTCCAAATCAATATCATCTCCTTCAGCTTGGTGTCGCACTCGGCGAAACCAGAATGCCTGGCGATACCGTAGCCGCGTCGCACGAAGCTGAGTTTCTCGGTACGTTGATTTGGCATCTTCTCCGTCCCATCTCGGTGGACCTCCCTCGATTACCTTCACCCAGTCGGGACGCAAGGTTTCCGACTTGTAGTTCCATTCTGGATAAGTAAAAATTGCATCGACCGGAACAGTCGAAACGCGGTCATCTTCGGCGGGTTCGACCGCTCCGTGGCCTCGCTCGACGACGGCTTGTGCTTCGACTCCCCGTTGCTGGATGTAGCCGGAAATCGACTCTTCGCCGGAATCTGTCCAAAGATAGCTATTGTCGTCGCGATACTTGGGTTGTAACTCGTAGCAGTTGGTCTCGAAACGCACTCGCATTTGGCCGAGATCGCTCGCGAGAACTGACGCAACTTCCCTAACGCGCCCCATGTCCGACAAATTGGTCCCTAGCGAGTCGAACAGTTCACGCCCCTTTTGCACCCAATGATGGGGGTCCCGATACCCCTCGTCACATAGCGACAAACTTAAGCGAGCCGCCAACGATCCAAAATTCAGGCTCATCTCCTGAAGCGACTCTCCGCAGCAGTAATATTTTCTCCATAACAGCTTTAAACCCGGATACTCTGAGATCATGAGTCGATCGACGCGAGCGTCCTCAATGATCGACTGAATCGCGACCAACATTGGCACTCGTGTCCCAACGGGCGTTCGCGGAACCGAAAACCGAATGTGCCCGACGGCGTGCGCGATGACCGCTCTCCCAAGCCGGCCGTCGTCCTCGATTCTTAGATCATCCGGAAGGAGAATCGCGGTCTCCGTAATCGCAGCCCGACTAGTTTGTTCGCTGCCTGCACTTTGCCCCGCAGCATTGACCAGTTCACCAACCTCAAGGCTATGGATACCGAATCCGTTGAGATACAACCACAAGCGCCTCTCAGCCGTCCCCCGAATATCAAACTGATCCTTTATGGGACTTACGTTCCAACGCCCGCGTGGGGCCGACTCACTCGTTGAAGAAAGCATCGACGAATCCGTTCAATGCCTCGATGACATCTTCGTCATCGGTAACTGCCATCGTCATTGCAAGACGACATGCAACATGTGGCTCAATTCCATCCGCAATGAGCGAGCCGGCCCGGACGAGCATTCGAGTTGAAATACCTTCCTCAAGCCCGCGCCCGCGCAATTCACGCGAACGCTGGGCAATTCCGACAAGTTTTCTCGCCTCGGCTTCAGCGACGCTCGTCTCCTTCACAATAATCGCAGTTTCTGTAACCTCATCGGGATAGCCAAAATCAAGCGCGCCAAACCGTTGCTTCGTTGACGTCTTTAGATCTTTCGTGTTGCTTTGATAGCCCGGGTTGTAAGACATAACCAACTGAAAATCTGGATGGGCATGGAGCAACTCGCCAAGTCGATCAATCGGCAGCACGCGCCGATCGTCGGCCAGCGGGTGAATCGCAACGGTCGTGTCCGGACGTGCCTCGATCACCTCGTCCAGATAGCAAATCGCCCCATACCGCACCGCGAGTGTAAGTGGACCATCGTGCCAGACGGTCCCCTCTCGATCTAACAAGTATCGACCAATCAGATCAGACGCTGTAAGGTCTTCATTGCACGCAATGGTCACAACTGGCTTGCCGAGACGCCACGCCATATACTCAATGAAGCGAGTCTTACCGCAACCAGTGGGTCCCTTCAAGATCAGCGGCATTCGCCGTGCGTACGCCGCCTCGAATAGACCGATCTCCTGACCGACGGCTCGGTAGTACGGCTCAATCTGAATCAGATAAGGCTTGATCCGTTCGTTCATGACGTGGCTTAGTTGAGAAATGGTTATTTGTGCTCGGGCACTTCCGACGGGATACCTTCGATCGGACACTCGGGCGTTCCAGGAGCGGTCCGCGTCATTGCCTCCACCGCTTTTCTCGTTCCCTCCGGATCTTGAATCCAGTTGCTATAGAATTTGAACGGGCACACTGCGACACCGTTCACGCTCTCGCCAGAATTGATCGTCCCGGTGTATCCGCGATGAAGTAGTTTGTACAAGTGATTTTGCGACTGCATGTTTCGACGAGCATCGCGGATCAGGCTCAACGACAACTCCGCATATTGAATGCCCATCTCCTCCTCTCCGCACTCCCCAAGCGTGCGTCCGTCAAATCCGACAATCGCGGAGTGACCAAAGTACGAGTAGACACCATCAAATCCAGCCGCATTTGCCACAGCAACGTAGGTGTTGTTCATCCACGCCATGGCCTTCGCGACCAACACCTGTTGTTCCTTGGCAGGGTACATATACCCTTGGCACCGAACAACGAGCTCCGCACCGCGCATGACACAGTCACGCCAAATCTCTGGATAGTTGCCGTCGTCGCAGATGATAAGGCTTAGCTTGATACCCTTTGGACCTTCGGAGACGTAGGTACAATCACCTGGGTACCAACCTTCGATTGGCACCCATGGCATAATCTTCCGATATTTTTGGACGATCTCGCCTTTATTGTTCATCAGGATGAGGGTGTTGTATGGCGCCTTGTTCGGGTGCTCTTCGTGACGCTCCCCAGTCAGAGAGAACACACCCCAAACGTTCGCTTTTCTACAGGCTGCCGCAAAAATCTCCGTTTCCTCCCCAGGAATGCTCGACGCGGTCTCATACATCTCTTTACTGTCGTACATGATTCCGTGGGTCGAATATTCCGGAAAGACAACCAGATCCATCCCAGGCAAGCCTCGCTTCATGCCAACAAGCATTTCGCCAATCTTTCGTGCGTTCTCGAGAACCTCTGCCTTCGTATGCAGGCGAGGCATCTTGTAATTCACGACTGCAACACCAACCGAATCGTTACTACTTGAGATATCACCATGTCGCATTTTTTCTCTCCAACTGAAATGTGGCTCACACTGTAAGAAACGACCGAACCTCTTCGAGATCCACCCTCTCACGCTCAGCTTCGCGCACCAGCCGTCCTCCGTCGATGACAAAGAGACGATCGGCAACGTCAAGCGCAAAGCTAAGAACCTGCTCCGATACGAGAAGCGCGATACCTAGCTCTTTGCGTAGGGCTATCAAAGACCGTGCGATTTCCTTTATGATCGAAGGCTGAATGCCTTCCGTTGGTTCATCCAAAATAAGCAATCTGGGCTTTGATGCGAGTGCTCTGGCAATGGCAAGCTGCTGCTGCTGACCGCCGGACAAATTGCCGCCGTTACGCTGCGACATCTCTGCAAGCACTGGAAAAAACTCGAAAATATAGTCAGGCACCTTCTTATACCTTCCCGTCTCAAGCCCGGTGAGCAAGTTTTCCTCCACTGTCAGGTGCGAAAAGATCATGCGACCTTGGGGTACGAAGGCAAGTCCCGCGTGAACTCGTTTATAACTTGGTTGCTTGATCAATTGCACATCGTTAAATTTGATCGAGCCTTCACGAGCGTCCACCATCCCGATAATTGACTTAAGAAGCGTGCTCTTCCCCATCCCATTGCGACCGACTAAAGCCACAGCCTCACCCTCTGCGATTCCCAACGAAACATCGTGGATGACATGGCTCTGTCCGTAATACACGTTAAGTCTTTCGACGTTTAGCACGTCAGTCTCCCAGTCAATGACCTAAATAGACTTCGATGACACGAGGGTCCGATTGAACCTGTTCGACCGTACCGTCAGCCAATAGGCGACCTTGATGGAGCACAGTTACGCGCTGTGCTATCGACCTTACGAAATCCATGTCGTGCTCGATAACGACCAACGACTTGGTCGCCGCGATCTGTTTGAGAAGCTCTCCCGTTTGCTCTCGCTCCTTCGGCGACATTCCCGCTACAGGTTCGTCGAGCAAAAGAAGCTCGGGATTCTGAACAAGCAACATGCCAATCTCAAGCCATTGCTTTTGCCCGTGAGAGAGCAGGCCCGCTTTTCGCCCCAGCTGAGGCAGCAGCCTGATCTGCTCCGCCACCGAATCGATACGTTCACGTATTGCGGCAGTGCGCCGAAAGAAAAGTGAGTGCCGAATACTGTGAGCTTGCGGGATAGATATCTCGAGATTCTCCCGAACGCTTAAATCCTCGTAAATCGATGGATTTTGAAACTTTCGCCCCACGCCTGCCCGGACAATTTTGAATTCTGTCATCTCGGTGAGCTCGATTCCGCGAAACCTCACGCTCCCCGACGTTGCTCGCGTCTTTCCACAGATGAGGTCCAACAACGTGGTTTTCCCGGCACCGTTTGGGCCAATGACTACACGCAGTTCGCGCTCACATATCTTGAGAGAAAGTTCGTTGACAGCTTTGAACCCTCCGAAGGAGACAGTCAAGTCACTGATATCCAACATATCGAGCGACGAGCCAGCCTCTTCGACACCGGGTGTTATTCCTGCGTTAATTGCCTGCATCACGCTGCGTCTCCCCGCCGAAAAAGTCGTTCGGTCACGCCTGCTAGTCCTCGGGGCATCACAGCCACGACTAGAATAAACATCGCCCCCAAAAAGAAGAGCCACCCTTCAGGAAAACGCTCGGACAGATAGGACTTCATGAATCCGACCAGGAGAGCGCCGAGAACAGCGCCAGGAACAGAAAGTCGACCACCCACTGCCGCGTATATGACCATCTCGACCGAGGCGACGGCGCCAATTGATGCGGGGCTGACCAACCCGACCTGCAAGGTGAAGAGTGCACCGCCGATGGACGAAAGGACTGCGGCAGCGGAAAACACAAACGCTTTGAATAAAGCCGTGTCGTACCCTGAAAATCGAACTCGGTCCTCCCGGTCTCTGATCGCAATCAAAATCTTGCCCAGCCGAGTCTGAATTAACCAGACTCCAAACATCATGGCGAGAACGATGATGGCTGTTTCGACAAAATAGATCTTCTGTCGTGCCTCGTCGCTCAGGATATCCGCACCCATCAAAGTCTTAAAATCCGTTATGCCGTTTGCCCCGCCAGTATCACCCTGCTGACCGATGATGAGAACCGTCATCGTAAGTGATAACGCCAGTGTCACAATTGCGAAGTAGACTCCACTTACTCTTTTGGCAAAGAGCGCGTACGACAATGGAAATGCGATGGCAACGGGGACAACCAGGATCGCCGCCACAGCAACTGGAAAATGCGCAAATGGTTGCCACCACCACGGGAGCTCATTCACGCTACTCCACACCATAAAGTCCGGCAGGTTCGGTGCTGATGCCTCCAGCTTCAGAAACATCGCCAACGCGTAGCCTCCAATGCCGAAGAAGATACCTTGACCAAGAGATAATATCCCGCAATATCCCCACGAGATAACAATCCCAATGGCCACGAGCGAAAAGGCAAGATATTTTCCGAACTCGCCGATCCAGAACGGCTCCACTAAGAACGGCAAGGCGACTACCACCACGGCCGTCAATCCGCAAGCAAACCAAGACAGAGACCTGGGGCTCAGATTCTTCACGTTCTCACCTTCGATACAAAGAGGCCGTTGGGTCGAAAATACAGAACGGTGATGAGCAATACCATAATCAGCACTTTTGCCATTGAACCGCTCATTAAATACTCAAGGGTAGTTTGTGACTGCGCAATCACGAATCCAGATGCGGCCGTACCCACTAGGCTGCTAATTCCCCCGAACACGACCACGATGAACGAGTCCACGATATACAGCTGACCGGTACCAGGATTGGTGGACCCGATCATCGTGAAGACCGCTCCGGCTATGCCAGCAAGGCCCGAACCGAGCGCAAACGTCATGGCATCGACTCGGTTAATATCGATTCCGACAGCGGAGCTCATCTTCCGATTTTGGGTCACTGCTCGCGCACGAAGTCCCCAACGCGTCCGGTAAAGAATCATCCAGATAACACCAGCCACCACCGCCGTTAAACCCATAATGAAGATGCGATTGAGTGGAAGCTGGATTCCACTCACTGGTTCCCAAGCACCGCTTAGCCACGATGTCAAAGGACTGGATACTTCCTGAGCTCCGAAAATCGACCTATATACTTGCTGTAAGATCAAACTTAAACCCCAAGTCGCGAGCAAGGTATCAAGAGGTCGATCGTAAAAGTAGCGGATGAATACCCTCTCCAAGAAATATCCGAAAGCGAACGTCGATATAAAGGCAACGAAAATCGCGACGAACAGGTACACTCCCATCAATCCGGGAAGAAACGCTTGGAAGAACTGAGACGTGAGGTAAGTCATGTAGGCACCAAGCGCCATCAGTTCTCCATGGGCCATATTGATCACGCCCATGAGACCAAAAACAATTGCAAGACCGAGCGCCATCAAAAGAAGTATGGTGAAGCTACTAAGCCCGTTGAAGATCTGCATCACGAAAATATCAAAGCTCATGGTGCCTCACTCCTTAGAGCTTCGGGAACGGATTAGGCTCAATCAAACCTGACTCGTACACGACATCGAACTGACCATCGGGTCGCGCCCGCCCGACTCGTACCTTCTTCGCGGTATGGTGATTTGTTTGGCTGATGTGGATATCGCCTTCTGGAGCATCCAAGCGCAGGCCCGCAGACGCTGCAATCACCTTGGGTACGTCGAACGACTGCGCTTTCTCAGCCGCAAGCTTCCAGAAATAAACAGAGTTGTACGCACACTCCATCGGGTCGCCCACCACCCGGTTCTGACCGTACTTTCCTTTGATCGCTTTCACAAACGCTTCGTTACGAGGATTTTTCAAGCTTTGGAAATACCCCATGCAAGCGTAGTATCCGGCCGCATTTTCCCGTCCGATCCCCTCAATCTCGTTCTCCGAGACAACCGTTGAGAGCAATTTCTGCTTCTGGCCATCGAGGCCTGCCGCTTTAAGCTGCTTGTAGAAAGCAACATTGCTTCCACCCACCACCGTCGAGTAGATCCAGTCCGGTTTTGCAGCCTTGATCTTGTTGATGATGGACGAGAACTCGGTATTGCCTAACGGCGCATATTCCTCTCCAACCACGCTGCCGCCGACCTTTGCGATTGTCGGCCTCGCAATCTTGTTGCAAGTACGCGGGTAGATGTAATCTGAGCCAACAAGAAAGAATGTCTTTCCCTGCTGCGTTGCCATCCATTCGATGGCCGCAATCACGGATTGGGTAGCTTCTTGTGAGGTGTAGATGACCTGTGAGTCCTGCTCCTGACCTTCATAGTAGGTCGGATAGTAGAGAAGCCCATGCTGCTGATTTAGAACCGGCAGAACCGCTTTGCGCGAAGCTGATGTATAGCATCCGACGATCGCTGCGACCTTATCGCGCTGAAGGAGCTTCCGAGCTTTCTCCGCGAAGGTTGGCCAGTCACTCGCGCCGTCTTCGATGACCGTTTGAATCGGACGCCCCATCACACCGCCAGACATATTAATCTCGTCGACAGCAAGCTTCTCAGCATCAACTAACGACGCTTCAGCGATAGCGATTGTTCCAGTGAGAGAGTGGAGCAGCCCAAGTTTCACGGGCTCTGCCGCAGACGCTAGCGTTGGCCAGGAAAGGCTCCCAGTTACGGTGGTTGCAGCTGCTGCGCCGCTTAGTTGGAGAAAACGACGACGAGATACATTCGACATAGCACTCCCTCTTTTTGCGTTGTGCCGGCCTAAATTCGGCCGGGGTTATCCAGCGTCCGATCATCGTAGGCGCACTGTTTTAGAA
Organism: Burkholderia sp. THE68; assembly: GCF_009938265.1. Classification (NCBI taxonomy): domain Bacteria; kingdom Pseudomonadati; phylum Pseudomonadota; class Betaproteobacteria; order Burkholderiales; family Burkholderiaceae; genus Burkholderia; species Burkholderia sp. THE68. The sequence goes on from NZ_AP022316.1 coordinate 1,526,830, forward strand.
TACTGCGGACGCAAAAAAGCCCCGCAGGACGCGAAGCGTCTAGGCAGGGCTTTTTTGCCATGTACCTAACCGGCTCTGTTGACGGTGGGTACAAAAATAAGGTGCTAGTGCGTAGATTAGTTTTGCTAATCAACAATCGTCAACTAGAGGTTTTCACTAGTCAACGATCCTCGCCCTTCTGCATCAACTCCAATCAGCGAAAGGCCGCCAACTCACGAAGCTCTTTTGAACGGCAGACTGTCTCCTCGAGGTTGCTCGGTGGCAAACTCGTCAGAACGCAAAAGGGCCCCAGCCACAAATCGTGGCTGGGGCCCTTTTGCCCTAGACCTAGTCGGCAATTTTGGCGACCGGTCCCAAGAAATCATTTTCGCGAGTGAGTCCAACTGTTGCCTTTATAGGCACGTCAAAAACGTGCGTCAAGTACTTTCGCACGCTCCAGAAGATCTGGCGGGAGATCTCTTCTGTAACCGTTGAAACGCCTGAATATGCGGCTGCGCAGCAAGGGACGACTGCAATCGCGACCACGAAGTGCCCGGCAGCGCGGCGTTGATAGTGGTGGCTTTTTTCCTTCATCGGCCATGGTCGCTCAGAAGCCGGCCCCAAGTACACGTCGTACGATTGCTCGCCCCTCTCGTCGAACCGCCTCTGATGATTTCGAGCCCCGATGCAGGACCTCACGCGGAGAGTCCATTCACTTCCTCGCGCGCGGCCCGAATACTCGAGTTGCCCGTGGCATCCGTGTTCCGTGCAGCCTCAACCAATCGTAAAGATCCGATACCGTCAACCGCGTCGCTGAAAAGATGACCTTGTCCTTGCTGACATCCCAGATCCAGTAGTCGCTTGCCTTCGTCGGGTTCTTCGATGCCTTCGGCTGTAATGGTAAGGCCGAGCCCTCTACCAAGGCCGACGAGGGCCGCTACAATTTCTGCGCTTTGCGTCTCGTCTAGCATTCCGTGCACAAAGCTGCGATCGATCTTGATTTTGTCGAGCTTGAAGTTTCGTAGGTGATAAAGGCTTGAGTAGCCTGTCCCAAAATCGTCCAAGGCGATTTTGACTCCCGCAAATCTAAGCTCAGCGAGCATGCTCTTGGCAACGTCGAGATCACGAACTAATGCTGTCTCTGTGATTTCAATCTCTAATCGTGCTGGAGCAATGTCTGCGTCTTTCAGCGCTTTAAAAACCCTGCTGGCTAAGGACGGGTCTCGCAATTCAACTGCCGAAACGTTGAACGAAAGCGTGATGTCACCGGGCCAGAGACGGGCAAAACCGCAAGCGCGGCTCAGCAAGGAATCAGTAAGCTTGCTAATTAGCCCTGTGTCTTCCGCTATCGCGATGAAGCGCTCGGGTGCCACCTGTCCAAGCGCGGCGTGATGCCATCGCGCAAGCACCTCGAAGCCCGCAATCTTACCTGTTCGCAGATCAATCAGTGGTTGGAAGAATGGCTCGATCTCCCCTCTTGAAAGCGCGATTCGGAATTCTCTTTCGATGAGGTCACGCTCACGGACGTGACAGTCCATTGCTTCGTCAAAGAACCTGAGGCCGGATGCCCCGGTCGACTTTGCCCGGTATAGCGCAACGTCCGCCCGTCTCATGGTTTCATCACTCGTGCCCCCCGCGAACGGAAATATGCAAATTCCAATCCCGGCGCCAACGGAGTGTTCAAAGTTATCGACCTGGAGTGGTTGCGCCAGAGATTCGAGGATCCGAAGTGCGAGGCCCGTGGCGCTTTCAGCGCTTGGCAATTGCCTCGCCACAATCGCAAACTCGTCGCCGCCTAACCTTGCTGTGATATCTCCATTGCGAGTTACTCCGACCAATCTTTGACCAACCAAAACCAAAGCGCGATCACCCGCAGCGTGCCCGAACAAATCATTGATCCGCTTGAATCCATTTAGATCCATCAAGATCAATGCATGACAGGCGCCACCTGCTATGGGCGCGGCCATGACATCCTTCAAAAACTCAACAAACGCCCGCCGATTGGGAAGTCCCGTCAAAAGGTCTTGGTAGGCCATCTGGCGCAAGCACTCTTGGGCAGCCCGTCGTGCCTCGGCTTCCTTCTTCTGCTTTGCCATGCGTCGCCAGGAAAAAACCAGAAGACTAAGGCAGAGCACCGAAGCGAAGATTGGAATTTCTTCCGGAGTGATCGTCTGCTCGCTCGGTACTTTCGCTCGGGGCAGGAAGACATCTACCTTGAAGAGAACGTATCCTGTAACTAGTAAACATGCTGTTAAACAGAGTACATCAACCAACACAACCCTGTGGCGCCTCATCGCTCGCATGCATGTTTTCAATCTGTAACTCATCGCGTCTTGGAGTCTCCGTGAGCACGTTGTCTAACGTGCTCGAACCGTCAGCTCAAAACGACTTCTATCCCTGACGAGCCTATGCCAGGGCAGACGTCGTCCATATGGTCGAGCTTCTGGGGTGTGGTCGATCTAGCTTGAATACATTTGCCAAACAGTTCGATTACTTCATACCTACATTCTCTTCACGCTTTCCTAGGAAGCGTTGTCTACCGCTTGAAAATTTCTGGGGGACTTCTCCGGCTATCGAACAAATTTGCGCAAACTGAAGATCTTGACGGCATTTTTTTGCAATCCATCGTCGTCATAGCTGTTATGAGCTACTGGGTGTTGCATGAGCGCCGGTTGCTTATCAGACTGCCCCCTTTTCTAACGGAGAGAGTGTCAGCAAGAAGTTGAATGATAGTTGCCAGGACTCGCACGGTTCGATGCTCAAGCGCGGGTGGGGCTTTGTGCCGTTAGAGTGGCTTCCGTCGAGAATTAACCGAACAACCCGCTGGACACATCAATGTGGTCACGTCCAAGCACTTGAGACCGGCGTCAACTCGACCTCCGAACGAGAAAAGCGATCGCATATCGTTCGTGCCGACAAGTGCCTTGTTCGCACCTTGTGAACCGTGCGCTTTGTGCCACCCCCTGTCGGCATGGACGCGGTAATCGATGCGTTTCTCCAGCAAGAACGGAGAAGGTTGCATTCTTGGTGGGCATCCACTCTCTGATGCGTTACTGCGTAACGCACGTTTTCCCTTAACTGAATCGCACTGGGGCCGTAGTAATGAAAATTCCTGAGTATGTACTTAGCGAACGGCCATCGGAGCAACATTGACAAAATCAAGAGGAAGTCCATGGCCCTATCGAACTCCGAGCGCCAAAAGCGATATCGAACAGTTCGACTCGGCGCGGGTGGTAAGCATGAACGCATTAGCTGTCTCGTTCCCATCCCGTCGAAAAGGAACCTTGAGCGTCTGGCAGCGTATTTCGGATGCACCATCACCGGCTTGATCGTGCGACTGATCGATGAAAAGACCGCCGAGGTAATGAATTCTTTGGATGACGAGGGGCGGCAGCGCTTCTTTGCACAAGCGACGAGCGAGAAGCAAGACGCCGCCCAGAAATGAAACGGAACAAAATGAACATCTCTATTTCCAAATGGCTTGCGATTGCGTTAGGCGTATCGGTCTCTTCGTTGGTCATCGTAGGAGCTGGCGGCCTGTACCAGCTAAACCGCGCTGAGCAACGGTTTGAATATTTCCAAAAATCCGTCACGCAGTCGGTCGACGACCTAAATTCGGCCATATCTAACATTGGCAAGAATCGACTTCTCCTGTTCCGATGGATCAATCAAACTAACCCGGAGAGAAAGTCTTCGATTGCGCGGCAGATGATCGAGAACCTTGAGTCGGCGCGTTCGGCCCTCGACAAATACGAGCGCGAAGACGCCACGGATGCAACGGACAAGGCCCTGCTCGAGAAGGAGCGCGCCGCGCTCACTGTCTTCGCAGACGGACAAGAGGACTTCATGACGGCTTACACCCATGATAACGCGAACGCTATCATGGAACGTCTCGAAGACGGCGGTTCGCTTCGTAACGCCAGCCTTGCTGTTGAAAGAGAAGTGCAGCAGCACATTTCATATAACATTCAACGAGGCGACGCCCTGCGTCACGAGAATCAAACCGCCTACGAGCGCTCCTTCATCACCTTGATTGGTGTCATCCTGCTTTCGTCTATTTTCAGTGGCGGTCTGGCGTTGCGCCTGCAACGCTCAATCGTGCGTAGCCTACGCAACATGAAATCGGCGCTGGAACATGCGAGAAGCAATCTTGATCTGACTCAACGCGTCAGCATTGCTCGAATGGATGAAGTGGGCCACACGGCTCAGGCCTTCAATGATCTTCAAGCCAATTTTGGGAAGGTCATCGGGGCGGTTCGATCGGCAGCGGATGCCGTGCGCATGGCCTCGCACGAGATTTCGAGCGGAAACGCAGATCTCTCTGTTCGCACGGAGCAACAGGCTGCATCCCTCGAGGAGACCGCCGCGAGCATGGCCCAGATCACACAGACGGTTAAGCAAAACGCTGATAACGCCCGTCACGCTGACGTACTCGCTGGCGGCGCTAGCAATCTGGCGGCGGACGGAAATCGAGCGGTCAACGCTATGCTTGAGAGCATCGAACAGATCAGTCAGAGTGCTGGCAAGATCTCAGAGATTACAGCGGTAATCGAAGGCATTGCATTTCAAACCAATATTCTCGCGCTAAATGCGGCTGTTGAGGCCGCACGAGCCGGCGAGGAAGGGCGCGGCTTCGCAGTGGTTGCAGGTGAAGTCAGGTCTCTGGCTCAGCGTTGTTCGCATGCGGCGAAGGAGATCAAGTCCCTGATAGAGGCTTCCGTTACGACCGTGCGCGACGGAGCCGCCCAAGCACGCGAGGTAGGCGCGACGGTGACTGAAGTGAAGCAAGCAATCGAACAGGTATCGACGATCGTTGGAGAGATTGCTGCTGCGTCAAGTGAACAACAGACCGGTATCGAGCAGATTTGTCAAGCAGTAAGTCAGATGGATCAGGTAACCCAGCAAAACGCGGCCCTTGTGGAGCAGGCAGCTGCTGCAGCCCTTTCTCTAGATGAGCAAGCTGAGTCACTCACGTCCTCGGTCTCCGTGTTCAAAGTTGCCACCGTACAATCGATTCAATAGCGTCGGACGGTCAGCCGGCCCTACCAGGTCTGCGGCAGAAAGTTGGAAAATATCCACATCCACATTCGCCGCCGCAGGCCAATTGCTATGTCAAATTCCTGTGAGGCCCTGAAGGCTAATTTTGGACGCAGCGTTCACGGATTGCTCGGTGATCTTCGTCAGTGAACCGTTTGACTCAGTTGCACAAACGACACTCCTGTCGTCGCCGGCGTAGTCTTGGTAGAGAAATTTCCCATCCGAACTCATCCAGGAGTCGTTCGCGAAAGCCGAGGGCTGACCCCTCACGGGCGGCTCGGTAGCAGCGAAAGCGTTAACCAACGCCAACATTAATTCGAATCGAGTGCATGTGCTGTTTACTAAACGAACCGGATTCTTCTGCCAAAAAACGAGTTGGCCCGGTTGCTCACTCGAGCGCGGCGACTCGGCGCCGCGCTTGGATCCGCGTTACGCAGCCGCCTCGAAGTGTGGCTGTTTGGCCTGGCTTTGTAGCCAGTCCATTGCTGCCGGAAGACCGCTTGATACGATTGGTACTCCACTCAAGCGAAGCCCCATCTCCACGCCGGCCAAGGTCGCCATCAGTGTCAAGTCGTTACAGTCGCCAAGGTGCCCGATCCGGAACATGCGGCCTTTCATCTTTCCGAGCCCAGTACCCAAAGACATATCAAAATTGTCGTAAATGACCGTTCGAACCGAATCCGCGTCAACCCCCTCCGGCATCATCACTCCCGTGAGCACCGGGCTATAAACGGATGGATCGTTACACTGAATCTCAAGTCCCCACGCCCGTACAGCCCGACGGCAACCTTCAGCCAACCGGTTATGACGCTCAAAGACCTCTTCAAGCCCCTCCCCGAGGATCATGTCAATCGCCTCGGCCAGGCCATACAGCAGGTTCGTATTCGGCGTATAGGGCCAGTACCCGCTCTTGTTCATCTCGACGATTTCCGACCACTCCCAAAACGCTCGCGGGAGCTTTGCCGTCTGGCTCACGGCGATCGCTTTCGTTGAGATAACGTTGAAGCTGATTCCCGGCGGGAGCATCAACCCTTTCTGCGAGCCGGATACAGTCACGTCTACGCCCCACTCGTCATGGCGATAGTCCGCGCATGCCAAACCGGAAATCGTGTCGACCAGGAAAAGTGCAGGATGACCCGCAGCATCAATTGCCTGACGCACCGCCGCGATGTCAGAGGTAACGCCCGTCGACGTTTCGTTATGAACGACGCAAACTGCCTTAATCGAATGCTGTTTGTCTTCGCGCAGGCGCTTCTCAATCAAGTCAGCCTGCACGCCGCGTCGCCAGCCTTCGATCCCTGGAAGCCCTAAGAATTCTGGACGCAGACCAAGGCGCTCCGCCATTTTCTTCCACAACGTCGCAAAATGTCCCGTTTCAAACATCAGAACGTGGTCACCGGGACTCAACGTGTTCGACAGCGCCGCTTCCCACGCCCCGGTTCCTGATGCGGGGTAGATCACGACCGGCTGTTTTGTTTTGAAGATTTTTTTGATGCCGTCAAGCACTTGCAGACCGAGCATGCCGAATTCCGGACCGCGATGGTCAATTGTCGGGTAGCTCATCGCTCGTAGGATCCGATCCGGCACAGGGCTCGGCCCGGGAATCTGCAAGAAATGACGGCCTGCGGGATGAAAGTCTAACTTGAGCATTGACTCCTCCAATATATTTGCACAATCAAGATTCTGGACAGTGAGCAACATTCATCTGCTCAAGTACGTGTCTGGGTGCCTTCTTGCGTGCTGCACGCAAATCCACTTGGCACTGGTTTAGTCCCGCAGAGCAATCAGGCACGACTAGCTAATGGAGCCTCATTCAATTTGTTCAACTAAATATGAAGGTGTCTTTGTTGGCGGGCAAAAAACCTTCTTCTAGCAGCGCACACTTATCTTTGAAGCTCACCCCTTACAAAAAGGCTGCTGCATACTTCAGGTACCCGCGCTGTCGAGAAGCGTCGGCTCATCTTTCAGGATGCGGCGGGAATAGTACGCGAAGGTCGCACCAATAGTACGGGGCTTCAATCGGTAGTCATGTGCTTCCTTTGCCCGCGCGGGGTCGATTGCCTGAATCTTTCCACAACTCATTGCCATAAGTTGGAGACGCGCGGCTTTCTCGAAGAAAAGCGCCATGATTGTCGCTTCCTCGACCGTCCCGCAGGCGCACAACTGGCCGTGATTCGCGAGCAAAATGCTTCGCTTGTCGCCTAGCGCTTCGTTTATGATGCGCCCCTCGTCATCTCCCACAGGAACGCCAGGCCATTCCGGCAACCAAGCACAGTCGTCGTGGAACATCGATGTATCCATGTGGGCTGCTTCAAGAGGGACGCCAATCATGGACAGCGCGGAGACATGCGGAGGATGGGTGTGAATGACGCTGTTGACGTCCGGACGATGCCGATAAATCCAAAGGTGAAAACGATTCGAAGGGTTCGGCATGCCCTCACCCTCGAGAACGTTCAAATCGTCGTCGACCAAAAGCAGGTTGTCTGGTGTGACTTCTTCCAGACCAAGTCCGAAACGCAACATCCAATACGAACCGGGCTGCGCTGCGCGAGCCGTCAATTGCCCAGCAAGGCCTGAATCGTGATCTGCCGCTGCCAGCATGCGCGCCGACAGTGCCAGCTTTTGCTTGATAGTCCACTCTGGGATTGCCAAATGACGCTCAACGTTGGCCGCTGTCTTCTTCAGATACTCGTCCTTCGACCGAATTTGCACTGTGCTCATGACTAACCTCCGTGTTAGTGAAACCTAAAGTATCACACATGAAACTTTGTGTCATGTGTTCATTGCGAGTTTTCCGGTGGGGAATACACCACCACAAGTACTTGGGCCTGACCTGCCACGCAGCGGGTTCGGTGTTGAATGTGCGAATCGAAGTAAATTGAGTCCCCCTCGTCAAGCCGTATCCGTCGGGCCGGGAATTCGATCTCGACGGCACCCTCGAGCACGAACATGAATTCTTCGCCCACGTGCTGGAAACGGCGATCATCTTGGAACTCGCGAGGCGGTTTCATGATGAAAGGTTCCATTGCACGCAGTGCCTTGTGGCCCGCCATAGACTCGTAGTTGCTCCCGGCTTTCGAGCCATTCCTCATGAATGGCTTGCGCTCAGATTTCTTCACTACAGTGATCGAGTCGTCGATTTCTTCGTCTCCCAACAGTTGTCCGACACTCAGCCCAAAGCATCTTGCTAGCCGAAGTGCAGTTGAAATCGAGGGTACCGACAGGCCACGCTCCACCTTGGACAAGTATCCCTTCGTGAGCCCCGACGCCGTCGCCAACTCGTCCAAGCTCATCCCTTTCTGCTTTCGCAGAAACAGAGTCCGCTTCCCGAGTCCTATCGGATCGCTTGGTACAGAAGGTTCATCGTGTTCAGTGGGTGCAGCCTTCGATACGTCAGTCATATAGATGAGAAGCCTTGTTTCGCTTGCGAATTGAATAGAACGCAATGAGGCTGAGCACTGAAAGCGATACAAGATAGATCGATACGGGTAAGACGCTGCCCGACGCCCAATGCACTAGTCCTGTTGCGATAAGGGGAGTGAGGCCACCCGAGACCGCCGCGCCAACTTGGAAACCCAAAGATACGCCGCTGTAACGAACCGCCGTCCCGAACAACTCCGGAATTACACTCGCCTGGAGCGCGAACATTATGCCCTGCGTCATGACCATGCCGATCACAACCGCCATCGACACCAGAAAGGCATCTCCTGTATTAATCATATACATGACGGGGAACGCGAGGATGGCTGCCGAAATAATCCCAAACAAATAGACCTTCGTGCGACCGACCTTGTCCGCAATCGCGCCGGCCAAGGGCATACAGACGAGTTCGCACCCAGCGGCGATCAAAATAGCCGTGACAATGACGTTGTCCGGAAGTCCGAACTTCTGGTGAACAAACGTCACAGCGAAGGCGCCAAGAACACCGGGCCACGCAACTTCGCTCATCTTCAACCCAGCGGCGATGCAAAGCTCACGCTTGTAATATTTGAAAGCGTCTAGCGCAGGGACTTTTGATGTCTTCGATTGGGCCCGCAGACGCCTGAAGGCCGGAGTCTCAGACACGCGGGCTCGGAGAAATGCTCCAACAAGCATCATGAGCAAGCTGACCAGGAAAGGGATTCGCCAGCCCCAAGAAAGCAAATCCTCGCGTGGAAGCAACATCACCGGTAGAAACGCTGCCGAAGCGAGAATCCGGCCCGCCGGGTTTCCGATCTGTACAAGGCTGCCATAAAGCCCGCGACGATTCGGCGGGGCGGTCTCAACTACCATCAAGACAGCACCACCCCACTCTCCACCCGCTCCAATCCCCTGTACAAGCCGCAGCACGATCAGGCATATGGGCGCCCATATCCCGATGCTGTCGTACGTCGGGAGAACCCCCACCAAAGCTGTACCAACGCCCGTCGTCAAAAGTGTGAGCAAGAGCGCAACTTTACGTCCGACGCGGTCGCCGAAATGGCCGAACACAAGCCCCCCAAGTGGCCGAGCGAAGTAACCCACTGCGTAGGCGCCGAATGCGCTCATCGCGCCAACGAAGGGATCATTGGCCGGAAAGAAAAGATCTTTAAATACGAGGGCAGCTGCCGTGCTGTACACAAGGAAGTCATACCACTCGATGACCGTGCCGACTACACTTGCGATAAGTACCTGCTTAACTCCACCTTCGCTTGCCTCGGCCGAAGCTCCTCGCGAGAGATCCGACAAGGGATCGATGTCAGTCCGTTCCATCTTTGCTCCTGTGGGTTGTCCATAGGAAACAAAGTATCCTCACTAAATGGGAAACACAAACCAATTCTGGTCGGTGGTTTTACCGATGCTGACTCGGCACAGAATTTGTAACGGGTGCCCAACAATAGATTGAATCTCGCCTTCGCGACAGCAGAGGTATGCGTAGAATGAGATCAATCGTGTGCGCTGCGGGACTAGCAAATGTCAGTCCGCTAACCAGCCTCAGCACACGTAACCCTAATGATTCGAGCGGCTCACTGCCGGCCGTTGACGTGAGGATGAGCCGAACGCGTGTTGATTACGGGGGTGTCTATCTTTAGGAAGATCGACTCTTACTGTGATTTCTTGAGTGCTCGCTCGACAGAACACGCGAATCTAGCAGGCTGTTGAAAAATCCTTTCTTGAACGGGCGCCCGCTTACTCGAGAGAGCCAACGCGGCGTGCATTCCCACCTAATTCGACGCCGAAGCTCTTTGATTCAGGTGGCTGCTAATGTCGCATCCTTCTACGCGTTCGCACTCATGCCGCCCGAGCGGCCAGCGTTCGCATGTGCGTCAGGTTGTTGGCTGCCTGAGTCAGCAGAAAGAGTTGGTCAATGCACTTCAGACCACGATACATGGCCTGCGGAATCTTCCCGACCGTCTTGCTCCAACCCAACACCTGCTCAATGCATTTGCGTTTGCGCTGACTGAGAGCGTAGCCGGGCCATCGTGTCATTCGAGCATCGATGGCGGAGCCGTCTGCGCGGCCGACGTTTTGTGCCACGTGCGGCGTCACACTATTCGCGACGCACGTTGCCACGAAGCACAACATATCGTAGCTTTTCAACAGTGCCGACGGTAATGGACGTACCGTCGACTCGCGCGGGGCCTGCAAGCATCTGCGCCGACCTGGCTCGCTTCGCCTTGCCGATGGCGTGCGTGACCTGCGCGTTCACCAACAGACCATGTCGATTATCGGTCAGCACGTGACCCATGTTGCAAAGCATCGCGCCCGTCCCACGACTCTTGCGAAACAAACGCGCCTGAGCGTCCGTATTGGATTCATGCGTGTCGTTGCTACGCTTCTGGCCACGCCAGTTCTCTTAAAAACCGGCCCCGCCGTCGGGCGGAGAGTCGTCTTCCGACATCGTCTTGGGCGCGAACCTCTTGTGCCCAGCCGAACCCTGAATGAGCGTGCCTAACAGACTAACCATGAGATCGTGAACCATCAGTAGGTCACGGTTCTTACTGAAGGTGGAGTGGTCCCAAGCCGCAACGTCCATCGCAAGTTCGACGAACCAGCGAAACAGCATGTTGTAGGAGATTTGCCCATCAACATGCGCTCGCTCCGTATCGAATACAGCACCTGCGACAGCAATGCGCGAATTAGTTTCTCCGGCGCGATGCTCGGACGACCGCCCTTGAGCTCGCTCTCATAATGCGCGAGAAGACCGCGTTCATGCGAGCGAGCGCATCGTTCAACCACAGTCGAATCGGTCGCATTGGGTGTTTAGCTGGCAAAAAATCGTCCGGTCTGGACATCGTGAACATCGATTTGGCGTCGCCGTCCGCACCGCGCATCGCTTCGGTCTTTGTCTCGTTCGGTTCCTTCAATCAACGTTTGCCCCTACAACCCGCGCAGAGGGTATTTCAACAGCCTGCTAGAGCCCTGCCGAGTCGAGCCAATGTCTAACAACTTCGTGAGCTATTTTTGCCAACTTCTCGCCACCCTCGAGCGCTTGGCGACGAAGAGTTCGCGGATCGATTCCGGCCTGCGCGAGCTCACTTGCATGTCCCACCAACCAACGTTCGATCCTTAGGGGATTTGCTTCGAGATGAAACTGCAATGCGAGAGCATGGTCGCCCACACTGAAAGCCTGGTTCGGACACTTTGCCGTGCTTGCAAGCCGCACAGCACCGTCGGGAATGTCGAACTGGTCTCCATGCCAATGTAAAACAGGCGCTCGTCCGATCCTTGACAGCGCACTCCTCGATCCTTCAGACGTCAAGTCAAGCGGACTGAACTCAATCTCCTTTCGGCCCATCGAATACACCGCAGCACCCATCGCCCGAGCCATTAACTGAGCGCCAAGGCAAATTCCGACCATCGGAAGCTTTGCCTGCAGCCGCTGCGAAACAAGCTTCAATTCCTCCCCAACGAAAGGATACAAGTCATCATCGAACGCTCCGATTGGCCCCCCTAAGACGACCAACAGATCAGGTTGCAGCGCGTCAATCTTGGAAAGATCGTCACCCGTGGCATCGACGTAACGAACTACGAAATCTCTGTTCTCAAGCAACGATTCGATCGTCCCAAGGTCTTCGAAGTGAATGTGTCGAATAGCGACGGCAGTTTTCATACGCAAAACTCCTATTGGCTCCTTTGTGACGGCCAGTAATAGCTATCCGGAAGTGCTCTGGCGCCGAAAATTGCTTGACCTACACGTACGGTCGTTGCACCTTCCTCGACCGCAATCTCAAAGTCCCCAGACATTCCCATTGATAGGTCGTCAAAAGCTGCCCCCCCGAACGAACCATCCTTGAGTCGCTCTTGAACGCCCTTCAAACATCTGAAACAGGCGCGTACCCGATCTCGGTCCTCTGATAACACCGCGAGCGTCATCAAACCACGAACGCGTAGCCAACTGTATTTGCTTAGTGCCTTCGCAAACGTCGGTACATCTGCAGGATTCAACCCGTACTTGCTTGGTTCATCTGACGTGTTTACCTGTATCAGAACACTGAGTGGCCGTGCCTCGATCTCCAATCGTCGATCAAGTGCTTCAGCGAGCTTCAGACTATCGAGCGCTTGGAACTCCGACGCGAACTTTGCCACCACCTTCGCTTTGTTCGATTGCAAATGCCCGATCACCGCCCAAGCTGCATCCGGGAGATCCTTCAGCGCGGCGGCTTTCTTGGCGGCCTCCTGGACCTTGTTTTCACCAAAACTGCGACATCCAACGCCATATGCCATGCGGATGCGCTGATCGTCGATAGTCTTAGTAACCGGAAGCAGTCTGACACTGCCAGGGTCGCGACCGCTACGCTCACACGCTTGCGCTATGCGCACACGAACCGATTCTAAATTAGCCGCAATTTCGCTTGAGGTTGTGGCTCCCGGGTAGTTATTTCCAACGCTCGAGCTCGATTCTATATCTGCCCGGTCCACAGTCTCTGCGCTACCCTCTACGTGTGATCCCACCCTATCGCCTCCGAAGTCTTTCGCCCAGACATTAATTACGCCAACCTGACGTTGCGAACGCCGCCGGGTTGGCCTGAGCAGCGTTGTACTGAGCACTCACTGATCGCTCAAGCCCGCTCCACACCCATGATGTCGTGATATCGGGGTGTGCCTTCATCACCAGCAACCCCGCGCAGTACAGCGCAAAGCACACCGTCGCACCAAAAGCGACCTTTTCGAGAACCCGAGCGTAACGCGGCATGGCAACCTCCATGATCCACCAGACACTATGAGATGGCATCCCTCATTGAAGGGGTGCAAGGATTTTCGTATCCAATGCGCCCAAGTCTCGACCAATGTCTTCGTGTACGCCATAAACAAAAAGTCATAGCTGCTATGAGAGAAACCACAGTGCGTGACGCGCCCGCGATATGCGGCCTCCTCATAGGTAACCTTTTAAGTTATGTTTTACCAGAACAATGTCGCGACGCTCATCTCGCGTAAACCCTGATCATTCAACCGCACGTTACGCCGTTTTAACCGGATATACTGGTTTCACATTGTTACTCGATATGGAGATAGACGTGGACTCGATTCGTGCTTGTATCTTTGATGCGTATGGCACCCTCCTTGACGTCAACTCGGCCGTCATGCGGCATGCAGACGCTGTCGGGAGTTGCGCTGAGGGACTGTCAGCAGTCTGGCGACAACGTCAGCTCGAGTACTCATGGACTCGGACCCTGATGGGCAAGTACGCTGATTTTTGGACCTTGACGATCGAAGCACTTGAATTCGCTATGGAGAGCTTCGGCCTCCAAGACCGCTCCGATCTTAAGGAACGACTGCTGGACGCGTATTTTGAACTCCGCGCATACTCTGACGCGCTCCAGACGCTGCAAACCCTGAAGGAGCAGGGCTATCTAACAGCAATCCTGTCCAATGGAAGTACGAGCATGCTTGAGGGTGCCATGCGTGCAGGAAATTTGGACTTGACGCTTGACGCGTGCATCTCTGTTGACGACATCAAGATCTACAAACCCGACCCCCGTGTTTATCAATACGCATGCGAACTTCTCAAGGTACGCCCAAACGAAGTGTGCTTCGTATCGTCCAACGCATGGGACGTCGGAGGAGCGGGTGCATTCGGCTTCAATGCCGTTCGCATAAATCGGCAGAACAATCCGGTCGAGTACAAATTCGCGATGCAGAAGCATCAACTCTCGGCGTTATCAGAACTCCCCGACCTGCTCCAGCGGTTCAAGCGGTAAATAGCAATACCAATGTGCACCCCATCGGGTTCGTAGCGTAGCCCCGGGAAATTTCGGCCAATCAGGACACAGATTTCCAAATCTGATGAGGAACTCAAACGCAGCATTCCCGTAGTCATTGCATGCCGCCTTATCGGAAGCCAATATTAGCGTTGGCTTCGCTCGGCTGTTGACCATCGAAGTTGAATTAGATTCAGGAGACAAGGAATGGCCACACTTGACGGGCGGGTAACGCCCGCCCCTATGAGTAAGGAAGAGCGTCGAGTAATATTCGCATCGTCGCTAGGCACGGTATTCGAGTGGTACGATTTCTACCTTGCTGGCTCGCTCGCCATATACATTAGCAAGACATTCTTCTCTGGCGTGAACCCAGCAGCCGGATTTATCTTCACGCTACTCGGATTTGCCGCTGGGTTCGCCGTTCGTCCGTTCGGTGCGATTGTCTTCGGCAGACTTGGGGACATGATTGGTCGCAAGTACACGTTTCTTGCAACCATTCTTCTCATGGGCCTATCCACCTTCGTCGTGGGCTTACTACCTGGTTACAGCACGATGGGCATTGTCTCGCCCATAATCTTCATCGTCATGCGTATGCTGCAGGGGTTGGCCCTGGGAGGTGAATATGGGGGTGCGGCAACTTATGTCGCTGAACATGCGCCCCCAGCGAAGCGTGGTGCGTGGACTGCGTGGATTCAAACCACGGCTACGCTGGGACTATTCATTTCGCTACTTGTCATCCTCTCGGTAAGAGCAATTCTTAACGAAGCCGCGTTCGCTGCTTGGGGTTGGCGAGTACCCTTCCTTGTATCCATCGCGCTCTTGGGAGTATCTGTCTGGATCCGAATGCAACTGCACGAATCCCCAGTGTTTGAGCGCATCAAGGCTGAAGGAAAGACATCAAAAGCTCCATTGTCGGAAGCATTTGGTCAATGGAAGAACTTAAAGATCGTCCTCTTGGCCTTGTTTGGCCTCACAGCAGGTCAGGCCGTGGTCTGGTATACAGGTCAATTCTATACCCTCTTTTTCCTTACCCAAACCTTGAAGGTTGACGGTACCAGCGCGAACATGATGGTCGCAGTTGCCTTGCTGATCGGCACGCCTTTCTTTTTGTTCTTCGGCGCACTGTCCGACAGAATTGGACGCAAGCCAATCATCATGACAGGATGCCTCATTGCGGCCCTTTCATACTTTCCGCTGTTCAAGAGCCTGACGCACTATACCAACCCGGCACTCGAAGCTGCGAGTGCACGTGCTCCGATTACCGTTGTGGCAGATCCGTCGCAATGCTCGTTCCAATTCAACCCCGTGGGTACGGCGAAGTTCACGAGTTCATGCGACATCGCGAAGGGAGCTTTGTCCCGAGCGGGCCTCAACTACGAGAATGTTGCCGCGCCCACAGGAACGATTGCCGAAATCAAGATAGGCGAAACAATCGTCAACGCGTACGACGGCACGCTAGCAGATGCAAAGATGAAAGCGGCCGATTTCGAAACGTCTCTGTCCCAGACACTTAAGCAGGCCGGTTACCCCGAAAAGGCTGATCCAAGTCAGATAAATTGGCCTATGGCGATCGGAGTGCTCACGATCTTGGTTTTGTTCGTGACCATGGTATATGGTCCGCTTGCGGCGATGTTAGTAGAATTGTTTCCGGCCAGAATCCGATATACATCGATGTCCCTACCGTATCACGTCGGAAACGGCTGGTTCGGGGGGTTCCTACCAGCAACTGCATTCGCAATTATTGCAGCCAGAGGAAACATCTATTCAGGACTTTGGTATCCAATCGTGATCGCCGGCGCAACTTTCATTATCGGCACACTATTCCTGCGGGAAACCAAAGGCTCTACCACGTACGATCTGGACTGACCTTCAGACTCGATTTATCGAAATTGACCGCGCGCGTTCTCGGCGCAGACCGCTACAGTCCTCCCCGTGACTGGGGAGGACTGTATGTTTGGCAAAGCAAGGCCCGGGGAAACTGTCGCAGGCAGCATCTTGCTGCTGAGATGTATTTCAGACAAAGTTTGTGCGACCCACCGCAAGCGCCATTCAGAGGTACTTTGACCTTACCCCTCTGAAGTATCCCACTGTAAAGTTAGTGGCAAGGCCGCAGGAGAAACCTTGTCATGAAGAAGTCGCGGTTCAGCGAAGAGCAGATTATCGGTGTGCTGAAGGAAGCCGATGCGGGTATGAAGGTCGCAGACCTGTGCCGCAAGCACGGCATATCGGATGCGACGTTCTACAACTGGCGTAGCCGCTACGGCGGCATGGATGTGTCGGAAGCGCGCCGATTGCGGCAACTGGAGGAAGAAAATCAGCGCCTCAAGCGGCTGGTCGCGGACCAGGCGCTGGACATCCAGGTTCTGAAGGATGTTCTTGGAAAAAAGTGAGTTCGCCCGCGCAGCGCCGGGAAGTCGTGCAGCAGGTGATTGAACAGCATGACTATTCGGAGCGCCGGGCGTGCGTGCTCGTTGGTCTGAATCGCAGGACGTTCCGGCGACCGGTGTCGCCCGACGCCGACCGCGAAGTCCGGCAACGGATGCGCGAGCTGGCACAGGAGCGGCCACGGTTTGGCTCGCCTCGACTGCATGTCTTGCTACGCCGGGAGGGGCTCGTCCAGAATCACAAACGGACTGAGCGGCTGTACCGCGCAGAAGGCCTGTCGCTCCGCCTGAAACGGCGAAAGAAGCGTCCGAGTCATCTGCGCGTGGTCATGCCCACGCCGAACGGCGTGGACGAAAGCTGGGCGATGGACTTTGTTGCTGATGCGCTTGGTGCATGGCCGACGCATTCGCATGTTGACCATCATTGACACGTGGAACCGCGAGTGCCCCCACATCGAGGTCGACTTCTCGTTGACGGGCGTTCGCGTGGCGCGCGTGCTGGAGCAATTACGTCAGCGGGGGCGATGCCCGAACCTGATTCAGGTTGATAACGGGCCGGAGTTCGTGAGCAAGGCGCTCGACGCATGGGCGCACGCACATGGTGTCAAGCTGCAGTTCATCCGTCCGGGTAAGCCGGTGGAAAACGCGCACATCGAGAGCTTTAACGGCCGACTGCGCGAAGAGTGTTTGAACCAGCATGCCTTCGTCAGTCTCGACGATGCACGAAAGCGAATCGAAGCCTGGCGCACGGACTACAACTCGGTGCGCCCGCATAGTGCCTTGGGGCAACTGGCGCCGGACCAATTCCGGCAACTGCATCAACCGAAAACCGGCGAGACCACTAACTTACGAATGGTGTACTCAGCGGGGTAAGGTCAACTTCAATACATAGCAGCGACGGGCTATCGTAACGATCGGACCGTTCCCTCTTTGAACGATTAAAATGACGTGCCCCGAGTCTCGGACCTACGAAAAATTGCCTCGCACGAAGATAAGGCAACTTCCAACAACACGCTAAATGAAGGGACGGTTCTACGCAAGGTTTTTCTCGACCACTGCGAAACTCGGCCCTCACCTAACGCTCTAGTAGCGCTTAAGAACGAGAATATCGTCCACAGTGAAAGCGAAACTGAAGCGATATCCAGCGATCACCTCCAAGGGTCTCAGAGCCGATACCTCGAAGGACGGGTCGTCGAGCATCTCTAAATCTGCATCCCCTTTCCAAATCTCTCCAATTTGAACGTCGCGAGATTTGAGTTGAACCAGATCGTGTACGAGGGGATTACCGTGGTTCCCCTTCGATAGATCTGGGAAATAACGTACATTGACTGCTCGCGCGAAGTCCGGCGTTGGCAACTCTGACGTTTTCTCTCTCAGTTTCACGCGCGCAGTAGCGAACCTACGGTCCTTTACTGCTAGCGTCGCTCCAAAGTTGCCGCCCTCGCCAACATTGGGCGAGGCCTTCGAAGGCAGCTCATAGCTTCGGGTAATCCACACCGACCCGATCTGCTTCGGCCAGCCGGCGACCAGCCCACGCATTAGCGAAACGTCCTGGTCGACCCAAATAAATGGGCAGAACGCCACCGCCTCACCGTCGAGTTCCGCCGAAAGCAAGAAAATTGTTTCCCGATACTGGCTTCGCACCGGGTCCAGATTCTCTTCACCGTGTTCAGTCACGGATTGCCAGTCGGCAAAGTACACCGCCGCGCTATCGGACCGCAACTTTAGGCCTGGGGGGAGGAAACTCGCAGCTGCCTGCGCTTCAACCCTATACTCAATAGCGAGCGCATTGGCAACGTAATACCACGGTGGATTCGGCGCCAGGCTACACCGTCCCAACGGTGTCCGTGGCAGAGAGAAGCCTTTCAAATCACTCATACATACCCCTTCTGATTTTTACGTCTGGCACGCATCCGATGCTTCCGGTTGCTTGATGGTCGAGAAGACAACGCTCGCAATCGTACGAGACAGCGCAATGGCCTGACTTTGCTATTCGGCGTTCTTTTGAACCGGCTCGCTTCCAACGCAACAGACCTTCATTCTTCACCGACTTGGGAAGTGTCGATTCGGCGGACGCTTAAGTCCTAAATGTTCACGCAGCGTCCGGCCCTGGTATCCAGTACGGAACAGATGGCGTCTTTGGAGTTCGGGGACCACTCCTAAAGCAAAGGCTTCCAGCCCCATGGGCAGGTGCGAAAACAGAATTGTGAACCCGTCTGCCGCATCTTCCACGAGCCATTGTTCCATTTGGTCTGCGATGTCTGCCACCGTCCCGACCATCTCAAGTCCAGAAAACCCGCCAAGTCGCTGAGCCAACTGCCGTATCGTCAGAGCTTCCTTCCGTGCGAGTTCAACAATACGCTGGCGACGGCTCTGACTTGCATTACTTTCAGGAATCTCCGGCAGCGGCCCGTCCGGGTCCAAATGAGCGACCTCACATCCCAATGCAATGGAAAGCGACGCCAAGCCACTCTCAAAGTGAACTAGGGTGTCAAGACGCTCTCGAATCTCGCGAGCCTGGTCCCTGGACTCCCCGACTACAACAAAAGCCGCTGGCATGATCTTGATATCGCTCGGGGAACGTCCCCGTCCTTCGACGCTTCGCTTCAATTCGCGATAGAACCGTTTTCCTTCGCTCAGCGTCGCCTGCGCAGTGAATACCACATCCGCCGTCTCGGCTGCAAGCAGTTTGCCCGCACCAGAGGCTCCTGCCTGAAATATAACCGGCCACCCTTGGGGAGGGCGGGCAATATTCAACGGTCCTCTTACCGAAAAATGAGGCCCTTTGTGATTCGGCACGCGCATCCGAGCCGGGTCGAAATAACGACCGGATTGCGCATCTCGGATGAAGGCGTCGTCAGCCCAGCTATCCCAAAGGTCCGTCACGACTTTGAAGAACTCCGAAGCACGATCGTAGCGATCATGGTGCTGCGCATGTTCGTCAAACCCGAAATTTTTCGCTGCGTCGGGATTTGCAGTTGTCACGATGTTCCAGCCTGCGCGGCCGGCACTCAGATGGTCAAGCGAGGCGAACCGCCTCGCCACATGAAAAGGTTCTTCATAGGTTGTTGATGCCGTCGCCACCAATCCAATACTATCAGTCATTGCTGCAAGATTCGAAAGCAAAGTCAGCGGCTCAAAGGATGTCACGGTGTGGCTATGCCGGAGCGCTCCAAGTGGCATGTTCAAGACGGCGAGATGATCAGCCATGAAGAACGCATCGAACTTTGCTCGCTCTAAAGTGCAGACAAAGCTTCTAAGATGCTTCAGGTTGAAATTCGCGTCTGCATGGGCGCCAGGGTAGCGCCATGCTCCGGTATGTATCGTGGTCGGACGCATGAATGCGCTTAAGTGTAGCTTCCGATTCATAACGCTCCTTCTCTGTCAGGTCGAGTCGCAGCCTCGGTCGGCCGTCAAAGTGTAACCGCTGTATCAGTTAATTGCTGGTTTACATAGTTTTACGAGTCCGCCGGCAGGTCTTCTGTCGATAGCGAAGACACTTAACGAATCTCACGAACGCGAAGCCTTGGACAGCCTGCGGGCGCTTTCACGCAGTACCGGTAGTCGAAAACGGAATAGCTTGGTGTATCCGAACTTTTTGACCTTAACCTTTGGCAGAATAACGCCCTAAACATAGCAAAGCTGTAGGCCACTGCGTCTAACGTGTTCAGACAGTGGTCCTTCAGTTGGTTCGACCTTCGCCGTGCCAAGTCAGCGATAACTGACACGATTGACACAACGTCCGGTCGAGGCACTGTCGAAGCTATCCGTCGCAGGATATGAGAGTCCGGAACGATCATGCGCAACTCCTTCATTCAAGCCTCGTCGCGTGCAAGCGGAAAGGGCCAAACGAAAAGCAAGCTGCTGCTGCTTCCCGTTGCAAGCTCTCGCTTTCTCGATTTTTCTTTGAGAGGGCATCTGGCCATCGAAGCGTTTCGTTGCGGCGAAGCGAACGAGTCTCTCCTTCGGCATTTCATCCACCTCGCCTGCTTCGCATTTTTTCTTCAGGGTTACGGCTATGGGACCGCCTCGATTGACTTGTTCCTGCGCGTCGCACGAGTGCTGGGGGCGACCGATAGCGTTGGCCGAAGCACCGACGTATGGCGGATGTCCGACAGCGATATTCAACCCATAGTCGATTTGCTTGCTTTAAACGACGCCCAGATGGCCATTGCGCCCAGAATCGTTGTTCACCAGACGAAGGAGCGTCTGGTGAAATTCTTGGACACCAACAAGAAGTGGCCTTGGACGGTTAAGCGCTCCACTTCCGTCGCCTGATTGGCGGCTGATGAGTCATTGAGACCTTCATTTTCCAAAATTACGCGGTAAAAAATTTGGTGTTCATTCCACAAGGGCAACGAGGATCGTGTTCTGAAAACCTCGTTGTAGCCTTAAAAACCACGCGATTCGGCAGCAAAACACCTATTTTATGGAATATCAGATATGAGACCAAAGCATAGCTTCTTGCGGCAATAAGAGCCAGCGTGCCTGCATAGCCCTTATGAACGTGGTCGAGCTTTTTCATACCTTGACCGCAGGTGGTCCCCCCAATAGGATTATCCAGGGCGAACTAGGTTTGGCGGAAAGGTGAGCCATGGCAAGGATGAGCTGGCCGATATGCCAAACTCCTAGCGTTAGATCCGTCTATTTATGTTCACAACAACACTTAGGACTTGAGGTACTGAAATGGCAAAAGTTGCTTTTCTCGGTCTGGGCGCGATGGGCTTCCCGATGGCTGGCTATCTCGCTAGCAAGGGTGGGCATGAGGTGACCGTTTTCAATCGCACGGCGAGCAAATCGGCTGATTGGGTCAAAAAGTACGGTGGTCATAGTGCGGAAAGCCCTACGGCAGCTGCGCAAGGCAAAGATTTCGTTTTCTCCTGTGTCGGCAACGATGACGACCTTCGCTCTGTCACCATGGGGAAAGATGGTGCGTTTCAAGCAATGAAAGCTGGCACCGTCTACGTGGATCACACGACTGCCTCGGCAAAGGTTGCGCGCGAGTTAAATGATGCTGCACGCTCCCATGGCATTGGGTTCGTGGACGCACCAGTATCGGGGGGCAGACTCGGCGCTGAGCGGGGAACGCTGACGATTATGTGCGGGGGTTCAGAGGAACATTACGGTTTGGTCAAACCGATTCTGGAATCGTCGTACGCACGCGCCATTACGCTGCTCGGGCCGAACGGATCAGGCCAATTGACGAAAATGGTCAATCAAATCTGTCTCGTTGGACTTATCGAAGGTCTATCAGAAGGCCTTCATTTCGCCCAGAAATCGGGGTTGAATATCGAGAACGTCATTGAAGCAATCTCCAAGGGAAGCGCGCAGTCTTGGCAAATGGAGAATCATTGGAAGCCGATGAGCGAAGGTCGATTCGATTTCGGCTTTGCTGTGGAGTGGATGAGAAAGGACCTGTCAATTTGCTTGGATGAGGCCCGCCGAAATGGTGCCAGCCTTCCCGGCACGGCTCTTATTGACAATTTCTTCTCAGAGATCGAGCGGATGGGAGGCGCTCGTTGGGATACGTCAAGTCTTCTCGCCCGACTGAACCGCTAGGAAGGAAGGCGCCAATAGCAAAAGGAGTAGCGGCTAGGCTTCCTTAATTAGTCGAGCGAATAGCAAGTCCACTCTGTCCTCCTGACACTAGCCGAGTCGGGAGCATCCGAACGTGCGCGGCAAAGACCCATGGATCGATGGTTTGAAATGCTGGCCTTTATCAAGGTGGCGGAGCTGAAGAGCTTCGCAGGTGCTGGCCGGTCGCTACAGCTAAGCACATCAGCAATATCGCGGGCAGTGAGCAGTCTTGAGCAGAGAACTGGCGCGGCGTTGGTTACTCGAACGACCAGGGCAACTACACTTACAGAGGCGGGTCAGCGATATTACGAAGCATGCGTCAAGATCGCGCAAGACATGAACGAGGCAGACGCGACAGCCTCAAACTTTCATCAGGCCCCAAACGGTACTTTGGCGGTCAGCGCACCCGCGCTGTTCGGCAAAATGTACCTTCTACCAGTAGTCTTCGATTATCTTGAGGCTTACCCTTCTGTCAATGTTCACACGGAGTTTGAGGACCGTGTCTCTCACATGATCAAGGAGGAGCTCGACGTTGTGTTGAGGATTGGACATCTCCCCGATATGAATTTCAAGGCTATACGTCTTGGATATGTGCGACGCGTGATCTGTGCCTCCCCCGCATACCTTGAGGAGCACGGGATTCCCGTTGAACCGCTCGACCTTCAGCGCCACGCTATGGTACTTAGCTCGAGGGCCCGTTCAACGTCCGAATGGCGGTTAGACGGAGGTGTCAAAGCGACGATTCCGTTAAACCCCCGACTCATCTGTAACCACAACGAGACCGCGATCTCGGCCGCCGTTAGCGGTCTTGGTTTAATCAAGGTCCTCTCATATCAAGTGAGAGACCAAATAGCCAGCGGGCAGTTGCAAATCGTGATGGAGAAATTTACAGACAACCCTATCCCTGTCCAAGTGCTACACGTTGGCGGCAGCCGCCCATCAGCAAAAGTCCGCACGTTCGTAGACTTCACGGTCAACGCACTGAAGAGAAGTAGAGCGTTCGATCAGGTCGATTGACGCGCCGTACCCAAACGGTACGTACCGCGCGCACTAGTGGGTGAGTTACTCCACCGGTGGCCGGAGAACTGCATCGGAGGCGCCTCCGCCGAAACACTGAGTTTCAATCAGCCTGACTTATCTGTACATCGGTTCCGGTCTATATTGACACGGTTAGAGATCTCTTCGTGTCAAATGTCGTGTTGTATTTAATCGCGCAACGTTGAGACTCTAGGGAAAAAGTGAGGAGATTCGACGTGAACGACCGGACGAACGAAGTGTCATCTCCTTGGCACGAGGGTGAGTTGTTTCTCCAAGCTTCTGCCGGTGTGGTTGAGGCTATGGACGACATCGCAAGGCGACACTTGAGAGATCACCTCATCCAGCAACACAAAACGTTCTTTCCTCTGTTGCCTTTCATCGTTGTAGGTGTAGTTGATACTGCAGGCTATGCGTGGGCCACTATTCTCTGCGGACACCCTGGCTTCTGTCATGCTATAGACGATGTTTCGTTGCGTGTCAATGCGACTTTTGGCGTTTCAGATCCTGCGGCGAGTGGGCTGCAAAACGAGAAACCAATTGGCCTGCTGGGAATTGCTTTAGATACTGGCCGGCGCAATCGACTGAACGGTTTGATCCGGCGCGATTCAAACCTCTATTTCGATGTGCAGGTCGCGCAAAGCTTCGGCAACTGTGCGCGATACATTCAACGACGCGACAGTTTTTTCGCACGGAGACCTGACGAGACTGAAGAAGGTTTGATAGAAATCTTGACCACGATCGGTAACCGCGAAGCAAATCTCATCCGGAGATCGACCGCAATGTTTATCGCGTCGTATCTTGATCGGCAGGGAGTTGGGCGCCAAGTCGATGTCTCTCATCGAGGTGGAAAATCTGGTTTTGTGCGCGTCACCGCCGACGGCAGCCTGACACTACCAGATTTCTCTGGAAATAACCATTTCGCAACCCTCGGAAATATTCTACTTAATCCAAATTGCGGGTTTCTCTTTGTAGACTTCGAAACCGGCGACACACTGCAAATGTCTGGAAACGGTGAAGTAATTTTTGACTCGACTGAGATTCAGTCGTTTACCGGAGCGGAGCGATTACTGCGCTTTCGTCCCCGGCAAATTATCTACAGAAGGAATGCGCTTCCGATCAGATTTCGTACAAAGGAAGGCATAGAGACGCCAGGCTGGAGCTCGACCGGCAAATGGGCTGAATGACCGAGCAACTCCATCCATCGATGGCTAGCCTTCAGTATGACTGTTTGTTGCTCTCCTCTTGCGCGGGTAGCATTAACTGGAACAGCGAATGGTGCGTGTCACAGCGGTCTAAGGAACAGCCCCACCGTAAGCGCGAGGCCGATGCAGACCACCATCAAACGCAAAGAACGTTCATTAATTTTCTGCAACGCCCAAGCCCCAAAAACGCCTCCAACCATCGCCCCGAGCCCCATAATCAATGCGAAATTCCAATGTAAC
This sequence comes from Burkholderia sp. THE68, assembly GCF_009938265.1. Classification (NCBI taxonomy): domain Bacteria; kingdom Pseudomonadati; phylum Pseudomonadota; class Betaproteobacteria; order Burkholderiales; family Burkholderiaceae; genus Burkholderia; species Burkholderia sp. THE68. The sequence continues at coordinate 1,551,448 of NZ_AP022316.1, forward strand.
TCGGGGGACCTCAGGAACAAGAAAACGGCTGACGCATTCATGACGCCTGCCAGAACGTTCTTGATTGCCGCAGCATTCCGTGTCTGAACCCCCGCCATCGTCAGCGCCGCCATCATCAAGAAACCAATGCCTCCACCAAAATAGCCGCCGTATGTCGCAATAACGAATTGCGCGACTGACGTTCTGATGGGCCCAATGTGAACGGCAGTCTTTCCGGGCTTGCGAAAGAAGCTTCCCCACGTGAAGACAAGGGTTGCGAACAAAACAAGCCAAGGAACCAGATGTTCGAACAACTTGGACGGCGTATGCAGAAGTAGCACCCCCCCAGCTGCACCACCCACCAAGCTTATCAAGAACAATGCCCAGAACGGCAAGCTCGCTGCTCCGGTTACCAGCTTTCGAGCTGCGACGCCCGACGCTGCCTGTCCCGGGAACAGCGCTACCGTGGATGTTACATTGGCGGCGAGCGGGCTCATACCAGCCACAATCAATGCAGGCAACGTGACGAATGAACCTCCACCAGCCAACGCGTTCTGCGTTCCTGCCCAAAGCCCTGCGAGTAGAACAAGTAGTGTTGAAGTCATTAAGAACGTGTCTCGCTTCTAAAAAACGTCTTTCCTGGCCATAACCGCCTATTCATCGCAGCGTCCCTATCCCAGTGTATCCGAGTGTGTATGCTCAGGTCTGAGCAAGCTACAGAGATTACCTCACAGCAGGTATGACCGATCTGAACGAGCCTGTTCGCTGTGGAGTGATCCCACGTCTTCCAAAAAAACAGCCCGCTACGGGAGCGGGCTGAATGGCCATATCGCAAGGAGACATGGTCACGGTCAAGCTTAAAGATACTCAAACCGACAATGTCTTATCGTCTCGCATCGCCAGCAATTTTGTGCCCGCTTGTCGGCAACCTAGCCAACCCGTCGATTCACCGATAACTTGGCAAGCTTTCCGATCAGCACTTCTTGATGTAACCATTAAAATCAGTAAATACCGGTAACCATATTAGTACGCTTTGAGGAACTCTGTCTAGTACGTTCGGGTCACCTAGGCGCGAGCGAACGCTCATCCAGCTTCCTGCAAGTTCGCAGCTTGTTCACGTCGATTTTTGAACGCTTGAACCTTCGCGCGACTGCCACAGCGCTGCATGGAACACCATCGACGTTGTCCCGTCGGTGATGTATCAACAAAAAGCATTCGGCAGTCAGGTTGGTCGCATGCCTTGACTCGATGACGAAGCGGACCGCTGACGAGATCGATCGCATCGCGCGCGATAAGAGAAAGTGCGGTTGCAAAAGGATCCTCTGAGACGACCGAGACCGACCCATCCCGAGCATTCAATTGAGGGGTCGCAAGTGGAAATTTGGCGGCGCGATTCACGATCGAAACAGCGTCGTCCGACAGGGCATTATGCATCGAACCGCTCACGGCACCCCACACTGCCTCGCGAAGGGCGTACAGATCGCGCTCGTTTTGCGGGCTCAACGCCGGAGCTTGCGCAAAGAGACCTGCCGCTTTCAGCCACCTGCCACACGCTCCTACGCCCGATAATACGTCCTTCGGCGCTGATGCTCGCCGTCTTATAGTTGCGGCCAAATCAAGCGACAAGCGGCCCGAATTGAAGCGAAACTCTGATTCCAACCGGTTAACTGTCATGCACTACTCCTATCGTGAATAGCCCCCTGCTGTGGGTCTCTCAACGAGACCAGTTTAACCGGTTATTAGAGCGTTCGTAGTTGATTTATCTGGCCCTTTTTTGGACTTGACACGGCACGCTGTACCTAGTAGTTTGTACAGAACAAAATTTGTACGGTTGAGCGTTGTATGGGCAAGAAAGAACAGATCATCGAGGCGGCAAAGGCACTTCTATGGGAGAAGGGGTACGAGGCTACCAGTCCCCGCGAGATTCAAGAGCGCAGTCATTCGGGCCAAGGTAGTTTTTATCATCACTTTCCAAGTAAGGTTGCCCTCGCCCAACTGGTTATCGAAGAGGTAGTGAACGAACGAATTCAGGAATTTGAGGACGCGATTCACGTCGCGGGAAGTTTCCGTACCGGTTTAGCTACCTACATCGAGCAAAATACCGAGCCATTGCTCGGATGCCGCGTGGGACGGTTAGTTTGGGACTCGGCGATCCAAGAAGAGGCATTACGCGCGCCTCTGGCTCGATATTTCCAGCATCTTGAGCGACGAATCGTTGAGGTGCTCAACGAGCAGGAGCGACTGGGGCAACTCACATTAAATCTGCCGGCCGATCAAATCAGCCTCATGGTACTGTCGGCGATACAGGGCAGTTTCGCAATCAGCCGCGCGATGCAAATATCACGCGCAGGCGATGCGCGCGCCTCATTGATGAGTTTTCTGGAGCTCGCAATTTCGGATTGAGTTCAATTTTGACACTCATTGTACATACTCGTAGGTACATAATCTTAGGATAAACCATGGATCATGGTCTCGAAGGCGAAGTAGACATCGACGGCGCTCATCTGCATTTTTCGCGCAGCACCCTTACCCCGTCAATTGTGCTTCTGCACGGCATACCGACCAATCGACGTCTTTGGAGGCAAGTCGCCCCCTTTCTAGCGGCAGCAGGCCATGGCTGGATCGCATTCGACCTGCTGGGTTATGGAAAATCGTCAAAGCCTGAAGAAATGGATCTGGGTGTAGCGAGTCAGGCGACGATCATCTCAGCTGCTCTTCGCAGGCTCGGGTGGCAATCGGGAACAGTGGTCGGCCATGACATTGGCGGAGGGGTCGCACAACTACTAGCGCTTGACGTCTCAGTTGGGGTTCGACGGATTGTGCTCGTTGACAGCGTCGCTTACGACTCATTTCCGGAGCCAGGAATCGCTCGCCTCAAGGGTACCGCGTGGGATCGTATCCTTGCCGATCCAAGTTTCGACCTGAAGAAGGGTTTTGAGAAGGGCTTGCGCCAAGGCATGGTCAATAAGAACCGCGTCACACCCGAGCTTGTTGAACTTTTCGAACGTCCATTTGCTGGAGTACCAGGGCGACTTGCTTATCTACGGGCGGCACGCTCGTTAAAAAGCGAGGACTTGACCTCGCGAATCGGCGAAATCGAGCGAATCACATGTCCAGTCCTTCTAGTGTCCGGAAGCGAGGATCAATTCCAGCCGGTTGCATTTGCTGAACGCCTTGCTGCAGCGTTGCCCGACGCAACCTTAAAGGTTGTGCCTTCGGCAGGACACTTCTTGCCGGAAGACGCTCCCGAAGCTCTCGCAAGGCTCATTGTGGATTTTTTAAAAGAGCAAAATAAGTCGGTATAGTCACGAGCGATCAGCCCGACAACGGCATTCGATGGAATGCGAGCGCAGTGCGGAAGTATCAGCTAGTTTGAAGCAATCGTTGACTTCAACCTCAAATTTCAGCACCCGCGCTGCTGAGGTAGGCTGGCATCAGCGTGCTCTCCGACCGGCTGATCTCGATGATTCAAAAGGATTTTTTGCGTTCGACACCAAGCTCGCTCCTCTGTTCCTTACGATACCTGTCGCGGTTCGTGTCATATCAGCTATGCGAGATAGTCCATAGCTTAGAGATCTGTTTTCTTCAAAACTACATGGTACCGGCAAGTAGGACGCGCACGGTAGCCAGGAGCAGGCGCAACTGCGGGTTTCACATCGAAACTCCCGGTACGTGAACACAAGCAAAAAATACGAACCGGATCTTGACGTTCGAAACCTAAGTTTGCGCCCGCTCGAATGTGACTCAACAGGTAGACGGAGGAGACATGTCGACGCCTGAAAAACACGTCAGTGAAGCAGCGCCCCGCACTCGGGGTACTAAGACCAGGCGACAGTATGTCGTAGCTGGGATTGCGAGCCTTCTAGGCACCACCATCGAATGGTACGACTTTTATATTTATGGCACAGCTGCCGCACTGATTTTCAATAAGATATTCTTTCCGGCGTTTGATCCCATTACCGGTACACTCGCGTCATTTGCCACATACGCAGTTGGCTTCTTCGCTCGACCGCTTGGAGGCGTCATTTTTGGTCACTTCGGTGACCGCGTCGGCCGCAAGACCATGCTTATGGTAACGCTGCTACTGATGGGGGTTCCAACCGTCGCTGTGGGTCTGATTCCGCCGTATGAATCGATCGGATATTGGGCAGCCGGCCTGCTTGTGTTCATGCGCTTCCTCCAAGGTGTAGCGGTTGGTGGTGAATGGGGAGGTGCGGTTCTGATGGCGGTGGAACATGCCCCCGAAGGCAAAAAGGGCTTCTTCGGTAGTCTGCCCCAGACCGGTGTCGCGCCTGGCCTCATTTTCTCCTCGTTAGCAATGGCTGCTGTTGCCGGGCTGCCCGAGCACGACATGCTGACTTGGGGTTGGCGCATTCCGTTCCTGGCGAGCATCGTGCTCGTTGGCGTGGGCTGGTTCATCCGGATGAAGGTAACTGAGTCGCCAGATTTCGAGGCGATGAAGAGTCGGGGCAAGGAGGTAAAGGTTCCCGCACTCGAAGTGCTAAAACATCATCGCGCGGGGCTGTTCAAGATCATCGGCGCCCGGCTCGGTGAAACCACGTGGTTCTTCACGGTTACCGCATTTGCGCTTTCATACGCAACGATGAACGTAGGTCTGCCTAAGCAAGTCATCCTCAACGGCGTGACGATTGGCGCAACTGTTGGCTTGTTCATGATGCCTTTGGCCGGCTTGATCGGTGACCGCATCGGGCATAAGAAAGTGTTCATGGTAGGCGCTGGACTGGTCTGCTTCTTCGCATTTGCGTTCTTTAGCATGCTTCAAGCGAAAACTACGGGCATGGTGTATCTGGCGATGATTATCGCGATTGGTATCTGCTACTCGTTTATGTACGGTCCGGAGGGTAGCTTGTTCTCGGCACAATTCCCAGCCGAGATTCGTTACAGCGGCATCTCGTTGGGTGTTCAAATCTCCGGGGCAATCGGTGGTGGCCTCGCGCCAATTATTGCGACGTACCTAATTCGCCAAGGCAACGGAAACCCAATCTATGTCTCGTGGTTCCTGTGCGGCTTGGCCGTAACCGCACTGTTCTGTGCGGCCGCGATGCGGTCACGGGCACAAGAAACAACGACTGAACATTCAGACCCCCTGCCCTACACTCCTCACGTAACGGAAGCAAAATGAGACGTATTGAATATTATTTTTGGATCAACTCGGACTGGGCGTATCTCGGTGCGGACCGGTTGGAAGCGATGGCGCGCAAGCACGGCGCGAATGTTGATTACATGCCCGTCGACTTACCTCACGTGTACTCGCGCACCGGCGGCATTTTGCTATCGAAACGTGCGCCCGAGCGGCAGCAATATCGAATCATCGAACTCAAGCGTTTCTGCAAGAATTTGGGTATCCATGTGAATCCAATGCCGAAATATATGTGCCCGAACGGGGACTTGGCATCAAAGGTGGTCATCGCAGCAAAGCATCGTGGTCTGTCACTTCAGGACCTCACGAAAGCAATCTTCAAAGCAGAGTGGCAAGACGAGAAGGATATCTCCGACGCAGCGACGCTCATGGAAATTGTCAGCGCAGCGGGGTTCGACGCTGATGCACTCTTTTCGGCTGCAGGCGATTCGAGCATTGAGGAAGAGTACAGGCGTTATACGGAACAGGCTATTGCTGCCGGGGCGTTCGGCTCTCCGTCTTATGTCTACAACGGCGAGCTCTTCTGGGGACAAGACCGGTTGAGCTTCCTCGAAGACGCGCTCAGTGAAAGCTAAAAACTTGCAATGATCCCGCTGCCATGCTGGCGCAAAATATGGCGCCGCACGAGGCAGCGGGGAACAGTGCCGATAACCATGAAGGGTATGAAATGAGCGAGCTTGGTGAAAGCCTCAAGATCGTGTTCCTGGACAGGGAAACACTCTCCCCCCAAACCAGCCTCAAAAGCTTTCCGTTTCCCCACGAATTGCGGGTGTTCCAGAATACTCTGCCCCATGAAGTCGCGGGGCGTATCGCGGAGGCTGACGTAGTTATTACGAATAAGGTCAAACTGAGCCGGGCAATGATCGAGGCTGCGACCAAGCTGAAGATGGTTGCCATCGCGGCCACTGGCACAGACAACGTTGATCTCCAGTCTTGTCGGGAGCGAGGAATTGCGGTCTCGAATATCCAAGGCTATGCTGTTCACACGGTACCCGAGCATACGTTCGCGCTAATTTTCGCCTTGAGACGAAGCATCGTTGCCTATAGAGAATCTGTGCGCAGTGGACGTTGGGAGGAAACTGGTCAGTTTTGCTTTTTCGATCATCCTATCCGTGACTTGGCGCACTCTACCATCGGAATCATTGGCGACGGTGTGCTTGGGCAAGCTGTCGGTGATATGGCTCGCGCGCTGAATATGAAGGTTAAGTTCGCGAGCTACAAAGGCCGAGACGGGATGGGACCTCTTTACACGCCCTTTCACGAAGTACTCGCGACGAGCGACATCATCAGCTTGCATGTCCCTCTGCTTCCGGACACGCGAAATCTGATTGATTGGGCAGACTTCCAGCAGATGAAGCGGAAGCCGTTGATCATCAACACTGCACGCGGCGGATTGGTAAGCGAGGAAGCACTTGTCAGGGCGTTGCAGGATGGACTGATTTCAGGTGCAGGCTTCGACGTCGCAACGGAAGAGCCGCCCTCTGCCTCCCATCCCTTTGTTTCGCTAAGAGACGTGCACAATTTCATTCTGACACCGCACGTCGCGTGGGCAAGTGACGAAGCGATTCAGTCACTGGCCGATCAGCTCGTGGAAAATATCACGCTGTTTCGAAACGGGACCCCTCGTAACGTGGTGGCCTAGCGCCTCTGACAAGGGGTGCGGTGCGGCATTCTTCGCGTCGACCCTCGACTTGCTCTCGCAGGCACTCAGCCTGCACGGTACACCGCGTGCCATGCTGTGGCTGATTAACCTGTTTGCCGACGCACCACCCTGCACTATGGAGTTGTGACCGAACACCGCCGACTCCATAGAGGTGCACCCCACGCTTGCCATACTCGGTAATTGAGCTTGGGGCTCAGCCTGCCCCGCTGACTCGGCTTTTTTCCGCCTTACCGACGATGTTCGCATAGCCGGACGTGGCCCCGCGTGTAGCCGCCTCGCGATCCACGGATGACTGCCCATGAGCCGTGGCGAACCGGTCATTCCGAAGGAACATCAATAGGTGTCAACACCGGCGCTAGTAACGAAGTCGCCTCCTACGTCCTCGAACAAGAACACACACCGACTTGCCGACTGCAGCTTCGCGGCGACGAGCTGCTGCAATCGCGAGCCCACTTCAACGACAATTTGAGCGGCGCCGGGTGGCTATCGGTTGCGCATCTTGCAATCCGGTGAGTCTCATCCGGAAATCCTGTATATTACGTTTACTGGTTACAGTCGGTCTGCCTAATCGTTAGGCATTCGCGTCAATTCGTCCGGTCTTAAGTGGATAGGTATTTTGGAGCGTGCATGTCTGACCCCGATTTTTTACTTTTAGCGGATGACCCTGCGCTAGATTTTCTCAACACGGTAGCTCGATCAGAAGACGGCCTGTACGATTTTCTGAAAACCGACCAAGATGTGATTGAATGGATGAGGGCCGAGGGATTCGCGCCGTCATCAGAGATTTCCGTCTTTAAGCGAGGCGCGCTTTTGGGGGCGGCCCAGAATCTAAGAGATATTATTCGCAAGCTCGTACATCAGAAAAAGAATGGTAAGCGAATCGACATCGCACCATTGAACTCGTTTCTTTCGCACGGCAAGTATACGATTCAACTCTCCAAGTCGAAGGGCGGCATGCTGACCATGACACCCTCCTACGAGCGGGGGACGCCAGAGCAGTTTCTGATCGAAATTGGAGTATCTGCCGCAGAACTCATTGCGCGCGGAGATTTCGACTTGATCAGAAAGTGCGAGTCGGACGACTGCGTCCTTTGGTTTTACGATAAGACCAAAGCCCATCGGAGACGGTGGTGCAGCATGGCTCTATGTGGCAATCGACATAAAGTCGCTAATTTCCGTGCGCGACAGCGTCAGAATGCTGCGTAAGTTTAGCCATCCTCAACGGCTCACCTAGCGGTTCCGCTTGTGGTGCACGCTGCATTCAGCCACTTGTGCTTGTTAATCAAACGACCCGCCATTCAGACCGGGAGGCGACTCGAGCGCCACTCACGACGTCGGATTACGGGCTGCGCAGTCTCGCCACAGCCCACTAATCAGATAGTCCACTTTTCTGAGGCGGCCTACGACTCTGTAACCGCAATCAAGGCCGTGGTAGCGTGATAGCAAGGCTTAGATATCGAGGTTCGGAAGCTCTCGAGGCTTTAAGAAAGGAACAAACATAACCATAATTAATCCGACGCCGACCAACCCCACAGCTGGAATATGAAACGTTCCGGTCCAATCTCTGAGAAGCCCAACAATGAAAGGGCCCCCGGCTGCGATCAAGTAGCCGATGAGCATCGAAAACGCGTTCCAACTGTTTGCCTCTTCGCGTCCGTGGGTATTGTCGAGCGGCAACGTCATTCCAAGTGTAAAACCGCCGCCAAGACCGAATGCCACAAGTGCAACCCACAGGACGGGCATATGCATGGGCGAAAACGCCACACCTGACAGCCCCGCGACGATAAAGCATGCGCAGACAAACAACCATCCGCGCCGATCATGTTTCTTACTCAACGCACCAATGATCGGATTTGCACACATGAACGCCGCAGTGAAGCTCGCCAGAATCAGCCCGGCCTCGCTTGCAGGAAGCCCGAACTCGTTGTACATCGCGGCAATCCACGAAAGCAATGCATAGAATAGAAAGTTGTCGCATGCGAAGAACAGAGCGACCAGCCAAGCCTTCGCGTTGCTAAACGGTAACCGTGTCGCACTCGCTGCTGACGTCGGCTGCAATTTCAATACGCTCGTTTCCGATTTTGCAACAACACGCCAACCGTAGATTGCCAGCACGCCGAGCAAACCCCATATAGCCGCAGCGCTACGCCAACCACCAGGAAGATTCGCCGCTAAGACACCCGTCGCCGCTGCCGAAACCGTACTGCCCAACGATAGCGCCGTAGCATAAATGCCCATGAGCAACGCAACTTTTTTTGGGAAGCGCTCCTTGATCAGCCCGCCGAACAACGCCCCCGCGACTGCTATTCCGGCCCCTACGCCCCCCGTTGCGAGGAGTAACGCCTCGGTCGTACCTACAAACCCTCGCGCAATCGTCGCAGCACTCAAGAGAATTAGAGCCCCCAAAAGGACCCCGTTCCGACCGAAGCGCCGAGCAAGCCACGGCGTCGGAATTGCCAGCAAGCCCATTAGCAAATCTGGGATCGCCGTTAGTAACGACGCCATCGCATGCGAAAGCCCGAATTCTCGCTGGATAGCTGGCAGTATTGGCCCAAGCGACACGATTCCTGGACGCAAGTTGATCGCGACCAGCATAATCGCGAAGATCAATCCCCACTGACTGTTTCCAGTCACCGAAGTTCGATGCTCGGCGACTACCCGCCCGCCCTTACGCCCTACGAGCTTTCCACTGGTGCCATCTAAAAGCTTCGCGTTATTTGTGGCCGGAAATTCCAAGACTGCTGCTCGCGATCGTCGTTCTTCGTTCATCGTCTGACCCTTCATTGCTTGCATCAAAACAAAAGACGCCGGCACCCTAACCTGTGACTACTCAACCTCGATTCCGTTGAATAGTCACAAGCAAGCTGCTTCGGCGTCTCACTCCTCAACTACCTGCTTCCGGACGATCAGCGATATCACCCTGCAACGACTTTACAGTCGGTCTGCCTGGCGGCACCAATAATCGAACGTGCCCTTTACGATAGATTGCTTAAGAAGATAATCGTGAGCTTCTGCTGCCAATTCGTCCGATACCGGAGTTATCGGCCCAAAAACCCGAGCCCTCACCTGCATCCGGGCAGCTCGTTCCAAGTAGACCGCCAAGTACGTCGCTTCCTCCACGTATGCGCCTGCAGTCAGTTGCCCGTGGTGCGCCAGCAAAATCGTTCGTTTGTCGCCGAGTGCCTTCGAGATGATCACGCCCTCTTGGTCGGCGATAGGCACTCCAGGCCAGTCCGCCAAGAACGCGCAGTCGTTATGCAGCGGCGTCATATCCATTTGCGAAATCACAAGCGGCTGGCGTGCCGACACCAACGCTGACACATAAGGCGAGTGTGTGTGGATAATTGAATTGGTCTGCGGGCGCGCCTCGTACACCCACAGATGGAATCGTGTCGCCGGATTTGCCATCCCCGTCCCGCTGATCGTCTTAAGATCTGCGTCCACTTCAATGAAGTCATCCGGTGTTGCTTCGTCAAATCCGAGCCCGAATCTCAACGTCCAATAGCATCGCGGCTTATCCGATCGCGCAGTAATTTGTCCAGCCAGACCTGCCTCTTGTCCCGTCATTGCCAAAATCTTGCACGCATACGCAAGCTTTTCCTGAAGAGTCCGTTCTTTCGGCTTCAAGTTTTCCTGCATCTCGCGCGTGGCACGATCGTCGAAGTATTCTTTTGCTCGCAAGTCCATTGTCGTCTCCATCTCCATTTCGACAGAACATTTCGCTAGCGCTAACGCGCTGCCGTCCAAATAGACATACTCGCCGCGTGTCGTGCGAGATTGTCCGCTGGTTTGAAGTATTGAGGAATCGACGCAATTAAGCCATGAATCCTGATTCATAGCAGCTATGCGTGGTTATGGCGTGGAGCGACCGCAAAGGCACCCACAGCTCAACTGAACCGCAACTGGCTTGGGTGATTTCGAAGAAATTGTCAATTTTCCCTTAATTTTTGGCGAAATCTCGCAACCTTCTGTCTATTTCCACACAACCCCATGTTGCACCAACGTCGTCGATGCGCCTTTGTCCGGTCATAGAACCACACCGAGCACTGTTCGCTCTCGCATTTTTTGACAAGCCTAAAGTCTTCAGATGCGAGAAACTCCGCCGCCGCAACTGCCACTGGTGCAAGCACTGAGGCCCGCGTTGAAGTTACGCATTTCCGACGTGAGACCCAGGCTCCCTCACCGGCTTCGACAAGTTCGAATGCGAACACGCTCCCGGCCAAGACAGAGTTGAGCTTTTCAATCGCCAATCCTTGTCCTGACTTGCGTTGCACCACGAGGTCGCGGATGACCTCACGAAGCCCTCGTGCGTCCTCCGCGATACCCTCGACGTGGGACAAGCGTTCTTCTACTGCACCCGGCGTCTTCGACGCCTCCAACCAACGCAGCACCGCCTCGTCCGTCTCTAGAAGGTCGATCTGCTTTCCGTGTTCGCTGATGACGGTGTTCATAAAATCAAGCACAAGGTCTGTCACCGGGACAGAGGGTCCGGCGGTCATGTCAACTTTCTCCTTTTGTGCATCTTCACTTACAGTAACTGTTATTTTCGCCCAAAACAAGTTACATTCCGTTAATTCACCTGGTACTGACGGTGCTTGAATCCTCAAGACCGCGCCCGTGCCGACAGTGATCGCGCGCAAATCTTCAGGAACTGAAAGTATCCACCTGTGCTGACGACCCCACCAGATATGAGCAGGCAGTCATACCTTGGAGACCATCGGTGCACAAGAGAAAATCGACGCAGGCCTCTGCAGGGAGATGCGAACTGCGAACCTAGGTACTGTCGTCTCACGGTACAAACAGACAAAGTAATCAGGAGCATTCATGGGCCGATTGGAAGCCATAAAGATCTTTACGCGTGTTGCTGAAACCAACAGCTTCTCAAGAACGGCCGACTTGTTGGACCTACCGCGTGGCACGGTGAGTCGGACCATTCAGACGCTAGAAGATCAGCTTAGCGTTCGTTTGTTCAGTCGTAGTACCCGCCAGGTCAGTCTCACCGATGCGGGTCGGATGTACTACGAGCAATGCGCGAAAATCATCGGTGATCTCTCGGAGGTTGAAGCAAGGCTCTCAACTGCAAGGTCATCGGCATCGGGAACCGTTCGAATTGATACATCAGGGACGATCGCTCGTTCTCTCATCCTGCCTTCTTTGCAGGAATTCCTTGACCTCTATCCAGATATCGACGTAAGAGTCGGTCTTGCTGACCGAAACATCGACCTCATTCAAGAGGGGGTTGATTGTGTGATTCGTGCGGGTTCGCTCGAAGAGTCCAGTCTAGTTGCTCGGCGAATCGGCAATGCGAAAGTTGTGACATGTGCAGCGCCTTCATACTTCGAAAAGCATGGAATTCCAGGCTGCCCCAAGGACCTGACTGCACACACGGCCGTGAACTATTTTTCATCGAAGACCGGCAAAGTCGTGCCCTTTGAATTCGAACAAGATCAACAACTATACAAACTCACATTGAAAAGTAAGTTTACTGTGAACGAGGGCAACGCGTACGTCGATGCAGCCCTGCAAGGATTTGGAATTATTCAACCGTCCCGGTATATCGTCGAGGAATACCTCAAACACGGAACACTGAAAGAAGTCCTTTCAGAATTTCGAACGCCAGCTATTCCGATCTCAATCGTCTATCCACACCGCAACCACGTCAGTTCAGCAACGAGATGCCTTACCAACTGGATTGCCGATATATGCAGCAAGCACCCTGACTTGTCCACGCAAGGCTGAGTGAGATAGAACGACGACTCAACCGTACGATTTTCTTTATCCGTAGCGAAGAACGGCCTGCGACTTTCAGAGCCACAGTTTCATGCTACCGCCATCCTTCAAGACGGAGTGTCGCACGGACAAGCCGACGCTCCTCCTGCTCCAGGTCCTGCATGCTCTGGCTAACGATCCTTACGTGCTCGGCGGCGGCCCTACGAGCAGAGTCGGGGGCTTTCCCGATCACCGCCTCAAAGAGTTTCTTATGCTGCTGATCAATCTTCTTCTTGTATGGCTCTCTGTGATACAGGTTGTTGACCGAAGCATAGATTGAACTAAGCAGCAAATCTGTAAGAGAGCGCAGCATGTGTACCAAGATCGGATTGTGCGAAGCCTCGCAAATGCTTAAGTGAAAAGCATGGTCGAGCTTTGCGTGAACCGCCGCATCCACGTTGCTTTCATGCGAAGCAAGCATCTCGCGATACCTGAGTTGAATCATCGTGAAGTCTGCCGCTGTTCCTCGCAAAGCGGCCAACCGAGCGGCCTCCGCCTCGAGCAATGAGCGTACTTCGAGGAGGTCATACAGTGTTCTCGGATGATCCGTCAGCAAATGCATCATCGGAGGTAGAGTCGTATCTCCGATGATCTCGGTGACATAGGATCCTCGACCATGTGAGGTCTTCACCATACCGCGTGCCCGCAATATCTTGATGCCTTCTCGCACGGCCGTTCTGGAAACACCCAGCTTCTCCGTGAGTCGCCGTTCAGACGGCAACAATTGACCGGCCTTCAAAACGCCGTCGACGATCAGTCTCTCGATTCTATCCGCGACTACGTCCGCCAGTTGCTGCGCTCCGTCCTCTCGGTTCCGGATCTCATCTTCCCAAGGTGGTACGACCATGAACCCTCCTCTAAAAAAAGCGACGCCAATCGTCGCCAACGCCGCTGCCGCTTTGGGATTGCGCCGCTTCAACCGCTATTATGCGCTTTTAGAAGTTACGAACAAACTGGTACGACCAGCAGTAATCTGCTGGACATCACCCTACTGACGACGGAAGAATATGCGGCAAGGAAGATCGCCCCAGCATGTTTGAGCAGGGATCTTCGTCGATTTTTGGAGAAGGCTTATGAGTTTCGCGTACGACGAACTTGTTGACGGCAAGCTGCCAGACTTTGATCGCGATGAGGTCGTTGCGGCTATGCGGTTGGCGCTTCCTGATGTGAATATTCTTCACAGCAACGAACATTTGCGGCCCTATGAATGCGATGGGCTCTCGGCGTATCGAACGGTGCCACTATGCGTCGCCCTGCCAGAGACGGTCCAGCAAGTGCAAAGCGTGTTGAACTTCGCCCGCAAACACTCCATTCCTGTAGTAGCTCGGGGCGCAGGAACGGGTCTGTCTGGCGGCGCAATGCCACTCGCAAAAGGCATCCTGCTGGTTATGGCGAAGTTCAACAATATCATCGATATCAATCCTCTGTCTTGCACGGCGCGAGTTCAGCCAGGGGTTCGAAATCTTGCCATCTCTCAAGCGGTATCTAAGCACGGACTGTACTACGCACCCGATCCGTCATCTCAGATTGCCTGCTCTATCGGTGGCAACGTTGCAGAAAACGCTGGTGGCGTTCATTGCCTCAAGTATGGCCTGACGGTTCACAACATCTTGAAAGTTACGATGGTGACGATCGATGGGGACGTAGTCGAATTGGGGTCCGAGGCTCTTGATAGTCCCGGTTTCGACCTCTTGGCGGTATTTACGGGGTCCGAGGGAATGTTGGGTGTAGTCGTGGAAGTGACTGTCAAGTTGCTTCCGAAGCCTCAAAGCGCCAAGGTCCTTCTCGCAAGCTTCGACGATGTCCAGAAAGCCGGGGCAGCTGTCGCTGACATTATCGGGGCGGGGATTATCCCTGGCGGCCTGGAAATGATGGATAACTTGGCAATCCGAGCCGCCGAAGACTTTATTCGTGCGGGCTACCCGGTCGAGGCAGAAGCAATTCTACTGTGTGAACTTGACGGCACCCAAAGCGACGTCGAGGAGGACATGAATAGGGTTGAGGAACTGCTTCGCGATGCCGGCGCTATTGATATTCGGATTGCGCGCGACGAAGCTGAGCGTCTTAAATTCTGGGCCGGGCGAAAGAACGCATTCCCTGCAGTCGGGAGAATCTCGCCTGATTATTACTGTATGGATGGGACGATTCCTCGACGCGAGCTTCCGAAGGTGCTCAGCGGAATCGCGAGGCTCTCAGAAGAGTATCAACTTCGTGTAGCGAACGTGTTCCATGCTGGCGATGGGAATATGCATCCCCTAATCTTGTTTGACGCCAATCAGCCAGGAGAGCTCGACCGAGCTGAGGCGATCGGCGCGAAGATCCTTGAACTCTGCGTAGAGGTCGGAGGTAGCATCACAGGCGAGCACGGTGTCGGTCGTGAAAAAATAAATCAAATGTGTGTTCAGTTCAATTCCGATGAAATCGAGTTTTTCCACGCCGTGAAAGCTGCATTCGATCCGAGCGGCTTGCTCAACCCTGGAAAGAACATCCCATCGCTGCATCGATGTGCAGAGTATGGTGGCATGCGCGTGCATCACGGCCAATTGCCTTTTCCCGAATTGGAGCGTTTCTGATGTTTGCGCAAATTGCTGAGCAAGACTGTAGCGAAGAGTTGCTTGGAGAAGTGCGTACAGCGCTGAACTCAAAGCAGCCACTGCGAATCCGAGGCGGTGACTCGAAGTCATTTTTGGGGCGATCAACTCTTGGCAAGGAAATCGATACCCGTCGACATCGCGGAATCGTGTCTTACGATCCGACAGAATTGGTGGTCACAGTCAGAGCGGGAACTACTCTGCAAGAGCTCGAGATCATTCTCGACGCCGCTGGCCAGATGCTCCCTTCCGAAGCCCCTGTCCTCGGTGGAGAGACAACCATTGGTGGCATGGTCGCGAGCGGCCTTTCCGGTCCCAGGCGCGCGTACAGCGGGTCCGTGCGCGATTACGTGCTGGGCTGCCGGCTGATTACGGGTTCGGCCAAGCACTTGAGGTTTGGCGGTGAGGTAATGAAGAACGTTGCAGGTTACGACGTGTCACGGTTACTGTGTGGCAGCTTTGGGGCTTTTGGATTGTTGACAGAGGTGTCGCTCAAAGTGTTACCGAGACCGCGTTCGGTCTTGAGTGTCGGCTTGGAGGCAACTTCGGAAGCGGCGCTTAGCATGCTTGCTAAGTGGCGCAGCGAAGGGATTCCGATCTCCGGCGCTTGCCATATCGATGATGTCCTTCATTTGAGAATCGAGGGTGGAAGCGGATCAGTTAAGGCCGCCCGCGAACTAGTCGGAGGCGACGAGGTCAGCACCAGTTTTTGGCAAGAATTGCGCGAATTTGACCTTCCGTTCTTCAAGGACGAACGGCCGCTTTGGCGCTTGTCAATGCCAGCAGCTGCACCTCACATCGAGCTGCCGGGTCGGTGCGTGACGGATTGGGGTGGCACTCAACGTTGGCTGAAATCTGAAGCAGATCCGCTTGCAATCCGAGAGTTGGCACAGCGCCATGGCGGTCACGCCACGTGTTACACGCCCGACGTTACCGACGATCCGTTCCACAAGCTTTCGGCTCCGTTGTTTCAACTGCATCAACGGCTCAAACGCCAACTGGACCCGAGCAATATTTTCAACGCGGGCCGTATGTACCCCGAGATTTAAGGACAGGGCCAAAGATGCAAACCAATCTCAGCTCAGAGGCTAAGTCGCTCGAAAGAGCTAGTGAAGCAGAAGATATCTTGAGGTCATGCGTGCATTGTGGATTTTGCAATGCAACTTGCCCGACCTATCAACTACTTGGGAATGAGCTCGATGGACCACGGGGCCGCATATACCTTATCAAGCAAGTACTTGAGGGTCACGAAGTCACAGAAGAGACGCAAACCCATCTCGACCGCTGCCTGAGTTGCCGGAACTGCGAAACCACTTGCCCGTCTGGCGTGCGTTACCACTCGCTCCTTGATATCGGACGTGCGGAAGTCGAACGCCGCGTGGGACGCTCCCTCGGTGCGAAAGCGCTTCGATCCGGTCTCAGGTATGTCATTCCGAGAAAGAGTATTTTTGCTACGCTGTTCAAAGCGGGCCAGCTCGCGCGACCATTCATGCCGCAAAAGCTAAAGCAGAAGATTCCTGCTGCGATCGCGCTCGGTAAGGAGCCGCCGCAACCACGACACAGTCGCCGAGTCTTGATGCTTGAGGGATGCGTCCAACCCACGCTCTCACCTAACACAAACGCATCTGCGGCCCGCGTACTTGATCGCTTAAGCATAAGCGTGACACCCGCTCAGGGTGCGGGCTGCTGTGGTGCGACCGACTACCACCTCAACGCACATGAGCAAGGGTTGACCCGTGCTCGGCGAAACATCGACGCGTGGTGGCCAGCGATTGAGGCAGGTGCTGAAGCCGTGGTCATTTCCGCTAGCGGATGTGGTGCGTTCGTGAAGGAGTATGGTCATCTATTGCGGCATGACAAGCGGTATGCAGCAAAAGCAGCGCGCGTGAGCGAGATCGCTCAAGATCTAGTCGAGGTCCTTGCGCGAGAGCCGCTCGAAAACCTTCGGGAAAGGCAATCGAAGCGCGTCGCGTTTCACTGCCCTTGCACGCTTCAGCACGCTCAAAAGCTTGGGGGCGCAGTTGAGGAGGTGTTGACGGGGTTGGGTTTTGAACTTACCGCAGTGGAGAACGGACATCTTTGCTGTGGTTCGGCTGGGACGTACTCGATAACCCAACCTGAGTTGGCAATGAAGCTTCGCGACAACAAGCTTGATGCACTCGAGGCGGAAGATCCATCAGAAATCTTAACAGCTAATATTGGGTGCCAAACCCATCTTGCAAGCGCAGGCCGAACTCCGGTTCGACACTGGATTGAGCTCGTCGACGAATCTCTCGAAAAATAGGAGAAAAAGTAATGCAAAGTAAGCAAATCATCGGTCAGAAAGAGCTTGACCGTATTCTGGCGGCAGCGACTGCGGAAGCAACGAAGAATGGATGGAATATGGCAATCGCAATCGTAGACGATGGCGGCCATCCTCTCGCACTGTTGCGCATGGACAATACCGCTCCTGTCAGCTCGTACATTGCTATTGAAAAGGCACGGACGGCCGCGCTTGGTCGTCGAGAGTCTCAGCAGTACGAGGATATGATTAATGGAGGGCGAGTCGCGTTCCTGAGCGCCCCGCTGAGTGCAACATTAGGAGGCGGAGTTCCGATTACCCTGGGCAGCCAGGTGGTCGGCGCCGTAGGCGTCTCTGGCGCAAAACCAAACGAAGACGCGCTTGTGGCGACGGCCGGTGTGCAAGTTGTTCAGCAGTAAATTCTGAGGAAAAAGGTAGATCATGTCTTACGTACAGCAAGCGCGCGACTTTCGCGTCGCATCGTCGTTGGTCCGATTCATTGAGGATGAGGCTCTTCCGGGCACGGGGCTGAAGGCTTCGGAGTTTTGGAGTGGATTCGCCGCCCTGGTGAACGACTTGGCCCCGCAAAACAGTGAACTGGTAAAAGAGCGCGACCGATTTCAGCTTGCTATAGACGAGTGGCATCGCGGTAACCCTGGGCCGATCGAGAACATCGCTGCCTACCGGACCTATCTGACATCGATTGGATACATCAAGCCGCCGGTGTTCGACACACGAATTACGACTGCCAACGTTGACTCGGAGATCTCATCGCAAGCAGGCCCGCAACTTGTTGTTCCGCTGTCGAATGCGCGCTACACACTCAACGCGGTCAACGCACGTTGGGGCAGCCTGTATGACGCACTGTATGGCACGGACGCACTCTCCGAGGACAACGGGGCGGAGCGGAGCGTTTCCTATAATCCGGCTCGTGGTGCCAAGGTCATTGAATTCGGCCGGAGCTTCCTCGACTCAGCTGTTCCGCTAAAGAATGGCTCCCATGTTGCCGCGATTCGATACTATGTTTCGAAAGGGCAACTGGTGGTAGGGGTAGAGGCGAGTGAAACAACATTGTTGGATCCAAGCAAGTTCGTTGGCTTTCGCGGACCGGCCGACGCTCCCACTTGTGTTCTGCTCCAAAACAATGGGTTGCACTTCGAGATCCAGTTTGATGTGAATAGCCCGATCGGGAAGGTAGACAAGGCTCGGATAAAGGACATCGTTGTAGAATCAGCTATCACCACGATCATTGATTGTGAAGACTCGGTCGCCGCTGTCGACGCGGCGGACAAAGTGCATCTTTATCGGAACTGGCTGGGACTTATGCAAGGTACCCTTTCAGAACAGGTCGACAAAGGTGGAGTTAAGTTTGTTCGTAGGCTAAACGCAGATCGAAAGTATGAAGGCACCGAAGGAAACGAGGTCAACCTGCGGGGCCGTTCGCTCTTGTTTATCCGCAACGTTGGTCACTTGATGACCAACAATGCTGTACTGTACGGCGATGATCGGGAGATTCCCGAAGGAATTCTCGACGGTGTGGTGACAACCCTGTGTGCGCTTCACGATTTCCGAATGAAGCTCAACTCTCAGGCTGGCTCGATTTACATCGTCAAGCCGAAGATGCATGGGCCAGACGAAGTGGCTTTTGCAGACAGACTCTTCGCGCGCCTTGAATCGCTCTTCAAACTGCCTGCTGGGACGATCAAAATGGGCATTATGGACGAAGAGCGACGTACGAGTGTGAACCTGTCCGCATGTATTGCGGCGGCCAGTGGGCGAGTCGCCTTCATTAATACCGGGTTCCTCGACCGTACGGGCGACGAGATTCACACTATGATGCTGGCAGGCCCCGCGCTGCGCAAGGGTGACATGAAGGCGACACCGTGGATTGCCGCATACGAGCGGAATAACGTCCTGGCTGGGCTTTCCGCTGGGCTCAAAGGACGAGCTCAGATTGGAAAGGGTATGTGGGCCATGCCGGATCTAATGCATGCCATGCTCGAACAGAAAGGCGCCCAGCTTAAAGCCGGGGCCAACACGGCGTGGGTGCCCTCGCCCACGGCAGCGACGTTGCATGCTCTTCATTACCATCAGGTCGACGTCCAACAAGTACAGGATGATCTCGCCCGCTCGTCCTATGAGTCCGAGCGAGACAAGTTGCTTGAGGCGCTGCTGCAAGTACCGGTGTCTTCTTCGTCTGAGTGGACGCCAGAAGACAAGAAAGCAGAAGTCGAAAACAATGTACAAGGTATCCTCGGTTACGTTGTTCGCTGGATCGACCAAGGCATTGGCTGCTCGAAAGTTCCTGACATTAACGATGTCGCCTTGATGGAAGATCGCGCAACATTGCGAATCTCGAGTCAGCATCTTGCCAATTGGTTGCGCCACGGGGTCGTTAGCGAGGACTACGTGAACGGCGCATTCGAAAGGATGGCAAAAGTAGTCGACGAACAGAACAAGGGCGACTCAGACTACCTTCCGATGGCGCCCAACTTTGATTCCTCGATTGCTTACGCAGCGGCCCGTGCATTGGTGTTCGAAGGTCACAATCAGCCCAGCGGTTACACCGAGCCTCTGCTCCACGCCTATCGATCGCGCGTGAAAGCCAAAAACAAGTGAAGCTCTCGGCGAAGGTACCTCAGGGTATCGTGCGACGCGTATCAGTAATAACAGGAAGCCGCGCATGGAAGTAAGCGCGGCTTCTCTGCTGTACGGGCCCAATCACCGGGCCGAAATTTCCGCCAGCAACAATACCGCACGGCCTCTCGGCCGTGATGGGCCATAAAAGTCAGCGCTCGCGTAAGCCATGAGGTGGCTGATATATTTGGGAACCATCAAGCGATGCAGTCGGGCTGTCATCCGTGGCCGCCAGTCGAGCCTAATCGCTGCAAAGTTTCCTCGATTTGTGACTCAGTCGTCGCTAGGTAACTGACGTACTGACGGGTTAAGATATTGGTATTCGCAACTTTCTCTCATGTCGGTCATGTCGCTACGCGACGGCAGCTATCTAGCCACTTGTAAGGAGCGGAACGCTCTGTCCGCAGCGATGAACGGCCACAGCGCGGTTTGGCCACGAGCGCAATGCACTGTAACGAAGGGGGTCGCTGTTTTTTATCGCGATGGAAAGGAAGTATGGAGTTGCAATGCCGCCTACGCGGAGGTGCATTTCAAAATAGAACGGATTAACTGACTATCGGAGGATGCGGCGGAATTCAGCAGGAACGCAGCCTGTGAGAATCGTTGAAGGATAACCGGCAATCCAGGAAAGTACGCTCGGAAGTGAGGCTTGAATCATAGAAGTCGAGTTCTCGGACACTGGCGATTTCCTAACACATCGTTGTCCGGCGACTATCCGTAGCTTCGATCGGACGTCAAAACATCGAGCCACCGTACCTTCACCGCCCGCGACAGCCGCGTCTTCGTGAGACCGAGCAGCGTCGCCTGTCGAGCGGCGTCCTCCGCTTCTGGCAGCAGTTGATTCAAAAGTCAGTACCGCTACACCAATTGCGAATGGCGGGACGTCTCCACCGCACCGGTTCTGCGAGAAAAAATGACAACCTCGAGAGACGCTTCCAGATAGCTGGCAATCTCCGCGCGGCATTCAGGAAGCGCCTTTGCTACGTGGGCAGTTTTGGGAGCGTAGGACTCGTCACTCTGGAACCTCAGATTAATTGTCTGAACCTGTGCGCTATCACGTTACAAAATCAGCGCAACCATCACCCTGTCCACAGTGTAGGAAGCGGCGCGGATGGTGCTCAGTTCGCGTTCGTTGATCGTTCCGCGTAGGTTCAGCGGATTTGGTACGAAGCGAATGAGCGCCTCCCTCTTCGGGTCGCCCGTCACCTTGGCCGATCGAATCTGATGAAGTGTTTCAGGCGAAAGCCCTGTGATCTTTCCCAACATGACATGGGCGGCAAACATCGAGGGCTAAAGTAGTGACAACTTGTCTTACCATCGCAGCCTCTGTTCTCGAAGGCTAATTCCAACCATTTCTTCCATGTAGTCGATACAAAAAGTATATCGACACATGAAACTGTACCTACTAGTATGTACACCATCCGTTGCGAGAGGCGGCCTGTTGAGGCTCGCATCCATTTTGACACCAGTACTAGTGAGGTATTTATGCCACAACACTCCAAGAGCCCCGGTGGATCGAGTGCACAGTTCTTCCTTGTCCTAGTTGCTTCAACGTTCCTGATGGGCTCAAGTTTCGTGTCCGGAAAAATACTGTTGAATCAGGGATTTTCAGCGATGCTGTTGGTGGGCTGGCGGTTTCTCGTCGCGGCGCTCGCCACGCTTCCGCTCATATTTCTCGACAATCGTTCTCTTTTTCATGCCCTTTTGCCAGACGGTCTCTCACTGAAGGACGCATCGCTCATCATCGTGATCGGTTTCTTGCAGACGACCGCAGTGATGGGCTTGCTCTTCATTGCAATGCGCACCGTATCTGCATCTACTGCCGCCATCCTGCTGTTCACCAATCCCATCTGGGTTGCTGTGCTGAGTCGCCTGTTTCTCGGTGAGGCCCTGAGTGCTGGACGCATCGTAGGCCTGCTTCTGGGCATTGTTGGTGTCGTGCTCGCCATCGGATTGACATCAGGAGCCGGAACGACGGCACCCGGTGCGCTGACCGGAGAACTCGTTGGTTTGGGCTCTGCGCTTTGCTGGGCAGCAGCGACGATCGTGAACAAGCGTGCGAATTTGCGGATGGGCTCCTGGGCGCTCAGTTTTTGGCAGATGCTGATTGGTTCAATCGTGATCCTCGCGATAGCCTATGGAAGTGGCGAACATTGGCCTACGACAACAACGCCGGCCCAATGGGGCTGGTTCTTCTGGCTCGCGGTCCCGGCGTCGACGTGGTCCTTTGGGCTCTGGTTCGTGGCCTTGAAACAAGGCGGTGCGACAAAGACCAGCGGCTATCTGTTTCTGGCTCCGCTGTTCACAGTAGTCCTGTCGTACTTCATTCTCGGAACGTCGTTGACGTGGATGCAAGCGGCAGGTGGCGTCTTGATTGGCCTGGCATTGTGGCTTGTGAATAAAGAGGCACCTGCCGGCTCGAAAAAAGAAGCAGTACGACGAGCGCTCGCTGAGGGTGATGCCTGAAACGCACTCGCGACAACCCAGGTTCCGCCCGAAAATTCCAGTCCACATTGATGTCAGTGATCGGAGCGCTGCGGCTCTCCGCAGCGCTCCGATCGCATCAGTTGTTCATATCAGCTATGAGGCTGATTGCATAGCTCATTACAAACTAGCCGTCGATACTATCAGTGTGTGTTCGCTTGTCACACCCGCAACTTATGTCTTGTCAGCGTAGCACATCGGTTCTGCTGAAGAGGAAAGGCAATAGGCGGTAATCATCAACACCGGCCCGACGCCGGATTCCCAAAGCACGGAGGAGAACCATGTCTATGTCGCCCATCGACGGCGCGGCAGGCGCCGCGCGTGAGAAACACTCACCGCGAACCTATACCATCGTCGGGATTGCGAGCTTAATCGGTACCACAATTGAGTGGTATGACTTCTTTGTGTACGGTACCGCTGCGGCGCTTGTCTTCAACAAAATCTTCTTCCCTGCGTTCGACCCTATCACTGGAACGCTCGCAGCGTTTGGAACATACGCAGTAGGATTTTTCGCACGCCCGATCGGCGCAGTCGTATTTGGTCATTTTGGCGATAAAGTTGGCCGAAAGTCCATGCTTCTGCTGACCTTAATCATGATGGGCGCGCCGACCGTCTTAATTGGTCTCGTGCCCACATATGAAAAGATTGGGTACTGGGCGGCCGTTATTCTTGTGCTGATGCGAGTTGTCCAAGGCCTCGCGATTGGTGGTGAGTATGGTGGCGCCGTTCTCATGGCGGTGGAACACGCGCCAAAAGGGAAGAAAGGGTTCTTCGGAAGTCTCCCGCAGGCCGGCGTTGCATTCGGTCTGGTACTTTCCTCGCTTGCGATGGCAGCAGTGTCGAAGCTACCGCAGCAAGACATGCTTGCCTGGGGGTGGCGGATCCCTTTCTGGGCAAGCATTGCACTACTGACGGTAGGCTGGTTTATTCGACTCAAGATCTCCGAGTCTCCTGACTTTGTGAAGGCGCAGAAGCAAGGGGAACAGGTCAGCGCACCGGTGCTATATGTGCTGCGAAACCACAAGCGCGAGCTTCTCACCGTAGCCGGTGCCCGCCTGGCTGAGGTGACATGGTTTTATACAGTCGCAACGTTCTCGTTGTCGTACGCGACCCAGCACCTTCACATCTCCAGTTCATTGATCTTGAATGCCATGATTTGGGGATCCGCAGCTGCTCTGGTTACGATTCCCATCGCCGGCTTGCTTGCCGACCGTTTTCAACACCGAGCGATGTTCGGGCTAGGTGCAGTCGGTATATGCGTCTTCGGGTTCATGTTCTTTGACCTTCTTGCTGCTTCGACGACGTCGATGTATGTGGCAATGCTCGTCGCACTTGCAGGCGTTTATGCGTTGCTTTACGGACCGGAAGGTAATCTTTTCTCGACACAATTCCCCGCATCCGTGCGATACAGCGGCATCTCTCTCGCCGTGCAAACGTCAGGGGCAATCGGTGGTGGCTTGGCCCCGATGATTGCAACGTACCTGGTTAAGCTAGGCAACGGAAGCCCGTTGTACCTCTCCTGGTATCTTTGCCTGCTTGGATTAGTTGCGATCTTGTCGGTCAGTCTGATGAAAAAAGACTAGGCAAATGAAACCGCGTTAAAAAAACCTACTGGAACCCGGATCCACCGACGCACAAGTGTCGGTGGAGAAGCGAGGCCTAGCATGAAAAGCGTTGACTACCAACTCCGCCAGTTCATCCAGATAGCGAAACATAAGTCGCTTTCAGATGCCGCGATAACTCTCGGCGTGACTCAGTCTGCCTTGAGCAAACAACTTCGGGAAATTGAAACGGTAGTTGGCCACCCAGTGTTTCGACGACACGGGCGCGGAATCGAACTCACGGAACAGGGCGACACTCTCTGGCGCGCGGCGCAGACCGCCTACAAACTTGTAGATACGACAATTAGTCAACTGCAGGTTTCGAGAAAGCCCGCGCCAAGTGAATTGAGGGTAGCAACGGTACACGGTACGACGCAGGTAGTCGTACGCGAAGTCCTGACGAACCTTTTCGGCCGACAGACGACTGTGGACGTGATGGTCATGGAAGCAACTTCTGCGGAAATCGTCAATCATGTAGGCACAGGTGCTGTAGACGTTGGTTTCGTGGATGCGTCCCAGGAAATACCCGAAAGCCTCAAAGTTACACAACTCGCGCAGAATTCCTCCGCTCAAAGGCGCCCCGTGTCAGCGCACTCATACCGCGCAAATGAGGAACTGGCGACGACTGACGTGTTGGTTGAATTTAGCTCCCCGTTCGAGGAGCGACCAATCCGACATCCGATCAGCCCGACTCAGAGCGAGAATCGAGACAATGCGGCCATACCGGTCGATCAGCCGACACTCTCTGCTGAGGCTCTGCATTTCGCTCGGAACTTGGTGGCCGTGACTCGGAAGGGTGAGTCACGGATCACAAGCTTTTTAGTCGGGAAAAGCCGAACGTTCTGAAACGGACCGTGGGTCCCGTGCTGCATTCTGCGAAAGCCCACACAAGGAAAGTCGTGACAGGTAGCCCAGAGACAACGAAAAGTGCGTGTAAGTCGGCCAGTGGAGCGCGCACGTTCGAGTAGAACGCAACCACCGAAGACAGAATTCTGAGACCACCGACGCAGTGAAGCTCATACGCGCGCATCAAATAGCAAGTGTTGCAACGCGTAAAACTGGAAAAAGTTCATCGGAAGCACGCTGCATCGCGCTCGACCATCTGGGCGCAATGAGATTGAGGCGGACGACCCCACGTTGATCACCGCATGGTAAGGCATTTGCCGGTGGGACCGCGAGAAGAACGCATCGCCGTTTGCCCTGCTTTTCAAAGCAAACTGCCGGGCGTTACCAATCAGACAACACCACCCGGCAGTTCAACCAAAGCCGTCAGCGGGCGCTTTACGCTTGGAGGGCCTGCTTGACCAGCTTCTTAAGCGTTTCTCTCCCTTCAGTAGACAATGGTGCCAACGGCGCACGAGGAACGCCCACATCAAGCCCCGCAAGCTGGAGCCCTGCCTTGATGGTCGTAGGAAGCCCGCCTTTCAGGATGAATTCTAGCACCGGGAGCTGGCGATAGAAGACGGTTCGCGCACGATCTAGATCCCCGGCCACTACCGACTCATAGAGCTCGACTGTTAGGTTTGCGATTACGTTCGGCGCTGCCGTACACCAACCCACCGCGCCCGCCACGAACGCCTCGAGAGCCAGAGGGTTGCTGCCGTTGTAGAACGGAATGGCCCCGTCCGACAGCTGGTGGAGCTTGTGCATGCGTTGAATGTCGCCGGTGCTCTCCTTCACCATCGTGACACTGTCGATGTCCTGGACCATTCGCGCGATCAATTGCGGGCTCATGTCGATGCCGCTCGTCGCCGGATTGTTGTACACCATGATCGGGATTCCAACTGCTTTTCCGATTACAGCGTAATGGTCGAAAATCTCCTGCTCGGACAGTTTCCAATACGAGATAGGGAGAACCATCACGGCGTCCGCCCCTTGCTTCTCCGCGAATTTGGCGCGACGAATCGCATTGCGCGTCGTAAGGTCTGAAATTCCAACCACGACGGGAACCCGCTTCGCGACCTGTTTGATCGACGCTTCCGCAGCGCAGTCCCACTCGTCATCCGACAAATAGGCGCTTTCGCCTGTGCTGCCAAGTGGAGCAATGGCGTGGACGCCATCGCCGACAAGCTTCTCGATAGATTGCGACAGCATCTCTACATCGATTCCGCCTTCCACGGGGTGAAACGGCGTGATGGGGTAAGCAATAATTCCCTTGAACTTGGGTTGTGCCATGTGTGCCTCTGAAGGTTATAACAGGTGAACAAGATCTGAGGTTGTTCACTTGAGACAGTCTGCGTGGGTGGCCAATGCCCTCCGCGCGAAATATCCGAAGGTCACTGAATGACGTTTCGGCGTCGAAATCCAGTCATGAGCCTCACGACCAAGCTCAGGAGGAATCGGTTTCATTTCTCCCGCAGCCATCGCCGTGAGTTGCATTTGTGCCGCACGCTCCATCAGCAAGGCGAGCACGCAGGCTTCCTCCACTGATTTTCCCGTCACCAGCATCCCGTGATGCGAAAGCAAGATGGCTCGCTTGTCACCTAACGCACCGGAGATAATCTCGCCTTCCTCGTTGCCGACAGGAACTCCAGGCCATTTTTCGAGGAATGCACAGTCCTCGTACAGTGGGCACATGTCCATGTGAGAGACAATCAGCGGCACTTCGAGGGTCGAAAGCGACGAAACGAATCGGGGATGCGTATGAATGATGCAATTTACGTCGGGACGTGCCCGATAGATCCATGTATGGAACCGATTTGCTGGATTTGGCATCCCTTTACCGTCCAGTGTCCTCAGATCTTCGTTCACTTGCAAAAGATTCGACGCAGTGATCTCGTCGAATCCGTGGCCGAAAGGCTGGGTATAGAACGTCTCTGACTCAGGAGCACGCGCGGTGATTTGGCCAGCCAAGCCTGAATCATGGCCACCGTCGAAAAGAATTCTGCACGTCAGCGCCAGCTTCTGTCTATCTGTCCATTGCTCCTCAGTCAACTCACCATTCATCTGCGCAAGTGCCCTGGCGACAAGCTCTGCCTTTGATAGATACAACGTTTCTGCCATTTCAAAATCTCGGTTGTTTGTATCGCAACAATAAAGTCGATGTAGTTGAAGGTCTGGTGGCCAATAGCTATCTCATGTCAGGACGGCTGATGCATCGCCCCGTGGCAAAAGATTGAATGGACGCTTAGCACAATGCGAGCCGCCGACCCCTTCTTTTCTAACAATCAGAGCTTCGGATGCTTAGACGACCACGGAGCAATCGCCTCGAACCCTCGCGCAACCTCGAAGATGGCAGCGTCTTCGAACGGCCGACCAATGAATTGCACGCCCGTGGGCACGCCTGACTCGCTAAACCCAGAGGGCAGCGAGAACGCGGGACATTGGCTGAGCAGATTGAACGGGTAGGTCAAAGCCCAATTGAGGAAGGCATCAACAGCTTTGCCGTTGATGTTGAACGCAGGATCGTCGTTGCGATGCTCAGCCTTAAGCGCCGGAAGTGCGATTGTGGGTGTAACCAGAATCTGATTTCGCGCGAGAATCGGGGACAGCAGCTTCCACATGTTCGAGCGGACCATCTCTGTTTGCTTCACCCGAACTGCACTGTGCGAAAGCCCCTTGTTAATGAGTTTCTTCACGAACGGATCCATCTTGTACTGCCATTCAGGGATGTGATGGTGTGCGAGCGTCGCAAGCAGGCCCTCCCAGTGAGTCACCCATGCGTCATAGACCAGGTCGCTCCAGCCCAGATCAACTTCTTCGACGATTGCCCCCGCGTCTGCCATCTTCTCTACGGCAATGCGAGTATTTCGAGCCACTTCGGGATCGATCTCGTAATAGCCTAAGTCAGGCGAAAAAGCAACGCGCACATCTTTCAAAGAGGGCGTTGTGTTACTCTCCGGAATTTTTACGGTGTCGCGCAAACTCGTAATGTCATCTGGATGTTGCCCAGACATCACATTGAGCATCATCGCAGCATCACTAACCGACCGTGTCATCGGACCAATATGGACGATCGACTCGAACATCGTGTCGAGCAACAGTCCCGGCACTCGACCGTACGAAGGCTTATAGCCAACGATGCCGCACATCGACGAAGGCATCCGAATCGAGCCGCCGCCGTCATCCCCCTCTGCCAATGTCGTCATGCCTGCTGCGACGGTTACCCCAGCGCCACCTGAAGAACCCCCACTGCTGTACTTCTGATTCCAGGGATTTCGCGTGACGCCGTACAGCGGACTGTGGCAATGACCACAATGCGCGAACTCTGGAGTTGTCGTTCGAATGTGCATGATCGCACCGGCGCCAAGCAGGCGCTCCACCGCCGGAAGGGTACGATCGGCCGCTACGCCCTCAAAGATTTTGGACCCCCAGGACGTGGTCACGCCCTCAATTGGATGCAACTCCTTCACGGCCAACGGGATGCCCTCAAGCGGTCTTACATTCTTGCCGGATCGATAGCGCTCAGCAGCCTGCTCCGCCTGCTTCAGAGCCTGCTCGTAGAACCGATTCGTGATTGCATTCACAATCGGGTTGACCTTTTCGCAACGATCGATCACAGCCTTCATCAAATCAACCGGAGACAGGCTACCGTCTTTAAAGCTACGGATAGCATCCTCTGCCGTAATGTAGTGAAGCTCAGAGGCCGATACCACAGTGGACTTCAAAAGCGTAGACATAATTTTCCTGGAATTAACCCTAGCAGATTAAAAGTTATCGAGGACACTACTTCAACGCCCTTCGACCATCACGCTCCGGTCGAAGCAACCGCGCCAAATAATTCACGCTCTAGTTCGCCATTGTTGGCAGATTCATCTATTGCCACGTTGCGCCTTATGCGGCCGGATTCCATCAAATAACCTCGGCTTGCCAGTTTTTTGGCGAAGTCCAAATTCTGCTCGACCAGCAGTACCGCCAACCCTGTATCGTTCGAGACTTTGTTGAGTACCTCGGCGATGTCATCGAGAAGAGAAGGCTGAATTCCCTCTGAGGGCTCGTCAAGCAACAGTATCTTGGGCTCCGTCATGAGCGCTCTTGCAAGTGCAAGAAGCTGCTGTTGCCCCCCGCTCAGACTCCCGCCAAGGTCTTTCAGCTTCGGCTTGAGTGTCTGAAAGTAGGTCAGTAGCTCGTCAGTCATCTGAACGACCCTCGCATTATTGAAACCTGCTGCATATGCGCCGACCAACATGTTCTCCAGGACGGTCAGCTGAGAGAAAATCTGACGCCCTTGAGGCACGTATGCAATACCCTTTCGAGCTCGTTCATGGGCCGCCTCCGAAGTGATCTCCTCGCCGTTGAAACGAATCGCTCCTCGCTTACAGGGAAGAGCACCCGACAAGGCCCGTACAAGGGTTGTTTTCCCCACGCCGTTGCGACCCAAGACTGCAACGCGCTCTCCGACATCAACCTGAAGATCCACCCCGCTCAGGATTACGATGTCGCCGTAGCCTGACCAAACATTGCTAGCGCTGAGTAACATGCTTTCGCCCCAGATAAGCGTCAATTACGGTAGGATCAGAAGTCATTTCTTCGAACGTTCCCTGCTTGAAGATCTCTCCCTGATGCAGCATTGAAATCGGAGCTTCCAATAGGCGAATAAAGTTCATATCGTGCTCCACCACAATCACGGTATGGGTCACCGCTAAGCGCCTGATTAGCCGGACTGTCGCAGTTCGCTCTTCCGCCGTCATGCCCGCTGCTGGCTCATCCAAAAGAATCACTGACGGGTTTTGACTGAGCACCATTGCAATTTCAAGCCATTGCTGTTCGCCGTGCGCAAGCTGAGAAACCAGAACGTGCCTCTTTCGCTGGAGTCCAACAGTCTCCAAAGTGCTTCTGACGTCGGAGGCATCGCTTGAAGCACCCTGAACACGAGAAGCGAGCGCAAGGTTTTCATCGACGGTGAGCCCTGGGAAAAGACTGGGCACTTGCGTTTTGATGCCAAGTCCGTTTCGCGCTCGCTTGTATGTGGGTATCGTCGTAATGTCCTTTCCGTCGAGCTCCACACTTCCACTGGATGCGAGATACCGCCCCGTCAGCACTGAGAAGAACGTGCTTTTCCCGGCGCCGTTCGCGCCGATCACGACATGGATCCCCGGGCCTGCAAATTCAACGCTCACCCCTCGAAGCACGGTGAGACCACCGAAGCTCTTTTTGACGTCTCGCGCAAGCAGCTTTCCGTCCAAACCTACGCGGGCGGTTCCAACAACCGGAGGCTGGGCCCCACGCGTGTCGGTGGTAGTCGCCTCCTCGGTTTTCTGTAACGGAACCGGGATGAACCGTGGCTTGGCGAAAGCGCCCAGCTTAAGAACACCTCGTACCGCGCGACATGCAAGCGGGAACAAGCCAGACGGCGCCAAAAGAACGGTAGCGATCAGAAGGACGCCAAGGACCATTGGGGTTTGCTGACTCACCACCACATCGGCCGCATCGGAAATCCACTGGACCAGGGCGACACCTACGAACGCTCCCAAAAGCGAACCGCGACCGCCAACCATGACCCAAATTACGATCAACGCGGCTTGCGAGAGGCTAAACATGGAGGGATTCACAAATGTGCCCCAAGCAGCGAACAAACTTCCGCCGGCACCAGCGATCGCTCCACCTATCACGAATACGCTGAGTTTGAGCTTGCGCGTGTCGTAACCCAGCAGTTCCATTCGAAGCTCATTCTCCCGAATGCCTGCCAACAGAGCGCCGAACCGTCCTGTCACCAGGAATCTGACCAAGCCATACAGAAAACAAGACACACATACCGCGAACCCAAAAAGTTGGGGTGGCGTAAATTCGCTATTGCTGTTACTCCCCGGAATCCCCAGTGCGATAGATGGAACTGATGGAATGCCGTTGAACCCGCCCAACTGTGCTTCACCGAGGTGAAACTCGGGTCCTGACGTACTCGAAATTACTGTGTAAAAGACCAGAGTCACTGCAAGCGTGACAATCGCGAAGTACACGTCTCCAATTCGGCCATAGAACAGAACGTAGCCAAGCAAGCCCGCAAACGCAGCGGAGGCTACAACCGCGATTATCAGTGCCGAGGCGGTTTCATTAGTCGCTGGAAATAGGTTGATAGCAGCTATGGCATAGGCGTACGCGCCAACTCCGAACAAGGCGTTCTGCCCGAAGCTGAAGATGCCAGCCTTACCCCAGACGAGGTCGAGGCTTAGGGCTCCAATCCCAAAACTTAACCAAAGCGTGCTCTTCAACTGCAGCGGTGTGGGCAAATGTGGCCCGATGACCATCGCAATAATTGCGACCAACAATGGCCAAACAAGTCCACGACGAGACGCTCGGCTGAACCATCCCGCCGGGACTACATGCTCCGGCTCGGCGACGGGGACGCCGACAGCGTCATTCTCCAAATGGTGGTCGATCTGCATGGATTCCTCGATCTACGTAAGATTTAGAACTTACGGGTCCAGGAGGCAGAGAGGCCTCTAGGCATGAATCGGATGATGAACATTGCCGCCAGCAGTAGCGCAGCAACCCCCCAGAGTGTGGTCAGCACCTGAGAGACGATGTTTGCGATGCTACCCAGCAGAGCGGACGAGGCCACTGATCCCATCAGGAATGCGGGACCGCCAGTCACCACAGCCATGAAGGCTTGGGCTACGTACGCTTGTCCCAAGGACGGGCTGACCGCAACGACTGGCGCAATAAGGCCGCCAGCTAACCCCGCGATACCGCAGCCGAGTGAAAAAGTCAGCAAATTCACACGTGGTGCAAACACCCCTAATGCACTCGCCATTTCAGGATTCTGTGCGGTTGCTCGAGCGAGTAGTCCGTACCTCGTCTTTGTGAAAATGAGATATAGCGCGCCTATCACCGCAACTGCGGAACAAGGAAGCACAACGGCCGAGTACACCGAAAGCGAATACTCTCCGACGCTTATCGCCCCGAGCGGCGTCGAAATTCCCGGTGAAGTCGTTCCAAAGATGTCGACCGCGAGTTGAAACAACACAAGGCTGAGCCCGAATGTAACAAGAAGCGTATCAACCAGGCGGAGTTTGTAAAGGGGACGAACCAGTGTTCTCTCGACGACGGCGCCCAGAATTGCACTTGCAACACCAGCAAGTAATACCGCTATCCAAAGCGGACAGTTCATGAAGCGAACGAGAGACACAACCGTGAATGCCCCCACCATGATGAACTCGCCGTGAGCCATATTGACGATCTTCATCAGACCAAATATAAGCGCCAACCCGAGCGAGATGAGCACGAGTACAGACACGCTTGTCAGGATCGAAGAAGCAATGACCAGTAAAGCTGACATTCCTCTCTCCTAGAATCGTGGGTTGATCATTCGATGGGACGCTGCGTCTTTCCCCGTCAAATCACACGCTCCCGCACCCACAACTTCCCTAGATGGTTTGACCTGGCTGAACGACTGGATGATTTCGTAGCCCTGCTGATTCGATACATTGGCAAGGTGAATGTCTTGAATGTTTCTATGCGACGATCCATCGGTAGACACTTTCCCGCTCGGCCCAACATAGGGAATACCAGATTCGAGCGCTGCCACGACCTTCGCAGTATCTGTCGTCCCCGCCTTCTCCACGGCGACCTTCCATTGCTGCCACCCGTTCCACACTTGCGCCGGCGGGTCGGAAATGGGGCCTGCATTCGGAAACATCTTTCTAAAGCCGTCGATAAACTGCTTGTTCGCGGGGGTGTCGATTGATTCGAAGTAAGAGTACGCGACCACGATTCCGCTCGCTTCTTCCGGCGTCAAGACCTTCTGTTCATTCCCTAGGCCAAATGTAGGCGAGATAATCTTGATATGTTTGTTCAAGCCGGCGGCGGCGAACTGTCGGTAAAATGCGATGTGATTGTTCCCCACCAGATTTGACATGACGACGGCGGGACCAGCAGTTTGAATCTTTCTAATCGTTGAGCCGAAGTCCGACACGTCCAACGGGACATACTCGATACCCTTGATCGTCCCACCCTGTTTGCTCACAAGCGACTGCGTCCACGCCGTCGCAACGTGCCCATAGACATAGTCAGCAGCAACAATGTAGAAGGTTTTCCCAACGTTCTTTGCTGCCCATTCGATCAACGGTGCTTCTTGCTGAAGACAGTCACTGCCCTGCATGAAGGTCAGCTTGTCGCACTCGCCGCCCTCGTCAATCGTTGGGAAAAAAAGAATCTTTCCGTACCGACTCAGAACTGGACGTGCGGCCTCTCTCGATGCCCCAGTGAAACACCCGACGACAGCGGCAACACGATCGTCCGATCCGATCTCTTGGGCATAGCGCGAGTACAGTTCAATCTTGGATTGCGTATCGTACGCGTGTAGCACGAGCTTCTTTCCCAGAACACCGCCGCTTTTGTTGATCGCCTCAATCGCGTACTTCGAGACGTTCATCGCCTGAACACCATAAATGTTCAGGTTTCCGGTTAGATCGAACATGCTCGCCACGTGGATTTCTCCACTATCAGCCCGCGCTAAGCGCATCGGCATCAGTTGCCCAGTCAGAACTGCCCCAGCTGTTGCCACGGATAGTTTGATGACCTTGCGCCGCGAAGACCAAACCTTGCCGGTCGTATCATCGACGTTTCCCAGCACTTTCTCATCAGAATCGAATTTGCCCACGTCCGACGTTCCTTAAAGAGATTTACTTCGGTTTGAATACACCGCGTCCGTTCCGCAGCATGGTTGTACGTCCGGATCCGGATGTACGCGCTTCTCCACCTCCATTCCATTGATTCGTAATCCTATTCAATGAATGCTTAATTTGAATTCTTCGAGTATCAATGCACCACTACAAATCACCAGCACGGATGCGTTGAACCCTTTATGCCAATCTTCCTCGGTTCTGCTTCTCTCTTGAGTTGAGACGATGGTAAGCTGACCTTGGACCCGGGTAGTCATCCAGTTTTTTTGATTTGACGGGTCCAGGTATGCTCGTTAACGCGGAGGACGAGGATGGCGGGACGCAAGTGTGCGTTGAGAACTTGGGAATGGACGATGTCGCCCGACCGCGACTCATCTCGTCCCCTCAACGTCCAGATCGGGGAAGGCATCGTTGAGAAGATTCGGGCAGGATTACTTTTGCCGGGTACGCCCCTACCAGGCTCACGCGAGTTTGCGGCAATTCTTGGCGTGAACAGGAAAACCATCGTTCTTGTGTACGACGAATTGGCGGCTCAAGGTTGGCTTACGACGGAGGGTCGTCGAGGTACCTTCGTCTCACCCAATCTTCCGCAGGTGCATGGCGCTAGTTGGACTAATCCGGGCGGCAGGATTGTTGAAGGAGCGATTGCCCATCCTGACTACCCTGTGTACGGCTCGACCCAACCACTACCGGCGGCCGCGCCAAAGGGAATCATCGACTTTACGGACGGTGCACCCGATACACGTCTCGTTCCATTTGGTGCGCTTGCAAGTGCATTTCGGCTGGCGCTACTTGAGTCTGCGCGGGGCAATCAGTTGGGATATTCCGATCCTCGGGGGCTTCTTGAACTCAGAATTACGCTAGCGTCGATGCTGGGCATTGAAAGAGGACTGAAAGCAGATCCCGAGAGCATATGCGTGGTTCGCGGAAGTCAAATGGGAATCTATCTAGCAGCCCGGATCTTGGTGCGAGCGGGTGATGCAGTTGCGTTAGAGCAACTGACCTACCCTCCAGCACGAGACGCCTTCAGAGCGTGTGGTGCGTCCGTAGTTAGCATCGAGCAAGACGATTTCGGAATGAGGCCGGAATCTTTGAGGGCTGCCTGCCAATTGCACCGTGTCCGCGCCGTCTATCTCACTCCTCATCATCAGTTCCCGACCACGGTGACGATGCCTATTGAACGGCGGATGGAGCTGTTGCAGCTAGCACACGAATTTGGTTTTGTGATTGTCGAGGACGACTACGACCACGAATTCCACTTTAATCACAACCCCATGCAACCATTGGCGGCGAACGATCGAACCGGCAAAGTGATTTACATCGGTTCGCTGTCGAAGATTCTGGCCCCCGGACTCCGGGTAGGCTATGTGGTTGCCCCGCCATCGATCATTCATCGAATGGCAAACGAGATCGTTCTTATCGACCGTCAAGGGAACTCAGTAACCGAGCGCGCTGTCTCTGATCTCATGCAGAGCGGGGAGCTGAGACGTCACATCCGGCACGCGGCGAAGGTATATCACGCTCGATGCCACACGGCCGCAGCACTCGTGAGCGAGTATCTAGGATCCTTTGCCAGCCTCGACATTCCCGACGGAGGACTGGCACTATGGGTTCGCATGTCGGAAGGTGTCGACATGGCACAGCTCTTCGATGACGCAATCGAGAACAAGGTCCGAATCCTTCTCGGTTCGACTTTCTCGGCCGACTCTCACAACGTGAGAGCCATTCGGCTCGGCTATGCAAGCTTAAACGAAACAGAAATGCAGTGCGGAGTAGACCGGATCAAGGCTGCATTATCACGACAGGTCAGCTGGTATCGCGCGCCCGCCTGATCCGGTGCGGGGGCGCGCCGAACTCAAAATGCTCTATCGAAGCGCATGATATTTTCGGCCGAAGTAGACCAATCCCGATGCGTCCGCCAATCGACTGATCGACTCAACCTCGCAGATAATGATGTCGTGAGTGCCGACGGCCGTGCGACTCTTGATTCGGCAGTCGAACGACACAGTCGCTCCGACCAATACAGGAGCGCCTGTCGTTAAGCTCGTCCAGTCGGCCGTGCCAAACCGCTCCTCTTGACTAGACTTGCCGCCGAACACGCTGGCAACAGTCTTCTGGCCGGCGCCGAGCGTGTTCACACACAGTCGCGACGCCTTCTGGAACGGTTCGAACACGGACGCTGACTGGTTCAGGCAAACTAGCAACGTCGGCGGCTCGTCCGTGATGCTACATACCGACGTCGCAGCAAAACCGAAAGCGCGTCCACCTACTAATGTCGTCACTACATTTACGGCACCTGCTAACGCGGCCATCCCATCACGGTAATTGGCTTTAGCATCTTGACGTGCAACCTTAAGGTTGTGCACCAATGCTTGGCGCCTTTCCATTTCCATCGATTCCATCGCTTCTGCCTCCTAGCGACTCGTCTTACTTTGCGACCGCTTCTAAGGCGAGTCATCCATCCCAAAACCTTCAGGCGTCTGCCTTACTCAATCCGTGCTTCACTGCCTCCCAAACGACCTCCAGCACAACCTCCGGAGCCGTAATCGAAGGGGTATGGTCGACATTCTCGACACGTATCCGGGCGTTCATCCTATCGGCCATAAACCGCTGTGTATCTGGATTGATCATTCGGTCTTGCTCGGCTACAAGATACCAACTTGGCGTCGACTTCCACGTGGGCGTGCCCACTTTCTCTTGTATGCATCGAACGGAGATTGGGCGCTGCGTGGCCTCGCATAGATCTTTTTCATCGGTCCGAGCATTTTGGGCGAAAGCCTTTTGGAACCCCCGCGTCGACATCCAGATAAATCCATGATCATCCGGTGCAAGTTCCGGCGTGTCCGGATGCTTTGCATCACGGTAAAACACATCAGCTACCGTTTCCCCCTCATCTGGCGCCAATCCAGCGACGAACACCAATGATTGAACTCGTGGATGCGTCACAGCTCCAATCACTGCGCCGGCATACGCGTGTCCGACCAAGACCACAGGCCCAGCACTGCGATCGACTACCGACGCCACCATCTCCACATCATCTTGTAACGAGCGCAGAGGAAGCGGTGCGCATACCACGTTGACGCCATTTGCCTTAAGTGGACCAAGGAGCTTGCTCCAGCTCGAACCGTCTGCCCACGCGCCATGGGCAAATACCACCGTCGTATCCTCTGCGACCTTCATTACTTTCCCCTTGTACTGTTCCGATGCTCGCTTGACTACTGCTTAACTACACCCAACTGCTTCAGCAAAGTAAGATTGTCTTCTAGATGCCAATTCTCAACGATCTTGCCGTCTTTAACGCGATACAAGTCGAACGCTTGGAAATCAATCGTCTGTCCTGTACCTTGCAGATCCTTAAACTTTCCAGTGAAATGACCTTTAAAATGAAGGTGCAGAAGCGCCTTGTCGCCAACCACGGTCATATCATCGACGTCGGACGTAAGGTCTGGTACTGCTGCTCGAAAATTTTTCGAAGCCTGCAACGCACCTTCGAGTCCCGGCGCACGACCCGCCGGCAGCGTCCTGTCCACGAAGTCATCTGCCAACGCACGTTTGGCGTAATCCTCGTCGCCTGTGTTCCAGAACGCCGCATACCGCAACGACGCCACTTCTACCGCCTTTGTCTTTGGCGATTTATCCGACAATTCAAGGCTGTGCGGAATCGGCAACAACTCGTTTGCTGAGTTCAGGGCTGCGGAGGCGGAACACGACACCACGCCAGCACCGACTACTGCGATTAACTTCAAACCAGCCGAAAAGCGCTTCAATTTCAATCTCCAAAAATTCTTCAAATTCGAACAAGCGCGCGGCTGCGATGCCAAGAATGTCAATCCGCGCGCTGCACCGCAGCGATCAAAGCCCCTTGATTTCTCCACCATCCATGCGCAGTGACGCACCGATCAACCAACGTCCCGCTGGTGACAGTACAAACGCCATGAACTCCGCAATGTCTTCAGGCTTGCCGTATCTCGTAATACCAGCTTGTTCCGGGAATTTCTCCAGTGCCTCTTCGACAGTCATACCATGCGCCGGCGCATACCTCTCCATGTAAGACCGCCGACGGTCAGTCATGACAGGGCCTGGCAAGATGCTATTTACCTGAACGCCATCTGCAACACCTCGATCTGCGAACGCCTTCGCCATTGCGACGATGGCTGCATTGACCGTTGCAACTGCCGCAAAACCTGATTTGGGCGCCTGCGCAGAATTCCCCGACGTGAAAATCACTGACCCGTTCGACTTCTTGAGCGCATCCCATGCATGAATCGCCAATCGCCGCGCACCGTGGAGTTTGAGCGCGAAGCCGTCTTCCCATTGCTCGTCCGTCATTTCCAGGACATCTACCTGCGGAACTGCCCCTGCGATATTCACCACTGCATTGATCTGTCCGTACTCCGCAATCGTTCGCTCCACAGCTGTCTTCGCTGCGGCAGGTTCTCGAAGATCCACAGGTAATACCAACGCCTCTGCACCCGCTGACTGAACCTCTTTCGCCGTTTTCTGCAGCAGCCCTTCATCACGCGCAATAAGCACGAGCGAGCCAAAATCCTTCGCCAAGCGAATGGCAGTAGCGCGGCCGATGCCACGACTAGCGCCGGACACGATTGCAGTACCGATTTGCATGAAGATAACTCCGTTGGTGACATGATTAATGGACGCGTCGTCAGCTATGAGACGGCATTGACGCAACTTTCCACTGAGCCCGATCGTCTTCGGCCCCTCGCCCTCAATTACCTAACGCAACCGCCAGATTTATCTGTGATCCTCGCGGATCTTAAACAAGTCGCGGGATCATACTTAGCATTCCGAATCTGACATCACAGTAAAGGCGCTACGCCGTACAAGTTCCTCGAGAATCGATATACCGACGACGGGTGCCGAGTTCACTGCATAACCCTCCGAAGCACTTTTATTCGGAAGATCATGACCACTAGTATCGGAGATGATTTTGATTGCAGCCATGAACCCTAGTTCATAGCTGCTATGATCACACCCTTGCTTTCGGAGCGCTTTCGCGCGCGATCTCCAGCATCAGGGAAGTCATGGAAGAGAGAGGGCGGCCTCGTCTAGTCACGCAGACTATCCTGCGTTTCATTAGTGGCTGATCGATCTTGACGCGCACGAGCTGGTACTCTTGCAGCAGCTTTGCAGGGATGAGGTCCGGAAGGATGCATTGACCGTTAGTCAGTGAAACCAATTTCAGCATTGCGTCGACGGTTTCTACCTCCGCCGCAATCTTGGCATCAAAGTCTCGAGTATGTAACATCCTTCGGAGCGCATAGCTCGCGGGGAAGACGATAAGCGGCGGCGCCTCCGCAGTCAGGTCAATACTCTTCTGCGAGGCAAAGCGCGAATTCTCATGTACAACGAGGCACATATATTCTTCGAACAGAGGCGTTATCTCAATCTGATCCGACGCCACCGCCGAGTCATACACAAATCCAATCTCAGCCTTGCCGCTTTCGACCAGTTCCACCACTCCGGGCGAGCTGCGCCCCAGTAGCGCCACGCTTGCGTTGGGCCGTTGCGCCATAAACTTCGCAACCACATCGGCCATAAAGTAATAGCTAAGCGTGTGAATCGTGGCGACATGCAGGTTGCCAGCGGTCACCCCGTGCTGATTGCGCAACTGAACAATCGTATTGTCGACCAGTTGATACGCGGAGCTCGCGGCCTCCAGCAATTTCTGACCTGCCTCGGTAAGTTGGACACCTCGTCCATGCCGGACGAACACAGGCTGGCCCACATATTCCTCCAGGCTGGCAAGCTGGCGACTCAACCCCGATTGCGTGAGTGACAAAGCTTCGGCCGCAGCTGACAGCGACTTGCAACTGGCGATTTCGATGAACAGGCGAAGCTGGTGGTCGACATTACTTTTCATGATTGGCTCAGACTAGAGGAAACACTTCGCACCACTTCGATCGTTTCGCCGGATTCGGTGATTGCTCGACTGAGCCGCAACCGAATTTTTACATAACGCTTTCGTCTTAACTGACAATAGCACGATCAACATACAACTGAGCCATTGGCGTGAACCGCACCCCGCTTACATTTGCACGGGTCAATGTAAGGCTGTCGGAAAAGTAGGGAATAATCACAGGAGTTTCATCGATTAGCAACCGCTCAATTTGCCCGGCGGTTTGCTTCTTTGCACTTACATCCAAAGTCGACAAGTACACCTTGACGAGCTCGTCATAGCGGGGATTTGCGAAACGCGCCGCGTTCCACGGTCCATTCGCCATCAGCGGACCCTTTAGGAAAGCATCTGGGACGCCACGATGCGCATAGTCCGTCATGCCGAGCGGCGAGTCCAGCCAGTCCGACTTTCCTAAGGTACCAGCTCCGTAATACGCTGCCTGAGGCTCCACTCTGAGCGCCAAATTGATACCGATCGACCTCGCCGCGTTCTGTATTACGACGGCAAGATCTGGCATTTCCAGAAAAGCCTCTGTGGTCAGGGTCGCAGAGAAGCCGTTGGGCACCCCAGCTTGTGCCAAAAGCGCCTTTGCCCCATTAATGTCTCGTCCGCGCTGAGGGACTGTTGAGTCGAAGGTCGAGAAGAATGGTGCAAAGGGATGGTCATTACCAATCACCGCCTTCTCACGCAGGAGGCCCCGAACGATCGCGTCTCTATCCAAGCTCATTGCCAGCGCTCGCCGCACCCGCTTGTCTTTGAACTCACCGTCCGAGGTTCGCATATGCAACTGTCGGTGGGTGCTAGATCGTGTACCCTGGATCTTGAACTGCGGATTGTTCATCACCCCCAACCCACCATGGACCGTGAACCGGGTCAACAAATCCACTTCTCGACCTTGAATCGCGATCAGTTGCCGTTGCTGATCTTCGTAGAATTTGAACTCGACGCGTTGGATCGAGGGTGCTTGACCCCAATATCCCGGGTTTCGGACAAACGAGGCGCCTACCTGTGGCAGAAACTCGGACAACTTGTACGGTCCTGTACCGATGAAGGATTTCTCGTACGGACCAGCATAGTCGAAGGGCAAAACCACGCCGTTCACATTGTCAGACGATACGTAATACGGAAACGCCCCATTTGGCCCGTCTAAGTGGAATTCAACGGTATGATCGTCAACCGCACGCACCCCATTAGCCGAAAGCGTTCCCTTGAATAGCGACAATGCCGCTGAGCCAACCGAAGGGCTGGTTAATCGCGCGAACGTTGCCACGACATCCCGCGCTGTAAGAGGTTGGCCATTGTTGAACCTCACTCCAGTTCGAATCTTGAAGGTCCAAATATCGCCCTTCGAATTCACCGACCATGAAGTTGCTAAACACGGGTTAAGAACGCCAGTCCCGCCGTCGACATTCACCAAATACTCCCCAGCTTGGTTCAGAAGCGCCGGGCTTGCTACGTCGAAAGCCGTCACTGGGTCGATTGCACTCGACGGCGTTGGATGACCAATCCTTAGCGTTGTCCCAACGGGGTTGTCCACCGCCGTAGCCCTTGCCAAACTGACATTCCCGCCTGTCAGCGTCCACAAGCCGAGTACGCTTCCAGCACGAAGGAGTTCACGACGAGAGAGCCGCCCTCCCAAAAATTCGTCAACGACGTGATTTTGAACTTCGTTGCCGCGCTCCCTGACAACGTCCAGCTTAGTAATTATTTTCTTCATGTAGTGGTGGTCGAGCTGCGTTGAGGTCGTCGCCGCACAGCGCCTCGCCCGTCTTCGGATGGCTTACCGCCACCACGACCATCAATCTCGGGTCAGATGCTTGCTGATACGTAACCTAAGAATTATTCTCAAAATAGTTACACGGATTGGTTGCGAATGTCAAACCAGTCTGATACCAGGTAGATTGACGCCGCGTCCTCTCGTTCGAAGGCGTTCCTCGGCCCGGCTTAGTTCCAAGCGACCGGCCCTTCCCTAGCTACACGCATACCCCTGCTTTACCGGTTTCAGTTGCACGCCCGCATGCGAAGTAGGCGCCAGTTTGACGTTGTCTCAAGCCATTCCCTCGTGGCCCTCGACCAAGATCCCCCGCAGGCCAAGCCTTCGGCCATTGGGTGCCAACCGAGCGGTCCGTGTGTCCATAAGGTTTTGCACATTGAAATCCGGCGACTCATTCTCAAACGCAATGCGGAAACACATTGCGACTACATCCCCAATGCCTCATCACCTTAACGACCAGTGATCGACCGCTAGCAGGTTCCCCAAACCAAATGATATAACTGCGGCCCTAATGCGCCGCAGTCTCGTTCATAACTTCTTAGTCAATCACAACGACCATCTTGCCATTGGCCTCGTTCGCCTCCATCGCGCGATGTGCCTCGCGAATTTCATCAAACTTAAACACTCGCGA
Organism: Burkholderia sp. THE68; assembly: GCF_009938265.1. NCBI lineage: Bacteria > Pseudomonadati > Pseudomonadota > Betaproteobacteria > Burkholderiales > Burkholderiaceae > Burkholderia > Burkholderia sp. THE68. Next base: position 1,593,496 of record NZ_AP022316.1, read on the forward strand.
CGGCTTCGCAGAATATTTGCCTGCAGCAACCTCCTCCGCGATTTTCTGCAGAGGCACGTCTTGCAGCAGGAAGCCGGGAGTACCAAACACGAAGCTGCCGAAGAACGTCAGATCAACCCCGCTCGGCATCTGCAAAAGCGGGTTGAAATCAGCGATTGGTGCCAAGCCACCGAGCCATCCCGCCAAGCATACCTTTCCGTCTCGCCGCACCATCGACAAAGAATCAAGCACCGTGCTGTTTCCCACAAGGTCCAAAACAGCATCAAGTCGCTTGCATTCCGCGATATGCTTAGACAGATCAGGGCGTTCAATTTCGCAGCGCGTCGCCCCAAGCTTCAACAGTTTCTCGAACCGCGCTTCGCTGCGGGTCGTTGCAATAACCGTCAAGCCCGCGTTGACCGCCATGTTCAAAGCTGCCACACCAAAAGATGACGTGGCGCCTCGAATCAAGATAGTTTGCCCACGCTCGATCTTGAGATTGCGAAACAGGCACGTCCACGCCGTCGCGTATGTCTCTGGGATTGCCGCCAATTCGGCCCAGGACAGATTCGATTCGATGGAAGCAACGTTCGTCACCGGCGCCCGCGTGTACTCCGCGTAGCTGCCATTGATCGTTCGCCCCAGCCCCCCCATCAGGGCGGCCACCTTTGTACCATGAGCGAATTCACCGCCCGGGCAGGCCTCGACTTCCCCTACGCATTCAATCCCGCTCACACGCGCCGATTCGGCCCACTCCCCCCGACGCATGTGCATCTCAGCGTGATTGATACCGAACGCTTTAATCTTAATTACAACCGTACCTTCCTTGGGCTCCGGCTTCGGAATGTCTTTAAATACAAGCGCCTCAAGACCGCCAAATCCATCTAGAACAACCGCTTTCATTGTGAACTCCTAGTTGCGTCCTATGAATTTCAATTGCCCACGCTTTCAGAGCTCCGCTTTACAGATTGTTGCTCAGAAACTCGCGAATTGACGTTGCGATGTGCTCAGCATGCGTCTCAAGCGCGAAGTGCCCCGTATCCAGCATCTCGACCACCGCTTTCGGATTGTCGCGTCGATATGCATCCGCGCCTGGCGGGATAAAAAAAGGATCATTCTTGCCCCAGATTGCCAGCGTCGGCGGTTGCTTAGACCGGAAAAAACTCTGAAACTGCGGATACAACTTAAGATTATTTTGATAGTCTAAAAACAAATCGAGCTGAATGTCCTTCTGTCCCGGGCGCTCCAACAGCGCTGCGTCCAGCGTGTATGACTCGGGCGCAATGCTTTCTGGATTCGACACGCCATGTACGTATTGGAACTTCGTTCCTTCGAAGTTGAGGATTGCATCATGCACCACCTGCCGATGTTGCTGCGTCGGCTCCGCCCAGTACTTGCGAATCGGATCCCATGCATCTCCAAGGCCTTCTTCATACGCGTTGCCGTTCTGGGAGACCAACCCGCTCACGCGCTCCGGATACTTTAACGCTAGCCTGAACCCCACGGGTGCGCCGTAATCAAAGACATACACAACATATTTCTTCAGCTTCAACACATCCACGAACGCGGCGATCGTCTCAGCAAGACTGTCGAACGTGTACTTGTAACCGCGACCTTCCGGCACCGTCGTGAACCCAAAACCAGGCAGATCCGGGGCGATTACACGGTACTTATCCGCGAGGCGCGGGATCAGGTCACGATACATGTGCGACGAAGACGGAAAGCCGTGCAGCAACAAAACTACGGGTGCGTCGGTCGGACCCGACTCCCGGTAAAAAACGCTGACACCGTCTGCCTCAACTTGCTTGATTGAAAGACCTGGCACTACGCTCGCGTTCGACATTTAAGGCTCCTTGAGTGCCCACGCATCGGCGTGGATTGGGTTATGTGATGTCGCAATGCTAGCTGGTTTGTGTAACTTTTCAAGAGACATTTCTCCGGTTACATTTTTTTGGTCCGTGATGAGTCATGATGCCCAGTTCGGCCTAGCGCAGGGCGGCGGTATGAAACACGTTTAGCTTGCCTTCTTTCACGTAGTTTTCGTCGAATCCGTAAACCTCGTACGCCCATGATTTTTATGAGCTTTTTCCCGATTCCGAACTTTTTCTGACCGGCACACATACGGTCCCGGTCCAGTTTTTTGGTGAAAAGGGAGAGGCTCCAGCGCACCGATGACACACCGAGTCTGCCGCATTGATGTGCTATGCGAATATCAGTTTTCGAAGGCCGTGCACCGCTGCAGATGACTCTCTTTCTGCTCCATAACGTTGGGTCGCAACTCCACGACGCCGCAACGTGACTGCTCTCGCTAATTTGAACAGTAGTACTCAGACAGGCTTGCGTCAGACCTACTACTGCGCGAGAAGACTTTTCGCAGCGCCATGCAGGCTGGTCGCTGGCAGAGCGGCCTAGAAGGCCCCTTCTGGGACGAGTTGCGCGAGCTGCTACCCGCACGGCTACCATAAGTACAACTCATCCACGCGCGTGCACGTTCTTCGCCGACGAACTGTAAAAGTGCCCTCCGGTGGATGCTTGAGCAAAGCCCGTCCCAAGGATACGGGCGCGCGAACGCCTGTCTTAAGGGTACCTCGGTCGACTTGTGGTGATGTGACGTTGCCGAACCCGTCATCGCGCCGGATCGGCCAGAGCGCGGTCGCAACAATCGCGGCGACAACCGATGGATCTGCGGCCTCCAAACGCTGTGGCGTGCGAGCGGTAGCGCCCGTGGGTCTTGACTAGATGCTTAAAGACTCCCTTGCGCTCTAACCACGCAACCGCCAAATCGGCGGCCAGGTTCTCAGTCGGCAGTTGTCGAAGCAGGCAACTGCAAAAGAGCACGGACAGTTCTCGGGACACATATAAATATATGCAAGCGCACCGAATATAAACAATTCTATTTGCCCTTCCCATGGCGGAACCTGCGAATCCACGCTTGCATCGCGGACCCAGAAATTGACGCACGCTTCGGGCGTTCTCAGTCGGCGCTGGTGACCCATACCCTCGAGATTTGAGGTAACGACAATGGCTCTACATCTTGATTGGGGACTCTTTCAGCCGCCCTCGTCGAGCTCTAGTTTTTGCACGGTTCCCGCAACCGCCCTCTCCCATTGAACACCAACGCCGGCTGTTCGGACGTGAAAGATCGAGGAAAACCGCTTGGCACACTGGATTAGCGCACGCCTTGATCCGCTCAGATAGAGGTGAACTCAATATATCAATCGCATCTCTTGCAACCTGCCCCAAATACACCGCGCCGGGCTCCTCCAGGGAATCCGGTGGAACTTGGGCCAAGGACCGACCATCACTTGTCAATTGTTTAACCGGCGAGCCGACCCGAGCCATCCGATTGATCGTTTGTACATCGTCTTGCGCAACCGCTCCGCCCGACATACGGCTCAGGACGGTGTGATAAATCGCTTCGCGCAACTTCTTCGCACGCTCGACATCGCCCTCATTGAGGCTGGCATGCGGAGCCCGTACCAGGCCAGCCTCGAAAAGCCACCTTGCAAGGTCCGAAGGAGCCTTGAGGCGCTCGACTTTAGTGTCTGTGCCCCTAGCGCCAACGGTCGACAACAAATCAAGTCCCGGCCGCGCACTCGGAAATCTGAAACTGAGCTTTTTTTCCATGTCACCAGTTTAACCGGTTGCCGACGCCTGAACAACGTGTTACCGTTCGTCACCAGTTTAAGTAGTGACAAGCGGATCAAATTCGAGGAGAGATATATGAAAGCTCACGCAGTTCTGGCACGAAATTACGGCGATTCGGACATTCAAACCTATGAAAATGTTGAGATTGGAGAGCCCGGCGTTGGACAGGTTCTGCTCCGACAAACTACAGTTGGTGTCAACTTCCTAGACATCTATCATCGCCGAGGAGAAATCAAACCTGCGTCTGGGCTACCCTTCATCAACGGCTTTGAGGGAGTCGGTATTGTTGAGGCAGTCGGCCCTGATGTGAGCGAACCCAACATCACGGTAGGTGCACGTGTGGGCTACACGCTGGCAATTGGCGCATATGCAACGCACCGTTTGGTGCCCGCTGGCCGCATCGTTGTTCTTCCCGACGACATCAGCGACGTCCAGGCAGCGGCAATCCTCCTGAAGGGCACGACAGCAGAATACCTCGTGCGTAAAGTATTTCCAGTTCAACGCGGGGACAAAGTACTTGTGCACGCAGCGGCGGGAGGCGTCGGCCTAATCCTGACTCAATGGGCAAAACATCTGGGAGCTACGGTAATTGGAACCGTAGGTAGCGAAGCGAAAGCGAAGCTTGCGCGCGAAGTCGGACGGTGTGATGAGGTATTTCTGACTGGTGAACAGCCGGTGAGGTGGGACGAGCGGATCCGCAGCGTGTATGGTGCAAACTCGATCGCAGTTGTCTACGACGGAGTTGCCGGGCCGACTTTCAAGCCTTCTTTGGACCTGCTCCGAGTTCGCGGGATGGCAGTGGTGCTTGGCAATGCGGGGGGATCTGCCCCTCTCATCGACGTCCATAGCCTTAAGGCGCGTTCACTGATCGTGACCAGCCCAAGCTTGCCGCATTTCACTTTCGACAAGAAAAGCTTGACGGAGTCGACGGAGGCCCTCTTCGAGGTTGTCCGAGCGGGGGCGGTGACTATTCCCGACGTTCACACTTATGCGCTTGCCGATGCGGCGCGCGCCCATGCAGAAATCGAAGCACGGCGCACGAACGGACCGGTAGTACTAGTCACAAGCGCGAGCTAACGCGACGAAGGATTTACTGAGCGAGTTGCTGGTGACACAGCAGTGCCACAAGGGATCACGGCCGCTATGGTGCATCCTGCTGCAAGTCGTTCGCATACTCCGGAAAAACGATCGCTGCAAACAAGGGCGCGTCAGATCCTGTGTGTCTGCGCCCGTGTTCGTTCATCTGAACTCATTGGGTTGCAGATGTGCGAAAAAAGAGACGAACGTTAGGAAAGATCGAGCTGCGCCGCGCTACCGATTCGTTCGCGCTAGACCGCCGGCGCTATGACTATAGATACCTTTGTCTTCAACATTTTCCAGTTACGCCTATTTTTACAGGTTACACCAAAATTTTAAGACCAGAGCATTGATTCGTTCTTGACACACGTACTTGTCCTGCCTATAAATTTAGCCATGCAATGACTGCTGTACACAGCAAATAAATTCAGACCGATCGCCAAGAGAGTCGATCAGGTCTCGGGCAAAAGGGCCCCAACCGAACGACGTGCGGTTGGGGCCCTTTTGCTTGACGGTTCGCCGAGCTGCCGTTGTTTCAATCTGCCTTCATGGGAGTATGAAATGGTCAGCAATACAGGCATCGATCCCCTTCGTGGTCGCCCAACACCCGGGATCGCCAGCACCGAAGAAAAAATCCAAAAGAGGAAGATTGATTCCTTAAAGCGTGGCGTTCATCGAGTAAAGGATGCGAGCAACCTCCCCTTACGCCTTCATGTCGTAGGGATTGGATCAGCCGGCGCCGCCAGCGTTGAGAAGTCTCTCAGCTGCATTGACCGGACACAACTGACCAATGAGGGCTCGATCGTCAACGTGCTGGTAATCGACGTCGGGGAAAATTCGTCGTTCGACGCGATCCGACGGCACAGCATGCGGCTCGCCGGTGAAAGAGCTCATATTGAGATCTTGCAACTGGAGGTACCGACGAAGGTGGACCTGACCAGTACGCTCGAGCGCTACCCTGAGTTCTTGAGACTGGAGTACCCATTCAGCAACAGCGCAGACGGATTTGAGCCTTGGCTCAATGCCAATGAGGCTCATGACACGCAAGCATCTCCCTCAAGAGCATTAGCGAAAGCCATTTACGGACAGGCCTACTATGACGGCGAAAGACCTGCCGCCACGGCGTTAAGCCGTTTCGCGAAGAATGTCAGTAACACCCCCGGCGAATCCTTAGTTTCAATTTGCTTCGGGATCGGTGGTAGCACGTCGAGCGGTATCGTGATGGACCTCGCGAGGCATCTCTCGAATATTCGCTTTGGCCGACGCATTTTAGTTGCCGGGGTGGGAATCGGTCCATGCGATGGCGACGCGCCCCGGCACGTTGGCGCTCACATCTTCCCGGTCCTCAACGAACTTGACTGCATGAGCGACGAGTTGTTGAACCAAGGTGCCGTCACAGCGTGCGGAGACCTTTACCGCAATCCATTCACTGCTGGTTTCTTATATGTCCCTCAACAGCATGTATGGGAAGCAACCAGGAGCTTGCCCGCCACGCACGCACGCGTCGACTCCGAATTGGCCTCCCTCATCACTGAGCGAAATGGAGCAAATTTCTGGGAAGCGCTAAGGTTGCTGAATTGGATCGCGGCGCCTGCCACGCAACATTCGGCCTCGCGCACGCAATACGGAAAGCGATGGATTCATATGTTCGGGTTCGCGGATGTCGACACAGGAGATATTCCCATCGAGGAAGGCTTTCTGGGAAAAATTGGCCTTCTTCCTACATATCGACCGGAGTTCGTCGAGGCGCGCACAAGTAATGGTGAGAGTGGCGCGGGCGGCCTAGCGGCGCGCATAGAAAGCGCATTTCACCCATCCATCAAGCCAGTTCTAAGCGAAGGTGGCCATCCGGGCTCCGTGCAATTCATCCTGCCCCAGATTAGAAAGAACGATTTGCGCATCTTCGGACAATCGAGAACTGTGTATGACACTCAAGACCGACCTCAGAAGGTTGGAGGACACTCGTGGCTACTTGAGCACGGAGTCATTCTGTGCGAACCGTCGACAACCTTTCAGGGAATGGCGGGAGCGAGCCTTGGAGCAAGGTCGAGGTGGATTCAGGTCCCGTACGTGAATGTCCGTGGGGACGAAAGTCCTTCTGCCATAGGTTCGCTCGGCTAATCCATCGTCGCGATTTTGAAGACTCGGCTTTTTTGAGGAGGCCGTATGCCGCTCGACTGGTCCATCGTGGTCTCAAAGTACGGTAATGGCGCCCTCGTGCCCACGGTCTCGGGTGGAAAATTTTTGAAAATTGTCCGTGCCGACGACACGGCAATCTTTATTGAATCACCCATCTGGAGCGCCACCCTGCATCGGAATAATCTTGAGAAGGGTGTTGAACTCATCGAAAGCGGAACGATTTCGCGAGATCCGGGCCTCTTCGTCGAAGACTACATCTTGTACGTCGCTAACGAACGCGCAACTTCGGTCGCGCACGTGCTGCGTGATCTTGGCTTCGTGGACCAAACGGAAACCTTCACGATCAGGTGCTAAGCATCAGGTCCACTGCGAGCAGCAAGCTTGTCAAGCCGTACCACTCACCAACGCAAATTGCTAAGGAGCCTGTGCCATGGCTAAGTCGCTCTACCACAGCAGTACTGGAAATCAATCAGAGCATTGCATCCATGTTGTCGGAGTTGGTCGAACCGGTGCCGCGTATGTCGAGGCGCTGCTACGAACAGGTGAAATCGAAGACCTACTTGAAGATCCTCGCGCGCGCTTTGCTGCGATGGTGGTCGACATCGGCGATCAGGACATGGGAATCGTTACAGATTATGCAGGGGCTTTCCGCAAACGTCTCGAATCCCGTGGAATTCCGCAGGAACGGTTTCTTTTCCACCCCATTGCCCTCCAAGTCCCATCGAAGGAGGATCTCTTCAATTCGACGAACCGGATGCGTGAGTTCTTGAAACTAGAGTATCCGCGCTACTACTGGAATCCCAACTATGAATCGTGGGTCAACCGGAACATACCGCTGCCGAAGGCCGGCGAGCACATTCCGAGGGCTGTTGCGAAGGCGATCTACGCGAAGGCCTACTATGACGGAGATCGAGTTTTGAACGATGCGCTGGACAAGTTCGTCGCACATATCGAACAAGCTCAGATCCCTTCGATGGTCCTCGTCCCGTTCAGCCTGGCTGGTGGGACGGGGACAGGGATCGTCGTTGACCTAGCAAGGCACTTGTCCAACGTGAAGCTTGGTCGGCGCTTGCCGGTTATCGGAGTTGGCCAGTTGTCATCAAGCGGTGATCCGGACGTCCACCGCGACACACCCACGATGTACACGGCACTCAATGATCTTGACTGCATGCTCGATGATGAAAAGAACAATGGTGTCATGACCGTCTGGGGCGACCTCTACAAGAATCCGTTCACTGGTGGATTCTTTGTTGTCAACCCGGAACAAAGTTGGATGCGACTGACGGCCTACACGGAAACGGGGGAGCAACGTATCCGCGATTCGTTCCGACACATGGTAACGAATCGGTTCGTGGCTGACTCATTTATGCGCTTCGCGGTTGACCAGCATGGGCGGGTACTCTTCAAGGCGCTGCGGCCCGCAGGATTCACGGGCGCGCCACATGAAACCCTCAGTGCCAAGGCCCGGAACTGGACGCTGTTCAATGTGGCCAAGCTTACCCATCCGGGAGTTCAGGTGCTCCCAGGTGAACACGGCGAAAAGTGGGATGCGGTCGTGAATCAATGGACGGACTTTGTTCCAACGTATGACGGAGTGAAGGACGCCTTTCGAACGGACTATGCAGAAGTTCACGTACATGTACCGCGCGACATGGACTCCGACGCTGTCTGCAAGAAAATGAAGGACATGATAACGGAGAACTACCTTCTTGAAGGCGGCGACAAGCCCGTTCAGGTTTTTCCTCACGAATTCTTCGACGCGCTCACCGCCTATTCGGTCATTATTCTCCCGGGTATGGCTAAGACCGATTTGAACGCGTTTTGGTCCAGCAGAGATGCGTACGATAAGTTGAGCTGGGAAGAGAAGCTCAACGAGCACTCGTGGCTAATCGACATAGGGCCGATGATCTCTGAACCGGCGATTCGATTCCAAGGGCTTGCCGGAGAGTGCATCTGGGGATGTGCCTGCTGGATTGTCGTCCCTTACGACGAACTTCGAGGCGACAAGCTTCCTCCGGCGACTCGGAAAGAGATCTTCGCGAACGCGATCGCACCAATGACCAGAACCGTTGTAACGACACCCGGCGGGGATCCGAAAACCGCCGAAACTGCTGCTGTTGGCTAATCGCGTCAGCCCGCCGATGCAGTTTGCTCGGCGGAATACCAACCTTCTGACGGATGATCAATGCAAACTGCTATCCATGATGAGCGCATCCCGGCGACAGTCATCACAGGCTTTCTGGGCGCCGGAAAGACGACTCTCCTGAATCATCTTCTGAAGAATCAACAGGGCCGCAAGTTGGCTGTGATAGTCAATGAATTCGGAGCAGTAGGGATCGATGGCCAACTCGTGGTTAGAGACGAAGGCGAGCAACTCATCGAATTCAACAATGGGTGCCTATGCTGCACTATTCGCGGCGATCTGATTGAAACACTCGGGAGGTTGCGACAACGGCATAGCAATCTCGATGGCATCTTCATCGAGACGACAGGACTTGCGGACCCCGCGCCCGTGGCCTCGACGTTCTTTGTATCCGACGAAGTGCGGTCGGCCATATGTTTGGACGCATTTGTCACTGTAGTTGACGCGATAAATCTCGCTCAGAGCCTAGCGGAGCACGAAGAAGCCCGTGAGCAGCTGGGTTTTGCGGACATCATTCTGTTGAATAAAGTCGATCTCGTGAGCGCTAGCCAGCTTGCCCAAATCGAGGATGTTGTGAGACGGCTGAATCCGATAGCGAAGGTCTACCGCACGACAAATTCGGAGATTGACCCTTCTCAACTGATCGGAACAAACGCTTTTCAACTCGAGGTCAAGCTGGAGGTCGACCCACAATTTCTGGACGGTCACGCGCATACACACGATGAAAGCATCTCTTCCATCGTTCTTTCTGAACAACGGCCAATCGACATGAATCGCTTCATGACGTGGATAGGCATGCTACTGCAGGAGGGCGGCGGCGACATCTTACGCTCGAAGGGCCTCTTCAGCGCGAAAGGCTTTAACGAACGTGTGGCATTTCAGAGCGTACGCATGTTGACGTCGGTGAAGCGACTCGAGATGTGGAGGCAGGAGCAAGCTCGGGAAACGCAATACGTCTTGATTGGGCGCAATCTCGATCGCAAAGAGCTTGAGGAAGGATTTAGAAGTTGTTTGGCACATTGACGAAATCGGAGCAGCTTTGTCGATACTAGTTGAAATTGATGTTGTTTCGAGCAGAACCCTAAGTCGCCATGGGTAGGTTAACTCGCAAACTCGGAGCCATTACTATGAATGACATGACGCTAGACCCTATTGCGCTGCCTTCGCCGATTCCTGTCAGAGAGATCCTTCCGTGGGCTATCTTCGGTGGATTGCTCCTTCTCGTTGCCATTTATTTTGTGGGCGCCGAAGAGGGGGCAACTTCGCTGATTCCTGGTATGTACGTTCATGAGTTTGTTCATGACGGCCGACACTTGCTCGGCTTCCCCTGCCACTAATGGAGATTCATCATGGTCGGGCGACTTCTTGTAAAAGGCATGTTTGCAGGATTGCTAGCAGGACTGGTTTCGTTCGGATTCGCTCGCGCAACAGGCGAGCCTCTCGTTACCCAGGCCATCGCGTTCGAAGCTCAATGCGAGGCCGCAAAGCATGCCTCAAGCAACAACACGCATGACCATGATGAAGAGATAGTTTCGCGGCCAACCCAGGCAGGGTTAGGCTTATTGACTGCCGTGGTGGTCTTTGGTGTTTCCGTCGGAGGATTGTTCGCTCTAACCTTTGCGTTCTTCAACGGACGGGTCAACGATGTCGCTGCGCCGAAATTGAGCATCCGGCCAGCGCTCTTCGCGTTCCTTGCCTTCGCCGCCATCCCGGCGGTCAAATATCCACCCAATCCGCCATCGATCGGGGACCCGGAGACTATCGGATCTCGGACAGCGGTATATTTTCTCTTCCTTGTTTTCTCCGTCGCCGCACTGATCATTTGCACTGGAGTGCATGGAACGCTCAAGGGTAGGCTGGATGATTGGAAGACGAATTGTACGACTGGCGCTCTGTATATCGTTCTACTCGTGCTTGGGCTCTTGCTCTTTCCAACCGTTGACGAGGTTCCCTCGAACTTCCCAGCTTCACTTCTTTGGAATTTTAGGATTGCATCCGTAGGCTTGCAGCTCGTTCTCTGGATTTCGCTTGGCGCCTCATTCAGCTATCTCGTGGGTCGAGCCGAACGTGGTAGTCGATCTTTCGCCGGACCTCAATTGAAAGCGTAAGGTGGTGGCTGGCGGCCTGCCAAACGCCTCCTGAGAGCAGGCTGTCGTCGCACCAAGGAACTTTGCGTTCGCCAGTCTCCTCACTTTTGACTGCCGCTCCTACTCTTGAAGCCGCGCGTCGACCTCTTCGCAGCTTCGGCGCTCAACTGAGCCTCATTTTTATTCTAATGCACCGATATCGGGTGGCAGCAGTTGTCCAGCTGAGTTGGACAAGTTTGTCGTGCATTGCAGGTCTCGATTGCGGTTCGTCATAGACGAGCCACATTCATAACGTCGAATGCTCGGACACGCATCGCCCTCGAGAACCAGATGACACATCTCCCCTTACATGGCGCCGGTTTCACCCCTAACTGGAATGGCTGGTTGGCCGGCGAACTTGCCGACGATTTGACCGGGCGTCTGTCGGACCATGATGATCTTCATCGCCGACTGACAACCGATCCGAACTTCAATATATGCAGGAGTTTCGAGCACGCCTGCGCGAGGCGGGGGCCCGATTGATGACAATCGGGTACAGCTTCAGGGATCAGCATATCAACCACGAGATTGTCGATGCTGCCTCGAACGCCGCCCATTTTGGATTGTTCGTCGAAGATCCAAACGGTCGAAGAGTGTTTCGCCCCGCTCGCGAAGGAAAGATTCAGGGTGAACGTACAGCAATCGAAGAGGTGCGGTACATCGGCGGTTCAACTAGACAGCTTCGAACTGCGTTCCTCGGCGATGAGCTTGAGCGTGGGAAGCTGATGCGATTTTTTGGACCGCGACCGGACAAGGGGACTCGGTCGAAAAGTCCAATACACGCCCCGCAACGCAACCTTGGAGAGACATGTGTTGGAGTTTGATAATTCCAGGATTCAAGCGCTCGTCGACCGACCAAGTGAGACCCTTTCCGTTGAGATCAAGACATGGTTCGATCCCGACGCGTTGGAGGGTCAAGCGAAGCTTGTTCGGGGCATGTTGTCATTGCGCAACTATGACGGGGGCTTATTCTTAGTCGGATTCGATGACGAGCTACTCGTCCCTGACCTGACTCGTGTTCCCGACAACGTGATGGAGGTTTTCCATCCTGACAAGATTCACTCTCTCATCGGTCGGTTCGCGTCGGAACCTTTCGAAGTAGCTGTGCGCTTCGTAGCGCGAGATGGGATTAATTTTCCCGTGATCGCAATTCCTTCAGGTGTGCGCACACCAATTGCCGCGAAGTCGGACATCATCGTGGAAGGAAAAAAAGTTGTAGCGGTTGGTGACGTTTATTTTCGCTCTCCTAACACAAATAGAAGACCGAGTAGTGCCAGAGCGAATTGGAACGATTGGCCCTCTTTGATGGATATTTGCGTCCACAATCGTGAGGCCGACATCGGGTGTTTTCTGCGTCGGCATCTGAGCGGACTTTCTGCAGAAACGGTGAGAGAGGCATTGGGTGCGCTTGATGTGGCGGTAACCAAGCGCGACGGAATAGAGAACCACCTTCAGGAGATCTTAGACCAAGGAAAACGTCGGTTCTCGACGGTTGTTGTCGACCGGTCTGTCAAATTGCCGACCACCGGATTCTGGGAGGTCGCGATGTTTGTCAACGGACCGGTTGCCCAGCAGAGTCTTAACACTTTCCTCCATCTTCTAAGCGCGACCAATCCAGAGTACACGGGCTGGCCGATGTGGCTCGTTAGAGAAAGCTTCGCCGATGAATCAGATAGACCGCACATATACAACGGACTGTGGGAGGCGCTCGTTGTACTTCCCAAAGGTAGGCAGACCGACTTCATGCAATTCGATCCAAGAGGAGCGTTTTACCAACTTCGCGTCCTGTTTGACGACCTCCAACTGACAAATAATAGTCCTGCTCCAGGCACGGCCTTGGATCTCACATTGCCAGTTCTGGATTGCACCGAGGCCATTGCTGTTGGGCTTGCCTTTGCCAAGGCTATGGGCTGCGCCGAGGAGACGTCTACACTCGAATTCGCCTTTAGATGGTCCGGCCTTCAAGGTCGGGAATTGACCTCGTGGACGTATCCTGGACGCTACCTCTCGCCGGGACGTAAGGCTTACCAAGATGAAATAACACTCTGTGCGTCAGTCCCGCTGAGCACACCTCCTTCGGCTATAGGCGGGCTGTTGACTCCGACGCTGGCGCCCTTGTACGCCCTTTTTAGTGCGTTCGACTTGGGGTCAAACGTTATCGAGGACCTCTCAACTCAGCTCATCGAGCGCAGGGCGCGCGTTTAAAGTAGGTTCTGAGTGCCTCTTTCCCCGCTACCGAACGGGCGCGCTACTCAAGCGCGCCTCTATGCGTAGAAGCTGGATGATCGAATCGGCGGCCCCGGCTCGTTGCTGCGCGCGCGTCTCGACGAAGGGCTGTCAAACCCTATCTTGACTTTTATGGTTAATGGAATCTAAATCTAGAAACTTCAAACGATCGCTGCCAGATGGTGAGATATGACCTTCTGGAATATCTATGATTCCCTTCGACCAACAGAAAGACGGCAGCATCGACTGCTCTACCGTTTATAGGATTTGGCGGCGACAGATTGGCGAGGCATCCTACTTCGTATGTGTTATCCGCGACAAAGTGTACGAAGAGCTATTTTCCTGGGCGCGCCTCGGTGAGTTGAATGGGGTCGGGCTGGCTGTGCATCTGAACGACGGAGGACTCGTTACGCCTCGGTCGCTGCAAGAGACTATGGAGTATGACATGGGGCAAGCCCTCGCTGCCAGGTCGAGATCGCAAGCCGGCCTGGATCGATGACACGTACCTTGCATAATCGGTCTGAACTGAAACGGTCACTTAACACACTTTCCTCGCAGACATAGCTAAGCGTAGCCTCGCTGACACTGTTCACCACCCGTGCTTCTATGGCCCTTGGGCTTGCCTGAAGTCCCATCGTACTCACGCATTGTGCGAGCGACCAATATAGGCGAGCTGTCGACGAGGTCCGATTAGGCATTTGCACGATGTGGATCGGCCCATTACGACCATAGAATTTCTTCAACGTTAATCTACCGCCCGGGTCGAAAACTTGAAGATAATTATCGCTCCAGATTCGTTCAAAGAAAGCCTGACTGCTGCTGAGACTGCCCGACAGATCGAGGCCGGCTTCCGCGAAGTTCTTCCTCATGCAACCTACGTGCGGTTCCCCATTGCCGATGGCGGTGAAGGCACAGTTGACGCTCTACTCGAAGCGTGCGGCGGAGCACGTCGCACGGCAACTGTCACCGACCCGCTCGGTCGGCCTGTTGAGGCAACATACGGAATTCTGCGTGACAGCACCGCAGTCATCGAATTGGCGGCCGCAAGCGGACTTAACCTCGTTTCGCCTACACGACGTGACCCTCGCTTCACTACCACCCTCGGTACAGGCGAACTGATCCGGCACGCGTTAGATGCTGGCAGCCGCAAGTTCATCATCGGAATAGGCGGAAGTGCAACAAATGATGGGGGTGCAGGGCTTCTCTCGGCGCTCGGAGCGAGATTTTTGGATTCTGCCGGTGCGCCACTTCCTCTTGGTGGCCTCCCGCTGGCGGACCTGGCGAATATCGACCTGAGCGGACTCGACCCCCGTGTTCATCTCTGTCAGTTCGACGTGGCATGTGATGTCGACAATCCACTGATCGGAGCAGAGGGTGCATCAGCAGTATTCGGCCCTCAAAAGGGTGCAACGTCGGAAACCATCGAATTGCTCGACAACGCTCTAAGGAATTATGCGGCTGTAATGGCGCTTGATCTTGGCATCAACGTAGCGTCAACGCCTGGGGCGGGTGCTGCGGGCGGTGTCGGGGCCGCGTTTCTGGGAGTCTTGAAGGGCGCGCTGAGGCCGGGAATCGACATCGTTACTGAGGCCATGAACATCGCGGGAGCGGTTCGTGAAGCAGATCTTGTCCTTACAGGTGAAGGCCGCATCGACGGGCAAACCGCTCGGGGGAAGGCGCCAATCGGCATCGCCAAGATTGCCCGATTGTATGGCGTTCCGGTAATCGCGGTTGGTGGCGGCGTATTGCCTAGTTCTGCGGCCGTTTTCGACGCAGGGATCGCTGCTGTGTTTCCGTCTGTACAACGAGCTTGCACGCTCGAAGAGGCTCTGCTTGAGGCTGGAGCAAACGTCAAGGCCACCGCGCGGAATATCGCAGCAACGTTGCAAGTTGGCGTTTCGTTGAAGGCTACCTTTAATTAAGCCTCGGCAAGAGCGAAGTAAAAGCATCTCGCTGTGCGCAAGCCTTAACCAACGAACCCACGAGTCGGATCAAATTAAACCTGAATCAGAGGCCAGTCATGTGCGACAAATCTGGTAGCACGCTGTCAACACTCAAATCGACCAAAATCGTCGCAACCCTCGGACCCGCAAGTTCGAATGAACAGGTAATCGAGACGATGGCCCAGGCGGGCGTTGACGTTTTTCGACTCAACTTCAGTCACGGCTCACATGACGATCACGCTGCACGCCATAGCGCGATCCGAAGAGTGGAAGCCAAGATCGGCAGGCCCCTCGGAATCTTGCTGGACTTGCAAGGGCCAAAGCTTCGAGTCGGCCCATTCGAAGGTGAGCGCGAAAAGCTCAAGAAGAATCAAACCTTCACCTTTGACGACGATAATCGTCCTGGCGACAACACGCGGGTCTTCCTCCCACATCCCGAGATTTTCGCAGCTATCCGGGCGGGACATCATCTGCTCGTAGACGATGGGAAGATGCGGTTCCAGGTCGAGAGAGTGGTGCCGGGAAAGATCGTGACGCGTGTGATGACCGAGGGGACGATCTCGGACCGAAAGGGAGTCAGCCTGCCCGAGGCAACGTTAGATATTCCCGCACTCTCAAAGAAGGATCGAGAGGATCTTTCGTTCGGGCTCGAGCTCGGCGTTGATTGGGTCGCCCTCTCCTTCGTTCAATCCGAGAAGGACATTCACGAAGCGCGAGAGTTGATCGGTGAACAAGCGTTGATTGTTGCCAAGATTGAAAAGCCCCAAGCGGTCGAAAATATCGTTGGAGTGGTCCGGGCAGCAGATGGTCTGATGGTTGCCCGGGGAGACTTAGGTGTTGAGATGCGCCCAGAAGAAGTGCCTGGTGTACAAAAGCGTATTGTTCGACTGGCGCGAGACGCGGGAAAACCCGTGATTGTTGCGACGCAAATGCTTGAGTCAATGACGACCTCCTCAATTCCGACTCGCGCGGAAGCGTCAGACGTTGCAACCGCTGTCTATGACGGTGCCGACGCTGTGATGCTTTCGGCAGAATCGGCGTCCGGAAGCTTCCCCGTGGAGTCCGTGGAAATCATGCACCGAGTTATCGCGGCAACGGAGCGCGATCCTCTGTACCGAGAGCTCATGAAAGCAATTTCGATCAATTGCTCGTCAAATGGTACGGACGCGATCGGTGCTGCAATCGAGGCAGTGTCCGACACCTTGCCTCTAGCCATCGCGGTCACCTATACGTCTTCGGGCACTACTCCGATGCGGCTGGCCCGTTTGCGTCCGCGCGTGGGGATCTTGAGCCTGGCACCCAGAGTCGAAGTCGCCAGGCGCCTTGCGCTTGTCTGGGGCGTGCATTCTCGTGTGACGAAGGAGGCCGACGGAGTGGAAGACATTATCGTGAC
This sequence comes from Burkholderia sp. THE68, assembly GCF_009938265.1. Lineage (NCBI taxonomy): Bacteria > Pseudomonadati > Pseudomonadota > Betaproteobacteria > Burkholderiales > Burkholderiaceae > Burkholderia > Burkholderia sp. THE68. Next base: position 1,610,170 of record NZ_AP022316.1, read on the forward strand.
CGCAGTCAGCAGTGTGCGGGCCGAAGGGCTTGCGAATACCGGACGGTCCATCGTAGTGGCAGCGGGCGTGCCGTTCGGCCGACCAGGCTCCACAAATTTGCTTCGAGTTGTCTCTCCCGAAGAGGTAACTGGTAAAGCATAATTCAAAGGTAGCGCGAGAGCTGGTAGCGAGCGACCAAGAAAGCGAGAAAAGCTGATAAGCTCGGCTCTCATGAGCTCTCAGATCGATTCCAGACTCGCAGCCGAAATTGTAGAACGCGCGACAAGCGTGCTACCTTTCGACGTCAACGTTATGGACGCACACGGGTCGGTAATTGCGAGTACCGACCCTATGCGCATCGGCACGCTGCATTCGGGAGCACAACTTGTACTCGCGAACAACCGCGACGTCGAGATCGACACTGAGATGGCGAAGCGTCTGCCTCAAGTAAAGCCTGGCATCAATCTGCCGCTGCACGCAAATGGCTACTTATGTGGGGTTCTGGGCATTACAGGTGAGCCCTCTGAAGTACGCGGATTTGCGAAATTATTGCGGGTTATCGCCGAGATGGTCGTGGAGCGCGACCAACTTACAAATGAACTGCGGCAAAATACTCGGCATCGTGAGGAGTTTGTCCTTCAGACGCTAAGACAGACCGACGCCAAGTCTCAGCAAGAATTGAGGACGTGGGCTCGTCGGCTCGGCATTGATATTGGGCTTACGCGCGCGGCAGTAATCTGCAGACTGACGGCGCCGTTCGAAAGGCCAGAAGATGAGCTTCAGGATTTCGAGAGCATCCAGCAATTCTTGCTGCACGAAGAATCAAACATCCTAACCGCCCGGACTTCACGAGAGGAAGTAGTTGTCTTCGTAACCTTAGAACAAACTGATAACAATTGGTCTCCAATCGCCGGTGTGGCAGAGAGGGCTATCCAAAGACTCAGCTCGCTTCTCGCACGGTGTACAAAGGCGAAATACTCGCTCAGCCTTGGAATTGCATTAACTGGCATTGAGGGCCTATACCAATCGTGGGAGAGTGCTCGCGCGACGATGCGGGTGGGTCAGAGGCTTGATCCTGAGGTAATCAAGTACTCATACTACGACTTCCGACTGCCAGTACTGCTGTCCGGGCTAGCCGAGAGTTGGCAAGCAACCCAATTAATGGTTCCGCTTTCCCGGATAAATCAGAGTCAACGGGGTTCGGAGAGTTTTCTCGATACTTTGAGAGCCTGGTACACAAATAACGGTCACCCGGGTGCGACAGCCGAGGCACTTGGTATTCACCGCAACACGCTCGACTATCGTATCCGCAAAATCAGCGACGCTACCGGCCTTGATCTCAGCACCTTTGACGGGCGGGTTCTACTCTATATTGCACTCCAGCTGGCCGAATTTCAGCGCGACACCTCACTCGACGCCTGTTGCTACACGTCCTCACATTATCGCAATTGAGATCGCTACCGCAATCACCCTTCGATCCATTGGCGCTTAGTATCGGCCGAGTAGGTTTGTAGCATCGACCTACTTGCACTGGTCGTCACTCGGCCTCATTGACCCGCGCTCCCCGCCAGCCAGAGAATATGGCCGAACTCCGCCGGCGCTCAACGAGACGAGAATTCTTTCACCCACCCGCAGAGCATCTCGACATCGCGCTCAAGGACTTCGATATCAGGGCACTCTGCAGGTAGCTCGTTGGTCTGCGAGTGCTCGAAAGCCGAGTATCTCGCAATGAGATCATCGATCGTTGCACAGTCCTCCGTTGTGATTCTCGCGAGCCTGCTAATCCTTCCTTGCGTTGTCACACTTCGGCGAAATCGCACTACGACTCCGTTGAGCAACACGTTTTCTACGCAGCGCTCCATCAAGATCCGGATGTCGCTGCAGACGGCCTTTGCCCGCTCTTCGTACAGTTCAACTTCGGCCGCATCGTACGACTTTCGTAACTGTACGGGTTTCGATTTTACGCAGGGAATAGCCACCCTGATCAGTAGAGTGGGCAACGGCGTTGCGGTGGCTCATCATTGCGAGGCGGCAAGGAAATTCGCGCAAGGACGTCAATTTTCGAGGCCAGGCGTCGAAGACCGGTTTCATCCCCGATGCGGCGTGAGTCGATAGACTCCACCCGCTCTTTCTGGTTAAGCAGGGGCCGAAAGTGCGCCCGATCCGGATTGTCGGTCCAGTTGAACTGGCATCATGCCGCAGCGGCGGGAAGCGTCTGCCGCCATAACGCAGATAACGATAGTTTTGACGATTCAACGTACACTTCGCCGTCTGAGTACCTACGCCTCCCTATTTTGACAGCGAATCGTTGAACCTCATTCTGCGACCTGTGCTCCAGCTTCGCTCGACGCTGCATTCAACTCGACAGGCGTGGACTCAACTGAGGCGGCAGCGCTTTTACCGGCTGCCTTCTTAGTAGCAGCACCACGCGTTGAGCCGAAATTCGCGGCAACGCGTGCGGTCTTCTTGCCGGGGCCTCGTGCTGCGACTTTTTTCGCGGCCACCTTTTTTTTGCCCCCAGCCTTCTTAGCGACTTTCTTTGCCGCTTTCTTGCCCACTGCCTTGCTCGTCGGCGCGCTTTCAGACGCGCCAGCCAACGCCCGAACGGCAGTAACCTTCTTACTACCCTTCTTCGTCGCGACCTTTTGTGCTACCGCTTTTTTTGTCGACCCTCCTGCGCCGCGCCCAATGACCTCAAAACTAGTGCCATCGGCAGCGCCGTCGATCAAGAATTTGGTTCGGTCTTTGGCTGCTGCAAGCCACGCCGGCGCTTTACCGCGTCCGCTCCAAGTCGCCCCGCTTTTCGGGTCTCGGAACTTGGCGGGCTGTGGACCGCGCGGATATTTCCCAGTTTTCTTCTTCTCGGGAGAGAGCGTCGACGCGATCGGAGCCAACCCGTCGACTAAGAACTTGGTCTTATCCTTGGCCCCTGCGATCCACCCTGGAACACGACCACGCCCCGACCAACTTGCTCCCGTCGCTGGGTCCCGATATTTCGCTTCTCCCGGAGCCGAAGGTGTCTTGGTAGAGGAACGTCCTCTCGCTGCGCCGGTCGTCGGTCTCTCTGAGAGGTCAGCGATCGTGAGCCCGTGTTCAGTCATCAAATCTCGGATCCTCCGAACAACCAAGGCAGAACTCTTTGCTTTGATCTGTTCGGCTTGCGCCTGCAGCTTCCTGAGTTGTGCCTCTACATTCTCGAGCGTAGCCACATTTGGCCTCATTAGGTTGAAAGCGCTGAACTATGCCACGGGAACAATCCGCGCACCACTTGGAAGTGCCTTCCCAGCAATTTGACTCTCTCAGCGCATCCGGTTTAAGGAACCTCTTTCAAGCCTAGCATCGGGAGACTGCGGTAGCAAATACTGCATGAACAATAGGGCCGCGCGCTTCAATGACGACCGTATACCTTCAACGAAACGAAGCTGCTTTCTTCCTCACCCTGTTTAGAACTTCAGTCGATTCGAAGATATTCTGCTTCAGCTCGTGAATTATTCGGCGGAGGTTATGCCGTCGCGTAGTTCGAGCGTCTCAGCTATGCCGCGCCGCAAATGAATTCAGCGCAACGCTTTGAGGCCTCGAATGACTACAAGCAATGCCTCGCCATGCTCCTCCGTCCCGTCCCATGACTCAAGAATCGCCGCTCTCAGGAGGTCGTTATAGGCGCTGCGGAGCCTGCTCGGCGCATATTCAATACCATAGAACTCACATAGCTTACTGAATGGGGCGCTGCGCCGAACCCGAATACCGTCTGACAACCGAAGTCTTGAGACGGTTGGTTGACTTACGCCCGCCAAGCGTGCGATTTCGCTGGACGAGCGGGAATCCGCCGCAAGGCATCCTAGGAGATGCTTAACCGGAAAATCATCATCAAGGGCTTCCATACCATGCATTATATCTATAAATTAGCCCTATTGAATACTGCGACCAAAGTGATTGGCGAGCCGTAGACGCGACCTAGCTCCCGTAGCGCGAACATTTGCTATGTTTCAACTGTGTCACTCTTAACGGATCAGAGGCTTGGAAGCGGCTGAACTTCGCCAGGTGGCAAGACGACCGCACGGATCGAGCGCGAAACGGACGTCGCTGCGGCCCGCTATTATTGAATGACCGATTAGATGGAGAAAGAAAGCATGTCTGTGACATCACATTCGCCAGAGGCGAGCGCAGCAGTGCGATTCATGGCTGCGTCTCGGAACGCGGATCGCGCCTTTCGTGCATTTCGCGCATGTTGCCCCGATAAGACACCCGTTGAACATGCTGACGTTCAATCGCAGCTGGAACTCGCCCTCGAGGAGTTAGCGCAGGCACAGGAATTCTTCGATGCAAGCGTGACGGACAGCCGGGCATCCGCATAGACGGCGCTCGCTTAAATAGGATTTGTTAGACAGTAGTTCTGCCACTATTTGAGATCAGCGGCAGACGAGAAGCACCGAGTAGCGAGCGAATCTGCGTCACTTCGTGCTATGACGAGAGTCCGACCACGTATTTTTGGATGTGAACGCAACACGTGCAGCGTTCCGTCTTGCCACAGCCATGTGTTGGCTTGGCGCCACATTCGACCTCCATTTCGCGTTCGGATCTCCGCCTGGATGTAGTCGACGACGTCAACGTCGTGGCACAGACTCACGCCCTCTGCGATCAATTTTGGCCAAAGACTTGCGGCCAGCTTTACAGGGTCGGGGACCGCCGAATCCTCAATATCGACGTCGAGCGAAAGATTCGATCTCCCGCTTCGTTGACGATGATGGTGGCGCGGCCGGTCAAGTTGAGTAACACAAACCATTGAAGTCGTTCAGGCGGACCTCGACGAGGTGAAACAGCAATTTCGACTCGAAACATCTTCTCCTTCCCTCAAAGGTCCCAACGCAATGGATTTAGTGCCTCATTCGGCATGCAAATCCATCATCAAGATTCGCCAGCTTCTTGCCGTTAACTGACGCACCCACATGAGTGTCTCCAAAAAGATCTAATTCCTGCACACTTGACCAAGATGAACAAGCTGCATCAAGTCTTCGAATTTCTTAAATCCAACCATCACTGGAACGAGGAGTTCCAGATTGCCGAATATCGGCGAACCCTTGCTCACTGCCGAACGCCGAAGGCAAGAATTTGCGCACTGCTTCATCTGATCGCTCATACGCAGCCGTCTCCCGACCTCGAGGCTCTGTCGAATTTCTGGAAGCACATCGAGGCGGCGCCTTGGGATGACCGCATGCCCGGACTGGGCGAACTTAGCGAGTACATATCGAAGCTCAGCAAGTTGCCCAACTTTAGTAGGGAGCCCTGGGAGCGTCTGTTCCGGTCTTTAATGAACGTGCCCGGCTGGGGACCAAAGACGTCTGCATTGTTCGTTAAATGCGTCATTAAACTGCACCGATCAAAGTGCGACGACTCACACTTTCTCGAGGAGGCGGACGCCGCTGAGATCTTTGGAAAAGACGACCGCGTATTCCTGCCGGTTGACGCCGTCATCAAACGTATCTCGCAAGCAATCCCTGCTGCCGGTCTGGGGACGAGCTTCGATTCAATGAATGCAAGACTTTGCGCCGCCGGATTCATAGCCGAGGACATGCTCGTTTGGGACGACCTCTGGTTCTGGGGTTTCTTAACGCAGAATTCCAGCACGAAGGAGCGCGTAATGGCTTGGAACGAGCCGCGATTCTGGGGGCAACTGTCGATGCCAAAGTCCAAAATCGATGAAATCAAACGGGAGTGTGAGACGTTTCTCGCGCTTCTCGTTCCGTAAGTCGACACGCGCCTTGTCTTTGGTCGCTTAACACCGTCAAGACGAGGCGCTCCTGCTGTTGACTCGGCCCTTCTTAGTGGCCCCCTCTGTCTCTTCGAGCGCGAGATCCAAGGTTTCGTGCTCGACGGCGCGGATAAACTGAACGGCGAGTTCGGCCAGCGAAGACCAAAATTCGCGACGAATCTCCAAAACGTCAGCGAGTCGTACCGCACCGGTGCTTTTGCCGCGCTTCACAGGCGTGAGGATCCGCGTCCGGAGAAGAAACTCGACATCCTCGTCCGTTCTACCGAGAAGCTGAGCCGCGACCGCAACAGAGACCACATCGCTAGGCATCGTCTCATTCTTGACTCTGCGAGTTGCCATATCATTCTCCTGTCAGGCCTTCTCGGGAAGGTGATCTAAAGCCGAATGTTTCCGCAAGGATCGCATCAATGACCGAGCGCTTCCACGGATCGATTCCACACCCTGCGTCATTGAGTTCGTGCTTGATGTCTGTCTGGGTTGCTAAACGCCCAGACGACTTGTAACGCTTGGCAAGGGCCCGGACTTCTTCAACGAACTTCGCCTTCTTTTGTGCAGAGCGTCGTGCTACGAATCGTGCGTGTTTCTTAGCGACCTGCCGCGCGAGTTTGCCGCTGCGCCGCCATACGGTGACTGGCTCGAGGTTCAGACTACGTGCTATTGCCTCGACGGACATCTCACCCGATCCGGCAATAGCCTCGTGAAGGCGCTCGTCAACGAGTTCTTGTTTGTACGACGCCTTCGAACGGGCGCGATGGAGCACGAATTCGGTATCAGTGTGCGCTTCCTGGAGAGAATCAAATTGTTGGGTGACAAGTATCTGTCGCAGGCAAGCGCCCGTCACATAGGCGGCGCGCAGGTAAATGTGGAGCGGTGTTGGAAGCTCGCCGCTCGCATAGGCGTTCAACATGGAAGGCAAAGCGCCGAGTCTCCGAGCCATTGCGCTTCCATTACCGGAGAAGAACACGTCGCGCAACCCGGTTATTGACGTTCTAGACGGCAAGATCTCCTGTCCTGGTTCCAACGTCTGAGTGAGTATCAGCAAATCCTCGCAAGCTTCTGCACAGAACCGCTCGAACGTAGAAACAGCGCGCTGTTCGGCACGAGACTCTCGACTGCCTAACCACTTTCCGCAGTGCCGACAACAGCCCACGCGTGCATTGGCAGTGAGCGATGCTTGTCCGCCGCGCCCGCAGCTTGTGCAGGTGTCACCCAGAGAAGCGTCATGACGTGGGCAGACTCTCACCTCGCTCAACCGCCACACGAGCGGCTCGTAGATACACGATTCACCGGCATCGGCCATGTCCTCAAGGCACTGCGGGCACCAGCGACGACCCGCTGATATCAGCCGGCGTGCAGCGATAGCGCCGTAGAACGGCAGCATCGAACACAATCGCAGTTCCGGCACCCCACTCAACGCGGTCAGTGCCGATGTCCATTCGGACGCGGACGCGCTGATCGCCTCGATGACCACGCCGGTCGGCACCATAACGCGTGTCCGTACAGTATCCGTGTGACTCAACAGCGGGTGAATGACGTACCGATACAGGTGAATGAACTGAACGTGTTGCGCTTCTGCGTATCGGATCGCGAAGCTTGAAAGTTGCTCAATTCTCCCTGTGTTTCTGCCGCCGACCTCGGGTTGCGGTACGAGCGGCACACGCGATGCGGCCAGGTCGGTGTTCATACCTCAACGACCAGGTCAGGAACAAAGGACGAATTGGGCCGCTGCACGGAGCCGGCGGCGTTACAGAGCACGCGACATCCCCTTTCTTTGTAATCAGCGAAGACGTGCGTGTGACCGTGAATCCAAAGCTTCACTCGCCGCAGGAGATGGGACAAGTCACTCGCGAAAGCAGCACTGCTCCAGCTAACGCCGTACTCAGGGTTGACCGACCGTCGATGCGGCGCGTGATGCGAAATCACCACGGTCGCTCCGTCAAACGGCTCGCGAAGCGTTCTTGCCAGCCATTGAACGGAAGTTCGATGTTCCGCTCGCGTATCTTGGCAAGTGAGGAGCCTTCCGTCGGTTCGGCGAAGGCATCGATAATCTGGCCCGAGTTCCTGGTTCAGCAGCATAACGTCGTCGACGTCCCCGACTAATTCGAAATCGGTCCAAAGGCAACATCCCAACAGGCGAACGCTCTCGAAGCAAATCTGTCTTCGCTCAAGCATCCGCACTCGCCCAGCACCCATGTGCTCAGCGGCCTTGGAAATTGAGCGTTCATAAGGGCGGAAGTAGAGGTCGTGGTTTCCTCGCACGTAAACCACGTCGTAAGGCCAATTGCCGTAGCGCGAGGACACCTTTTCAACGTAATCGATGTCACCTGCAAGGACCAGCAGATCTGCTTTAACAGGGAGAAGACGCGAGTCTGGCTGCAATCCACGATCATTATGCAAATGCAGGTCTGAGGCCACATGGAGTCGCATGATCATCTCCTAGTTGAATACGACGCAGACATCATCAGGGTGCGGCGCACGACGGATATTACTACAAAATACGCCAAACAACATGAGGGTAAACATTACTACAAAATACGTCATAATTATCATTTGCTATAAGGGCATCCGATGATGCTTATTGAGTTATTGGGGCGCATTAGACGAGATCTGCGATTTTGACGACCTTGGGTCATCGACATCTTTCAATTGGAATTTGTCCGCTTCTCATGGCGTTGGGGCGACGCAAGCACAGCTCCGTCGACTACGTGGAACAACCGTTTGATAGGTTCGCCTTGAGATTAACGAGATATCGGGATCTCCGGTCGAACGCCGGCGATGCATCTCTGCTCGTTGCTGCTGTTGAGACCCTTGCCTCAAATCCAAGGCGGCCGTGACTCCCCCTCGGTCGCATCAATCGCGGGTCCGTTCTCCCACGCGCGCCGATGCAGTTCAAGGAGATCTTCAGCAAGCCGTGCGCAACTGCTTGCGGTAAGCGACAACCCGACTGCCCGATTGACTTTGCCTGCGGTGCGGATCGTTGCAAACAGCGTCACGTCTCGGTATCCCGGCGAATCACTATATGCAACGTAGTCGCACAAATAGCTCTGCCCACCTGGGAGTGTCTGCTCCTCTACTGCGTTCTCGTCGCGCAGGCCAGTCCAGCGCTCAATCAGTGACTGCCACCGTGTTGCATCCTCGGAAAAATACTTCCGAACCGCGCTCGACGCAGCGTTGTACACTCGCAGCACGGCAAGACAGTGCTCGAACAGGTCGTCGTCGAGACGGCGAAGCTCCCGGAGATCGAAAGGATATTTTTCTCCGTTGTACAAGCCAGCCAAGAACGCTGCGATCACCCGAGTTTGCACGGCATCGCTCCCCGCTACATCGAGCAAAACCACGAGTGAGGTCAGTCCACGTTCCCTGTCCTGTGCGCGAACCTTTGCCGCGCGTTGAGCAGGCGTCGTGCCCTCATGCGCCCGCGCGAAGAAATCGTTTGTGATTTCCGTGAACGCTTCAACAAGATGATGGGGAACGTCAAAGGTGATGGCATGCGTACCGGGCATTGACGAGGTGCTCATGTGATTCCTTGTGATTCCCAGAGCGCGCCATCATCGCGCCCGTCTAATTAATGAGGCGTACGATTTCGCGACCAGGCTGAGAGCAGCGTGCACATCGACTCGACATACGTCTGCAAATCAAATGCCTTCACGATGTACGCATTGACCTTCTGCTTGTAAGCCCGCTCGACGTCGTCCGAGCGGTTCGAGGCCGCCACCGCAATAATGGGAACAAAGCGTGTGGACGGAGTGCCACGAATTAATTCAAGCACGTCAACCCCGTCGATTTCGGGAAGCTGCATATCGAGTAAGACCATTGATGGATTCACCGCAGGACGTCCGGCCCAGTTCCCTTCACACAAAAGATAGTCTCGCGCTTTCCTGCCATCACGTGCTACATCGACCGGGACGCGCACGCCACAATTCTCCAAGGCCATCAGCGTCAGTTCACAGTCGCGCGGATCGTCTTCAACGACAAGAATCGGCAGTTTCATCAATGCGTTTCCTGAGGCACAAAGATATCGCCCAATGCGACGGTACCATTAGTAGCAATTTTTGCGCCTTCGCCGAGAAGACAGCAATCTTTGCGGCTTGTCCGAGGACTTTCGACATCGCATCGCCGGTTGGCATTGAAGGTAAGTGGTCAGGGTCGCTCGGTCAATCCACGTCAATCAGGCAGCCGAGCGCTTGCCGCTGCCGCAATCGAGCGTCGAAGTGAGTTCGTCGAGGTCGAACATGAACGCCTTGGGCAAAGCCTGAAGCGAGAGCAGTTAGGCCCGGTCTATCGACGTGCTCATCGAGTGTCGACCGATTCGACCCACGGCTTCATATTGGCATTCCGGTCCCAGTCGCTGCGGGGCAAGACGCGCTCGCCGCCTGAGGACGCTGTACGTCATATTCCGGCCCCGGGGCACGCAAGCCCGGTTGAGGTTAAGTTGGTTGCTGCACACATGCAATTTGACCGCAGTGGGGCAACAGCTTAGATTTAACCGTTTGCTTCAAAGATCTACGGATGAGAGGGTCTTCGAGCTTGGATTGCTCACGGTTCATGGAGCAAATCGCTGGGGACTCCACGTTCCGAGGATTGTTCCTGTCTTTTCCATATGGGCAAGATCATGCTGACTGAACAACGGCATACCAGCGACATGGGCCGAAGCTGCCGAGTTGCAAGAGTTTTCGCTCAGCAGCTTTTTCAAGGCACCCGCTTCGCGAAAAGCAATAGGGAACATTCTCCTCGTTTTTTCGCGCGCCATTCCAGACAAGTATCGGCGATCACAGCACCCCGGCAATTACCCTGAATGGAGATCGCTTTGATCCGCAGTCGAATAAGGAGACGGATATGATCCGCAAAACATTCGCGCACGTGGTCCCACCGCTATGCACAAGCCTATGTGTTATGTTTGCGACGGCAGCGCATGCTGAACCGACTAATCGCCACATCGCGGCGAAATCCGTGGAGGACTGGAAAGCGTTCGACCAGCGCTATTTCCATCCCGAGCGAACTACGGAAGCTGTGCAGGTCATGCTGACGGTCTATAACTTACCGGAATGGCAAGTGCACTGGAGCACCACGCAATACACCTTCGCGTCGTTTGCAGAATGCGAGCAAAACTTGCCCTATGTCTACATGACCGTCTTTGCTAAGTTCATGCAGGATAAGTCGTTGGAGACGAAATCGATCGCCGCCGAGCAGTTTTCAACAGACAACGGCAAAGCTGTCGTCATGGCGTGGTGCGGTAAGCCTTCGGCAGCCGCCGATCATGGCTTTACCAGTGACCCGGCGGTACCGTGGAAAGAGTCACAGTACGTGGTCGACTATGCTAACGCTCATGGAATAAAGGTCGCCCCGACACCAGATTGGGACAGCATCGCCCGAATCGTCCATCGTCGATGAGCGGTCCGTGGGGGCCCATTCTTGCTTGGACACCCAACATCGAATGGCGAACCGGTAGATGGCTTTGGAGCGACGACTTCGATACGGCGAGTTCACGGTAGACGTGATAATTCGGACGTGAGTCGCTGAGCTCAAACACGCTAACGCTCAATCGCCCGTCGTCTGCTCCGGGCCGCTCTTAGAAGGTACGTTTTCTTCGGACTGCGGCGCCGCAAACGCTAGCCCATACCAATTTCGTGCCGGGACAGGCGTGCGGTAGTGCCGGCTGGCGATGTAGTCGAGACAGTAGAAGCCTGAGCGCAGAGCTGGCGACGTCTTCATCACGTCTCGTTTGTCAAGCTCGAAGAAGCGCTTCATTCGCTCCCGCAACCGTCCGATGTCTAGCGGCAGGTCAATGACCTCAGTGTCACCGGTTTCCCTGTGTGATGCTGCGCTATACCAGCGTTTCACAGATTCGGCGTCTGGGTGCCAAAGCTGAGGTCGAACGGTCGGCGACCTCTCCTTTAACCGACTAGCAAGGAAACCATATTGGGCGTCCATTTCAAGTACGGCGCACCAAGTCGCAAGCGTAGCCGTCAGCCATGAGGCTCCCATCGCATCAGCGAGGAGAGTCTCGTCCGGATGCACGGTGATGTCAACGAGGTCATCAAAAGAGTCGCTGCTGATTGGAAAACCCATACGTCGCGCAAACGCGAATTCGACCATTACGCAAAGCTTCTCAAGCCACTGCTTCGCTGCATCGATTCGATCCGTGAAAGTCAACAACAGAAGTGCAAGGGCGATGTCGACCGCATTTTCATCCAGCCGAGGCGAACCGGTCGCTTCCATGTTATCCAGCATCGTGACGAGAAGGTCGGCGACAGCGGCCGCTTCGCCAGGTCCTTCTTTCGCGCCGGCGATGCAAAGGACTGACAAACCCACGCTCGCGATGAGACCGATATGCTCTTGCAAGACGACCGCGTATTCGCTGCTCTCGCGACAATATCCAGACATCCCTTCGCGAATCTGGACGTAAGGTGAAATTTTTCTGAGGTATGTCAGACCGCAGTCCAAGTAGCTCTTCACCAAGCTCGTGTATGCCACCAGCGCGAGCCGATCGTCCGGTTCCTGTGAAAGTTGAATTCGGTGCCATGCCTTCAGAATAAAGCGCTCCGCAGCCCACAAGGCTTGTCGCGTGTCGCCCGCGTCTTGCGCGGCCTTGGTGAACATGTGCAATGCCAAGTTGAGCCGGGTGAGCGCTTTAGCGAGATGCTTGCCGTCTTTCGAATCCGCCGCGAGCGTCCCATCGCCGACCAGGCCGAGCTGTCGCATTAACATCCGGTCCAGGTCGGTCATCGAGTAGTCACGTTCTCCCGCAAAGGCAAGCGCCTTCCGAAGATCAGTTCGGTCTTCCTCGAAGAAGACATGCTCGTCAAGCATATACCGTTCGATCAGTTCCGCTACCTTGTCACCACCCCAAAACTCGAACAGCGCTTCATGCTTGTACTTTTCACAGTATGCGGTCCAGTTTCGCTGCGCGTCCTGCTTCAAGTCGCCGGTGGTCGCGAGAACAATTCGCTTTCGTAGTTTTTGATGCGCCGGTTCAACGTCTTTCGTTAGGTATACATCGCGAATCTCATCGAGACTCGGACCGACCGCCTGTGAGCCGCTTGACCAATCATGACGTCCGACATCACCCCGTTTGATCGTGAACAACACCAACTCTTCAACCTTGTCGTCGGGATTTGTTCCGACAACTGGCAGGTCCACACCGAATTGGCGTACACCCGTTTGCGGCCGGACAAGCGGCCTGTAGCCCATAGCAAGAACGAGGTCCGGCAACAACTTGTCGAACTCGTCTCGTTCGCGCAACGTCCGAAGGAAGCTAGAGATGACAAGCTTCATTTTTCGCCTCGTTTCGCCGACTGAAACCGGAGACGTCGCAGGGCCGCTCCTACAGAGTCGTGGACGTCTCGCCGAGGCAAAGTCGCGCTGCTGCTTAATGTAACCATGTCAGTGGTTTCGGTATAGGTGTCTGCCGCATAACTGAAGAAGCCCTTTCCTGCTTTTAGCGGCACCCTGTGAACGATTTGCGCAAAGACGGACTTGTCGCTTGCTTCCCGCACTTTCTGGGACATCTCTTTGTCGCGCGCTCTCGCGAAGCTGCGAGCCAGGCGTGTCGGCGGCTGAAGTTCGTTCGCGAAAGGAAGAGCGTTGAGTGCTGCGTTCACGTCTTCGATGTGCTGGACGATTTCTTCGAGGAATTTCTGCTCAACAGGGTCGTCGCATCGCATCCGATGGACCTTGACCTTATCGATTGTGGCCGCCGGATAGTCGTAACCGATTTCGTTGGTCAACATTTCTCGCACGAGCGCATACGTACGAGTAGCCGAGTCCCTTGTTTTGAGCATCGACAAAACTAAGGTAAGCGACTGAGCTTCGTGAAGCAGAAAACCAGCGACTCTTCTACAAATGAAGACAAGGCCTTCGAGGTCGAGCTCATCAACAATCGACATATCGAAGCCGACCGGCGCAACTTTGGTTATAGACGCGTACGAGAATAGCCCGCCAGCTGCTGCTGGCAAATTGCGGTGCTCGCTGAGCAACCACTGAGTCGTGAGTTTGCTGAAAAACGACGGATTTTCAAAAAGCCAGTGCACGGTCTGATCGAACGACTCCGCGAACGCATGGTCATTGAAAACTCCGCTGCCATGCCGAGCAATCCAGTCAGTGAACCAGGTGAGTGAGATTTGTTCATGACCGGACTCGGCGAGCAGCGACATCATGTGGTCGACGTGCAGGAGTTCCATCGGAAAGCTGGCATCGAAGAAAAGACACGGTCTCATGAAACCGACGATGTCTTCGGGATTGCTCAATGCACGGTGAATATCCCGAAGGCCAGCGGCGAGCGCCTTGAGAGCGGACACGTCCTCCTTCTCAAGCAACACTCTCCACTCTTCGGGAGCGAGTTCGCGACCAGGCAGCGCTGCGACCACTGCGCTACATGCAAGGTCATGAACGTTTGACTTTGTGTCAGAAAGATGTAGTAGGAGTTGAGGCTTGATGGCCGCAATTTCTACCTCCGCAAGATCTTGCTTCCTACAAACGAAGACGAGCATCCAACCGCATGCTGTACGTCTCAGAGCATCTGGCGACGCTAACCCCTGAAGCATCTGCGACAGCGCAACGTCGCGATCTGTGCGATCCAATGCGTAGAGGGAAGCGCTGTACACATCGACAGTTTCCGCGTTAAGTTGCGTGTTACACAATTGGAGTGCCGCTTCGCGAAGGTCCGGCCTCGTCTCAAAAAGCGCTACAAGAGGTTCGAACAACTGCGACGCTCGGAGGGAGCCTTGCGAGCCGGGCTTCACAGCTGAACAAAACGAGAGAAGGGCTTCGAACCGGACTCCTTCGAGTTGTAAAAGCACATCGCCGAAGATCTCCGCCATTTCCCATACCGCTCGAGGCCCTGCACCGAGGTAAACAGCGGCCTCGGCGAGAACGTCGCGCGTTGCACTGGCCAGCGCGATCAGCCGCGATGCGGCATACGGCCTTTGGAAACGTTCCTCGCGCAGCAACCGCGTCGCAGCATCGAAGAGCCCCTGAGGTGAATCAACTCCGTCGTGTGTTAAAACCTCTCGCGCGACTTGCTCATTCCGTCCGGTCAAGGAGTTGAATATCAGCCGCTGCTCCGAAATGCCAAAGGAATGCGCAAATTCGGAGGTCGCCAGTGCGTCTGTCTCATCCTGAGATATGTCGATTGCTAGGTCCGGCTTTCCGCTGCGGTGCAGGGCAAGCGCCAGCTGCCCCAGGCTTCGTGGGGGGTTGGGCGGAACGCTTTCGGTCGTCACTCTTGTTGGCCTCGTCGGGATTTTTGATTCTGTTTTCTGCGATTATCGCATCCGACCTCCACCGAACCACGCTACTCAGCGAAGACCTCCGCAATGGTGATCGCCGTCTTCACTAGCCCCTGCGCCCTTTTCGGGTCCGCAATTTCATCCAGGCCCGTTTCGTTTGGCCGAGAAGCTTCTGTTGCTCTCGCTTGATGTTCACCGGAACCCGACGCACCGCGAAGATCGACCCATTGAGTCTGATGACGCAGTCCATGTAGTGTTTTCCCAGGTAGGCGGTGTGCTCCTCAGTCGTGTGCATATTTATGCCACGCCTGATATGTCCCAAGTCTCCGATGTGGTCTGCCTCTTCACCGTCGTTACGCACGGTCCAGCAAATGTCGGCGTATTGCGGAACGACGTGCCTATTGTCGATTTCAAACACAAGCCAACTGCCCTTCGGTACGCCTGGCACCTCGTTGCGGTAGGTCGCAATGAGGTTGCCACCGCGACGGTCGTACACCTTCACGTTGATCTCGGGAACCTGCATGAGCGCTCGATCAGTTGTTGCTTCGACCACCTCCACTTCGTCGGTCTCAGGAAGTGGCATCAAAAATGAGAATGCGCCTTCCCATGCGAGGGCGGCGGCCGCCTCATCTTCGGCGGTATCAGCTGTCTGCGCCGCGTCGTTCAGTACCGACAACCGCATGAGAAATGCAGTCCAGGATTCGTCGCGAATCCGATTCAGGTCTTCGTTGCGGTCGACGGGGTTGGGGACGCGGCGGTCTTTCGCCAGACGCTCGTAAACCTTTCCGACGACCGCGATCAGAGCGTCGTCGTCATCGGCGCCCAGCAGCCTCACGCCCCACATCTGACTGTATGCTTCTGCGGTAGTCACCGTTAGCAAAATCGAACTGGGCCTCGCTTCGGGTGCGTCTTCAAAGGCAACTGCGGCCCAACCTTTCAGATAGCGCACGAGGCGTCGGAGTTGGTCACGATTGTCAGGACCAACCACGTCTCTGAACCACTTGTATAGCTGTTTCGGGTCGCTGTCTTCCCACGCGCCGGAGAGACACGCGAGCCGCCTCGTGTCCGTCGCAGGATCGAGATGGTAGGTCGGCGTGTCGATGTGGAACTGTTGCGCATAGATGGCTCGGGAGCACCGTTCTTTCGCAGGCTCGACCACCTCCTTCAATTCGGGAGCCGACTTCTTGTATTCCCGCAGTTCCTCCTGCACCCAGTCCCGGATCTGCTGCGCGGTGGGACGGGCCTCATTCGCTCTCGCATTCCATGAAAAGTAAATACCCACATCGACGTCGTATTCCTCGCCCTTATGCACGGGCTTGATGAGCGTGCCGTACTTGTAGGACCCCTGCAGCCAGGTGGAGACAGGAAAGCCCCAACCAGACAACCTCGCCTTCAGGTGATCGGCCATCGCGTTCCACTGCGCCTGCAAAAACTGCCGCTGCTCCTGGGTCGGCGTGACGCGGCCATATAGCGTCTGTTCTGCGCCACCGTTGAACAGCCGAACTGCTTTCCCCATCAGTCTCCCCTCACCAGCTCTAGTTGTGGCTCATGCTTAAGATATGGCCGCAGCTTCGTGCCAAGCACGTCCGTGACGGCCTTATCTGCCAAAGCCAATAGCGTCGTGCGCGCCGCTTCGGTCGCAACATCAAGACCTAGGTCATTCGCCTGTTCGTTGGAAGGCTCGTGGTCAATGCGTAGATAGTTTTCGCCGAGCCGATGACTTACGAGTTGGTCCACGAACTGCTGCTGCGCCGAGATTATGACGTTGAAAAGCCGCTGATCGCTCATCCAATCTAGGACGCCAAACGCGCGACCGGCACTATGCGACACCGAGTACTTTCGTGTGGTTGTGCCGACGCTCAGCAGCCTTATTCCTTCCCTCGGAACATCGAAGAAATGCTCGGCTTCATGTATCGCGACAAGATCAGGAGCATTCGCAAACAAGCCTCCGTCCGCATACCGACTGTTCCCGACTTCCGCCAACTCGAAGAACGTTGGCGCCGCCGCCGTCGCGAGCGCAACGTCGACTGCCTTCAGCTTCCAGTCACGTCGCCACTCCGCCTTATGGCGCGTCTTGAATATCTGAGGCTTGCCCTCCGTCACGTTGACGGCAGGGATACAGAGCGGATGGAGTGCATCGCTGAGCGTGGCGTCGGCGGGTATGAGTTGCGAGATGACCGCGCGCAAATTTTGACTCGCATAACGAGGCGTTGACTTGTACTTCCACAGATCCAAGACCACACCCAGCCCGGTAGGTTTCTTACCCGGCGGAAAGATGGTTTGACCTTCGCTGACGAAGACCTCCACCACTCGCGACATAGGAACCTCAAAGGCGGCTGCGAGAGCTACGATGCCGCCAATCGAAGTTCCGCAAATGAGATCGAAATGCCGAGCGATGGGCCCGGCCTCTTTTTCCATCACATCAAGTGCTTGAGCGGTGAAAAGGCCTCGATAGCCTCCGCCTGTGAGAGCAAGAGCCTGAAAAGGCATGTCCATCGTCCACTTCGTAGACGACTGCTCTTCAATGCTCGATGCGCTAGCACCAGGTTCGAGGCTCTTTTCCATCTGCCATCTCGAGTTGACAAAGACGTGCTTCTGAGAATCAACGCGAAGTATACGACGATGTTCCATCTACGGTAGCGACCTGTCGACAATTTCGCGGACGGTCGAAAGAATTAATCAGTCGCCCCTGTTTCTCCATGACCTAGCTTCCGCTTCAACGGGGAAACACATGTTGACGGTAGAGAAATATACCCCACGGCGAGCAAGAGTAGACGAGCACTGCAGCGACAAATTCGGCTCGCGCAACCTCACCGGGTGACGCACGAAAATCGGAGCGCTGGCGCCCCTACTGAATGCCATCATGGTCTGTTACTGCGACACCGCCGGCTGCCCATTCGGCGAAATCGAGATCCACGACCAGACTCGGCTTAACCCGCCATTCGCTATGGGCTGAGTGTCTCGCCAAGGGTCTTTGGGTGCGGATTATTTCCTGTCGAAACGACCCGACGTTTACTTCATCGGCGCTTTCCAGAAAGCGTCTGGAACTGACGCAACGGGTAAGAGCCCAGTAGCTCCTATCAATGGACCGACCGCGTCAAGCGCCGACCGTCGAGCCGCATTACGGATAGGCATTTGTCACAAATTCTGAAGCATTCTCAAATTTTAAACTCATGCGCGTAAGTGCATCTGCGTACTGGCGGGTGCGCGCCCGCAGCATAGCAGACTCAAGTCGCCGACCCGTTTCACGCGCCTTAGTCGAATCGGAGTGACGAACCGGACTTTGGAAGCGCCGAGCACGAACCGTAGATATGGTTGAGCAGCTCCGACAGCGCATTGGCCAACGCCGCATATGCCTCCCTCAACGACTCATTCGCGACTCATTCGCGACTCAGATGCGATTGAGGAAGGCGCGCTTCGCGATAGGCCCGCCTCGGTCTCCAGAGCTGAGGGTTCAGAACGCAACGTTTGCGAAGCGGCACGCTCATCGTCGCACGGGAGAACGCCGATTAGGATTGTTTGGGATGAGAACTTGGTCGTCGAAGTCGGCGGCCGTGAAATCTGTATCAATCGCCCGGGAGATCGACTTGCGAGCTATACCGTCGTAGCAGAACCTCAACACACGCCGCACGGGTGTCGTCAGTGACGCCGATGAGACATCCGCGACGCAAATGAACTACAGTCGGCGTTCACTCGGGCAAACATTACTACAGAATACGTCGGGGTTCGTCCATGCTGACCACATAGGGAGCAACGAGATATGCACCGTTGCGCAGGCCGGAGCTTGACGACTCGACGGGAGCCACGACCGAGATGCTGTTGATGAGGGATGCGTTCCCTTCTCCAACCCTTGGTGGTCGTGGAACCGACTATCGTTCACTGTCATCGCTAGCACGAATTTCCGCATGGATATGTCGGCGGTGAGGAGATCGAAGGCGAAAAGCATGAGTTGTGACGTTCTGCAGCGGACGGTCGCACCTCAGTGACTTCGGACGGATTCGCTAGCAGAGCGTCGCCTCTGTTTTCGATGGTTACACGTTCTGGGGCACACGCTAGCTGCCCTTTCTGGCTCCGCCATAGTTTTGCCGCATGCCTCCCAAGGGCGAGAGTGTGCTCGGCCGTGAGGCAGGACCGGCCCTGCTATGGCCTTTGAAAATACGTTTGGCCAAGTTATCAATTCAAGATGTACGCCCCGTTGGTCATCGATTATATTAACAACGCCGAGCGCGAGATCCTTTGATAACGTCCCCATCCTACGGTCTCGGGGACCGCAGAAAGCAACAGTCCGGAAGACAATTGTTAAATCTGATGAAAGTTGCCCACCCTCAATACAGGCGCTTTTGATCGATTGTATTTTTTACTTATAAGGTTTTTTTGCGACGCGAACCCACGCTACTTGTGCGGTGAGAGCCTTCGACAGAGAGATCCTCAGGCCGCGAATTGTTCAAGGTCGAGATCACCGAGAGCACTGATGCGCCTGCTTTTCGAAGATTTCTCTGTTAAGGTTGGAATCTGCTCGACACGGTTTGTAATTTTTTCAGATACGAGGCGATGGTGCTGACTCCCAAAGGTCCGACGGATATCTATGAGGTTGCTCGTGGCCATCTGCGCGCTGAGATGGCGAAGCGGGAAATCAACATCCAGGAACTGTCCCTATTATTGCAACAAATTGGAGCGCCGGAAGCGCGCCGTTCCTTGGCAATAAAGATTAAGCGGGGGCGCTTCTCGTTGGGCTTCTACATTCAATGCCTCATGGTGTTAGGTGTCAAACGAGCCGAGCTAGATATTCCGGAACTCGAGGAAGCGCTGCAGAAAGGAATGATTATTTCGAGCCCACGACCTAAGCCTTCGGCTGAAAGGGAAGCCGAGTTCAATAAGCAGAAGGAACAGAAGCTTCGAGCGGAACGTCCCTCTAAGGCCAAGGCCGGGGCGGGAAACGCCACTGTCCAGGTCGCGCCAAAAGGTGTCGCGAAGCGCAAAAAAAACCTCTCCACGACGGAAGAGCCCGCATGATTAGTTATCTTGCTAGTACACCATGCTGGCGCGTAGACCTTTCATCCAGAGCGAACCTTCGGCCTGAAGGATCTCCTCGCATCGTGGGCGGAGACGGAGCTCGAAACAGTGAATAGGCAGGTGCAATACTTCAGCCTGCCGTTGTCCCTGCTGGAAAAACGATTGACCTTGCCGAAAATCGCGGCAAGCGCCCTCACTCTGGGCCTTTCCGCTTCGGACGACGTGCCAGCGCCCATCACCATATCTGTGTACACAGATGGACGTCCCGCCGGAACGCTCGCACGCATCTCCGTTTCTCCTTGAGGCCAGCCGAGGACCGTGATGAACACCTTGCACCGAAACACGGGCTAACGCGGTCAAACGACAGCCGGCCGACCTGCTGCGCCTCAGGGTCGACCCCAAACAACCTCGCGGTCGCGTAACGTATTCGCGGCTCGACCAGTGTCCGAAATGCCACTGTCCTAGCTTCAATATAAGGTTTACCCTAACATCCCGCGTTTTTGTATATTTTACCCACCATGCGGCATAAACATGGCTGCAGGCCCGTTTTGGACTTATCAATTCAGTGCGTTACTTGTTTATTCTCGGAAACTCCGGCAGACCTCGGTGTATGCTTTCTGCAGTTCGCCGATCGAACCTTCGTGATTGATGATTTCTCCCACTCGTCGGCAGGAAACAGGTTCTCCAGCCTCCTTAAGTTGGCTCATCGCTGCGATAACAGCCGCTTCCAGAGACAGCTTCCGCAATTCGCGCGCGGACTTCTGGTACTCAGAAAATCGACGAGCGACTAATCGTGCAAGATCCGGATGATGGATATATGCGTTGTACGCAGAGGCGAACCCTGCCTCGAGCATACAGCTTTGCACGGACACGGGTACGGCCGCATCGCGTGCTTTCTCCAACACTCTCAGCACTACTGCGCCGAAACTGGGACGCCTGCCATTCGCCGCTGTTCTTGATGTGTCAGAAAACCACGTGTGTGATTTGATATCCGGGATTGGACGCGCCTGTAACGTATGAAGCAGGCTCGTGTCCGTGACATGTGACAACGCTCTCCACTCCATCAGATTGAGACGAAACTCCCGCCCTTTATACGTGGCACGGTTCAGCGTTGCGCCCAGCCCTCGTTTGAAACGCCGCGTGCGTCGACCCGGAAACTGCTCCGAGATAAGCTGAGGGACAAACGTTCGCGCATTCGTCCAAGCTACCTCGTCGCTTTGACAGACCGCCATCAATTCCGCTGCGCAAAGACTTAAGTGCAACTCGTCGTCGTTGACTATGCACGAGCCGGCCCTATCGTCGCCGACCTTCAGCCCCATCCATCGGCCGCACTTCGTGCAGCACCCATTCCTTCCGCCGGCCGCGAATATACGAAGCGTTGAACATGCGCAATGTGGGCAAATTCGTGTCATCGAACGGCGATGTTTGATGCACGACCTATACGACTTCAAACGCCATATCAACGGTATAAAACAACCGCCTGGCTCGTCGGCGCTTTCCTCAAGACAGAAAGGGCAAAAGGTTCGATAAGCGTGAACATCGAGGTCTATGTCTACGATTTCCCGGAAACGCTTAAACGTCATGCAATCTAAACCTGAACGCTGCGTAAGAGTTTCCAATCGTGACAACCATTGCTCTCCGCGATCGTTTCCCGCTTCTACATTTCGACTTGCCATATACCGCCTATGTGACGCTGTCTCATCACCGATTGCCGCTCTGATAAACGCATTTACTGCAACGTGCTGCGCTTCCGCTTGTCGATGCACAAAACTGCTTAATGACTCAACCGCCCATGTTCCTTCGTTTTGTATCGCCAAATAGTTCAGCGGCATGTAGGACTCCGTCATTGGAGCAAAATCAACCAGAAGAAAGCGGGCCACCTCGTGGCCGCTTTCTTCAACGACATTTAGTTGGCTGCTTGACTGGGGGTTGATGGAGCAGCGTCTGCACCAGGCTCGCCAGGCAAGTTGTTCATAGGCGGGCGTTCGGGCAGGTTCTTACGCGTGAGCCCACGCTTTCCTGCGCGAGACACGGGCGCGTTAGACGCAGCCTTCGGCAACACGGAGGGGACAAGAATGGCGTCCTTTCCCTTTTTGTGAAAGTTCGTGGGCGTGACGGCAAGATGAGACGCACTAGCCCAATAGTTTTCACGGCTCTCCGGATCCATGGCAGCATAAAACATCTTATGCTCGATTTCCATCTGACCAGCCATGTGTTGATGCAAATAGTCCACCCACAGTCGAAGATCATCCCAATCCAACGGCTCTCCTCCTCGACGTAACGAAGCGGCTGTCGCCCGAAGTATGACCTTTGTGCCGAGGCCGACTGTTCCCCAAAGCCTCTCCACCATATACGCGCAGTGTGATTTCGTAAAAACGCCCTCCTTAATATAATCCGGGCCGAGTTTTTCAGCCATCGCGTTAACGACGCCCGCGAATTGCTTCACATCATCTTCTTCCGTGGGATCGAGAGGCAACATCCAAACCGGCTGAATGCGCGCTGTGAGCTGCGCGTTTTGCCATAGAAGCGGTGCGATCTCTGGGCCGCCCGCGAGAAACGCCACTTTTCTCGTGAGATCGGCGATCTCTTTGATCTGCATCGCCGCCTCCATCATCCTCCCGCTTTTTAGCAGCAGCGGGATCTCACCCGCTTCGTCGAGAAAAACTGCTGAATAGTAACCCTTATTGATTCTGTCTATAAGCAACCGCATCCGAGCGGCGTGTGTCGGCGCCCGGCCCGCCCTTGGCAAGGACCAAGGCTTGAGCGCCCCGTCGCGAATATCACCGTACGAAACGGTATGCGCGAGCAACTCCCGAGGCTGCCCTGTCGCCTCCAAAAGGCGATCAACGAATTCGCCTTTATCGAGGCTACCTCGATTTGGAGCTGGAAGGCGAATATAGGTACCACCCATCACAGGAAGGCCGTCCTGACGAGCCATCTCGACCAGCGCCCGGTCAGCGTGCTTCATTAACGCGGTCTTGCCAACATGTGTGGGCGCGATGAGGACGACTAGTTTCCCAGGCTCGTCCGTAGCAACAGCGTCCATCAGAATCTCGAACCACTCGGTGAACCGATCATACGCGAGGGTCCAGTGGTCGCGCATATAAGTAATGCGCGCTATTTGCTCCGGAGCAAGCCGGCGCGTCTCGGGTTTGCATAACACATCAGCCATTCACAGGCTCCCATTGGCATGTGACTTGGTCCATCTCGAATAAGAGACGGGGCGCGATTTTGTGCGTGCATTCGTTGCATTCGAACTCTCCTTAAACAGTTAAACATCACAGCCAGAGCCTATCAGACTCTGTCAGCGTACGACGCAAAGACCGGTATGTCGTCATCGGTCCAGTTGTGGTCATCATCCACGCCCAAATCCTCGTCCGATGTGCCGTCTTCGTAAGGACTAGCTACCGGCGGCGGTTTGAGCTTGACCTTCATCTTGACCTTCGGTCTTTCTTGGTTCTCAGGCGTGTAGGTCTTGCCCGCATTCTCGAGAGCGATGCCGTGAAGCACCTTCCCGTCCGCTTTCGTTCGCATATCGCGCAGCAATCGTCCGAGGGCCATGCCGCGCGCAGTCCTACTCTTTGCTTTGTCCTCTCCTTCACCTGTCAAATACTCTTGGTAAGCCAGACGCTCCAAGTGAGAGAACTCCCTCAACACATCGTAGTGATTTGATCTGCACTCTACCCATGCTCCCTTAACCCATGCTGCCACGCGCCCGATATTGTCGGGGTCATAGCGCACAAGAACATACCTCCCTTTGACTTCGGCATCCTTCAATTCAGATGCATGGTATTCGAGCGTGAGCACCTCAATCGTGCCCTCATCGGTCACTTTTCTGTAACCCTTAGGCACAGCGGGCATACAGAGATAATTAAACTCTAAGTCATTCTTGACCATTCGAATGTGAGAACGACCCACGTTGTCCAGTACTCTTTTCTCATAGTCAACAATCGACTCATGCCCAGTTCGCGACGACGGGTACATTGGTTCGATTTCGTAGTAAAGCTTATCGAACATATCTCGAATCTCAGTCAGCGTATGCCTTGCGGTCTCGCAAACTTTGAATCGGTCCAGCAACTTACGAAAGTCCACATCATATTTCGCATGCCCCGAGATGTTCATCAGGATTTCATTGTCATCCTTCTTGAACCCGGCCTCCACAGGCTGCCCGGCACGGGGAGTTCGCGCCGGCCTGTTTAGTTTGATAATCCCGTACCTTGCGATGGTCGCGTGAAATTGTTTTGCTTGAAATTCCAGCGCGCGATCACACACAAGGTACTGAGGCAGTTTCCCTTCGTTACGACGAACTGCTTCCCTCAGCAATCGATACAGCGTTTCATAGCTCGGTACTCCATAATGGATGGTATGTGCGAGCACGCGAAAAGTCGCCGCATCGCGCATGACACTCCGCCAAGCCCTGCGGGTCTGCACACGTCCGGTAACGCTGCAAACTAGCGTGACCGGCACAGGTGTGTGGTCTATATGCGCAAGCTCGAACGGGATTCTCCCTTTAACAAGTCGATTAATTTTGTCCCGAGGAACAAACGACCCGTATTCATAGGCAGCAAATCGACCATCCTGCTCGAGCACTACTACGGCCTTGTCGATCCGTCTCAACCTTCTCCGAATCGTCTCACCACTAACCGGAGTTACACCTTTTTCCTTGCATCGCGAGCCATAGACCCGTGTTACCGAACCAAAGGTTGGCTTGATATCATGGAGATAATCCTCCTTGAGACACTCAAGCCATACCCCGTATTCCGCTTCTTCAACTCGATCGAACCGAGAACCACAGTTATCGTAGTTGCGTACGAGCGCGTCAATAGGCGACGTGCCTTCCAATTCCGCCTTCTGCACTGCGCACCGGATCCTCGATACCGTGCGCGTCGACATAAGGACATCTTGATTCGGCCCATACGGCCATCGCCACTCCGAGTCCGGCCGCCCGATCAGTTCGTAAAGCGCCTCCGCCTCCGTCCGCCGCTTGTCGCTGATACGCATGACTCGGGGCGGCGTCACTGCCTCATAGACCCACTCTCCACGTGCGCAGTAGTCCCGGACCTCATCGATTCTTACTTCCTGGGTAGGCCCATTCACATCGCGCCGAACCCAGTATTTCGTGTCTCCTGCATTTACTACGATCCAAGCCTTACCGTCCCACGTGAACACCTGCTTTTCCACAGGAAGTGGCTTAAGCGGCGGCGGTGCTAGAGCGCCTTGCGCTTTCTGCTCTAGCTGGTGACGGACATATGTTGCCCGGTCCGAATACAAATACGCCGTCTCAACGTTCGTCAGGTCCTTTTCATGAAGAGCGAAAAAGACACGCCCTTGCGCGATCGCGCACTTGACAGCTTCGCCGGCGTGACCCGCTCCGATCAAATCCCTACGCCGCACGACTCCGTTCTCGCGAACGGCTTGTATCACCTTTTTTATCTCAGCCTCGTCCGGCTTCCGATAGTCAGGCAGAAGGCAGGACGACAGATACGAGAGATTCCCTTGCAGATACGGTCCAATCTGGGTATCAAGCATCAATCGATAGCCGATACCGTATCGTGCTGCCGCCGCCTCCGTGTTGGGAGACGTCCATGTTCCATCCTTGGCCTGGACGAAATGCGACGACTTCTGAACCTCCGATACGCGCCTGAGTTCAAGAAAATATGCGTTCGTTTTCTCAAGCACGAGCGCGTGCATCGGACGCGAGACCGGCCCGCACCGGCGGCCGTTTGCATCAAACGTCTCAACCCCACGAAGCCTGATTCTGTTCCAGAACTCAATAACTCCCGGGTTCAAGAGACGGCTATCGGCCACAAACAATGCGCAAAGTTCGGGAAAAACGCTGCCAAACTGCATAACACGGGACATCAAACCGCTTACGTAGCGACCCGTGACATTCTGGCATTCCCGATCTGACTTTGGCGCCGTGTCAGGCTGCCGTTTCCGTACCTCCCGGATAAACGCCTGACCAAGGGGCAGAACGCCTGCAGCTCGCATGAGACTCTGCAGTTGTGCATCCGTCAGCGGCGTTCCTGGCTTTATGGTCGAAATAACAACGTGATCGTCCGCTTCCTGTAAGTTTGCTGCGTTTTCCGACACACCCATCGCGGAGTTCCTTACTCAGCCGCGATGAACCAACTTCCATTCCTAAACCTGCGCTATCACAGTAACGAAACCGTGCGCGCCAGGTTGCGCTGGCGCATCGCGAATCAAAGTTCGGTCGCGCAGGCCGATAGGCGGACGGTCACCTCTTGACCAACACCCTCCGCTCGGTTTTACGCGACTTGCGCTCTTTCCGCTGGAGCCAAAGGACCAGGCTGGAATACTCCAGCGTGGTGCTTGAAAATCCAAAATTCTCTTATGCTTACTGCTCTGGTCTTCGTCGGGCAGACACTTCATCGTGTCTGTGACAAAAGACTGCGGCTCCAGCGTCAGTTTCTTATGTACAACACTCATCGGAACACTCCTAGATAAAAAAGGTCGATTAAAGTCACCCGCGTTTCTCAGACTCAAGCCGACGCCAATGAACTCAAGTAGGTCGATCGATTAGGGTACAGGTCAAGGGTCGCTCCCTCGAATCCGGCAAAGATGGGGTCCCGCTTGGGGCAGTAGGCTCGGCCATGAGCTATCGCCCGCTCGATTTGGTCATCATCGTGACCGTGTCGGTTCAGTTCTTCCCAACTCGTCGCGCCGCCTGCGAAAAGTTCGGCTTGAACCCTATTGGTTACGGATGAAGAATGCGGCAGCGGGGTCCACTCAACACAATGTTCTCCGTGACGCCCTGCGATATCCTCCAACTCGATCGGTTCGTCTGGAAGGAGTCGCCCGATGACGAATCCGTAACTGATGCCCAGCTTCGCCGCCGCTGCCTTGATCCTTGGTGCTCGCCACCCTCGATTGGTCTCAACATAGAGCGGGTTGTTTCTCATACTTGAGAAATGTCGGTAGTCGAGCAAGTATGCACGCCTCTTTTCGATGATAAGCGCATCGAAAGTAAGGTCTATCAGACATGAGTCGAACAGCCCGGTGGAATCTGGCACCATGACATCTGCAAGGGTGACCTGAGTGATAATCTGCAGAACATCCGTGCTGAGGCATTCCCTGACGGCCTGTTTCAGCTCGTTGTCTACAGTACCGTAATGCAGCTTCCTGCAAACCTGCTCAAATAGCTCGGATTCACCAGGATAGAGATCCTCCGGAACCTTTCGCTGCAAGAAATCGATTCGTTGCAGAAAGAGCCGCTCAGCCCACGCTTTGCCCTTGCGAGTCATTCCCGCGCTCGCAAGCACGCTGGGGAGTTCACTAAAGGACAACGAGGCTTTTGGTGGGTTGTGAAGAGGATCAAGATCACCGAGGCCGACCATGGCTTGGCTGGAAATGATGCTGTTTTCTGAGGTGCCCATGTCCCCTCCTTGAGGATCTGGGTGATGCGGCTAGTAGGGGTAGTTCTCAGGCGTCATGTCCAGCGCGGGCCGCTTTTTACGACACGCTCGTCTGTTGGGCGCCTTGAACACCGAGGGATGTCAGACGTCGTTATGACCTGCGCTGGAATTGTGTCGCTGGAAAGAACGCGGTTCCCCGCCCACTCGCAGACCGACGAATTGGTAACACTCGTGTCACTGAATGCTGCGCGTCAGGACCTACGCGAATTGACCCATCAGCTCGCTCCCAAATCTCAACGCGTCCCCGCTCCGTCCGGAGGTCTCCGCTTACGACATTCACGCGGTATTGGACATTCCTGTATATAAATGTGTTGTCCTGCAGCACCCTTCTACCGGACGAGCGAAAGCTCGCATCAGCTTCACGGCCAACTGCACTATCCCCTTTCAGCGTCGTGATCGCGCATCCGTCTCCATTCTTCCTTTTTTCGACCTCAGCTGCCCTCGGATTCCGAGAGTCGTATTCCGTCTCGCGAAGCACATGTGCCCACGGGGGCGACGACGAGATATCAATGCCTCTCGAAACAGGTCCACGCTCTGTGGCGTGGTAGATTGCGGGACCTGCGCTGCGCTGACGGTCAGCGTTGCGGCGCTTCATGTGACTGAGTAGGAACTTATTTGCCTCACCGATGGTTCGGATCCCCGCGATGCGCATGGCGCGGATCAAGTCGTCGCCAAGCCACTCGTTTGTTATGCGCTCGTGAAGCGGTACTTCAGGCATCTGCCGGTTCCTTCCGTCTAGCTCGTACATGTCGACGCACATGGCCTCTAGTCTCTTGCGAGAGGCACGCGAAAGATCGAGGTCCCTTTTGCAACGACGGATTCCGTGAAAGATTGTCAATTGACTACGCTCGGACGTGAAATACAAGTGTGAGACATCGGTCGGGTCTCGTCCAAATTTGCACACCACGAGTGTGCAAGGCCGCCCACGGCGCTCGAACCAAGCGGCATACCAGAATTCGAAAGGTGACAATATCTCATCATTCTCCACTCTAACCCCTTCTGGATAGACAGGCCCCCCCACAATCCGTCGGCAGACTTCGTCCAACGTTTCCGTGTCGCTCATTCCCGGCGGTGTTGAGGCGAGGTCCGGAACAGATTCGCCTGAACGAAATTTCCGTCGATTGTCGCCCATCAGCGCAATGACGCGTTGGTCGACCATAGATTGGTCCTCACCAAGTGCAGCACACGAGCCATTTGAACTCGGGGCACGCGGCTCACCGAGTAACGGAGTTCCGCTATACCATGGACGACTCTCTGTCTGCAGACTCGCGATTGACGAGCTTTCGTTTTCGCGACCTTGGAGGTCATCTTCAGCTCCAGTCGATTTGACCCGCGAAAGTGATTTCACGACGTTCCCGGCCTCCTGATCGAGCCCACTCAAGCCTGCTTGCAGACCCCCGCTTTTGCTTAAAACATTGCGAACGCTCGTGACAAAGCGCATGAGTCCGTTAAACGCGCGAGTTTTCGCCGACGGCGCTTCCTGGCCCACTTCGATCGAGCCAAGACGGTGGCCGTCAGCGTCAGCGTCTCTGCGCTTCGAAAACAGTGGAACGGCATGGCTCGACCTTAAGTCTCTCGAACGACGATCCATAACGCGTCGGTCCGTCTTGTTCCCATCGACACTTTCCAATTCATTTTCGGACATACTGCAGCCCTCCTTAAATTAATTGTGACTCGCAGTTCTCGCGACACCGTCCCGCCGCACTCGACGGAAAGTCACCGGTTCGGGTCGCAGAAGACCTCAATGAAGCTGTTGAGGCTTGCGCATCTTCTTGCTGCCCTCTTTGCGGTGAGGGTACGCAAATACATTTGCGACGCGCGCGTCCAACTTAACGTACACGATGCAATTACTGCCTCGAATTGTTCGGCCAGTATCTCGGTAGGCCTCTAGACGCCCGTAAAAGTCGTCCATGATTGTGCGGTCCTGCGCGGGCCCAGTAGATTCCAGAGTTACCGAGACATTTACACGTTCCGGTGCCCCCCAAAATAGCTTCTCGCCCGTCGACAGCTTCACTATGTAGGCATACTTATCGTTTTGCACGAAGCTTCTTTCTGCTGCTTTCATGACGTTTCTCCTGTGTAGGTCGGAAACCCAGAGAGCCTTAACACTTGCGCCCTGTTCGTTGTCTTCGTCGATGCGACCAACAACTTCCTGCCTGTTACATCCCAGCGTGTGTCCGTACGTAGAACTTCGACATCTGTGTCGAGTCGCGCGGGAACCGCGTGGACTTGCTCCACTTGAAGGCGCAGAGGCTTCATGGATCTCATCCCAAGCCCTGTACCGACGGATGACTCGAGCGTGCGTCAGTAAATCAATCGACCAACAACGCGAATTCTTTCGTGAAGCCAGATCGCATAGTTGTACTGCACATGTTCAACTGCGCTGCACTCCATCCTTCTCTAAGTACCAGCCCCAACGTATTGCAAGGTGGCAGCCCCCTGGTCCTGAAAGATAGATCACGAACGCCTAAGGCGCAAGGTTTACCTGTGACTTCGAAGTGCTCACAGCTGTTGCTTTAATTATCCCAGCGAGAAGCTCAGCCTGCTCGCTTCGGAGCGGCTCTTCTTTGGTTTACGCCGATCATGACCTACACTTCGCCTGCCCCCCCTCTTTTCTCACTTCAAAAGGAGTTCAACAATGCGCAACATGGCTGGCTCCACAAACCTCCGGTCGGCACCTCTCGCGCCAAACGCTCAGGGATGCCCTAACCGCTTGCTTGTCGCCGCGCGCTACACACGTCACTGGGTGTCGACCGATTCCTCTGGAAAGTGCACTGAGGAGTCGGAGGAAGTTAGGCTGTACACACTCGGCGTACTTTGTGCGGCACCGTGTTTTTTGGGGCGCCATCAAGTCTTCCACGAAGACGGATCTTGGGCCGAGATCGAGTACAAGGCCCATCCCTCTGCTCAGCCTAAAACATGCGCCGGATGCGGGCTGCGACCCTTACATAACGCCGTGCTGAACAAGCTGGATTCTCTTCATGAATTAGTTGCTTAGCATGACTATGTTTTTGATTGACTGGACAAGCGGGATTTTGCAAGGATGGGCGCTACTGTCGGCGTTACAAGCTGCAATGCTTCTTCAACAAAGCCCTTCTCGATCGAGTCTGCTCGAAAAGGTGCAGGAAACGGGGGCGCCCCCCCCAACTCAACTCCTTACCGGAGGTCGTCGTGGAGAATCTTGTACCTGACAACTTTGGTTTTGATGTCAATCAGATATGTCGAGAGGACATCTGCTCATTGCGTGGTTTCCCATCACCGTCCAGGCATGAAGCTGCAGAGCTCTGGTTTGGTCAACACGTCTCGTCCTTCTTGTATTTGAAGGGTTCGTTTAATGAGACTGTCTTCGCGCAGTTGCCGAAGGAACCGACGGATATCGTTTTGGCCACAGGCGATCACGGGCCTGTAGACAAAACTGCGTGTCTCTTCCGGAGACTTTCGTCCCCCGTTTTGTGGGCGCTGGGCGGCGAGGAACTTAAGGCAGATTCAACAAAGCTGGCCATAGCACAGCAAGTCATCAAAGATCGCCCCATTTTTCTTGCAGGCCGCGACGTCGTGACCGTGCACGATATTGATTTCTGCGGTCCAGCGCCCGAGGAAACAGGACATGATGCCGCCATCGCATGTGTTGGGCGCGATGTGTCGGGCTTAATTCAAAGGAACAGCAAAAATGGCTCATCAGCACTCCGGCAATCAGACACCGAGCGCCGCCACGCGTCTACATTGCACGCAAGATTCGACTCAAAGGCGAGCCCGTGCGACGCCCGCATTTGGAATCCGCGCTTCGTGCTCTCCCACGACCGGCGCTTGCCGACCGACACGCAGATCTCAAAGAGGCTCGCTCAGATCGGACCGAATGTCCGCGCCGCGAAAGCCAGATCCGGCCGCCAGACAACATGTCGAACAGAGAAAATGCGCTTTCCGATACCAGCGCCCGTCGTACATCTTCACGCCGAAGGAGGCGACACACCGGCCCTTCGGTCCTTTTACGCCACCAACCCAGGAGAAAAAAATTTCTTAATTCATCAGATTGAATTGCTTCAAAAGCAGCCCAATGCGGCGGCATCCGCCCTCGCGATACTTTCAATGGGCGATGCAATATTCTCGGTTCGAGAGCCGACCGCCGTTCAGGATGCGCCTGCAACGGGCGACGCCATTCTCAATGAGAGCACCGCTAATTGGTGTCGATGCATCCTACGCGGCCAAGCCGCCCTCGGAGCTACTCAGCTTAGGTTTGCATTCGAAACGTTACCGCTGAGCAGTTTTGCGCTGAACGAGCCGATTAAAATTGGCGTCTTGATCGAGGGCATAGATGCCACACAAGAAGCCGACTGGACTCGGAAACTCGATGATCTCCGTCCTCGTTCGGCTAGCGCCCACATTTCCTTCGATGTAATAGGAGTGGATAGCCTACGGTCCGCTAAAGAGCTCGTCCGAACGCTCTCCGCCGATGCGCTCGACGCGGCATTCGAAGCGGTAATGCATTCGTAGAGCGCATTTGTTGCAAATCACCCAAACTTGAGGCTTCAATGAAAAAAGGACAAACCAATGTTTCTGAAGAGAGCTCGGATTCGAGCTATCTTTTGACCACAGTCTCCGAGAACACGGTCTGGTACGTCACTCAACGGCCGTGTCGACAGGGATTTGCACCACAAGGGGTGCTGCAACTTATCGTCGAGTCACCTTCATCGCAGTGTCTGCACATTGAACTGGCGAATAGACGCGACCGACGATCAATTATGCATAAGGTCAAGTCGCTCTTACTGCATAGCACGCCACCGGACTTCCTTCTGATGTCGTGCCATCGCGGATATATGGAACTACTGCAACATATGATTCGCACACGGTCACTCTTGTTACCTTTGTGGTCGGACGCCTTCGACGACGCCACACCGGTCCAAGCTTGCATCTCGTCGTTTGATAGCTACCTCGAAGGCACCCCTCCACACTTTGCAGACGGAATTTCCTCGTTTAACGGAATGTGTCGCGAGTGGCAACAGATGCACAATGATTCACTTGCGGTGTTGCAGCCCACCAGTGGAAACATCAGGGCGTTGTTCACGGAACGGCCGGCAAAAAGTAACTCGAAAGATTGATGGCTTTGCAGCGAAGAGCGGTCTTATCGATTCGGCTGACGCTACATAACGTTTCGCTTGATAGTTGATGTCCTCATGATTGGTCTCGTTGGTGAAAAGATAGCAGATACCTAGCCAGGCCTTGGAAGCTGGATGTCGAGTAGCGTCGCGTTCGTGTGCCCGCAACCCTCCCGTGGCCGCTTAGCGCCAACACCAATCCAAGACGCGCTCTGCCCCCTTGCGCAGACCAAGACGAGGCTGCTCTTACGACACGGACGCATAGAAGAATAAGTCGAGGGAGTTCTACTTCGTCCATCATCGAGCGTAAGCTGCAGTTTTTGTCGCTCACGACGGCCGACGTCGTGGTGTATTGGATGCTCCGGCTCCGCCTTACGGACCGCGAGCGCCGGCGTCGGTCCGAGCACGAGGCTGTTACGCCCGAATACGAAGGAAGTCACCGAATTCATCGAAATCGCAAGTAGGGAATTCGCCGCGAAGATGTTGGAGAGATATCTGGACATTGTAGGATCTGGAGCGGTCAAGTTGCGACTTGTTTGATGTCCGACAGTGGGAAATTAACCTCACACACAGACGCAGGGCCCTGTCGCAAAAGGCTGAGAACTCCTCCCCTCAAGAAATTAATGCTTCCGCCGTTAACGCCTAAGGCCCGTTTCAATCTAGATCCGATGATCCGGAGTTAGACGGATGCTCACGTTGAAGGGCGGTCTGTGCGAAGAGTGGTTGATAGCCTCCAAGAGCAGGCTGTTCGCTGATTAAGAATCGCCCCTTTTTCATAACACACCGAGTTACCTCAACGGATAGGGACGGACGCTCTTCCATTGAGGAAAAGCCCGCTTGCTAACCAAGTCCAGCAGTGTTTGATTGAAGAAAGGGCGAAATGTTTGACGACAATAAATGGCTTGGATCCGACGCACGATTCGCACCTTCTGCTCGTGCAGGCCTTGGGATTTTGCTGGCACGGAACGTTCGCTTTGTACCGACGGATCCCCGTGAGATCGGACGGCTCCTTAAACGAAACATCCCATGGCACCGCGTTGCGCTTTGGGGCCATGCGCCCCAAGTGCTCGCTGCCAGCGACTTTGTAGAGCCCGGCCTAGCGATCCAAGTTGCAGAGGCGTTGAAGGATATTGTAGAGCGAGAAGGGCTTCGAATCCGTGTTTCTAAGTCCGTATGGGAGCAGCAACCAGCGTCTGTTGACGCGATCGTGAGCGACCTGAGCCAAGTTGTCAGCCCAGAGCATGTGTTTGTCGAATGGCCCGGACGAGCGTCCGTCCCGTTGCCAACGACTCGTCGAGCACAGTCAAATCGCCTGGTCGTGGAAGCGTCCAACTTGGTGCGCAGTGAGCACCCGGATGGCTTCCATGCTTTGCCCAATGCCACGTGGCAGACTGATGCGTCGGCGACCGACGTCTACGTCCTGTCCTCCCAGGAGCTGCCAAGAACTCGGGTGCCGACAATGGTCGCGATCATGGTTGGCGCGGAGACCAATGGCACTATTGAACGCTTCCTGCACTCGCGCGAACAGCATCGCGCCCGCTGCTTGATTTCTGTGCCAGTCGATCGTGTTCAGGCTCGCCCTTGGCTAGAAGCGTTCTTCTCCGCGTGGTCCGAACGTTGGACGCCGATTGACGATGCAGTGAAAGCCGCAAATGCCAAAACCGGACAGAAGGCGCGGGTAGTGGCGGCGACGCAGACATTCATTCTGGACAGCAATAGCAGGTTCATCCGCCCAGACGATGGCCCTTCATATTTGCCGCTAACCTCAGTCGAACGCGCGCCTTCAGGGCCGGCCATCGAGTCACCCAGACGCGATCCAGAAGATGATCTTGTTGCCCCAAGTTCTCCCTGGAGGCCGGTGGACGAGCCGGACTCCGATTTACGCACAGACGGTGCGCCGTCGAAGACCGGATCTCGGGTCCTGAAGGAAGGCGCGGCGTTCAGTACATCCGCGCGTGACGCCCGCGCAGGGGATGGTATCGCGCTCGTGGAATCGGAGGACGATTCGCAACCGAGCACGCGCGTGCTTGATGCGCGATTGATGTCTGGATCTAAACTCATCCGACGCCTACCAACGTCGGGAAGCATCGAGATCCTCGTTGACATCCGTCCGAAGACTAAGCTCGATGAGGATCGGCAGATTTTTCCCGACGAGGAAGTCAAGTGGCAGGGTGACGCAAAGAAATTCCAGGTCCACATGCTCGAGCTTGGCTCGGACCCCGTAACTCTTGCAATTGACGTTCCTCCTTACGGGCGTTCAACCGCCGCGTGCTTCGACTATGCGTTGCAAAATCGACGTATGGACCTTCGCTTCATTGTTAGCGATGGCGCACGCATTCTTCAGACGGCGCGCCTGCAGGGGGATCCTGACGACTGGGTTCAATTCAATGTTGAGAGCATCGCCTCTCCGATTGCTCATCATCAAAGTCGATTCGATCTCGCCTTGCTGGTCAACGATAGTCTCGGAGGCGAGCCGAGTCTCACGTCGCTGATGGATTTGAGGATTCAGTTATCGCCAATCTCGAATACACAAGCCGACACGGCGCGGCAGGAGATGCTAAAGATCCTGGAAGGAGCTGTCGTCAATCCAGACGCGTCGACGGCACAAACGCTTTTCTATCTGGCTAACCATGGAAGACTTCTACTCAATTACCTCCGAGATCACGTCGAAGGATGGCCCCTCCACATTGACAGAGTTCAACTGACGACACAGTCAGACGCCTTTTTCCCGTTGGAATACCTGTACGATGGGCAAATTCCGCCAAATAATGTTGGTGGACTGTGCACAGAGAGCAATGCATGTCTTTCCAAGGGCGAAGCAGTTCCGGCCTGTCCCAAGCGGGCGGCTCTCACGCAATTTTGTCCGATGGGTTTCCTCGGCGTCACCGCAGTTATTGAGCGTCAAACATGGCTTCGGGGCAGCCCGCCAGGTATCTGGCTCGCGTCTCCGACCGCGCTTAATAAACGCGAACAGATAACGAACGTCAATCCGATCTTGTTTTGTGCTAGCAACGAAGCGGACCAGTTCGACCAAGAGCAAGATGCGTCGCCGCAGAGACATCTTCGCACAAGCGACGTTGTCGAGACGCTGGATTGCATTCGTCCAAATTCATGGCGCGAGTGGGTGAACGCGATTCGAAGCGAGCGTCCATCCTTGTTAATGCTTGTTGTTCATATCGAAAACAACGAGTTACATCTGGGCGCCGACGACACCTTGATCATTGGTGCAATTTCTCCTGCTTATATTGGAAACGAGCACCCCATCGCGATTGCAATAGGATGTTCCTCGGGGTATAGCCGCATGGTCGGCGCAGGGCTTCCGTACGTGCTCATGAGAGAAGGGGCCCGTGTGGTGATCGCTGCCATGACCGATGTACTTGGACGCCATGCGAACAAATCCGCCCTCGAGCTGGCGCTCGCTCTGCGAGAAGCTGTTTCGCCCGAAAGCACTGAAGTGGTATCAATCGGCGAACTCATGCTTCGTTTAAGGAGAAAGCTCCTAGTGGCCGACATCGCGCTGGGACTTGCATTGGTAGCTTATGGGGATGCTTCCGTTGTTTTAGCGCCGAATCCATTTCACAAAGGAGCCGAGCATGTTTGAGGTCAAGGCGATTCAGGCCGAACATGGTGACGCGTTGCTTATCAGTTATGGTACGCCAGAAGCGCCATGTCATATCTTGATTGATGGCGGGCCCAGCGGTACATGCGCCAACCTGATATCCGTCCTCGAAAAGAGCAAGGTCGACAGTGTTTTGCGGCTCGAGGCGCTGGTAGTAACCCATTACGACCTCGACCACATCCAAGGCGTCATTGAGTTGCTAACGGATAAGCCTGATTGGCTCGAGATTAATGACATCTGGTTCAACGGCTACACGCACGTTCATGGGACAGCCGATCGATTGGGACCTAAGGAGGGCGACGAGCTTACCGCCCTCATCGAGGGCAAGTATTGCTGGAACAAAGCCTTTGATAACAAAGCTGTGCTTCATGTGGTCGCGCCTATTAAGCTTACCGGTGACATGAAGGTGTATGTCCTTTCCCCGAGCCCGAGGCGACTTTCAGCCCTTGCGCAACAATGGCGCACCCTTGGCACTCCACCTGGAACGAAACACGCACCAAGTGACTTGCTGGGACAAAAAGACCCGTGGCCGCCGGGCAACTTCAAAACGCTCACCTCGACAGACCACTTCAATGCGGATCAGTCGGTCCCGAACGGTAGCAGCATCGCGCTTTTGCTCGAATATGACGGGCGGCGACTTTTACTCGCCGCCGACGCGTTCGCGAGCGACGTAAAGTCTGGACTGTTCAACTGCTTCAAGCGCGACATTGAGGTTCACCTGCTGAAGGTTTCCCATCACGGCAGCAAGGCTAACACTGACGCAAGCCTATTGAAATCAATTGGGTGCCACCGCTTCATCCTCAGTACAAGCGGAAAAGGGCATGCACATCCGGACAATCAACTTATTGCAAGACTTGCAGCCGCCTCTGGTAGCCGCGTTGGCGAACTTTACTTCAATTACGCAGTAACTCGCACACTCAGATGGAGCCAGACAGGGTTGTGCAACTGGCCTGTTCTGAGCACCGCTTTTCCGGAAAAAGACGACGTATTTATCGGCATCGAGGTCTGAAGAATCGACCTCTGGCTCTAAGAGGGTGCCTCCTGGTCTCCTCAGCAAAGAAAAATGCGAGGGGTCGGCCCCGTCCCTCTGCGACTGCCAGCGGCTTGCTTGGTAGCGCCGATGTAACGGACCTCCGCACGCCTGCTGAACTTGCAACGAGGAGTTTCCGGCAAAGTCCACCCCCAACGCTCGAACTCCGACGGTGGCTGAAGACTGAATACGGTCGAAACGCATGATGTCCGACCGCCTTCCTGCGCGCGCCGCCACGAAGAGAGCATAGTTCCCGAATCGGTCAGATCGTCGCTCAGACGACCCACGTCACTGGTTACAGCGTCGCAGAAGGATTACCCATATCGCGGACATTGAAGTGCTGGGATCCGAGTAGCCAACCGTCCTCGGACAGCCCGTCTTGAGAAGTCCGAAAATTCAAATGGATTTGCGTTGCTCGCCGCCTTTCGTACAAATCTATTTTCATGCCTGAGACTCGTGTGGCCCTTTTCACTTGCCCCTTTCAATAGCCGGACCTCCGCGAAGTTCAGGGACCGATTTAGTGGTTTCGCGCGCTCACGGCGCATCGCAGCTATCGGCTGAATGTCGCATTGCTTCCGCCCGCCGTGTGCACCACGCCGATTGTCAACAAGCGCCAACATTGGTAGCGAAGCTCGTTCAGCGTTGCACGGACGCAACAAGGTCAAAGGCGCGTCCGGCGAAGAATCGCGTGCGCGGTTTGCGCCGTGTGGATTGGATATGATCGACCTTCCAGAATGCCGGTTTACTCGACGTCCACCATTTGTGCGTTTCCGTAGCCCGGGCGCGGGAATCTTTGCGAAGTGCCGATGTTCGGGCAACGCGGCGCGCAACCAGTGCCTTCAGTCATTGATGCAACCCCATTTATTCCACAGCAGTCGGACAATTCTCATTCGTAGTCTTCCGAGACTGCCTCGAAGTAACCAAGAAAGAATGAGCTTTAAGCTAATATGTCTGGAGATTGTTTCCTTCCGACGTCGGAGTCAGCGAGCACACGAGCAGTACTGCGATTCCAATTCATGCAGCGCATCTTGGACGATCGTCAAGACC
Source organism: Burkholderia sp. THE68 (assembly GCF_009938265.1). NCBI lineage: Bacteria > Pseudomonadati > Pseudomonadota > Betaproteobacteria > Burkholderiales > Burkholderiaceae > Burkholderia > Burkholderia sp. THE68. The sequence continues at coordinate 1,648,385 of NZ_AP022316.1, forward strand.
ACAGACTTCCGGGGCCCGGAGTGGACGCTACCTCGTCATAAAATCCGCAAATTGCCAGACTTCTGACCCATTTCCGAGAAAAGGACAAACTTTCCGCGACCGTCTAGTGTTGAAATCGACTGTGAAGGGGTGAATTTGGCGGGAAAATGCCAAACTCTCCGCCGTGCCAAAGTCAAACTTCAGTTGTGCCACCAGGTGTTCGCCGGATCCCGGTTTCGTGTCGGTTTATTAGCGTTGCCCCTGTGCGGGGCGGCACCTACTTTCTTTGCTGCTGCAAAGAAAGTAGGCAAAGAAAGCAGCTCGAGACGCCCGCGGTCATACGCAATTTGGCCACTATTCTCGTTGTTCGTGGCGTCTGTAGCGAGTGCCCTCGTAGGCCTAACCGGGCTTGGACCGCGCACGGTCTGACTAGCTAGTTCTTATAGTGCGCTGGTTCAGCACGAAATAGCTTCGGCACAGCGCTGCGCGCTGCCGTTGGGTATGCAAGGGAAACCGACGAGAAAAGGGAAACGCAGAAGCACACGCAGACCCGATTGACCCATCGGCCGCGAAGCAGGCCGGAGCCTTTTCGTGCTGAACCAGCCACGCACGTGGTGCGATGTGGCAGACCGTGCGCGGTCCAAGCCCGAGGTGGCCTGTGAGGGCACTCGCTACAGACGCCACGAGCGAGGAGAAGACTACCCAAATTGCGTGTGACCGCGGGCGTCTCGAGCTGCTTTCTTTGGTTACTTTCTTTGCAGCAGCAAAGAAAGTGACTGCCGCCCCGCACAGGGGCAACGCTAATAGACCAACACGCCAACGGGATCCGGCGAGAAAAAAAACCCATCGGCAACCCTAATTACGCGCCCACAACCGTCAAGCCAAACTCTCAACCAGAGCAAGACCAACCAAAGCGCCGGGCCAAGCAATGGCCTCGAAACAAACCCAAACCATCTGGAAAGACAAAACCGCCCATGACCCAACCCGCATCGAACAAATCGCTTGAAGGAAAGACGGCACTCGTCACCGGCTCGACGAGCGGCATCGGCCTCGGCATTGCCACTGCGCTCGCACAGGCCGGCGCGAACCTCGTGCTCAACGGCTTCGGCGATACCGCCCCCGCCCTCAAGCAGATCGAAGCGACCGGCGCGAAAGCCGTGCACCACCCCGCCGACATGACCAAGCCGCAAGAGATCGAAGCGATGATCGCCTTCGCGCACGAACAATTCGGCGCCGTCGATATCCTCGTGAACAACGCGGGCATCCAGCACGTCGCGACCATCGATGAATTCCCGGTCGATCGCTGGGACGCGATCATCGCGATCAATCTGAGCTCGGCGTTCCACACGATGCGCGTCGCGCTGCCGCAGATGCGCGCGCGCAACTGGGGCCGCGTGATCAACATCGCGTCGGTGCATGGGCTGGTCGGCTCGGCAGGCAAGTCGGCTTATGTCGCGGCCAAGCACGGCATTCTCGGCCTCACGAAAGTCGCCGCGCTCGAAAACGCCCGCACCGGCGTGACCGTCAACGCAATCTGCCCGGGCTTCGTGCTCACGCCGCTCGTGCAGAAACAGATCGACGATCTCGCCGCGCGCGATTCGCTCACGCCCGACGCCGCCCGCGCGAAACTGCTCGGCGACAAGCAACCGTCCGCGCAATTCGTGACGGCGCAGCAAATCGGCGACATGGCCGTGTTCCTCTGTTCCGACGCCGCCAGCGAAATGCGCGGCTCGGCCCTGCAGATCGACGGGGGATGGAGCGCGCAGTAAGGCAAGCGGAGCCTATCGGCGACATTCCGCCGCACTTGAGCCTTTCTCTCCGATTCCCCTAAAGATCGTGGGGATAAAGGCCGTTATGACCTTGTAATTCGAAGCGCGCCGCCGGTGGACCAGGCGGCGCGCGCATCGACAGAGCCAAGGACATCATGCGCAACAACCAACCCGTCACCCAGCAAGCGTTCGAATTCCCCGCCTCGGAGATGCTCGTCTCCGCCACCGATCTCTCCGGCAACATCCAGTACTGCAATCCGGCGTTCGTGTCGGTATCCGGCTTCTCGCGCGAGGAGCTGATCGGGCAGCCGCACAACATCATCCGACACCCCGACATGCCGCGCGAAGCCTTCGCCGATCTCTGGGCGACGGTGCGCGCCGGCCGTTCGTGGACCGCGCTCGTCAAGAACCGCCGCAAGAACGGCGATCACTACTGGGTGCGCGCGAACGTCACGCCGGTGATGGAGCACGGCAAGGTCGTCGGCTATCTCTCGGTGCGCGTGAAGCCGGCGCACGATGAAGTGCGCGAGGCGACCGCGCTCTATGCACAGATGAAGGCCGGCCACGCGTCGCACAAACTCGTGCGCGGCGCGCTCGTGAAGCATGGTTTCGCGGGCAGGCTCGCGGCGCTCGCGCACATGCCGGTGAGCGCGCGTCTCGGCACGGCGTTCGCCGCCGCGCCCGTCACCGCGTTGATCGCGGCGCTGGCCGGCTGGCGCGGCGCGCCGCCGCTGCCGTTCTGGATCGCGCTCGGCGTAAGTTCGGCCGTGAGTCTCGCGGGATGGATCGCGCTGTCGCGGCAGGTGGATGCGCCCGTGCGCACGATGTCCGGCTTCGCCGCGCGCATGGCCGCCGGCGATCTGACCGTCGACATGCCCGATGCGCGCCACGACGATCTCGGCGACGTGCAACGCGCGCTCGGCCAGTTGAAGGCGAATCTCGCGGCGATCGTCTTCGACGTGCGCGGCCAGATCGGCGGCATGCTCGACGCCGCCAACGAGATTTCGAGCGGCAACACGGACCTGTCGCGCCGGACCGAGATGCAGGCCGCATCGCTCGAACAGACCGCTGCGACGATGGATCAACTGACCACGACCGTGCAGGGCAATGCCGACGCCACCGTCCGCGCGCTCGAACTCGTCAAGGAAGCGCAGGCCGCGGCCGACGACGGCGCGCGCATCGCGAGTCAGGTCGAGCAGACGATGGCGGGCATCACGACGGCGTCGCGGCGCATCGCGGATATCACCGATGTCATCGACGGCATCGCGTTCCAGACCAATATCCTCGCCCTGAATGCGGCCGTCGAGGCGGCGCGCGCGGGCGAGGCGGGCCGCTCGTTCGCCGTGGTCGCGACTGAAGTGCGCAATCTCGCGCAGCGCTGCGCGGCTTCGGCGAAGGAAATCGAGGGCGTGGTGGCGACGAGCGTCGCGCAGATCGCGCAAGGCACGAGCCTCGTCACGCGCACGACGAGCCAGATGCGCGCGATCGACGAAGCGGTGAACCGCGTATCGACGATCATCATGGAAGTCGCGAAGGCGAGCGGCGAACAGGCCGACGGCATCGCGCAGGTGAATCAGGCGGTCGCCCATCTCGACGATTCGACCCAGCAGAACGCCGCGCTCGTCGAGCAGGCGGCGGCCACGGCCAAGCGCCTCGCGGAGCGCGCCGTCGTGCTCGATGAAGCCGTGCGGCTTTTCACCGTCGCGAAGGCCTGAACGCGCATCGCTTGGTACTATCGGAGCATTGCCCACAAGGAGTGTCTCCGATGACCGCTGAGAACAATCGCGCGGAAGAAGCGCGAGCGATGGAACGTATCGTCAACGCGACCCGCCAGGTTCAGTCCGCCTTCCTCGCGCTGCAGACGCAGTTTCCGCCCGAAGGCGACGGCCGCCCGTCGCAGATCGCGCTGCAGACCTTCGACGCCGCGCTCCAGGAACTCGAAGACGCGCAGGCGGCCTTCGACACCATGCTCAACGATCTGTTCGACGGCAACCGGTAAGCGCGCGACGCCTCATGCGTTGCGCAGTTCGGGCACGGTCTCGCCCGGGCCATTCAGCGCGGCTTCGGCGCCCGCGTCGCTGAGACCCGCCCACGGCACGCCGTCGGTGGACTGACGTCGCGCGGCGGCCACGCAGGCGTCGACCAGTTCCTTGAACGACACCGCCGCCGAACTCGTTCGCACCAGCACTTCGCCTTGCAGCGGGCTTTCGGGAAACACGAGTCCGACGATCAGCTCGGCCGATGACGCCCGCTGATGCAGGCGTCGCAGCAGATTGCGCAGATACGGCGGCGACTCGGCCGCATCGAACGACACCACGCAGATGATCGACACACCCGCGAGATCCACTTCGCTGAAGCGTCCGCGCGAGAACCGCTCGTAACCCGCGAGGTCCGCGTACAGGCCGTGCTTGCGAAAGAGCTGCACGGCGATGGTCGCCGCGAGATCGTCCAGTTCGCTGCGGCCCGCGATGCACAGCACCGACGCCGTATGCCCCTCCTGCTCGGCGTCGAAGCGCGCGGGCGGCGTTTCGTGCGCGAGGTGCGACGCATCGTCGGGGGAATCGAGGCTCGCGGGCGGCGCGTCCCTGCGCTCGATGCTCACGGCGGTGTCATCGGCATCTTCCAGCCCTTCGATGATGTCGAGCGCCGATTCGTTGATGCGCCGCAACTGATCCGCCGTCACGACGCCGCGCAGCACGTCGTTGTGGGCGTAGCGCAGGCCTTCGAGCGCCACTTCGTCGTAATAGGCGATCAGCGAGCGCTCTTTGAGCAGCGTCTCGGCCTGCACCAGCGCTTCGTCGGGATCGTTCGCGAGCAGGCGCTGATAGAAGTTTTCCGCGGGCGTGAGCGCGGGCCGGTCGCCGAACAGCACATCGAGAAATTCGAGACGGTCGACGTGACGCCCGAGAATCACGAGGCACAGCGTGAGCGGCGTCGAAAGCACGAGACCGATGGGCCCCCAGATCCAGCTCCAGAAGATCGCCGCGACGATCACCGCGAACGGCGACAGGCCCGTGCTGTGCCCGTACAGCAGCGGCTCGACGACCTGACCCGCGACAATATCCGTCACGCCGAACAGGACGATGGTCCACACGAGCATCGCCCAGCCGGGGCCGACCGCCGCCGCGAACACGACCGCGACGATCGCCGCGATCCACGTCCCGACGTACGGCACGAAGCGCAGCAGCGCGGTCATCACGCCGAACAGCAGCGCGCCCGGCACGCCGATGATCGCGAGCCCGATCGAAATGATGATGCCCACGCTCACGTTGATGCCGAGCTGCGCGAGGAAATAGCGCGACAGACGCCGCGCGGCCTCGTCCATCGCGGTGGTCGCGCGATGCAGGTCGCGCGAGCCGAAGAGCCGTATCAGGCGGTCGCGCAGATCCTCGCGCTGCAGGAGGATGAACACCGCGACCACGAGCACGATGCCGGTGGTTTCCAGCGGACTGATGATAGGCGACAGAAAGCGCTGCGCCAGCTCCAGCGGGGTCGGCGTGGGCTCGTGCACTTCGACGGGCATCGGCTGATCGATCGGCGATGCGGCCGGATTGTCCTCGTTCTTCGGCTCCTGCTCGCGCGCGGGGGAAAGGCGCTTCAACGCACGCGATGCGCGGCCGAGAAACTCATCGGCGCGGCCGACCGTCATGCGCTGCACGTTTTCGATCTTGCGCTCGACGGCCACCTGATACTTCGGCAGATCGCCCGCGAGCTGCGCAACCTGCGCGCCGATCAGCGCGCCGACCGCCGTCAGCACCGACAGCGCGATCACCACCGCGACCATCACCGACGGCACCTGACCGAGGCGCAGCCGCCGCAGGAAGTCGACGAAGGGCGCGAGCAGGAAGCTCAGCAGAATCGCGAGGATGATCGGGATCATGACCGCGCGCCCGAAGTACAGCGCACATATGATGATGACGCCCGTCACCAGCGACGCCAGCGCGCGCACGCCGGGCGCTTCGGGCGGCAGGATCTTCGCGGGTGGCCGGCGCGGCCCGGGTGCTTGCGGCATGGGAACGGCTCGTTAATGTATGAGGCGGTGAGAGGCGGAGCGAGCGGCACGCGGACACGTGCAGGGATCAGCCGGTACTCAAGCAAGGCCCATGCCGCCGCGGCCACGCCGACGCTGATGAGGTGAGACTATTCGGGAGCCGAATTCTACTGCATTCATTGCAATGGTGAGCAAGTTCGGGAGCGGTGACCGGTCTATCGGCACGATCGAAACTATCAGCTGGATGCGTGGGTACGGCGCGTGCGACATTGACGATCGCCGCCGTTCATGGAAAGGACATCATGGCAGTCGATTCACCCTGCATCAGCATCTGCAAGTTCGACGAGAAGACCGGCTTTTGCGTCGGCTGCCTGCGCACGAAGGACGAATGCAGGCAATGGAAGAAGATGAAGGACAAGCATCGCATCCGGATCATCGACGACAGGCCGAAGCGCAAGGCAAAGCTCAAAAAGCACCGGAAGTAGGCGGCGCGAACGAACAAACGCTGGACTGGTTGGCGAAAGGGTGATGGCGATTTTCATCGCGCTCGCGGACTACACTGAATAAGACTTCGCAGGAGTCCGCCATGAAAGTGCCTTGTATTGCATTCGCTTTTGCCTCAGTCTTTGCGGCCACTTCGGCTTTCGCGCAGTTGCATCCGAGCGTCGAAACCGACATGTACGCGCCGCAGAACAGCACGAAGCTCATGCCTGACGCGCCGCTCGGCAGCCAGTATCCGACGCACGGCAACGCGCAGGCCGGCGAACTCAATCTCAATCCCAGCGATCCGCGCGCTCAGCTCGTCAACGGCCTGCCGAACAACGCGAGCAGCGGCGGCTACGGCTCGCCGCTCGCGGGCAACAAGGCGAACGTGACCAAGCCGAACTGAGCGCGGCTGCGGCGCTTCGCCAGCGTCGTAGGAAACGCGCCACTGTTCTCGTATCGAGAACAGTGATTTGAATTTGCCTGTTATTCTCCTTCTTTGCGCAGGAACCCATACTTGGTTCACAGGACGGGACTTCTCCCGGCCGCCAACCGAATCAGGGAACCTGCCGTGAAGATCTACTACCATCCGCTGTCCGGCCATTCGCACCGCGCGCGACTTTTCCTCAATCTGCTTTCCATCGAGCACGAGGAAGTGTTCGTCGATCTCGCTGCCGCCGCGCACAAGACGCCCGAGTACCTGAAACTGAACCGCTTCGGCCAGGTTCCGGTGCTCGTGGACGGCGAGACGGTCATCGCTGATTCGAACGCGATTCTCGTCTATCTCGCGAAGAAATCCGGCGCTGCGAAATGGCTGCCCGACACGCCCGTCGAAGCCGCCGCCGTGCAGCGCTGGCTGTCGGTCGCGGCGGGGCAGATCGCGTTCGGCCCCGCCGCCGCGCGCCTGATCACGGTGTTCGGTGCGAAATTCGACGCGGACGAAGTCATCGCCCGCGCGCACAACGTGCTGAAAGTGATCGACGCGGAACTGGCGAACCGCGACTGGATCGCGGATATCGGCGCTGCGCATCCGACCATCGCGGACGTCGCGCTCTATAGCTACATCGCGAGCGCGCCCGAAGGCAACGTCGATCTCGCCGCTTACGCGAACGTGAACGCGTGGCTCAAGCGTGTCGAGGCGCTGCCCGGTTTCCTTCCGTTTCAAAAGACGGCCGCGGGTCTCGCGGCGTAAAGTGAGCGCGGCGGCTCGCCGCCGCGCCTGACTCGAAGAGGCATACGATCATGTCCACTTCCGTGCTCCCGAATACAGCTTCCGTCGCCACGCCTTCGCCGTGGCATCGCGGTGAAATCGCCATCCAGAAGGCCTTCGGCGCGCATGAGCGCATGGAGAGCGTCGGGCGGCGCGTCGTGCGCGATTACATGCCGGACCAGCATCGCCAGTTCTTCGCGCAGTTGCCATTCATCGTGGCGGGCGCCGTCGACGAACACGGCGATCCGTGGGCGACGCTCATCGCCGGGCATCCCGGCTTCATGCACACGCCCGACGCCAAAACGCTGTCGCTGAGCCGCGCGCGCGATCCGCTCGATCCCGCCGACGCCGGCATGGACGACGGCGCATCGGTCGGACTGCTCGGCATCGAATTGCACACGCGGCGGCGCAACCGCATGAACGGCGTGATCCGCCGCGACGGCGCGAACGCCGCCAGTGCCGAATTCGCCGTGGCCGTCGAGCAGAGTTACGGCAATTGCCCGCAGTACATCCAGCTGCGCGATTTCGACTTCGTGCGCGATCCGGCCGCGCCTTCGCCCGTGCCGCCGGTCGTGCTCGACGCGCTTTCGCCGCGCGCCACGGCGATGATCGCGGACGCGGACACGTTCTTCGTCGCGTCGTATTTCGATCGGGAGGACGGGCATCGGCAAGTGGACGTGTCGCATCGCGGCGGCAAGCCGGGCTTCGTGCGTCTCGCGGACGACGGCTCGTTCACCATTCCCGATTTCGCGGGCAATCTGTTCTTCAACACGCTTGGCAATATTCTCGTGAACGGCCGCGCGGGCCTCGTGTTCGCGGACTTCGAGAGCGGCGACCTGCTGCAACTCGCGGGCGACGCCGAAGTGCTGCTCGATTCTCCCGAAACCGCCGCGTTCCAGGGCGCGGAGCGGCTGTGGCGCTTCACGCCGCGCCGCATCGTGTATCGCGCAGAAGCGCTGCCGATACGGTGGCAGGCGCGCGGCGACGGCGCATCGCCCAATTCGCTGATGACCGGCGACTGGGCGCAAGTGGCCGAGCGCCTCAAGGCCGCCGCGCTCGCCAACGTGTGGCGGACGTTCCGCGTGAGCAAGATCGTCGATGAAAGCGATGCGATCCGCTCCTTCCATCTCGAACCCGCCGACGACGCGGGCATCGTGCCGCATCTGGCCGGCCAGCATCTGCCGATTCGCGTGACGCTGCCGGGCGAAGCGAAGCCGGTGATTCGCACCTACACGCTCTCGGTCGCGCCGTCGGACGGCGTGTACCGGATCAGCGTGAAGCGCGGCGGACGCGTGTCCGCGTATCTGCACGACACGTTGCGAGTCGGCGGCGTCATCGAAGCGCGCGCGCCCGCGGGCGACTTCACGATCGATCCATTCGAGCGGCGTCCCGCCGTGCTGATGGCGGCGGGCGTCGGCATCACGCCGATGCTCGCGATGCTGCGGCACATCGTCTACGAAGGCCTGCGCAAGCGGCGCGTGCGGCCGGTCTGGATGATCGTGTCGGCGCATTCGCTCGCGAGCCGCGCGTTCACGCGCGAAATCGACGCGCTCGAGCAAAGCGCCGGCGGCGCGGTGAACGTGATCCGCGTGCTGAGCGACACGGACGGCGCAAGCCTGACGCGCGATTACGACGCATCGGGGCGCATCGACATCGATCTGCTGACGAGCCGCCTGCCCTTCAACGACTACGACTTCTATCTGTGCGGACCGGGCACGTTCATGCAGACGATCTACGACGGCCTGCGCGCGCTCAATGTCGCCGATACGCGCATTCATGCTGAGGCGTTCGGACCGTCGGCGCTGAAACGCACGGCGGATCGCGGCGCGGACATCAAGCCGATGCGCCCCGCCGCGACCGAACCGGTGAAAATCGAATTCCTGAAGTCGGGCACGAGCGCGCAATGGAAACCGGGCGGCGGCACGTTGCTGGAACTCGCGGAAGCGAGCGGCCTGGCGCCGGAGTTCAATTGCAGGGGCGGCACCTGCGGCACATGCCGCACGCGCATCGTGCAGGGCGCGGTGTCGTATGAAAGCGAGCCCGCGTTCCATGTCGGCGACGATGAAGCGTTGATCTGCTGCGCGATGCCGGCCGCCGAAGAAGGAGACACGCTCAAGCTGGATCTTTAACGATTGTGCCCCGCGCGCATATCCCCGAGAATGCACGGCATCCTTCAAGCCCGCATGCCTCGTGCTTTCTCATGGACCGTTTACAGGCAATGACGACCTTCGTCACGGTGGTCGAAACCGGCGGCTTCGCCTCGGCCGCGCGCAAACTCGACGTCTCGCCTTCCGTCGTGAGCCGGGTCGTGACGGAGCTGGAAGAGCATCTCGGCGTGCGCCTGCTCACGCGCACGACGCGCGTCGTGCGCCTCACCGACGCCGGCAGCGGCTATTTCGAGGACTGCCGCCGCATCCTCGGCGACATCGACTCCGCCGAACTCTCCGCCACAGGCACGCACTCGTCGCCGCGCGGCCTGCTTTCGATCACCGCGCCGGCGATGTTCGGCAGGCTGCACGTCACGCCGATCGTGCTCGACTACCTCCAGCGCTATCCCGAAGCCGATGCGAACTGCTGGTTCGTCGACCGCGTGGTCAATCTCGTCGACGAGGGCATCGACGTGGCGGTGCGGATCGCGCAACTGCCGGATTCATCGTTGCAGGCGATCAGTGTCGGGCGCGTGCGGCGGGTGCTGTGCGCGTCGCCCGCCTATCTCGCGAAGCACGGCACGCCGCGTCATCCCGACGATCTCGCCGCGCATGTCGTGATTGCGTCGACGGGCTCGTCGACGCCGCCGGAATGGCGGCTGCACGACGGCGAGCGGCAGATTCTCGTGCGCAACCATGCGCGCTTCACGACGACCACCAACGATTCGGCCATCGCCGCCGCGCTCGCGGATTTCGGCATCGCGCGGTTGATGTCGTATCAGATCGCGCAGCATGTGAACGAGGGAAGCTTAGTCATCGTGCTGCCCGAATTCGAGCCGCCGCCCTTGCCGATCCATCTCGTGCATCGCGAAGGACGCCATGTCACGCAGAAGGTGCGCGCGTTTCTCGACCTCGCCGTGGCCACCCTGCGGGCCGATGAATCGTTGCGCTAAGGCGCGCTAAACATACGCGCTGTCGGTGACATTTCGTCCATCGTCGGTCGAATCGAACGGCCGTTAGCACGACTGCCGTGCAAAATGCCGGCAAAACATGCAACATAGCTGTCTCGAACGATCGCACCGATCGCCGCGCTTTCGGCTTTCCTGAACCTTTACCGGCTCACGCACCATGACGAATCCAACTTCTCCCTCGAATGAACGCCCGCTCGACATGATCATCTTCGGCGGCGGTGGAGACCTGGCGGCGCGCAAGCTGCTGCCCGCGCTCTACATGGCGCACATGCACTGCAACCTGCCCGCCGACACGCGCATTCTCGCGATCGGCCGCAAGGACTGGGCGCGCGAGGATTACCTGAAAAACTTCATGGAAGAACAGGCGCGCCCGTTCATCGACGCCAAGGCGTTCGATGCGCAGTCGTGGGACAAATTCCTCGCGCTGTTCGACTACGTGCGGGTCGACGTGGAGAACCCCGGCGACTTCCAGCGTCTTGCGCAGGCCGTGCGGCCCGGCTCGCAGCGCGTGCTGTATCTGTCGACGTCGCCGGAACTGTTCGTCACCATCTGCGAGAACCTCGACAGCGCCGGCATTCTCGATGACCACGCGCGCGTCGTGCTGGAAAAGCCGCTCGGTCACGATCTCGCCTCCGCGCGCGCGATCAACGATGCGGTCGGCAAGCACTTCAAGGAAGAGCAGATCTATCGCATCGACCATTATCTCGGCAAGGAAACCGTGCAGAACCTGATGGTGCTGCGCTTCGGCAACGCGATCTTCGGGCCGCTGTGGCAGGCGCCGTACATCAAGAGCGTGCAGATCACGGTGTCGGAGACGGTTGGCGTCGGCAGCCGCGCGGGCTTCTACGATCACACCGGCGCATTGCGCGACATGGTGCAGAACCACTTGCTGCAACTGCTGTGCATCGTCGCGATGGAGCCGCCCGTATCGCTCGATCCGGACGCGGTGCGCGACGAAAAGCTGAAGGTGCTGAAGTCGCTGCGGCCGATGACCGTCGCCGATACCGCGCGCGATACCGTGCGCGGCCAGTACACGGCGGGCGCGGTGGGCGGCGAGGCGGTGAAGGGTTATCTCGAGGAGCCGAACGTGCCGGCCGACAGCCGCGCGGAAACCTTCGTCGCGTTGCGCGCGCATATCAACAACTGGCGCTGGGCCAATGTGCCGTTCTTCCTGCGCACAGGCAAGCGCATGCAGAACCGCCGCTCGGAGATCGTCATCGACTTCGCGGACCTGCCGTTCTCGATCATTCCTGATGGCCCGCGTCACTACGGCAACCGGCTCACCATCACGCTGCAGCCGGAAGAATCCATTCAGCTTCAGATGATGGCGAAGGAGCCGGGCAGCGGCATGCACATGCAGCCGGTCACGCTCAATCTCGATCTCCAGCAGGCGATGACGCAGCGGCGCGCGGAAGCGTATGAGCGCCTGTTGATCGACGTGATTCGCGGCAGGCTCACGCACTTCATGCGGCGCGATGAACTGGAAGCGGCGTGGACGTGGGTCGAACCGATCCTCAATGGCTGGAAGGAACTGGGCGATCGGCCGCGTGGATATACGGCGGGGACGTTCGGGCCGGCGGCATCGAGCGCGCTGATGGCGCGGGAGAATCAGGCCTGGGCGGAAGAGGCTTGAATCGCTGAATCGTGATGTACACGGCGGTGCGGGTGGCGCGGTGTCACCGCATCGCGGTGTGCGGCGCCCGCCTCGCCCTCCACCCCGCCCCCACCGCCATCACCCCCGACAGCACCACGACCCCACCCAGTATCCCCGCAAGCCTCATGGCCGCCGGCATCGGATCCGACGACCAATGATGGTCCTGCACGAACACCATGATGAACGCGATGCTGAACTGCCGTCCGACATAGCTCGCGCCTTGCGCGCCCGTCTGCACGTGGCACCCTATCCACACGCCCGCGCACAGCGCGATCATGCAGGCGAACGCGTTATCGCCGAGCACGGGCAGTAGCGCAAGACTCACCGCACCCGCCAGCAGGCAACCGATGAACCGCTGCGCCATGCGCTCCGCAACCGGCTTGTGCGTCGGCTTGCCGAGCGCCGATGCGGGCAGGATCAGCACGGCGACCGCCGTCACCATCGCCTGCGCGAAGCCCGGCAGATTCCACGTGTAGGCGAGCGCCGCCAGAATCATCACCGACCACGCGGCCTGCCACGCGAGGCGCTTGCGCATCGCGAGCGCGGTCTGCTCGGCGCGCGCGATATGCATCGCATCGAGCGCCTGCACGGCCTGCGCGGCATCGGAAGGAATCACGGTGACGGTCTGCGCGTTGACGCCATCGACGCGATCGACCGTCGATGCCGCCTGCGCGCGCGGCACCGGCGCCGTCCCGCGCGACTTCCGATAGTGCTGCACGCCCGCATGAAACAGCGCCGACACGGCCACGCTCGCTACCGTCCCGACGATCACCTCCGCCACCCGCAGCAGCGCGAACGACGCCGTCGCCGCCGCCGACACGAGCCGATGCGCCTCGAACGTCACCATCAGCGCCGTCACCGCGCCGAGCACCCACGCGTAGCCCGCGTCGGACACGAGCGCGCGATACACCGACACGCCCACGATCACGCCGAGCAGCGGCACGAAAAACCACGGCATATCGCCGATCACAGGCCCCGCCACCGCGCCGATGAGCGCGCCCGCGACCGTGCCGACCACGCGCTGCACGCCGCGTTGCGCGCACGCCGAGAACTTCGACTGCATGACGGCAAAGCCGCTGATGGCCGCCCACCAGATGTTGCTCAGGTGGAACGCATAGGCGAGCGCGACGGCGAGTCCGACCGACAACATCGCCTGCGTGGCGAAGAGCGCGCGCGCCGGCGTCGGTCTGATGGCGATGAGTTCGCGCCCAAGCGCGCCGAACGCATCGCGGATGATGTGGGCAAGCGCGCCTAGCGCCGCTGCGCTTTCGTGTTGTATGGGATGGGCGTGGCGCGGGGAATCGTCGGTGGGCATCGTTCTGGCGATTGTTCAGGCGTGTGCCTTGAGCGTAGCCGCCGATCGTCCAGAAGCAAAGCCGAACCGCAAAAGATGCGGCAAATCCGCTACACGCGCGAAGTCAGCAGCCGAATGCCCGCCGCGCCGAACACGAGCGCGAGGCAGGCATCGAGACCGCGCTGGATGCGCTTGTAGATGCGCCGCGCGGCGGCCATCGAAAAGAGCGCGGCATAGCCGCCGAACACGCACGCGCCGATGCACAGGCACCCCGCGACGACCGCGAGCATATGACCCGGCCCCTCGCCCGCCGACGATCCGAGCGCCGCCACCGACATCCACACGAGAATCGCCTTCGGGTTGGTGAGATGCAGCAGCGCGCCGCGCGCGTAGAGCTTGCGGCCGCTTTGTCCCCTCGCATCCGCCGATGATTGACGCACCGGCGGCTTCCATGCCGCGCGCCCCGACTTGAACGCGAGCCACAGCAGATAGATCCCGCCGCAGATCTTCACGCCGATGAGAAAGCCCGAATACGCCGTCAGCGCGGCGGAGAGGCCGAGCGCGGCGAGCATCGCCCAGAAGAACGAGCCGGACATCACGCCCGCGGCGAACGCGAACGCCGCGCGCCGCCCCGACGTGCTCGCAATCGACATGATCGCGAGATTGCTCGGCCCGGGACTTGCCGTGCCGACGAAATACGCCGAGTAAGCGATCAGCAGATTCGCGCTGAAAAAGACGTGGCCGTTCATGGCGGTTGCGGGTCCGTTCGAATGCCCGTCAGTGTGCGCGAACGAAGGCCGGAGCGTCCATGAACGCTTCGCATCCACGCGGGCAGGCCAGTTTCACGCCTCCGGATCGAGCTTGACTTCGTAGAGCGAGCGGCCGTTCAGATCATGCAGCGAGACGGTCAGTGCGCGGCTCGCGGGATCGATCTTGGCGCGGCCATAGAACTGTTGCAGCGCGGCGGGCGAGCGGTTCTGCGGGTTGTCCTTCGGCACGCTCACGTAGCGCAGTTCCGGCCCGAAAGTCATGTCGAGATCGTTCGGGCCGAAGGTGCCCGCGTTGATCGGGCCGCCGACGAATTCCCAGAACGGCTTGAACTCGGTGAACTTCGCGCGCGACGGATCGTAGTGCGTCGCCTGCGCGTAGTGCACGTCGGCCGTGATCCACACGACGTTGCGGATGTCCTCCTGCTTGATGAAGCGCAGGATCTCCGCCAGCTCCAGCTCGCGTCCGAGCGGCGCGCCGTTTTCCGCGTTGGCCCAGGCTTCGAACGTGCCTTTCGGCACATCGGGGTTCGCATCGGGCACGACGAGCGAGATCGGCATGTCGCTCGCAATCACCTTCCACGTCGCGTGCGACGCCTTCAGCGATGCCTTCAGCCACGCCGTCTGCTGCGAGCCGAGGAACGCCGCATCGGCATCGAGACGCGTCTGCCGGTTCGGCGAATTCGCGCCGCGATACGAACGCTCGTCGAGCATGAACACATCGAGCAGCGGGCCGAACTGAAAGCCGCGATAGACCTGCTCCGGATCGAGCTGATTGATGCGGTACGGGTTGTATTCGAACATCGCCTGCTTCGCGCGCGCTTCGAGCAGATCGATCGAGCGCGTCTGATAGCGCTTCTCCGCCTCGCCGATGCGCTGACCCGGATACCAGTTGTTGCGCACTTCGTGATCGTCCCATTGCACGAGGAACGGCACCTCGGCGGCGAAGCGGCGCTTGTTTTTGTCGAGCTGGTTATAGGCGAAGGCCGCGCGATAATCGTCGAGCGTCTGCGCGACGTGCGACTTGCCTTCGGTGACGATATTGGTCCACAGCGTACCATCGGGCAGACGCACGTCGGCTTCGATCACGCTGTCGGCGTAGATCTGATCGCCCTGATGGATGAAGAAATCCGGCGACTCGCGGCGCATCGCTTCATAGATGCGATAGCCGCCGAACCGCTCGTTGATGCCCCAGCCCTGCCCGGCTTCGTCGCCCGAAAAGACGAAGCACACCGGCTTGTCCGCATCGAGCGATGCCGTGCGCAAACGTCCCGTCACGGGCTCGCTATGCGCCTTGCCATCGACGAGATCCTGAAAGCGCACGCGATAGAACACGTCCGCGCCGGGCGGCAGGCCGGTGAGATCGACGCGCGCCGTGAAGTCGCTGCCCTCGAGCGCCGCCGGCCCGATGCGCCGCTGAAACGTCCTGAAGTTCTCGCTCGTCGAATATTCGACGATCATGCGCGCCGGCCGGTCCGCGCGGCTCCACACGATGCCGCTCGTCGCGGTGACGTCGCCGCTCATCACGCCGCCGGGCAGTTGCGGACGCAGCTTGTCGGCGGTGACGACGGCGGGCGCGACGCCTTGCGCGAGTGCATCGGCGAGACCCGCTCCCGTGAGGGCGAGTCCCGTGCCGGAAACGAGTCCCTTCAGCAAGGTGCGTCGGGACGGTTTGACGATGCGATCCGGCATGGCGAGCTTCCTCTCGAACTGTACGATGGGGTAGTGGCGTGCTGCGTCGAATCGCCGATGGTAAAACGTAACGGTGTCGCTTTTGTTGCAACGGGCGCTTCATTGTCCGCGTGATTCGTGGCGATCAGCACGCGCCGGTTGCTGTGACGGCTCACCGCATCGCACACGCGCTCTTCCCAGAAGCGCCAGTTCGTGGCCCTGCTGCGGCCGATCACGATGAGGTCCGCATCGAACTCGCGCGCCGCCTGCGCGATCGTGCGTGCGAGCGTTGTGCCGCTCGGCAGGTCCATCGTCACGCACAGGCCGTTGATGCTCGATGCGCGTATCGCCTGCAAGGTGCGCTTTTCGACTTCGCGCGCGAGCTGTTCGACGTGCGCGAACGCCGCGCCAAAATCATGCTGCGCGGACGATACGGCCCAGAACGGCATACGGTCGACCACGTGAAGGGCCGTGAGGCGCGCGTTGAATTCGCGGGCCCGCGCGATGCCGAGCGCGAGCGCGGCATGACTCAGGCCCGGCCCCACCGCGACGAGAATGTGCTGTTGCATGATGTCGTCTCCTTGTATCGAACGTCGCGCGCTTCAGTGCATGCGCCACGCGCGCCTGACTGCATCGATCACGGCGGCTTCGGTGAACGTCATCACGCCGTCCGCGACCACCGCGGATTCGCAGAGCGTGAGCACATCGCGTCGCATTCGCTCGCAGCGCACTTCTTTGGCGAGCTGCTGCACGACATGCGGATCGACGCGGCACGCCTCTTCCCAACTGAGATACGCATCACGCATGAGGTCCTCGCACACCTCCTGCACGATCTCGTGCAGCTCGCCGGGATCGAGCCCGAGACGCGCGTAGAAACCGCGCCGTTCGAGTTCTTCGACTTCGGCGCTGCCGATATGCCCGTCCGCGATCAGCGACATCACGACGATGCGCGCGGCCGCACGGGGACTGTCCGATGGATAGTGGCGCATGACTCTTCTCCTCGATGAAACGTGGTCGACGAAAAGCGGTGCGAGTGTTTTCGATGAGACCGCGCCGCCTGGTTGAATCACATCGTAGGGACGGAGAATGAGCATCGAATGAGCGCGTCATACCCGCACGGTATGGGCCTAGTCCGCATCGGTATTGGACGCGGCGCGCGTTGCTCTCGTACGCTCCGGCGGATACCAAAAACGGAGATAACCATGAGCACGCCTCTCGATATCGCGTCGCTGATCGACAAGGAACGCATCCGGCCATTTCAGTGGGCCATCTTCCTGTTGTGCTTCGCGACCACCCTCTTCGATGGCTTCGACACGCAGGCCATCGCGTACACGGGGCCCGCCATCGTCGCGGCCTTCGGTCTTGCGCCCGGCGATCTCGCTCCGATCCTGATCGCGGGCACGCTCGGCATGACCATCGGCGCGATGACGCTCGGGCTCGTTGGCGATCGCGTGGGGCGGCGTCCGGCGCTGCTCGGCGGTGTCGCGCTGTTCAGCATCGCATCGCTGGCGACGGCGTTCGCGAGCGGCACGGAGCAGATTCTCGTGCTGCGCTTCATCGCGGGACTGGGCATGGGCGGCTGCACGCCGGTGCTGCTAGCGCTCGCGGCGGAATTCGGACCCGCGCGGCATCGCGGTGCGATCATGACCGGCGTGCTGCTCGGCCTGCCCGCGGGCGCGATGCTCGGCGGCCTGCTCGCCGCGCGCATGATGCCCGTGATCGGCTGGCAAGGCGTGTTCATCGTCGGCGGTGCGGCGCCGCTCGCGTTGCTCGTGGTGCTCTGGTTCGCGCTGCCGGAATCGCTGCATTACCTCGTGACGCGTTCGCGTGACGATCACCGCGCCGCACGCGACATGCTTTCGCGCATCGTGACCTGGCCGCTCGCCGACGACGCCCGCTTCGCGGTGCATGAGGCGAGCACGCGCGCGAGCGTCGCCGCGCTCTTTCGCGAAGGCAACGCGCGCAACACGCTGGCGATCTGGGCCGTCTACTTTTTCAACTGGATCGCGTGGTTCATGTTCCTGTCGTGGCTGCCGACCGTGCTGAAGGCCGCGGGTCTGCCCGCCGCGCAAGCGCCGCTCGGCACGGTGGTCGTGAACGCGGTGTTCATCGTCTGCGCGATTCCGCTTTCCATCGTGTTGCCGAAGATCAGCACGCGGCGCCTGCTGATCGCGTTGCTCGCGCTCGGTATCGCGATTGTCATCGGGCTTGCGTATGCGGGTACGTCGTGGGGGCTCGTGTTCACGCTCGGGGGCGCGGCCGGGCTCGGCATCGGCGGGCAACAGATCGCGCTCAACTATCTCGTGGTCGGCGCGTATCCGACGACGCTGCGCGCGACGGCCACCGGCTGGGCCATCGGCATGGGGCGCGTGGGCGCGATCGCCGGATCGGCCGTCGGCGGCACGTTCCTCAACATGGGCGGTCCGAGCGGCTTCTATCTGACGCTCGCCGTGCCGCTCGCCGCAGCGCTGCTCGCGGTCATCGCGATCCGTTCGAACGAGCGCGAAGCCGACACGTCGCTCGCGCCCGCCCCGCACTGAGCCACTGATCCACTGATCCACTGATCGCTGTCTGCGCAGGCCGAACATACGCCCTCCAAAAGCGTTCGCCGGCGCACGACAGTTCGCTTTTCTCCGCACATCTCCTTTCGCGCGCCGAGCCTTGTCACACAAGGCTCGCATGCATTTCAGGCGTGATCTGGCACGGCTGGTGCATTAAGCCCTGCCGTCGCGTCATGACTGCCTGCCACTGTTTGACGCGACCGGGCCGGTCGCCTCGCGCGCCGGCCCGTTTCTTCCGGCGCCGCGATTCGACTCGCGAAGTTCCGGCGGCACGTGCAGGCGCCAAGGAGATCACCATGAACAGTTTCGATGACGCCTTCGAAGCGCTGATCGGCAGCGAAGGCGGTTACTCGTTCCATCCGGCGGACCCGGGCGGCGAAACGATGTGGGGCGTGACGGCGCGCGTCGCGCGCGGCTACGGCTATGCGGGCGCGATGAAGGACCTGCCGCTCGAACTCGCGAAACGCATCGCCAAGCAGAAGTACTGGGATCCGCTGCATCTCGACGAATTCGATCCGCGCGTCGCCTTCCAGATTTTCGATGCGAACTACAACGGCGGCCTCGTCGTGCTGTGGATGCAGAAGGCATCGGGCGCGAAGGAAGACGGGAAGTTCGGCCCCGATACCGTCGATGCCGTGAAAGCCGCCG
Source organism: Burkholderia sp. THE68 (assembly GCF_009938265.1). Taxonomy (NCBI): domain Bacteria; kingdom Pseudomonadati; phylum Pseudomonadota; class Betaproteobacteria; order Burkholderiales; family Burkholderiaceae; genus Burkholderia; species Burkholderia sp. THE68. The sequence continues at coordinate 1,667,530 of NZ_AP022316.1, forward strand.
ATCCGATGCGCTTCGTGTTGCGCTTCATTGCGTATCGATTGCGTTATCTGAAGGGCCTGCATGCCTGGCCGACGTTCAGCCGCGGCTGGACCGAGCGCATGGCGACGAATCTTCTTCTGGGAGCAGCATGATGGACTGGTCGAAAGTGGCGGCAACGATCGGCGCGAAGGCGCCTCTTCTGGCGGGTCTCATCGGCGGGCCGGTCGGGCTCGGTGTGACGACGGCGGCCGCGATCATCTCGCATGCGCTCGGCACGCCGGGCGATCCGGATGTCGTCGAGACCGCGCTCAACGACCCCGCCGCGCTGGAAAAAATCAGTCAGGCGGAAAGCGCGAACTCGTTGCAGTTGCAGCAACTCGTGGTGGCGGCGGCGCAGGCGCGCCTGTCGTTCGAAGCCGACATGGCGCGCATCGCGGCGGGCGATCGCGCCGATGCGCGCGCCATGGGCATCGCGAACAAGGACTGGGTGCCGAAGGTGCTCGCGATGAGCGTCACGGCCGGCTTCTTCGGCATCCTGCTGCTGATGGCGCTGCGCGCGCTGCCCGAAGCGAACCGCGATCTCGTGAACGTCGTGGTGGGCGCGCTCGGTACCGCGTGGATCAGCATCATCGGCTATTACTTCGGGACTTCGGCGGGCTCGATGCGCAAGACCGAGCTGCTCGCGCAGCCCAGCGTGCCGATCACGTCGGAGACGGCCGTCACGCTGCGCGATCCTGCACCGGCGACGGCTTCGCGTGAGCAGTCCGGTGCAAGTGCTGATCACGCGCCGCGTGCGTTCATGCCGGGGGGACAAGGGCCGATCTTTACGGGCGGGGCTTAGCCGCCGGATCCCGTTGGCGTGTCGGTCGGTTAGCGTTGCCCCTGTGCGGGGCGGCACCTACTTTCTTTGCTGCTGCAAAGAAAGTAGGCAAAGAAAGCAGCTCGAGACGCCCGCGGTCATACGCAATTTGGCCACTATTCTCGTTGTTCGTGGCCTCTGTAGCGAGTGCCCTCGTAGGCCTAACCGGGCTTGGACCGCGCACGGTCTGACTAGCTAGTTGTTTTAAGCGCGCTGGTTCAGCACGAAATAGCTTCGGCACAGCGCTGCGCGCTGCCGTCGGGTCTGCAAGGGAAACCGACGAGAAAAGAGAAACGCAGAAGCACACGCAGACCCGATTGACCCATCGGCCGCGAAGCGGGCCGGAGCCATTTCGTGCTGAACCAGCGTGTTATGTGGTGCGATGTGACAGACCGTGCGCGGTCCAAGCCCGATGGGGCCTACGAGGGCACTCGCTACTGAGCCCACGAACAACGAGAAGAACACCCAAATTGCGTGTGACCGCGGGCGTCTCGAGCTGCTTTCTTTGGTTACTTTCTTTGCAGCAGCAAAGAAAGTGACTGCCGCCCCGCACAGGGGCAACGCTAATAGACCAACACGCTCACGGGATCCGGCGAAAGAAGAGCCCAAAGCGTATCAGGCACCTTAGCCAAGCAACTTTGCGTTCCTTAGCATGACTCCCAACACACTCCAGGCATCATCGCGTCAGAGCCCGGTTCGCGGATCGTAGGGCCGCGCCGGATGGTGCGCGATGCTTTCGAACTGCGGCCTGATCGCATCGCTGAAGGTGGTCTTCTGCTGATCGTTCAGTCCGCTATAGAACATGAGCCAGGCCTTCGCCGATTGCTCGGATAAGGGCGCGTCCTGCTGCCGGAACTTCTCGTCCATCGCGTGCAGGGCGGAGAGATCGAGGATCGGCTGCTTGAGCATCGTCTGCATGCGCGCCTGCATCTGATCGGCGTTCATGCGCTCGGAAGCATGGCTCTGGCGCATCGCGTCGAGCGCGGCCTGCCATCGGACTTCCTGATCGGCGGTGAGGTTCAGCCGATCGTGCAGCGTGCGTATGTCGAGCGGTTGTACGTGGGCCGCCGGAGGGTTGTCCATCGGAAGCGACTGCGCATAGACCGGCGCGGAGCCGACGCCCAGCGAGAGCGCGGTGACGACGCTCAACACCGATAGCTTGAGAAGCATGCTGCTGCGTGCCGAAACGTTGAGTCGGGCCATGTCGTTTCCCCTTTCCTTTTGTCGATGTCGGGCGGTGTCGCCGCAACCATGGATCGAAGTTTAGGGACGGTGAATTAGGCGAGAGTGAGGAGGCATGAGCGCTGATCCCGAAAACCCTCACCTCCGGGCGGCGCACGGAAGCCGCAAAGCCCCGCCAGACATGGCCCCGCGCCCCCAGCCAGCACCCGCTCCCGAAAACCCTCACCTTGCGCTTATTCCCGCTATCGCCGCACGCGTAATCACCCGGCTTTTTGCCGCGCTATCCTGCCCTTCCCATCAGCATGCGAAGGAGACACCTACATGGCCATCACCACGCCCAGCACCCGACACGACGATCTTCCGCCCCAGGGTCTCACGCCCACGCGCGAGCAGATCGTGCGGCATCTGCGGCACGCGAGCGCCGTCGCCGAGCGCGCGACCCTGCTCGGCCATCATCCGTTCGGCGCGATTCTGGTCGGGCCGGATCAGGAAACCGTGTTGATGGAGCAAGGCAACGTCGATACGGTGAATCACGCCGAGTCGGTGCTCGCGCGTGTCGCGGCGCTCAACTTCACGCCGGAGTATCTGTGGGGATGCACGCTCTATACGTCGGTCGAGCCGTGCTGCATGTGCGCGGGCACGGCGTACTGGGCCAACATCGGACGGGTCGTGTACGGACTCACCGAAGCGCGTCTGCTCGAAGCCACCGGCAATCACGCTGAAAATCCGACGATGAGCGTCTCGTCGCGCTATGTCTACGATCATTGCCAGAAGCCGGTCGAACTGCTCGGCCCGATCGCGGAAGTCGAGGACGAAGTGCTGCGCGTGCAGCGCGACTTCTGGTCCAAACGATAAAAACGATAAACGTCAGATCACGTTCAGCATCGACAACGCCGTCTCCTGCAACGGCTGCAACACGCGGGCGAGCGCCGCCTCGCCCGTCTCCTTGCCCATCGGCATGTTCGCCGACAACGCCGCCACCACCTCGCCGTGGCGGTTCTTCATCGGCACCGCGACGCCGCGCACGCCCATCTGCAGTTGCTGCTCTATCGCGACATAACCATCCACGCGCGCCTGGCGAATCTTCTCGTACAGCCTGTCCTTGTTGGTAATGGTGAGCGGCGTGAAGGGCTTGAACTCGGTGGCCTCGAGCCAGCCGCGCACCGCCGTCTCGTTCATGTACGCGAGCATCGCGATGCCGCCCGACATCAGCGCGGCCGGCACGCGCGCGCCGAGCACGAAGCCCGTCGTCATCACGCGTGTGGAGCCGTTGCGCGCGATGATCACGAGATCCCAGTCGTCGAGCACGCTCACGTACACCGACTCGTGGATCAACGCGCTCAACTGCTGCAGATAAGGCTGAACGATGCGCGGCAGCCGCGCCGATTCGAAATACGACCAGCCCATGCGCAGCACGCGCGGCGTCAGGTTGAAGAGCTTGCCGTCGGTCTGCACGTAGCCGAGATGCGCGAGCGTCAGCAGATAGCGGCGCGCGGCGGTGCGCGTGAGGCCGGTGCGCGTCGCGGCCTGCGTCGGGGTCATGCGCGCATGCTGATCGTCGAAGGCTTCGAGGATCGCGAGACCCTTTTCCAGACCAGCGATCCAGTCGCGTTTGTCGAGTTCCGGTTTAGTCATGCTGACATGCTTGTTTAGTTATGGAACGCAGGCTGTTTCGGCGCTCCACCAAAGCCATTTGCTAGTGCTAACCCCCAAAGTGATCGATTATCGGACACTCGCGTACGATAATCGCGCAAAATTTATCACAAAGCGTTGATCGAAAGGGGTTGCGCTCTTATTCTCCAATCACTTTCAGAGCGACGCGCAAATTCCCGTGAGTCGAATGCTCCGCCGCTCGATCAGGTTCCCAGGCTCAACTCCATAAACCCATTTCGGAGACATCTCTATGGCTAGCCCCAAGGACGACGCGCACGGCGGACGCCAGGCGAAAAAAGCGACTGCGAGCGGCTGGATCGGCTCGGCGCTGGAGTATTACGACTTCTTCATCTACGCCCAGGCGGCAGCACTCATTTTCCCGCAGTTGTTCTTCCCGTCGGGCAATCCGAAAGTGGCGATCATCGCGTCGCTCGCGACCTACGGCGTGGGCTACGTCGCCCGTCCGATCGGCGCATTCGTGCTCGGCCATCTGGGCGATACGCACGGCCGCAAGAACGTACTGCTGATCTGCATGTTCCTGATGGGTTTCTCGACGATGGCCGTCGGTCTGCTGCCGACGTATCACAGCGTCGGCATGCTGGCTCCGGCATTGCTGGTCGTGTTGCGTCTGGTCCAGGGCTTCGCGGTGGCCGGTGAAATCTCCGGCGCCAGCTCGATGATTCTCGAACACGCACCGTTCGGACGACGCGGCTTCTACGCGAGCTTCACGCTGCAGGGCGTGCAGGCCGGCCAGATTCTCGCCGCCGCCGTGTTCCTGCCGCTCGCCATGTTCATGCCGGAAGACATGTTCAATTCGTGGGGCTGGCGCATTCCGTTCCTGCTGTCGGCCTTCGTGCTGGTCGCGGGCTACATCATCCGTAAGGAAGTACACGAAACCCCGGCGTTCACGTCCGAAGAGTCGCACGGCGATCTGCCGAAGTCGCCGATCAAGGAAGCGTTCGCCAACAGCACGCCCGACATGATCCGCGTCGTCTGCATGGCGCTGATGAACGTGATTCCGGTCGTCGCGACGATCTTCGGTGCGGCGTATGCGGTGCAGGCTTCGTACGGCGTCGGCTTCCACAAGAGCGTGTATCTGTGGATTCCGGTGGTCGGCAACATCGTCGCGGTGCTGGTGATTCCGTTCGTCGGCAACCTGTCGGACAAGATCGGCCGCAAGCCGCCGATCATCGTCGGCGCGCTGCTCTCGGGTGTGCTGGCGTTCGCCTATCTCTACGCGATCAGCATCCACAGCGTGCCGCTCGCCTTCGCGATGTCGATCCTGATGTGGGGTGTCGTGTACCAGGGCTATAACGCGATCTTCCCGAGCTTCTACCCGGAACTGTTCCCGACCCGCTCGCGTGTCTCGGCGATGGCGATTGCGCAGAACATCGGCACCACGATCACCGCGCTGCTGCCCGCGCTGTTCGCAGCGGTGGCGCCGCCGGGATCGAACAACATCCCGGTGATCGTCGGCTCGATTGCGTTCGGCGTGACGATCATTGCGGCGATCGCGGCGTACTCGGCGCGTGAAACCTATCGCATCCGCCTGAACGATCTGGGCAAGAAGGACGCAGTGCCGATGAGCGAGCAGGAATACGAGCGTCTGCGTGCCGACTCGATCTCCGTGGAAAAAGTCGCCAAGGCGCACCACGCGTAACGATGACTGTGCTGGAGTGATTTGCCGGGCCCTGCGGGGCCCGTTTTTTTTGGTGTTCGTTTCGCGATAACATCAATGCCATCTCATCGATGACACGGAGGCATGAATGACGGGCTTCAACGAGCGCACCCTCAACGGCATCGGCGTGTTCGCCGCGATCGTCGATGCGGGCACGTTCGCCGCGGCGGGCGAGCGGCTCGGCATGTCGCAACCGGGCGTGAGCCGTGCGATCGCGCGCCTCGAAGCGCGTCTGAAGATACGTCTGTTCGACCGCACGACGCGCAGCGTCTCCCTCACCGACGAAGGCCGGCGTTTCTTCGCGCACGTGATGCCGCATCTCGCGGGACTGGAGGAAGCGGCGGCCACCGCATCGGAGGGCGCGACGGCCGTGCGCGGGCGCCTGCGCGTGAATGTCGATCCGATCTTCTCGCGGCTGCTGCTCGGCCCGAAGCTCGATGCCTTCCTGAAGGCGCATCCGGAACTGCAACTGGAACTCATCACGAGCGACCGCCTTGGCGACATGATCGCCGACGGCTTCGATCTCGCCATCCGCTTCGGCGCGCCGCGCGAATCGAGCCTAATCGCGCGCAAGCTGCTCGATACGCCAGTGCACACCGTCGCCGCGCCGTCGTATCTCAAACGTTGCGGCAAGCCCGCGACGCCGCAAGCGCTCGCCGACGACGCGCACACCTGCATCGAGTTTCGCGACCCCGAAACGGGGCGGCCGTTCGTCTGGGAGTTTCATCGCAAGAGAAAGCGCATCACCGTGGAGACGCGCGGCCGTCTCACGCTCAACGATCCCGGCACGATGCTGAGCACCCTGCTCTCGGGCTATGGCATCGCGCAGATTCTCGCGCTCGGTCACGAACACCTGCTCGCCGATGGCAAGCTGATCGACCTTTTCCCCGACTGGCCCGACGAGCGCTTTCCGCTCTACGCGTTCTATCCGTCGCGGCATCATCCGCCGGCGAAGACGCGCGCGTTTCTCGATCTCGTCATCGCGCTGACGGGACAGCGCTGACGAATCACGTCAGCGCAATGTTTTCTCGAACCAGTGATCCGCGTAAGGCTCGGCGCTGAACGCGTCGACCTCCATATACCCCGATTGCCGATACAGCCTGACCGCCTCTTTGAGCGTCCGGTTCGTTTCGAGGCGCACGACCTTCGCGCCGCGCTCGCTCGCGTGCCGTTCGGCCTCGTCGAGCAAGCGCCGCCCGAGCCCCAATCCGCGGGCGTCCGCGCTCACCCACATTCGTTTCAATTCGGCTGGGGCCGTGCCGTGAAACTTGAGCGCGACGCAGCCGATCGCCGCGCCGCGCAGCCTCGCCACGATCAGCGCGCCGTGCGGCGCGGTCAGTTCGCGCGCATCGGCGGACAGGCTGAGCGACGGATCGAAGCCCGCATCGAAGCGCGCGTTCAGCTCCGCGAAGTATTGATCGATGCACCAACGCGCATCGACGCTCGCCGGATCTTCGATCGCGAAGCGCACCAGCGACGGCTGAAGCAGCCGCTCGACTTCGGCCATCGCCGCGATCAGGCGCTGGCGCTGCGCGTCGTTCAGCGGCGCGAGCATGCCGCCGGCGACCGCATCCGATAGCCGTTCCAGCTCATCGCGTTCGGCGCGGCCTGTTTCGGTCAGACTGGCGCGGCGCACCCTGCGGTCATCGGGACGCGACTCGACCGCGACAAGCCCTTGCCGCTCCAGCGCCGCGAGCGTGCGGCTCAGATAGCCCGAGTCGAGACCGAGACGCTCGCGCAGCACGCGAAGATCGACGCCTTGCGCGCCGATCTCCCAGAGAAGCCGCGACTCGCCCATCGGACGGCCGCGCCCGAGAAAGTGGTCGTTGAGCGCGCCGATGCCATCGGCAACGGTGCGGTTGAAGCTGCGAATCTGGCTGATGTCGGTCGGGTTCATATCTCTGACTTTAGTCAGAGACTCATCCGGCGTCAACCTGAATGCGTCGCGGCTTCCACGCGCGTCTTCTCGCGCCGCCACGTCGCGGGCGGCTTGCCGACGAGACGTTTGAACGCGCGGATGAACGCCGCCTCGGATGCGTAACCGACGTCCTGCGCCACGGCCGCGATCGTCGCATTCGTATTACGTAGGAGGCCAGCCGCGACCTGCATGCGCCAGTTGACGAGATACTGCATCGGCGGCAATCCGATCATGTCGACGAAACGCTCATGCAGCGCCGAACGCGAGAGACCCACGCGCTCGCCGAGTTCTTCCACGGTCCATTCGTGCGCGGGCGCGTCGTGCATCACGGCGAGCGCGCGGCCGACGAAACGATCGCGCAGGCCCGCAAGCCAGCCGCGGCTTTCCTCGGGCAGCACGTCGACATAACGGCGCACCGCATCGACGAACATCATTTCGCTCATGCGCTCGAGCATCGCTTCGCCGCCCGGGCGCTTGTGGCGCGATTCGACCACGGCCTGCTGCATGAAGTGATTGATCCAGCCATGACCACCGCTTTCCTTCAGATGAAGGAGCCGCGGCAAGGTGGCGATCAGCGGATTGAACGGCCGCAGATCGCAGCCGAGAAAGCCGCACACGAGCATCGTTTCATAGATGTCGCCGGGGGACGGATTGTAGCCCGCTTCGACCGCGTCGAAGGTCAGTGCGAAGGGCAACTGATCGATCTTCGTCGACAGCGCCGCGACGTCCACGTCCGCGCGAATGCCCGGCGCGCTCGAAATCACGTGCGCGTCGCCGTGCGGAAACACGATGATGTCGCCGCTCGCGAGCCGCACCGGCGCTTCGCCGTCGATCGCGCCCCAGCAGCTCCCGTGCGTCACGACGTGATACTCCATGACGTGCTCGCATTCCGGCATGACGATGGCTGCGATATCGCACGCGGCGGGCGCTGCCGCCGCCCAGTTGCGGTTGCCGCTTACGTGAAAGAAGAGCGCGCCGCGCAGGCGCACCGTGCGCAGCACGTCGGAAAGGATGTCATGGCTCATGTCGGCTCCCGTCGATCGAAAGCATCGCGACGCCGAAACGAATGGGCTGCGAGAAGCGGACGATCGGGCAATTCGCGGCGACTCGCGGACAGGCGTCGAAAGGATGGTAACGGGATACTGCATGTGCCCGCCATCAGGGCGATGCTCGACCCCTCATCTGGAATCTGGAGACGGAACCATGCATGCGTTGAATACATCCGCGATTTGCGACGAGCCGAACACCGCACGACCCGACTTCGCCGCGATCAAGACCCGGCAGCAAGCCACCTGGGCCAGCGGAGACTTTGCCGTGATCGGCACGACTTTGCAGATCGTCGGCGAGATGCTCGCCGAATCGATCGACCTGCGCGCGGGCGAACGCGTGCTCGACATCGCCGCCGGCAACGGCAACGCGACGCTCGCCGCCGCGCGACGCTTCGCGCACGTCACCTCGACCGACTATGTGCCCGCGCTGCTGGAAAAGGGCCGCGCACGCGCGCAGGCCGAAGGACTTGCCGTCGATTTCAAAGTGGCCGATGCGGAAGACCTGCCCTTCGACGACGGCAGTTTCGACGTTGTGCTGTCCACCTTCGGCGCGATGTTCACGCCCGATCACGCGCGCCCGGCAGGCGAGATGTTGCGGGTGGCGAAGAGCGGCGGGCGCATCGGCATGGCGAACTGGACGCCCGAGGGTTTCATCGGCCAGCTTTTCAAGATCATCGGCGCTTACGTGCCGCCGCCCGTGGGGCTGCAATCGCCCGCGCTATGGGGCACCGAGCCGCATCTCGTGGCGCTGTTCGGCGCTCAGGCCGCCGACATTCGTTGCGTGCGCAGGCACTTCAATATGCGTTATGAATCGGCCGCGCACTGGATTCAGGTGTTCCGCGATTTTTACGGCCCGGTGCATCGCGCGTTCGCGACGCTCGATTCCGCGAAACAGGCCGATCTCGAACGCGATATCGCCGGTTTGCTGGAGCGCTGCAATGTGGGAGGAACGTCGTCGCTGGTGGTGCCGAGCGAGTATATGGAAGTGGTGATCGTCAAGCGTTGATGCTTCACGCGCCCGCGCGGCGCGTGAAGCGTTTGCTGCAATCAGAGCGTGACGGGCGCTTCGCGACGCGCGCTGTCGATGATCGCCGCGAGCGTCGCCGCGTTGTCCAGACTCACCTGCGCGTAGTACTCGATCGCGGCGGCGTCGCCCGTCGCGATCATGCGCGCGAAGCTTTCCGCGGTGAACAGAAAGCCGCTGCCAGGCTCCGACGCGACCGGTTCGAACGGCACCGAATTCGGAATGCCGCGCCGCACGCGCAACTGGCTCGGCAAATAGCCGTACCGATCGCCGGCCGGCTGCGCGCTCGTGTGATTCAGGTACTCGGTGTCGATGGTGCCCTGCGTGCCGATGATCGTCGCGTAACGATGATTGGCCGCGTCCATCGAGCACGAGACTTGCGCGCGGCGGCCATCGGCATAGATGAGCGTCGCCATGAGGCTGATGTCGACACGGCTGTCGGCCCAGGTCGCGACCGCATCGACGCGTTGCGGCGCGCAACCCATCACGAGGCGAATCAGGCTCAGCGGATAGCTGCCCGCATCGAGCAGCGCGCCGCCGCCGAGTTCGGGCTTCATGCGGATGTTCGCGCCGGGATTGCCCACGGTGAAGCCGAAGCTCGCCTGAATGGCGCGCACGTCGCCGATCGCGCCTTCGCCGATCAGGGTCATCATCGCGGCGGTTTGCGGCTGGAAGTAATACGGAAACGCTTCGAGCAGCATCACGCCGTTGCGATCGGCGGCTTCGAACATGCGCGCGGCCTCGTCGCGATCGAGCGCGAGCGGCTTTTCGCAGAGGATGTGCTTGCCCTGGTCCGCTGCCTTGATCGCCCATTCGGCATGCAGGCTGTTGGGCAACGGAAGATAGATGGCGTCGATGTCCGGGCTCGCGAGCAGCGCGTCGTAGCTCCCGAACCAGCGTTCGATGCCGTTTGCGTCGGCGAAGGCTTTCGCGCTTTCCTCACTGCGGCTGCCGACTGCGTCGACACGCACGGTCTGGCTCGGCTTGACGTCACGCGTGAATTGTCGCGCGATGTTTGCGCCGCCGAGAATGCCGAGGCGCAGGACGGAGGATGCTTGAGTGGAAGACATGGCGGATTCCTCGAATTTGTACCAGTTAGTTCATCACGAAAAGGTACCACATCCGCGCTGTTTCAGTGCGCGCAGGTATCGGGACGAACTTTCGTGCCGCGCCGGTCCGCCGGCACATGGCAATTGTCCACGCGCTGCTCGTCGCTCGCCTTGTCGCCGAGGCGCTCCTTGAGGGTTTTGGGTTCGGATGTCTCACGCGCGGTCGAGGCAGGCGCGGCTGCGTCCGTCGCATGCGTGGCGCCGATCCACGCGAGACATGCGCACAGAAGCACGAACTTCTTCATGATAGGCCCGTCATGAGGATGAAACAGCAAGCTTCGGCGCGCAAGACGCGCGCCACGCCCCGCTTCTTGCGCTTTCATTCAGGCATGCATTCCGCCGAGGATATCCTTCGCGCGCGCCATCGCCGCGACCGCGCGCAACCCGCGCACCGCCACGACAAGCCCGCTCGCACCGACGCGATTTCTGACCTCCAGCGTCGCATGATGCCGCTGCGCGATGCGCAACGCGATCGCGAGTCCAAGCCCGCTGCCATGCCCCGTCGTGCCGGCGCAGCGATAAAACCGGTCACACACACGATCGATCTCGCTTTCCGGAATGCCGGTTCCGGAATCGAGCACAGTCAGCGAAATGCCTTCCGTATCCCGCCGCAGCATCACATCGACACGCCCGCCATGCGGCGTATGACGGATCGCGTTATCGAGCAGGTTGTTGACGAGCACGGCAAGCGCGTGCGTATCGCCCATGATGGTGAACGCATCGTGATCATCCAGCGCCTGTTCGAGTTCGAGCCCGAGGTCGATCGACCGGGCCTCCGCCAGCAACGAAAAATCGCCCACGCGCACCTCGCACAGCGTGCGCAGGCTCATCGGCAAGATGGCCGCTTCGCGCGCGGCATCTTCCCGCGCCATGCTGAGCAGTTGTTGCGCGAGATGGATGAGGCGATTCAGGCGGCCGTCGATCCTGGCGAGCGTCGCGGCATCGACCTGAAGCGAACCATCGCCGGTTGCGCCCTGGATCTGCAATTTCAGCGCAGTGAGCGGCGTGCGCAGTTCATGCGCCGCGTCCGCGACGAACGTGCGCTGCGCCTGCGACGCCTCGTTCAGCCGCGCAAGCAGATCGTTCAACGCGTCGACGAGCGGTCGCAGTTCATCCGGCATCGGCCTTTCGAACGCGATGGGTTCGAGCGATTCCGGCGAGCGCGCCGCGAGCGACTGCGACAGCCCGCGCACCGGCGCAAGCCCGCGCGCCACGACGACGAGCACGATCACGACGAGCGCCGGAATGAGCAGCGCGAGCGGCCAGATCGCACGCAGCGCGAGCGTGATGGCGAGATCGTCGCGAATGGAATACGGCTGCGACACCTGCACGAAGCGGTCCGGCTGCGCGACGCCGAACGCGCGCCAGAGAATGCCTTCGCGCGCGGCGGAGTGGAAGCCTTCCCCGAAACGCGGCAACGCAGGCTCGCGCGGCGAGTGATAGATGAGGCGCCCCGAACGGTCCCATATGTCGATGACGAGCCGGTCGTCCGCGATGCCGTGCAGTTCGGGATTGCGCCCCTGCGCGACGTCTTCGGCGCCGATGTTGTGCGGTAGCGAGAGCGCGACGGTGCGCAGTTCGTAATCGAAGAGTTCGCCCGCCTCCAGCCGCGCAGTGCTGAATATGCCGATGCCCGCGATCAGGCACGCGAGGCCCAGCCCGCAGATCAGCCATCCGAGCAGCCATCGGCGAATCGATGTCATCCGATTCTCTTCAGCCGGTAACCGACGCCGCGCACCGTCACGATCTCTTCCGCGCCGATCTTGCGCCGCAAGCTGTGGATGTGCACTTCGATCGCGTTGCTGCCCACTTCCTCGCCCCAGCCGTACAGCTTTTCTTCAAGCTCCGAGCGGCGGAACACGCGCGACGGCTCTTCGATCAGCGCCTGCAGCAACGCGAACTCGCGCGGTACGAGGTTGAGCGCGACGCCGCCCTTGGCGGCTTCGTGCGCGGCGGGATCGAGCGTCAGTTCGCCGTGCGAATACACCGGATGCTTCTGCCCCGTGCGCCGTCTCAGGAGCGCGCGCACGCGGGCAGCGAGTTCGTCGAGATCGAAGGGCTTCATCAGATAGTCGTCGGCGCCGGCATCGAGGCCGCGGATGCGATCGTCGACGGCGTCGCGCGCGGTCAGGATCATCACGGGGGCATCGCCGCCGTTGCTGCGATAGGCGGCGAGCACGTCGAGGCCATCGCGCCGGGGCAAGGTCAGATCAAGCAGCACGAGGTCGTACACGCCATTGTCGAGTGAAAGCTCCGCGGCCCGGCCGTCCTGCGCCCAGTCGACCGTGTAGCTCGCACGGCGCAACGCGGCGAGCACGGTTTCCGCGATCATCTCGTCGTCCTCCACCAGTAACAGCCGCATGCGTTTTCTCCAGGCGCGAACACGTCGCAGCCGATTGTCCGGCCTGCATGCTTAAGCGCTACTTAAGCTTTGCGCGCCGCCGCACAGTGTGCCCCCGTTATCGGCGCGGCGCGCGTTTGGCTTAAGCATCGCATAAGGTTCGTCCGCTCACTATACCGTCGAGCGCGCCGATTCGCGGCCGTGCGGCCTCGGAGATGCAGATGCGATCGTCCACTCTCGTTTGCCTGCGTGCGAATGCGGTGCTGATCGCCTTGTGCATCGCCGCGTCGGATGCGGCGTGGCTCACGGTCTGCGGCTGCTCCGGCCATGTGCATGCGCTCGAAAGCACTGCGGTGCGTCTTGCGACCCTCGTGAGCGCGATGGGCATCGTGCTCGTCGTGCGGCGCATCGCGAAGCTCGCATTCGACGCTGCCCGCATGGCGCATCGCATCGGATGGAGCGCGCACGAACTCGTGATCGACGGAACCTCTCCACGCGACTGGCTGGTGCAGCTTCATGTCGAACTTCATCCCGCCGGCTCCCGGCTGAGCGCCGCGCAAGACTGTCCGCGCGCGGCGGCATCCTGCAGAGTGCCACGCGGACGGGCGTGACCTCGGAAACGCGCCCGCTCCCCTTCACCCGGCCTCAGCGCCGGGTTTTTTTTCGGCCACGGCCATTGCAAGGCGTGACGATACACATGCCTTTCATCGGCATTTCAATGTGCATTCGTTCGCTTATCTAAGCATCTCTTAAGGTTCGCGAAGGCAGGCTTCGGGTTCCCGACACGCATTCGAATCACTGTGGAGATTCTCATGCCGTGGTTCATCTGCCGCATCCGGACGTGACGATCATGACGGCGCATCCGGTTTCGTTGTTCGAATGGCTCGTCATCGCGCTGTGCTGTGCCGCGACGTGCCACGCGACGCTCGCCGCGCTGGTTTTTCCCGGCTTGCGCGGCACGGCCCGCAAGCGGCAGCGCGGCGACGCGTCCGCTTCCGTCAGCGTGCTCAAGCCGCTGTGCGGCATCGAGCCGCGCCTTTACTCCAACCTTGAAACCTTCTGCACGCAGACGCATCCGTCATATCAACTGCTGTTCGGCGTGGCGAGCGCGTCCGATCCCGCGGCGGGCGTCGTCCAGCGGCTCGCGCGCGCCTTTCCGAAGCGCGACATCGAACTCGTGATCGACGGCACCGCGCACGGCGGCAACCGCAAAGTCGGCAACCTGATCAATCTCGCCGCGCGCGCGAAGCACGATCTCATCGTGATCGCGGACAGCGACATCGCCGTCGAGCCCGACTATCTCGTGCGCGTGACCGCGCCGCTCGCCGATGCGGACGTCGGCGTCGTCACGTGCCTGTATCGCGCGCGGCGCGTGGGCGGCTTCTGGTCGCGCGTCGGCGGGCTTTTCATCGATGAATGGTTCGCGCCTTCCGTGCACGTGGCCAACGTGCTCGGTCAGAGGCGCTTCGGCTTCGGCGCGACGCTCGCGGTGAGGCGCGACACGCTCGTGAGAAGCGGCGGCTTCGAAGCCGTGCGCGACTGTCTCGCGGACGATTACTGGCTCGCGGAGCGCGTCCGCGCGCTCGGCTTGCGCACCGAACTGTCCGACGTGGTCGTCGCAACCGATGTGATCGAGCGCGATCTCGCCTCGCTGTGGCACCGCGAAACACGCTGGCTACGCACGATCCGCTCGCTCAACCCGCTCGGCTTCGCGTGCCTGTGCGTCACGTTCACCACGCCCTGGCTTCTGACCAGCGCCCTGCTCGGGCTCGGCTACGAGCACGGCACCGAGATCACGCAGGGCATCGCGGATACCGTCGTCGATCTGAGCACGTCGCTCGGCCTTTCCGCGCGGCTTTTGCTGCACAGACGCGGCGCGCGCTCGTGGCGCGCGTTCTGGCGCGACCTTCCGCTCATTGCGTTGCGCGATCTGCTGATGTGGCTGCAATGGCTCGCCGCGCTGTTCGGATCGAGCGTCGTGTGGCGCGGCGTGCGCATGCCGCTCGACGACGCACGCGAGCACTACGACGCCAACGCCTCCGACAGTCAATGACGCATTCACCGGACTTCGCACCATGAAGCACACGCTCTTTCTCCAGGCGCCCTCTTCCGACGGCTCCGCGACGCTCGGGGAGCTCGTGCGCGAGATGCTCACGAGCTGGGACATGATGACGCGACGCCTGCGCGACGGCGTCGAGTTCTTCCTTGTCCTGAGCGCGCACGACGCGTGACGCGGTGCGCGGAGTCATCGTCACCGCCGACGACTTCGGGCTGCACGAACGCGTGAACCACGCGGTCGCGCGCGCGCATCGCGAGGGCGTGCTCACCTGCGCAAGCCTGATGGTCGGCGCACGCGCCGCTTACGAGGCCGTCAAGATCGCACGCGACTTGCCGGCGCTGCGCGTGGGCTTGCATCTCGTGCTGACCGATGGCGCCGCGTCGCTGCCGCACTGGTCGATACCGGATCTCGTCGATGCGCGCGGCGCTTTCGCAGGCTCGATGTTCGAGAACGCCGTGCGCTTCTTCTTTCGGCCGGACGTACGGCGGCAGCTCGCGGTCGAAATTTACGCGCAATTCAAGGCCTTCGCGGCAACCGGCCTCGAACTCGATCACGTCAACGTGCACAAGCATTTTCATTTGCATCCGACGATTCTGGCGCTGATCCTCGAAATCGGGCCGCAGTTCGGCATGCGCGCGATGCGTCTGCCACGCGAGACGCCCGGCTCGATCTTTCTCGGCCCCTGGATCGCGTTGATGAAAAAACGCCTCGACGACGCCGGCATCTTCCATAACGACCGGGTCGCGGGTATCGCCGCGACGGGTCACATGGATGAAGCCGCGTTACTCGCCGTGCTCGCGAAAGCGCCCGAAGGCGTGCTCGAAATCTACAGCCATCCCGCGACGCAAGGCGGCCCGCTGACGCCATCGATGCGCGACTATCGCCATGCCGATGAACTGGCCGCCCTGTGCTCGCCGCGCGTCGCGCGCGCGATCGAATCGACCGGCGCGATGCACGGCGGCTTCGCGGATGTGTTCGGGTACGCGCGCACGCCGGAGCCGGCCACCTAAAGGTGAGCACTTCCGGGAGCGCGATTTCGCTTGCAAAAGTTGCGATACGCAACTAGATTGAGCGCATATGGTTGCGCTTCGCAACCGACGGAGCCGCCATGGACGTCATCGACACACCCGTTCAATCCCGCGATAAAACCATCCTCGAACTGCGCGAATTCTCACGCAAGCTCGTACGCGAACTGGGCTTCATGCGCAACACGCTCGCGGACAGCGGCCTCGCGCCGTCGGCGGTGCACGCGATCATCGAGATCGGCGCGACGCCCGGCATCCAGGCGCGCGACATCGCCACGATCCTGCGGCTCGACAAATCGAACGCGAGCCGGCAGATCGCGCGGCTCGAAGCGACCGGCCTCGTCAGGCGCGAAACATCGGGCGAGGACGCGCGTTCCTCCGAGCTTTATCTGACGCCCGCCGGACAGAAACTGCGCAGAAAGATCGACAAGTTCGCGACCGATCAGGTGTCCGACGCGCTGCGCCGCATGGTTCCGGAAGATCAGCAGGCGCTCGTGCGCTCGCTCGCGCTCTACGCCGATGCGCTCGCGCGCGACCACGCGAGCGGGACGCCGCACGCCGCGCATACGGAAAGCACGCGCATCGTCGAGGGATATCGGCCGGGGTGCATCGGCGATGTGGCGGGGCTGCACGCGCGCTTTTACGCGCATCATGCGGGCTTCGGCGTGTACTTCGAGCGCAAGGTCGCGACGGAACTGGCCGCGTTCGCCGAAGCCTTGCCCGCAAAAGACAAGGCGCTGTGGCTCGTGATGGAAGGCGAGCGCACGCTCGGCTCGCTCGCGATCGACGGCGATCTCGCCACGCGCGTCGCGCATCTGCGCTGGTTCATCGTCGACGATGCATTGCGTGGCAGCGGCGTGGGCCGGCAACTGATGTCGCGCGCGATGGACTTCGTCGATGCGCACTACGACGAGACCTATCTCTGGACCTTCAAGAGTCTCGACGCTGCGCGCCACGTGTACGAGTCCTTCGGCTTCGTATTGACCGACGAAGCCGAAGGCACGCAATGGGGCACATCGGTGATCGAGCAACGTTTTACGCGCCGACGCCCGCGTTGATGCTTCATCGGCGCACGACGCGCGATGTCGGACCGAGCCGTTGCGCGAAACGCCGCGCGCATTCGATGCCGAACTGCGTGGGCCGCGCGCCGCGATCGTGCAGCACGTCGAAGCCCATGCGCCACGCCGCGATCCGCTTGCCGTAACAGGTGAGCGTTTCCAGGGACTGCATCACGAAGACGATTTCCGGCAGCGTTTGCGCATAGAGCGATTCGGCTTCGTGCTCGCGTCCTTCGACGAAGGCGCCGTGAATGGCGACCTGTCGATCGAACGCATCCGGCGCGACGATCAGCCCATCGCAGCCCGCGCGCAGGTTATCGACGAATTCCTGGCCGCCGCGCCCGTTGAATACCGCGAGCGTCTGATCGAGCGCGCGCAGGCGTTCGATGGTCGCGCGGATCGTCACGGCCGGACCTTCGCCTTTCAGCAGGCGAAAGTTGGACCGCTCGGCGGCGAGCGCCGCGATCGATTCCGCCGACAAGCCCACGCCCAGATATTCCGGCGCGTTCTGGATGCCTGCGTTCGCGCCGGTCCGTTCGAGCACCGATGAGAAGAAGTCGTAGTAGAACGACTCGGGCTCGTTGCGCATCGATGGCGGCTGAAGGATCAGCCACGACGCGCCGCGTTCGAGCGCGTAGCTGGCGAGCGCGACCTGACGTTCGACGGTATCGCCGCTGATCGTGACCGCGAGCGGCACACGGCCCGCGATATGCGCGGCGCAATCATCGATCATGGTGCGCTTTTCATCGTCGGACAGGCGGTTCACTTCGGTCGCGAGGCCGAGCGTGACGATGGCGGGCGCGCCCGCCGCGATGGTCGTGTCGATCTGCTTGCGCGTGGCCTCGCGGTCGATGCGGTTCAGCGCGTCGAAATACGCATAGAGCACCGGCCACATGCCGGACGGCGGCGTTTGATGACTCGTCATCGATCGTCTCCGCTCAATGAGAATCGCGCGGCACGGGCGCGCCGCTCGACCCGACAAGGAAGTCCAGGTCCGCGCCCTGATCCGCCTGCAACACGTGCTCCACGTACAAGCGGTAATAACCGCGCTTCGGCAGCTCGGGCGCTTGCCATGCGGCGCGGCGCCTGGCCAGTTCGTCGTCGGAGACTTCGAGATTGAGACGCCGCGCCTCGACATCCAGCTCGATCATGTCGCCCGTCCGCACGAGCGCGAGCGGACCGCCCGCCGCCGCTTCCGGCGAGACGTGCAGCACCACCGCGCCATAGGCGGTGCCGCTCATGCGGCCATCGGAGATGCGGACCATGTCGGTGATGCCTTTTTGCAGCACCTTCTTCGGCAGCGGCATGTTGCCGACTTCCGCGAAACCCGGATAGCCCTTCGGGCCCGCGCCCTTCAGCACCATGATGCAGTGCTCGTCGATATCGAGCGAATCGTCGTCGACCTTCGCGTGCAGTTCCTCGACGTTCTCGAACACGACCGCGCGCCCGCGATGCTTCAGCAAGGATTGGGTCGCCGCCGATGGCTTGATGACCGCGCCGTTCGGCGCGAGATTGCCCTTCAGCACCGCAATGCCCGCGTGCGGCTTGAACGGCTGCTCGAATCGCGTGATGACCTTTTCGTCGTAGTTCGGCGCGTCGCTGACGTTGTCCCACAGCGTGCGGCCATTCACTGTGAGCGCGTCGCGATGCAGCAGGCCTTGCTCGCCGAGCTGACGCAACACCGCGGGCAGGCCGCCCGCGTAATAGAAGTCTTCCATCAGGTACTCGCCCGATGGCTGGAGGTTCACGAGACACGGCACGTTCGAGCCGAGCTCCCAGTCTTCGAGCGTCAGTTCCACGCCGATACGCTTCGCCAGCGCGATCAGATGCACGACCGCGTTCGTCGATCCGCCGATGGCCGCGTTCGTGCGGATCGCGTTCTCGAAGGCCTCGCGCGTGAGGATCTTGTCCATCGTGAGATCCTCTTTGACCATCTCGACGATGCGCCGCCCCGCCACATGCGCGAGCACCTGCCGGCGCGCATCGACGGCGGGAATCGCGGCGTTGTGCGGCAGGCCCATGCCGAGCGATTCGACCATCGAGGCCATCGTGGAAGCGGTGCCCATCGTCATGCAATGGCCGCGCGAGCGGTTCATGCACGATTCGGCTTCGACGAATTCTTCCTGCGTCATCGTGCCCGCGCGCACTTCCTCCGACATCTGCCACACGCCCGTGCCCGAGCCGATGGTGCCGCCGCGAAACCGGCCATTGAGCATCGGACCGCCCGACACGGCGAGCGCCGGCAGATTGCACGACGCCGCGCCCATCAGCAGCGCGGGCGTGGTCTTGTCGCAGCCGACGAGCAGAATCACGCCATCGATAGGATTGCCGCGAATCGACTCTTCGACGTCCATCGACGCGAGATTGCGGAACAGCATCGCCGTGGGGCGCAGATTGGATTCGCCGAGCGACATCACGGGGAATTCGAGCGGCAGGCCGCCCGCCTCGCGCACGCCGCGCTTCACGTATTCGGCGAGCTCGCGAAAATGCGCGTTGCAGGGCGTGAGTTCCGACCACGTATTGCAGATGCCGATGACCGGCCTGCCGTCGAACTGATCGTGAGGAATACCCTGGTTTTTCATCCACGAGCGATGGATGAAGGCGTCTTTGCCAGTACCGCCGAACCAGCTTTGCGAGCGTAGCTTGCGCATTGGATGTCCCCTTTTATCGCGCGTTCTTCATAGTGTGGGATCCAGTAAAAAAGGCCGCGCGGGCGGCCTCTTTCAAAACCCGGATACGTCGAGTTATACACCTCGTCACGCATCCGGCGCGCGTCCAGCGCAAGATTTGACGATCAGTCGAGCGCCTCCTGCGAACGTTCGCGCATGCACGCCACCGCGATCACCGAAAGCACGCCGCAACCGATCACGTACCACGCGGGCGCCATCACGCTCTTCGTGATGATGATGAGCGAGGTCACGAAGAATTGCGCGAAACCGCCGAAGATCGCGACGCCCAGGCTATAGACGATCGCCGCGCCCGTCGCGCGCACGGAACGGGGGAACAGCTCGCCGAGCATCGCGCCGGTCGGACCGACATTGAGCGAATGCACGATCGAGAGCGCCGTGACGACCGCGAGCAGCGTGCCCGTGGTCGGCGACTGATTCAGCAGCGCGAAGGCCGGCCAGATCGCGAGCATGAGCAGGATGCGCGTCGTCTGCATGAGCCGGTTGCGGCCGATGCGATCGGACAGATAGCCGCCGATCGGCGCGACGATGAACAGGATCGCGCCCGATACGCAGCCCGAGAGCATCGACGTCCAGCCCGGCAGGCCGAGCGTCTTCACGCCGTAGATCGACAGATAGAAGACGATGATGAAATGCGCCGACGTACCGCCGATCGTGACGCCGAGGCCGTTGAGCACCGCGCGGCCGTGTTCGCGCAGCACCGTGAAGAGCGGAATCTTCGGCGCTTTCGGCGCGGCCGCGACGCTCTCGCGCGGCGCTTCTTCCATCGTGCGGCGCAGCCACCAGCCGACCGGCACGATCGCGGTGCCGATGATGAACGGCACGCGCCAGCCCCAGCTTTCCAGTTGCGCCGTGCTCAGCGAAGCCGTCAGCGCGACGCCCGTCAACGCGCCCGCGAGCGCCGAGAGACCCTGGCTCGCGAACTGCCACGACGCATAGAAGCCGCGCCGGTTCGACGGCGCCTGTTCGAGCAGCAGCGTGGTCGATGCGCCCACTTCGCCGCCCGCCGAGAAGCCCTGGATCAGCCGCGCGATCACGAGGATGACCGGCGCGGCGATGCCGGCCTGCGCGAAGGTCGGCGCGACCGCGATCATCGCGGTGCCGAGCGCCATCAGGCCGAGCGTGAGCAGCATCGCCTTCTTGCGGCCGGCGCGGTCGGCGTACATGCCGATCAGCAGGCCGCCGACGGGCCGCGTGAAGAACCCGACGCCGAAGCTCGCGACCGCGAGCAGCAACTGGCCGACCGGATCGTGCACCGGAAAGAACAGCTTGCCGATGATGAGCGCGAAGAACGCATAGACCGTGAAGTCGTAGAACTCGAGCGCGTTGCCGACGGCCGCCGCCATGACGAGCCGCGTGCGCGCTGCACGGCTCCTGGGCGTCGATGCATTCGCCGGCGCGCTGGCGAGGGTGGGTGCGTTCATGATGTGCTCCGGAGGGATCATTCGATCAGTCGGCGAGCCAGGCTTCGGCCAGGCGCACCCAGTAGCTCGCGCCGATCGCGAGGATGTCGTCGTTGAAGTCGTAACCGGGGTTGTGGACCATGCAGCCGCCCTTCGAGCCGATGCCGTTGCCGATCCACGCATACGTGCCCGGACAGGCTTCCAGCATGAACGCGAAGTCCTCGCTGCCCATCAGCGGCCGCGCGGCGGGCTCGACGCGTTGCGCACCGAGCATCTTCGTCGCGACTTCGGTGGCGAAGGCGGTGGGTTCGGCGTGATTCACGAGCACCGGATAGCCGAGTTCGTAATCGATCTCCGCCGTGCAGCCGTAGGCGAGCGCCTGCGCATTCACGAGCGCCGTGATGCGCTCCTGCAGCAGCGTGCGAACGCCCGCGTCGAGCGCCCGCACCGAGAGCTTCATCAGCGCGGTTTCCGGAATCACGTTGCAGGCGTCGCCCGCCTGCACGCTGCCGACGGTGACGACCGCGGGCTTTTGCGCATCCACCTCACGTGCGACGATGCTGTTCAACCCGAGCATGATCGATGCGACCGCGGGCATCGGATCGCGCGCGACGTGCGGCATCGCGCCATGCCCGCCGACACCGCGCACGGTGATGTTCACGCGGTCCGACGACGCCATGCCCGGACCCGGCGTGAAGAACATGTCGCCCGCGGGCAAGCCCGGCATGTTGTGCAGGCCGAACACGGCATCGCACGGGAATTGCTCGAAAAGGCCGTCTTCGATCATCGCGCGCGCGCCCGCCTCGCCTTCCTCGGCGGGCTGGAAGATCACGATCAGCGTGCCGGAGAACTGGCGGCTTTCGGCGAGATAGCGCGCGGCGCAGAGCAGCATCGCGGTGTGGCCGTCGTGGCCGCATGCGTGCATGGTGCGCGCGTGCTGGCTGGCGTACGGCAGGCCCGTCGTTTCCTCGATCGGCAAGGCGTCCATGTCGGCGCGCAGGCCGATGCGCTTGCCGCCCTCGCCTTCCGTCAACACGCCGACGACGCCCGTCCTGCCGAGACCGCGATGCACTTCGTAGCCCCATTGCGCGAGCAATCGGGCGACGAGATCGCTGGTCTGCGTTTCTTCATACGCAAGCTCCGGATGCGCGTGAATGCGCCGCCGCACGTCGACGAATTCCGACGCGATGGCGGCAATACCGGGAATGACGGGCTTGACTGACAGCATGGGGACGACTCCTTGTTCAATGCGGATTCAAAGTGTCCCAAGCATATAAAGCCGAAAAGCAAACCAAAAGACGGTAAATTCAATGCGTGATGACTATTGGTTGTCGGTACTAACCCTAGGATGTCGCCATGAGCATGAAATACCACCAGTTGCGCGCGTTCCTGACGACCGCCGAGCAAGGCAGCATCCGCGCGGCCGCGCGCAGTCTGCATCTGTCGCAGGCGGCGCTGACGAAGGCCATCAAGGAACTGGAACAGGATCTCGGCGTGCCGCTCGTGTTGCGGACCGCGCGCGGCGTGCAGCTGACCGCGTTCGGGCAGCAACTGCGCGTGCGCGCGCATCTGATCGTGAGCGAGATGCGCCGCGCCGAAGACGACATCGCGCAGATGAAAGGCGCTGGCGCGGGCAGCGTGAGCGCGGCCGTCACGCCGACCGCCGCGCTGTCGATCCTGCCGCAGGCGTATCGCGCGTTCCGGCGGCAGATGCCGAATGCGCGCGTGAGTTTCATCGAAGGCTTTCCGGGCGTCGCGATGCCGCGTTTGCGCGACGGTTCGCTCGACTTCGTCGTCGCGGTGGTGGTGCCCGAGCATCTCGCGCCGGAGTTCGATCACATCGAGTTGTATGAAAGCCGCTCGGCGATCGTCGGGCGTGCTGATCATCCGTTGCGGCATTGCACGTCGCTGGCGGAATTGTCGGAGGCGGAGTGGCTGTTGAATCCGTCGCCGGAAAGCTCGACGCAGGCGCTGCTCGATTCATATGCCGAGCGCGGCCTGATGGTGCCCAAACGCGTGATCGAGTGTCCGAGCTTCATCATCGCGCATGGGCTGTTGCGCGGATCGGATGCGCTGGCCGCGCTGCCCTCCGCGTTGCTCGAACATCAATGGGTCGGCGAGGGACTCGCTATTTTTCCGATCGCCGATCCGTTGCCGGCCGTGTCGGTCAGAGTCGTGACGCGGCGGGACAGTCCGTTGACGCCCGCCGCCACGTTGTTGCTGGAATGTCTGCAGCACGCGGCGCGTTCGCAGTGAAGCGAGCGCGCCGCGTGGTGCTTCATGCGCCGAATAGTTTCGTGAGCGCAGGCACGCTCAGCACCGCCGTGTAATACCCCATGAACTGCACGCCGGTATTGAAGCCGAAGTTCCGCGACAGCAATCCGCCGAGCAGGCCCACGCTCAGGATTACCAGCAGACCGAGCAACTGCCCTTCCCACACGCTGATCACGACGATCAGGCCGACGAATGTTGCGATGATCGCTTCGTGACTCAGCTTTCTCGCGACGAACGACGCCGCCCGATGCGCGTAGTTCATCGACAGCGGATACGCGACGAGCGCCGCCAGCACGACCGCGAGCAGACCGAAGCCGAGGAACTGCCAGGTCGTCATCATCGTGTGCAGGTTGTTGATGTGGCCCGTGGCCGTATCGACGAAAAAGCGCGGCGGTGCGTTGAAAAGCGGTGCGGCAGGCCCCGCCGCGACCGGGCTCAGCGGCAGGCCGAACGCGATCAGCGGAATCAGCGCCTCGGCGATGTACGTCGCTTCGGTCACGCCGTTGCGCGCGGAGATCACTGTCGTCAGCCGGTGATACGCATGCTTCACGCGCGAGCCGACGAGCTCGCCGAGCACGACCGTCATCGCGACGGGACTGAACACGAAGGTCGCGCTCGATACGGCGGCCGTCGCCGCGACCCAGCCGCGTTGCTGGCCGTCGAGCACTTTCAGCGGATTCGGAAAGTAGCCGCTCCAGCCCTTCACGTCCGGCGCGAGCGAGAAGGTGCGTACGCGTTCGCGGCGCATGCGGGCGCGGTCGGCGGGCGAAAGAATCGAGAACAGATCGGCGATGAGCGGCCCGATCGCGATGCCGAGGAAATAACTCACGGAGAGCTTCACGCCGTACTTGCCCGTCAGCGCCTGCAAGCCGACGATCACCAGCACGAACGGCACGAGCAGCAACACCGAAGCCCAGCGTCCCGAAGAAAAGAACGCGATCGCTACCGATGCCGCGAGAAACACCCACGGGGCGGCCTTCGTGATGACCGGGCCGAACGGCGCGAGCAGCACGGCGAACAGCACCGCGAGCGGCACGGCGACGAACGCCGCGACGATCGCGCCCGAGATCATCTTGCGCAGCGCGATATGCGGCACGCCGAGATTGCGCAGCATCGTCGCTTGCTGGAGCAGCGGCGTGGCCAGCGTGTCGCCGGGAATGCCGAGCAAGGCGGTGGGAATCGCGTGCGTCATGTGCTTCGACACCGCGCCGGCCATGAAGAACGAAAACACGCCGACGGGCGGCACGCCGAGCAACACGACGAGCAGCGTGAGCGGCGCGAGCGTGGTGGTTTCATCGGTGCCGGAGATGAGGCCGATGCCCGAGAACACGATCGCGCCGATCAGCCCCATACCGAGCGCGACGAGCAGTTGAGTGACGAACGGTTCCATCAGCGTGCTCCCTCGCGTTTTTCATAGTCGGCGAAAAGTTCGTACAGGCCGAGCTCCTTCATTTCCGCGACCACGGCCGGCGGCAGGTCCGCGACGCGCCCGAGACCGCCCGCTTCGCTCGCGAGCTGCCTGAGCACTTCCTCGCGGCCCGCTGCGCCGTGCGCTTCCTCGATCACTTCGCGCTTCGGCCTGAAGAGCTTCGCGCAGACCGCGCCCGCGAGCAGACATCCGCCGAGGCCAACGAGCATCGCGTAGGCGCGGGCCATCGCGGCGTCGGGCACATGGGCGGCGAGCACGCGATTGGCGATCGCGAACGCGCCGTAACTGATTGCGATGCCGAGCACGACCGACCACGCGAGATGCCGCGTATCGACCGTATCGCCCCAGATTTCGACGAGCCGATAGTCCGCCCGCTCCGCGCTCTGCGACGGCGCATGGCCGCGCTCATGCGCGGCGAGTTGCTGTTCCATGTCTCCTCCTTCGATGGAGTTTCTAGTTGCACTGCTGCTCTTGCCGTCGGCGTCGGGCTTCCAGCGCCCGCGCCGCGCGCGATGAGGTCTCGCGTTTCAATGCAGCCGAAATGAACGCGCCCGCTTGCGCCAGCCGGTTCAGATCGATGCCCGTTTCGATGCCCATGCCGTCGCACAGATAGACGATGTCCTCCGTCGCGACATTGCCCGTGGCGCCCGGGGAATACGGACATCCGCCGATGCCCGACACCGAACTGTCGAATACCGCGACGCCGCGTTGCAAGGCCGCATGCACGTTCGCCGCGGCCATGCCCCACGTGTCGTGAAAATGGCCGGCCAGCGCTGCGACGGGCATGTGTTCGATGCACGCATCGAGCATCGCCTGCGTCTTCGATGGCGTGCCGGCACCGATGGTATCGCCGAGACTGATCTCGTAGCAGCCCATGTCGAAGAGCGTCTTCGCGACGCGCGCGACGGCCTGCGGCGCGATCTCGCCTTCGAACGGACAGCCGAGCACGCATGATACGTAGCCGCGAACGCGCACATTCGCCTCGCGCGCGGCGGCGATCACCGGCGCGAAGCGCGCGATGCTTTCATCGATCGAGCAGTTGATGTTCTTCTGCGAGAACGATTCGGACGCCGCCGCGAAGACGGCGATTTCATCGACGCGCGATGCGAGCGCCGCTTCGAGCCCTTTCATGTTCGGCACGAGCGCGGCGAGCGTCGTGTGCGTGGCGCGCGCTTTCGCCGCGACGCGTTCGAGCACGTGCGCGCCATCGGCCATTTGCGGCACCCATTTCGGCGACACGAACGACGCCGCTTCGACATAGCGCACACCCGCATCGATCAAGCGTTCGATGAGTTCCGCCTTCACGTCGGCGGACACCTGCGACGGCTCGTTCTGCAAGCCATCGCGCGGCCCGACTTCGACGATGCGCACGCGCGTGGGCATCTCACTCATCGCGCGGTCCTTGCAGAAGCGTCATGCCGTAGTCGACACTCACGTTGCGCGCGGCGACCATCTTCTTCACGACCCAGTCGATGTCCGCGCCGCTTGCGCCCGCCGCCAGCGCGATATTGCGCGCGTGCAGCGCCATGTGGCCGCGCTGGATGCCTTCGGTCGAGAGCGCGCGCAACGCGCCCATGTTCTGCGCGAGGCCGACCGCGACCGCGATCTCGCCGAGTTCCTGCGCCGAACTCACGTTCAGGATCTTCAACGCGAGCCGCGCGAGCGGATGCGTCTTGGTCGCCCCGCCGACGAGACCGACCGGCATCGGCATTTCGATCGTGCCGACGAGGTCGCCGTTGTTCGCCACTTCCCACGTCGTCAGCGACGTATAGCGTCCGCCGCGGCTCGCGTACGCATGCGCGCCCGCTTCGACCGCGCGCCAGTCGTTGCCGGTCGCGACGATCACCGGATCGATGCCGTTCATGATGCCCTTGTTGTGCGTCGCGGCGCGGTACGGATCGATCGCGGCGAAGAGGTACGCATCGACGACGCCGGCGATCACGTCCTCGCCCGCGTATTCCTTCGATCGCAGCGTCGCGGCGCTGTAGCGCACTTGCGCGCGCGCGAGGCGCAGATCGGCGAGATTCGACAGGATGCGCAGGCGCACCTTACCGCCCGTGATCTCCTCGATGCGGCCCGCGACCGTTTCGGCCATCGTGTTGACGGTGTTCGCGCCCATCGCGTCGCGCACGTCGACGATCAGATGCGCGACGATCATCGCGCCGCGCGGCGTGTCCGGAAACACATGTACTTCGATGTCGCGGCAGCCGCCGCCCAGACCGATCAAGACCTTGTCGCGCGCGTTGGCCATCTCGATCAGTTCGTCGCGATGCTTCAGGATCGCGAGCCGCGCGCCATACGGGTCCGACACGCCGACCACCTGAACCTGCGCGCGCATCAGCGGCCCCGTGCTCGACGTGCGAAAGCCGCCCGCCTCGCGCGCGAGCTTCGCCATGTACGACGCCGCCGCGACGATCGACGGCTCTTCCACCGCCATCGGCACCAGCACGTCGCGCCCGTTGATCTGGAAGTAGCCGGCCACTGCCATCGGCAATTCGAAGGTGCCGACCACGTTCTCGATCATGCCGTTCGCGGTATCGAGCGGCAACGCGCCGGGTTTGGCGAGCAGCGCGTGCTCGGCGTCGTCGAGACCGGCGGCCTGCGCGATGTGACTGAGGCGCTGCGCGGGCGATAGCGCGCGGAAATTCGGCAACTTCGAATCGATCATGTGTCTTCCTCTGACTGGCGGTGTGTTTCCGACTGTCTGCTCGCGGCGCTTGCAGCGACGCATCGGCTGGGCCAATAATAGGCTGGCTGTACCCATTGCAAAGGTACAATTTCGGCAAACAGTGAGCGCACTGTACCTAATACGGCCGGGTCACTTTCAGAACGGATCAACACGATGCGGCATGAGAAGCCGAGCCTGTCGGCGACACTCGCGAACAATCTCGCCAGACAGATCACCGAAGGTGTCCTGCGCGCGGGAGACAAACTCCCGTCGATCAGGGAATACGCTGAGGCCAATGGATGCTCGAAGAACACCGTCATCAGCGCATTCGACACGCTGACGGCGAACGGTCTCATCGAGCCTCGTCGCGGCGCGGGCTTTTACGTCGCGAGCGTGGTGAAGCCGCAGCCACACGACGAAGACGCGCCCACGCTCGATCGCGCGATGGATTCCGTGTGGCTCATGCGCGAACAGTTGCAGAGCAAGCCGGACTTTCTCAATCTCGGCGAAGGCTTTCCGCCGGTCGCATGGCTCGAAGAAACGCGGCTCGATCACTTCCATCAGCGCGTGGTGCGAACGGGTGTTGCGTCGCTGTTTCGCTATGGCAGCCGTTTCGGCTATCTGCCTTTACGTCAGCATTTGCAGCAGAAACTCGCCGGCTACGAGATCGAAGCCGCGCCGCAGCAGATCGTCCTCACGCACGGCGCGAATCAGGCGATGGACATGGTCGTGCGTTACTTCGTGCGCGCGGGCGACACCGTGCTCGTCGACGATCCGGGTTATTACGCGCTGTTCGGCAAGCTCAAGCTGTCGGGCGCGAATATCGTCGGCGTGCCGCGCGGTGTCGACGGGCCGGATATCGCCGCGCTCGAAGAATGTCTGAAGACGCATCGGCCACGGCTCTTTTTCACGCAGTCGGTCGGACACAATCCGACCGCGACGGACATCAGCGCGGCAAAGGCGCATCGCATCCTGCAACTTGCGGAGGCGCACGATCTGATCGTGGTCGAGAACGACGCCCTCGCCGATCTCAAGCCGCGCTCGGCCACGCGCATCAGCGCGCTGGATCAGTTGCGTCGCACGATTTATATCGGCAGCTTTTCTAAGTCGGTGTCGGCTGCGCTGCGCGTGGGCTTTCTCGCCTGCGATGCCGATCTCGCCAGCGATCTCGCCGACGTGAAGATGCTCACGCATGTGAGCAGCAGTGAGTATTGCGAGCGCACGCTCGATGCGATCGTGAGCGATGGTCATTTCCTGCGCCACACGAATCGCTTGCAGGACCGCCTCAAGCGTGCGACGGCGACGGGCGTCGAAGCGCTGACGCGTCTGAACGCGACCATCTTCAAGGTCAGCGACCAGAGTCTTTATCTATGGGCGCGCTTGCCGGGGCGCGACGATTCCATCGCGTTCGCGAAGGAGATGCTGGACAAGCATGTGATTCTCGCTCCGGGGACGATCTTCGCGGCGCATGCGAACAGCGTGTCGCCGTGGTGCCGCTTCAATGTTGCTTATTTGAATGATCCGAGATTCGAAAGGGCGTTGGGGTGATTTGATTCGGAATACCTAGAATTTCACCTTGAGCATGAAGCCGAGCGTGAACGGCAGATCGCTCGAAGGAATCGGCGGAATCAGGATGATGTTCGCGCCTACGCGCTTGTATTCGAGCATGATGAGCGGCGCGGCCACGGGCCCGACCGTATGGTTATGTCCGATGCCGTAGCTGCCGTAGTCGTAACCCGAGATCAGGCCGGCCATCACGGCGAGCCTGATGTAATGCCAATGAAGGAAGTCCGGCCCCCAGACGCCGCCGCCATAGAACGACGGTTTCGACAGCGAATTGCGAAAGTAGCCGCCCGTCACTGCCCATTGCGGCGCGACCCAGCATTCCACGCCGATGCCGGGATTGAACTGCTCGAAATCCTTGTCCGGGTGAAAGTGATGCGAGGCGACCATCGCGTCGAGCCACAGACCGTCGCCGCACCAGCTCGCATGTGCGGCAGGCATCCAGGCCGACGCGGCCAGCGCAGCCGCCGTCAATAAACGTGCGCGGAAAGTTCGGAAACGGGACAGCCATGTGCACATATGTTCTCGGTCAACGCGCGTGCGCGATGACGCCTTTTTTTGAGATGGTGGTCGAGGCGAACTCTACCTGATCGCGCCATTTTCGTGTGTGCTGACGAAAAGCGCGTGACGACTCGCGCACGATTTTGCGTTCTCGGCGAAACTTGTCGAAGTTTCTCTTTTCGGAATTGAGGCAAAGCGCGATGAAGTTTTATAAGCGTGTCGTTTCGTTTCTGGCTGCTGCCGCGCTGACGGCTTGCACGCCGCTGCAGGTGGTCACGCATCGCGTGTCGTCGAACGAGGCGAGCGTGCCGCCGGGGCACTATCAGCTCGATCCGCATCACTGGAACGTGACGTTCGACGTCGATCATTTCCGCTATTCGCGCTTCGTGATCCGATTCGACAAGACGACGGCGCAGCTCGCCTGGAATGCGGACGGCATGTCCGGAAGCTCGGTACGCGCGACCATCGATGCGTCGAGCGTCAACACCAATGTTCCGTTGCTCGATCGAATGCTGAAAGGGCCGGATATGTTCGATGTGGCGCGCTATCCGGACATCGTCTTCGCCAGTACGGCTTTCCAGCGCACCGGCGACGACAAGGGCGTGTTGACGGGCGATCTGACGATACGCGGGACGACTAAGCCAGTCACGCTCAACGTGACTTTCAACGGCCACGCGGTGAACCCGCTGACAAAGCAGGAGACGCTGGGCTTTTCAGCCGACGGACATTTCAGCCGCGCGCAGTTCGGATTGACGACGTGGTATCCGGCCGTCGGCGACGATGTGCACGTCGCCATTCAGGCCGAATTTTCGAAAGCGCCAGCGGACGCCGCTCAGTGACGGGCGCGGCGCTCAGGCGGCGTCCGCGGTCCAGTCGAGGATGACCTTGCCGCTATCGCCCGAGAGCATCGTGTCGAATGCGCGCTGATAGTCGTCGACGGGAAAGGTGTGCGTCAGGATCGGCGACAGGTCCAGGCCGCTTTGCAGCATCGCGACCATCTTGTACCAGGTCTCGAACATCTCGCGCCCGTAGATGCCTTTGATTTCCAGTCCCTTGAAAATCACCTGATTCCAGTCGATCGCGGTTTGCGCCGGCGGAATGCCGAGCAGCGCGACCTTGCCGCCGTGATTCATCGATTCGAGCATCGCCGTGAACGCGCTCGGCACGCCGGACATTTCCAGACCGACGTCGAAGCCCTCGGTCATGCCGAGTTCGCTCATCACGTCGCGAAGATCTTCGTTCGCCACGTTGACCGCGCGCGTCGCGCCCATCTTGCGGGCGAGTTCGAGCCGGTAGTCGTTCACGTCGGTGATGACGACATTGCGCGCGCCCACATGCCGCGCGATCGCCGCGGCCATTACGCCAATCGGGCCCGCGCCGGTGATCAGCACATCCTCGCCGACGAGGTTGAACGAGAGCGCGGTGTGCGTCGCGTTGCCGAAAGGATCGAAGATCGCGGCGAGGTCATCGGAGATATCGGCCGGAATCTTGAACGCATTGAAGGCGGGAATCACGAGATATTCAGCGAACGCACCCTCGCGGTTCACGCCGACGCCCACCGTGTTGCGGCACAGATGGCGACGGCCCGCGCGACAGTTGCGACAGAACCCGCAGGTGATATGGCCTTCGCCGGACACACGATCGCCGATGGCGAAGCCGCGCACTTCCTGCCCCATCTCCACGATCTCGCCGACGTACTCATGACCGACATGCATCGGCACGGGAATCGTCTTCTGCGCCCATTCGTCCCATTTCCAGATGTGGATGTCGGTGCCGCAGATCGCAGTCTTGCGGATGCGGATAAGGACGTCGTTATGGCCGACTTCCGGCCGCTTCACGCGCGTCAACGTGAGGCCGGGTGCGCGTTCGAGTTTGGCGAGGGCTTTCATTGCGTTTTATCCTGACGTTTGGTCTTCGTGGTGCTGCTTCGAAGGACGCGGACTTGTGGCCCGGTCCCCTTGCTTTATGCGCATAAAGTCTGCGGCGGCGCTCAGCTGATGACGCCGAGCGATCGGCCGACGCGCGCGAACGCATCGACCGCGCGATCGATCTGTTCTGCCGTGTGCGCCGCGCTCATCTGCGTACGGATGCGCGCGCGTCCCTTGGGCACCACGGGGTAGGAAAAGCCGATCACATAGACGCCTTCCTCGAGCAACGCATCGGCCATCTTCGATGCGAGTTGCGCATCGCCAAGCATGACCGGAATGATCGGATGTTCACCCGGAACGAGATCGAAGCCGAGCGCTGACATCGCGCGGCGGAAGTGCGCGCCGTTTTCGCGTACGCGGTGGCGCAGGGTCGCGCCTTCATCGCTATCAAGCAGTTCGAGCACCTTCAGCGATGCCGCCGCGATACTCGGCGCCAACGTGTTTGAAAAAAGATACGGCCGGCTGCGCTGGCGCAACAAGTCGATGATCTCCTGATGCGCAGCGACATAACCGCCCGACGCGCCACCGAGCGCCTTGCCCAGCGTTCCGGTGATGATGTCCACGCGATCGAGCACGCCGCAATGCTCCGGTGTGCCGCGTCCGTTTCCGCCGATGAAACCAACAGCGTGCGAGTCATCGACCATGACGAGCGCGCCGTAGCGATCGGCGAGATCGCAAATGCCCGCGAGGTCGGCGATGATGCCGTCCATCGAGAAAACGCCGTCAGTCGCAATCAGCTTGAAGCGCGCGCCGGCGGCGTCGGCTTCCTGCAACCTGGCTTCGAGATCCGCGAGGTCGTTGTTCTTGTAGCGCAGGCGCCGCGCTTTCGACAGGCGCACACCGTCGATGATGCTGGCGTGGTTGAGTTCGTCGCTGATGATCGCGTCTTCTTCGCTGAGCAGCGTTTCGAACAGACCGCCGTTCGCGTCGAAGCAGCTCGAATAGAGGATCGCGTCATCGGTCTGGAGAAATTGCGCGATCGCGTGTTCGAGTTCCTTGTGCACGGTCTGCGTGCCGCAGATGAAGCGCACGGACGCCATGCCGAAACCGTCGGCGTCGAGACCGGCTTTCGCGGCCTCGATGAGACGACGATCGTCCGCCAGTCCGAGGTAGTTGTTCGCGCAGAAGTTGAGCACGTCACTGCCATTCGCGAGCCGAATGCCCGATGACTGCGGACTCGCGATCACGCGCTCCGATTTATAGAACCCCGCGGCGCGGATCTCGTCGAGCGTCGAGCGAAGATGGGAGAGGTATCGATCTTTCATCGTAATCCTTGTTCTCGGCCTGCTGCTGCAATCCGCGCTCCGTTGCTCGCGCACGCGGCCCATAGCCCTGTTATAGTGCATCCATCGCATCGGACACGTTCGATATATCGAACCAAATTCCGATATGACGAACACTTTAAGGGATTGGTCGATTCATGGCAAGCACGGGTTCGGAAGGAAAAGCAGGCGACTTCACGGCGACCGGTGCGGCGCCGCCGCGCGTCGGAGAGACGATTCAACGATTACGCAATGAAAGACGATTGACGCTGGACGATCTGTCGCGGGCCGCCGGCGTGTCGAAGTCGATGTTGTCGGAAATCGAGCGCGACAAGGCCAATCCGACCATCGCGGTCGCCTGGAGACTGACCAATGCGCTCGGCATCAGTCTGGATCAGTTGTTCGCGCAACAAAGACCGGTCGAGGCGATCCGCATCGCCGGGCCGCACGAAATACCCACGCTGAGCGGCGACAACGGCGGCTATCAGCTGCGCGTGTGGGGCCCGATAGAACTCGCGGGCAAATTCGAGTGGTACGAACTCACGTTGCAATCCGGCGCGGCGCTTACGTCGAACGCGCATGAACCCGGCACCCGCGAACATCTCACCGTCCTGAACGGATCGATCGAAGTGGAGGCCTCAGGGACAACGCGGCGGCTCAAGGCTGGAGAAACCGCGCGCTATGCAGCGGATGAAGCGCACGCGATCCGCAATGTGGGCCGCGCCGATGCCCGAGCATTGCTGGTGGTTGTTCACGGCTGACCGTCAACGCTGACCCCAGCGCCCGCGCCGCTGCTGCCGACTTTATGCGCAGAAAGTCGGTGCTCGCGGGCGCCCATCATCAAAAGAAAAACGGGACGCGTGAAACAGCGCGTCCCGTTCGAAGCGGCATCGCGTACGCGTTGCCGTGATGCCCGTGTTACGGGTTCTTCTTGACACTGTCCTTCAGGTCTTCGCGTGCATCACCCACGCCCTTTTGAACCTTGCCGGCCGCCTGTTGCAAATCACCCTTGGCTTCCTGAGCCTTGTCGCCGGTCATTTTCCCGACACCCTCGTTGATCTTGCCCTTGACCTGCTTGCCAACGCCTTCGACTTGATCCTTGTTCATCTCAGTTCTCCCGTGGTTTGCGACGCTATGTGGTGGCGCAGTGCCTTCAAACGAACGCCCGAAAGCGGCTGCGCGTTCCGCTCAGGAGATTTCCTAAGCATGGTTCCACGATGCGCTTCGTTCGCCAGCACGCAAAGCGGCGGATGTCTGAAATGCACGTAGGCGGAATCGCACATACACCCAGGTCGAGTAGCGCGACGCTATTTTCATTGCAACAAGTACTGTATGTTTGTACAGTACAATAAGACCAGGTGGGAAGGGGTGAATCATGGAGTCGAACGGCGAAAATCTAAGCAGGAAGCAGTTCTCCCGTGCGGTGCGCGACCTCGAGCGCATCACGCGTCAAGTAGCGGGGCGTTACATCGACCAGGGCGTGCCGCTGACGTGGCGGCTGCTGCATGCCATCGAGGCCGAGGCTGTGGCGGACCTGGGTTTTGCCGGACGGCATGAACCCGCGTTACGCGAATTGTTCGCGCGGCCCGATAACTTTCATTTCCCCGAAACGGACGATGTAGTCGACGTCGCCTGCTCCGACGCCTTGCCAGCCGTGTTCGCCTTCGCGGTCGACGCCTACGAGCGTGCCGCCCGACACGGTCGACCGCAACTCGCCATCGCCGCCCACTGACTCCCCTGCATCCGGCACGCGGTCCTACCCGCGTGCCCCCGGTTCATCTATTTCCAGGCGAATTCATTCGAATAGCATCAGGGCGCGAAGTCGGCCGCCATGTCCGCATCGGAACGTGCCTGAAGCTTGCCGTCGCGACACGCCGTGCGAAACACCTCGTAGTCCTTTTCCACCTGGTCCGCATAACCGCGTCCGTAGCGCACCAGCGCTTCGGCCATTCGATCGCTGTTGCCGATATAGCCTGAAATTTCCAGCGCCAGACCGCCCGATTTAGCGTGGGCGCGCGCGAGGGCCCAGCCGCACAGCGCGGCGTATTCGCGAAAGGCTTCGTCGCTGTAGGTTTCGATCTCAGCGGAAATCTTCATGTCGCGCAGCTGGCGGATGTAAAGCGTGCGCCCGAGCGGGCCCGTCGCCCAGCCGAGAAACGGGTCGGTGGCCGCCTGCATCAGACGTTGTCCGTGAACCACGCGCTGACCATCGTGTTCCGACTCGTTTGTATGTTTCGCGTATCTCGCGACCACCGACGTCGACGCTTCCTTCATTTGCAGGAAGAGCGGCCTGTCGTGGTGGTCGGTCAGCAACAAAACCAGGCAGCGCGTGCCGACACTGCCCACGCCGACGACCTTGAACGCGACATCCTGAAACGTGAACTGCGCCAGCAGCCGCGCGCGCTCCGGCGTCAACGTCGCGACATAGTCGCGCAACAGCGCCGCGAAAATCTCCTCGCGGCTGCGTTTCAGCGTCATCCAGGTGTCGTTCCCGTCGATCAGCGTGTGCTTGCCGCGGATGTGGAAGACCGCGGGCGGCGCATCGCGGATACGCCATGTGTCGCCGGTTCGATCGGCGAGCTTCGGCAGCATCG
Organism: Burkholderia sp. THE68; assembly: GCF_009938265.1. Classification (NCBI taxonomy): domain Bacteria; kingdom Pseudomonadati; phylum Pseudomonadota; class Betaproteobacteria; order Burkholderiales; family Burkholderiaceae; genus Burkholderia; species Burkholderia sp. THE68. The sequence goes on from NZ_AP022316.1 coordinate 1,702,773, forward strand.
TCTCGTGCGTGCGACGCGACGCGCGTTCAATGCCGCGCTTGATGCGCCGCCGGGCGTCGTCGCTCAGCACGGTGTCGTACATGCGATCGAAGGTGATGCGCTCGTACCAGAGATCGAGCACGCTCATTTCGGCGTACTCGCGTAGATGCGTCTGATAGCTGCGCGCGGCGAAAAACGCGAACTCGTCGGCGGCGAGATCGCCGTGGCCCAAATGGCGTCCGGCGATCGTGAAGCTGGCGACGAGGCGCTTCAGATCCCACTCCCACGGTCCGTGCGCGGTTTCATCGAAGTCGTTGAGATCGAAGATGAGCGCACGCTCGGGCGTCGCGAAACCGCCGAAGTTGGACAAGTGGCAATCGCCGCAAATCTGGATGGCGATGCCGCTGTCCGGGGTCGCCGCCAGATCGTGCGCCTGCACAATCGCGCTGCCACGGTAGAACGTGAACGGCGACACGAGCATGCGTCCGTAGCGCAATGGAATCAGTGCGTCGACGCGGCCTTTGCTGCTCATTCGCAGGAGTTCGATGGGATCGCGATCCACATCGCCGATCGCCTCGTGCGCGCTGCGCGGCGTGCGCTCGCGCGCGGCGCGTCCGTTCGCGCGGCGTTCCTGCCAGGTTTGCCGGGCCATCGTTCACTCCTCTTTGCGCTTCATGTTTGCGGGTGGAAGTAAGCCGTATAGACGACAGTAGGCGACGACGTGCACACCCGGCAAGACAGTTATCGACACTTCGGCGAACGCCATCGCTTGACGACAGGCGCTCGAAGCCCGACCCTGTGCGCAGTGCAATACAGCGCGTAACGCGCCTTCCGACACCATGCCGAACACTTCCGATCTCTTCGACCAACAGCGCGCCGACTGGCAAGCGGACCCGCACGCCGCGTTCGATGCATGGCTCGCCCAGCAGTCGTTTCGGGCGTCATCGGCGGATGTCTATCGTGCGCAATGGGGCAATTTTCTCGAGTGGCTCGCCGCGAAGCGCGCGACCTTGCATACCGTGCAGCGCCCCGTCATCGAGCAATTCGTCGCCCAACTGGATATTCGTCGTCCGCAGCGCATGCGCTACCTGAGGCTGATCGAACGCGTGCTGGATCACGTGCGGGAAGTGGAATCGGCGGCGACGAACCCGGCGCGGTACATCGCGCAGGATGGCAACGCCGCGTGGCGCAAAGCGCGCGACAACGAGCCGACCGGTTTTCTCACTCACGACGAACGCGCGCTGCTCGTCGCGCATCTGTTTTCGCCGGTTGGCGCGCTTGCGGCCGGACAGCGCTGGCGCGAGCGGCGCGACCGGGCGCTGGTTGCGGTGTTTCTGGGCGCCGGCGTGAAAACCGGCGAAGCGGCGCCGTTGAACGTCGATTGCTACGCGGCGGGCGCGCCGTACATCACCGTCGACGCTTCGAATCCGCTGCTGATCCGGCAGGCGCGTCTCGCGCCGTTCGCCGTCGACTTGCTCGACAACTGGATCAGCGAGCGCAAGACGGCGGAGCTCGCGGGCGAACTGCTGTTTCCGGCGGCGCCCTCAGGCCGCCCGATGCACAAGGCGACGATGCTGCGTGCAATCGACGCGGTCGTGGCCGCCTCGGGAATTGCCGCTTCGCGCGTCGCGCGGGCGAGTCCGCAGACTCTGCGCAACACCTACGCGGCGGAGCTGTTCGAGGACGGAACAGACCCCGATCGCGTCGGACAGTGGCTCGGATTCCAGCAGATGATCTCGGTTCACCGGCTGCATCGCGCGTGGCAGGAATGGATGGGTGAGCAAATACGGGAGCGGGATATCGCTCGGGCGCGCGTCAGCGCGAATCAGGATGCCGACGCGCAGGGTCCGATCGACGATCCCGAAAACGCTCACCTTTGATCGCAAGTTGGCCGCGTCGCCGGTCACGATGTACTGACGCGAGCGGATCGGACGAATCCGTCGATGGCCGCGAGCTTCGACGACACCGCGCCCGACGTCCGCTCACAGTTCGGGCAGGAGAGTTCGTACTCGTCTTCGTGACGCTGCAACTCCAGTTCACCGAGTTCGCACGCCGGACAGGTACCGGGCGCGACAACGTGCGCGTCTAGTTGCGTGCCCAGGCCGGCGATCTCGGCGGTGCTCAGGCGTCCTTCCGCTGCAAGCGATGCAACCAGCGCACCAACCTCCGCGCTGGCTCCGGACTGAACGCGCTGTGCGTCGCGCTCGCGAACCAGTGCGTCGATTTCGTCGGACTGGGAACGCACCTGGGACTCGAGGCGATCGGCGCGGCTTCGGGCCGCGCTAAGTTGTTGAATAAAATCAAATTCTTTCTGACCCGCCTCGCGTGCGCCCGCCTGATACGTGGCCGCCATGCCGCGCAAGGAGTCGAGCTCGACCAGCATCGGATGGACACGCCGTTCCGCTTCCTTGACCGCGTCCTTGATCTGCTGGGCGTAGTGCTCGGCGTTGTGGCGCAGTTCGTCCTGCAATTCGTCGACACGGTCCCGGAGTCGCGCCGCCGACTCTCGCTCCTGCTGCAAGCGCTCGGATAGCGCCTCGTTTTCCTTTTCCCAGCGAGCGATGACTTCACGCAAGCCGACTTGCGCATCCGATCCCTGGGCGCGCAGGGCCTTGAGTTCGGCCTCGAGTGCTGCAATTCTCGCAGCGCCTGCTTCGGCGCGTCCCTCCGCGCGCTGATGCGCCTGCTCGATTGCCTCGCGGCGTGCGTCCGCGACGCGAATTTGAGCGCGTGCGGTCTCGATGGCGGCGTCGAGGCGCGACTTTTCCTCGTCCAAGGCAGAGCGCGCTTGCTTTTGAGCCTCGTCATACAGTGCCGCCAGAAGCTCGCCGGCGCGTTCCTGCAAGGCCTCGGGCATCGCGCCAGCATCGACGCGTACGCGCACGGCCGAGCGCAGGCCGGCCCAGAAGGCTTCAATGTCTCGAGGAATATCGCTCGCGCTGCCGGTTTGCGTGAGTTCGCGGACAGTCGTTACGGAAGGACGGACGCCCAGATCGAAGAAAAGGCGTTTGCAGGCGTGCTGAGAGAGATCTTGCCGACGGGCGCCCGAGGCTCGCATCGTTTCGATTTCTTGACGCAGGGTATCGCGGATAGGCTGGTCCATGACGAGCTGATGAGCAGTTCAACATACTAATCATAACGTTTTACGTGATGATCATTACGGATTTCATCGGTCAGAAGGCTTTTGTGTTGTGCTGCGGATGTTCTTGCGCCGTTTGTTGATTTCGCTTTGGTGAGCATAAGGCCTTTCGTGAAACATCCTCAGGATATGCTCACAAGCTTCTGATTTCATGCAGATTTTAGCGCGTCTGGAGGTTCGTAGTGGTGTTTCACGGGTTTCGCGTGTTTTTCCTTGTTTTCTGCGAAATACGACACCGCTTGAGAGTATTAGAAGTAAACACCCTTGAACCCTTGTTAAAAAACAGTTAACGCCCGGCGGAACCCTTAGTGCGTAAGGGTTTGCGGGCTATTGGGTGAGCTTGTCCGGGAAGCATGGTGAAACTCTACGGGACACACAGGTGGTGAGCTTCAGGGAACGTGGTGAGTACTCACGGGAGAAATCGTGAGCGGGTTCGGGAAGCATCAGAAATGTCAAGGTGAGAGAATTCGGGAGGATTGTACCGTCCAGCCATTGCTGGGCGGGAACATCCTTCAGACGTGTCGTCGGCTGTTGGTGAGAATGTTCAGGGCGGTCTGACGCCCGTGCTTTGGAACTGGTATCAGGTCGTTTTTGCCGAATGGTGAGACTTCGCGGGAGAAGATCGGTGTGTAAGGTGAGGCTTTTCGGGCGTCGAAGCGGCATCACACCCTGTTTTGCCCGTGTTTGGCCTCAATGGTGAGGCTTTGCGGGAGCAGATGCGGCCAGATTTGCTTTACGAAAGCCACTCATTGCTGTCGTTCCACTCCAAATCGGCAGCCTCTACGGTCAAAAGTGAGGGTTTTCGGGGGCCGGAGGATGGATTATCGATTCCGATCGGTGGTCGATGCACCGTAGGAGAAGGTGAGCAAGTTCGGGAAGTGCGTCGTCCAACCGTCCGAGCGTCGGCAGTTGAAACACGCTATTCGCGAACGAAATATCAATTAAAACAGCGACATGGACGGGAGCCGGCAGAGTCGATTGGAGAAAAGGTGAGTAAATTCGGGAGCGGAGCCGACAGCGGGCGTAGCGTCAATGGTGAGATTTTTCGGGATCGGTCTTTCTCGGATCGTCGTGAAGAAAGCGAGATAAGTGCCCGGCGGGCAGCGCTTTTTTGGGCGTTCGCATGGAGTGGTGAATCTTTTCGAGAGTTAAGGTGAGGCTTTGCGGGAGGCAATCAATTGTCCGTAAAACCGACAAAGGTGAGGCTTTGCGGGACTCGAGATACTGAGCGGACGCATGCACGTAGGCGCGCCGAATAGGGTTCTGAGTGCTTTTGAATGACTTCGGGTGAGACTTTCCGGGATTTCCCCGGTTTGCCGATGACAAGTGAGACGGCGCGTTGCCCGATTTGCACCGCAGAAGCTTCGGCTCCCGCGATTTTCGTCCGCTTTGGCGCTGTATCTCACGCGCCACATCTCGTCGAGCCAGCGAAATTTTTTTTAGGTGAGACTCTTCGGGAGCCGCGTTGGATCATCACGATCGGGGCCAAAACTCGTGCAATCCGTTTACCCGCACGGGCGCTGAATAAATGAGATGGACGCGACGGGTGAGTGGTGAGAGTTTACGGGAACGCACCGCAGTGAGTCTGGACGACTCGCCCGACATCACCCCAGTACGGTGAAGCCGCCCCTATAGACGCGGTTCACCCCTGTCGGTATCCTTGCTCGCAACATCGACCCTGACCATCGC